>NZ_LDJI01000092.1 GCF_001431415.1 Stenotrophomonas humi | reverse complement strand
TTCGTAAGGCGTGTAGTCCTTCCACTGGCGCTTGCCATCGCGGCGTTCCACGAAGTGCGCCCAGTAACGCTCGAAGGTGTTGTTCAACGCAGGCTGCGGCAAGCGCCCCTGTTCGCCGCCCGGCGCCAGTGAGATCGTGGTGGAGGTGGCATCGAAGTCACCCAGTTCCACCGAGCCCGGCAGGTAGTCGATCCTGTGGGACTGCATGGTCGCCAGCAGTGAGTCGTTCAGATCCTGGCGGAACTGATCGCGCGAGGCCGCCATCACCAGCGCCTCCTCTTCCAGACCAAGCGCGGCCGCCATGTCGGCTGCGTCCTTGTAGCCACGCAATGCCCAGAAATCGTCCCAGTACGAATGCACCGGCTTGGCCGAATAGCCTTCGTGACTGATCGAGGCCGGCATCATCCCGTAGAAGCCCGGATGACGCGCACGATTCTCCTCGGTGCGCTCGCTCAGCCGCAGAGTTTCCATGTACTGCCACGCGCCCTGCACATGCGGCCACATGCGTTGCAGGAAGGCGAGATCACCGGTGTGTCGCCAGTATTCGGCGATGGTGTAGATCAACTCGCCGTGGCTGTCGTTCTCCGGTACCGGATCGCTGCCACGCGCGTCCACGCAACACGGCACCATGCCGCTCTCGAACTGGTACGG
>NZ_LDJI01000091.1 GCF_001431415.1 Stenotrophomonas humi | reverse complement strand
ACCTTGAGTTCACCAAGGTGCGCGCGCCCGGCACGGCCATCAATCGGCGCGCGCACCTTGGTGAACTCAAGGTTCAGGCGCGCGGCATCCAGTGCGGCCTGTGCCGCCATCACCTGCGCACCGGACTGATCGGCAGCAGCGCGACGCTGCTCGGCCGTTTCCGCTGCGATGGCCTGCTGCTCGGCCAGGCGGCGGGCGCGCTCGGATTCACTGCGTGCCAGTGCCGCCTGCGTGCGAGCGCGCGCCAGTTCGGCCTGTGCGCGGTTGAACTCAGCCTGGTAACTGCGCGCATCGATGGTGAACAGCACGTCGCCCTTCTTCACCTCCTGGCCTTCGACGTAATTGACCTTGTCGATGTAGCCGGACACACGCGGGCGCAGTTCAACACTCTGCACCGCTTCGACGCGGCCGCTGAACTCGTCCCATTGGCTGACCTGCTTGACCAGCACCGGCGCGGCGCTGACCTCGGGCGCTGGCGGCATGCCGGCTTCTTCGGCGTGACCGCCACTGCAGGCGGCGAGGACGGCAAGGGCAAGCGCGGACATGCCGAAAGTGGCAATGCGCCGCGTGATGCGGGAGGGGAAGGAGATACCGTTCATGTCATGCATCCATGGGGGAGTGGAAGGAAAACGAAAGTCCAAATCGAGCGGGTATGCAGCCATGCGCGGCGCAACATTCCGGGGCACTGCCGCGCAGCGCTGCGCACGCACCCTTGAAAGCGACGTTGCGGAATCGCTGAATACGCGGGAGCAGTGTCCCGCTCACGGAAATTTTTCTCCCACTGATGGGACAAAGAACCGCAGGCAACGCACCAGACCATCCCGAATCACGCCCTCACCCACGCGCTTGGCGGCCACTTCGGAATCCTTGAAAAGGCTTTCAAAGTTCAATGGATTCAGGTTGTTGACCGAAAAACGGTAATTGGAATTACCAGAGAACGCCGGAGTACGGCGGGTCTGACGGAACGGGGCGAGGTGGCGCAGGCGCATGGCTGCAAATCCGGACTTGGCGGAGGACGAAACAGTAATCCTCTAATCCAGACTTGATTAGTACGAATTCAAGGGAATAATCATCCCGTCGCCGGCACAATCCCGCTGCCGCTAGAGCGCCCCCCATGGCCAACGATCTCAATGACACCCTGATCTTCGTGAAGGTGGTCGAACAAGGAAGTTTCACCGCAGCCGCCCGCCTGCTTGGGCAGCCCAAGACCACCGTCAGCCGCAAGGTGCAGGAACTGGAAAGCCGGCTCGGTGCGCGCCTGTTGAATCGAACCACCCGCCGCCTCGGCCTGACCGAAGCCGGCACCGTCTACTACGAACATTGCCAGCGCATTGCCCGTGAACTGGAGCAGGCCGAAAGCGCGGTGAGCCAGCTGCAGTCCGGCCCACGCGGCTGGTTGCGCTTCACCGTGCCCTACTCGATGGGCACGATGTGGATCGCACCATTGCTGAACCAGTTCCAGGCGCAGTACCCGGAAATCCGTGTCGACATGCATCTGGGCAACGAGAAGCTGGACCTGATCGCGGGCGAAACCGACATGGCCTTGCGGGTCGGGCCGTTGCCCGACTCCAACCTGGTCGCGCGCAAGCTGGGCCGGCTGCGCAGCCAGGTGTTCGCCAGCCCCGGTTACATTCAACGTTACGGCGAGCCGCGCCATCCCAGCGAGCTGCAGTTCCACCGCACGCTGGCGGTACGCAAGGCCCACAACCACAACAACCGCTTCAGCTGGACGCTGGCCGAAGCCGGTGGCGAGATGCAGGAATTCATCGTCAACCCGGCACTGGTCGCCAATGACCCAGCCGCGTTGAACACCATGCTGGTGGCCGGTGAGGGCCTGATGTTGAGCAGCGACGTGATGGCCAAGCCGTTCGTCGAGTCGGGCATGCTGCGTCGCGTACTGGCCGGTTGGACCGGGCCGGAGTATGACTTCAACGCGGTCTTCGCCGGTGGCGGCATGGTGTCACCGAAAGTGCGCGCGTTCATCGACTTCCTGGTCGACAAGCTCAATTTCGACGTCAACTACATGATGCTGCAGTGCCCGAACGCAGGG
>NZ_LDJI01000090.1 GCF_001431415.1 Stenotrophomonas humi | reverse complement strand
GCAGAATGCCACCGATGGCCATGCTCAGATACTTGCGCTTCATTGGTCTCCCTCCTCCCGGGTATGACGCGACGGCAAAAGGATGCCGCCCATGCTGCGCAAGTTAACGAGGCGTTAGTCGGCTGCGTATCGTCCCTTCGTACAGTGGGCCACCCGCACCGACATCCCGATACTCGCCGCATCGTATTGGCCGGGAGTCGTGGATGTCGTTTCTGATCGTACTGGCGGCCCTGTGCTTCCTGATGTTCGTCGCCTATCGCGGCTACAGCGTGATCCTGTTCGCGCCAGTGGCGGCGCTGGGCGCGGTGCTGCTGACCGACCCGACCCTGGTGCAGCCGATGTTCACCGGCTTGTTCATGGACAAGATGGTCGGTTTCCTGAAGCTGTATTTCCCGGTATTCGTGCTCGGCGCGGTGTTCGGGAAGCTGATCGAGATCTCGGGCTTTTCCAAATCCATCGTCAGCGCCACCATCAAACTGGTTGGCGCCAAGCGCGCGATGCTGTCGATCGTGCTGGTCTGCGCGCTGCTCACCTA
>NZ_LDJI01000009.1 GCF_001431415.1 Stenotrophomonas humi | reverse complement strand
CTCCCGCTGGCGGGAGAGGGGCTAAATCAGGAGCCAAAAGCCAAAGGAGCCAAAAGCCAAAGGAGCCAAAAGCCTCACTCGCCTTCGTACAACTCCAGCGGCAGATCATCCGGATCAGCAAAGAAGGTGAAACGCCGACCGGTGAACTCATCCACACGGATCGGCTCGCACGCTACGCCCTCGCGCTGTAGATGGGCGACAACGTCATCCAATGCGTCCACGCGGAACGCCAGATGGCGCAAGCCACACGCTTCCGGCCGGCTTGGACGCGCGGGTGGATTGGGAAAGGAGAACAACTCCAGCTGACTGCCATCGGGCAGGCGCAGGTCCAGCTTCCACGAGCCGCGCTCGGCGCGGAAGTTCTCCGCGATCACTTCCAGCCCCAGGATGCGCGTATAGAAGTCACGCGAACGTGCATAGTCCGCGCTGATCACGGCGACATGATGGATGCCGGCCAGCAGTTTCATCGCGCTGCATCCAGCCAGCGGCGGGCGATGTCGATCGCCAGTGAATAGGGTTCTGGTTCATTGCGGTTGGTCAGTACGATCACCGTCAGCTTCTGCTTGGGATACCGCACGATCACGTTGCGGAAGCCAATGCTCTCGCCGCTGTGCCACAGCGCATCTCCATTGATGCGCCAGCCAAAGCCGTAATGCGGCACATCCGGCTCGTTGGTTCTGGTCGCCGGGCTGAAGGCCAGTTGCAGTGAACTGCGGCGCAGCAGGCGTTCGTCGTACAGCGCGGCGTCCCACTTGGCCAGGTCGTCGATTGAGGAATAGATGCCGCCGTCGCCAAGCACCGCGCTGGTGGTGCTCTGGTCGGTGCGCTGCCAACGCCCGTCGATTTCGCTGTAGCCGTAGGCGCGGTTGGGTACGTCGTCGACGCCGTCCTGGTGCGCGTAGCTATGGGTCATGCCCAGCGGTAGAAAAATGCGCTGGCGCAGGAATGTGGCGAAATCGCTGCCCGATGCCTTACCCACCACCAATGCGAGCAGCGCGTAGCCGCTGTTGCTGTAGCGGTAGCTGCTGCCGGGGGCGAAATAGGTGCGGTTCTCTTTTTCCAGCAGCCGCAGTACGTCGATGTCGTGTACCTGGCGGGTGTCGGCCGGATCCATCAGGTCTTCGTAATCGAGCAGGCCGCTGGTGTGGCTGAGCAACTGCCGCAGGGTCATGCCGTCGGCCACGGTGGGCAGGCTGGGCAGCCATTTCTTCAGTGGATCGTCGATGGACAACGTGCCGTCCTCGGCCAACAGCAGAACGGCTGCGGCGGTGAACTGCTTGCTCACCGAGGCCAGGCGGAAATTGCTGGCCGGCGTGACCGCGGTGCGGTCTTCGACCACGGCCAATCCGTAGCTGCGCCGGAACGCGGGTTGGCCGTCCTTGAGCACCAGCACCGATGCACCGGGGACCTGGCCGTCATAACGCTGCATCAAGGCATCGATGCCGGGGTCCGGCGGTGCCACGACGGGGGCCGCCATGGCGGTGGAGAACGCGAACAGGCACAGCGGGGCGAGTCGGTACATCCACCGGTACATGGCAACTCCTGGGTTGGTTGTCAGGCTTTCTTGCTGGCAATCCAGCGGTCGATCTTGGCTTCCAGAATATCCAGCGGCATCGAGCCGTCCTTCAATATCTCATGATGGAATTCGCGCACATCGAAGCGCTCGCCCAGCGCGGCCTTGGCCTTGTCGCGCAGCAGCTTGATCTTGATCTCGCCGACGCGCAGCGCCAGCGTCTGCCCGGGCAGCGCCATGAAACGCTCCACTTCGGAGGCGGCATCCGTGGCCGAGATGTCGGCATTGTCGACCATGTAATCGATGGTCTGCTGGCGATTCCAGCCGCTGGCATTCAAACCGGTGTCGGCGACCAGTCGCACGGTGCGCAGCAAGGTGGTCTGCAGATAGCCCAGGTGGTCGTAGGGATCGTTGTAGAGATCAAGCTCTTCACCCAGCGATTCGGCATACAGACCCCAGCCCTCGACGAAGGCGACATCGCCACCGAGGCGACGGAAGCGCGGCAGGCCTGCCAGTTCCTGCTGTGCGCCCAGCTGGAAGTGATGGCCGGGAATGCCCTCGTGCAGATACTGCAGGGTGACCGACCAGCGCTTGCGCGAGGGCAGGTCGCTGGTGTTCACGTACAAGACTCCGGGTTGCTGGCCGTCGCCACTGCCGGGCTGGTAGCTGGCGGCGCTGGCGGTGAGCGCGCGCTCCGGTTCCACCGGTTTGATTTCCAGTGCGGCCTTGGGGCGCTGGTTGAACATGCGCGGCAGGGCCGCTTCCACGCGCTGACCGGTTTCGCGGTAACGCGCAAGCAGCGCATTGGCGTCCTTGAAGACGAACTGGCGATCGCTGCGCATCGCGTTGAAATTCTTCTGCATCGAGCCGCGGATCCGGGCGTCTTTCATCACCGTGGTGATGCGTGCCTGCAGATCCTTTACTTCCTGCTCACCGAGCGCGTGGATTTCCGCCGGCGTGCGCACCGGCGTGGTACTGCTGGCTACGTTGTAGGCGTACCAGGCCTGACCATTGGGCAGTGCGCTCATGCCATCGGTGCGGCGTGTGGCCGGCATGTACTCGGTAGCGATGAAGCCGCGAAGCGAGCGGTAGGCCGGCATGATCCGGTACTCGATCATGCGTTTGTATTCGGCGGTCAGCCGCGCCTTGTCTGCGGCGGAGAAGTCTTCAGGCAGGTTGCGGATGGGGCCCCAGAACAGGCTTTCCTCGGCGGTCGGTTTGATCACCGCATCCAGCTGCGGCAGCACCTTTTCCATCAGCGTGCGCGGTTGCACCACGCCCGCGGCCATGCCTTCGCGCATGTTGGCGATGGCCTGCTCGAACAGGCCCGGGATGCCCAGTGAACGCCGCGACCAGTTTTCGTAGTCCTTGACCGTGCGGAACGGCTGCGCACCGGCACCGGAGCCGAGCACGGCGATGATGCTGGACAGGTTGTAGTACTGGTTGATCGGCATCATCCAGGTCGGGTATTGCTCACCGGCCAATGACACATGCGCATCGCGCAGGAAGATTTCGTAGCTGAGCAGGTCCTGGCCCTGCAGGCCATCGGGGCCTACTTTCTCCACCTTGCCCAGCCACTCGACCATGAAGTCATGGGATTGCTGGCGTGAGGCCGATGACAGGAAATTGGGAAGCTGGTCGTTGAAACGAGTGTCGCCCTGGAATGTGGCCTGCAACGGGTTCAACCGCATCGAGGCATCCCAGTACTCGTCGTAGATGCGGTTCAGCTGGCTGGCCTTGTCCTGGCGGACTGGCAGCGGTGCCGGTGCCGCGCGGCGGGGGGCCGGTCGCGGCGCGGTGCGCGGCCTGGGTTTGGCGGCGCGGCTCTGCGACGCAGTCGGGCGCTGGCTCTTTTTCTTGGCGGCCTCGGCAGGTGCCGTGGCGGAGAGCGTCATGATTGAAGCGATTGCGAGCGCAAGAATGCGAAGCGGGCTGGAAGGCATCGGTTGTTCCGAAAACACACTGGCCCGGGAGCTTGCCCGATATCGACGGCTACGGCTATACGGCGTGAGTGAGTGAATGGGAGTGGGGCGCGGGAGTGCATGAGGGCATTGCTCCCGTGTTCACCTGCAGCAAGCCGATGCTGCAGCCCTCACTCACGTCGCGCTCCTGTTCACCCGGCCCAGGCGTTCTATCGGTCTGCGGTGCGGGTGAATGGCACCGTTTCAGGAGCGACCGCGCCACCGGAGATGATGAAGCTCATCGCCTGGTCCACCGTCCAGTCGGTGGGGGTGAGCAACTCCACCGGTACGATTTCCAAGTAACCGGAGGTGGGGTTGGGCGTGGTTGGCACGTAGACGGCGGCCAACTCGCGGCCGGTGCCGGTTTCACGGATGACGCGGGTGACCAGGCCGACCGACTTCATGTCACGGTGCGGGAAGTCGATCAGGACCACGCGCTGGGTGCTGCCGGGCTGGGTCTGCAGGATGTCCAGCAGCTTCTTGGCGCTGTCATAGATGATGCTGGCCAACGGGATACGGCGGATCACCGCACCAAACCAGCGCAGCAGCCGTTGGCCGATCACGCGGCGGCTGAGAATGCCCACCACCAGGATCACCAGCACGGTGGCCAGCAGGCCGGTAAGGTCCTGCATCCACTCCACCTTGATCCAACCCAGGTAGTGCGGGAACGAGGCAGCGATACGCTCGGACAGCGGGATCACCAGCGGACTGCTGATGCCCGATAGCAGCACGAACACGAATTTGACGACCACCCAGGTCAGCCAGATCGGCAGCAGCGTAAGCAGGCCGGTCAGGAAAAGACGTTGCAGGGAGGGGCGGGGGGAGGGGGACACGGCATCGGCGGACATGCGCTGATTGTAGCGGTACGACAGGGGCCGATAAGCTCGGCCTGGTTCAGGGACGGATGCAGGGGGAGAACGCTGTGTTGAACGTGGTGCGTTGGAGTCTGTGGGGCGTGGCGTTGGGGCTGCTGGTGGTGGTCGGGGTATGGACGCTGTCGCGGCTGATGCCGATGCCGGCGGCCCAACGGGAGGCCTTGGCGCTGTTGCGGCCAGCGGCGGTAGCGCCGCCGCCGGGCGGCAATGCGTTCGATGGCATCTGGCTGCTCGGCTTCGACGATGTGCCCGATGCCGAGCGCGCGGCGATCATTGCCGAGGACGTTCAACGTCTGGCTGATCTGCCGGGTGATGCGCCGTTCACACCGTCAGCCACGGCCAGCGTCGCGCAGCTCCGTTACCGCGAGGTGGCCGATGCGACCTTGCCTTGCCGCTGGCGGCAGGCCGATTGTCTGGCGCTGGTGCGCGCCAACCCTGCCGCAGTGGAGGCGGCGCTTGTCGGGCAGCGCGGATTGCTGACGCGGATCAACGCACTGTCTGGCGACAGCCACTACCGCAGTCGCTTTGTTGCCGACGGACGGCTGCCCATTCCCAGCTTCAACTTGCTGCAACGTTCGCTGTCTGCGCATGCGCTTGCCCATGTGCAGGGGCGCAGCGACGAGGCGTTGGCCGGCATCTGCAGTGATGTGCGCACTGCAAAAGTGCTGATGTCGCATGGCGACGGTCTGGTGCCGGCCAACATTGGTGCCGCGATGGTCGGCGGCAACGTTCGATTGCTGGCGTCGGTGCTGGCCGAGCTGCCGGTGGCGCATCCATTGCCGGCAACGTGCGAAGGCGTGTTCGTTGCGCCGGCGCCGCAGGCGCTGAGCCTGTGTCCCGCGATGCAGGGGGAATTCGCGATGGTCAGCGGCAGCCTTGAGATCACCCCCGTCGGGTTTGGCTGGCTGGCCCTGGACAAGCAGAAAACCGAAGGCCTGCTTGCGCTGTCGATGGCCGGTGCTTGCAGCCAGCGCACCGTCGATGCGTTGGCCGCTGATATCCCGGTGCATTGGTCGCATGCATCAAGCAGCACATGGCGGCTGGAATGTGCGGCCAATGCGGTGGGCTGCATCGTGGCGGGCATCTCCGGGCCGGCATACGACAACTACGGTTCATCCCTGCAGGATGCTGGCGCGCGGCTGCGTCTGGCTGAAGCGTTGCTGTGGTTGCGGGCGAACCCGCACGTCGATGCAGCCGCTGCGTTGGCACAGGTGCCGGCACGTCTGCGCGAGGGAGCGCGGCCGCTGCTGTTGGGCAATGATGGCGCCAGCCTGCAGGTTGCCTCCTACTACGGCAAGGACAACGGTGCTGCGTTCTCGGTGCCTCTGCCAGGCACCGCTGTCAGGCAATGATCGGTCGGCTGGATCAATCCTGTTTGCGAGCGTCAGGCTTGAGTCGCACGTAGACCTGTTTGCGGACCCGGGCGACGACCTCGCCCTTGGCGTCGACGACATCGTTCTCGAACCAGTGCAGGTACTTGTCACCACCAGCCGTGGCGAGCTTGATCTCGTCCAGGATGGCGTCGTCGAGCTTGAATTCGGTCCAGACCACGCCGCGGCCGGGCTTGAGGAATTCAATGGCACCGGCGCGGTCCCACACGAAGTAGCGGCTGCCCATGTTCTGCAGCAGGCACAACATCCAGAACGGGTCGGTCATCGCAAACAGGCTGCCACCGAAGTGGGTGCGCACATAGTTCACGTTCCACGGCCGCTGCCGCAGTTCGACCCGAACGTAGCGGTAGTCGGTGCTGATATCGGTGACATGGATGCCGGCGAAAAGGAAGGGCGGCCACAGATTGATACCGAAACGGAACAGGCTGGCTTTCATCGCAGGACGGAGGAGACTGGGGGTGGCCAGTCTAGCATTCGCATGCGTATGGTTTGGCGGATGTCAGCGCGGTGATGGATCGGCGTCGTAGGTGTCCCGGCCGGCTTCCTTGGCACGGTACAGCGCGGCGTCGGCGGCCTCGAACAGGCTTGCCGGGGTGTCCTGCGCGGCCGGCACCACCGTATACACGCCGATGGTCAGGCTGACCTGCGCCAGTCGACCCTTGTCGACGGTGATGCCCTGCTGGCGCGTGCGTGCAAGCAGGCTTTCGATCAGTTGCACCGCACCGGCCTGGGGTGTGTCGGGCAGGATCACCGCGAACTCATCGCCGCCAAAACGTGCGGCAAGGTCGCGCGGACGGCGGGCGAGGTCGTCGATGGTGTTGGCGACCTGGCGCAGAACACGGTCGCCCACATAGTGACCGTAGGTGTCGTTGTAGGACTTGAAATGGTCCACGTCGACCAGCAGCAGGCTCAGCGGACGACCGCTGCGGCGTGCGGCATCGGTCTCCAGCTGCAGCGTTTCCTCAAAGCGCATGCGGTTGGCCAGGCCGGTCAGCGGGTCGCGGTTGGCCTGACGGCGCCAGTAACGGATGCGCCACAGGCCCCAAGCCAGCAGCAGGACGATGATGCTGACCACGGCTGCCACTGGTGCGAACCACAGGTTGAAGCCGCGTAGCAGGATGAAACTGAGCAGCAATGGTGCCGGTATTGCAACCGCGCCCACCAGCCAGGGTGGCAATGAGCTGGTGGTGGCCATGGCGCACAGCATCACCAGCAGGGCCACGAAGAAGATCTGCGCCAGCGGCATCAGCGGCAGGATGGCGTGGTGTGCGAGCAGCATGGAGGCGACATTGGCTTGGTACTCGCTGCCGCTCATCCAGCGCTCGTGCGAGGTAGGCGTGAGCAGGCGCGGGGCCACGCCGCTGGCGGTCATGCCGACGATCACCCGTCGCCCATGCAGCAGGCCCGGTGCGATGCGGCCCTCCAGCACATCGCTGTAGGACACCTGCGGGAACGTGCCCGGCGGCCCGGCGTAGCGCAGGCGGACATAGTTGTCGCGGTGCCACTGGTAAGGGGTGAGGGTTGAGTCCTGCGGGCTGGGCAGCCCGGGCACCGGATCAATCCGACCGGCCAGGGCCATGCCCAACGCGGGCCAGTAGGCCGAGCCGATACCGGCCTTGAGGTACAGGCCACGTGCGATACCGTCGCCTTCGATCTCGATGTCGGTATGCGCCAGCTGTGCCGCCGCGGCGGAAATCACCGGCACCGGCATCAGTTCTTCAGGCACCGCCTCGTCGCTGGGAGCTACCGCCAGTACCGGCAGCAGCACGTTGCCGCTGCGCTTGATCGCGTCGGCCAGCAAGGCGTCCTGGTCGCGGTCCTTGCGGTCGGGTTCGATGAACAACAGGTCCAGCGCGACATGCTCGGCACCTGCCTGCTGCAGGCGGTCAAGCAGGCGTGCATGGGTGCCGCGAGGCCAAGGCCATTGCCCGAGCTGCTGCAGGCTGTGGTCATCAATGGCCACGATCAACAGGCTGGGGTCGGCTTCGTAGTTCCAGTTGCCGACGAGTTGGTCGTAGGCACTTTCATCCTGCTGCCAGAACACCTTGGTGTGGCTGATCCAGCCAGCCAATGCACCCACTGCGGCGGCCAGCAGCAGGTGTTGATGCCAGCGCAGCCTCAGCACTCTCATAGGGCGAGCAGCAGCAACAGGGCGCCGGCGCCGGTGCCGTAGCAGAGCTTGCATGGCAGCTGGATCTGCTGCACCGGCGAGAACGGGCCGGCATAGCCATCGTCATCCAGGGTCTGCACCCGCACGTACAGGTTGCCGCCACGCCAGGGTTGTTTCAGTGAGACCTCCGGGACTTCCACTTCGCGGTCGAGCAGCGGCCGGGAGAAATCCTTGCGGCGGTCGATCTGCACCCGGTAGCGCTGGCTGCTTTGTCCGGCCTGCCAGCGGAGTGTGAATTGGCCCTTGCGGCTCTTGTCCGACTGCAGCTGCGGGTCTGGCGGTGCATCGCTGACCTGCAGCGGCAGCGCTTGACCGTAACGACCGCGCTGGCCCTGTGCATCCAGCGAGGCCACGCGCCAGAAGTAGTCGCCCGGCGCCAGCGCGGACGCGGCGCGGGCACGGCTGCCGTGTGCCTCCTGTTCCAGCACGGGCTGCAGGAACAACGGCTCGCGGGCGATCTGCAGCGCGGTGCCGGTTGCACCGGGCACCACTGCCCATTCGAAGCGGGGCTGCGGCTGGTGGATGGTCTGGCCGTGCAACGGCGCCAGGGTCAGCGGCGCCGGCAGGCCATCGGGGACGGTGAAGGCGTGTTCGGCGTCGAGACCTTCCACTCCCTCGGTGCTGACCGCACGCACCAGCAGTCGCAGCTGACCAGGCGGCAGGTCGTCGATCTGCAGCCTGGGCTCGGTCAGGTCACGGGCGAACAGCAACACTTCGGGGGCATCGGCCTGCACCACCTCGACGCGGTAGCCGGCAGCACCGGTTACCGGTTGCCAGGCTGCCAGCAGGGGGAGTGGCGCCAATCTCAGCTGGGATGGTTCCAGGTGCGGAGCGGGAAGCAGGGCGTGTACCGGTGCCGGTGCGGCGCTGCTCGAGGCACTGATGGCGGCGAAACCGGGTTCAACCAATCGTCGGCCAAGCCGGTTGCTCACCTGTACCCGGCCTTCCACCACCTCGGTCGAGGCAGCGGCCGTCGCACCGCCGGCGCTCACCCGGAATACGGTGCCGCGCACGCTGCTGGTCGCAGTGGGGGCGGTGATCATGTAGCGCGAGGCCGGGCCGCGCGCCGGCGTGACCCGGCTGCTGCTGCGCCCACGCTGCAGCCGGATGCGGGTGTCGACCATGCCGGTGCTGCCGTAACTGCTCAGCTGGTCCAGCTGGAGTTGTGCGTTTTCGCGCAGCAGCAGGTGTGAGTCATCGGCGAATTCCAGCGTTACGCTGGCATCGGCACCGGTCTGGATTTCACTGCCCATGGGCAGTCGCATGCCCTCGCGCACGGGCTGCGAGCCCGGCCCGATGCCGGTTACCTGCACCGGGCCGCGCACTGCCAGCACGCGTGCCGGCGCCGGCTCGACCCGCAGCCAGGCAATCGGGAAGCGCAGGGTCTGGCCGGGGGGCAGGCGGTAAGGATCGGAGACGGCGTTGTGCTGTTTCAGCTGTTGCCAGGGGACGGAGGGCTTGAGATAGCGTGCGCCCAGGTCCCAGAGGTTGTCGCCGGGACGGACGCGGTAGCTCCAGTCCTGTGCATCAGCAGAAGGGATGTTGAGCAGCAACAGGCTGACAAGCAGCATCTTCGAAAACAGGTGCAGGAACTGCGGAATCTGCAAGGTCACGGAAATCTCGTCCTCAGGTACGGGCCCCCGGAGCCCGGTTTCCAAGCCGTGCATCTCCATCCCCCCGGATACCGCAATACCGCTGCGGCGCGATCATGGTGTTGATCCAGCGCCGCATTATCAGGCAGGCGGAGTTTCGCCTGCCTGAACGTGTATCGCTTAGAACAGCAGTGAGGACATCCGGCGACGGTAACGGCCGACCAGATCTTCGTCCTCGATGACACGGAAGGCGTCGATCAGGGCCTTCTTGGGCAGGTTGTCGCGGAAGCTGCGGTCGATACGCAGCATCTCGATAAACTGCTCCAGCGCCGCCTCGTCCTCGCCGCCGAGCAGGTGATGGATGCCGAGTTGATAGCGCGCCTCCAGATCATTGCCGTCGGCCAGTATGCGTTGGGCCAGTACATCGGCGGCCGGTGCGTCCTTGAGTGCGTTGCTGAAATCCAGGCGGGCTCGTGCACGCACGGCGCGATCGTCGGTGGCCAGGTTGGCGGGCAGGGCGTCGAGCAGCGGGCCGGCTTCTTCGACCGCACCGGTCTTGAGCAGGGCCAGCGCCAGGTCGAGCTTGAGCTCGTCCTTGTCCGGCTCGGCGGTGATGGCTTCGCGCAGCGCGGCGACCTCGGCCTGCGGGTCTTGCGGCAACGCCTCAGGTTCTGCGGCGACCGCAGTGGCTTCCAACGGCAGCACACCGTGTTGGGTGAGGAATTCGCGGAGCTGGCCTTCGGGCATGGCACCGGGGAAGCCATCGACGATCTGGCCGTCCTTGATCAGGAACACCGTGGGCACCGAGCGGATCTGGAAGGCGGCAGCGACCTGCTGCTCCTTGTCCACGTCCACCTTGGCCAGCTCGAAGGCACCGTTGTACTCGCCGGCCAGCTTCTCCAGAAGCGGCCCCAGGCTCTTGCATGGCCCGCACCAGGTGGCCCAGAAGTCGACCAGCACGGGCGTCTGCATCGACTTCTGCAGAACCTCGGCCTCGAAGGTGTCGGTGGTGGCTTCGAAAACGTGGGGGAGTTCGCTCATGACGGGATTCTGGCTGACAGGAAATCTCTTTATGGCGACGATTGCGCGGGTTCTCAACCACCGGGACGCAGGGGGTTTGTCGAAGGCGGCGCACGCCTTTGCCGGTGGTGCCGTCGGTGCCGTGCCCTGGTCGTGATCGAGTGCCTCGATTGAGGCTTGGATGGCCGGGAAACCCACAAGGGAAACCATAAAAAAAAACCCACTCGACGCTCTCAGCAAGATCGAATGGGGCTCTGGTGCTTGGTGGGCAGCGCTGCGCCAAAGGCAGGCTGCCACTGAGCGGGCAATGCAGGAAAGTTCAGTGCTGCGCTGGCAGTTCCGCGACCGGTGTCGCCGCAGCTGCCGGGGCAACCGCAGGTGCCGGAGGCAGCGACAGTTCCGGGTTGATCTGCTGGGCCTGCAGCGCCTTGATCTGCTTGTCCAGGGTTTCGAGCTGGGTGTTGGTGGCGCGCAGGTCCGAGCTCAATGCCACGGCCTGCTGCTTGCGCTCCTGCAGCGCGTTGCTGACCTGCATCGACTGCTGGCGCTGCTGCTCCACTTCCTGCTGCAGACCGCGCAGGCGGCGTTCGTTCAAGGCCACCAGTTTCTCGCTGTAGGCCTTGCCGGCCTGCAGGCGAACCGTGTCCAGGTAAACCTGGGCCAGCTGCTTGGTCTGGTCGGCGAAGGTGACGTACAGCGTCTCGGCATTCTCCACCGAGTCGGTGCGGATGACCCGCCAGAACTCCTTCTCGTGGAACAGCGCCACGTAGTAGTTCATCGAGTCGGCATGGAACAACAGGCTGGCGCCGTAGTTGCCGTTGTAAGTGGTGCGCAGTTCGGTCAGCTCGCGGTTGTTCATCAACCGCTGCAGCTCGGCAACGGTGTTGCCAACGGCGGTGTCCTCGCTGTTGGCGGGGGCGGCGGGTGGCTCGGCTTCACCGCGCTGCCAACGCCCGGCCAATGCCTGAGGGGCGGCCACGAGGCCTACAACCAGCAATGCCCAAGCGAACCGGGCCGGCAATATCTCGATCCTTCTCATAGATCCTCGTAATTCCCCCGAATTGCGATGGCCGTCGCAGATGCTGATTGCGTACGGGTCGGCGCCGAGCATAGCACGCGTCCCAGCGGCGAAAAGCGCTGTGCCGCAACGATTTGGCGGGCTGTTGGCTGGCTCATTCGACCAGCTGGCTGCGGCCACATTGGATCGACTGCATGTGCACATCGCTGCGGCCCAGTTGCAGGCCCAGCACGTCGGACAGAATCACTGACAGCAGCCTGCCCACGCTGTCGAGCAGTGGCCGCAAGGTGGTGTCGATGATCGGCTTGAGCAGCAGGCACAGCACACTGGAACAACTGCCGCCGCCAGTGACCGGGTTGTAGCCGCCGGTGCCGCTCAGGCCGCCGGGTTTGGTCTGCAGGTATTTGGCCAGGGCGTTTTCCACGCAGCTGTTGTAGGCCAGCAGCCCGGCCAGCAGGCCCTTGCAGGAGGTGATGCCGAGCACGTCGAGCAGGCCGCCGATGATGCTGGGGTCGCTGACGTTGGTTTCGTAGAGGAAACCGGCCCACACGTTGCCGTCCACCTTCTTGGGGGTACAGCCGAGAAGCCAGTAGTCGCAGGTGGGAATCTGCGTGTTCCAGTTGCCCAGCGCCGGCAGGGTGGCGCTGCCGTCGCGCAATGCCGCAACCACCGCGTCGGGTTGATAGAGGCCGTTGACCTTGGTCGCTTCCAGATACTGGTGTGCAAGGTCCTTGGCTGCATCGGTGTTGCTGCCTTGCGGTGCAAACAGTGACTGCAATGTGCCCAGCAATGCACCGACCAGATCGGACACCAGCCGGCCTACCTGCAGGTCGTTGGGTTTGACGGTACCGGTCTGGCCCTCGCTGAGTACCAGCTGGTCGTGATTGGGCAATGCGGGCAATGCGATCTTGTGGGTGAGCACATTGCGGCCGAGCAGGGTGATCAGTTGCTCGTTGCCCAGCCCGGTGCTGCACAGCTCGCGGGTGGAATCCCACGGCGTGGTGGCCTTGCCGATGCAGATGTTGGCGATGGGGCTTTCCACATCGACCGTTGCGGTGGCCGGCTGCGCGCTGCAGTTGATGGCCGACAGCCGGCCAAAGCCGTCGATCACATCGATGTAGGTGGGCAGTTTGATGCGCGTGCCGAGGAAGCCCAGTACCTGGCCCAGCCCCAGCGGCAGGTACTGCGAGTCGATGTCCAGGAACAACCGCACCTGGCTGTTGTAGGCGGTGGTGCCCACCGGGCCGATGGCGATGGACGCCGGTTCAACGATGCTTGCTTTGGCCCGCAGCAGCGGTAGATCCAGTTGATGGACAGCCACTGCATGTTTGGAGTTGGCGATGGAGATGCTCGTGCCGAGCAGGTCCAGTGCATTGAGGTCCACATCCAGCGCACTGCTGGCCGCATTGCTGCCGCCTGCGATGGTTGCGAACAGGCCACTGCTGGTGGCGGTGGAGCCCAGCTTCACCAATACATCGCTCAAGCCGACGCCAAGCAGTTTCTGCTGCAGCAGCCCCAGGTTGATGTCCGCCACGCCTTGTTGGTCGGCCAGATCGGCCATGACATCCAGCAGCTTGGCGACGCTGATCTGGTTGGCGGCCAACAGGCTGTTGAGTTCACCGGCATTGATGTCCGCCGCCACCGGGATGCCGAGTGCTTCCAGCAATCCGCGTGGCGTGATCTTGACGTTGGCCAGGCCTTGGTAGCTGCCGATCTGGGTCTGGTTGAGGTCGATGCCGACCAGACGCAACAGGCCCTGCAGCGGCGCGCTGCCGTTGACGTTGAGCAACCGCGAGCCAACGCTGAAAGCGGCCTGCGGTTCGGTGCGGCGGGCTACCGCCGTGGCGCTGATGACCGGCATCGCCCCCAGTTGGCCGAGGAACGGCACGGACTGGCGCGACGCGGTGACACGCACGGCATTCAACGGGCGGGTGGCGGTGATGGCGACAAAGCGTGCATCGCGGGGCAATTCCGCGCTCCAGTAGCCGCAGTGGATGGCGAGCGTGCCGGCGAAGCCGTTGTCGCCCACCGCGTTCTTCCGCGCAGCGAGGTTGTCGGCATAGTCGGTGGTGCACAGTTCCAGGCGCTGGGCGCCGGCCAGTGCGGCCAGGTCGGCGGTCTTCTGCACGTCGCGCTTGGCCCAGTACAGATAGCCAACTTCCACCAGGCCCAGGATGACCACCAGGCCGAGCAGCAACAGCATCATCATCACCGCCATGCCACCGCGCTGGCGCGCTGCCATGCCGCGCGGAAGGAGACGTTGCTGGCCGTTGCTGGACCGCAGGGGCAGGCGTTTCATGGTGGGCCTCAGCGGCTGCTGCCGCCTTGCTTGGCGTTGGGCAGGGTGGCCTCGAAATACTCGGGGATCGGGTGATCGAAGCTGTCGAGATACCGCTGGTAGCTGCGGCTGGCGGTTTCGCCGAGCATCGGCAGCGCGTTGCCGGCACTGCTGCCATCGGCCTGCAGGCGCAGCAGCGCTCGGGTGGTGTCACCGATCTGCGCGCGATGGGGCGTGCTGGTTGGCGGCGCGGCGTAGGCGGGGGCGCCAATCGCCGCGTCTGCTGCGGTTGTCGATGGCGGGGATGTGGACGTTGCCGGCGCCTCGGCCATGCGTTCGATCAGCGGTGTGTGCTGTGCGCTGGCGGTAGCGGCGGCAAGCCAGCCGATCAGGAACACGGCAGCGATCACGGGACGCTTGCTCATTGCACGGTCTCCTGCGACGGGGCGGTTGTGGGAGTGAAACGGTCGAGCATCGAGCGCGGTGGCAACGGGCGTAGCGACGGTGTGGTTGGCCCTTGTTGTGCTGCCAGCGCGGCCGGTGCATTGCCGGCACCGCTGGTGATGGCAACGGGCCTGCGCAGGGTTGATGCCAGACGCAGGATCTCCTGACGCGTGGCCTGCGGCAGATTGGCGCGCTGGATCATGGCATCGGCCATTTCCGGCTGGCCGTTGAGCAGGGCCCACAGCGCAAGATTGGACACCGCACGCGCGTTGCCGGGTGCCAGCTCGGCGGCCTTGGCCAATGGCACGCGGGCCTGGTCGAGTTCACCCGATTGCAGCAACGCGAAACCCAGGTCGCCCAGATAGGCGACGTTGAGCGGATCAATCTGCACGGCGTTGCGCAAGGCGAGCTGCGCGCCGGAAGCATCGTTGGACGCGGCCGCGATGAGTCCCAGCCCGTGCCAGGCCTGCGCGGCCTGCGGGCCTTTGGTCAACATGCGGTATTGCTGCGCGGCTGCGCTGCGTTCACCGGTTTCGCGCAGGGCGTCGGCCTGCAGGATGCGCAGCTCAGGTATGTCGCCAAAGCGCTGGCGGAAGGCATCGATATGCGCCAGCGAGGCGAAGTAAGCGCCCTGAGCCTGCATCTGCTTGATCAGGTCCAGGTACATGCCGCGATCGTTCTGCGGTGTTTCCACCAAAGCAGGTTCGGCCGGCGGTATCTTGTAGGCGGCGCGGTTGTTGCCACAGCCGGCAATCAGCGCAGGCAGCAGCAGAAGCGACAAATACGTGGTTGTGCGCATCACATTCCCCTGACTGCGTTGACCAGCGAAATGATCGCCGGGCCGCCGAGCACCAGCATCAGTGCCGGCAGCAGCGTGACCATCATCACCACGGTCATCTTCACCGAGAGCTTCCCTACTTTTTCTTTCATCTTCATCCGCCGTTGTTCGCGCAAACGCATACCGAACTGCTTGAGGGGTTCCTGCACCGCGCCGCCGTGCTGGTGCACCTGCAGGATCATCTGCATCAGGCTGCGTAGATCGTCGTTGCCGAATGATTCGGACAGCCGCCGCAACGATTGCTCGCGGCTGCGTCCGCGCGTATAGGCGCTGTTGGCCAGTTGCAGTTCCTTGCCCAGCACCGGTACGGCGATATGCAGCTTTTCGCCCACCATCTGCAGGCTCTGGTCGATGCTGAAACCCACACCCTGCAGCAGCCGCAGCAGGTCGATCAGCAGCGGCAGTTCATCGTCCACCTTCTTGCGCAGGCGCGTCGCCCATGTGCGTAACACCAGTTTTGGCAGCAGGATGCCGAGGGCGAAACCGACCAGCAGCACGATGAGTGCTTGTCCGCCCTGTGGGCGCACCAGCAGCAGACCCAGCACCGGTAGCGCGAGTGCAAGGATGATCCGCAGCGCCAGGAACACGGCAGTGCCGGTGGTGTGGTTCCAGCCCACCTGCTCCAGCAGCAGGCGGTCTTCCGGCGCCAGCAGCGCCTTCTGCACGCGGCTACCTTCAAAGTGTTGGCCGATGGCGGACAGATCCGCCAGGCGCTGCTGCCACCAGCTGCGCGGTGCAGTGCTCTCCGGCGCAATGTGCTTGACGCTGTCCAGCGCGCTCTGCAGCGTGGCGCTGGCCTGTTGTGAGCGGCGGCCGTGGTACAGCAGGCCGGCCACAGCCAACAGCAGCGCAATCACCACCAGCATCAAGGACAGCGACAGCAGCAGATTCATGGCCTGCTCCCTGGTGCAAAGGAAGAGATGGCGGATGTGCTCATAGCGACTTGGCCAGGCGATACAACAGGAACGCGCCGACCGCCTCCATCGCGACTGCCATCAGCAGTACTTTCTTGCCCAGTGGGTCGTGGAACATGGGCTGGAAGAAGTCCGGGCTCAGCAGGGCCATCATCATGGCCGCGACCACAGGCAGCAGCCCCAGCACCCAAGCCGACATGCGGGTCTCGGAAGTGGTGGCCTGCAGCTCGCGTTGCACTTCCTCCAGGTCGCGCATGAAGTCGCTCATGCGCTGCAGGATCTGGTCGCTGCGTCCGCCAATGCGGATGCTGGTGCCGAGGATCACCGACAGCATTTCAAGGGGGCGCAAACGATAAGCCTGTGCCGCATGCTGCAGGGCGCGGTCCAGATCCATGCCGGCGCGGGTATTGCTCAGTGCCGAGTCGAGGATGGGACGCAGCGGCGGATCCACATTCTGCGTGGCGCTCTGGAACGCCATCGAAAGACTGTTGCCGATACCGGCCATGCGCACCATGTTCTCGAGGAAATCCGGCATCTGTGCCACCAACCGCTGCTGGATCTTTTCGATGCGCCGGCACAGCCAGAGCCAGACGCCAAGCAGATACAAGGCCAGTACGAAGACGCCGAAGCCCAGCGAATTCATGCGCATGCCGGCGGCTACGGCTGCGAGCAGTCCGGGGATCAGCAGCAGGACGAGGGTGCGCGGCGATTCCGGCAAGCCGGCGCGGCGCAGCAGTTCCGCCCAGCGTCGGGCCGGTTTGCGCTGCGCGGTGGGATTGTCGGCGTTGCGTTGCGCGTCGGGGTGGGACAGGCGCGTTTCTGCATGTTCGGCGGCCGCGCGCTGTTGCACGCGCGTGGCCAAGCCCCACCACAGGCCCATCGCCACGGCGATCAGCAGCAGCGCGGTACTGCCGAGCAGCAGAGGCAGCATCATGCAAGGCTGCCCAGGTTGGCTTCGCGCAGTTCCTGGCGGAACGGTTCGAGCTTGTAGCAATGCGGGTGGAAGCCCAGCCCGACCCAGCGGTCACGCTCGCGGCTGTCCTGGTCGATCCACGGTTCGTGCTTGAACAACTCCTGGCTGGTGATGATGTTGTCGCTGACGCCGGTGATCTCGGTGATGGAGGTGATGACGCGGCGGCCGCTACCAAGGCGCGATATCTGCACGATGAAGTTGATGGCACTGGCGATCTGCCGGCGCAGGCTCTCCTCGCTGCCGTTGAAGCCGGCGAAGCCGGCCAGCATTTCCAGGCGGTACAGGCAGTCGCGCGGCGAGTTGGCGTGGATGGTGGCCATGGAGCCGTCATGACCGGTGTTCATCGCCTGCAGCATTTCCAGTACTTCGGCACCACGGACTTCGCCGACCACGATGCGGTCCGGACGCATGCGCAGGCTGTTGCGGACCAGGTCGCGGATGCTGACCGCACCGGCGCCGTCGAAGCCGCCCAGACGGCTTTCCAGCCGCACCACATGCGGATGGTTGAGGGCCAGTTCGGCAGTGTCCTCGACAGTGATGACGCGCTCGTTGTGCGGTACGAAGGTGGCCAGCGCATTCAACAGTGAAGTCTTGCCGGAGCTGGTGCCGCCGGAGATCAGGACGTTGCAGCGGCCGCGTACCAGTGCGTGGAGCAGGGCATACATGGGCTTGTCGAAGGCGCCACGCGCGAGCAGTTCGTCCGGAGTGAACGGATCCTTGCGGAACTTGCGGATCGACACCATCGGGCCATCAACGGCCAGTGGCGAGATGATGGCGTTGAGACGGCCGCCGTTGGGCAGGCGGGCATCGACCATCGGGTTGGAGTCGTCCAGGCGGCGGCCGAGCGGGGCGATGATGCGGCGCAGGATACGCAGCAGGTGGCGGTCGTCGCTGAAGCGTTGCGTGGCCCTGCGCAGTTGCCCGCCACTGGAGATGTGCACGTCCTTGTAACCGTTGATGAGGATGTCCTCGATCTCCGGATCATGCAGCAGGTCATCCAGGGGGCCGAAGCCGGTCAGTTCCTTGTGCAGTGCGTTGGAGACGGCCTCCATTTCCTGCGCGTTGACCGGGATCTTCCATTCCTTGACGAACGCAGCGGTCTGGCTTTGGACGTACTTGCCGGTGGTCTCGGGTGACCATGCGTCGATATCGACCCGCTGGTCTTCGACGTGGTTGAGCAGGTACTCATGCGCCGCCGACAACACGCTCTGGAACTGCTCGGTCTGCTCGAACGGCACACTGACGATCGGTTCGACCGGTAGCGGTGGAGCCGTTTGGCGCGCGGGGAGGGGGGTGACTTTGTCTTCCATTGTCATTTGCCCAGCAGGTTGGCGAGACGAGTAAGAGGTGAGCTGGATGCGTGCGCGGTGACAGGCTTGCCGTCCAGCGCCTGCAGCAGCGGCTGCAGCGCTTTGAGATAGGGGTCGCGCGGCGCCGATTCGGTGAGCAGATGGCCAAGGCCGGCGTTCGAGCGCAGCACGCGGGCGCGGTCGGGCAGAGTGGCCAGCAGCGGCAGGCTGAAGCGCTGCGCGATCTGCATGTCGCTCAGTCCCCCGTTGGCATCGAAGCGATTGACGATGAGCTTCAGCCGCGCATCGCGTTGACCGCGTTGTTCCAGCTCGCGCATGGTCTGATCCAGTGATACCAGCGAACCGATGGCCTGGTCGGCGACCAGCCAGATGTCGGTGGCGTTTTGCAGCAGGCTGGTCGGCAGCAACTGGATGGGCAGGCCGCCGGCATCGCACAGCGTGGTCGGAAACACGCTGCGCAGGCGTTCCAGTAGCGCGCTGGGCTCATGTTTTTTCAGCAGGGTGCCGCTGGCGTTGCCCAGCAGCGACAGCCCGCTGGAATGATGTGCGAACGCGGTCGCCGCGAAGGTGCGATCCAGCCGTTCGACATTGCTCAGTGCTTCTTCGTAGCTGAAATGGCTTTCCATGCCGAGGTACAACGCCGCATCGGCCGAGGGTTGGCCAACGTCGAGCAGCAACAGCTGGCCGTGGTGCTGGTTGTGGTCGGTCACGGCCGGGTCCTGCGTGGCAAGCAGCGCGCCCAGGTGCGTTGCCAGCGTGCTGGTGCCGATACCGGCGCGCACACCCAGCAACAACACCAGGCGTCCGCGGGGTTTGGCTTCGGCAACGGGTGCGGCGGCCGGTTTGGTAGCGGCCGGCATGCTGCCGACGCGCTCGAAAACTTCCAGCATCTGCGCAGTGGTGTTGTCGATGTCGATGAAGTCGCGCACGCCCGAGCGCACCGCAGCCAGCAGGTGCGCGGCCTGCTCGGGGCCGGTGGTACCAATGCCGATCAGCGACCGGTAGGCCTGCTGCGCACTCAGCTGCCGCGCAATGTCGCTGGAGTACGCGGCGTTGCCGCCGCAGTAGTCGAGCAGGATGACCGCTGACTCCGGTGCGCTGTCCAGCATCTGCCGGGGTTGGATTTCGCGGCTGTCGACCCAGCGCAGTTCCACATGCCCGGCCAGCACGCTGCCCAGGCGCGCGATGTGCCGGTTGTCCGGCGCATACAGCACCAGCTGCAGGGTGGTCGCGCTTTGGTTCAGGGGCAAGGGCATCACCGAGGACATGAGTTGGGCTTCAGCGTGAGAAGCCGGGCAGTTGATCCGGGCTTGCGGGATGCAGCAGCCAGGAGCCCCATACCGGCAGGTTGGGTTGTGCTTCGCGTTGTCCGGGCAGCGGAATGTCAGTGCCGCGTGCCAGCGGTCTTACCAGTCGTGGCGTCACCACGATCACCAATTCCTTGTCCTCGCGTTGGTAGGAAAGGTTGCGGAAGAACGAACCGATGATCGGGAGATCGCCGAGCAACGGAATCTTGTTGACCACCGAAGAGAGCTGGCTGCTGACCAGCCCGCCAATGACGAAGCTCTCGCCATCGCCCAGCTCAACCGTGGTATCGGCACGCCGGGTGGAAATTGCAGGGATCTGTGTGCCGTCCAGATTGATGCCGCGGCTGTAATCCAGGTCGCTGGCTTCCGGTGCCACCTTCAGTGAGATGCGGTCGGAGGAAAGCACGGTCGGTGTCACGGTCAGGCCGATGCCGAAAGGCTTGAAGGTCACCGTGGTGGTACCCAGCCCCTGCGGTTCAAGGATGGGCAGTTCACCACCAGCCAGGAAGCTGGCGCTCTGGCCCGACAGCGCCACCAGCGTCGGCTCGGCCAGCACACGGGCCATACCGTTGCTTTGCAGGATGTCGATGTTGGCGTCCCACTTGCCGGGAATGGATTCGGCAATCAGCTTGAACGCCGAGGACAGCGCACCGCCGTTGCTGCTGCCGGAGGGCGCGGTCATGCCATAGGTGAAGCCGCCGTTGGTGTTGCTGAAGTTGATGCCGATCTGGCGCAGCACCTTCTTGTTGAACTCCACCACCTTCACTTCCACCTGCACCACGCCGCCGTTGTTGATGGTGGCGACGTCGTTGATCGCGCCTTTCTCACCCACGGCGGATGCAGCCGCCTTGCGGCTTGCTTCGTGCTCCAGCAGCGACGTCGAGCTGCCGGAGAGCAGCGCCTGGCCGGCCTGCACGGTTACCGTGCTGCCGCCGCCGTCGAGCAGTCCGCCCTGAATCGCGTTGCGTACTTCCACGCGGATGCGGGTCGGCGCGGCCTGTTTGTGCAGCCACAACAGCAGGGTAGTGCTGCCGGGCGATCTGCCAACCAGCAGGGCCTCGTTGTTGCGGCCAATGCGGGTGATGTCGGCGATGGACGGATCGGCGATGGCAATCCGTTCAACATCCGCCGGCAGGTTCCATGGACGCTGTTCGTTGAGCTCCAGCAGCACTATGTTGCTGGGAGCTTCAGCACGCGCCAGCGGCGCGGCGAGCATCGGCATCACGCCCGCGCCGAGCAACGCCAGCGCGGTGATGAAGGAGGTGGCTTTGAGTGGACGTTGCAGCAAGTGAAGGCCCCCGGTCATGGCGAAGACAGACGATTGGATGGCGTTGTTCCGCGGATGATCTCGATGCCCTGGCGGCTGGCCGGGCGCGGCGCGCGCGGGCGAGCCGGTGCGGGGGTGGCGGTTGCTGCTGCCGGTGACTTTTTGCCGTCTGATTCACCGGCCAGCGCGGCCAGACTGATGCCGGCATAGGCCTGGTTTTCCGGGCGTGAGGCGGCCTCGGCATCCACGGCATCCAGATCGCGACGTAACGGCAGTACCGGCGGCGGGGTGACGAAGATGGACGCATCGGCCAGTGCGGTATCGCCGGGGTTGCGCAGTGCCAGGAACAGTTTGCCGCTGTGGGCTGCCAGCAGCAGGCGGCCGGCATCTTGCACCGGCACCGCAAGGATGGCGCTGCGCGCCGGTGCGGCGTTGCCGGTGGTGCCGCCCGATGCACTGTTGTTGCTGCGCGAAGCGATGGTTTCGGCGCGGCTCCCCGGCTCCGGTTGGCTGGCCGCCGCATTGCCTTCGGCCTGTGCGGCGGCCTGTTGCGTGTCGACATCCTCAGCGCCGTAGCCAAGGACCCGCAGCCGCGAAAGCAGCAGCCGCGCCTGCGGATTGTCGCGCTGTGCGCCGGCTTCGGACGGTGCCTGCAGGCTCATGAAGACATCGACAAAGTCGCCGGGCGTGATGCGGTTGCTGACGCCGGCCAGCTCATCGACCGGAATCGCCACCGCGCGTTCGCCGGGCATGATGCCGGCGGCGATGCCCTGCAGCAGCTGCCCACGCGCGACCATGCCGCCTGCGGCGATATCGTGACTGGGAACGCGGCCGACCACATCGGCAATGGCCGGAAACCCTTCGTTGGGGGCCACCTGCAATTCGGTGGTGGACAGATCCGCGGCGGTGATCGGTTGGCCGGCCGGCAGGGCCTTGGTGGTCACCACGACCACGCGTTTGGGCAGGCCGGCGGTGGGCTCCGGCTTGATCGTGAGCTCGGGCGAGGCAGGGGTTCTGCGACCGATGCCGAAGGCCAGTACCGCCAGTAGTACGGCAAGCACCAACAGCAGGATGGCGGCGATGCGGATTGCCTTTGGCATGGTGAGACTCCTCCTCCTTGGAGACAGCAGCGGTCAGCGATTGCCCAGATCCAGTTGCACAACGGCGGTACTGCTCAGTGATTTGCCCATGCTCCAGCCCAACAGGCGTCCGGTGCCGGGCAGGAACGGATGGGCGTCATGGTCGTAGGACGCGATCACACGGATGCACTGCACGCTGCCATCAGAGCTGCAGGCAAACGGTTGCGAGACGGTGATCGGCGGCGCATTGGCCGCACTGCAGCTGGGCGTGGACCGGGAGAAATTCAGCAGCCACTGCATCGAACGCGCCGCCGCCATGCAGGCATTGGCGCGGCGTTCGGGAATGTCGCCATAGCGCAGCGCCGCACGCGCCCCTTCGCCGGCCGCCAGTGCCAGTGACTGCTGGGCGGCGAACACCATGACACCGGTGAAGGTGACCAGCAGCAGTGGCAGCACGCCGAACATCATCAGGAAGGCGAATTCGAGCGTGATCACGCCGCGTGCGTTGCGACGTTGTGGCAGCCGGCGCTTAGACATAACCACCTCGGTGCAGCACATAGCCGATCATGGCGATGCCCAGGTAGGCCGCATACGGAATGCCCGAGCGCCCCTGACGTGCGGCGCGCAGGTTCAGTTGCCAATCCTGCAGCCAGCCGTTGCCCTGCGAGGCCAGGTTGACCTTGTGCAGCGAGGCGGGCACATAGCGCACCGCCAAGGGCCACGCGACGACGAGGAACGCGTGGCCCCCGGCGGCCAAACTAGCGCAGACCCAGATGGGCAGCAGCGCCTTGGCTCCGAGCAGAAAACCGATGGTTGAAAACAGCTTGACGTCACCGGCACCCATCCAGCCGATGAGGTGGAACGGAAGTAGTACCGCCAAGCCGACGACGCCACCCAGCAGGCAATCGGCGATGGACGGTGTTGTGCCGTTGGTGAACAACTGTGCAAATACGACCATGCCCAACACCGCCAGCAGCGCACGGTTGCTCACGCGCCGTGCCGTCATGTCACTGATGGCGACATGCAGCCCCAGCAGCAGGGCGATGAGGGTGATGAAGGTCATGGCCAGGGCCGTCGGTCAGCTGGCGGCCGGGGCGTCGCTGTTGGTGACCACGCCCTGGAGCTTGGTCAGAATCGTCCTGAAAACAGCGGTCAAGCCATCGCGTGCGAAGAAGAGAATGATGCCGGCGACCACCGCTGCCAACAGCCCGTACTCAAGTGCGGTGACACCATCTTCTTCCTTGAAGAACTTCCGGATCCGAGCGTTCATAGCGTTCTCCCTGATGACCCGGTGTCGGTGATGCGCCGACCGACAGCCGGGCAAAACTGGGCATTCCTGCCCGAAGTGGTCTTTGGGATTGCTTGATACCGACCGGTGTGTCGATAGCTGTTCGGGTGGCCGCGTGTACTACGGCTTCCCCGCCGCTGCTTCCGTGTTGCCCCTGTCGGCACGCATGGCATGCCCGGGAGCATCATTGCAATGTGTGTGTGAAGACAGATGCGCGAATTCGGCAAAAAATAACTCTTTTTCATATCTGTGATGCCGGTCGCTATTTCGCGGCCTCGCTCTTACGAGGTGCTCATTGATTCTTTGTCAGTATCAGTGCCGAGCGAACAAGCTTGGCTACACGCTCACCGCTTTTTGTAGGCAGTTTCAGGATGTGCGTCGGGGATTGCGGGCTGCAGTTCCAGCCCGCAATGGATAGTCGCTTCTGAAGCGAGTTCCTCCGGGGATCGCAAAGGCGTTCACATGGATGCGGTTGCTGACGGTCGAGGTTTGCGGTCGTTCGATCTGGCTGCGCTGGGAAGCACCCTGCGTGTCTGCCATGTCGAGTTGGTGCTGCTTGATGACCAGCCCCCCACTGCTGCCATTTCTTCCTTTGTCCACGACCAGGCGCTGCTGTGCACCTTCGAAATAGGCGCGCGAGCGCGCGGTCGGTTCGTGCTGCCGCTGGACTGGTGCCTGCTGGGCTGGTTGCAGACGGTTGATGCCGAGGCCAGTTGGTGTCATGGCGTGCCGCTGACCTCAGGCAACATCATTTCGGTGATGCCGGAAGGCGTCACCGAGTTCGCGCTAGGCGCAGGCAGCCGGGTCACCTTCGTGCTGGTTCCGCTCAAGCGTTTCCAGGAACGTGCTGCCGCACAGCGTCTGGGCGGATTGGGGGAAGAGCCGTCCGCGGTGCCGCTGGTCAGTGGACGCATGCATGTTCCCCTGCAGGCCTACTACCAGGGGCTGCACGAGCGCATCGCGCAGGGCGAGGTCACCAGTGGTGAAATCGAGGCGATGCTCGACGCCCATGTGAAGGAGCTGGTCGCCAATGGCCCGGTCGAACGAATGAACTGCAATCGCAGCCGCCGCGTGCGCTACCTGATTTTCCGCCGCGCCGAAGACCTGATGTACGCCAACCTGCGCCGGCACATCTATATGCAGGAGTTGTGCGATGCGGCCGGCGTCAGCGAGCGCGCGTTGCGCTATGCGTTTGAAGAGCTTGTGGGCATTTCGCCGGTGCGCTATCTGTCGATGCTGCGGTTGTGTGAAGCCTGCCGCAGCCTTTCCAGTGCGGATGCCGGGCGCAAGTCGGTCAAATCCATCGCACTGAGCTGCGGTTTGTGGGACCTGTCGCGTTTTGCCGACAACTATCGCCGGGTATTTGGTGAGTTGCCCAGCGAGACCCTGATGCGCGGTACGTACACGCACGCCTGAGCCGACTGCCACGCGGCTGTGTGATGGGCATCGCGTAATAGCGCTTGTTGCCGAATACGTGCATCGGCTTGCCGGTAACGGGCAACGCTTTGCCAAATCGTCCTATGGATGTGCCGGATGTGGGCAATTTTCCGCCCTTGCAAACGGTGTACTGGCCTCACGAACCAAGACCCGTCCGCGCCCGGATGGATCGAACCGGAGGCTCCACATGAACCGCATCTACCGATTGGTCTGGAACCGCACACTCAATGCATTCGTCGTGGGTTCCGAACTGGCCAGCGTGCAAGGCAAGCGCTCGGGTCCGTCGAAGCTGTCGCCGGCAGGGTCATGGACCCTGGCTGGCCTGGGCAGCGCGATCGCGCTGGCCATGGCCGGGCCCGCTGCTGCAACCGACGCCAAGCTGGCTGACCTGCAGGACCTGGTGGCCAAGTACAGCAGCACCGACGCGCAGCAGATGGTGTCCGCCGCGTTGCCGGACGTGAATGCCCGGGTGTCCCTGGATGCCTCGGTGAAGCTGCCGGCGCTGGTGCAGGTGGATACGTCGGTCGCGTTGGCGATCAAGCCGCGGGCGTCGTCTCCAGCGCCTGTGGCACACGCACAAGCCAGCGTGCGCGCGGCGTTGCCGCAGCTGCGGCCACATGCACCGTCAGCGACGCCGGCAGCAGCGCTGTCGGTGGTGGCCGATGCCGCACTCGCGGTGAAGCCGTTGGCTGCGTCGGCCAATGCGACGGTGACTGCCACGGTCGGGCCGCTCACCCATGCGGGTTCGGGTCTGCAGGGCCTGACCAACGTGCTGTTGCCAGGCAAGGAGGAGGGTGGCAGCCCGCTGCATGGCACGCTGGCTTCCACGACCGGTGCGGTGAAAGAACTGACTGGTGAAGTACTTACCGGCAAGCCGCTGGCTGCCGTTGAAACGCTGACATCACACGCCAGCACGACGGTTGCCTCAGTCACCCAGCAGCTGGGTGGCGGTGTCGCCGGTGTAGGCAATGTACTGCTGCCGGGCAAGGAAGAGGGGAACAACCCGGTGCGCGACACGGTGACCGGCGCGGTGGGTGCAGTGGAGGCACTGACCGGTGATGTTGCCAAGGGCACGGGGCTGGACGGGCTGGTGAATGGGCTGGTAAACGGCGTTGCGCCGGTATTGGACGGCGTTGGCGATCTTCTGGGCGCAGCGGTTGGCGGTGTGACCGGTTCGAGCACCTTGGGTAATGGGCTTTCCAACACGGTGGGTGCACTGACCGGCGGGTTGAAGGACACCACCGGCGCGCTTGCCGATGGTGATGTCACCGGTACCGTGCAGAATCTGCTTGGCACGGTGGACGACACGGCCTCCACGTTGCTGGGAGCTACCGGCAATACGCTGGGCGGCATCACCGGTGCTGGCTCAGGGGTGACCGGCGTGACCGATACGCTCAGTGGCGTCGTCGGTGGGCTGACCGGTGGTTTGTCGAATGTGGTTGGGGGATTGACCGGCAATCCGGTCGTGCCGAACGCCGGCCCGGCGGCGGTCACGTCGGGTCCATCGGGCCTGATCGTCGGCAACGGCGGCCTGGTGGGCTCGGTGAATCAGCTGGTGGAATCCCCGCTGGATTCCATTCTGGGTGGCGATGGCTACATTCAGAGCGGCAGCCTGAAGGTCAACAGCGCCAACGTGCTGCAGACCTACTCTTCGGTTGAAGTGCTGGGGGTGCCGTTGGTGAATCTGAGCCCGGTGGGCGAGGTGCTCAATGGTTTGGGCGGTTTGGCCACAGGCGGCAACTCGCACCTGACCCTGATCGGTGGCGTCACCTCCGACAGCTACATCACCAACATCAACAACGGCGACCCGGGCGGCCTGCTGGGCCTGGTGCTGCCGGATGGCGCACCGGCCTGGGCATCGGACTGCCTGAATCTGGCGGGGTTGGCGCAGATCAAGTGCTGGGCGGTACCTGCCGCACAGGACTACCAGGTGCTGATCGGCGACGGTGCCTTTGCCAATGGCTCCAAGGAAGTGGTGATCGGAAGCAACGCCGAGCATCGCCTCGCCGCGCAGACCGCCGATCAGGTTTTCATTGACGCAGCTGGCGGAAAGACCGGCGTTCCCACTGCCGACTACGACGCACGGCAGGGCCATTCGGTGGTGGTGGGCGACAGCGCGAAGGGCACCGCCAATGCACAGACCCTGCTCGGTGCCGGTGCGACCTCGAACAAAGCCAACAGTGTCGCGCTGGGCTTCAAGTCCGACGCCGCACGTGGCGGGCAGGACAACTACACGGCATTCGGCCTGACCGCCGCGCAGACGTCCATCGGCGAAGTGGCGGTGGGTTCGGCGGGGCGCGAGCGGCAGATCACCCATGTCGCCGCCGGCAGCCAGGATACCGATGCGGTCAACCTCAAGCAGCTGCGCGGCGCGCTGGACCTGATCAACGATCTGGACCTGGCCGCGGTGGTTTACGACGAAGACGTCAATGGTGTCGTCAACTACGGCAAGGTGACGCTGGGCGGGGGGCAGGCCGGGAACGGCACGGTGTTGGCCAACCTGGCCGCAGGCGCGGTGGCTTCGGGCAGCATGGAGGCGGTCAACGGTGGGCAACTGTTCGGCATGGGCAGCGCGTTGGCGACTTACCTGGGAGGCGGCGCGACGTTCAACGGTGGCGTGCTCAATGCGCCCAACTACCAGATCAACAGCATCAACGCTCAGGGACAGGCTTCTCTGTTGAGCTTCGGCGATGTCGGCGGGGCCTTCAGCTCCATCAGCGATTCGCTGTTCAACCTGAGCAAGCTGCCGCGCAGCGGCCCGGGCGGCAGCGACCCGCTGGCGGTGCTGTACACCGCCGATGGCTCGGGCAATGCGACCAACGAAGTACGCCTGGCCGGTGATGGCACCGGAGCGGCGGTTTCCGTGCGCAACGTGGCCGCCGGCGGTGTCACCACCGGCAGCCTGGATGCAATCAACGGCGGTCAGCTGGCCGCCACCAATGATGCGGTCGCTTCGGCGATTGGCGGCACCATGCAGTTCAACAGTGGTACGGGGCAATGGTCCGCGGCGAGCTTCAATGTCACCTCGATCAACACTGCCGGTGCCAGCACCCAGCAGACCTTCGGCAATGTCACCGATGCGCTGGAAGCGATGGACGGCTCCATCGTCAACGTCAACAAGCGTATCGACAACATCCAGAACGGCGGTGCCGGCAACGCGTACTTCGCCGTGAACTCAACCAAGGCAGCGGCCTCGGCGACCGGCCAGGACAGCGTGGCCGCTGGCCCGCAAGCCACCGCCAGCGGTACCCAGGCCGTGGCCATCGGGGATGGTGCCAATGCATCGGCCGCCGGCAGCGTGGCGCTGGGCGCAGGCTCGGTCGCGAACCGTGCCAACACGGTGTCGGTGGGCGCCGTCGGCGCGGAACGCCAGGTCACCAATGTGGCTGACGGTGCCGAAGCCACGGATGCGGTGAATGTACGCCAGTTGCAGGCATCACAGCAGGGCACCGTGCGCTACGACCAGAACACCGATGGCAGCACCAACTACGGCAGCGTGACGATGGGTCGCCCCGGCACCAGCACCGTGATCCACAACGTGGGTACCGGCGTGGCACCGACCGATGCGGTCAATGTTGCTCAACTCAACAAGGGCCTGGGGGACGTCATGGACTGGTCGAAGAACTACACCGATCAACGCTTCAACGACATCAATCGCGACATGAAGCGCATCGACGACCGTGCCTCGGCCGGCGTCGCCTCGGCGATGGCGATGGCAGGTCTGCCGCAGCCGACCGAAGCGGGCAAGCGCATGGCGTCGATGGCGGCCAGCACCTTCCACGGCGAGTCGAGCATGGCGGTGGGCGTGTCCGGTGTCACCGACGGTGGCCGCTGGATCTACAAGCTCAGCGGTTCGGCCAACACGCGTGGCGATGGCGGTGTGACCGTCGGCGCCGGCTTCCAGTGGTAACGGCAGACAACGTGCCGGCACCCACGGGTGCCGGTACCCGACAGCTGCGCCTGCGCGCACGGGGGATGTGATGAACACGAAATGGTCTGTACTTGCACTGGTAGTGACGTTGGCGGCCTGCAGCAGCAAAGGGCAGGTGCGTGATGATGCGTTTCCCGACCCGGCACGGGCCTACCCGGCCGGTGGCACCTACGTGAATCTGGACAACCTGCGCCAGTACGCGCCGGGCATGAGCAAGCAGCAACTGCAGTCATTGCTGGGTACGCCGCATTTCAACGAAGGCCTGTGGGGCGTGCACGAATGGAATTACCTGTTCAATTTCCGTGGCAGCGTGGGTGCGGCGCCCATTCAATGCCAGTTCCAGGTGCGGTTCGGTGATGGGGGCATCAGCACCGGGCAATCGTGGAAACCGGAAAGCTGCGCGGCCCTACTGCAACCGGCTCCCGCACCGGCTCCCGCACCGGCACCTCCGGCGGCTGAAGCACCGCTGCGCATTTCCGCTGACGCATTGTTCGCTTTTGACAGCGCCACCCTTGCCGATGCTGGCAAGGCACGTTTGAGTGAGGTGGTGCGCAGCCTTGGGCCGCGCGTGAACGAGGTCAACCTGGTGGTCGTGGGCTACACCGACCGGATCGGCAGCGATGCCTACAATCTCGGCCTGTCGCAACGCCGCGCAGCAACCGTACGTGAGTACCTCGTGCAGCAGGGCATTCCCGCCGGTTCCATCCGTGCCGAAGGGCGGGGCAGTACCGAGCCGCTGGTCGAATGTGATGGCGCCAATGGAACTGCGCTGGTGACATGCCTGGCGCCGAATCGGCGCGTGGAGATTTCCGGCATCGGCGGTTGATGGAAAGCGCGGCAGGCAGCCCGACGGCACTCCCTCCCCAGTCCGCCGTCGGAACTGTCGCGCGTGAGACGCCTGCCAGGCAGTCGCGTCATGCGCAGGCACGGTGGAGTACATCGAACTTCCTTCGCCTGATCCGTGGTGAAAGGAAGGGAGCAGAGTGGCGCGGCAGCCGGCGTTCCGTATCTCCCCGCTGGCTGATGCTTTGCTCCTTTCCTTTCTCGACGGATTCGGTGAGGTTCAGGGTGTGTTGGCCCATTGCTGCTCGTGCGCTGCACTGCACTGGAGGTGGTTGCGGGTGTTTTCGCTGCGGGGCTTGATCGGTTGCAAAAGACGCAGGGCCGCGGCCGCGCGTCTTTCCCTTGCACCCCGTGCCCTCCGCGAATGTCGGCACCACATCACGTGATCGTGCAGCCGCATCCTGCAGCCCTCACAATGCATCCGTTAGCCGGTACGTCTGTGTCCCGGCCGCAATCGGGCAGGGTGTTGGCGTGTCGAAACTGAAAGTGTTGGCCTGGGCAGGGCCGGTTGCAGCGTTGGTCTGGGTTGTCGCCGTGATGGTGTTCGGCGCTCGTCTGGACGGCTACGACCAGTTGCGCCATCCGATTTCCCTGCTGGGCGCGCGAGGCGTACCGGGGGGCGAACTGTTCAGTGCGGTGGGTTTCATAGTACCGGGCCTGCTGGCGGCGCTGGCCATGTTCGACCTGGTGTTGCGCATGCCGGCCAGTGCGCCGCGTACGTTGCGGGTCGGCGGGCAGATGCTGCTGCTGGCGTGCGTTGCCTTCGCCGCGATGGGGCTGTTGCCGCTGGATGTGGACGATATCGAGAACCGTGCCAGTCAGTTCCATGCCAGTGCCTGGTTGCTGTGGTTGGTTGCGTTCTGTGCCGGCGCGATTGCCTTGAGGATGGGGGCCGGCAAGGGAAGTCCATGGCGGTCGCTGGCGACATTGGCCGTGGTCTGCGCGATCTGGAGTGCCTGCAGTGCCTTCCTGTTCCAGGCGGCCATGCCGGTGGCAATGGCCCAGCGGATGGCGTTCCTCGGTTGGCTGGTCTGGCTGCTGGGTGCGTGGCGGTTGCTGCCGAGACGCTGAAACTCACTTTGCCGGGACTGTCTGGAATCCATGGCGATCATGAAACTTCACGAATATCAATGACCTGGGGGTAATCGTCGCAGGCAGGTGCGGTCCGGATTGGAGTGCAATGATGCACTGCGGTACCCTTTGCTGCTTTGCCGTTGCCCAGCGTTGACATGTCCAGCGTCGAACCCAATATCTACGATCCCCAGCAGGTTGAATCCGCCGCCCAGAAATTCTGGGAGGCCACGCGCGCATTCGAGGTGACTGAAACCTCGGACAAGCCCAAGTACTACTGCCTGTCGATGCTTCCGTACCCGTCCGGTGCGCTGCACATGGGCCACGTGCGCAACTACACCATCGGCGACGTCATCAGCCGCTACAAGCGCATGACCGGCCACAACGTGCTGCAGCCGATGGGCTGGGACGCGTTCGGCCTGCCCGCCGAAAACGCTGCGATCAAGAACAAGACCGCGCCGGCCAAGTGGACCTACGCCAACATCGACCACATGCGTGGCCAGTTCAAGGCCATGGGCTATGCGATCGACTGGTCGCGCGAGTTCGCCACCTGCACGCCGGAGTACTACGTGCATGAACAGCGCATGTTCACCCGGCTGATGCGCAAGGGCCTGGCTTACCGCCGCAACTCGGTGGTGAACTGGGATCCGGTGGACAACACCGTGCTGGCCAACGAGCAGGTCATTGACGGCCGCGGCTGGCGCTCCGGCGCATTGGTTGAGAAGCGCGAGATCCCGCAGTGGTTCCTGCGCATCACCGATTACGCCCAGGAACTGCTGGACGGCCTGGACGAACTGCCGGGCTGGCCGGATTCGGTCAAGACCATGCAGCGCAACTGGATCGGCCGCTCCGAAGGCCTGGAAATCCAGTTCGACGTGCGTGACGTGGATGGTGCTGCGCTGGACCCGCTGCGCGTGTTCACCACCCGCCCGGACACGGTGATGGGCGTGAGCTTTGTCTCCATCGCTGGCGAGCACCCGCTGGCCCTGCACGCCGCCAAGAGCAATCCGGCGCTGGCCGCGCTGCTGGCCGAGCTGAAGCAGGGTGGCGTGTCCGAGGCTGAGCTGGAAACCCAGGAAAAGCGCGGCATGGACACCGGCCTGAAGGCCGTCCATCCGGTCAGTGGCGAGCAGGTGCCGATCTGGGTCGCCAACTTCGTGCTGATGGGCTACGGCACCGGCGCGGTGATGGCGGTTCCCGGCCACGACCAGCGCGACTTCGAGTTCGCCACCAAGTACAACCTGCCCAAGAAGCAGGTCATCGCGCTGAAGAACCCGAAGAACGACGACGAGCGCACTTACGACGCCAACCGTTGGCAGGACTGGTACACCGACAAGAGCCGCGAGACCGAGCTGGTCAATTCGGCCGAGTTCGACGGCCTGGATTTCCAGGGCGCCTTCGAGGCACTGGCCGAGCGCTTCGAGCGCAAGGGCCAGGGCCAGCGCCGCGTCAACTATCGCCTGCGCGACTGGGGCGTGAGCCGCCAGCGTTACTGGGGCTGCCCGATCCCGGTGATCTACTGCGACAAGTGCGGTGCGGTGCCGGTGCCGGAAGACCAGTTGCCGGTGATCCTGCCGGAGAACGTCGAGCTCAACGGCACCGGTTCGCCGATCAAGGCTGACCTGGAATGGCGCAAGACCACCTGCCCGGACTGCGGCGGCGCGGCCGAGCGGGAAACCGACACCTTCGACACCTTCATGGAGTCGAGCTGGTACTACGCGCGCTACACCTCGCCGGGTGCCCGCGACGCGGTGGACAAGCGCGGCAACTACTGGCTGCCAGTGGACCAGTACATCGGTGGCATCGAGCACGCCATCCTGCACCTGATGTACTTCCGTTTCTTCCACAAGCTGCTGCGTGACGCACGCATGGTGGAAAGCAACGAGCCGGCGCAGAACCTGCTGTGCCAGGGCATGGTCATCGCCGAAACCTTCTACCGCCAGAACAGCGACGGTTCCAAGGATTGGTTCAACCCGGCCGATGTGGACGCCGTGCGTGACGAGCGTGGCCGCATCGTCGGCGCGACGCTGCGCAGCGACGGTCAGCCGGTGGTGATCGGCGGCACCGAGAAGATGTCCAAGTCCAAGAACAACGGTGTGGACCCGCAGGCGATGGTTGCCAAGTACGGTGCCGACACCGTGCGTCTGTTCTCGATGTTCGCCGCCCCGCCGGAACAGTCGCTGGAATGGAACGAAGCCGGTGTCGACGGCATGGCGCGTTTCCTGCGTCGCCTGTGGACGATGGTGCAGAAGCACGCCGACGGCGGGGCTGCGCCGGCACTGGATGTGGAAGCACTGACCGCCGAGCAGAAGGCCGTGCGTCGCAAGACCCACGAAACCATCGGCAAGGTCAGCGACGACTATGGTCGCCGCCACGCCTTCAACACCGCCATCGCCGCGGTGATGGAGCTGCTCAACGCACTGGCCAAGTTCGACGATGCCAGCGAGCAGGGCCGTGCGGTGCGCCAGGAAGCGTTGCAAGCCACGGTGCTGCTGCTGAACCCGATCACTCCGCACGCCTGTCACGCCATGTGGCAGCTGCTGGGCAATGGCGAGACGCTGCTGGAAGACCAGCCGTTCCCGCAGGCCGACGCTGCTGCATTGGTGAAGGACGCCCTGACCCTGGCCGTGCAGGTCAACGGCAAGCTGCGTGGCACGATCGACGTGGCCGCCGATGCTTCGCGCGAGCTGATTGAAGCCGCTGCCAAGGACGAGCCGAACACGGCCAAGTTCCTGGACGGTTTGACCATCCGCAAGGTCATCATCGTTCCGGGCAAGATCGTCAATATCGTCGCGGCGTAAAACAGCCAGACGAGCCCCCGCCCTTGACCGGCGGGGGCGTGTCGTTCTCCTGCGGACGACGGGGGAGGCCTCCGGTCTCCCGCAAGCGGCTTGCGAGTCACTGGCTCGTGCATGACTGAACGCCACGTGTGCTGTGCGTGGCTGGTACACGGTGCGAGGTGCCCGCAACTTATGCGGAGGGGCTCCTGCTTCTGCTCCGGCAACCCCTTCAGGCACGTTGCCAGGAACAGCTGCCATGCGGTCCCTACGGCTACCGGCAAGGCACGGTTTCATCCCCGCTCACCTCCAATGCGCGATGATCCGGGGCTGTTTTCTATTGCCGCTCCCGGCTGGCTCCTACAGACTGTGTCCATGACCCGATATCTGATCGCCCTGATCCTTGTTGCCACGACCCTGACCGGCTGCGGTTTCCATCTGCGCAACCGGCTGACGCTCCCGGCAGACATGCCGTCCGTCAAGGTGGAGTCCCAGACCCGCTACAGCGAGCTGGTCAAGTTGATCAATCGCGGCCTGCGTGCCTCCGGCGTCACCGTTGTCGGTGAGGATGGAACGCCGGGACGTGGCAAGGACGATCCGGGCCTGGCCCGTCTGCAGATCCGCTCCGAGCGCTGGGGCGACCTGCCCATCGCCATCGATTCCCAGGGCCGTGCCCAGGAATACAGCCTGCGCTATGCCGTGGTGTTCTCCTTCCTCAAGCCCGATGGCAGCGTGCTGGTGCCGGAGCAGGCGGTCGAACTGTCGCGCGACTACGTGTCGCCGCCGGAAGATGCCACCGGCACCACCACCGAGCGCGAAATCCTGGCCGATGAACTGCGCCGGGAAATGTCCGCTTCCATCCTGCGCCGCATCGACAGTGTGATCCGCGCCGATATGGAAAAGCAGAAGAATGCGCTGCCTGTCGTCGAAGGTGCCAAAGGCGAGGGTGATGCCGGCTGAGGCATCGCCGGTGTCCCTGATGTCACAACGGCAGGAGTAGGCAATGGAGCTGCGTCCAGAACAATTGGTGACCCAGGCCGCTTCCTCGGCCCTGGCGCCTGTCTATTTGATTGCCGGCCCCGAGTTGCTGCGGGTCATCGAAGCCGCCGATGCGGTGCGCGCCAAGGCGCGTGCCGAGGGTATTGGTGAGCGCGAGGTGTTCGATGCCGATGGCCGCGACTTCGACTGGAGCCAGCTGTCGTCCAGTTTCAATGCGCCCAGTCTGTTCAGTGCGCGCCGCCTGGTGGAAGTGCGGCTGCCCAGCGGCAAGCCGGGTAAGGAAGGCGCGGAAGTCATCAGCGATTTCTGCGCGCGGCCGCCGCCGGATGTGGTGTTGCTGATCACCGCTGGCGAGTGGAGCAAAGCACATCAGGGCAAATGGGCCGAAGCGGTTTCGAAGGCAGGCGTGCTGTCGGTGGCCTGGGCCATCAAGCCGCACGAACTGGGTGACTGGATCGAGCGGCGGCTGCGGGCCAAAGGGCTGCGCGCCGATCCGGCCGCCGTCCAGCGGCTGAGCGAGCGGGTGGAAGGCAACCTGTTGGCCGCCGCGCAGGAGATCGACAAGCTGGCGTTGTTGGCCGATGGCCAGCCGCTGGACGTGGCGAAGATGGAGTCGCTGGTCGCCGATGCGGCCCGCTACGACGTGTTCCGCCTCAACGAGGCTGCCTTCTCCGGCCAGCCGCAGGCGGTGTTGCGCATGCTCGCCGGCTTGCGTGGCGAAGGCGAGGCCGTGGCGGCGTTGATGCCGATGGTGATCCGCGAGCTGCTGCTCACCGCGGGCCTGGCACGGGTGCAGGCCGCCGGGGGCAACCTTGCTGGCGAGATGAAGGCCAAGGGCATCTGGGAATCGCGCCAGGCCCCCTTCAAGCGCGCGTTGCAACGGCATCCGGATCCGCGCCGTTGGGAGCGTTTCGTGGCCGAAGCCTCGCAAGTGGATCGCATGGCCAAGGGGCGCGCCGACGGTGACCCCTGGTTGGCGCTGGAGCGTCTGCTGGTCGCTCTGGCTGAAGCGCGCGCGGTGCGGTTGCTGGCGCGCGGGGTGCGCTGACGTGCCGCATTCGGTACCCGCGGCGCCCGTCGAATCGCCGCCGGCCGGGATGTTGATGTTCTACGGCGGCACCTTCGATCCGGTTCACAATGGTCACCTGGCCATCGCCCGCTGTGCGGCACAGGAGCTTCAGGTGCCGGTGCGGTTGATGCCGGCTGCCGACCCCCCGCATCGCGCGGTGCCCGGTGCCGATGCCCGGCAACGCGCGCACATGCTGGCGCTGGCGGCGGCCGATGAGCCGGACTTCAGCGTGGACCTGCGCGAGCTGCGGCGCGCCGAGCTGCGGCCCGGGGTGCCCTCGTGGACCATGGATACCCTGCGCGACATCCGGGCTGAGTTCGGGATGTCACGCCCGGTGGCGTTGTTGATGGGCGCGGACAGCCTGCTGGGACTGACCACATGGCATGAATGGGAGCACCTGCTCGAGCTGGCCCATATCGTGGTGGCCGAGCGGCCGGGGAGTGCCCTGGATGGCACCTTGCCGCCGGTGCTGGCGGCCCATCTGCGCGATGCCTGGGCACCTTCGATCAGCGTGCTTTCCCGCGCTGCCGGGCGGGTCTGGCGACTGCGGCAGCCACTGCAGACGGAATCGGCCACGGCCGTACGGAACATGATCGCCAGTGGCGGTCAGTGGCAGTCATTGGTGCCAGCGAAGGTGGCTGACTACATTCAGGCTCAGGGCCTGTACGGGTGCCATGCAGTGTCGTGAATGCCTGTTTCGGCTGGGTTCTCTATAATCGACCCCTTATTCATCGAGTTCTGCTGCTTTGACCATCGAAGCCCAAGTCATCAAGACCCAATTGCCCAGCCCGCCGCCGTCCGTTCCGGCCCTGCTGGCATCCGTTCATGCCGCGCTGGAAGAACTCAAGGCCAGGGACGCGGTCGAGATCGACGTGCGTGGCAAATCCAGCGTCGCCGACTACATGGTTGTCGTCTCCGGCACCTCCACCCGTCACGTCAAGTCGATCGGTGACGAGGTCGTGCGCTTTGCCAAGAACCTCGGCGTCATGCCGCTGGGCGTGGAAGGCGAGCGCGAGGCCGAGTGGGTGCTGGTGGACCTGGGCGATGTGATCGTCCACGTGATGCTGCCGCGCGTGCGCGAGCTCTATGCGCTGGAGCGCCTGTGGACGGTGGGTGACCAGCCGCCGTCGGCGTACGAGGATGATGAGCAGGACGATCGCTGATCGTTCTGTGCTTCATGCTTCGCGACGGCGCCGCAGGGCGCCGTCTTCGTTTCAACGCCATGCCGAGGTCGCGCCATGAAAGCTCGATTGATTGCCACCGGTGAGCGCGCGCCGTCCTGGGTGGCGCAGGGGTTTGCCGAGTACCAGAAGCGCTTGTCACATTGGCTGCCGCTTGAGTTGGTGGAGATCGAGCCAGGCCTGCGCGGCAAGGGCCGTGACCCGAAACGCGCCATCGAAGACGAAGGTAAGCGTGTGCTGGCGGCATTGCCGAAAAATGCTTATGTCGTGGCGCTGGATGTGCCTGGCCGCCAGCTCAGCTCCGAGCAGTTGGCGCAGCGGTTGGAGCACTGGCGTTCGCAGGGTCGCGACCTGGCGTTTCTGATTGGCGGCCCGGAAGGGCATGCCGCGGAAGTGTCTGCAATGGCGGATGAAAAATGGTCGATTGGCCCGCTGACCTTGCCGCATATGTTGGTTCGGCTGGTTGTCGCCGAGCAGTTGTATCGCGCGGCGGCAATGTTGGCCAATCACCCCTACCATCGCGCGTAACATGCGTATAGAATGCGCGTCCCCGCCCGAATAGCTCAGCCGGTTAGAGCACTTGACTGTTAATCAGGGGGTCGTTGGTTCGAGTCCAACTTCGGGCGCCAAATATTGAAAAAGCCGCGAGAAATCGCGGCTTTTTCTTTGCCTGATCATCGGGCGAAGCGGAGATGGCGTTGCAATCAACACATTCGTGTTGCGGATATCGTCCCGCAATCATCGGCCCACCGGGAATAGGGTGTGGCGTTCGTCCACGGCGCGGGTCGACGAAACGTGCGTGCGTACACAGGCGCAGCTCCTGACGAAGGCGCACGGCGTTCTTGAATCCTGTGATTCTTGGCGCGGGGATTTCATCCCGGGGCGCGAATGCCTGCGCCGCTTTTATGGTGACGGACCGGTTTCTGCGAACGCAGCCTCTGCCGCGCGCGCGTGGTGCGAGTAACGTCAGTGCGTCACCGGGCAGGAATATCTGGCAACAAAAAAGCCTGCGATTGCTCGCAGGCTTTTTTGTTTAATCTGGCGCCCGAAGTTGGACTCGAACCAACGACCCCCTGATTAACAGTCAAGTGCTCTAACCGGCTGAGCTATTCGGGCGGGGAGGCGTATTCTAATCGTCCTGAGCGGACCGTGCAACCATTCATCTGCTGCTGTTTGCTCATTCAGTGCAGGCCCGTGGCGTCTTGGGGCGCTGGCTGCGTGCCCGACCGGCGTTGTTGACGATGACCTGCGCGAGCATTGCGCCGTCCTTGCTGCAGATGGAAATGGTCAGGTTTGATCCAGTGCTGTGCCCATCCGGCTGGTAGCGGATGCTGGACCTGCCGCGTGTGCTGACGAGCCTGAGTTTTGACGTGGTGGGATGGGTGTCGCTGCGGACGATATCTGCGGGATCCCTGAGTGTGCGCTTGCCGTGTCGGTCAACAAACACCAGCCAGCCGATGCTCCAGTCATTCCGGCCGCTGCAATGATGGCCATCGAGCGAAGGGCATAGCACCGCCGGTTTCCGCTGGGTAATGGCGGCCATCCTTGCCAGCTGCAGGTGGTGGATCAGGGCATGCTCGGCGGCAAGGGCGTGGTGCCGCTCCAGCAGGGCCGCCAGGGATGGCGCGGCGAGGGCTGCCAGCAATGCGAGTACCGCCAGGCCGGCCAGCAGTTCGATCAGGGTGAACCCTTTTGGCGAGAGGACGTGCAGCTGCCGTGGGAAGTGGGGAGGGCGGGACATGTGCGACCTTGCCGGGTGGGACTTGGCTAGGGTTGCCGGTTGGCATTGGCTCGCCAGTCGGTTGCCGGCGGGGCTGAACGTGGGGCTGATCCGTGGCAGGTCGTCATCCCCCTGCTGGCTATACTGGGCAGTCCACGCAGGCAAGTGCTCCCCATGTCCGATCGCTTTCAGCTCGTATCGCCGTATTCCCCGGCCGGTGACCAGCCCGCTGCCATCGAGAAACTGGTGGCGAATTTCGAGGCCGGTATCGCCAAGCAGACACTGCTGGGCGTCACCGGCTCGGGCAAGACCTACACCATCGCCAATGTCGTGCAGCAGGTGCAGCGCCCCACGTTGGTGATGGCGCCGAACAAGACGCTGGCCGCGCAGTTGTATGGCGAGTTCAAGGCGTTCTTCCCGCACAACGCGGTGGAGTACTTCGTCAGCTACTACGACTACTACCAGCCCGAGGCCTATGTGCCGTCATCGGACACCTTCATCGAGAAGGACAGTTCGATCAATGAGCACATCGAACAGATGCGGCTGGCCGCGACCAAGACCCTGCTGTCGCGGCCAGATGCGATCGTGGTGGCCACGGTGTCGGCGATCTATGGCCTCGGCGCACCGGAGGATTACCTGTCGTTGCGGTTGATCCTTTCAACTGGTGAGCGCATCGACCAGCGCGACCTGATCAAGCATCTCACCCAGTTGCAGTACACGCGCAACGAGTATGAGCTGCAGCGCGGTACGTTCCGTGTGCGTGGTGAGGTTATTGATGTATTTCCCGCCGAGCTGGACAGCGAGGCGGTGCGCATCGAGTTGTTCGATGGCGAGATCGAGCAGCTGAGCATGTTCGATCCGCTTACCGGCGAAAGCCTGCGCAAGATGCAGCGCTACACCATCTACCCGAAGACGCATTACGCCACCACGCGCGAGCGGGTGCTGGCTGCGGTCGAAACCATCAAGGTGGAGTTGAAGGAGCGGTTGGAGCAGCTGTACGCGCAGAACAAACTGGTGGAAGCGCAGCGCCTGGCGCAGCGCACCCAGTTCGATCTGGAGATGATGGCCGAGGTGGGGTACTGCAACGGCATCGAGAACTACTCGCGGCATCTCACCGGCAAGGCGCCGGGTGAGCCGCCACCAACGCTGTTTGATTACCTGCCGGCGGATGCGCTGCTGGTGATCGACGAATCGCACGTCACCATTCCGCAGATCGGTGCGATGTACAAAGGCGACCGTTCGCGCAAGGAGACGCTGGTGGAGTTCGGTTTCCGCATGCCGTCGGCGCTGGACAATCGTCCACTGCGTTTCGAGGAATGGGAGGCGCGCTCGCCGCGCAGCATTTATGTGTCCGCTACGCCGGGCCCGTATGAACTGCGCGAGTCGGGCGATGACATCACCGAGCTGGTGGTGCGCCCGACCGGCCTGATCGACCCACAGATCGAGATCCGTCCGGTCGGCACGCAGGTTGACGACCTGATGTCCGAATGCAATGCGCGCATCAAGATGGGCGACCGCGTGCTGGTCACGACCTTGACCAAGCGCATGGCCGAGAACCTCACCGAGTACCTGAGTGAGCACGGCATCCGCGTGCGTTACTTGCACTCGGACATCGACACGGTGGAGCGTGTGGAGATCATCCGCGACCTGCGCCTGGGCAAATTCGATGTGCTGGTCGGCATCAACCTGCTGCGCGAAGGCCTGGATATGCCCGAGGTTTCACTGGTCGCCATCCTCGATGCGGACAAGGAAGGCTTCCTGCGTTCAAGCGGCTCGCTGATCCAGACCATCGGCCGCGCCGCGCGCAACCTGCGTGGCAAGGCGATTCTGTATGCGGACAAGATGACCCGCTCGATGCAGGTGGCCATCGACGAGACGGACCGGCGTCGGCAGAAGCAGGTGGAATACAACGAAGCCCACGGCATCGTGCCCAAGTCGGTGGCACGGCCGATTGTCGATATCCTCGAAGGCGCGCATGAGGAGGGTTCGGCCAAGTCGGCAGTCAAGGGCAGGGGGCGCCGCGTGGCCGAGCCGGAAGCGGACTATCTGCCGATGGATCCGGCCCGGCTGGTGGCCCGGATCAAGGAGCTGGAGCAGAAGATGTACCAACATGCACGTGACCTGGAGTTCGAGGACGCAGCCCGCGTACGCGACCAGATTCACCGCTTGAAGGAGGCGAATCTGGGTTGAGGAAGGCAATGTGAAGATTTTTGAAGAAATCTATTGTCCTTCCCTGTTTCGTTGGTTAAGATACGCGCCCTCGCAACGAAGAAATTGTTGCTGAGAAGGGCGGTTAGCTCAGCGGTAGAGCACTACCTTGACATGGTAGGGGTCACAGGTTCGAACCCTGTACCGCCCACCACTTTAAGCCTAGATGTAGCAGTGCTTTCAGTGGAATCAATTGATGGGGTCTGCGGGTCAACTGACCCCACACTGACCCCAATCAGCTCCGACAATCTCGGAACATCTTTCGCCAGATCGGCGAGTATCTCAATCAACGCTTTTCGTGCTTCACCCAGATATGACGGGTCGAACTTGGCATATGCGTCTGTCGTTCCGCCCGCATGGTGGCCGAGCAATCCCGACACTTCCCATGCAGGCACGCCGCGTTGACGAAGCCACGTCGCGACCGTGTGGCGGATCGTTTTCGGAACGAACCACACCGGAAGTGCGGCAGCCATTCGGATCTTGCGCCAAGTGGTTTTGACGGACGCCACGCGCTTGCCGTGCCAGTGCACCACGCAGGCCGATGGCTTGGCCGTTTCCAGGTAGGCGTCCAGAACGGGTAGCAGAGGCACGACCGGCCGGTACTTCTTCGTCTGCTTGCGTCCCGGCGGATTCAGGCGAATCAGGCCAGCGCGCCTGTCGATCTGGAAAACCTGCAGGTCATGCGCAGCATCACCACGGCAGCCGGTGCACAGGCGGATAAGGAGCATCGCCCAGATGTGCTCCGGCATTGGCGCATTCAGTAGGCGCACAACCTGCTCGCGCGTCGCGTAGTGAGGGTAGGCGTCACCAATTGGCGGCAATTCCACAAAGGGAACCTGGGCGATCTCGCCGCGCTTCCATGCTCGATTTAACGCCGATTTCCCCACGCCCAAGATGCGGCGTGAATAGCCCTCACTGTATTGCTTGTCGCGCAGCCATTTGAGGAAGTCCTCCTGGCGGCCAATGGTGATGTCGGCAACAGCATCATTCGGCTTCCACCACTCGCGCCACAGCGCAACGCCGCGCTTGGCGCTGTCCTTGCTGGCGAGGCCATCCCCGTGTTGGGCGAGGTACCGCGTCAACACGGTATCAAGCAGCACGTCCTGCGGCGCCTGATTGAGCATCGCTGCGTTCTCGACGTACCACCGCGCTAGTGCGACTTGTGCTTCTGCAATGTCTCTTGTGCCAAGCGAAGCGCGCTGCTTGCATCCGCTCGCGTCACGCCACGCCCGGTACCAGACGGCAGATCCTTTGCGCTGTTCGATCCAGTAGTCGCCAAGGCGGAATCGGGCTGACACGTTTGCTGCTCCAGGTATTTCAGTAGGTGGTGTTCGGTGTACTTGACGGCCTTTCCTATGCGGACGTGGCCGATGTGTCCGCGCTTTCGGATTCGGCGCAGGGTGATCTCAGCAACGCCAAGATATGCAGCCGCGAAAGCCTCGGTATACAGGTCTGGCAATCTCTCAGCCGCGCTCATCTTCCCCTCCTTTCAGTGCCTCGGGTGCCTTACTCGCATCGCTCGCCTCCTGCGGGCTGTCCGCTGGCTTCGTCTTGCGCGGCTTTGGCATAGGCAGGCCTTGCCATTTGAACTGGCAGGTTCGGCAGTTGTATGAGATGTGATCCCTGAAAACACGGATTCCGTAAGAGCCGTTGCTAGCGCCAAACCGATTTCGGCAGCGCCCATATTCGTCTGATCGAAGCAGCTCATCCTTCGCGTGGAAGGAGAGAGTAATGTCGCTGCCCCCGCACTTTTCGCAGGTTGAATCGCACGGCTTAGACATCCTTCACCCCCTGCGGGCGGGCGGCGGGGAACGCAGGCAGGTCCATCCACCATTGGTACGGCGGTTGTTCCTTCGGCATCTTGCTGCCGGGCGGGGCGACTGCATGAGCATGCTCGACGCAATCTGCATGCTTCGCCCAGAGCCCATCCTCTAGATAGTCGAAATCGTAATTCTCTGGGTAGTGCGAGTCTTCGGTATCCATCCATCCGACGACTACCAACCTGCCTTCCGGCGCAGTCTCGATTGGCCGCCACTCCGGCCCTACTGCACCCTGCGTCGTCAAGAACGCCATGGTGCCGGCCGCGTTGAACTTCGCGCCTTTGTCATCCGGTGCCGATGCGATCTGCTCCAGCGTTTCCATTGCCGTGCGCAGGGCTACAGCATCCGGCGCGGCGCGCAGGGCGGCGGTGATGGCTGCGAGGGCCATGTTTGCCTCGCGCACCCATCCCAAATGCTCATCCATCCGGTTTGTCCGAATGTCTCGGGCCGATTGGTGTAGTCCGCGACTCTCGTACTCTTGCGCCAGCAACTCCCTGGCGCGCTGTTGGTCATCGGTCATCGCATGGCCTCCAAGATCATTTGTTCCCGCTTATCAAGCGGGTCACCCTTGCCGCGAATCAGCTCCATCAGGCGCTTCTTAGGAATCCCGCAGGCCATCGACAGAACGTCGATTCCGTCCGGGTTTCTCTTATGTGCAGCGCGCAGCGACTCGATTACGTCACTCATCCGACACCCCCGCGCCGTGGCTGGTGGGCTGTTGACTGCACTTGTGGCAAGTGACTGTCTTTGGAGGCACGCCGCGCACGACAGGGCTGGACCTGTCATACCGTCCTTCAGCGCGCTGACTGTGGCCACAATCTAGCTGGCACACGAAGGCGACCTCCCACGGTAGATTGTGCAGGTGGGTGCTGCTGACAACACGACGACGGGCGCTCACGACCCCACCTCGGCGCTGGTGGCCTGCTGCGAGCAATGCGGGCATATCACCGTAACGTCGTAAACATCCGGGCCGGAACCCTCTTGCCCGATCACCTCGCCGCTGTCCTGGCAAGTTGCGCACATGACCCCAGCCTCGGCGCTGCTGGCCTGCATTGCGGCGTCTATGGCTGCTTCGGGAGTGGCGGCAACATGGGCTGCCCGAATGTTCGGGTATGCCGGGTCCGTAGCAACGAACATGATCCAGTTCCGACCATCCTCGGTGCGTATGGGGAACGCCTCATGCTTCGCGCAGAAAGCGAATCTCGACTCCGCATCGCTGCCGCCCTTGGGGCTGGCCCCTTGAGCCTCACGCTCAAGGCGCATCCCGGCTTCATAGCCGATGTTCAAATCGTTGGCCGGCTGAAAAGTACAGGCGTCTAAGTGGGCTTCTATGGCTGCCAGCGCAGAGCCAGCGTCAATCTCGTTACGCCTCCATTCAATGAGAATATCTGCGATCTGTTCCCCGGCCTTCGGTGTACGCGCGTCGGCCTTGGGGCTGGCGTCGATCAGTCCATGCAGCCGTTGGTCGCGCTCAGCCGTATATGCCTTGCTCCCTTCATCGGCGACAATATCATCACGACTAGCCCACCCAGCCGCCGCCACCCAACCCTGAAAGTAGGCGGTGTTCAGCAGGGAGATCCCCTGCGCTGCGGGGGTGCTGGCCACTTCGATCCGCTTGCGGGTGTCGGTGGGCTTCTCAGTGGCCGTGAAGGGGCGGCCATGCAGGACGTGTTCGATCAACTGGATTTCGTAGCGCCAGTCCGGCACCCATACGCCATCGCCACGATCCCACATTGACTCGCCAGGCATATCGAGGAAGTGCAGACGCAGCTTGATCCGTTTCAACGCCTCGACAACCGGCGCTGCGGCGACGGGGGCGGCGTAGACCGTTCGGACAACGAAGTCTGGATCGTTGAACACGTGCGGATGGTCTTCCGGTGTCACGTCATACCAGTCTGAACTGTCATGGTGGCGGAACTGGTTGATAGCCACCGCCTCCTGCGCTGAGACGGGATTTTCAGCATCGAACGCCTTCACCGCATCCGCGTACCCAGCCTGATAGCCGTCGCGATGCCCATCAGCGCCCTGAGTCGCCATGTCTTGTGCGTCGTATCCGTTCATTCGTCTTCTCCGGTCGGGGGAGCGGGGATGGGCATCCAGTGGGCAGGATTGGTGCACGCAATCACCACCCCGTCCCGTGAGTGCATCAGCCATGCGCCGTCCTTAAACCATGCCGTAACTACTCCATACCCGTCGCGTCCCGTTTGCCTATAGATGCCGTTTGAATTTTTCTTGAAGTCCGTCTGATACATGTCGTAAACAGTGATCGCGCTTCCATCTTTCGGAGCCGACTCAATCGGCATCCATCCGTTGTTGCTCATGTCTTGCTCCTAAAGGGTGGGGCGGGCCGGAGGTGATCCCGGCTTAGCTGGACTCAAACCAGCCTATGTTTAACGGTCTAAAGCGCGTCAATTCGCCAGCATCAAACGGGTCTGCCGGTTCCGCCGTCACCAACGGATTAGCTTTCGCTACCAGCCCTGAACTACATCAGGGGTTCTTTCCCGCACATGAGCGCATCACCACTGCGCATTCCGCCCCGTAGGTCCTAGAAGGGGATGTCGTCGTCGAGCGGATCGCCGGAGGGAGGCGCTGACTGCTGGGCGGGTTCCTGCTGCTGCCTCGCCGGACGCTGGGCCTGCTGCTGGTTGCCGCTGCTTTCCTGCTTGCCACCCACCAGGGTCACGTCAGCGATGCGCAAGGTGATGTAGGTCTTGCCTTCGTGTTCGCGGGTGCCGAGTTCGCCGGTCACGCCAAGCTGCACGCCCTTGGTGATGTATTCGGCGACCTTCTCGAAACGCTTGCCCCATGCTGAGCAGTCGATCCAAATGGTCTGCTTCTTATCGCCGTAGCCAGAGTCCACAGCCATCGACCAGCCGGTAACGGGTTCGCCTGCTTGGGTGTAACGAGTAACGGCGTCCTTGCCGCCCACGCGGCCGATTGCGTTCAAATTGTTCATGCGGCTTTCCTTTCGTTGATTTCGCTGGCCTTGGTTTTGATCAGTTCAATGAACTGTTCGCGCCGCTCCCTAAGCATCGACAACTCTTTCTCGACTTGGTCGCGGTAGGTGCGATAGACCACCAACTGATCCCATTCCGGGTAGTCGGCGCAGTAGCTGGCGTAGTCCACCCAGTTGCGGCCTGTTCCATCGAAATGCGTGATGATTTGCCACTTGTAGGCAGAGTCGAACGTGCCTCGTTTGATCGTTGCTTCGTGGACGGACGCGATGACCGACTTGATCTCTACAGTCCCGTCTGAATCGACAAGGCCATCAGGTGAGTCGCCCCATTCGGCATGGTCGAAATAGCCGCCGTTGGTTACTTCAACGAAGTGCAACTCCTCATAGAGCATCTTGGCGATAGGCTCTTGAGCGTGGCCGCGCTCCATGTGTGCGTTGCTGAAGTTCTGCTCAGACTTCCGGCCTGTGACGCGTTCAAGGGCATACCGCAACGCCAGCTTCTGTGCCGGTTCGCCGAAGTCCTTTCCGTAGTGAGCCATGAACGTTGCCGCTGCCGATGATCCCGGCTGGCCCAGCTTCAGTTCGTCCCACTCCGGGCTGTTCTGCTCGACGTTGTGCCACTTCATGCTGCGGCCTCCTGCTTGGGCTCGGCGCTGCACTCCGCGATCAACTGCGTGATGTGTTCCTCGCTCATGTCAGCACGGGCCAGAACACGCTCCAAGTTGCCGTCCCGCTTGTATGCAGACTTGGCGTTGTCCCACAGGCGCTGGTTGTCCGGGGTAACGGCAGAACGCGCAGCAGCCTGCTTGATCCGCAGCCCGTCAACGGTGTCGCGACCAAACTTGATGCCAGTCTCGACGTAGACGGTGATCCGCTTGCCGCCCCACTCTTCGATGTACGGAGTGCCAGCGAGGCGCGCCACGGTCTTGCTGTTCGTGGCATTGAGGATCATCGGCTTCAGCTTCTCGCCGGGGCGGATGTCGCGCTCAACGAAATAGACCGTGTTGAACACGTCCTTAGACTTCTTGGTCTTGTCCACCTCCTGCGTCACGCGGGCGATGGTCAAGCTGATCGGCTCGACAACATCCGCCGCGCTGAGATACGGGGAGTCGAACACCTTTCGGTAATGTGTGGCGTTGCTCATGTCCTGCTCCAGGTAAAGGGGTAACTCGGACCGTCTTTCCGGCCTGCCATCTGCCGCGCCCGTCGTGCCGGTTTGATTTCCGGTGGACCCGTGGCAACCGCTGCCGTCCGCCTCATGGATAGGCGCAGTACATCGACACGGGCGGAGTCCTTCGGGTGGCAGCATCTGCTGGTTATTTGCGCCACCAGCAGTGGGCTAGGGGAGTTAGCTGTGACGGGGGATCAACTTCCCCTTCTCGTATCGCATGCCGCGAACGTTCGGAAGAAACGGCGCAACCGCGCGACCGATCACCGTCATGCTGGCTTCGTCTACGATGAAACCCGGCCGTGCAATGCGACGCTTCTTGGTCTGAAGTTTGTGCAGCCAAGCGCCAAACTTCATGCGCTTGCGCTTCTGTGCCGGGGACTTGGAGTTACTTAGAAACATGGTCATATCCTTGGTTATCGAACGTCGCGCTTCGTCTGCGCCGGGAAGTCGGGGAGTGTGGTCGGCGGCTCGTGCTTGGGCTGCCTACGCAGCATCCTGACGTGCGCCACGATTGCGTCGGCCAGCTTGAAACCGTTGATCGACATGAGGACGAGGAAGATCAGCGAGATCAGTTCCAGGCTGTACGCGCTTGCGATCAGTGCCAGCGCGCCGAACAGGAGCACGAAGCCGAGTGAATTACGAATCGCATTCATCCCTCACTCTCCTGTGCGCAGATGCCTTCGTTGGCTTCCAGTTCTTGCAGCGGGTCAGGCGCCTTGATCGGCGGGAACACCACTGCTGCGATGTCGGCGATGGTTGGGAGGCTGGGGGTCATGGGCGGGGCTCCAAGCTTTCGTCAGCGTCGTGCGACGTGGTCACCATCCCCTCGCTGCGCCACTCCTGATTCATTTCATCCCATTCGGGCTCGACTTCGTGCCAGTACGACATCCCGCCTCCATCGGTAGCGCGCCACTTCGCCCACTTCGGCGCATCCTTCCAATCAGGCTTCATCACACCCCTCCAGTAATAGTCAGCAGACGCAGCGGCACGAAGAACACGGCGGCTGCGAGTAGCGAAATTGCGAACAGGTCAAGGAACAGCGCGTACTCGGCGGACTTCGCGAATACGTGCAGCCATGCGTTGAGGCGGCGGGCGCTCATTCGGCACCTCGCACGCGGGAGAGGGCGGTGCGCAGGGGCGTGCATTTCGGACAGGGGTATGGGTCGCAACCGACTACAAAGTCCCCTTGCACGCGCACGGTCTGGAATCCGGTCCCGAGGCAAGGCGTGCACTGGACACGGCTTGCCGCCTCAATCAGCTCGGCGACGGCTGCGCGGGCTTCGCGAAGAGAATCGAATGCCTCACTTCCGTTATCGTGGAAACGGGCCACGTCATCCATCACCGCCAGCACATCCACCCCGCTCATGCCGCACCCCCGGTTGCCTTGGCGATCAATCGGCGAAGTTCGCCAACCAATTGCCCCGCGTCGTAGTCCCACTTACTCGCAGGCTGTGGCGGCTCTTCAGGACTTCCGGTGTATTCCTGTATTCCGGATTCGAGTTGATCGGCCGCGTGCTGAATGAAATCCAGCAGCTCCGGCGCGGCGGCGATCAGGCGGGCGTTGGCTTCAGTGCGCCCATCGACAGCGCCCGGCAGAACAAGGCAGATGTATGGCCTGCCTTCGCTGACGATCTCAATCTCTGCTGTATCGGGATCGGTTGCTCCCACGCTCCACGGTGCAGGCGTGTGCTTGTTGGCGCTCATGCCGCGCACTCCCGCAGCTCGGCAACGTTGTCTGCCTCAACGCTCTGGCGGCGCTCCATCTCTGCGATGAAGCTCGACTCGATCTTGTCGGCCAGCTCGTTGAACTGGCGGCCGCACTTCTGCGTGGCGTATGCGTCCTTGGGGCCAGTCATCCACTCGCCAATGAACTCGGCTGCGGCCAGTGCCATGCGGGCGCGGACTTCTTCGGTATCCAGGTAGTCGGTGACGTGGTCGTCGTAGGTCAGGCGTCCCATCTCTGCATCCCTCGGCCTCGGGGTGAGGCGATGGATGAAGCTTAGGAAACCTAAGTATCTACGTCAATAGGAAATCTAAGCGAGCGGTTTACCATTCCTGAACCCCTAACGCGGCGTTCAGGGTTTTGAATTTGCCGGATATCCAGGTTCAGCGCTGAGAAGTCGAGGGGAGCGCCCGCTCCCGGCCAACTAGTCGTATGTAACCAGCTGATCTGTAACGATTAGTTGACACTCACGGAACTTTCGCAATGTCAAACAGTCAATTAAGCGTCTGAATTCACTAGCGTTTTTAAGAAAACGTTTTGTTGTTGTTACATCGAAGCAACGCTACTATTGACGGCGAGAACAACAGCAACCGCTGTTAGGGCAAGCAATCGTCTGAGGACGGAGCTGCCAGTGATCAGGCAAGTCGCAATTTCAATTTGCCAATGAGCGCGCTCTGGGCGCGCTCTATCTAGGAGGAACGTATGAAGAGTCATGAAAGCAGGACGCTGGACGCCCGGCCCGTGACTTTGGAGGTGTTGAGTGCTTCTGATTTTGTGTCACTTACAGCTGAACAGAAGCGCGGCATCAAGGTTGTTGAGATTGTTGCGCCCCGCCTGGGCGAGAAGAATTTCGGTGGTGTGCGGATCAAGCATGACTCGCCAATCTATAAGGTTTTCAAGTGACTGAACCCAAGGACGAGGCTCCAAAGCCCAAGGATGAGGCGGCAAAGAACAACGGCCTAGTCCCCGCAGAGCTGTCAAAGACACTGAGCTTGTTCATCGAGGCTCAAGCTCAAGACCTCGCGGTGAAGTCTGAGCAAAATCAGATTGAGCGTGAGCGTCTAGAGATTGACAAGCAGAAGGACGCGAACGCGTTTCAATTTGGCATGGCTTCGCTGGCGGCACAAAAGGAAGATCGGGTCCACGAGCGAGAATGCGCTAGAGGGCAAAGGAAGGACGCGCAGAAGCTCATAATTTGGCTTCTGGTCATCATCGCCCTTTTGATCGGCTATGCCCTTTACCTAGACAAGGAAGCGCTGGCCCTTGAGCTGGTTAAAGCTGTTGTATTCCTGGTTGCAGGTGGCGCTGCTGGATATGGGATTGCTGCAAATAAGAAGCAAAAGGGTTCTTCCAGTCAGGACGGAGACGGGGACTGACCCATCCTTCGCAATCCCCCTAAACCCCGCTCCGGCGGGGTTTTTTGTTGTCCAAAATTGGGACAGGAGAGCGCCCCGGCTGGCGGGGCGGCGTGGGGCTAGGTCACCGGCATCGCGTCATGCATGCACGCGCCTATCTCGGCGGCATCGACGTAGCCGTGCATCCGGTCGAGCAAGTCATCCAGCTGCGGTTCCGTCAGGTCGGACAGGTAGGGAACACCCTTTGTCATGAGGAAGTGCGTGACGGCGATCTGCCAGCCATGCGTGTTGGCGATGACCATGATCTTGTGCATCGTCACCGCCCGCTCTGACACATCAACCGGCTGCAGTGACGTCCAGTCCGGCAGTCGCGAGGGAGGTTCCTCTACGGGCTCCTCGACCGTTTTAGGCGCGCTTTCGCTGCCGACCAGCCGCAGCTCTCTTGGCATTCCCAGCTTTCGCTTGGCCCGCTGAGCTATCAGTTCCGCCATTCGATCCAGCCGCTCCGACCTGTCCATCGTCACCCTCCTTTCGCGATTTAAGCTTGCGCGCAAAGCGCTGCACATCGCTGTCAGAGGCCTCGATGATCTGGTCATCAAGGACTTCCGCAATTGCCAGGGCGAACAGCTCGGCGTCGTCCTCAGTCTCTAGTTCAAAATGAGATAGGCCAACGCCAGTGCCTGCGCCGGAGGCGAGTCTGACAGCGGCAGTGATGGTGGCAGCATCCAATCGCAGGGGCTGAGAAGCTACGAACTGCTCGCGCAATTCGCGCCATATCGGACTGATGATTTCGGGCTTTGTGCCAAGTAGTGTGGCGACCTTCATTGCTCGCTCGGCCGGAACGGCGCCCCTGTTGGTGGCCCATTGGGAGACAAGCCCGGGGCTGACCCCTATGGCGTCTGAGAACGACTGATGGGTATAGCCCCTCTCCCGGATCAGCTTCTTCAGCAGTTCCGAGATTTGGGCCTTTTCGGGATCAGGGGAGACAGGGGCGACCATAGTTAGGAAGCCTATTGACTCCGTCCGCGCAATGCACTTAGAAAACCTATTGACAGGCATGCTTAGGCGTACTAAGTTTGCGCAATGGACACGATCACCCAAGCAGTAAGCGCCATCGGCGGTCAAGTTGCTCTGGCCCGACTCCTTAAGGTCAATCCCAGCCTGATTTCTCAGTGGGTGACAGGCCGGCTGAGGGTCGCAGCACACCACTGTTTGGCCATCGAGGCCGCCACCGGCGTCTCTCGCCACGACCTCCGTCCCGATGTGTTTGGTCCGGCTCCTGCGCCGCGCCGTAAGCGGAAGGCTGCCTGACATGTCAGCACGCAGCCCGCAGCAGTCGAACCACTGCGCGCCCATCAACCATGCGCAAAGCGTAGACGTCGCCCTGTACGCGAATGATCGCGGTGACGTTGCCCGAGACCGCTTCAAAGACTGATTTATCCATGTGGCTGCACTCCGTTGGGGTGCGGCCATTTTCAGGACCAACGAGGGGAATTCTGGGGAACACGTCGTCCCAAGGATTCCCCAGTAACCAAAGGGGCAGAAATGCGATCACTACACATTACATACGAAGACGGACTTACCCAAACGTCCCGCAGCCTGCGGGAGTTGTTGCTGGTCCAGGTGCAGCGCAATGGCGGCGTGGTTGCCGTGGCGGGCAAGCTCGACCTGAGCCCGTCCAAGTTGACGGAGAAGCTTGCAGGCGGTGACAGCGGCGGTAAGCCGCGAGGCATGACCATCGATGAGCTGGAGCGCTATCTGAAAGAGACGCGCGATATCTCGCCCATCCACTACCTGATCGAAAAGTACATGACCTGCCCGGATGCCCAGCACGCTGAGGCAATCGCTCAGTTCGCAGCACTTGCTGCGGTCATGACTCCGTTGGCTGCAAAGCTGGGAGTGAAGTGGCCGTGAGCCCGAAGAAATCCCATCCGTGGCGTGCGTTCAATCCTGGCTGGCTCAAGCAGGGAACGGACAAGGCCCGCGCTGACCGAGTGATTCCGGTCGCAGCCCGTCCGATCAAGGCCTGACGCATGTCCACTCAGATCATGTCCGCCTGCTGGAAGCTCCAGATGCCGCCTACGGCTAAGGCGGTACTGATCTCGCTCGCCGATAACGCGAACGACCACGGCGAGTGCTGGCCGTCTCTGACGACGATTGCCGAGCGCACTTGCTTTGGTCGCACAGCGGTCATTGAGGCGATCAAGTGGCTTGAGTCGGTGGGGCTGGTCAAGGCGGATCGCAGTGACCGTTATCGCACCTTTTACGTGCTGACCCCGGCCAATTTTGATCCAGAAAAACTAGTCCGCCAGAACAACCAGTCCGGGAAACGTACTAGTTCATCTGACGGCGAACTAGTACGGCAGGCGGATAACGAAGTCCGGGAGACGGACGACGAAGTCCGGCAGGCGGACACTAACCGTCAAGAACCATCAAGAACCGTAAGTAAAGCAACAAAGAAGCAACGCGCTGACGCGCTCCCTTGCCCCGATGACGTGAACCCGCAGACGTGGTCTGACTGGCTTGCCCTGCGCAAGGCGAAGAAGGCCCCGGTGACCGAGACGGTCGTCAAGCAGGCCCGCAGCGAATCCGGCAAGGCCGGGATGACCTTCGACGCATTCCTCGCTGTCTGGTGCGCCCGTGGTTCCCAGGGGTTGCAGGCCGATTGGCTCAAGCCGAACGAGCGAGCAGGCCCAGCACTGACGCGTGTCAGTCCCACGTCATCGCCGCCGAGCAAGACCCTATCCGCAATCCAACAACTGCAGGGCATGAAGCATGGAAACCAACTGGATTCACGACGAAATTCTGGACGGCCTGAGCCAGCTGCTTTGCTTGAGTCTGGATCGGACGCCGGCAGCGGACATGATCGCTGGGACGGCGATGGGCTGGCATCGGGCGATTACCGATGAGCGCGTGTGGGACCAGCAGCTGGACACGCCACGCTTCCGCAAGGCCTTCACCAACTTGATGAAGGGCCGGCGCATGTGGCCGTCGCCTGCGGACTTCATGGAAGCGATGCCGCCGCGCGAACAACTGGCGCTGACCAAGCAGCCGATCAAAGCAAATCCAGAGCGCGCCCAGCGTGCCGCCGCCGAGTTGGCCGAGTTCCTCGGCGGGAGGCAGCACTAATGGACCGCATCGCACTAACCGACGTGGACGTGTTCCGACTGGAGTGTGAGGGATGCAACGCAAACGAGATCGCGGTCGCTATGCAGATTCCGGTGGGTTGCGCAGTGGCGCTGATGCATCGGGCCAAGGTGCTTTACGCCAGGGCGATGGAGTCACGGCGACCGGAGCCTTTGCACCTGACGCAGGCGGCGTAATCCCCCCGCACCAATTCGGGCGCTGGGCCAGAGAAGCAGGGCGGGGCATCGGTAGCTGTCCGCTCTACGGAATCACAACAGAAGCGGGCCAGCTACGCGCCGATTGGCGAGCGGGCTGGAACGAACGGGATAGGGAGATTAGGCGATGAAGGTCTTCACCAACAAGAGTTTCAAGGGCCTTTGGCCGGTGCCAACCGCTGCAGTTGTAATCGCAGATAGCCGTGGCGAAGCGGCAATCCTTCTTGAAGACATGCTGCGTTCGGTTGGCCTTGCGCAACGGGTCAGCCCACAAGAGATGGACGAGCTGACATCCGGCGTTGCGATTCTCAGCAATGGGGACTACTGACATGAGCGAGAACGAGATCAAGCCGGTGTTGCCGGGTGCGATTGAGCGTGTTCGCTGGGGGCTGGATAGCGCAGTGGGAATCGTGCAGATGGACGATGTCCGCGAACTGTTGGCCCACATCGACCGCCTGACGGCAGATGCGGCATCGCTGCGTGAACGCATGATTGAGTTGGAGCGACAGCGCGACGACTACTTGAGTCGTGAGTGGCAGGCGGAGAAGGCGAAGCGCAAGGCCGAGGCAGAGCGGGATACATTGCAGAAGAAGTACGACAAGCTAACTGGTGAGCGGTTTAGTGATCGCGTTCACGCAGCTTTGAAATCAAGGACTGAACAGGCCGAGGCAGAGCGGGATGCCGCCGTGGCTGATGCGGAGCGACTCAACTGGCTGGATCAGCAGATGGCCGAGGGCTGCGCTCCTGCAATCGTCAATGACGACGATGGACGCTGGGCCTACTGCGATTCCGGAACGTCGCCCGTGCCGGAGGACGGCGGTCACAAGGAAATGGTGGCCATCACGGCATTCGCAGACCCTGCAGCGTGGCGTCCGAGCATTCGTGATGCCATCGACGCCGCCCGCTCGGAGGGTGGGGTATGAGTATGTCTGACTTGATCCCGGCCCTTGTCTTCGGTGAGGGGCGGTATGTCGCCAGTGTTGCGTCAAACAAGGAAGGCTGTTTTGCCGTGGTCATCTGTGATGCGGTAGGTGAAGTGGTCTCTGGCACGTCTGTCAGTGCGGAAAGCCGTGGCGATGCGATTGTCGCGCTGTGCTTCCCAACCCGCGAACACGCGATTCGGGTGCAGCGAGCGATAGCCGGGGCAAGTAGCACCGGGAGCGAATCATGACCATTAACGTCATCACCCTCCCGCCGAAGAATCGGGAGCGCATGGTGGAGCAGGTGCTGAAATTCCTGCTCGGCGCGCACCCCGGCAAGCCTGTGAACGTGAAGGTCAGCGTTGCCCGGCCCGAGCGTACCGACCCGCAGAACCGCTACCTGTTCGGCGTGGCCTACGCACTGCTGGCGCCGCAGATGGGATTCAGCGCCGAAGAAATCCATGAGTGGATGTGTGGTGAGCATTTCGGCTGGGTGAATCGCCAGCTTCCTGGCGGGCGCATTGAGCAGAAGCCGTTCCGCACCACAACCAAGGACGAGCACGGCAATGCCGACAAGCTGGACGACCGCGCGTTCTGGGAGTTCGTGGAGCACGTGCAGCGGACGGCGGCTCAGGCCGGTCTGTTTATTCCGGACCCGAACAGCGAATACAAGGCGGTGGCGGCATGAACTACCGCGACCGAAAGTTGCTCGACGCCTCGTATCAGTTCGGCTGCATGTTGCGCTTCCCTGGCTGCGAGGGTGGGGCGGGTGAGCCAGCCCATAGCAACCAATCCAAGCACGGGAAGGGTGGGGCGCTCAAGGCCCACGACTGTTTCCACATCCCGGCCTGCCGCTCCTGTCACCGGGAGCTGGATCAAGGCCGGTCGATGGATCGTGAGCTGAAGTTCGCGGAGTGGGACAGGGCATTTGGCCTGTACCTGCCGCAGCTGTTTGATGCAGGAATCATCGGGGTGAGGAAATGAGTGCCCAGCCTTGGACAGAAGAGAAGGGCGGGCCGCGCCACTACACCAGCGTGACGATTGAGATGGCATTCCGTGCCGCTCATCGCTGGCCCAGCAGGCTTCCGACTTGGCAGGAACTGGTGGAGGCATACGGGATGAATCGCGCCACGGCATACCGGTGGATTCGGGCAATGAAAGACGCAAGGGGGATCGCATGAAAGACCTGGTTCTGCCGTGGCCCCACAAAGACTTGTCGCCGAACGGTCGGGTTCACTGGGCGCGCAAGGCGAAGGCGTCTGCCGCTGCTCGCGAGCTGTCGAAGTTTGAGGCGATGGCATCTGGCTGGACTGCCGGCCATGTGTTGCCCGATGGCCGCCTGCACCTATGGATCGACTTCTACCCGCCGACGCGTCGCCTACCTGACGACGACAACATGCTGGCGCGTTGCAAGGCGTACCGCGACGGAATCGCCGACGCACTGGGCATCGATGACAAGAGGTTTGTGAGTCACCCCTACGTGCGCGAAACGCCGCGCAAGGGTGGCGAAGTGGTGTTCCGAATCACTGGCGGGCCGACCGCCGCTAACGAGGGGGTGGGCAATGGCTGATTTGGAGATTCTGTCCCGGCTTGGGCCAAAGACGATCCGGCTGGACACGGGGCGCGGGGGCATTCCGGAGCTGACCGACCAAGACATTGCGGCCGGACTCGGGTTTGCCTCGCCGACCATTGGTCGAGCAGTCATCGAGTTGATGTACTTGCCAGCCGTGGGGCAGCGCGAGATCGACAAGGCGTGCGGGCTGATCTATGCGATGGCTGCGGCAGAGTGGCGGCGCCGGAAGGACGAGATGGCAACTGCTGCGATCAGCCACGAGATGGCAAAGCTTCTGGCTCAGCGCAACAGGGATCGCAGCGAGTCCTGTAAGCGGCACATCAGCACGCTGGAGGGTAAGTCGTACGTGGCAGGTCTCAATAGTTGGCCGGACAACCTGCATAGCAGGCTGGATGCGCTGAGTGAGGTGCTTCTCAGGGATCTACTGGCCAACAAGAAGCCCACAAACGTGGAGATCGCCAAGTCCATTGGGGTGGGCGAGTCTGCATACCGGCAGAGTTGGGCGAAGGTCTACGACTGGCTCTATTCGGCAATCGTTGATTCCCGACATGCTTCTGCAAGGGAGATCATGCGCGCACTCAGAAAGGATGCAGCCTAATCGCGGTGGACGACCGCGAGGGAAAGGGCCTACCGTACTAATATCGCGCGCGAACAATGCCCCGGACTCCCGGGGCTTTTGCGTTATGAGGCTCGCCGCTCTAGCTCAACGGCAGAGCAGCTGTTTTGTAAACAGCAGGCTGTGGGTTCAAATCCCACGGGCGGCTCCACACATAGCGGGTTCGTTCAATTGGTTAGGACAACGGGTTTTGATCCCGTCGATCTAGGTTCGAGTCCTAGGCCCGCCGCCAATCACGTTCGGGTAGCTCAATTGGCAGAGCACCGTCCTCCAAAGTCGGTGGTTGCAGGTTCAAGTCCTGCCCCGTTCGCCATATCAGAGGTAAGCATGTCATCGGCCAACGTAGAGCGCGTGGCCGAGGGCCAGAGCTATCCGGACAACAACCCAAAGACGGCCATTGGTGCACTGAAGGTTCCGCTGCACTTGGTGCCGCCGTCCGCCAAGCACTATCTGGCGATGGCGCTGGCTGACGGGGCGAAGAAGTACGGCCCATACAACTGGCGCGATGCGGCAATCAGCATCTCGGTTTACAAGGCGGCGCTTGAGCGGCATATGGATGCCTTCTGGGACGGCGAAGACGTTGCCCCGGACTCCGGCGTCCACCACGTTGCACACGCCATGGCGTGCTGCGCCTTGATCCTTGATGCAATGAGCGTGGGCAAGCTCCACGACGACCGCCCCACGGCTGGTGCAGTCGCTGATCTGCAACGCGAGTATGCGAGGCCCTGATGAATCCGAGGCGCCACTACGTCATCCCCGACTGCCAGATCAGGCCGGGGGACGCTACAGACCACCTCGACTGGATCGCTGCGGATATCGTCCGGCGCAAGCCTGACGTAATCGTCTGCATCGGCGACTTCTGGGATCTGCCCAGCATGTCGAGCTATAGCGCCCCTGGCGGACTGGAGAAAGAGAACTCCAGGCTGTTGGCTGACATTGAGGCTGGCCGCGAGGCGATGGCCCGGTTGACGGCTCCAATCTGGAAAGAGATTAAACGGCTCAAGGACGGCAAGCGGAAGCATTGGAACCCGCGTTGGATCTTCACCGAGGGCAACCACGAGCACCGCGCTGCACGGCTGGCAGTCAATGACGCCCGATTTGAGGGTGTCGTCGGCACGCACCTAATGGGCGTCGAGACGTTCGGCTGGGAGCGGCACAAATTTGAGGCGCCAGTCGAGGTAGACGGCATTTGGTACTGCCACTACTGGAAGACGGCCCATAGCCCCCGGCCCATAGGCGGCACCATCGACAACCGGCTCAACAAGCTGGGTTTTTCGTTCGTGCAGGGGCATGAGCAGGGCAAGCGCTACGGCGACCGCCCACTGGCGAACGGAAAGACGATTCACGGCCTTGTGGTCGGCTCCTGCTATCTCGGCACCGAGCTATACCGAGGGCCGCAGGGCGCGAACGAGTGGCGCGGTGTCGCAGTGCTGCATGACGTAAGGGACGGGGACTTTGAGCCCATGTTCCTGACGCTGCGCTGGCTATGCCGCGAGTACACGGGCGAGGAGCTGCCGAAGTACATGAAACGCCGGTATCCGGCTCGCGATTGGAGTCACCTGGAATGAAGCCCAACCCGGAAGTGCTGGGCATCGTTGAGGGTCTTCGCGAGCAAGTGCTGCGCGGCGAAGTGAAGGGACTGTTCGTCCTGGCTCAGATGCGGGACGGCGAGTACGCGTGCGACTACTTCACCCCGGATGTCGGCGATCTGCGACTTGAGCTCGGTAGCGAGATTATGCGGATGGGAAGCGAGTAACAGGCCACCCCAAAAGCATTGGGACGTCTACGTTTCAAACGAATTTCAGGCCCCTAGCAGGCCGCCCAGAACTGCCCACAGGGGGCCAGAGTGTCGGATCTCGACTACATCGTTAACCGGGTAGTCGGCCCCGGACTCGCTTTGCTGCCGACGAAGATGGACACGGACAAGGCGCGGCTGATGCTGCTCGCCATTGGACTGCAGGAATCCCGCTTTGAGCATCGCCGCCAGATTGGCGGTCCCGCTCGCGGGTTTTGGCAGTTCGAGAAGGGCGGCGGCGTTCGCGGCGTACTGACACACCAAGCATCCAAGTGGATCGCTATCGTCGTGTGCCGGGAGCGGGGCGTTGATCCGACTGAGGCGGCCGTCTATCCGGCGCTGGAGAAGGATGACCTTCTGGCCTGCGCCTTTGCACGGCTGCTGCTCTACACCGATCCGCGGCCGCTCCCGGCGCCGGGCTATGTCGCTGCGGCGTGGGATTACTACATCCGCAACTGGCGTCCCGGTAAGCCGCATCGACAGACATGGGATGCGCTGTACACCCAAGCGTGGGAGGCGGTCCAGTGATGGATACCGGAACCAATCCAACGGAATTGGGCGGATGGATCGCTGCGATTGTGACCGGCGCACTCGGCTGGTTCAGCGGGAAGGCCGGCCGAAAGCGGGACAACGAAGCAATCACGGCCGAATCCAGGCTGTACGAAACGATCCGCTTGGAGCTGGACAGGCTTACTGAGCAGGTACGTGCCTTGGAGCGCCGCAGCGGCCGCATGTTGAACCACATCTACCGACTGGAAGGACTGATGCGCGCAAGCGGGCTTACCCCGCCGCCATTCGATCCTGACGCCGAGAACATCGGTGCCGGTGGCACTGACTGACCGACATGGGAATTTCCATATCGGCGACACATCAGCCCTTGTGGGCGTGGAGGTTTGAGTGACCCCAGAACAATTCGCCTACTGGATTCAGGGCTTTGCCGAGCTGAATGCACTGCCGCCTAGCCCCGAGCAGTGGCAGTCGATCCGTGAGCATCTGGCGCTGGTGTTTGAAAAGAAGACGCCGGAGTTTCAACCTGCCCGTGTTCCTGACCTTCAGCGTGATCTGATGAGGGCGATGGGGACGGGCATAGCTACCGGTGGCGTACTGAAGTGCTGACCAGAGCGCAGGTAGTCGGCATCGCATGGCTGATGAGCCTGCTGGGCACGTTCTGGGCTGGCTGGTCATGGCGTGGTGATATCGCCGCAGTCACAGGGACCCGCACCGAGCTGAAGCAGTCCAAGGGCGAGACCAAGGCAGTCGAGCAGGCCCGCTCAGTCGAACATTCAAAAAACGAACGTCTGCATGAGATAGGCACCCAATACGAGGCAGCGCGCAGTGAAAACGAAAGTCTGCCTTCGATTGTTGTTGCTGAGCTGCGCAATGGCAATTACCGGCTGCGCGACGAACTCGCGAGCTGTGAAACCCGGAATCTGTCCAGTGCTGCCGCCACCGCCAGCCAGCGTGATGCGGGAGCCGTCAGCAGAGAAGAAATTGCGGGAGCTGCTGTTCGTATCGCAAGAGACAGCGACGACCAGCTCCGAGCCTGCCAAGCGGTAGTGCTGGCTGATAGGAAATAGTTTCACGGCGTGTAGCTCAGTCGGCCAGAGCAGCCCCTTTGTATGGTGCCGGTCGCAGGTTCGAGTCCTGCCACGCCTCAGTTTATGGGTCGATAGCGCAAGCAGTGCGCCCGGGCTCCAAACCCGTGGAGGTTGCGGTTCAAGTCCGTAGCGACCTGCCAGTTAAGTGGAGATCAGAGTGATCGAGCCAAACGAGCGCACCTACACCACAAGCCAGAGTGCTGATGCTGAGTTCGTGACCTGGATTCGGGATGGTGACGGCGAGGCGAACTTGGACGATGCCGCGCTGGAGGTTGTCATCCGGCCGTACCCGCGAGGTCATGACCGGCTCACTGTTGATGCAGCAGGGGACGAGCAGGGTCAAGTGCAGTGGGGCATCACCGCCGAGCAGTCCAAGAAGCTAGGCCAGGGCCTGTATCGAATCATCATTCGCCGCTCCGATAGGGGCGAGCTGTTGCATAGGGGCACGCTTGATATTGCGGCCTAGCGCGAACTAGGAGGCCCTGATGGGCAAGAAGACTGGTAGGCCAAGCAAGTACAGCCAAGAGCTGGACGAGCAGGCGGAGAGGCTGTGTCGCCTCGGCGCTACCGATAAGGATATTGCGCAGTTCTTTGGGGTGACAGAGACAACCCTGAACAACTGGAAGCTACGGCATCCATCGTTTCTTGAGTCCTTAAAGCGCGGCAAGGACGAGGTTGATTCTCAGGTTGAGCAGTCACTGTTCCGCCGGGCTACCGGGTACAGCCATGATGACGTGCATATCAGCAGCTACCAGGGTGCGGTAACTCTTACTCCGATCATCAAGCACTACCCGCCTGACCCGACCGCAATGATCTTCTGGCTTAAGAACCGCCAGCCCGACAGGTGGCGGGATAAGCGAGAGGGCACGGATGGTGATGACGGGCTGCATGACGCGCTGAAGAAGCTGATTGAAGGGCTCCCTGGATGAACACTGGCAACCTGCTGCTAGATAGGCAGCTGGCCCGCTGGTATGCCCTGAAGGATCACCCTGCGCAGCTGGCGCTTGTTGCCGCTGTGCCTTCTGGCGTTCGGTTCCCACTGGTGCCTGCTGGTCGCCGATCAGGCAAGACCGAACGCTTCAAGCGCTTCCTTGTGAAGCAGGCCAATCGGGTGCCCGGGCCGTACTTCGCAGCTGCACCAACGCACGATCAGGCAAAGAAAATCTTCTGGGATGACCTGAAGGCCTTCACCCTGTCGGCGATGCACTCGCGCCGGCCGTCCGAGTCAGATCGAATCATCTACCTGCCGAATGGCAGCGAGATCCATGTGATCGGGCTGGACAAGCCGCAGCGCATTGAGGGTATCCCGTGGAAGGGCGGTGGGATCGACGAGTTTGCTGACGTGAAGTCCAGCGCGTGGGAGGCAAACATCCTGCCTGCGCTGAACACAGTCAACCCGCTGGACCCTAACTACCGCGCGTGGTGCTGGCTGCTCGGCGTCCCGGACGGCCTGAACCACTACTACGACCTCTGCCAAGCGGCAGAGACAGGCGCGGACCCCAACTTCAAGGTTTTTCACTGGAAGTCAGCGGAAATCCTTCCTCCAGATGTCATGGAGTCCATGAAGCGGGCGATGTCGTCAAAGCAGTTCAAGCAGGAGTTTGAGGCCAGCTTTGAGACGGCCAGCGGCAGGATCTACGAGGAATACGGCACCGAGAACGTCACGGATGCAGCTATTGGTCTCGATGAACAGTTGCTGTGGTGCCATGACTTCAACTACACGCCACTTTCGTCTGCAGTATGCGTAAGGCGCGGCGAGAATCTGTTCGCGCTGGATGAGATCGTGTTGACAAGCGCGGTGGCAAGGCAATCCGCCACTGAGTTTGTCGAGAAGTACAAGAATCACGAGAATCGTGAGGTTGTGATCTACGGTGATCCGGCTGGCAAGGCGGGCGAGAAGCACGGGCAACAGTCGAACTACACCGACATGGAGCAGGTGCTGCGCGATAACGGCTGGGAAGTCACAAGGTTAGTCCCAGGCGCTGCACCAGCCATCAAGGACCGACACAATGCAGTTCGGGCCAAGGTGCGCAACGCAGCCGGTCAGGTCTCGCTGTTTGTCAACCCGAAGACTGCGCCGTGGTGCCACAAGGGCATGGCTACGGTGCAGCTCAAAGAAGGATCTTCGTTCCAAGAGGATCAGAAGAACCAGTACCAGCACATCACCACGGCCATTGGTTACTTGGTGGCGTTTGAGTGGCCGGTTCTTCCGGAGACGACAAGCGCTGCTGGCAAGAAGCCCAGTCGCCGCGACTACGACACACACGACGCCGACGACGGCGATAACTGGAAGACAGCATGACCGACGCTACCTTGGACGAAGGCACCGCATCGAAGGCGGTGTCGGTGGATCTGTCCGTCCTGATCGACCAGTTTGAGCAGGCCGAGCAGGATACTCGGGAAGAGCGCGAGCTATCCGAGCGTGACCGCGACTACTACGACGGGAAGCAACTTAGCCCTGAGGAACTGGAGGCGCTGAACAAGCGTCGCCAGCCTGTCGTGATCAGCAATCGCATTGCCCCAAAGGTGGATGCGCTGCTGGGCCATGAGCGCCGCATGCGCACCGACCCTCGCGCCTACCCGCGCACTCCGAAGCACGAGGAAGAGGCGCAGTCGGCAACCGACGCTATCCGGTACGTCTGCGACGAGAACAAGTACAGCCTTGTGCGGTCTGAGGCGGCGGGCGACTTGTTCATTGAGGGTGTCGGTGCGGTATCGATTGCGGTGCGGGTGACGCATGGTCAGCGCGAGGTCTCAATCACCCATATCCCCTGGGATCGCTTCTACCGTGATCCCTGTAGTCGTAGAAAAGATTTCAGCGATGCCGGTTTCATGGGCGTTGCCATCTGGATGGACGAGGCCGACGCGCTGCGGGAATTCCCGGGCAAGGAGGATGCGATCTCCGCTTGCTACTCGGGATGGATCGAGTCCGAGACCTTCGGAGATCGGCCAAAGGTTCAGTGGAGCGACACCAAGCGTAAGCGCATCCGTGTTCTTCAACATCAGTTCAAGCACAAGGGGCAGTGGTCCACCGCAATCTTCTGCAAGGGCGGGTATCTCCGCGATCCTCAAGTTTCGCCGTACGTCGATGAAGTTGGCGAGCCGCAGTGCCAGATCGTCGCCACGTCAGCCTACATCGACCGTGAGAACCGCCGCTATGGCGTAGTTCGCCGGATGATCTCTCCGCAGGACGAGATTAACAAACGCAAGTCGAAGTCCCTTCACCTGTTGAACAGCAAGCAGGTGATCTATGAGAAGGGCGCGGTCCCCGACCTGGAGCGGATGCGGCGCGAAGTAGCCCGTCCAGATGGTGCTATCGAGGTCAAGCCGAATATGCGGTTTGAGATTGTCGATGGCTTGGCGCTTGCTCAGGGTCAGATGGCACTGCTGCAGGAGGCCAAGGCAGAGATCGACGCCAGCGGTGTGAACCCTGCAATTGAGGGTGACGCCAGCGCCCCGAGCGGCCGCGCTCAGGAGATGATGCTCACGTCTGGATTGGCCGAAATGTCGGGCCTGTTCGAAGCGCTGCGCATGATGAGCTGGGAGGTTTATCGGCAGGTTTGGTACCGCATCCGCCAGTACTGGACGGAGGAGCGCTGGGTTCGCGTGACCGATGACGAGCGCAATCTGCGCTGGGTGTCGATCAACAAGCCGGTGCAGCAGTGGGAGCAGGTGGCGCAGCAGGCCGAGCAGTCTGGTCAGCCCTTGGCTCCTGAGCAGCTTCAGCAGCTGCAGGCCGAGCCGATGATGCAGCGAGTTGTCGCCACGCAGAACCAGCTTGCCGAGTTGGATATCGATCTGATCCTTGAGGACGGCCCCGACAGCGTCACCATTCAGTCGGAGCAGTACGAGCAGTTGGTGGAGTTGAAGAAGGCCGACCCGAGCGCGATTCCGACCAAGGCAATCATCGAAGCATCCAGCCTGCGCAACAAGGATCAGATCCTTGAGCAGATGGAGCAGGGCGGCATCCCTCCGCAGGTCCAGCAGCAGATGCAGGAGATGCAGCAGGCCTTGCAAGAGGCAGAGCAGCGCATCCAGCAAGCGGAGCAGAAAGCGGCGGATAAGCAGGCCGACATCCAAATCAAGATGGCCGAGCTGCAGTTGAAGGAGGCCGACAACGTCAACCGACAGCGAGAGCTAGGCATTGAGCAGTACAGGGCCGAAACAGAACGAATGCAGGCCCTCAAGCCAGAACCCCAGCAGACCCCGCCATCGAGCGGGGTTTTTGTTGAGCAGCAATAAGCCTTGTGGCACGTGACGACGGCGAACGGTCGAGCGTGACGACGACGTACGGTCGATGGAGCAGAGAACAATGAGCGACAACGGTACAGACTTCCTTGATGACATGACCCAGCCGCTGGTCGCGACGGAGACGCCGGAAAAACCGGAGCCGGAGCAGCCAGAAGCAGTGGTCGAAACGGTCGATACGCCGCCGGAAGCCCCGGCACCCGAGGTGACGACGACCCCGGAACCCAAAGAGGAACAGGCCGTCCCGTATGCCGCGATGAAAGCGGAGAGGGATAAGCGTCAGGCACTTGAGCGGGAACTGTCTGAGTTGCGGGCAGCACAGCCGCAGCAGCCAGCCCCTGAGTTCTTCGATGCGCCCGAGCAGCACATGCAGGCTCTGGAGCAGCGAGCAACCCAGCGGCTTTACGCAGCACTGGAAGAGCAGGCGCGCGTAGTCCATCCGGATTACGACGAGGTATTCGAGGAAGTGAAGGCTGCAGCCGAGGGCAACCCAGCGATTCAGCAGCGGATCTTCTCGTCAGCCAATCCGGCGCTCGCTGCGTACCAAATTGGCAAGCAGCTGCGTGAGTTCAAGCGAATGGAAGACCCCGTCAAGTACCGCGCCGAGATCGAAGCCGAGGTGCGCACCAAGCTTGAGGCCGAACTGAAGGCCAAAGAGCAGGCCCGCGCCGCAGCTGACGCCGCCATCCCTCCCGACATGACTCAGAGCCGCAATGCGGCGGGGCAGTTTGCCCCGTCCGATAGCGACGTCTTCGACGACCTATTCAACAAATAACGAGGCAATAGAAAATGGCAAGCACCACGATCAGTCCAGCAGTCCGGGCCAAGCAATGGGACGATGGCTTCTTCAAGGAGTACGTCCGAGGCACCGCCTACAAGCGTTACATGGGCTCCAAAGAGACCGACATCTTCCAGGTCAAGAACGACCTTACGAAGAAGAAGGGTGACACGATCACCCTCAATTTGCTGGGGGCCCTGAACGATCAGGACAACGACGGCAGCACTCCACTGGTTGGCAATGAAGAGGCCCTTCCGAACGAAGGCCACCCGATCACCATCAAGATCTCCCGCGCGGCTACTGATGTTACCGTGCTGGAAGAGCAGGCCAGCCCGTTCGATATCCGCGATGCCGGCCGTTCGGCGCTGAAGGTGAAGGCGTCGCGCATCTTGCGTAACGCGATCACCACCGCTCTTGGCAGTATCAACGGCGTCGCCTATGGCACCGCCAACGCCACTCAGAAGAACGCGTGGACTGTCGCCAACGCGGATCGCGTGCTGTTCGGCGCAAATGCCAGCAACTACAGCGCAACACACGCCACTGCGCTGAACAACATCCTGGTGGGTGAGACCTTGAGCCGCGCCACGGTTTCCAAGCTGAAGGCAATCGCGCGCTCGGCCAAGGCTGCCAATGGTGAGGGCATCATGCCCCACATCTACGGAGAGGATCACGAAACCTACGTGCTGTTTGTAGGCACCCGTGCATTCCGCGACCTGAAGAACGACATGGCGACCGTGCTGGCCGAGGCGGAGAAGCGAGGCAAGGAAAATCCGCTTTTCACTGGTGGCAACTCACTGTGGTGGGATGACGTGATCGTCCGAGAGGTGCCGTCCATCGGCAACTTCAACAACACCGCTACCACCCCGATTCCGCTGGAGCCGATGTACTTCTGCGGCGCACAGGCGGTCGGCATCGCGTGGGCCATGACCACCAAGAGCACGACCAAGAAGGAAGACGACTACCAGCTCCACTACGGCGTTGGTTACATGGAACTGCGTGGCGTCGAGAAGCTGCAGTGGAAGAAAGGCGACGCCGCCGCGAAGGACTGGGCGGTTGTGACCGGCTACGTGTCGGCTCCGGCTGCCGCCTAAGCGAAAAGTAGTTCAACAGGCGGGGGCTTCGGCTCCCGCCTTTCTTTTGGGAGAAGTCATGGCAGCACGCGCCGATCTGAATCGCTTGGTGCTTCTCAAGCTGGGCGTTGTTGACGCCAACGAAGCTCCCGAGGCCGAGGACTATGCAGACGTTGATCTGCAGGTTCAGGCCAAGTTGGAAGAGCTGTACGGGGACGGCCTAATCCCGTTCGACTTGGACGCGGATATCCCTGCCAAGTACATGGTCGCAATTTCGTTCATCGTCGCCGTCGAGTTGATCGACGACTACGCCGCGCACTCACGTACTGAAACGTTGATGGCAGGCGCGGACCGGGGCAAGAGGGCGTTGTATCGCTACGCAGCCCGTCCGTACTCAGGTGCTGTGGTGCCTTCGGAGTACTTCTGATGCGGCTCGAACCCGTAAACCTGCTGGGCGGCTTCAACCGCGACGACAGCTACGCATGGTCGGTTCAGGATGTGTGCAACTGGCTGCCAACCGTGGCGGATCAGACCGGCACGCGGACGCAGTTCAAGCTGCGCACTCCGCCCGGGCTTAAGCCGATGCAGAGCGTTGGCGTTGGCCCGATTCGCGGCATCCACAACTGCGAGGGGCGCCTGTTCGTTGTCTCGGGTCAGATGCTGTACGAGATCCGCGCCAATGGCGATGCAGTCTCGCGCGGCACCGTTCCCGGTGTTGGTCGTGTGCGTATGGCGCACAACCAGATCAAGAACGGGAACCAGTTGGCGATTGCCAACGGGCAGTCCGGCTACATCTACAACACGAACACGCTGGCATTCACCCGGATCACCGACGAGGGATTCCCTGGCGCCATCGATGTTGCCTTCATTGATGGCTATCTGTTCTGGATCGAGCCGTTCGGGCGGTTCTGGCTGCACTCCGATCTTGCTGGCGGCTTGAGCTACAACACGCTGGATCGTGGCGAGGCAGAGGCACAGCCGGACAGGATCGTAGGTACCGCCGTCAGCCAAGGCGAGGTCGTTGTCTTCGGTGAGCGCACGGTCGACTTCTTCTACAACACTGGCGGGGCGACTGGCACGTTCCAGTCCAAGGGCAACACCTGCGATGTGGGCTGCGCTTCGCTGAATACCATCCAGAACCTCGACAACTCGGTCATGTGGCTGGGCAACGACGGGGTGATCTACCGTCTCGACGGCTACCGTGCCGTGCCGATCAGTACGCGAGCGGTTGAAAAGACCATTGCCGCGTACGACTGGAAGAACGCATTCGCCTTCACTTGGGAGGACCAGGGCCACAAGGTCTACTACATCACCTTCCCGGACGGCGAGACTTTCGGTTACGACGTTGTCTGCGGCATGTGGCATCGTCGCGAGTCGCAGGGTTTCAAACGTTGGCGGCTCAATAGCTGCGTGTCATGGGGCCGGAAGTGGGTAGCCACCGACTTCCAGAACGGCCAGCTGTGGACTCTCGATTGGGACTATTACCTGGAGGGCGACAAGGAGTTCGTCTCCGAGCTGACCACCGGGATTCTCCACGACAACGGCAACCCGATCAGCATCAATGAGCTTGAGCTGAAGTTCCACACGGGCGGCGTTCCGACCATCCCGGAGTACAGCGAGCCGACAGCCCTGCTGACTACGCCGCCGTACCCTGCTTTTAGCCAGTCGCGGGTTGCTGTGGCATTCGCTGCAATCACTGGCGCGCTGCGCAGCCTGTTCCAGCAGGGTCTGTCATCTGATTCCGTGACTGTTGCATTCGCGGTCACTGGCGGGAGCCTGCGAAGTTTGTTCCAGCAAGGCAGTGCATCTGACTACATGGCCGCCAGTTTCCTTGCAATTGACGGCTCTCTACGTGACGCAATCAGGCTTGGTCGTGCGACCGATCAGATGCAGACCAGCTTCTCCCCTAGAGCGGGGGCGCTCACGTCCCCCCTTGTCCAGGGCCGAGCGGCCACGGACCAATTGAACGTCGGCTTCGCCCCGACAGGAGGCAGCCTCAGTGTTTGACTTGGCAATCCCCGCAGATTTGAAGGTGTCAGGTAAGCATAAGGCGATCAAGTACGACCTGAACTTGGTCGAGATTGACGAAACGCCGTGGTGCAAGAATCTGATCACTGGCGGTGGCCTCGATTTCCTTCTAGGGGCAGCGTCATCGCAGGCGATGTACTTCCATGGGGTCGCAGGAGCTGGGAATGCATCGCCAACGCTTGCGGATACGACCCTACAGTCCTACTTGGGCAAGTACAGTGCATGCCAGTCGATCACTGTCGAGCGGAACTACACGACCGCACCGTACTACGTGAAGATCGCTACTGTGCATCGGTACTATCCGGGCGCTTTTGGCTCATCTCCCGTGAACATCAATGAATTCGGGATGATCTTCAATACGGTGGCTGGGAATGCATCGATCACAGGGTCTACGCAAGTCGCAAGCAGGGCTCTTTCGGTCAATGGGTCCGGTTCACCTGCATCTGTATCGGTGCTGCCAGACGAATACCTTGACCATCATTGGGAGCTGACTGTATGGATTCCAGATTCGTTAATTGGAGCCGTCTCGATTGCCATCGATGGAACTCCGGTATCGCATAATTACGAAGCGCGCCCTGCGAGTATGGGCCGCCCAGAGTCAGGATCTCCCAACCCGGTTTGGTTCACGCCAACATTCTCTCAAGGTTTGGAGCCTTCTACCGTTGGATACTGTGGACTGTCACGTAGGCCGTTCCCCGCGATAACGACTGGATCAGGCGGGGATGGAAACAGTTCAAGCTGGCTGAGCAGCGGTTCACTTGGAGTCGCTGAGGCCCCAATTGGAGGGACCTGGGCATCCAACCTGATGGCAAACACTATTGCAGCGGCCGCTTATTCATCAGGTACGTACTACCGCGACTATACGTACTCTTGGGGACTCAACAACGGCAACGTTAGTGGCGGTGTTTCTGCTGCACAGTTGAGCCTTGGTTGCATGATCTGGAAGGTCAGCTATTCCCCCGCCATCCTCAAGGTTGCAGGGAAGAAGCTTGAGCTGACCTTCCGCCTAAGCATTGCAAACCTATGATTCCAGGTGATCGCAGGTCTACGGTGGATGCGCCAGCGCCATTCTTGGTGCCGGAGCGGAGCAGCCCGCTTATCGACTACGAGTACGGCGGCGTTGCGATCAACGATTCGTCACAGGGGTTGATGGTTAAGGTCTGGACGGCGCGGTACGACGCACGAGTGGCCGCAATTTATCTGTCCGCACCGGGCGTGGACGAGTTCCTTCTGTTCGGACGCCCGGGCGTCACCGAGATTGGGCTGGCCTTCGACCAGAACATGAACCCCTTTGTGTGCTTCGTACAGAACAAGGAGCCATGGGTTTGGTGGTACGACCCGGTTTCGCAGGAGCAGTTGTTCACGAAGGACCTACTGCCTGCCGATGCTGTCAACCCGCGTTGCACTCTAGATGACGGCCGCAATTTCAACGTTTCCAATTCCGACATCATCCTTGCCTACGTTCGCGACGGTGCTATCCGGCATCGCAAGCAGCGCGAGCGCTTCGCCACTGAGCGAACCTTTGCGGGTTCAGCAAAGGGACTCTGGCAGCTGGGGATGGCTACCAACCTACGCCTGGAGGCGAGTTACTTCCCATGAGCGGCGACCATCACGTCCTGATCGCTGTGATCAAGGACTCAAGCCAGAACCCGTCCAACTGGAAGAAAAGATCGCTGGGCGCAATCGGCGAGTACGGCAAGTCGGTGACGGTTACCCGTGTCGGCATGTGCAGGGAGGCGGTGTGCAAGATCCGCGTCTCCAGCCCGATCAAGCGTGACCTGATCGCCGCGGCGGTCAAGCTGGAGCCTCGAAGCGGATGAAGACTGCGACCGGTCCAGAGTTCCTGGAGTCGGTCGCCAATCACCCAGATGTCTATAGGGCCGTTTCCTGGAAGGGATGCGGCCCTATTCGTTTGGGCGATCACTGGGCCGAGTGCATCGGCCTTGAGTTTGGCGACCGTGGCGGCTTCATCTACCACCGGCAGGCGGCGGGCGTGTACGAGGTTCACACGCTCTTCCTGCCGCACACCAAGAACGCGGCCCAGTTCGCCCGTCAGTCACTGGCCTACATGTTCGGCGAGCAATCCGCCGATCTGATCCTGACGCAAATCGCCGTCGATCTTCCGCACGTTCGCCGGTTCGCCCTGAAGCAGGGCTTCACGAAATTTCACGAGATCCACAACGGCTGGGAGCGCGATAGCGGCCCGGTGGATGTGGAGTTCTTTGAGCTATCAAGGGAGGCGTTCAAATGCCTGCAGCAGCAATCGTCGGCGTAGCAGTATCAGCTTACGCAGCAAACCAGCAGAAGAAGGCAGCAAAGGGCGCCGCCAATGCCACACAGCGGGCGGCAGATTCCGCCACTGCAGAGCAGGCACGGCAGTACGACCAGAGTCGGCAGGACAACATGCCGTGGCTGCAGGCGGGGCAGAATGCACTCTCCCGGTTGGAGGGGGCTAGCGCCGGCAACTTCGACAGCTTCAAGGCATCGCCTGACTATCAATTCACGCTTGATCAGGGTCTCAAGGGCCTTGAGCGCGGTGCGTCAGCTCGGGGTGGTCTCTACTCCGGCGGTGCTGATGCAGATCGAATGCAGTTCGGCGCCGGCGTAGCATCACAGCAGTTCGGAGACTGGTGGAATCGACAGGCCGGTATCGCGAACGTTGGGCAGACAACCGCATCTGGTCTTGCCAGTCTCGGGCAGAACTACGCCAACGCAGCCGGGAACAACGCTTTCGCGGCGGCTGATGCGCGCTCATCGGCATATGGGCAGCGAGCCTACGCCAACAACGCGCTGGCTGGGTCCATCGCAAACACCGGGCTGAATGCCCTTGGCAAAATCGGCTGGGGAGGCGTCTGATGGTCAATGCACTCGCAGGGCTAGCGGATGGCGCCCGTCTATCGCAGGGGTTTCAGGACACCTACGACAACTCCCGATTGAACATGCTGGCTGGGAAGGCCTACACGGCCCCTCCAGAGCAGCGTCAGTCGTTGCTTGGGAATATGGCAGCAGTGAACCCGCAGGCCGCACAGGCGCAACAGCAGCAGTGGCAGGGAGACGAAGATCGCCAGACCAAGTTGCTGGTGAACGGGGCCCGCTACATGAAGGGCGCGCTGGACAGTAAGAATCCAAACGCCGTATCTGGTGCTTGGAACAGTCTGCGTCCAGCGATCATCCGGGCGGGGCTTGCGACCGAGCAGGAGTTGTCGCCGACGTGGGATCCAAGCTACGAAACGACCATGCACCAGTTGCTCGGCATGGGCGGGGCTGAGACTTCCGCTTACAACCAGAACAAGGTGATTGGAGATTCCTTGGTCGGACCTGATGGCCGAGTCATCTATCAGTCCGAGCGCCAGCCGGAATACATGTGGTCTGACCGAGCGGGTGCATGGATTCCGAACCCGAACAACGCGCTCATCGGCGGCAGCCAAAGCAACCCGCAAGGGACTCCTGCAAATCCCCTTGAGCAGGGCGGATCGCAAGCCGAGGTTGATGCCAATGCGAGTCTGGCTAACCAGCTGATCGCTGCCGGCATTCCAGAGGCCCAAGTCGATGCATTCCTTGCTGCGAGGATGAATCCCAACGGAGGCCCCGCAGCCTCTGCTGCACCGGGAACTCTGGACCCAGTGCGTGTTGCTGGGGTTGGCCCCAAGCCGGAGATTTCGGCTGCAGAGCAGATGCGCCTTGATATGGCTCGTGAAGCTTCAGCTAGAGCAGATCGGGCCGATGCTCGGGCTGATCGTGCGGAGCAGCGCCAGGTGTCGGCCAACGCTGTTACTGGTAAGCCGCCGTCAGAAGGTGAGCGCAAGGCGGCAACCCTTCTGCAGCGACTGAACTTCTCTCAGCAGCAGCTCAATGGCGCCGTGCAGGATGACCCGAATGCTGCGGCGCCTGGAATTCTGCAGTCAGGTGTCAGGGCTGTGTTTGGCGACTCCGCGTCCAACACGATCACTCATGCTGCTCGCCAGCGTGTTGAGGCTGCACAGCTCGACATCCTTGATGCGGCACTGACTCTGGGCACTGGTGCGGCGTATACCCGGGAGCAGTTGGAGGGCTATCGACGCTCCTATTTCCCGCAGATCGGCGACAGTCAGGCAACGATTAAAGACAAGTCGGCGCGGCTTCAGAACGTCATCGAAGCGGCAAAGATCGCTGCGGGTCGCGCCGCTCCAGGGCAGGACGCAGCGGCGCAGCCGCAACCAATGCAGTCCGCCCCCGCATCCGACTTCAGCAACCTCTGGAACTGACACATGGCAAAGAAATGGTCTGAGGTCTCCCAATCGGAGGCCTTTCTGGCGTTGCCGCCAGAGCAGAAGGAGGCGGCCCGGAACCAATACTTTGAGCAGGTCGTGACGCCGCAGATCCGCGACCCGTCGCAGGTGCCAGTTGCTCGCCAGCAGTTCGACACGCAGACGCGAATCACGGACCTTCCCAGCGTCAACGCCGCACCCTCGGACTTCTCGGATGTGACGGCAGGCGTAACCAGCACCGAGGACAGGGCTCGTAATCCGGCGAATGACTCAGCGTTCGCGCGCATGGTGTCGGGGCAGTCGGCGCCGCGGCCAGAGGGCAATGCGGTCGGGCGTGCACTCGGTCAGGTGGGCGGACGCGAGGTGCTGCAGGGCGCCTATGGATTGTTCGGATCGCTTGGTGGCGACCTCTTGGACCACTACGTTCTTGGCCCTGTTGACCGACAGTTGGGCACCAACCTGAGCACGGGTGGCCGTGGCTATCGTCAGGCTGCATCCGATCTGGCCGACAGCGTCGGGATGTACAAGCCGCAGACAGCCAAGGACCGCATCTACTCCGGTGTCGGCGAAGCACTTACCGGCACGGGTCTGACGCTTGGCCTCGGCGCTGGGTTGAATGCTCTTGCTGGCGCAGGACGTGCAGCTCCGGCCACATCCAAGATCGGCAACTTCCTGACTGCCCAGCCGATTTTGCAGGGCGTGTCCGCCGCTACTGGATCCGCCGCCAGCGGCGCTGTCCGCGAATCGGGCGGCTCACAGGGGCAGCAGCTGGCCGCAGGATTGCTGGGCGGACTTGGCCCGGGCGTTGCCAGCGCTGCGGGTGGGGCTGCAATGCGCGGCGCTGTGCGTGGCACGTCCGGGCAGCAGATGCGTAACACCCTGGCCGACTTCCAGGCGCTCGGTGCCAATCCTTCCGTCGGTCAGGCTTCGGGCAATCGCCTGATTCAAGGCGCCGAAAACCTACTGGCTGGCGGCCCAACTTCTGCGGGTGTCATGGGGCGCTTTGTCGAACGCCAAGCCGACGACATTGGAAGTGGCCTTCGCCGGACTGCCGATAGCATGTCGCCTGATGCAAGCTCCGTAAATGCTGGCGAGGCGATCCTGAGTGGAGCGGATGAGTGGATGAAGCGAACGAGGGCTGCATCAAATCGCGCCTATTCGGCCGCTGATGACGCCATTGGCCGTGACCGCCGCGTAGACGTGTCGGAAAGCAAGACGGCGTTGGCTGGGATGAATCAGTCGATTGAAGGGGCTCCAAACGTTGCCAGGTTCTTCCAGAACGCCAGGATTCAGGGGATAGAAAAATCCCTACTTGATGACACCGACGACTTTGCAGCAACGCTTACTCGTCCGGATGTACGGGCTGAGGCGGATGCACTCCGCTCCAGCCTGAAGGAGCAGGCGGCATCGCGCAGGGCGCAGTTGGCGGAAGAGACTAATTTGCAACGGCAGGATCTGGTTTCCGATGCCGGGGCTGCCAGGGATCGACTCACCGCAGAGGCTAATCAGCTGCGCGACCGCATGAGCAACGCAGTCGAGGCGCGCCGTCAGGATCTGTATCGGCAGGCAGATGAGATGCAACTCGAGTTGCGGACGGCTCAGCAACGGGCTCTTGCTGAAAACGCACGCCGGGAGCAGCTCGGCATGCCGAATCGTGAACCTGTCATTTCTGATGCGGAGATTGCGGCGCGAGTACCGACGCGGTCACAGATTGATTCGCAGCTTCCAACCGCAAAAGACATCGAGGCGCAGATTCCTACTGCTAAGGACATCGAGGCACAAGTGATGTCGCCGGCAGAAATAGAGCGCCGCGTTACTCCTGATTCCGCGATTCGGGACGCATCCTTCGGAGATGCGCACATTGAATCTGAGGTCAGGAAGCTCCTAGAAAGCCGCGTGGACGGGAAGCTCCCCTATGATGCCCTCACAAAGCTAAGGACGCTCGTAGGAGGGGAGATCGACAACTATTCCCTTGTAGATAACGTACCTAGGAGCAAATGGAAATCCCTCTACTCAGCGCTTTCAAGGGACATGGAGGCATCAATCGCTTCGCCTGAGGCAATGAGGGCTTGGACTCGGGCGAACAATTACTACAAGCTGCGAGTGGCGAGGGCGGAGCGCATTGATCGGGTGGTTAACGCCAATGGTGGCCCGGAAGACGTATTCAAGGCAGCGATGTCAGGAACCAAAGAGGGGGGGACCAAGATTCGTGCCGTGATGGATTCGCTGCCTCGCGATAGCCAGAAGGCTGTAACGGCTGCCGTCATCAAGCGAATGGGGCTTGCCCGGAGTGGAGCTCAGAATGCAGAGGGCAACGTGTTCAGCGCGGACACGTTCCTGACGAAGTGGAATGACATCAGCCCAGAAGCCCGCAAGGTGCTATTCAATCGCTATGGTCCAGATTTCAGCAACGACATGGACCGCATTGCTCGCGTGGCAGAGAATCTCAAGAATGGCGCCAAGGTGTTTGCCAACCCATCGGGTACGGCGAATCGGACGGCGGGCATGACCTATGGTGCGTCACTCATCGGCGGATTGTTTACGGGGACTCTGGCATTGCCAGTTGGCATTGGAATTGGCGGAAATGTACTGGCGCGACTTATGACCAATCCTAGCGTTGTGCGAGAACTGGCGAACGCTACTCGGTTCCCGCTCAATGGCGTATTGGCGACTGCAAGGAATCTGCACCGCATTGCCGAAAGCGAGGAAGACCCTGAAATCGCGAAGCTCGCAGATGTCCTAGCGCAGAATCCAAAGGACCAGTTGCAGCAGTCCGAATCCAGCCAGCAGCAATGAGAATACGAAAACGGCAATGAGGCCCCATCCCTTGAGGCCAAGTCCAGGCTCAAGGGACTTTTCATGCTCTCGCTGCATCCAGTCTTTCGGCTGGCCACCTGTATTACTGAGGTCGAACTCTTTCTGGCTCACATCGGCTCCTCGAACTATTCGTAGACTACTGGGCATCAAGGATGGCGAGAATCTTGTAAGACTCCTTCTGGAGCTTCTTCCCGTCAATGCTGACCGGCCACTCTAGCTTCACTTTGTCACCAGAGAATTCGGCCGATACCGTGGAGGACATAGGAATTCGGCAACTCCGGTACATGCTGGGATTCGACCACTCGCTCCAGTTCATCTTGGCAGCACAGTTGGCCACGGCAATTCGTCCATCCGGCAGCTGCAGTGACAGCGTGGCTCCCCTCACTTGGTACGTGCCGACGAAGCCAGGGGCTGACACCGTCGATGTATTGGCGGTGCCGCTACAGTTCGCAGAGCTGCCATATCCGGAGCACTGAGCGCTTCCCGTTGTATATGAGTTCGATATTCCGGGGACGGAGTATGCGTAGTCCTGGGCGCTGTCTTGTCGGTCAATGACGGTCACGGTCATTCGCTCGCCAGCATGGACGTTTGCAGCAACGGCCAGAACGGCAAACGCAAAGCCCGCAGCAATGATTGTTCCCTGACTTTTGGAACTCATGTTTACCCCCTCCTAGGCCCCAGATCGTACCACTGGGGCGTGAAGCCAACATCCAACCCCGAGCCCGCCCAGTGCGGGCTTTGTCATTTTTGGAGGCCTGAATGAGCTTTCGTTTTTATAATCCGGCGCCGGTCTTCCATGACCTTCTCGGCCTCGATCCCTGCAACGGCGGTTCGCTGACTTTCTGCGAGCTGGGCACCACCACGCCGAAAGGCACCTGGGCCGATCAGGATCAGACCATCCCGAATGAAAACCCGGTGCCGCTGGACTCGGCGGGCCGGTCGAACACCAACATCTGGCTGGACGGCGGCTACACCGTGACGCTGCGTGCCGGCGACGGCACCGTCGTTTGGGCTCGTGACGTGGACAGCGGGCAGGGTGCCGGCGCAGCTCTGCCGCCGATGGAGCCGGGCAAGTTCCTGACGACTGACGGCAGCAACTGGCTGTTGGCTGATGTCCGCCAGGTTCCCGACCCGTCCGGATCGCCCGACACGATCCTCGGCACCGATGGCGCGAACCTCATCTGGACCGCCAAGGCCGAGCCGCCGCCTGCCGCTGAGGTCTCCGGCGTGGACAAGGTCATCATCAAAACCGGCGGCGACACCGACTGGATGATCCTCAAGGGGCAGGGCACGTCGCCCGCGTCCGGCACTCAGAAGAGTTCGCTCCCGGTGACCTTCGCCACCGCGTTCAAGGCGGGCACGACCCCGAACGTCACCCTGATCCCCTCCCCGGGCCTGCAGGCCAGCGGCGCCGTAGTCGTCCCGTACCTGTCTTCCGTTCCGACCGCCACCGGCTTCACTGCCGCCTTCGACGTCGCCGAGGGCAACCCGTCCGAAGCCAACGTCAATACCCCCATCGTCTTCCAGTGGATCGCTCAGGGTCAGGTGCCAGCAGCATGAAGAGTCCCGGCTTTGCAGCCCAGCCCGGTCAGGGGGAGCCGATTGCTGGGCGTGACGGGCGTGTCTCGCGGGCGTGGGCGAACTACTTTGCGCAGCTCGCCTTGGCCCAGACCGGCGATGATCTCCGCCATCTCTACGAGGCCTTGGCCGCGCGTGTGGCCGATCTGGCCGATGGGCAGACCCTGCGGATCATTGGGCGCAACTCGGTCAACTCGGCTGGCACGTCCGTGGTCGAGATCCAGCTGGTCGGCGACGAGTTGTCCCCCGGCAACACCGAGTACTACGGAACGGGTCCGGATGGTGCAAAGGGATTCTTCCCGGTTGCCGATGCCATCGAAGTGGAGGCGGCCGATCTAGACAAAGTGGTGGGCGCTGACGGCGTCGTCACACTTGGCCTCGCTGACGTGCCAGACGTGGGCGGTGGCACCCTCCAGAAGACCGTCTTTGACGCCAAAGGGCGCAAGACCGGCACGAGCGCAGCAACGACGGATGATCTGGACGAAGGGACGGGCAACCTCTACTACACCGATGTCCGTGCTGATGCTCGGATCGCTGCACAGAAGGGGGTAGCCAACGGCCTCGCGACCCTTGATGCAGGGGCGAAGCTTCCCGCCAACCAGCTACCTGCACTCGCGATCACCGACACATTCGTCGTTGCCAGCCAGTCGGCCATGCTGGCCCTTGCTGCAGAGCGCGGCGACGTTGCGGTGCGAACCGACCTGCAGAAGTCGTTCATCCTCACGGCTGAGCCTGCTGGAACGCTGGGCAACTGGCAGGAGCTGCTGGTACCGACGGGCAACCCCGGCACGGTCACCTCGGTTGCACTGTCGGTTCCGACTGGCCTTGCAGTTGCCGGCTCGCCCATCACATCCAGCGGCACCTTCACGGTGTCGTATGCCGCTGGCTATCAGGGCTACACGTCCGTTGAGGCCACAAAACTCTCGGGGATAGCAGCCGGTGCAACGGTAGGCGCGACCTGGGGTGCGAACCTCGCCAGTATCCCGGCTAACATCACCAGTTGGGCTGGCATTGCCCCTGCCACAAAAGCCGATGCGTCTGCGCTTGCAGGAAAATACGACAAGACGGGCGGCCCTATTACAGGCGCGGTGAGTCTGCAGGGGAACTCCTCTCGATTTGTCTTTTACGACGACAACTTGGACGTGCCTGTAATCGACGTCGGAGCCGGGTACGGTACCGCGACCGACCGGAATGGCTACATCGCGAACCGTAACGCGACGGGGTTTATTGAGGTCTCCGCGTTCAATTTCAGTCGCAGATTTCGACTGGTATCAGACGGCTTCCTCTTCAATGGTCCGCTGTACCCTAGCGACGACAACCTCTACAGCGCCGCGCTCGCGAGCGCGCGTTTTTCGGTTGTTTATGCGGGGACCGGAACGATCAACACTTCGGATGCCCGAGAGAAGACGCCGGTTCGTCCGCTGACTGCCGTAGAGCTTGCCGCAGCCATCGAGCTGGGCGGGGAGATCGGCGCCTACAAGTGGCTGGAAATGGTCGGGGCCAAGGGCGAGGCTGCCCGGGAGCATATCGGCCTAACCGTGCAACGCGCCATCGAGGTAATGCAGTCGCATGGACTCGACCCGTTCGCCTACGGATTCATCTGCTACGACGAGTGGGACGAGTTGCCAGAGATCCGTGGCGAAGACGGCGAGATAGTGCAGAAGCACCGCGCAGCCGACAATCGCTACAGCTTCCGCATGGACGAGCTGCTCGCCTTCATTGCGCGCGGGCTTGCGCATCGGCTGGATGCCATGGAGCAGAGACTGTCGGCTGCTGGCCTCTAATCCCAGTCCGTGAGACGCCGGGGAGTATCCTTATTGGATGCTTCCTGACGGCTTCCAATGGACCAAGGCGTCCCCAAACGACACCCTGCCGACGACGATATCGCTAGGTGGGATAGGCGTCTGCCGGATGATGGACCGGGTGGACAAGTCATGGTTCGTGTACCTGGACTACCACTTGCCGCCGCCAGATGGGCGATTGGTCCACCGCAAGCGCGACTGCACCAGTTTTCCGAACGGGGTCCGGGGCTGCGAGGCATGGGTGGTCAAGCATGAAGAAAGGCTGCGCCGCGAAGTGGGCGAAAGGGAGCTGGCCTGGCGGCAGAGTCGAGGGCTGATTTAGGTGACCCCAAACTGACCCCACGGAAGCGGCAAGTAGCTGATTCTTATAGGGCACAGATGATCACGACTGACCACCTTAGTTCTTGTTTTTGTTGATCTTACGTGACCTTGACATGGTAGGGGTCACAGGTTCGAACCCTGTACCGCCCACCACTTCCCGGAAACGGCGAAGTGGAGAAAACGAGAAAAGCCGGCCATTGGCCGGCTTTTTTGTTTCTGAATCGCGTGCAGCCGGCGTGCTGTACGTTCATCGTCGAATGAAGCGTTCAACCATTCCGTGCATGCAAGTGATGCAAGGTCCTCCGCATCTTGATGCAGGGGAGGGCGTGCCGTGCTTTCCTCGCGGATGAGATGGCACTCATTGCGTTGGACGTGGTGTGGCGTCGCGTGGAATCCGGCGGGTCTGCACGCTCGGCAAAACTCATGCAGGCGCCCGGCATTTTCTTTGCAGGTATATTTGTGTGAACGCAGATTGCCGACAGGGGGCATGTAATGAGCGGTGAGATGAAAGGAGCGAAGAAGCCGACGGCAGCGAGTTCCAAGGGTTCGCCCTTCGCGTTCTTCAAGGGTACACAGCCGGAAACCACTGGAGATCCCAAAGCGGGTGCAGAGGCGGCAGCCAAGGTTGCCGATGCGGTCAAGGGCACCTCCGAGGCGGAGGAGCGGACTGATCGGGCGTGGGGAAAGGACGACTATGCCTTCTTCTCGGAATGGCTCAAGGCTGCCGTGGATCCGGAAGAGCGGCTCACCGTGGGCCGGATGTACAGCGACATGCGTGACAACGCACGGGCCCGGCAAGGGCAGGATCGGGATGGGCGAAGCCGACTGTTCAAGGCAGCACTAGCCGTGACGGCCATTGCGGTGGTGGGTACCGGCTATCTGGGTGTCCAGTACATGAAGAGCAGGATCGAGCGCTGATCTGGGGATTGGATTCCGTCCTGCCGCAGGACGTCGCCACGCCTCACTGCGGCGCCCGGGCAGTGACAATCATCAATGCCAGCGCTACCAGCATCAAAGCAGCAAACAGCAGTGGCTTCAGGCGCGGCCCCGATGCGGCTTCCTCAAGCGGGGCCGGCATGCGTTGGATCAGGCCTTCGGGGAAGTGGTTGTCAGCCATGTTCTGGTCGCACGCGTCCTCGCACGCGCCACATTCGATGCAGCTGCTGGAATGCCCGTTGCGGATGTCCAGGCCTATCGGGCAGACGCTCAGGCAGTGGCCACAATCGGTGCAGTCGCCGAGATGGGCCGGATTGAACTTCGGCAGGGCGCCGGCGATGGCGGGGTGGGCCGCGCGGAAAACGTAGTCGCTGGCGGTTGTTGGATCCAGCAGTCCACGTGTGCGGTGCAATGCACTGAGGCTGCCCGGTTCGCGCGGGCCGCGGGGTTCGCCGCGTCGTGCGTTGTACTGAACCGTAGGCGTGCGCGCATCGGCAATGAGGTGCTGCATACGGCTGTAAGGGCACAAGTGAGTGCAAACCTGCTCATGCAGGTAGAGCACGTTCGCCCAGGTGGCCAATGCGTAGAACGCTATCCAGAAGCACTGCCATGGGCCGAGCGACAGCTGCAGCAGATCTGCGAGGATTTCTCCGATGGGGCTGAAATAACCGATGAAGCTGATGCCGGTCCATAGCGAGATGAGCACCCACAAGGCGTGGCGCAGAATCGGACCGAAGCTGCTGGCCGGCCCATCGAACGTAGTCAGCCGATCAAGTCCGCGAAAGACGCGGGTCAGCACGGTTTGTGGACAGACGTGGCTGCACCACAAGCGCCCGAACAACACCGTGACCAGGCACAGTGCCGCCATGCCGGCGATCACCAGCCACAGCAGCGGGAGGGCATTCTCCGGCTGCAGCGTGAAGCCGAGCAGGTGGAACCGGCGCGCGGAAAGGTCCAGCAACAGCGCAGGCTGCGCGTTCAGCTGCAACCACGGCAGCAGATAGAACGCGCCCAGCAGTGCCAGTGCAACGGCCGTCCGCAGTGCGGTGCGCGCCCGTTTAGCCTGTGACACGCTCATTCGAAACCGCTTCCGGTGTTGTCGTCCTTGCGTGGGCGCAGCAGCAGGGCAGTGAAGGCGCTGGCAGAGGCGGTGGCCAGCCATAGCAGCAGAAAGCCGAGGGTGTAGCCGAACTCACGGCTGATGACATGTCCGGGCAGGCTGATGGCGGCCAGCTTCAGTGGATCGACCAGCGAGAAGAACAGCGCTGCGGCCACGGCAGCTGCGAAGAAGCTGGGCCAAAGGACCGTGCCCAGTTGCTGGAGGGTGGTGCGGGGCGGTGACGGGGCCGGGTCGAGTTCGTTCATGGGTCCGGGTTTGCGCAAGCAGGCCTGGCCGGAGAAAGCGCTGGCGCCAAAGCAGCACGTCCCCAGGCGAAATGGTGAGGACCTCAGCCTAGGGAGCGACCTGCTGAATGGCCTTGATCTGAATCAAGCTGATGGGTCTTCCGATTGATCTTGCTCAAGGCAGGGCCCCCGTTGCTGGCGGATGCTGGGCGCCATGGACACCAAACCTGCACTGCTGAACCCCCTGGGCTGGACCTTCGACCCGGAGCTGCTGCGCCGGCACGACCGGCCAGGCCCGCGTTACACCTCTTACCCCACCGCGCCGCACTTCCATGACGGCTATGGAGAGGTGCAGTTCAAGGCGGCCATCGCTCGCAGCAACAATGCCGGGCGGCCGGTTTCGCTGTATGTGCACGTGCCGTACTGCACCAGTCCGTGCTTCTACTGTGGCTGCAACCGGATCATCAGTCGTGACCGCAGCAAGGGCGAACATTACGTCGACCAGGTGCTGCTGGAGGCTGATCGTGCGGCGCCCTTGTTTGCCGATGCGCGGGAGGTGATCCAGCTGCATTTCGGTGGGGGTACGCCGAACTTCCTGGAGCCGGCACAGCTGCGGCGGTTGGTCGAAGGCCTGGGACAGCGTTTCAACTTCAGTGAAAGCGCCGCGCGCGATTTCTCCATCGAGCTGGACCCGCGTTCGGTAAGCGTGGATGACATCGCGGTCCTGGCCGAGCTGGGCTTCAATCGTGCCAGCCTCGGTGTGCAGGATTTCGACCCGGTGGTGCAGCGGGCGATCAATCGCATCCAAGGCGTCGAGGACACGATGGCCATCATCCAGGCCTGTCGCGACAACGGCATGCGTTCGGTCAACGTTGACTTGATCTATGGCCTGCCGCTGCAGACGCTGGAAGGCTTCGGGCGCACGCTGGACACGGTGATGGCCGCGCGGCCGGATCGACTGGCCATCTACGGTTACGCGCACCTGCCGCATATGTTCAAGGCGCAGCGGCAGATTCCGGATGCCGATCTACCCAGCCCGGAGCAGAAACTGGCGCTGTTGGGCCTGGCAGTGGAGCGTTTGTCGGCGGCGGGTTACCAGTACATCGGCATGGATCACTTCGCGCTGCCGGAAGAAGATCTGTCGCGCGCACAACGCGCCGGCAGCCTGCACCGCAACTTCATGGGCTACACCACCCATGCTGATACCGATCTGCTGGGCCTGGGCGTCAGTGCCATCAGCCGCATCGACAACAGTTACAGCCAGAATCCGCGCGATCTCAAGGATTGGGAGGCGCGTCTGGACGAAGGCGGCTTGCCGGTGTGGCGTGGGCTGGAGCTGGACCAGGACGATGTGCTGCGCGCGGAGCTGATCCAGGAGTTGATGTGCCACGGCAAGGTTGACGGTTACGCACTCGGCAAGCGCCATGGCATCGATTTCGACAGCTATTTCGCCGAAGAGCTGGATGCACTCCAGCAGCTGCAGCGTGATGGCCTGGCCAGCTGCAGCGACGGGCGCCTTGCCGCTACCCGCCAGGGGCGCCCGCTGCTGCGGCTGATCGCGATGTGTTTTGATCGCTATCTGAAGGCGCCACAGCAGCCGGCGCGCTATTCCCAGGCCATCTGACGCCACTTTTCCGGGCGGGATCGCAGCTCGCGATTCACAATCGCGGCCCGATCAGGCACGCTATTGCGACGCCCGGGTGGCGAAACTGGTAGACGCAAGGGACTTAAAATCCCTCAGCTGCAAGGCTATGCGGGTTCGATCCCCGCCCCGGGCACAACTTTGCACAATCGGGAATGGCATGAGTGCCCAGATCACCGCCGCGGCCTCGCCGCGGATCGCCATCATTGGTCTGGGCTATGTTGGCCTGCCTTTGGCCGTTGAATTCGGCAAGACACTGGATGTGCTGGGCTATGACATCAATGTCGCCCGCGTGGCCGAGCTGCAGCGTGGCCACGACCACACACTGGAACTGGATGACGCTGAATTGATCAGCGGTGTTCATGCGCGCTACACCGCCAATCCAGCGGAGCTTGCCGCACGCAACGTGTTCATCGTCACCGTGCCCACGCCGATTGACGTTCATGAGCAACCGGATCTTGAGCCGCTGCGTCAGGCAAGCGTGCTGGTCGCTGGCATGCTCAAACGCGGTGATCTGGTGATCTACGAATCCACCGTTTATCCGGGCACCACCGAAGAAGTCTGCGTGCCGCTGCTGGAGCAGGGTTCGGGGCTGCAGTTCAATGCTGATTTCTACTGTGGATACAGCCCCGAGCGGATCAGTCCGGGGGATCGTCTGCGGCGTCTACCCGACATCCGCAAGATCACTTCCGGTTCCACGCCGGAAGCGGCTGCCGTGGTGGACGCGCTGTATCAACGCATCATCACCGCCGGCACCTGGCCGGCATCGTCCATCCGCGTGGCCGAGGCGGCCAAGGTGGTGGAGAACATCCAGCGCGACGTGAACATCGCGCTGGTCAATGAGCTGGCCCTGATCTTCGATCGGCTCGATATCGACACGCTCGATGTCCTTGAAGCGGCCGGTACCAAGTGGAATTTCCTGCCGTTCCGGCCGGGCATGGTGGGCGGGCATTGCATCGGCGTTGATCCGTACTACCTGCTGCACAAATCCGAAAGCGTGGGCTACCACCCTGATCTCATCCACACCGCGCGTCAGGTCAACAACCGCGTGGTCGCGCATGTGGTGTCGCGTGTGCGCCTGTTGCTGGAAGGCAGGGGCAAGCCGCTGCAGGGGGCACGGGTGCTGGTGTTGGGTGTGACCTTCAAGGAGGACTGTCCGGATCTGCGCAACAGTCGTGCGCTGGACCTGGTGCAGATGCTGTCTGCCGCTGGTGCGCAGGTGGATGCCTGCGACCCTTGGGCAGAGCAGGGCGGCATGCATGGCTTGGGCGGTGTAGAACTTGTGAAAGCCCCGTCCCAAGGCACTTACGACGCTGTGGTGCTGGCGGTGGCGCACCGTCAATTCCGCGATTTTGATGGGGCAACCATCCGCGCGCTGGGTGTGCCGGACGTGGTGGTCTACGACGTCAAATCGGTCTGGCCCAGGCAGGCAGTGGACGACCGGTTGTAGAATCCGCCATCCCTGAAGTCGAGGAAGGCAATGCATCGCTACCTGGTTTATGTGCTGGCACTGATTCTGCTGCCGGTAACGCTCGCTCTGGCGACCCACTGGCCCGCCTGGTACTGGGGCGTTGCCCTGTTCGGCATCATGTCGCTGCTGGGTACCTGGGATGTGCTGCAACGGCGCAGTGTGCTGCGTCGCAACTACCCGGTGCTGGCGCACTTCCGCTATGGCTTTGAATCGATCGGCCCGGAAATCCGCCAGTACTTCGTACAGAGCGATCTGGAGGACGTGCCGTTCTCACGCCAGCAGCGGCAGCTGATCTACCAGCGCTCGCGCAATGAAATGGACGTGGTGCCGTTCGGCACGCTGCGCAGCACCTATGCGGTGGATTACGAATGGCTCAACCATTCGATGGCGCCGACCAGCATTCCACACCATGACTTCCGCGTGGTGATCGGTGGCGAATGTGCCAAGCCGTATTCGGCCAGTGTGTTCAACATCTCGGCGATGAGTTTTGGTTCGTTGTCGGCCAATGCCATCCGCGCCTTGAACAAGGGCGCAAAGCTCGGCAGCTTCTATCACGACACCGGCGAGGGTTCGATATCGCCCTACCACCGCGAGAACGGCGGTGACCTGGTGTGGGAAATCGGTTCGGGCTATTTTGGTTGCCGCGATGAGAACGGCCGCTTCAGCGAGGAGCGTTTTACCGAGAACGCCAGCAGCGATCAGGTCAAGATGATCGAGATCAAGCTGTCGCAGGGTGCCAAGCCCGGCCATGGCGGGGTGCTTCCGGCGGCCAAGGTCAGTGCGGAAATTTCCATCACCCGCGGTGTGCCGATGGGCGTGGACTGCGTGTCACCATCCAAGCATTCGGCTTTTTCCACGCCGGTGGAACTGCTGCAGTTCGTTGCACGCCTGCGTGAGTTGTCCGGCGGCAAGCCGGTTGGCTTCAAGTTGGCGCTCGGTCATCCATGGGAATGGTTCGGCATCGCCAAGGCGATGTTGGAAACCGGGCTGTTGCCGGACTACATCGTGGTCGATGGTGCCGAAGGCGGCACTGGCGCATCACCGGCAGAGTTCATCGACCACGTTGGCGTGCCGATGAACGAGGCGCTGATCCTGGTACACAACACCCTGGTCGGCCTGAATCTGCGTGACCGCATCCGCCTCGGCGCAGCCGGCAAGGTGACCAGTGCGTTCGACATCGCCCGCACCATCGCGCTCGGTGCGGACTGGTGCAATGCCGGCCGCGGCTTCATGTTCGCGCTGGGCTGCATCCAATCGCTGAGTTGCCACAACGACAAATGCCCGACCGGCATCGCCACCCAGGATCCGAGCCGCTGGCGTCACCTGGAGCCGATGGACAAGGCGCAGCGGGTGTTCAACTACCATGAGAACACACTGCGTGCGTTGCGCGACCTGCTGGGTGCGGCCGGTTTGAATGATCCTTCCGAGCTGGGTCCGGAGCACATCCTGCGCCGTGTCTCGCCGGTGGAAATCCGCTCGCTGGCCGCGCTGTACCGTTATCTTGCGCCGGGCGAACTGCTCAACAAGGTGCCGGAGCATGTGGTGTTCCGCGAGTACTGGGCCGATGCGCGCAGTGATTCGTTCATCCCGCCGGCACGGATTACCGCACTGCGTTCGAGCAAGCTGCGCTGAAATCGCGCAGCGCGTGAAGCGGAGCCAGGCTCCGCTGCGGTTTACCGCCGCTGCGCGCTGCATGTGATCAAGTCCGTGGGCCGGGGTGGGAATCCAGCCCACGCACTTCCTGTAGCGCGGAGTCATGCTCCGCGGAAGCTTGACCGGTAATGCCTCGGGCCGAGCATGGCTCGGCACTACGAGTGATCGTCGTCGACTCTATTTGCCCAGCCAGCGAATCACGCCGTCCGCCGCATGCAGCCCGCTGGCGTAGCACGCGGTGAGCAGGTAGCCGCCGGTTGGCGCTTCCCAATCCAGCATCTCGCCTGCGCAGAACACGCCGGGCAGGGCGGTCAGCATCAGCGCGTCATTCATTGCTTCCAGTCGCACGCCACCGGCGGTGCTGATGGTTTCGGCCATCGGGCGCGGGCGCAGCAGTTGCAGGGGCAGGTGCTTTAGCGTGCGCACGACGGCGGCGATATCGTTGCCGGCATCCTTGCCCAGCACTTCAAACACCAAGCCGGCCTTCACCGCATCCAGCCCTGCGGCACGGCGCAGGTGTTCGCCGAAGCTGCGGCCCTTGCGTGGGCGGCCGAGGTCGGCGAGCAGGCGTTCATCGTGGCGGCCCGGTACAAGGTCCAGTTCGAGGCGTGCCTGTCCATCGCGATTGAGGGTTTCGCGCAGGTCAGCCGAAAGCGCGTAGATCAGGCTGCCCTCGATACCGTATTCGCTCACCACGCACTCGCCCTGCAGTTGCTGTGACTGACCTTGCAGATCGTGCCAATGGGCGACGACCGGCTTCAGTGGCGCGCCGGCATGGCGTTGGCTGAAGTGGGGTGTCCAGTCGATATCGAAGCCGCAGTTGGCCGATTGCAGTGGCGCGGTATCCACGCCGCGCTCCTGCAGGATCGGCATCCAGCTGCCATCAGAGCCCAATTGCGGCCAACTGCCACCGCCCAGCGCAAGTACGGTGGCGTCGGCCTGCACGGCGATCTCGCCGTCCTCGGTAGCCATGCGCAGGCTGCCGTCCGCATTCCAGCCCAACCAGCGATGCTGGACATGGAAGCGCACGCCGCGTTCTTTCAGTCGCCGTACCCAACCACGCAACAGCGGCGCCGCCTTGCGATCTACCGGGAATACGCGTCCGGAGCTGCCGACATAGGTTTCCACGCCAAAACCGGCTGCCCAGTCGCGCAGCGCCTGCGCATCGAAGCCATCGAGCCAGCCGCCGACGGCGGCCTGTCGCTCGCGATAGCGCGAGTCGAACAGTGGGCGTGGATCGGAATGGGTGAGGTTGAGCCCACCTTTGCCGGCGATCAGGAATTTGCGCCCGGGTGAGCCCTTGGCCTCATACAGATCCACCTGCAATCCGGCCACGCACAGATGTTCGGCAGCGAACAGCCCGGCCGGGCCACCGCCGATCACGGCAACGCGCTTGCCGGCAAGGCCGGTATCAGCGTGGCTGGACATCAAGCAGTTCTACATCGAAAACCAACGAGGAGCCGGCCGGGATCGGCCCGGTGCGGCGATTGCCGTAGCCGTATTCGGCAGGAATCATCAGCGTCCGCTTGCCGCCGACCTTCATGCCGGCAAAGCCTTCATCCCAACCGCGGATGACCTGCTTTTCGCCCAGGTTGAAGCTGAAGGGTTCGCCACGGTCCACCGAGCTGTCGAACTTCTCGCCATGCTTGTCGGCGGTGCGTTCGTCGTACAGCCAGCCGGTGTAATGCACGGTGATCTTGCTGCCAGCGACGGCTTCGGCGCCGCTGCCTGGCTGGGTGTCGATACGCTCGAACGTGGCGATGCTGCCACCCGGCGGCGGGCCCGGCGGGGTGCAGCCGGCGGCGAGCAGGGACAGCAGAAGCGGGATGAACAGACGGCGCATGAGCAGCTCCAGCGGAAAAGGCGTGCAAGGGTAGCGCATCGCTGGCGGGTATCATTGAGCGATGGCCAAGCTGCTCCTCAATCTGCGCAATGTCGGTGACGATGAAAGTCACGAAGTCGGCGAACTGCTCGATCTCAACCACATCCCCTGGTATCGCACCGAACCCAGCCCGTGGGGTATTTCCAACGGCGGCATCTGGTTGCGTGACAACGAAGACCACCCGCGCGCCAAAGCGTTGATGGCGACCTATCAGGCTGAACGCAGCCAGCGCATGCGCGCCGAACGCGAGGCCGGTTTGCAGGATGGCACCGCACAGACGTTCAGTAGTTTGTTCAGGCAGCGCCCGTTGTACGTGATTGCGGTGCTGCTGGGCATGCTGGCTGCCGCGGCGCTGGTGCTGCTGCCGTTCGTGCTGCTGCGCGGCTGAGGCGGCCAATAGTGCGGCTGGCCGGTACAATACGGCCCATGATCGTCAATACCGCCGCCTACCATTTCGTCCCCCTTCCCGATGCCGACGCGCTCAATGCGGCGCTGCTGGAACGTGCCAAAACGCAGGAGCTGCGCGGCACCATCCTGGTGGCGGGCGAGGGCATCAACCTGTTCCTGGCTGGCAGTCGCGAAGGCATTGATGCCTTTTACGCGGCGCTGAAGGCCGACGCGCGTTTTGCCGACATGCGCGTGAAATACAGCTACAGCCAGATGCAGCCGTTCGCGCGGCTCAAGGCCAAGGTCAAGTCCGAGATCATCAGCTTCCGTCGCGATGACGGCCAGCCGCTCGACTACCCGCGTGCACCCAGCGTTGCTCCGGCCACCGTGCAGCGTTGGCTGCAGCAGGGCCATGACGACGACGGCAAGCGCGTGGTGATGCTCGATACGCGCAATGAACAGGAATTCGCACACGGCACCTTCACTGGCGCGTTGACCCTGCCGATTGGCAAGTTCACCGACCTGCCGGCGGCACTGGAGCCACACCGTGAAGGCCTGGCCGACGCCACCGTGGTGAGTTTCTGCACCGGCGGCATCCGTTGTGAGAAGGCCGCGCTGTGGATGCAGAACGACGGCATGCACAACGTGCTGCAGCTGGAAGGCGGCATCCTGGGTTACTTCGAGGAAGTGGGCGGTGAAGGCTATGACGGCCGCTGCTTCGTCTTCGATGAGCGCGTGGCGTTGGACGCCCAGCTGCAGCCGCTGGTGGATCGCGACGAAAGCCAGGCGGCCTGAAGTCGGGCCAGCGAGCTGGGGTGGCACAGGGCGGCCTGCCCCGTAACAGGCTTGGGACGTCAGGCTGTTCCATTCCAGAAAACAGCGTTCAGGCAACAGCGGTTCCTTTACGATCCAGCGGCCCCATGTCGTTTCCATCATCTCTGGAAGCCGCCACATGATTCCTCTTTCCGTTCTCGACCTTGCCCCCGTTTGTGAAGGTTCCAGCCCACGGCAGGCCTTTGGCAACATGCTTGATCTGGCCCAGCATGCCGAACGCTGGGGCTACCGCCGTTACTGGCTGGCCGAGCACCACAACATGCCGGGCATCGCCAGCGCCGCCACCTCGGTGCTGATCGGTCACGTGGCTGGCGGGACCTCGACCATCCGTGTCGGTGCTGGCGGCATCATGCTGCCCAATCACTCGCCGCTGCAGGTCGCCGAGCAGTTCGGCACGTTGGCCTCGCTTTACCCGGGGCGGATCGATCTGGGTCTCGGTCGCGCACCGGGTACCGATCACGCCACCGCGCGTGCGTTGCGCCGCTATTTCGACAGCGCCGATCAGTTCCCGCAGGATGTGACCGAGTTGCTGCATTACTTCGCGCCGGCGCAGCCGGGGCAGAGTGTGCAGGCCGTGCCCGGCGCCGGAGTGGATGTGCCGGTGTGGCTGCTCGGCTCCAGCCTGTTCAGTGCGCGGCTGTCGGCAGCAATGGGCTTGCCGTTCGCCTTTGCCTCACACTTCGCGCCGGATTCCATGGATGAAGCGCTGGCGCTGTATCGCCGGGATTTCAAACCGTCGGAGCATCTGAGCCAGCCTTACGCGATCCTGGCGTTGAATGTCGTTGCCAGTGAGTCGGAGGCCGAGTCGCGGCGCCTGTTCACCACCCAGCAGCAGAGCTTCGTGAATCTGCGTCGTGGACGCCCCGGGCAGATTCCGCCGCCGGTGGAAGACATCGAGGCGTTCTGGGAGCCGCACGAAAAAAGCGGCGTCGAGCGGGCACTGGCGTGTACGGTGCTGGGCGATCCAGCCCAGGTGGGCGAGGGCTTGCAGGCATTCGCACAGCGGCATCGTCCGGACGAAATGTTGCTGACCGCCAACATCTTTGATCACACCGCGCGGCTGCGGTCGTTCGAGCTGGCCATGCAGGCATGGCAGGCATCGCACGCATAACAGTGCCGCAGATGTAGGGCACTGCACGAACGTGTAGGAGCGGCTTAAGCCGCGAAACCAACAATGCCTGTGAAAACGCAGAAGCCTGCAATCAAGCACTCAACGATTGCAGGCTTTCTATGCCAAGCAGGCAGCTCGGTAGATGCCGCCCACACAACCGCAGCTGCGTCAGCCGCCGGTCCAGCGCTGCACCAGTTCGATCACGCCGTTCACCAGCTGCCCCGAGCTCAGTCCGAAGAACAGCACCGCAGCGACTGCTGCCGCCCAGTTGACCAGCATCAGCGCGCCGTCGCGTTCGATCAACGCCAGTGCAAACAGCAGCAGCTGGAAGCCGAACAGATAGTTGGTGAACGGGATCGGCAGCGACAACAGCACGCCGACCAGAATCAGTAGTGCGCCGGTGAACATCCGCGCCGGCAGTGGGCTGATCAGCAGCGGCAAACGCGGCTTGAGCATGCGGTCCAGACGTCGCAGCGGGCGACTGATCTTGCCCAGGAACGTATGCATGGTGCCGCGCTTGGGGCCGCGCCGGGCAATGAAGCCCGGCAACCACGGGCGCGACAGGCCGCACAGCAGCTGCGCGCCGATCAGCAATACGAGTGGCCCGCTGACCGCGCCGCCGATGCCGGGGATCGGTATGAAGGCCGGCAGGATCGCAATGAACAGAAACATGCCGAAGGCGCTCTGCTCCAGTCCCTGCAGGATCTGGCCCAGGCTCAGCTGCTCGGCCGGGTCGCCGCGCTCGAACATCCCCAGCAGCGTACGGATGCCCTCGTTCTGGTAGGCGCCGTCCTGCACGGTGTCGTCGGGACGATCAGCCGGTGGTGTCATCAGCATCTTCTTCCGGCAGCTTGCGCAGCAGCAGCTTGTCGATACGTGCGCCATCCAGGTCGACGATCTCGACCCGCCAGCCGGCCCAGTCGAAATACTCGCCCGCGTGCGGAATGCGCCCGAACTGGTGCATGCACATGCCAGCCAGCGTGTAGTAGTCGCCTTCCTCGGCATCCGGCAGCTCGGCGCCTTCCATTAGTTCGCGCAGGTCGTCTACCGGCAGCGAGCCATCGACCAGCAGTGAACCATCGGCGCGGGTCACCACCAATGCGTCTTCGTCCGAGTTTTCAGTGGCCTGCAGGCGGCCAACCACTGCACCCATCAGGTCGGAGATGGTCACCAGGCCCTGGATCTCGCCGTATTCGTCCACCACCAGCGCCATCGACTGGTGTTCTTCGCGGAAGATCTCCAGCAGCTTCATCGCGTGGGTGGATTCGGAGACATACAGCGTCTCGCGCAGGTTCTCGAACAGTGAGCCATGGGCGCCTTCCAGGCGCGTCACCAGGGTCTTCACCTCGAGGATGCCGGCGATGTCCTGGTCGTTGCCCCGATACACCGGGTAGCGCGAGAACGCATGGTCACGCATGGTGTGAAGGTTTTTGGCGGGGTCGGCGGTGGTGTCCAGCCAGGCAATGCGGTTGCGTGGGGTCATCAGGCTGTCGGCGGTGCGGTCGCCCAGGCGCATGACGCGATTCATCATGTCGCGCTCATGCGAGTCGATGACGCCGGCCTCGTGGCTTTCGGCCACCAGCATGCGGATCTCTTCTTCCGTGACCGATGCCGACTCGGTCTTGCCCAGCCCGATGATGCGCAGCACCAGCTGGGTGGAGCGCGACAGCAGCCATACGCCCGGGGCGGCAATTCGGGCCAGCCAGCTCATCGGCACCGAGACGAAGCCTGCAATATCTTCAGAGCGGGTCAAGGCGAGGCGTTTTGGCACCAGTTCGCCGAAGATAAGTGTCAGATAGGTGATCAGTGCGACCGCCAGCACCTTGCCGATGAAGCTTGAGTACGGCTGCGGCTCACCGACCAGCGAGAAGGTGGCCGACAGCGACGGGAAGGCCGCCTGCAGCTGTTGGGCGATCGCGCCGCCGATGGCATCGCCGCCGTAGACACCGGTCAGGATGCCGATCAGGGTGATGCCGATCTGTACCGTGGACAGGAAATTCTCTGGTTTTTCAGAGAGTTCAAGTGCCCGCGCGGCGCGCTTGCTGGAGCTCGCCATCTGCTTGAGGCGGCTTTTGCGCGAGGTCATGACCGACATTTCGGACATGGCAAAGAAGCCGTTGAGCAGGATCAGCGCGAGTACGATAAAAAATTCAAACACGGGTCTCTCCCCGGGTTGGTGGCGGGGAGGGCGGGTGTTTGCGATGGCCACAGGCGCTCAGGAGCGGAGTCCGGCGCGGCGGCGGGGGGTAAGGGTCGTCGTCCATAGGGTGCGCCACGAAGGCGCCGGGGGATATTAGCAAACCCGGCGGGGTGAGCGGCAACGAGTCGTTCACAGGACAGGCCCGGCAAGCTGCGGGAATACCCGAGATGCCATCTAACCGTCATAATCCGCCCCGGTGTCGTCCCTCCCGCGACGGCGAATAGGTTTCTCATGTTCTCTCTGCAGACCATTTTCGGTTCCGGCAAACAGTTCTATACCCTGCTGGACGAGGCTGCCCAAGCCGCCCAGGACAGTGCCAAAGCGCTGCATTCGATGCTGCGTGAAGCAGATCGTCAGCCGGCCCTGGACGCATTCAAGCTGGCCCGCCTGCGCGAGCGCGCCGCCTCTGACAAGATCAGCCAGGCGTTGGTGGACAGCTTCATGACGCCGATCGAGCGTGAAGACATCGAAGCGCTGGGTTCGGCGCTGTACAAGATTCCCAAGCAGATCGAAAAGTTCGCGGATCGCTACTCGCTTGCGACCACGCACCTGGAACACATCGACTTCGCCCCGCGTGCGGCGATGCTCGAGCAGGCGGCCAGCGTCGTGGTGGACATGGTCAACGACCTGCGCCACATGAACCTGGATCGGATGACCGCACTCAACGAGAAGCTGCGCTCGCTGGAGAACGAAGCTGACCGGCTGATGCTCGAGCTGTACCGCGACATCTACTCCGGGCGCCTGGACAACCTGCAGATGTTCCTGCTCAAGGAATTCTTCGAGATCCTGGAAAAAGCCATCGACCGCTGCCGTGAAGCAGGCGTCGTGGCTTACCAGATCGTCCTGAAAAACAGCTGACGGACGCCCGCATGCTCACCTTAGTTCTGGTGGTGATCCTGGCCGCGCTCGTCTTCGAGTTCATCAACGGCTTCCACGACACGGCCAACTCCATCGCCACCGTGGTGGCAACCAAAGTGCTATCGCCCGGTTGGGCGGTGATGCTGGCCGCGTTCATGAACCTCATCGGCGCGCTGACCGGCACCGCGGTGGCGCTGACCATCGCCTCGGGCCTGCTCAACACCAATGTGATCGACGTTACCCCGCAGGTGATTCTGTGCGCGCTGTTGGGCGGCATCATCTGGAACCTGATCACATGGTGGAAGGGGCTGCCGTCCTCGTCCTCGCATGCCTTGATCGGTGGCCTGTGCGGCGCGGGTCTGGCTGCAGCCCACAATAACTGGGATGTGCTGATCTGGTCCGAGCGCCTCGGCACCTGGGCCCAGAACAAGGGTCTGTTGTGGAAGGTGTTCCTGCCGATGATCACCTCGCCGATCGCCGGCTTCCTGCTTGGCATCGTGGTGATGTGCCTGTTGTGGGCGATCATCGCTGGCATGGCCAAGGTCGGTGGCTGGATCGGCCGCCTGGCGCGCCCGCGCATCGTCAACGCGTTCTTCGGCAAGGCGCAGATCGTGTCGGCGGCCTACATGGGCTTTGCCCACGGCCACAACGATGCGCAGAAGACCATGGGCATCATCGCCATGACCCTGATCGGCGCCGAAGCGACTGGCGCGTTGAACGACCTGCCGTCGTGGCTGGCCTTCATGCATCCGGACGCGAGCGCCGGTGACGGCATCGCGATGTGGATCGTGCTGACCTGCGCCGTGGTGATGGCTGCCGGTACCGCGTCGGGTGGCTGGAAGATCATCAAGACCCTGGGTCACAAGATGGTCAAGCTTCATCCGATTCACGGCTTTGCTGCGGAAACCAGCTCGGCCACCATCCTGACGCTGGCCGCGCACTTCGGCATGCCGGTTTCGACCACGCACAGCATCTCCACCGCGATCATGGGTGTGGGCTTTGCCAAGAATCCGCGTTCGCTGCGTTTCGGTGTGATCGAGCGCATCGTCTGGGCGTGGATCCTGACGATTCCCGCGGCGGGTGGTTGCGCCTATCTGATCCTGAAGGGGTTCGAGATGGTTGGCTGGCACTGAGCGGTGCTATAAGTGCAAAGAAAAAGCCCGCCGAAAGGCGGGCTTTTTTGTGTCTGCAGGAAAGGTGGCACGGGGCTCGGTCGCGATCCGTGCGGATGATCGGGGCATTAAAAAGCCCGCCGATGGAGGCGGGCTTCTGCCGGGGGTGAAATCCCGGCGTCGCGATGTCTGGTTGCCCTTGAGTGCCGGGTTGGGATTTCCTGGCATCCCGGTCTTCGATGAGCTCGGGGTGTCAGGCTTCCAGCGAAGCCAGATCCCCCTTGCTCTCCAACCAACCCTTTCTGTCAGCAGCACGCTTCTTGGCCAGCAGCATGTCCATCAACGAGTGGGTCATCTCGCCATCATCCACGGTCAGCTGCACCAGGCGGCGCGTATCGGGATGGATGGTGGATTCGCGCAGCTGTGGCGGATTCATCTCGCCCAGGCCCTTGAAGCGGGTCACGCTGACCTGGCCACGGATCTTCTCGCGTTCGATCTTCTCCAGCATCGATCGCTTTTCCTCTTCATCCAGTGCGTAGAACACCTGCTTGCCCACGTCGATGCGGAACAGTGGTGGCATTGCCACGAACACGTGGCCGGCATCCACCAGTGACGGGAAGTGCTTGAGGAACAACGCAGCGAGCAGGGTGGCGATATGCAGGCCGTCGGAGTCGGCGTCGGCCAGGATCACCACCTTGCCGTAACGCAGGCCGGACAGATCGTCCTTGCCCGGGTCGCAGCCGATCGCGATGGCCAGGTTGTGCACTTCCTCGGAGGCCAGCACGCTGCCCGAAGCGACCTCCCAGGTGTTCAGGATCTTGCCGCGCAGCGGCAGGATGGCCTGGAAGTCCTTGTCGCGGGCCTGCTTGGCGCTGCCGCCTGCCGAGTCACCTTCCACCAGGAACAGCTCGGTGCGCGACAGGTCCTGGCTGATGCAGTCGGCCAGCTTGCCGGGCAGGGCGGGGCCCTGGGTGACCTTCTTGCGGGTGACCAGCTTTTCGGTCTTCAGGCGCGCGCTGGCACGTTCGATGGCGATCTGCGCGATCTTCTCGCCCAGTTCCACGTTCTGGTTGAGCAGCAGGCTGAAGGCGTCATGCGCGGCGCCTTCAACGAAGCCGGCGGCCTGGCGCGAGGACAGTCGCTCCTTGGTCTGGCCGCTGAACTGCGGGTCGGTCATCTTCAGCGACAGCACGAACGAGACGCGGTCCCAGACGTCTTCCGGTGCCAGCTTGACGCCGCGCGGCAGCAGGTTGCGGAAGTCGCAGAACTCGCGCAGCGCTTCGGTCAAGCCGGTGCGCAGGCCGTTGGCGTGGGTGCCGTGCTGGGCGGTCGGGATCAGGTTGACGTAGCTTTCCTGCACCAGCTCGCCTTCCGGCAACCAGGCCACAGCCCAGTCGACGATCTCGGTTTCCTTCTTCAGGCTGCCGGCGAACAGGTCGGCCGGGAGCATTTCACGCTCGCCCAGCTCGGCCTTCAGGTAATCGCGCAGGCCGTCCTCGTAATACCAGGTGTCGACTTCGCCGGTGGCTTCCTCGGTCAGCTTGACGGTCAGGCCGGGGCACAGCACGGCCTTGGCGCGCAGCAGGTGGCGCAGCGCACGGACGTTGAATTTGTTGGTGTCGAAATACTTCGGGTCCGGCCAGAAGCGCAGGCGGGTGCCGGTGTTCTTCTTGCCGACGCTGCCCACCACTTCCAGTGGGCTGGCGCGGTCGCCATCACGGAAGGTGATGCGGTGCTCGCTGCCATCGCGGCGGATGTGGATTTCCACCAGATTGGACAGCGCGTTGACCACCGAGACGCCCACGCCATGCAGGCCGCCGGAGAAGGTGTAGTTGCGGTTGTTGAATTTGCCGCCCGCATGCAGTCGGGTAAGGATCAGCTCGACGCCGGGGATCTTCTCTTCCGGGTGGATGTCCACCGGCATGCCGCGCCCGTCATCGCTGACCTCGCAGCTGCCGTCCTTGAACAGCACCACTTCCACGGTCCGGGCATGGCCGGCCAGGGCTTCATCGACCGAGTTGTCGATGACTTCCTGCGCCAGATGGTTCGGGCGCGCGGTGTCGGTGTACATGCCAGGGCGGCGTTTGACCGGGTCCAGGCCGGAGAGGACTTCGATGTCGGCGGCGTTGTAACGGGCGTTCATGTATCTCGAATTAAGGCGCGAAGCGACGGGGGAGTTTGCGGTCTGTTGGCGATTTTTGCACGCAGGGCATTCAGGGCATGGCGAGGCGGGGCGAGGTATCCTGTACGCGGTTTGATGAGCTTCGCCTTTCCCGGCGGGCATATTGAGGAGCAAACGGATGAAATCGTCGAAATTGCTGGTTCTGGCAGCGGTTGCCGCCGCGGTGGTGGCGGTTCCCTTCGTGATGGCGCAGACCGCCGACAAGGCCAGGACGGGTGAAACCGCCCAGGCTGCCCCGGTGGACAAGGCGCAGAGCGAGGCGGAGCAGAAGGCCAAGCGCCGCGCCGCCGCCGCCGCGCAGGAAAAGGCGCAGGGTGACCAACAGGCCGCTCCGCGTGAAGAAGAGGAAGAGGAAGCCCGTCGTCGTCGCTGACGCGGTTTTCCCGGCATGACAGACGCCCCGGCTCAGGCTGGGGCGTCTTTTTTTTGAGGTCGCCGCATCCTGTGCTTGGGTGTTTAGGCGACAACCTTTAAACTAGGGCTTTCCGGGAGGCAGTGAGCCATGACCCCCCTTATTTTTGTTACCGGTGGTGTGGTGTCCTCGCTTGGCAAGGGCATTGCAGCCGCGTCCCTGGCCTCGATTCTCGAGGCGCGTGGCCTGAAGGTCACGATGATGAAGCTGGATCCGTACATCAATGTCGATCCAGGCACGATGAGTCCTTTCCAGCACGGCGAGGTCTACGTCACCGACGACGGTGCCGAGACCGATCTGGACCTGGGCCATTACGAGCGTTTTGTGCACACCCGTTTGAGCCGGAAGAATTCGGTCACCACCGGGCGTATCTACGAGAACGTGATCCGCAAGGAGCGCCGGGGTGATTACCTGGGCGCCACCGTGCAGGTCATTCCGCATATCACCGACGAAATCCGCCGCTGCATCGACGAGGCCACTGAAGGTTTCGACGTGGCGCTGGTGGAAATCGGCGGCACCGTGGGCGACATCGAGTCGCTGCCGTTCCTGGAGGCGATCCGCCAGGTGCGCACCGAGCGCGGCCCGGAGAAGGCGTTGTTCATGCACCTCACGCTGGTGCCGTTCATCGCGGCCGCCGGTGAGCTGAAGACCAAGCCGACCCAGCATTCGGTCAAGGAGCTGCGCTCGATCGGCATCCAGCCGGACGTGCTGCTGTGCCGTTCCGAGCAGGCGATTCCGGATTCGGAGCGCCGCAAGATTTCGCTGTTCACCAACGTTTCCGAGCGCGCCGTGATCAGCGTGCCGGACGTGGAAGTGCTGTACCGCGTGCCGATGGGCCTGCATGCGCAGGGCCTGGATGAGATCGTGGTCAACCAGCTCAAGCTCACCGACAAGGCCGGCCCGGCTGACCTGTCCGAGTGGGAGTCGGTGCTGGATGCGGCGCTGCACCCGTTGGACGAAGTGACCATTGCCGTTGTCGGCAAGTATGTCGATCACCAGGACGCTTACAAGTCGGTGGGCGAGGCGCTCAAACACGGCGGCCTGCGTCAGCGCACCCGGGTCAACCTGAAATGGCTGGAAGCACAGGAGCTGGAAGAGTCCGGGCTGGCTGGGCTGGAAGGCGTGGACGGCATCCTGGTGCCGGGTGGTTTCGGCGACCGTGGCTTTGAAGGCAAGGTGCTGACCTCGCAGTACGCCCGTGAACACAGCGTGCCTTACTTCGGTATCTGCTACGGCATGCAGGCGGCGGTGGTGGATTTCGCCCGCCATGTGGCCGGGCTGGAAGGCGCCAACAGCACCGAGAACGACCGCCAGTCGCCGAACCCGGTGATCGGCCTGATCACCGAGTGGCGCACCGCCAGTGGTGATGTCGAGAAGCGTGACGAGAAGTCCGACCTGGGTGGCACCATGCGCCTGGGGCTGCAGGAACAGCGCTTGAAGCCGGGTACCCTGGCTCACGAGCTGTACGGCAAGGACGTGGTGGCCGAGCGTCATCGTCACCGTTACGAGTTCAACAACCGCTACCGCACCCAGCTGGAAGATGCAGGTCTGGTGATCGCCGGCAAGTCGATGGACGACACGCTGGTGGAAGTGGTTGAGCTGCCGCGTGACAAGCACCCGTGGTTCCTGGCTTGCCAGGCGCATCCGGAGTTCCTGTCCACGCCGCGCGGCGGGCATCCGCTGTTCATCGGTTTCATCCGCGCCGCGCGCGAGAAGAAGGCCGGTGGCAAGCTGCTGAAGGAAGCAAGGGCCTGAGGCGCACGCTTTCCCGGTAGTTGAATGAAGGCAATGGCCCGCCCCGAGCGGGCCATTGTCGTTCAGGTCGGGCCGTTTCCGGGGCGGGGCCGCTTTCAGGCGAAAGCAACGCGCCGCGCTGGCCTGCGCTTCGTTTAAACTTCCAACGGTTTTTGTGTTTCCCGTCGATTGCAGACTCACCCAAACGAGCCTATTCCCCAGACCATGACCAACATCGCCAAGATCCACGCCCGTGAAATCCTCGACAGCCGTGGTAATCCCACGCTGGAAGCCGAAGTCACCCTGGCCGACGGCTCCTTCGGCCGCGCCGCAGTGCCCTCGGGTGCTTCCACTGGCACCAAGGAAGCGGTGGAACTGCGCGATGGCGACAAGACCCGTTATCTGGGCAAGGGCGTGCGCAATGCGGTGGGCAATATCAACGGCGCCATCGCCACTGCGCTTGCCGGCTTCGATGCCGATGACCAGCAGGGCCTGGATCGTCGCCTGATCGATCTGGACGGTACCGAGAACAAGGGCCGCCTGGGCGCCAATGCGTTGCTGGGTGTTTCGATGGCCGCCGCGCACGCCGCAGCCGCCTCGAAGAAGCAGGCGCTTTGGCAATACCTGGCCGGCAAGACCGGCGCCACGCCGTCGCTGCCGGTGCCGATGATGAACATCATCAACGGTGGCGCGCATGCCGATAACAACGTGGACTTCCAGGAGTTCATGGTGCTGCCGGTTGGCTTCAGCTCGTTCAGTGAATCGCTGCGTGCTGGCACCGAAATTTTCCACGCGCTCAAGTCGGTGCTGAAGGGCCACGGCCTGAGCACGGCAGTGGGCGATGAAGGCGGCTTCGCGCCGGACTTCCGCAGCAACGTCGAAGCGCTGGACACCATCCTGGAAGCCATCGGCAAGGCTGGTTACACGGCCGGCGAAGACATCCTGCTCGGCCTGGACGTCGCTTCCAGCGAGTTCTACGAGAACGGCAAGTACAACCTGGTCGGCGAGAACAAGCGCCTGACCTCCGAGCAGTTCGTCGAGTTCCTGGCCGACTGGACCACGCAGTACCCGATCATCACCATCGAAGACGGCCTGGCCGAGAACGACTGGGCTGGCTGGAAGCTGCTGACCGACCGTATCGGCAAGAAAGTACAGCTGGTGGGCGACGATCTGTTCGTCACCAACCCGAAGATCTTCGCCGAAGGCATCGAATCCGGCACCGCCAACGCCATCCTGATCAAGGTCAACCAGATTGGCACCCTGACCGAGACCCTGGAAGCCATCGCCATGGCCGACAAGGCCGGCTACGCCGCCATCGTCTCGCACCGTTCGGGCGAAACCGAAGACACCACCATCGCCGATATCGCCGTGGCCACCACCGCCACCCAGATCAAGACCGGCTCGCTTTGCCGCAGCGATCGTGTGGCCAAGTACAACCAGCTGCTGCGCATCGAGGAAGCCCTCGGTAGTGGCGCGCGTTACGCCGGCCGTGACGCGTTCGTGTCACTGAAGCGCTGACCCTGATGCGCAACTGGCGCTGGCTGCTGCTGGTGCTCGCGGTACTGCTGGCTTGGCTGCAGTACCGCTTCTGGTTCGGCCCGGGTAACTCGGGTGAAGTGATGATGCTTGAAGCGCAGGTCGCCAACCAGAAGCGGGACAACGATGGCCTGCAGCAGCGCAACGATGCGCTGGCCGCCGAGGTCAAGGATCTGAAGGAAGGCGAAGCGGCCATCGAAGAGCGTGCGCGTAGCGAGCTGGGCATGATCAAGCCCGGCGAGAAGTTCTACCGCGTGGTCGAGGACGCGCCGGTGCCTGCGCCGCGCGCGCCGGCGGCGGCGCCTGTCGAGCACAGTGACCCAACGCAATTGGAGACGGTGCCGTGATCACTCAGGTATGGGCAGTGGTTCCTGCCGCCGGCCGTGGCACCCGCTTCGGGAGTCCGGTACCCAAGCAGTATCTGCTGGCGGATGGCGAGCCGTTGCTGGCGCATGCTCTGCAGGCGTTGCTGTCGCATCCCGGCGTGGCCGGGGTTATGGTGGCCATTGCCGAGAACGATGCCGACTGGCCGGGCTGGACGTCGTTTTCCGACAAGCCGGTGCTCACCTGCGTGGGCGGTGAAACCCGTGCCGCATCGGTGCTGGCTGGCCTGCAGGCGTTGCCGGACAGCGTGCGCGCCGACGACTTCGTGCTGGTGCATGACGCCGCGCGCCCCAACCTGGCTGCCGTGGACCTGGGGCGATTGCTGGAAGTCGGTCGCGCCGATCCGGTCGGGGCGATCCTCGCCGCACCGGTGCGCGACACCCTCAAGCGTGCCGGCGATGACGGCGGCATTGATCGCACCGAGCCGCGCGAGCGGCTGTGGCGCGCCTTGACCCCGCAGTTGTTCCGCCGTCACCAGTTGACCCGCGCCTTGCTCGACGCCGGCAGTGCCGGTGTGGACGTGACCGACGAGGCGATGGCGATGGAGCGTCTGGGCGTTCGACCACTGCTGGTGGAAGGTGCCGAGAGCAACTTCAAGGTCACCACGCCGGCCGATCTGGCCCGCTTTGAATTCGAGCTGTCGCGACGCGACAGCTGATCCCTGTCGGCGCTTGCCGTCGACGCAGCCAAGAAACCGTATTGCCATGAATTCTTCTGCTCCTTTCCCGCCCGTCCGCATCGGCCAGGGCTACGACGTGCATGCCTTCGGCGATGGCGACCACATCATGCTCGCTGGCGTGCAGGTGCCGCACCGTTGCGGCGTGCTTGCGCACAGCGATGGTGATGTGGCGCTGCATGCGCTGTGCGATGCGATGCTGGGTGCGCTGGCGCTGGGTGATATCGGCGTGCATTTCCCGCCGTCGGATGACCGCTGGAAAGGCGCGGACAGCAGTCGCTTCGTCAGCCATTGCAACGAACTGCTTCGCGAGCGCGGTTGGCAGGTCGGCAATGCCGACATCACCGTGATCTGTGAGCGGCCGAAGGTTGGTCCACACGCGCTGGCCATGCGCGAGAAGGTGGCGCAGTTGCTGGGCATCGCGCTGGATCGGGTGAGCATCAAGGCCACGACCAGCGAGAAGCTCGGCTTCACCGGTCGCGAAGAAGGCATCGCCGCGCAGGCCGTCGTGCTGCTGGTGGCCGCATGAACGCACTGCCGTTGGCGTTCGGTGCGCCGCTGCTGACCGCTGCGATCCGCAGTGTGCCGGAAGATTTCCAGGTCGATGAGCTGCCCGCCTTCGAGGCGACCGGCGAGGGCGAACACCTGTTGCTGGATATCCGCAAGCGCGGTGCCAACACCGTGGCCATCGCCAAGCGCCTGGCGCAGTGGGCTGGCGTGCCGGAAATGGGCGTGAGCTATGCCGGGCAGAAGGATCGCCATGCGGTGACCACGCAACGCTTCAGCGTGCACCTGCCCAAGCGCGTCGCGCCGGATCTGGCGGCATTGGAGTCGGAGGAAATGCAGGTGCTGGCATCGACCTGGCACAACCGCAAGCTGCAACGTGGTGCCTTGGCCGGTAATCGTTTCAAGCTGGTGCTGCGCGATGTGCAGGGCGATCACGAAGCCATCGCCGAGCGGCTGCAGACCATTGCCGCACGCGGCCTGCCCAACTGGTTTGGTGAACAGCGGTTTGGCCGCGACGGCGGCAACGTGCCCGCCGCGTTGCAGATGTTCGCTGGCCGCCGCGTGCGCAAGGATCAGCGCTCGATGCTGCTGTCGGCAGCCCGGTCGGCGCTGTTCAACCGGGTGCTGGCCGCGCGCGTGGAGCAGGGCAACTGGGACACGCCGCTGGACGGCGAAGTGTGGATGCTGGACGGCAGTCGTTCGGTGTTCGGCCCGGAGCCGATGAGCGACGTGCTGGCGGAGCGTCTGGCGCGGTTCGACATTCATCCCAGCGCGCCGCTGTGGGGCGTGGGTGAGCTGCGTTCGACCGGTGCCGCGCGGGCGTTGGAAGACCAGGCCTTGTCCGACGAGCAGGCCATCGCACTGCGCGCCGGGTTGGAGCAGGCCGAACTCAAGCAGGAGCGACGCTCGTTGCGTCTGCGCCCTGCGCTGATGCAGCACGCCTGGCTGGATGCGCAGACGCTGGAGATTTCATTCGCGCTGCCCTCGGGTTGCTACGCGACGGCGGTGCTGCATGAGCTGGGTGAAGTGGTTGACGCCAGTCGTGGCGAAATCGACGCCAGTCGCAACGAAGTGGCGGCTGCAGAGTAAGTTGCCGCCTCAGCGGTTGGCCAGCAGCACCAGCACCGCGCCGGTGCCGCCCTGGGTCAATGGCGCGGAATGAAACGCCAGCACATCGTTGCGTTGGCGCAACATCCGATCCACGAGATTCTTCAGGACCGGCGCCCCGCCATCGGACTGCAGGCCTTTGCCGTGGATGATGCGGACACAGCCATGCTCGTGCGCGTGGGCCTCCAGCAGGAACTCGCGCAGCATCATTTCGGCCTGCGCGGCGGTGGCGCCGTGCAGGTCCAATTCATCCTGTACTGAATACTGGCCGCGCTTGAGCCGCTGGAACATCCGCGCTGGCAGGTTCTCGCGCCTGTAGCTGGCGACGTCGCCCGCATCCAATGGCCCGCTGGAGCGCAGCAGTCGGGCGAACTCACCCAGCGCTTGGGATTCATCCTGCTCGGCCATGCGCGCCCGCGGCTTGGGGCGGGGTTTGCCCGTGACCGGGGTCTCCACCGGGCGCATGGGCGTCACTTCGCCAATGGCCGAGCGGAACAGGGCGGCATCATCTTCATCTTCGGGGTACGACATGCGTACAGCGTAACGTGCGCCCGGTCGCAGGCAAGTCCCGGTTGAGGGGGAAGTGCCACGACGCATTCCGGTATCATGGCCCTTCATGTCGGTTCGACCGGTGGTCACCCAGCCGGAAGTGCCGATGATTGCGGCGGCGGGACAGGGGCGCCGCGTATTGATCCAGTGATTCAGGTCTTTAATGCGCGTACTTGTATCAAACGACGATGGTGTGGACGCTCCGGGCATCAAGGTGCTCGCCGAGGAGCTCCGCAATGCCGGACATGAAGTCACCGTGGTGGCGCCCGACCGTGACCGCTCCGGCGCGTCCAATTCTTTGACCCTCGACCTGCCGGTGCGCCTGCGTCGCATCGACCACTACACCTGCGCGGTATCCGGTACGCCGACCGACTGTGTGCACCTGGCGCTGACCGGCATGCTGGATTACGAACCGGACATCGTGGTGTCGGGCATCAACAATGCTGCCAACCTCGGTGACGACGTGATCTATTCGGGCACGGTGTCGGCGGCGATGGAAGGCCGCTTCCTTGGCCTGCCATCGGTGGCGGTGTCGCTGGTCACGCACAAGCATGAAGCCAAGCATTTCCGCACGGCCGCCAAGGCTGCGGTGGAGATAGTGGCACGGCTGATCGCTGATCCTCTGCCGGCCGACACCATTCTCAACGTCAACGTGCCGGACCTTGCATGGGAAGACGTCCGCGGTTTCGAGGTCACCCGGCTGGGCAATCGGCACCGTGCCGAGGCCTGCATCCCGGCGACCGACCCGCGCGGCAATACCGTTTACTGGATCGGCCCGGCAGGCAGTGAACAGGACGCCGGCCCGGGCACCGATTTCCATGCCGTGCGCACCGGCCACATTTCGATCACGCCGATCCAGGTGGACCTGACCCGCTACGAGGCGCTTGAAAAAGTCGCCGGCTGGGTGGGTGGGCTTACCGGGTCGTTGGGGAAGGCGGAATGACGCCGCGTCTGCGCCTGCAGCCCGAAGCGGTGGGGATCGGCATGACCTCGCAGCGCGTACGCGACCGCTTGGTCGACCGCCTGCGTGAGGCCGGCATCGTCAACGAAGCCACCCTCAATGCAGTGCGCGTCGTGCCACGTCACCTGTTCATCGACGAGGCCTTGGCTTCACGCGCCTACGAAGACACGGCCCTGCCGATCGGCCATGGCCAGACCATCTCTCAACCCTGGGTGGTGGCGCGCATGACCGAAGCGGTGCTGTCGGTCGAACCCAAAACAGTATTGGAAGTGGGCACCGGCTCCGGCTACCAGGCTGCGATTCTTGCCGCGCTTGGGCTGGAAGTGTTTACCGTCGAGCGCATCGGCGATCTGTTGCGGCAGGCGCGCAAACGCTTCCGCCACCTGGGCATGAACATCCGCAGCAAGCATGACGACGGCCGTATCGGTTGGCCCGAACATGGCCCGTATGACGCGATCGTGGTGACCGCTGCCGCACCGGCGTTGGTGGATGCATTGATCGAGCAGCTCGCCATTGGCGGGCGTCTGGTGGCGCCCGTGGGTGGGCCGGGTGGACAGGTGCTGTTGCAACTGACGCGGCAGGCGGATGGCACCATCACCAAGGAAGAACTGGCGCCGGTGAGCTTCGTGCCCCTGCTGTCGGGCATGTTGGACTAAGACAGGATCCCCAATCGCGATGAAGATTTTCGGGCCGTTGTACGACCGTGCCATGCGCTGGGCCGCCCACGAACGTGCGCCCACCTATCTGACGGTACTGAGCTTCATCGAAGCGATCATTTTCCCGGTCATGCCGGAAGTGATGCTGATGCCGATGTGTGTGGCCCAGCCGCGCAAGGGCTGGCGCTTTGCGACCTTGAGCCTGGCCGGTTCGATGGTGGGTGCGCTGGTCGGCTATGCGCTCGGCCACTACGCATTCGAGGCGCTGAAGCCGGTGTTCGCCGCGATGGGCATGCTGCCAGCCATCGAGGCCGGCATCACCACCTTGCAGCAGAAGATGGCCGAGTCGCCCTGGGCCGTGGTGACGTTCCTGATATTGGGTGGTTTCATGCCGATCCCGATGAAGGTTTTCACCTGGGCCTCGGGTATCGTCGGCGTACCGTTGCCGCAGTACCTGATCAGCATGTTGGTCGGGCGTGGCAAGCGGGTGTATGTATTGGCGGCGGTGATCCGCTTTGGTGGCGCGCGCGCGGCCGAAGCGCTGCGCCGCTGGATTGAACCGCTGGGCTGGATTGCCACGGTAATCGTGGCCGGCTTGGTCGGTTGGTTGGTCTGGAGGGCGAAATTCGCATGAATGCAAAGCTGTTTGGCAAGGGAATCCGCAATGCGGTGGCACTGCTGGCGATAGCCGCGTTGGCGGGTTGCGGCACGGCCACGGTGGTGAAGCCGTCCGGCAGTGGTGGTTCGTCGACCACGCCGCGCACGTCGGTGGCCAAGCCGGGGCAGAGCGTGGTGGTGCGTCGTGGCGACACTCTTTACGGGCTGGCCCGCATCCACAACATCACCCCGCGTGACCTCGGTGCCTGGAACGGGCTGGCCGAGCCGTACACGATCTATCCGGGGCAGACGCTGCGGCTCTATCCGGGCGGCAGCACTGCAGTGACCACGCGCCCGACAACCGGCGGAAGCACCGCAACGCGTCCGACAACCGTAACGCCAGCGCCGACTCCGGCGCCGGTGAGTAGCGGCATCGGCTGGCGTTGGCCGGCAGAAGGGGCGTTGGTCGGCCGCTTCGTCGCGGGTGAGGCAACCAAGCAGGGTATCGATATTGCCGGTAGCAGCGGTCAGGCCGTGCGCGCGGCAGGCCCGGGCGTGGTGGTGTATTCGGGTGCCGGTCTGGTGGGTTATGGCGAGCTGATCATCATCAAGCACAACGACCAGTGGTTGTCGGCGTATGGCCACAACCGCAAGCGCCTGGTCAACGAGGGCCAGAGCGTCAAGGCCGGAGACCAGATCGCCGAGATGGGCCGTACCGGCACGTCTCGCGACATGCTGCACTTTGAAATCCGCTACAACGGCAAGCCGGTCGATCCGTTGATCTATCTGCCGAAGAAGTAAGGAGCCGCGCCGGCGAACGGCGCGGTTCGGTCTCCATGACGTCGGTCGGCTTTGTGGAGCCATGGGGGTGGGAAGCGCTGCGCCATGGCTGCGCTGCGATCACGCCGCGGGTTTCGTTGTGAGGTGACAAGGGAGGTCTCCATGTGCAAAGCAGGCTATTGGTTTCCGGCCAAGGCGCAGGGGTGGGGTTGGGGATTGCCGATCACCTGGCAGGGCTGGCTCGTCTATGCAACTGCCGCGGTGTTGTTGGTCGCTGGCTTCTTCATCTTTCCGCCGGCCGCCAGCTATGTGCGCTTCCTGATCTACAACTGGAGCGTGGTATTGCTGGTGCTGCTGGTGTGCTGGATCAAGGGCGAGCCGTTGCGCCTGCGTTAGCGCGTGGAGCGTCGCGTGGGCACCACCAGAAAAAAAGCCCGGCGTCAGGCCGGGCTTTTGCTGTCTACTGGTGCAAGGTGCGGGTTCAGCCCGTGCTTTCGACGATGAAAGCTGCCACGACGCGTCGATTTTCGCCGGCCAGCACATTGAAGGTGCGGGCGGCCGAGGCGTTGTTCATGACTTCGATGCCGATGCCCTGAGTCAGGCAGGCGGCCATTACCGACGCCGATGGAAACACCTGCTTCTCACCGGTGCCTAGAATCACTACGGCGGGGTTCTGTTCCAGTGCCGGGGCCAGATGCTCGATGGTCAGCTCAGCCACCGCATGTACCGGCCAATCTTCCAGCAGCGTGTTCGGCGCCAGCACGAAGCTGCGGGTCAGGATGCGGTCGTTGACCTTGGCCTGATGGCCATCGGCCGAGCGCAGGGAATAACTGTAATCAGGAAGTTCGCGGCTCAACAGCATGGCGGTTTCTCGGCTCTCAGCCGCGGGGCAGCACGATCTGGCGCTGTTCCTTGGCCGGACGATACAGCACGGCAACGTGGCCGATGCGCTGCACGAGCGCGCTGCCACTGGCTTTGACCAGCTCGGCGATGAGGGCGTCGCGGGTTTCGCGGTCTTCAGCGCCGACCTTCACCTTGACCAGTTCGTGGCGTTCCAGCACCTCGTCCAATTCAGCCAGGAAGGCAGGCGTGACCCCCTTGCCACCGATCTGCAGCAGTGCTTTCAGATCGTGCGCGATGCCGCGCAGGAATCGGTTCTGGGCCGAGGTCAGGACAATAGACATGCAGGAATACGGGTTATCAAGGGGGTTCAGGGTATCATGACCACCCCTGTGAGCCCTATTGCCAATGCCCTCCCGTAGTAAGAGCAGCCAGCGCTGGTTGAAAGAACACTTCTCCGATCCTTTTGTGAAAAAGGCCCAGAAGGAGGGCATGCGCTCGCGCGCGGCCTACAAGCTGGAAGAGCTGCTGGAGCGTGACCGGCTGCTGAAGCCGCACATGGTGGTGGTCGACCTGGGCGCCGCGCCCGGCGGCTGGTCGCAGCAGGTGCGCAGGCAGATGGGCGACACCGGCCGGGTACTGGCGTTGGACATCCTGGAAATGCCGCCACTGGCCGGCGTGGAGTTCCTTCACGGCGACTTCAGGGAGCAGGACGTTCTATCGCAGTTTGAAGCCATGCTCGGTGATCAGCCGGTGGACCTTGTGCTGTCGGATATGGCCCCCAATAAGAGTGGTATGGATGCGGTCGACCAGCCGCGGATGATGCACCTGGCGGAGTTGGCGTTGGATTTTGCCGACAACCATCTCAAGCCCGGTGGCGCGTTCCTGATCAAGCTGTTCCAGGGCGTGGGCTTTGATGATTACGTGCGCGAGATGCGCCGTCGTTATGAGAAAGTCGCCATTCGCAAGCCGGACGCTTCACGCAAGCGTTCATCCGAGGTTTATGCCTTGGGTCAAGGCAAGCGTGCGCAGATCAAGTAATCTCAACCATACGAATTGCGTAAAAAAATAGAGGAACGCCGGAGCCGATGAGGATGAACGACTTGACCAAGAACCTCCTGCTATGGGTGGTTGTCGCCGTCGTGCTGATGGTGGTGTTCCAGAGCTTCGCCCCGCGTGGCGCGGCTGTGACTGCCGGTGATGCACGCAATTACACCCAGTTCCTGCAGGAAGTGGACTCGGGCCGGATCAAATCGGTCGAGTACACCGACAAGACCACGTTGACCACCAACCATCTGCGCTTCAAGCGCTCGGACGGTTCGGAAGGCGCGTTGTTCGCTCCGGCCGATCCCAAGCTGCTGGATCAGCTGTATTCCAAGAACGTTGAAGTGGCGCGTCAGGAGCCGGCCACCGGCCCGGGTTTCTGGGGCCTGGTACTGCAGTTCCTGCCGGTGCTGCTGCTGATCGGTTTCTGGATTTTCATGATGCGCCAGATGCAGGGCGGTGGCGGTGGTGCCAAGGGCGCGATGTCCTTCGGCAAGTCGCGCGCCAAGCTGCAGGGCGAGGACCAGATTAAGGTCACCTTCGCTGACGTCGCCGGTTGCGACGAAGCCAAGGAAGAAGTCGGCGAACTGGTCGAGTTCCTGCGTGACCCGACCAAGTTCACCAAGCTTGGCGGCAAGATTCCGCGTGGCGTGCTGATGGTGGGCCCGCCGGGTACCGGCAAGACGCTGCTGGCCCGCGCCATTGCCGGCGAGGCCAAGGTGCCGTTCTTCGCGATTTCGGGTTCGGACTTCGTCGAGATGTTTGTCGGCGTCGGCGCCAGCCGCGTGCGCGACATGTTCGAGCAGGCCAAGAAACACGCGCCGTGCATCATCTTCATCGACGAAATCGATGCCGTGGGCCGTCATCGTGGCTCGGGCATGGGCGGTGGTCATGACGAGCGCGAGCAGACCCTGAACCAGATGCTGGTCGAAATGGATGGCTTCGAGGGCGGTGAGGGCGTGATCGTGATCGCCGCCACCAACCGCCCCGACGTGCTGGACAAGGCGCTGCTGCGTCCGGGCCGCTTCGACCGTCAGGTCATGGTCGGCCTGCCGGACATCAAGGGCCGCGAGCAGATCCTGCGCGTGCACCTGCGCAAGGTGCCGGCCGCCGATGACGTGCGTCCGGAAGTGCTGGCGCGCGGTACCCCGGGCTTCTCCGGTGCCGACCTGGCCAATCTGATCAATGAAGGCGCCCTGTTTGCGGCTCGTCGCAACAAGCAGGAAGTCGACATGAAGGACTTCGAGGACGCCAAGGACAAGATCTACATGGGTCCGGAGCGTCGCAGCATGGTCATGCGCGAGGATGAGCGTCGCAATACCGCTTATCACGAGTCCGGTCATGCGGTGGTGGCGATGTCGCTGCCCAAGGCCGACCCGGTGCACAAGGTGACGATCATGCCGCGCGGCTGGGCGCTGGGCGTGACCTGGCAGTTGCCGGAGCACGACCACATCAGCAAGTACAAGGACCGCATGCTGGAAGAGCTGGCGATCCTGTTCGGTGGCCGTATCGCAGAGGAGATCTTCGTCGGCCAGATGTCGACCGGTGCCTCCAACGACTTCGAGCGCGCGACCAAACTGGCTCGTGGCATGGTGACCAAGTACGGCATGTCCGACGTGATGGGCACCATGGTCTATGCCGATGAGGAAGCCAGCTACGGCATGCACAGCAAGACCATTTCCGAATCCACCCAGCAGAAGGTGGACGCGGAGATCCGTCGCATCCTGGATGAGCAGTACGAAGTTGCCTACAAAATCCTGGAAGAGAAGCGCGAAATCGTTGAAGCGATGACCGCTGCGCTACTGGAGTGGGAGACCATCGATGCCGACCAGGTCAAGGCGATCATGGAAGGCCGCGAGCCTTCGCCGCCGGCAGGCTGGGTAGCCAAGACCGTCAGCAATGACCGTACCGATGACGGCAAGGGTGGCGATGACCAGCGCCCGGTGACGCCGATCAGCGATCCAGCCGGTCAGCATTGATCCTGGTGCGATGGTTTCAGGAAAACGGGCCGGTTTACCGGCCCGTTTTCGTATGCGCCCAGCGTAGTGCTGGGTGAGAATAGGGCCGACTTCCGCTTCTCCGGTACCGCCATGAACGACCCAACACCGCCGCAGCCACCGCCGCTCTACATGCCGGAAATGATCATCGCCACCGTTGCGGGTGTCGCTTTTGGCCTGAAGTACAACAATTTCCTGGCTGGCATCTTCATCGGTGTGGTGCTGGGTGTGGTGATGAGCCTGATCGGTCACAAGATCCGTTCAAGGAACAAGCGCTGATGTTCGATATCGCACCGACTCTGGATTGCGCTGGCCGCCTGTTGCGGTTGGACCGGCCGCAGGTAATGGGCATCGTCAACGTCACCCCGGATTCCTTCTCCGACGGCGGGCAGCATTTCAGCCTGGAGTCGGCCATCGCGCACGGCTTGGCGCTGGTCGAACAAGGCGCGGATCTGCTGGACGTGGGCGGTGAATCCACCCGGCCCGGCGCCACGCCGGTATCGGTGCAGGAAGAGATTGACCGCGTGGTGCCGGTGATCGAGGCGCTGGTCGCACGGGTCGCGGTGCCGGTGAGCGTGGATACGTTCAAGCCCGAGGTGATGCGCGCGGCGTTGGCGGCGGGTGCAGGCATGGTCAATGACGTGCAGGCGCTGCGGCAGCCAGGTGCGCTGGAGGTTGTCGCCGACTCGGATGCCGCGGTGGTGCTGATGCATGCCGTGGGCGGGCCCTACGATGCGGGTGTTGCGCAGGCGTATGGCGACATCGCCGCTGAAGTGCAGCGTTTCCTGACCGAGCGCGTGTTCGCTGCCGAGATGGCAGGCATCGGTCGCAAGCGGTTGGCGATTGATCCGGGATACGGCTTCAACAAGGATGTCACACAGAATTTCGTACTCCTTGCAGGACAGGAGCGGCTGCTGACGCTGGGCGTGCCGGTGCTGGCCGGGCTGTCGCGCAAGCGCTGCATCGGTGATGTCACGGGCCGCGCGGCGGCGGCCGACCGGGTTGCCGGTTCGGTGGCGGCACATCTGCTGGCGGTGCAGCGCGGCGCGATGATCGTGCGCGTGCACGATGTCGCGGCAACGGTCGATGCGCTGAAGGTGCTGGCGGCGATGGATGCGGTGCCCGCGCCACGCAATGACAAGCCGGCGATGCCGCGTTGGCCGGACGAGGAGTGATGGCTGCCGATCAACGCCCGCTCGCCATCGCCCTGATGGGGCCGACTGCGTCGGGCAAGACGGCCGCGGCCATTGCGCTGGCCAAAGCTTACGACGGCGAGATCGTCAGCGTTGATTCGGCGCTGGTGTATCGCGGATTGAACATCGGCGCGGCCAAGCCCGATGCCGAAGAGCAGGCCGGCATCCGGCATCATCTGCTGGACCTGCGTGATCCGTGGCAGACATATTCGGCCGCTGAGTTTGCCGCCGCCGCTGCTGCTGCGGTGCGCGATATCGTGGCGCGCGGCAAACTGCCGATTCTCGCCGGGGGCACGGGCCTGTATTTCCGCGCGTTGCTGCAGGGGCTGTCGCCGATGCCCGAGGCTGACCCGGCGCTGCGCGTGCAGATCACCGCCGAGGCCGACGCACTGGGCTGGCCAGCCATGCATGCGCAGTTGGCGCAGGTGGATCCTGCCGCTGCCAAGCGGATTCACGCCACCGACCCGCAACGCATCCAGCGGGCACTGGAGGTGTACCGCCTGACCGGCAAGCCGATCAGCCATTGGCAGGCGCTGCCCGGCATCGCACGTCTTCCTGCGCGGGTGCTGAAGCTGGTGCTGGCGCCGGCAGACCGCGCGGTGCTGCATCAGCGCATCGCCAGACGTTTCGACCTGATGCTGGCCAACGGTTTCCTGGACGAAGTGCGGCAGCTGCGCGCCTTGCCGCAGATGGCCACGGTGGAGTCTCCATTGGACCTGCCGGCAGTGCGGGCGGTGGGCTATCGGCAGGCTTGGCAGTTCCTGGACGGGCAGGGCACGGCCGCTGAATTCCGCGACAAGGGAATATTCGCGACCCGTCAACTGGCCAAGCGGCAGCTGACCTGGCTGCGGGGTGAGCTGGACGCCCGCTGGCTGGATCCCGCCAGTGACATGCAACGCCTGCAGAACGCCGTTTCGCTGTTTCTGGGAAGGTGATGGGGCGCCCGGCGGTGTAACATCGCTGTTCCGGATCGGCGCACGGGGAGTCGCTGAATCCGGCCCATAAGAACAATAACGAGGAGTAGACGATGTCCAAGGGGCAGTCTTTGCAGGATCCGTTTCTGAATGCGCTGCGTCGCGAGCGTGTGCCGGTGTCGGTGTACCTGGTCAATGGCATCAAACTGCAGGGCACGATCGAGTCGTTCGACCAGTTCGTGGTGCTGCTGCGCAACACCGTCAGCCAGATGGTCTACAAACACGCCATCTCCACTGTGGTTCCCGCGCGCAACGTCAAGGTCGGCCCGGGCGGTGGTTACGTGCAGTCGTCCGATTCCGATAGCAGTCAGGCAGGCGATGAAGACAACGATAGCGACAACGAATAAGCAGGTAGCGGCGCATGTTTGACCGCTCGAAAAAGGGCGAGCATGCGCTGTTGATCCAGCCGCACGTAGGGCGGATGGAAGAGGATGTGCTGGAAGAGTTCACCGATCTGGCCCGCTCCGCCGGTGCCAGCATCGCCGCGACGCTCACCGCGCGCATGGATCGGCCCAACCCGTCCACATTGATCGGCAGCGGCAAGCTGGATGAGGTGAAGGCCGCCGCTGACGCCACCGGTGCCGATCTGGTGCTGGTCAATCACCAGCTTTCGCCGGTGCAGGAGCGCAACCTGGAACGGTTCCTGGAGCGCCGAGTGATCGACCGCACCGGTCTGATCCTGGATATCTTCGCCCAGCGTGCGCATAGCCACGAAGGCAAGCTGCAGGTCGAGCTGGCCCAGCTGCGGCATATGGCCACGCGCCTGGTGCGCGGCTGGACTCACCTTGAGCGTCAGCGCGGCGGCGCCATCGGTCTGCGGGGGCCCGGTGAAACCCAGCTTGAAACCGACCGCCGCCTGCTGCAGAAACGGGTGGAGCAGTTGCAGAAGCGGTTGGAAAAAGTGGAGGTGCAGCGCACCCAGATGCGTCGCGCACGCGTGCGCAGCGAGATGCCACGGGTTGCCCTGGTGGGCTATACCAATGCCGGCAAATCCACGTTGTTCAACGCCCTGACTGGCGCCGATGCCTACGCCGCCGATCAGCTGTTTGCCACGCTGGATCCGACGGTACGGCGCATCATGTTGCCGGGCGGCAATGCAATGCTGGCCGACACGGTCGGCTTCGTGCGCAACCTGCCGCATGAACTGGTTGCCGCGTTCCGTTCAACACTTTCCGAAGCGCGCGAAGCGGACTTCCTGCTGCATCTGGTCGACGCGGCCGATCCGCTGCGCGAAGAACGCATCGCCCAGGTGGATGAAGTGCTGGAAGCGGTCGGTGCAGGCGGTTTGCCGCAGTTGCTGGTGTTCAACAAGATCGACCGCATCGAAGGTGCCGACGTGCGGCACGACGCGCAGGATGGCGTTCCGGATGAATCGCGACGCGAGCGGGTGTGGATTTCCGCCCGTGATGGTCGCGGTCTGGAATTGCTGCAGTCGGTGCTGGGCAAGCGCCTGGGGCTGCAGCACGTCACCGGCACGGTGCGTCTGCCGCCGAGTGCTGGTCGCCTGCGTTCGCGCCTGCATCAACTTGAAGTCGTGCGCAGCGAGCAGGTTGATGAGGAAGGTTGGTTGATCGAGGTGGACCTTCCCATTGCCGAGGCCGAAAAACTCGCAGCCAGCGCTGAAGGAGCAATCATTCGCGCACTGCTGCCTGAGCCTGAGCCGGAATGGTAAGGCACGCTTTCCAGCGAAGAAGCATCACAAAGGGCCGCCATGCGGCCCTTTGTTTTTCATGACGCAGGGCGATGCGCCGAGCATGCGCAGACAAATTGCGATACAACGCTGGCGACCCCTACGGAAACCGTCATGACGTCCCCCACCGACATTGAACTTGACCAGTTGGCTGCCCGGCTCGGTGAGCGCCTGCGCGCGGCCCGCGACAGCGTGGTCACCGCCGAGAGTTGCACGGGCGGCTGGATCGCCAAGGCGATGACCGGTGTGGCCGGCTCGTCCGACTGGTTCGACAGCGGCATGGTCGCTTACAGCTACGAGGCCAAGCAGGCCCTGCTCGGTGTTCGCCCGCAGACGCTGGAAAGCCAGGGCGCGGTCAGCCGCGAAACCGTGATTGAAATGGTTTCGGGGGCATTGGTGCATTCCGGCGCCAGCGTCTCCGTCGCGGTCACGGGTATTGCCGGCCCGGGGGGCGGTAGCGATGACAAGCCGGTCGGCACCGTGTGGATAGGTTGGAAACGTCGCGGCGGCTACACCCGCGCCGAGTTGTTCCACTTCGACGGCGACCGCGATGCGGTGCGCAGACAGACCGTGGCGGCGGCCTTGCGCGGGCTGGAGACGCTGTAGGTCAGAGGAGTTGACGTTGCGTTTGTTAGTAGTAATACTACTAACCATGAACCTGACCGACACCCAGCAGGCCATCCTCGATCTGATCGCCGAGCGCATCGATGCAGAGGGCGTGCCGCCATCGCAGACCGAGATCGCCCGGGCCTTCGGCTTCAAGGGCGTGCGCTCGGCCCAATACCACCTGGATGCGCTGGAAGCCGCTGGCGCCATTGAGCGTGTGCCTGGACGGGCGCGCGGTATCCGTCTGGTACGGCCGCCGGTGGAGGCCGATGTCGCTGCAGTGGCGATGATGGCTGCCAACGACCAGGTGCTGCGGCTGCCGATCCTTGGCCGGGTCGCCGCTGGTCTGCCGATCGGTGCCGATATCGGCTCGGACGATTACGTGGTGCTGGACAAGGTGTTTTTCTCGCCCGCACCGGACTACCTGCTGAAAGTGCAGGGCGATTCGATGATCGACGAGGGCATCTTCAATGGCGACCTGATCGGCGTGCACCGCACGCGTGATGCGCGTTCGGGGCAGATCGTGGTGGCACGCATCGATGACGAGATCACCGTCAAACTGCTCAAGATCGCCAAGGATCGCATTCGCCTGTTGCCGAGAAATCCGGACTACGCGCCCATCGAAGTGCTGCCCGACCAGGATTTCTCGATAGAAGGACTTTACTGCGGCCTGCTCAGGCCAAACCGGTGAAGTTCGCCCATTCCGTAGTCGCAACACCTTGTTTTTCCTATGTCGGGCAGGTGGGTGTGCTGCTGCCGGTATCCTTGCAGACCCCATAATTTTGTCGTCTCGCCACAGTCTCAGCCTTTGCGATACGACACCCCTACAGTGGACCCCATGACGAAATCAACGAAAGCAAACCCGAGGACGAACCCGATGGACGAGAACAAGAAGCGCGCGCTTGCTGCCGCACTGGGCCAGATCGAAAAGCAGTTCGGCAAGGGTTCGGTGATGCGCATGGGCGACCGTGTTGTTGAGCCTGTCGAGGTCATTCCGACCGGTTCGTTGATGCTGGACATCGCACTGGGTATCGGTGGTCTGCCGAAGGGGCGTGTGGTCGAGATCTACGGCCCGGAATCCTCGGGCAAGACCACGCTGACGCTGCAGGCCATTGCCGAATGCCAGAAGCTCGGCGGCACCGCGGCCTTCATCGATGCCGAGCATGCACTGGATCCGATCTACGCCGCCAAGCTGGGCGTGAACGTTGACGACCTGCTGCTGTCGCAGCCGGATACCGGCGAGCAGGCACTGGAAATCGCCGACATGCTGGTGCGTTCGGGCTCGGTGGATATCGTGGTGGTCGATTCGGTCGCCGCGCTGACTCCCAAGGCCGAGATCGAAGGCGAGATGGGTGATCAGCTGCCGGGTCTGCAGGCCCGTCTGATGAGCCAGGCGTTGCGTAAGCTGACCGGCAACATCAAGCGCTCCAATACGCTGGTGGTGTTCATCAATCAGCTGCGCCACAAGATCGGCGTGATGATGCCGGGCCAGAGCCCGGAAGTGACCACGGGTGGCAATGCGCTGAAGTTCTATGCCTCGGTACGTCTGGATATCCGCCGTATCGGTGCGATCAAGAAGGGCGACGAGATCATCGGTAACCAGACCAAGATCAAGGTGGTCAAGAACAAGCTGGCCCCGCCCTTCAAGCAGGTCATCACCGAGATCCTCTATGGCGAAGGCATTTCCCGTGAGGGCGAGCTGATCGACATGGGCGTGGATGCCAAGCTCGTCGAGAAGGCCGGCGCCTGGTACAGCTACGGTGACGAGCGTATCGGCCAGGGCAAGGACAATTCGCGCGGCTATCTGCGTGATAACCCGCAGGTGGCGGCCAAGCTCGAAGCAGAACTGCGCGAGCGGTTCCAGCCTGCGGAAGCTGCACGTGAGGAAGGCGACAGCGAGCAGGACGAGGAGTGAGTTTCCCGTGGGGGCGGGCGGCGCATCGTCAGTGACGTTGTCCCGCCCCCGCGGCATTGAATCCAGGAGGACAGGCGCCACGGATGGCGCAATCCTGATTGGGCGATAGCGCAATGAACGATTTTGAAGAGCCATCGCCGGGCAGGCGCAAGCGCCGCGTCGAGCAGACACCGCTCCAGCGTGCATTGGGCCTGTTGGTCCGGCGGGAGCACTCGCGCAAGGAGCTGGGGCGCAAACTGAAGGCGCGCGGCATCGAAGCCGAAGCAGTGGATGCGGCGGTGGCACGCCTTGCCGACGAAGGCTGGCAGAACGATGCCCGGTTTGCCGAGATGCTGGTGCGCAACCGCGCCAACGGGGGCTATGGCCCGTTGCATATCAGGGCCGAGCTCGGCACTCATGGGCTGGACAGCGCGCAGATCGAGGCTGCCATGGCAACCTTCGAGGGCGACTGGGTTGAGAACGCGCGCGACCTGGTGTGCCGGCGTTTTGGTGAAAATGGCCCGCAGGAGCTGCCACAGCGGCGCAGGGCGGCGGATCTGCTGGCACGGCGTGGGTTTGATGGCAGCTGTATCCGTAGCGCCACCCGATACGATCCTGAGGACTGACCGGGCTGGGCCTGATACCCTTTCAGGGTTTCGGTTGTCCCGAATTCCCGCGCCCTCAGGGCGGTCGGGACCCGTTTGCCAGCTTATAGCCAGTCCCCATGAATACACCTGCCAAATTCACTACCTCCCAGATCCGCAGCGATTTCCTCGAATTCTTCAAGAGCAAGGGCCACACTATCGTGCCGTCGGCGCCGTTGGTGCCGGGCAACGACCCGACCCTGTTGTTCACCAATTCCGGCATGGTGCAGTTCAAGGACGTGTTCCTGGGTGCGGAGAAGCGCAGCTATGTGCGCGCTGCCGACGTCCAGCGCTGCCTGCGTGCCGGCGGCAAGCACAACGATCTTGATCAGGTTGGCTACACCGCCCGTCACCACACCTTCTTCGAAATGCTGGGCAACTGGTCCTTCGGCGATTACTTCAAGAAGGATGCGATCGCCTGGGCCTGGGAGCTGCTGACCCAGGTCTGGAAGCTGCCCGCCGAGCGCCTGCTGGTCACGGTCTACCAGACCGACGACGAGGCCTACGCGCTGTGGCGCGACATGGTCGGCATCCCGGAGAGCCGGATCGTGCGCATCGGCGACAACAAGGGTGCGCCGTACGCCTCGGACAATTTCTGGCAGATGGCCGATACCGGACCTTGCGGCCCGTGCACCGAGATCTTCTTCGACCACGGTGACCATATTGCCGGTGGCCCGCCGGGTTCGCCGGATGAGGATGGCGACCGTTTCATCGAAATCTGGAACCTGGTGTTCATGCAGTTCGATCGGCAGCCTGATGGCACCTTGGTGCCGCTGCCGGCGCCATGCGTGGACACCGGCATGGGCCTGGAGCGCCTGGCGGCGATCCTGCAGCACGTGCACACCAATTATGAAATCGACCTGTTCCAGGCGTTGATCCGCAAGGCTTCCGAGCTGACCGGCACCGCAGACCTGGAGAACAAGTCGCTGCGCGTGATCGCCGATCACATCCGTGCCTGCTCGTTCCTGATCGTCGATGGCGTGCTGCCCTCGAACGAGGGGCGCGGCTACGTGCTGCGCCGGATCATCCGCCGCGCGCTGCGCCATGGCTGGATGCTGGGTGTGCGCCAGCCGTTCTTCAACAAGCTGGTGCCGACCCTGGTCGAGCAGATGGGCGAAGCCTATCCGGAGCTGTCGGCACAGGCCGATACCGTGGTGCGTGCCTTGCAGGCCGAAGAAGAGCGTTTCGCCGAAACGCTGGACGCCGGCATGAAAATCTTCGACGACGTTGCAGCCAAGGTCAGCGATGGCGTCATTCCGGGCGTGGATGCGTTCCGTCTGTACGACACCTATGGTTTCCCGCTCGATCTGACCCAGGACATCGCGCGCGAGCGTGACCTGACCGTCGACACTGACGGCTTTGACGCTGCCATGGAAGACCAGCGCCGGAAGGGCCGCGAAGCCGGCAAGTTCGGTGGTGGCGTCAGCCTATCCGCCGAGTTGGTGGCGACCCTGAAGCCGACAATTTTCCAAGGCTACGATCGTCTTCAGGCCGATGGCCTGACCGTGGTCGCCCTGCTCAAGGACGGCCGTTCGGTGGAGAACGTCCAGGCGGGTGATGACGTCATCGTGTTGACCGATCAGACGCCGTTCTACGCCGAGTCCGGTGGCCAGGTGGGTGATACCGGCCTGCTGTCGGGCGCGGGTGTGAATGTCGAAGTGACCGATACCCAGAAGTTCGCCGGTCAGTTCCATGGCCATGTCGGCCGTGTAGGTCAGGGCAGTCTCAAGATCGGCGATGTGCTGTCCGGCAGTGTCGATGCAGCGCGCCGCAGTGCCACGATCCTCAATCACTCGGCGACCCATCTGTTGCACGCCGCCCTGCGCGAAGTGCTGGGTACCCATGTGCAGCAGAAGGGCTCGCTGGTGGCGCCGGATCGCCTGCGTTTCGACTTCTCGCACTTCCAGCCGATCACCGCCGAAGAGCTGGCCGTCATCGAGCGCAAGGTCAACGAGCAGGTGCGTGCCAACAATGCTGCCGAAGTGCACAACATGGGCATGCAGGAAGCGCTGGACTTCGGCGCCATGGCGTTGTTTGGCGAGAAGTACGGCGAGAACGTCCGTGTGCTGAAGATGGGTGAGTATTCGACCGAGCTGTGCGGCGGCACCCATGTTTCACGCACCGGTGATATCGGGTTGTTCAAGATCACCTCCGAAGGCGGTGTCTCCTCCGGCGTCCGTCGTATCGAGGCGGTGACCGGGCAGGGCGCGCTGGACTATGTTGCCGATGAAGAGCAGCGCCTGCATGAGGCTGCGCAGTTGCTGGGCGGCAGCGCCGGCGACGTGGTGGACAAGATCCGCCAGCTGGGCGAGCGGCAGAAGAGGCTGGAGCGCGAGCTGGAGGCACTCAAGGCCAAGGTGGCCTCCGGTGCTACTGCTGACCTGGGTGGATCGGCAGTCGATGTGGCTGGCGTGAAGGTGCTTGCGGTGCGCCTGGAAGGCTTCGATGCCAAGGCGCTGCGTGAGGCGGTGGATCGCCTGCGTCAGCAGCTAGGTGACGCGGTGATCCTGCTGGCGGGCGTGCAGGACGGCAAGGCGGCATTGGTGGCGGGTGTGAACGGTTCGGCAATGGGCAAGGTCAAGGCCGGGGAACTGCTTGCTCATGTGGCCGGTCAAATTGGAGGTAAGGGCGGCGGTCGCCCGGATATGGCGCAGGGTGGTGGTGAGGATGGCCCGAAGTTGTTGGCTGCACTTGATGGTGTGGTCGCTTGGGTTCAGCCACATTTGACCTGAATGTGAACAGTCTGGTGCCTTGAAGGTGCTCGTACCCTACCGGTAACATTGGGAGTCTTTTCCCTTGTCGTGGGGCGCAGTCTTAGGACGCGCGCCAATGCCGGTGGGGAATCCAACCGGTTCCATGGAGATTTGCAAAATGTTGATCCTGACTCGCCGAGTAGGCGAAACCTTGATGATCGGAGACTCGGTCAGCGTGACCGTGCTCGGCGTCAAGGGCAACCAGGTGCGTATTGGTATCACCGCTCCGAAGGATGTGGCGGTGCATCGCGAGGAAATTTTCCAGCGTATCCAGCGCGGTGATGAGCCGGTTGCACCCGGAAGTGAAGAAACTTCCGAATAAGGGTTTACCTTTCACCCCGTTAAACGTTATTCTTCGCGCCCCGCTACGGAATACGCAGCGGGCAAGAGAAACGGAGTGATGCCCGAGTGGCTGAAGGGGCTCCCCTGCTAAGGGAGTATAGGGTTAAAAGCTCTATCGAGGGTTCGAATCCCTCTCACTCCGCCAGTTCAAAAAAGCCCCCTTGCGGGGCTTTTTTGTTGGCTGAAATTTGGAGCGCCCGAGAGTGTTTCCTATGCGCTGCAGGTGCTGTGGGGTGGAGTGTGTTGTTGTGCGGGTCGGTGGCATTGCGCGCGCACTGAGCTGCGTGCAGCGATTGCTCTTTTTGCCTGCGATGGAATGCCCGAGATGTCATCTGCAGCTGTGCCGTGCTGTGCTGCTGCGAGTGGCTCGTGGTGCGCGACGGGGTGGCTTTGATGGGTTCCCGTGGGTGGCTGAGGCGCGGAGGCGCAGTGCCTCTGTATGCGGCCGCATGTGATGGGTTGATGCATGCGGGATCCGGTCCTTTGCGGCTTTGGGCTTCAAGGGCGCGGCAGGGAGTGCGACGAACGGAAGTGCAGGATGCGGTCTTGCAAAAAACACGCATAAAAAAACAGCAGGCAATGCCTGCTGTTTCTTTGAAATGGTGCGCCCGGAGAGATTCGAACTCCCGACCGCCTGGTTCGTAGCCAGGTACTCTATCCAACTGAGCTACGGGCGCGCATTTTCATTTTGTTTGAAGCTTGCAGAATCAGATTCTGCTTTCTGACGTGGTGCGCCCGGAGAGATTCGAACTCCCGACCGCCTGGTTCGTAGCCAGGTACTCTATCCAACTGAGCTACGGGCGCGTCGTCAGGAGCGAGATTATGCGGATATGCTGCGTTTGCGTCAACGTTTTTTGTGAAATTTTCTTAATCTTCGTGACGAATCAATGTGGCGACTGTGGCTTGCGGTGATTTCATCCACTGGAAGTGGTCGGCGGTTGTGCCCAGCTCGCCGGATGTCATCACGCGCAGCGTATGCGTGGCGTTGGGCATCTTCTGCAGCAGGGATCGCATCGAGCTGGGCGGGGCCAGCCAGTCGTCGTCGAACACCAGTGCCGTCACCGGAGCATTGAGCGTGCGCATGCCGGCTTCCAGATCGGCGGACACGTCGTTGGCAGCATAGTGATTGCTCAGGCCCACTCGCGCCCAGTCGCGGATCAGGCCGCGCGCCTCGGTACCCCCGAAGCCGACGCGGCGGCCCGGCAGGGCGCCGCGCTTGCGGGCCAGCCATGGCAGGAAGCGATAGGCCAGCGGCAGGAGATAGCGGCGTGGTGCCGGGAAGCTGCGCCACCACGGCGTGCCGCTCGCCACCAACCACAGGGCCTGTAGCTCCGAGTTGCGTTGGCCGGCATAACAGCAGCTCAACTGGCCGCCCAGGCTGTGGCCGCCCAGGCGCAGCGGCACGCCGGGCAGGGTGTGTTGCACCACGGCTTCGGCGGCGGGCAGGTCGTATTGCAGCAGTTCGCGATAGCCCCAGTCGTGATGACGATCCGGACGCAGGCTGCTGCTGCCATTGCCGCGCCATTCGTGCAGGAATACGGCGATGCCGTTGGCTGCCAGTGCTTCGGCGAACGTTTGATAGTTGCGTGCTGACACGCCCAGTGCCGGCAGCCAGAGCAGGCTGGCGACCGGCTGCTCCGGGATGCAGGCAAGCAGTTCGAAGCGATGGTCATCGGCGCTGACGACCTGCAGGCGGGTCAGGTGTTTCATGCAGGCGGCGCAGCACCGAAGTGGTCGAGCACCATGACGTCGCTGCGGCCGGGCTGGTAGCCGCCCTGCAGGCCGCGTGCGATGTAGTCGATGGCCGCTTCGCAGGCATTGGGTAATGACAGCCCGCGGCACAGTTGCGCGGCGATGGCGGAGGCGAGTGTGCAGCCGGTGCCGTGCGCATCGACAGGCAGACGTGCGTGGCTGAATTCTTCGCGGGTCACGCCGTCGAAGTAGCGATCAATGACGCGATTGCCTTCATGCAGATGGCCGCCTTTCAGCAGTACGGCGCCTGCGCCCATGTCGATCAGTGCCGCAGCAGCGTCTTCGGCCTCATTGGCGTTGGTGATGCTGCGGCCGAGCAGGAGTTCGGCTTCCGGTGTATTGGGGGTGAGCAGCGTGGCCAGTGGCAGCAGGCGCTCGCGCATGGCGCGCAAGGCGCTGTCTTCCAGCAGTTTGGCGCCACTGGTGGCGACCATTACCGGGTCGAGCACGACATGCGGCGGACGCCGTTGCTCAAGCATGTCGGCGACGAGGTGGATCACCTCGGCGTTGGCGAGCATGCCCAGCTTCACCGCGTGGATGTCGAAGTCGTCGAAACAGGCATCGATCTGTGCCCGCAGGAACGACATCGGCGGTACATGGACCGCGCTGACGCCACGCGTGTTCTGCGCGGTGAGGGCGGCGATGGCGGACAGGCCGTGCACGCGGTGCGCAGCAAATGCCTTGAGATCGGCCTGGATGCCTGCACCACCACCGGAGTCGGAGCCTGCGATGGTAAGGGCGGAAACGGGGGTAGAAGGGGTCATGCAGGGATTGTGCAATGTTTGCCGGTGGCTTTGCTCACCGTCGGCGCAGGAGCAGCCATTGACGGTAGATCACGTAGCCGAGCCCGGTCAGGCCGGTAAGCAGTGCGGGTACAAGCAGTGCATCGTATTGCCAGCGTATGAACAGCCATGCGCCCAGCACGCCACCGGCGAGAAAGCCACTGATGATCAGGCCACTCAGCGTCAAACGGCGTAGCGGCAAGGGCAAGCCGCGCAGAAGATGCCCCAGGCCGATACCGAGGTCGGTGAACATGCCGCTGAGGTGGGTAGTGCGCACGACCGCGCCGCTGAACGTGGTGGCCATCGCGTTCTGCAATCCGCAGGCCATCGCCGCCGACATGGCGCCCCATATCTGTTGATGCTTGAACAGCGGAATGGCGACAAACAGCAGTGCCGATTCGAGTGCCAGTGCAATGCCATAGCGGCGCCCGAGCTGCAGCGCGCTGTCCTGGATGATCAGCCCGCTGAGCATCGCGCCGAGCGAGAAGGCGATCAACAGCCCCCACAAATGCCCGATGGAGCGCCAGTCCCCCTGGGCCAGTGCCATGCCGAGCTGGCTGGTGGTGCCGGTAAGGTGGCTGACTGCTTGGTGCTCGAAGCCCAGAAAGCCGACCACGTTGACCATGCCTGCGACGCAGGACAACGTGATCGCTCCGATCCAGACCCAGGTGGGCAGTCGCATTCCCATGCCGAAGCGTCGGTTATGGCGTCGCTGGCGGGCCGTTGAACTGCACGTCGGAGAACGTGCGGGCCTGCGGGTCGTACACCGCCCCCCAGAACTGCTTGCCGCCATCGCAGACCCGGATTGCCTCGCGGGCCGGGTTGATGTCGCTGTGATCCGGCAGCGGGAAGGCGTTGATGTAGATCAGGCGCCTGCCCCCGGATTCAAAGCCGACGTACTGGCGGCTGCTCAGGTTGGGCTCGGCAACCTGGGAAGCCAGCTGGGACAGCTGGCTTTCCAGTGCTTCGATATCGCTGCGGGCGGGTGCCCAGTAGCCGGTCACGCTGCCGGCATGGCGAGCGGGACTGTCGCGTGAGCAGGTGTCGAGCACCTGCGCAGCGACTACCGGCCGGGTGACCACCCAGGACTGGCCGGCCTTGATCGCGGTCGGCACGCTGGCGCCGGGTTTGACATTGGAAGGGGTGCAGGCAGCCAGCGCGAGTGACGCGCTGGCCAACAGCAGGACGTGCAGGTGTTTCACAAAACCTCCGAGGCGTAATCGGCCAGGCGCGAACGCTCGCCCCGACGCAACGTGATGTGCGCACTGTGCGGCCAATTCTTGAAACGGTCCACCGCGTAGGTGAGGCCGGATGTGGTTTCGGTCAGATACGGCGTGTCGATCTGCTCGACGTTGCCCAGACACACGATCTTGGTGCCGGGGCCGGCGCGGGTGATCAGCGTCTTCATCTGCTTCGGGGTGAGGTTCTGGGCTTCGTCCAGAATCAGATAGCGCGACAGGAAAGTACGCCCGCGCATGAAGTTGAGCGAGCGGATCTTGATGCGGCTGGCCAGTAGATCGTTGGTGGCTGCGCGGCCCCAGGTGCCGCCATCCTGGTTATGGGTGAGCACTTCGAGGTTGTCGGTGAGTGCGCCCATCCACGGCGTCATCTTTTCTTCTTCGGTGCCGGGCAGGAAGCCGATGTCCTCTCCGACGCTGACGGTGGCGCGGGTCATGATGATTTCGCGGTAACGCTGGCTGTCCATGGTCTGCGCCAGGCCGGCGGCAAGTGCGAGCAGTGTCTTGCCGGTGCCGGCGGTGCCGAGCAGGGTGACGAAGTCGATCTCCGGATCCATCAGCGCGTTGAGCGCGAAGTTCTGCTCGCGGTTGCGCGCGGCGATGCCCCACACCGCATGCGAACTGTGGCGGAAATCATTCACCAGGGACAGGGTGACGCGGCCATCGCCCTCGACCTTGGTGACCTTCAGCTCGACTTCGTCTTCGCCCGGCAGGTAGGCGTATTGATTGGGATGCCAGTCTTCGTCGTCGGCGGCGAGGATCTCGTAGCTGGTGCGGCCCTTGTCGCTCCAGCTGCGCAGGTTGTCGGTGTGCTTCTTCCAGAAGTCCTCCGGCAGCTGCGTGGCGCCGGTATAGAGCAGGCTGAAATCGTCGAGCGCGCGGTCGTTCTCGTAATCCTCCGAATCAATGCCGGCAATGGCTGCCTTGATACGAAGGTTGATGTCCTTGGAGATGAAAACCACCGGCACGTCCGGTGACTGCTCCTTCAGGACCAGGATGGCGCCGAGGATGGCGTTGTCAGGGATGACCTTGCCAAAGCTCTTGCCGGCATCGAAGTGACTGGTCTGGAAGTACAGGCGGCCGGCGCTTTGCGCGCCGCGCAGCTGCAGGCCGCGCGGACGCTCCAGCGGCACGCCCTTCTGCACGCTGCTGATGCCCGCCGCTTCGATTAACTCATCCAGAAAGCGACTCACTTGGCGCGCGTTGCGGCTTGCTTCGGTGGTGCCTTTCTTGCTGTTGTCCAGCTCCTCGATCACCTGCATTGGCAGGTAGACATCGTGTTCCTCGAATTTGAACAGCGCGGTCGGATCGTGCATCAGCACGTTGGTATCCAGTACGTAGATGCGCTTGCCTCGGGTCATCGTCGATTCCTGGTGGCGGGACAGGGTCACGCCATCGCACCTGCGGGGCAGGGCGATGACGAGGGTGGGGACGGGAGTTGGGTCACTTGGTTTGCGCGGCCTTCAAGGCGTCAAGCACGGCCTCGGCATGGCCGGCAACTTTTACTTTGCGCCATTCCTGCACGAGCGTGCCATCGGGCGAGATCAGGAAGGTGCTGCGCTCGATGCCGCGCACCTGTTTGCCGTACATGTTCTTCATTTTGATCACGTCGAAGGCACTGCACAGTGCCTCGTCGGTGTCGCTGATCAGCGGGAACTTGAACCCCTGCTTGCCGCAGAAGTTGTCATGGGATTTGACCGAGTCACGCGACACGCCGAACACCTGTGCGCCTGCGCGCTTGAACTTCGGCAGCAATGCGTTGAAGTCCAGCCCTTCAGTGGTGCAGCCGGGGGTGCTGTCCTTCGGGTAGAAATACAGCACCAACCAGTGACCGGCCTGTTCGGCGAGGGTGGTGGTGGCGCCGCCGGACAGGGCCAGCGGGAGGTCGAGAGTAGTGCGGTCCAGGGTGTCGCCGATGTTCATCAGATCCTTTCCGGAGCCTGGGGTAGTTCGATTGCAATTACATGAAACGCCGCGCGCCTGTGATGGGCGCGCGAATGTTCAGAACTTCATCGGGTCCATGATCGCGTCCAGGTTGAGGTGGTCGCAGAATTCGAGGAAGTCGTCGCGCAACGCGGCGATGTGCATGTTGGAGGGTACGCCGATGGTGATCTGCGCCGAGAACATTTCCGCGCCGGTCTGCATGGCCTGGTAGCGCGTGCTCTGCAGGTTCTCGATGGTGATGCCCTGGCGGTCGAAGAAGTCGGCCAGCTGGAACAGGATGCCCGGCTTGTCGGCGGCAACCACTTCCACGATGTACGGCAGCAGGTTGGACTGCACCTGCTTTGCGGCAGTGCGGTACCACACCAGCTTCAGGTTCTCTTCGCGTTCCAGGCGGGTGAGCATGGCTTCGAGCTTGGCCACCGCGTCCCACGAGCCGGTTGCCAGGGTGGTGACCGAGACATCGCGCCCCACCGTGGAAAGACGGGCATCGACCAGATTGCAGCCGCTGTCAGCGATACGACGGGTGACGGACAGCAGGGGGGACTCCGGATGCGTCGTATAGGCGTTGATCAGGAGATGGTTTTCTGTCGGCAGCTGCCGCGGCGTGGTGTCGGTCAAGATGGTTCCGGAAATGCTTGAGAGTCTGAACGGCGCCGGGGACGGGCCGAACACTGGTGCCCAGCATACTTGCCCGTGCTTTCGACCGGCAAGTAACATGCCTTCGGTTACGAACCCGCCGGCTGGCGGGCTTCTTTACCCCCACGAAGAGCGACGATCCCCTTGTCCATTTCCGGCCTTATCACCGCGTTGGCAACCCCTTTCCAGGCTGACGGTGCACTCGATTCCGATGCCTGGCAGCGTTTGTTGGCCTTGCAGCTCAAAGCCGGCGTCCAGGGTGTCGTTGTGGCCGGCTCGACCGGTGAAGCGTCCACCCTGACCGATGAGGAATATGACGGCCTGCTGCGCAGCGCCGTGTCTGTCCTGGGCGGCAGGATGCCGGTACTTGCCGGCACCGGCCTGTCCGGCACGGCCCGGACCATCGCCCTGACCCGGCGCGCGGCGGCCAATGGCGCTACCCATGCGCTGGTCGTGGCGCCGCCTTATGTGCGGCCCACCCAGGAAGGCCTGCGCCTGCACTATCTGGCGGTGGCTGAGCAGGGTGGCCTGCCCGTGGTGCTGTACAACGTGCCTGGCCGCACCGGCTGTGACCTGCTGCCGGAGACCGTGGCCGAACTTGTCTCGCACCCGAACATCGTCGGTATCAAGGAGGCGGTGGGCGATACCGCCCGGTTGAAGGCGCTGCTGGCCCTGCGCAGCGACAGCTTCAGCCTGCTCAGTGGCGATGATGGCACCGCCGCGCGCTCAATTCTGGCCGGTGCCGATGGCCTGATTTCGGTGGGCTCCAATGCATTGCCGGGTGCATACCGCACCCTGTGCGATATGGCCCGTGCCGGTGAGCACGAGGCGGCCGAAGCCTGGGATGCCCGTCTGCAGCCGTACCACGATTTCTGTGGCGTCGAGTCCAACCCCATTCCGGTGAAGGCGCTGTTGCAGCGGCTTGGCATCGGGCACGGGTTGCGCCTGCCGCTGCTCCCGCTTTCTGCGCAGCACCATGCTGCCGCCGACCATCTGGCGGCGGACGTGGGAGCGTTGGAAGAACTATCCAGCCACTGATCAGTGGCCTGAACCCTGGAGATTCACCCATGCGTCAAACCTCTACCGTTCGCGTGCTGTCGCTGGCGCTGCTGGCCGTTGCAACCGTTGCCGCCACTGGCTGCCACCGGGGTGCGCGCGGCGACTACGCGCTCGCACCGGAAGTGCGTCCGCTGGAAGTGCCGCCGGACCTGAATGTGCCCAACACCTCCGGTGCCACGGCGATCCCCGCGCTGGCATCGGCAGTCAAGCCGGCCGGCGGCGCGCAGGCAGCCCCGGCGGCTTCGCAAAGCGGCTTCACGGTCGCAGGCAGCCGGGAAGACGTGTTCGCCAAGGTCGGCGACGCGCTGGCCACCATTGAAGGTGTGAACATCGCCAGCCGCGCGCAGCTGCTGGGCTCCTACGACGTGGGCTACGAAGGCAGCAACTTCCTGGTGCGCGTGGTGGCCGTGGACTCGGGCGTCTACGTGTCGGCGGTGGATCCGCGTGGCCTGCCGGCGGTTGATGCCGCTGCGGTGAAGCTGATTTCGTCGCTGAAGGCCAAGCTGGCTGGCTGAGTTCGCTCAAGCGGGCAAAACAAAACGGGCGCCATCGGCGCCCGTTTTCATTTCAGTGTGTCTGCGCCGCTCAGCGCTCAAGCAGGTTGAGCTTGTCCGGCTTGCCATCCCATTCGGCGGCATCGGCCGGGGGATCCTTGCGCACGGTCAGCACCGGCCACTCTTTTGCCAGCTCGGCGTTGAGGGCAACGAATTTTTCCTGGCCGGCAGGCACGTCATCCTCGGGGAAAATGGCGTTGACCGGGCATTCCGGCTCGCACAGCGTGCAGTCAATGCATTCGTCCGGGTCGATCACCAGGAAGTTGGGGCCTTCGTGGAAGCAGTCCACGGGGCAGACTTCGACGCAATCGGTGTGTTTGCACTTGATGCAGTTTTCGGTAACGACAAAAGGCATGACGGGGTCCGGCTTTGATCCCGGCAATTCTAGAGCACGATGCCGGGGGTGTGCGGTTGGGTTCTCAATCCGGTGGCTGGCTGCCGATGCGGGCGGGCCGGCTGAGGGTGTAAAGCAAAAAACCCCGCAGGGCGGGGCTTTTTGGTTTCGCAGACTTGAGTTGGTGCTCCCTAGGGGACTCGAACCCCTGTTTTAGCCTTGAGAGGGCCACGTCCTAACCTCTAGACGAAGGGAGCGTTTGGTCGCGTCTGGCGAGCGCGCTAGTATATGCATCTGGTTGCCGCTCGGCAATCCCGCAACCCCAATTGGAATCGCCAACATCAATTCCACAGTTACAACACCGTTCACCCTGCACGTCATCCCGCGTGACCAGCACACCATTTCGCGCAAAGACATCAGTCCCAATGCGCTGCGCGTGCTGTATCGCCTGCGTGAGGCCGGATTTGGTGCCTATCTCGTAGGAGGCGCCGTGCGCGACCTCCTGGTGGATGGGCGCCCCAAGGATTTCGACGTCGCCACCGACGCCACCCCGGAACAGGTCAAGCAGTTGTTCCGCAATTGCCGGCTCATCGGCAGGCGTTTCCGCCTGGCGCATGTGGTGTTCGGCCGCGAGATCATCGAGGTGGCCACCTTCCGTGCCAACAGCGATGACGGCAGCGGCGACCGTGAGGTCGAGAACGGCATGCTGGTGCGTGACAATGTCTACGGCAGCATCGAGGACGATGCGGTCCGTCGCGACTTCACCTGCAACGCCTTGTATTACGCCATCGAGGATTTCTCGGTGCGTGACTACACCGGTGGCTTCGAGGACGTGATGGCGCGCCGCATGCGCCTGATCGGCGATCCGGAGCAGCGCTACCGCGAAGACCCCGTGCGCATGCTGCGCGCCGTGCGGCTGGCGGCCAAGCTCAATTTCCAGATCGACGGCCCGACCGCCGAGCCGCTGCCGCGGCTGGCCAATCTGCTGAGCGAGGCCGCGCCTGCGCGCCTGTTCGAGGAAGTGCTCAAGCTGTTCCTTTCCGGGCATGGCGTGGCCAGCTTTGAAGGGCTGGAGCGCTACGGCCTGTTTGCGGTGCTGTTCCCCGAAAGCGCGGCGGCATTGAAGAGCAATCGCACTGGCGCGCTGCGTCGCATCCTGATCGAAGGGCTGCGCAACACCGATGACCGCGTCGCCAACGAGGAGCCGGTGTCGCCGGCCTTCCTGTTCGCGCTGCTGCTGTGGCCGGCCTTCTGCCGCGCACTGATCGGCCTGCAGAAGCAGGGCATGGCGCCGGAAGAGGCGCAGCGCCGTGCGGCCGACCGGGTGACGTTGCATCAGCTGACCACGATTGCCCTGCCGCGTCGGTTCTCGCTGCCGATGCAGGAAATCTGGCTGCTGCAGTCGCGCTTTGGTTCGCGCCAGCGCAAGCGCGTGCTGCGCACGCTGAGCCATCCGCGCTTCCGTGCGGCGTTCGATTTCCTGTTGCTGCGTCAGGCGGCATCGCCGGAGCATCAGGACGACATCGCGTTCTGGCGCGAAGCACAGTTGCAGAACGGGCAGGATCTCGAGTCCGCGCCGGATTCGGTACTGGCGGAAGACGGGCAGGAAGGTGATGTGCCGCGTCGTCGGCGCCGCCGCCGTCGTAGCGGCGGCAGCGCCACCACGACCACGACGGGCGAGTAATCGTCCGATGGTAGTTGCCTGCATCGGGTTGGGCGCCAACCTGGGAGACGCACCGGCGACGGTGCGCGCGGCGATCCAGGCCTTGGGGCGCTTGCCGCAGACGCGTCTGTTGGCGGCCTCGGGGCTCTATCGAACACCGGCCTGGGGCAATGAAGCGCAACCGGACTTCATCAATGCCGCCGCTGCGGTGGAGACGGCGTTGGCTGCGCCGGCGTTGCTGGAGCATCTGCTCGCCACCGAGCAGTCCTTCGGACGGGTGCGCGAACCCGGGCAGCACTGGGGGCCGCGCACGCTGGACCTGGATCTGCTTCTTTATGGTGAGCAGACCATCGCGCTGCCGCAGTTGAAGGTGCCGCATCCCTTCCTGCACGAGCGTGCTTTTGCCCTGTTGCCCTTGGCGGATGTGGCGCCGGAGGCGGTGATTCCCGGGCATGGAACAGTGCATGACGTATTGGCTGCCATGAAAACCTGCGATATCGAGCCGATAGGCGGATAATGGTCGGCTCATCACCAATCGTTATCCCCACATGAGCTCCCACGCAGACAGCAAGCCCTGGACAGTTCCGGCCCTGGCCGAAGCCAAGCGCAATGGCCAGAAGCTGGTGATGTTGACCGCTTACGACGCCGGTTTTGCCCGTGCATTTGACGCAAATGGCGTCGACTTGATCCTGATCGGCGATTCGCTGGGGATGGTGGTGCAGGGGCATGATTCCACGCTGCCGGTCAGTGTGGCCGACATCGTCTATCACACCACTGCCGTGGCCCGTGTGCTGCAGCGTTCACTGCTGGTGGCAGACCTGCCGTTCGGCGCCGATGCCACACCCGAGCGTGCGCTGGATGCTTCAGTGAAGCTGCTGCAGGCCGGCGCGGAGATGGTCAAGCTCGAAGGTGCCGGCTTCAAGCTGGACATCATTCGGCATCTGGTCGAGCGCGAAATTCCGGTCTGTTCGCATCTGGGGCTGACCCCGCAGTCGGTGCTGCGCCTGGGCGGCTACCGGGTACAGGGCCGTGGCGACGCCGCCCAGCAACTGGTGGACGACGCCAAGGCCGTGGCCGAAGCCGGTGCCAGCCTGCTGGTGCTGGAATGCGTACCGACCCCGATCGCTGGCCGCGTCACCGCGGAGATTTCCATCCCCACCATCGGCATCGGTGCCGGCCCGGAGTGTGACGGGCAGGTGCTGGTGCTGCATGACTTCCTCGGTCTGGACAGTGGCCACCGCAGGCCCAAGTTCGTCAAGGATTTCCTTGCCGAAGGTGGATCCGTGGCCGGTGCGGTCCGCGCCTTCGCCGACGCCGTGCGCGATGGCACCTTCCCCGACGCGGAGCATGCGTACGCATCATGATCGAGACCGTCACCGAACTCAGCCGGCTGCGCGCCATCGTTGCTGGCTGGAAGCGCGAGGGGCTTCGTGTGGGTTTCGTACCCACCATGGGCAACCTGCATGCAGGCCATTATTCGCTGGTGAAACTGGTGCGGCAGCATGCCGACCGGGTGGTTTCCAGTGTGTTCGTCAATCCGACCCAGTTCGGTCCGAACGAGGATTTCACCCGCTACCCGCGTACCCCGGAAGCCGACACCAGTGGCCTGGAGAAGGCCGGTTGTGACGTGCTTTGGCTGCCCACGGTTGAATCCATGTACCCGTTTGGCGTGGAACTGGCCGCCAAGGTGCATGTGCCGGGCGTGAGCAGCCTGCTGGAGGGCGCGCACCGCCCGGGCCACTTCGATGGCGTATGCACGGTGGTCAGCCGCCTGTTCAACCAGGTGTCGCCCGACGTGGCCGCATTTGGTCGCAAGGACTACCAGCAGTTGGCGGTGATCCGGCAGATGGTGACCGACCTGGCGTTCCCGATCGAAGTCCTGGGTGGCGAGATCGTGCGCGAAGACGACGGTCTGGCCATGAGCTCCCGCAACCAGTACCTGACCGGTGACGTGCGCCCGCATGCCACGGTCATCCGCAGCGTGCTGCTGTCGATGCGTGATGCCAGCCTGGCCGGTGTCGCACGTGACAAGGTGGAAGCCGACGGCGTCGCGCAGCTGCAGGCGGCTGGTTTCCAGGTCGACTATGCGGTGGTGCGTCTGCCAAGCCTGAGCGAGCCGGTTGCTGATCATCAGGGCGCGCGCGTGGCGCTGGTGGCCGCCAAGCTGGGCAACACCCGCCTGATCGACAACATCGAGTTCTGAATGGGGCTTGGACGGGACTTTTCCTGTCCATTGCCGGCCCCCTGTTTGACTGCCGATGGCGCCCTGGTGGCGCCATCGGCGTGTCTGCAGCACCGTCAGCGCAAAGGTATGTTGCAGTGCGGGCGGGCGCTCGCGCCGGTGCTAGACTGCGCTCTTTCTCACGCAGTTTCGGCATTGCCATGCAACTCACCCTGCTCAAGACCAAGATCCACCGCGCCACCGTCACCCATTCCGAGCTGAACTACGAAGGCTCCATCGCCATCGACAGCAACCTGCTGGAAGCCACCGGCATCCGCGAGTTCGAGCAGGTGCACATCTGGGACGTGACCAACGGTGCGCGTTTCAATACCTATGCGCTTCGCGCCGAAGCCGGTAGCGGCATCATCTCCCTCAACGGCGGCGCTGCGCGCCACGTGCAGGTAGGCGACATCATCATCATCGCCGCCTTCGCCGGCATGAGCGAAGCCGAGGCCGACACGTTCCAGCCCAAGCTGGTTTACGTGGACGGCAACAACCGCATCACCCACACCAACAATTCAATCCCCACACAGGCCGCATGACCAAGTACAACGGATTCGACGTATTGCACGCTCACGCCCAGCGACTGCAGGGCACGAGTATCCCCACGCTGATGGCCACCGAGCCGGACCGGGTGAAGAACCTGGCGCTCAATGTCGGTCCGTTGTATGTCAATTTCGCGCGGCAGAAATACGACCGCGCGGCATTGCAGTCATTGCTGGAGCTGGCCGCCGCGCGCGATGTCGCCGGCGGTTTCCAGCGCCAGTTTGGCGGTGAAAGGATCAACATCACCGAAAACCGCGCCGTGCTGCACAGCGCGTTGCGTGGTGATGCCGGCAATACGCCGGAGTCGATGGCCGCACATGCCGAAGCTGCCGCCGTGCAGCAGCGCATGGGCGCGCTTATCCAGCAGCTGGAAGCCAGCAACGTCACCGACATCGTCAGTGTCGGCATTGGTGGATCGGACCTGGGCCCACGCCTGGTTGCCGATGCATTGCGGCCGGCGCGCGGTGCGCGTTTCCGCGTGCATTTCGTTTCCAACGTGGATGGCGCAGCGATGCAGCGCACGTTGGCCACGCTGGACCCGGCCACGACGGCCGGCATCCTGATTTCCAAGACCTTCGGTACCCAGGAGACGCTGCTCAATGGCGGCATCCTGCGTGACTGGCTCGGGGGCAGCGAGCGCCTGTACGCGGTCAGCGCCAACCCGGAGCGCGCTGCCAAGGCATTCGACATTGCCGGTGAACGCGTCCTGCCGATGTGGGATTGGGTGGGTGGTCGCTATTCGTTGTGGTCGGCAGTGGGCTTTCCGATTGCGCTGGCGATTGGCTTTGAAGGTTTCGGTCAGTTGCTGGCCGGCGCTGCGCAGATGGATGCGCATGCGGCGAGCGCGCCACTGGAGCGGAACCTGCCGGTGCTGCATGCACTGACCGATATCTGGAACCGCAACGTGCTGGGCTATGCCACGCACGCGGTGATGACCTACGACCAGCGTCTGGCGCTGTTGCCGGCGTACCTGCAGCAACTGGTGATGGAAAGCCTGGGCAAGCGGGTGAAGCTGGACGGCAGCCCGGTCGATGCCGACACCGTGCCGGTCTGGTGGGGTGGGGCGGGCACCGATGTGCAGCACAGCTTCTTCCAGGCATTGCACCAGGGCACCAGCATCGTGCCAGCCGATTTCATCGGCTGCGTGCAGGCGGATGACCCGTACACGGTCAATCACCAGGCGCTGTTGGCCAACCTGCTGGCGCAGACCGAGGCCTTGGCCAACGGCCAGGACAGCGAAGATCCGCACCGCCAGTATCCGGGTGGTCGCCCGAGCACCTTGATTCTGATCGACGCACTGACGCCTCAGGCATTGGGTGCGCTGATCGCCATGTACGAGCACGCGGTATACGTGCAATCGCTGATCTGGGGCATCAATGCATTCGATCAGTTCGGTGTTGAGCTGGGCAAGCAGTTGGCCAATCAGTTGTTGCCGGCACTGCAGGGTGAAGCGGTCGAGATCGCTGATCCGATGACGCGCGAAATTTTGGCGCGCCTGCGCTGAGCCGAGCGGATGGTCGATGAGTGAGGCATCAACGCCGCGCAGAAATGCGCGGCGTTGTTGTTTGCGTGATGGCGGGGGCTCCCTTCACCCGTTTGCGGGAGGAAGGAGCGCCGAAGGGGGGCGGATAAGGGTGCTTCTTCTTTCTCCGCGATACCCGACTCAAGCCGGCTTTCTGGAATGGCGCCCACCCAAGCCCTCTGCCGCGCGAGAGGGCTCAGTCGGTTCGCAGCTCGGCACTCAGCGGTTCGGATCGCGCTCGGGACTCGGGCGCTTGGTCAACTTGCGCTGCAATGAGCGCCGGTGCATGCCCAGCAGGCGCGCAGCGGCAGAGACATTGCCGCCGGTTTCATGCATGGCTTGCTGGATGTGCTCCCACTGCAGGCGGCTGATCGGCGTCATCGAATCCGGTGGCTCGATCTCCTCCGGCTCTTCGCCGCCTTCATCCTCTTCGCCCAGTGCGCGCAGGATCATCTGCACGGTTGCCGGCTTGGGCAGGTAGTCATCCGCGCCCAGTTTGATGGCTTCCACCGCAGTGGCGATGGAGGCATAACCGGTGACCAGCAGAATGCGCATGTCCTGCCGCAGTTCGCGCAATGGCTGGATCAGGTTGAGGCCCGATTCGCTGCCCAGCTTGAGGTCGATCAGCGCGAACGCGGGCGGCGACTGCGCAGCCAGCTGCAACGCGCCAGCGATATCCGCAGCGGTGACGGCATCGATGCCGCGACGCGCGAGCGTGCGTTGCAGCGTGCGCAGGTACAAGGGGTCATCGTCGACCAGCAACCCGTGTGTGGCGGGAGCATTCATGTGTTTACCTCGGTGTTGTTCAGCGGCAGACGAAAGCCGACGCGCGCTCCCAGGCCTTCGGCCGGACGCATCCACAATTCGCCATGCAGGCGTTCAATGGTGGCATGGGACAGGGCCAGGCCAACACCCATGCCATCGGTTTTGCCGCTGTTGAACAGCGTGCCGGGCAGGGCCGCATCGTTGGCGTTGAAGCCGGGGCCGTAGTCGCGCACTTCGCCGTACAGCTGGCCATCGCGCACCCGGAGGTCCAGGTCGATCTGTGGCCGCCCACTGAACTCACCGGCGTCGGCGGCATTGTTGAGCAGCACCTGCAGCAGATGGCCAACACCCGGGTCCAGTTTCAGCTGCAGCGGCGCGTTGGCGTTGCGGCGCAGCTGGATGGTCGGGCGCACCAGACGCCACTGTTCGAGCACGCTGCCGATGGAGACCGCGGTGCGGCTCGCACCTTCAGCAGGGGCCGCCAGTGCCAGCACGCGCTCCCGGCATTGCACCAGCAATTCGCGCAGGGTTTCCAGGTCGTCACGCATTTCCGGGTTGTCGGCGCACTGTTCGGCAATGTCATCGGTAAGCAGGGTCATGGTCGCCAGCGGCGTGTTGAGCTCATGCGCGACCGAGGCGGCATGGGTGGCAAGGGCGACGATTCCCTCGTTGCGCACGAAGCGCTCGCGTAACAGCGCCAGTTGGTTCTCGCGTTCGCGCAACGCCGCCGCCAACCGGGTGGAGAACACCAGCACCACCACGCTGGACAGCAGGAAATTGGCCGCGGCGCCCCACAGGTGCAGGTTCATCGAATCGAAGTGGCCGCCCTGAAGCGGCAGCCCGAACACCGCGCTCAGGGCATAGCCGCCAACACAGGCCGCCGCGACGGCATGGGTCCAGCGTAGCGGCAACGCCAGCGCCGCCAGCGCGATCAGGATCAGGAACAGCGAGCCGAATGGATTGGAGATGCCACCACTCCAGCCCACCATCCAGGTCAGAACCGTGACGTCGACCAGGATGTGGCCGAACGCGGTGACCGGCGCCGGGTCGCTGTCGTGTACCCGCAGCTGTGCGTACAGGTTGAACAGCGCCAGCACGAAGACGCCGCTCCACAGCGGAATCTGCGGCAGTTCCAGCCCGAGCAGCCAGGTGGCGACAAGGATGGTGGCGGCCTGGCCTGCGGTGGCCAGCCAGCGCAGGCTGCACAGGGTGCGGAGGAAGGAGGTGTCCGACGAATTCATGGGCGCCATCGTATTCGGTCAGGGCCGCTGACACACAACGGAAGGTTCATCCCGATGTGGCGGCTGGCGCGGTAAAATGCCGCCCATGTACGACGCCGTTACCCGACCGACCCCGCCCACCGACGCCACCGCCTGGCCTCGCCGTATCACCCAAGCCGTCAACATCGGCGGCATATTGGTGGGCGGAGGCCATCCCGTGGTCGTCCAGTCGATGACCAATACCGATACCGCCGATGTGGCGGGCAGCGTGAAACAGGTCGCCGAGCTGTGGCGCGCCGGTTCGGAAATGGTGCGGTTGACCGTCAACAATCCCGAATCGGCGGCGGCAATCCCGCGCATCGTCGAGAAGCTGCAGATGATGGGCATCGATGTGCCCCTGATCGGCGACTTCCACTACAACGGCCACCAGTTGCTGACCCAGGAACCGGCGTGCGCCGAAGCCTTGGCCAAGTACCGCATCAATCCGGGCAATGTCGGCTTCGGCAAGAAGAAGGACACCCAGTTCGCGCAGCTGATCGAGTTCGCCATCAAGTACGACAAACCCGTGCGCATCGGCGCCAACTGGGGTTCGTTGGACCAGGCGCTCGCCGCCAAACTGATGGACGAAAACAGCCAGCGTGCACAGCCCTGGGATGCCGGCCGCGTGTTGCGTGAAGCCCTGATCCGCTCGGCGCTGGATTCTGCGCAGACTGCGGTTGAGCTGGGTCTGGCGCATGACCGCATCGTGCTGTCGGCCAAAGTCAGCGGCGTGCAGGAGCTGATCGCGGTGTATCGCGACCTGGCGCAACGTTCGGATTTCGCCCTGCACCTGGGCCTGACCGAAGCCGGCATCGGGAGCAAGGGGATCGTCGCCTCGTCGGCCGCCCTGGCGGTGCTGTTGCAGGAAGGCATCGGCGACACCATCCGCATCTCGCTGACCCCCGAGCCGGGCCAGTCGCGCACGCAGGAAGTCATCGTTGCGCAGGAGCTGTTGCAGACCACCGGTCAGCGCGCTTTCACGCCGATGGTGACGGCGTGCCCGGGCTGCGGCCGTACCACCTCCGAGTTCTTCCAGGAGCTGGCCAAGGTGGTGCAGAACCATGTGCGCGAGAAGATGCCGGTCTGGCGCATCAGCCACCCCGGTGCGGAGAACATGACGCTGGCGGTGATGGGCTGCATCGTCAACGGCCCGGGTGAGTCACGTCACGCCAACATCGGCATCTCGCTGCCGGGCACCGGCGAAACGCCTGCCGCCCCGGTGTTCGTGGATGGCGAAAAGAAAGTGACCCTGCGCGGTGACAACATCGCCCAGGAATTCGTCGCATTGATCGACGACTACGTCGAGAACCGGTATGCACGAAGCTCCGGTTGATTCCCGGAGCGAGGCGGCCGGCCTGCGGCGGTGGCTTGCCCACAACGCATGGCGGTTGGTGTGGCTGTTCGTCGGCGTGCTGCTGCCGTTGGCGGGTTTTGTTTCGCTGGCCGATGAAATCCACGAAGCCGAAGCGTTCCATTTCGACGACGCGCTTCTCTGGAAGATGCATGCGCTTGCATCGCCGGGGTTGAACAACTTCTTCGTACTGATGTCCAAGCTGGGCTACCAGTGGGGTGTGATCCCTGTCGATGTGCTGATCGTCGTCGTCCTGTTGGTGATGCGTCGTTGGCGCAAAGCCGCGTTCGCCACGACCGCATTTGTGGGTTCGGCCCTGTTGAACCTGGGAAGCAAGCAGATATTCCAGCGTGAACGCCCAGGTCTTTGGGAGTCAGTAGCGCCAGAAAGCACGTTCAGTTTCCCCAGTGGTCACGCGATGGGCTCGATGACATTGGCGTTGACCGTCGTGCTGTTGCTCTGGAATACCCGTTGGCGCTGGCCTGCGCTGTGCGCGGCAGCCACCTTCACCGGACTGGTAGGCTTGGCCCGGGTTTATCTTGGTGTGCATTATCCATCCGACATCCTCGGCGGCTGGTGTGCTGCGTTGGTGTGGGTGCTAGGCGTATACATGGTGATGTTCCGGCGCCGTTGGTCGCTGCCGGCACCTTAGGTTTCTCACGCAAGTTGCCAGTGATTTTGGCTCGGAGAAATCCTATTTGTATCGAAGAAATGGGCTGATAGAAGCGCTGTTGCTCCTGCTACATAGTGGCTACGGCAACGACGGAGTGAGTTTCGCCGTTGTTCTGACGCCACGAGGATGGTCAAGCTGATGTTTTTCAGCCAGCAAGAAGGTTGGGCTTGGTCACTTCTGGTCGATAATACGTGCGGTCTGTGCCATGGGATGACGGAGGAGGCCGTCGTCCTGGATTTCCGGCTACCGGGGAATGGCCAAGGCTTCAACTGACACCTCTCCGAGAGGGAATGCGTCATGACCATCAAGGTTTTTCTCATCGATGACCACGCACTTGTGCGCACTGGCATCAGGATGATTCTTTCGGGACAAACCGAAATCGAGGTTGTGGGTGAAGCTGACAGCGGGGAGGTGGCCTTGCCGCAGATCCGCCGTCTCAAGCCGGATGTGGTGCTGTGCGACCTGCACCTGCCGGGGCTGAGTGGGTTGGAGATCACCGAGCGCATCGTCAAGGGAGACCACGGTACGCGGGTCATCATCGTGTCCGTTCTTGAGGACGGACCGATGCCCAAGCGTCTGCTCGAGGCCGGTGCATCGGGGTACGTGGGTAAGGCCGGGGATTCGCGGGAGTTGATCCGCGCCATCCATGACGTGGCGCTGGGCAAGCGCTACCTGGCCAACAGCATCGCGCAGAACCTGGCCTTGTCGAATCTCGAGGGCGATGATTCGCCGTTTGATGCGCTGTCACCGCGAGAGCTTGAGGTGGCCCTGCTGTTGATCCAGGGGCATCGCCAGGAAGAGATTGCCCGGCGCTTGTGCCTCAGCGCGAAGACGGTGAACACGCACAAGGCGCGCCTGTTCCAGAAGGCGGGGGTGCAGGACAACATCGCACTCGCGCGGCTGGCCAGCCAGTACGGAATCGGTGACCCCGCGCGGGCCATCTGAGGTCCCATTGGCGTTGCTGGTAGGTGACAGCCACGGATGTATGAAGAAGGAGCGGCCCATGGCCGCTCTTTTTTCATGTGTTCATGCACGCGGATCTGTGATCGTCATCCGTGGAGCGGGGCCATGCTCTGCAGGGGCTTCGCCGATGGCCTGAATGACCAATCCACGGGCTTTCGCCAGCTTGCTGAAGCCCTTTGCGTCGGAGGCTGCTGTGCAGGATGCGCGCTGCAGCTGCGTGGTGTCGTCATCCGGTGCGCCGTTGGAGTCCCCTGCCAGTGTTGTGGTTCAAGCCATCGTTGGGGGTGGCCGATGCGCGGGGAGCTTTAGGCGCGGCACCAGAGCCATAAAAAAGAGCGGCCGTTTCCGGCCGCTCTTCGTTAGTGCAGTGGTTGCGGATCAGACGTTGCGCGGCTGATCTTCTTCCACTTCTTTTTCGGCCGCTGCTGCGACCTTGGCCGCTTCGACAGCGACGGGGCTGCCTGCGATGACAGCTGCTTCGTCGCCCTGCGGTTTGGCCTGCTGCGGGTCACTTTCAGCCGACGCCTCACGGGCAAACAACTGGCCGTTCTCTGGTGCCACCGCGGCCACGGCTTCCTGCGAGGTCGCGACAGGTGCTGCCGGTGCCGGGGTCACTTCAATCGCGACCGGGGCAGCGGCTTCAACAGCAACCAGGGCCGGAGTCGATGCGATCTGGACAGCGGTCGGCTCCGGCTTCGGGGCTTCAACGACCACCGGAGTTGCGACGACCGGCGCCGCGGTGACCACGGGAGCGGTTTCGACAGCGGGCACTTCAACGGCAACCGGTGCTTCGATCACGGCCGGTGCTGCCTCGGCGACAACCGGAGCGGGAGCTGCCGGAGCAGGTGCGACTTCTGCAACCGGAGCTGCCGAGATCGCGGCGGCCGGCGTCGGTGCGACAACGGCTTCCGGCTTGGTCTCGACAATCTTCGTTTCAGCAACAGCGGCCACGGCAACCGGAGCGGCGACAGCAGGTGCTGCGTTGGTTGCGGCGGCAGGCTGGGCCTGCACGGCCTTCACCGGTGCCGAGGCACTGCTGGGCTCGTCTTCAAAGTCGAACTCGGGCTGGCTGCTGGCCGGGCTCGCCGAAGCTTCAGCTGCTTCGCCGTCCTCGAATTCCTCGATGCCATCCTCATCAGCGCCCTGCATTTCGCCTGCGGCGGCGCCTTCGGCATTGCCACGACGACGGCGACGACCGCCGCGACGACCGCGACGACGACGGCTGCCGGCTTCGCCGTTGCCTTCTTCACCTGCAACGGCAGATGCGGTTTCGTCGGTGACTGCGACTGCTGACACCTTCTCATCGGACTCGATGACCGGCTTGGCGGCTTCGACAGCCTGCGGTGCTGCAGCGGCCGGTGCTACCGGCAGATTGACCACTTCCGCTGCGGCAACGGTACCTGCGGCAACGACGGCATTGGCAGTCGACTGAACGTCGGCCTGCGGCTGACGCGCGGGCTTCTCGTTTGCCGGCTGCTGCTGAGCAGCCTTCTCGGCATCCTGCGGCCGGGGCTGCTTCGGCTGCTTCGGCTGCTTGGGCTGTTGCTGCTGTTCGTTGCGCGGCTTGCCCTGCTGGCCTTGTTCATTGCGCGGCTGCTTGGGCTGTTGCTGCTGTTCGTTACGCGGCTTCTGCGGCTGGCCGCTGTTCTGATCCTGAGCCTGCGGCTGGGCGTTGTTGCCGCCCTGGCGACGGTCTTCACGGCGCTCATCGCGGCGATTGCCGTTTCCGCCATTGCGTGCCTGCGGACCATTGTTGCCACCACGACCGTCACGACGCTGGTTGCGATCGTTGCGGTTGTTGCGGCCACCGTCCTGGCGCTGCGGCTGGGCCGGTGCTGCTGCCGGGGCAGCTTCGCCACCGAACACGCGCTTGAGCCAGCCCATCACGCCGCCTGCGGCCGGGGCGGCCGGAGCCGGGGCGACCGGAGCTGCCGGGGCTGCGTCTTCGACGATCTCGCGCAGCGGAGCCGGCTGGCTGTGCTTGACGTGGGTAACCGCCGGTGCCGGCGGAATGTTCAGTTGCGCCTTGGTAAGAGCGTGCACCGGCAGCTTGCGCGGCGTGCCGCGCTGGTAGCTGGGCTTGCCCGATTCCTCGCCCATTTCGTTGTCGCGCAGGCGCGTGACTTCGTAGTGCGGGGTATGCAGCTGCTCGTCGGCGACGATGATGATCGGTGCATCGTGGCGAGTTTCGATCTCGCGCAGCGCGCTGCGCTTTTCGTTGAGCAGGTAGTTGGCGATCTCCACCGGGGCCTGTACCAGCACCTGCCCGGTGTTTTCCTTCATGGCGTGCTCTTCGGCAACGCGAATGATCGACAGCGACAGCGACTCGATGCTGCGCATCCGGCCCTGGCCGTCGCAGCGCGGGCAGACGATCTGGCTGGATTCACCCAGGCTCGGACGCAGGCGCTGACGGCTCATTTCCATCAGGCCGAAGCGTGAGATGCGGCCCAGCTGAACGCGGGCGCGGTCGTACTTCAGTGCGTTCTGCAGGCGGTTCTCGACTTCGCGCTGGTGCTTGCTCGAAGACATGTCGATGAAATCGATGACCACCAGGCCGCCCAGGTCGCGCAGACGCAGCTGGCGGGCCACTTCTTCAGCAGCCTCCAGGTTGGTCTGGAACGCGGTGTCCTCGATGTCGGTGCCCTTGGTGGCACGGGCCGAGTTCACGTCGACGGCGGTCAGCGCTTCGGTCTGGTCAACCACGATCGAGCCGCCCGAAGGCAGGCGCACGTTGCGCTCGTAGATCGCTTCGATCTGCGATTCGATCTGGAAGCGGTTGAACAGCGGAATGTCGTCTTTGTAATGCTTGAGCTTGCGCAGGGTCTGCGGCATCACCTGCTGCATGAACTCGCGTGCGGTCTCATACAGTTCTTCGGTGTCGACCAGGATCTCGCCGATGTCCGAGCGCAGGTAGTCGCGCAGGGCACGCACGATCAGACGCGATTCCTGGTAGATCAGGAACGGTGCAGGCTTGGTCAGTGCGGCTTCGGCGATCGAACGCCAGACCTGGAGCAGATAGTCCAGATCCCACTGCAGCTCTTCAGCATCGCGGCCGACGCCGGCGGTGCGGATGATCACGCCCATGTCGTCCGGAATGTCGAGCTTGTCCAGCGCTTCCTTCAGTGCGGCGCGGTCTTCACCCTCGATGCGACGCGAAACGCCGCCAGCGGACGGTGAATTGGGCATCAGCACCATGTAGCGGCCGGCCAGCGAGATGAAGGTGGTCAGGGCGGCGCCCTTGTTGCCACGCTCATCCTTGTCCACCTGGACAACGATTTCCTGGCCTTCGCGCAGGAGTTCCTTGATGCCGGCCTTGTTATGGTCGACGCCAGCCTGGAAATAATCGCGGGAGATTTCCTTCAGCGGCAGAAAGCCGTGACGTTCGCCGCCGTACTCGACAAAGGCGGCCTCGAGCGACGGCTCCAGGCGGGTGATGCGGCCCTTGTAGATGTTGGACTTTTTCTGTTCCTTCGACGGCTGTTCGATGTCGATGTCGTACAGGTTCTGCCCGTCGACGATGGCCACGCGCAGTTCTTCAGCCTGCGTGGCATTGATCAGCATTCGCTTCATTGTGCGTTCCTCGCGCGCTGCTACCGCGCGGAACGCCATGGGGTTTCGCCTCTGGACACGGGTCGCTGTCCAATCGCGCAGGCGCGGGTAGGGCAGCTTGGGTTTCCAGCGCTACGACACCACGGCAGGCCGCGGGAGCGCTTCTATTCTTGTTTTATAGGTGTTTCAGGGCCGGCGGCCGCATCCGGCCGTGACCGGGGCGTCGCACGGGACATATGATTCGTCCAGCACGGATGCCTTTTGGCACCCGGCGATGGCCGGGAACGCCGACGAGCCGCTAACATGGCCGCCCCGGGGGCGGTGGCCGCGCACTGTGCCGGATTCGTAGGGAGCGGGGCTTCTGGCCCTGACCAACTTCCAACGAAATCAAACCCTTATATCGCGGCCCGAGTGTAGCAGAATAAATAGGCTGATGACTGACTCCGACCAACGCAACACCCCGCCCGCCGCCAAGACCAGCGTGCGCATGATCAAGGTTCCCGAAGACAGGGCGGGACAGCGCTTGGACAACTTCCTGCTCGGCCAGCTCAAGGGCGCGCCCCGCAGCCTGGTCTACAAGCTGGTCCGAAGCGGACAGGTGCGGGTGAATGGCGGTCGCGCCAAGGCCGACCGCAAGCTTGAGGGGGGGGAGGAGGTTCGTATCCCGCCCGTCAATCTCAATGAGGTCGGAGAAAATGCGCCGCCACCCGCCAGCTTCCTGGAACGGATGGAGCAGGCCATCGTCTTTGAAGATGCCAAGTTGCTGGTGATCAACAAGCCTTCCGGCGTGGCCAGCCACGGCGGTAGCGGGATCAGCCATGGCGCCATCGAGACGATGCGGGCGCTGCGTCCGAACCAGAACCTGGAGCTGGTTCACCGGCTGGATCGTGATACCTCCGGGCTGTTGATCCTTGCAAAGAAGCGTTCAGCGCTGACCGAGCTGCAGGCCTTGATGCGTGAAGACCGGGGTGGCATCCAGAAGCGCTATCTGACCCTGCTGGTCGGCCGCATGCCCGATGGCGTGATGAGCGTGGACGCGCCGTTGCACGTTGGTTTGAGACAGGGTGGCGAACGTCATGTCCAGGTCAATCCGTCCGGCAAGGCATCGTTGAGCCACTTCCGCGTGCTGGAGCGCCGCGGTGGACATTCATATTGTGAGGTGCGGATCGAGACCGGGCGGACCCATCAGATCCGCGTGCATGCCCAGCATATCGGGCATGCGGTGGCTGCGGACGACAAGTACGGCGATCCTGCCGTCAACAAGCGCCTTCGTGAGCAGATTGGCCTGAAACGCCTGTTCCTGCATGCGGCGTCGCTGGAATTCGCGCTGGACGCCGGCAAGACGCCCTACGTGCTCAATGCGCCGCTGGCGCCAGAGCTGGTCGAGGCGCTGGATCGCCTGGCCTGAGCAAGCCAGAAGGTCCGGCTGCAGAAGGGCGGGGCTGCAAATCCCCGCCCTTTATTGAATGAGTCAACCGGATCCGCATCAAAGGTGAATGCGGCTGTGGCTTCTTGGTCCCCAGATTCATCAAGGACCGAGAAGCAGCGAGCCTTCTCTCATTCCCGGCTCCAACACCCCGAGTCCCTGCTTCATCACCACTTGAACAGCACCAGGCTGATGGCGATGGTGGCCATGCCGATGACCAGGCCGTAGACGGTCTCGTGGCCCTTGGCGTAACGCTTGGCTGCCGGCAGCAGTTCGTCCAGGGCCAGGAACACCATGATCCCGGCGATCAGGCCGAACACGGCGCCGAAGGTGGCGTGCGACAATGAGCCGGCCAGGGCGAAATAGCCGATGGCCGCGCCGACCGGTTCAGCCAGGCCTGATAGCAGGCTGGCGCCGAAGGCGTAGGACTTGCGGCCGGTGGCGAAGTACACCGGCACCGCGATGGCGATGCCTTCGGGGATGTTGTGGATGGCGATGGCGAAGGCCAGTGGCAAGCCGACCGAAGGGCTTTCCAGGGTGGCGAAGAAGGTTGCCAGGCCTTCCGGGAAGTTGTGGGCGGTAATGGCCACGGCGCTGAGCAGGCCGACCCGGCGGATGCTGCTGCGGTTCTTTTCCTTGAACGCCGGGTCCTGCTTGTCCAGGGTTTCGTGTGGATTCGGGACCAGGTGGTCGATCAGCACCACCAGTAGAACGCCGCCCAGAAACCACAGCGTGCCGTAGGTGAAACCGAGCCGGTCGCCATAGCTCAGGGCGAACGAGGCGATGGACTTGTTCAGGATTTCCGACAGCGACACGTAAACCATGGCGCCGCCGGCGAATGCCAACCCGAAGGCCAGCAGGCGCGGGTTCGGGCGCTTGGAGAACAACACCATCAGGCTGCCGATGGCCGTGGCAAGCCCGGCCGCGAACGTCAGCCCGAACGCCATCCATAGATTGTCAGTGGAGATTCCGTGCATGTAGAAGCCGGGCGATCAGCCGCCGCGGCGTGCCTGCTCTTCAATGGCAAAGCATTCGTTGGGCTTGGGGTCCGGCGGATTGAAGCTCACCGGCACCTGGATGGTGGTCGGCACCGGCTGGCCGTTGCGGGTCGCGGCATTGAACTTCCACTCGCGCACGCGGGCGATGGCCGAGTCATCCAGCCGGCTGTTGCCGCTGCTGGTAAGCAGCGCCACTTCGGTCGGTGTGCCCTGCGGGCCGACGACCACCTTGAGCACGCTTTTACCGCCCACGCCGGTGCAGGCCAGATCGGCCGGGTAGTCCGGCGGCGGGGTCTGCACGGCGGCGACTTCGGTCGGAGCGATGACCGGGGCGGCCGGTTGATCGGAGGAGTTGCAGGCGGCCAGCGAAACGGCGGCAGCGAGGGAGCCCAGCAGCAGGCGCAGTTTCATGTCATTGCTCCGTTAGTGCGGATGCCTTGGCGGCACAGATGAAGTCGTTCTCGCTCAGGCCGCCCACATCGTGGGTGGAGAACCGCACCACAGCGCGGTCGTAGTGCACGCCCAGATCCGGGTGGTGGTCTTCGGCGTGCGCGATCCAGGCCAGCGCGTTCACAAAGGCCATGGTGCCGTAGTAGTTGTCAAAGCGGAATGTACGGACCAGCGCCTGGCCGCTCTCGGCCAGTTCCCAGCCGGGCAGTTGCGCCAGTAGTTCTGCCAGGCGGGCCTGGCCGAGCCGGTGCTCGCTGCCTTTGCGCGGGATGCAATGGGCTTGCGCCAGGGGAATCAGGTCAGGGGCCATGGGAACCTCCATCAAGCAGGTGACTGAACAGTGCCGCCGCTGGAATCAGTGTCCCATCAGCGTCAACCAAGACACGGCTAGAATACCCGCATGATCCAGATCTCAGATACCGCTCAAAGCTATTTCCGCAAGTTGATCGAACGCGAAGCCGTGCCCGGCATGGGCGTGCGCCTGAGCGCCGTCGAGCCCGGCACGCCGCGCGCTGATGCGCGCCTGGAGTTTGCCGACCCCAGCGAACTGCTCGGTGACGAGTGGGCGGTGGATTGCGATGGCTTCACTTTGTATGTGGCCGCCACCAGCGTGGGCTGGCTGGACGGTGCCGAGATCGACTTCGTCACCCAGGCCGCCGGCACCCAGCAGTTGACCATCAAGGCGCCGAAGATCAAGGGCGAAGCGCCCGGCGATGCCGCCTCGATGGTTGAGCGCGTGCATTGGGTGGTCGAAAACGAGATCAATCCGCAGCTGGCCTCACACGGTGGGCGGGTGGCGGTGCAGGAAGTATCCGCCGATGGCGTGGTGTTGCTGCGCTTCGGCGGCGGCTGCCACGGTTGCGGCATGGCCGATGTGACCTTGAAGCAGGGGATCGAGAAGACCTTGATGGGACGGGTGCCCGGCGTGACCGCCGTGCGCGATGCCACTGACCATGACACCGGTCAGGCCCCGTATATCCCGCGCGCGGGCTGAGGCGATAGCCGCCGCATGCCGGTGACGTCAGTTACCGACCTTATTGACCTGCTGGCTGCGCGCCGGCAGGCCAGCATCTTGCACGACCGTCGCACCGGCATGCCGTATAGCTGGAGCCACTGGGTGCGCACGCGCGTGTCCAAGGCGATGTCGGCTTTTGCCGATGGCGATGTGGCCGGCGTGATCGCAGCCAAGCCTGAGCGGCCGCGTGCGCCCGCGCCGATGCCGCGCCCCTTCTTGCTGACGATGCTGCTGTTGCTTTGGCAGGGCGGTGATCCACCGCCGCGCGACCAGCGCGTGATGCGCTGGATTGCAGCGTTCTTCAGCGCTGCGCTGCATTTGTTGTTTGCCTTGCTGCTGGTGTGGGTGGCGCTGATACGCAGCCCGTCGCCGGAACAGAGCGCCGAAGAAGGCGAGCGTGTACAGGTCGAATACATCGGTCGCGGTACGCCGGACGAAGAGGGCGGTGGTGCGCCACAGGCCCAGGGCCAACAGCAGGCGGATGCGTCGGCGGCGGCATCCGCATCAGCTTCATCGGCGGCTGCGAATGCCAGTGCCAGTGCCTCGGCAGCAGCGGCGCCTGCGACGGCGTCCGTCGAGTCGACTGCGACGGCTGCTGCGACTCCTGCCGAAGCGACGGATGACGAACAGCCGTTGGTGCCGATCGATGCATCGAAGCCTTCACCTGAAATGCCGACTGCGCAGCCGCTGCAGGTAACCGAGGCGCAGCAGCCGACAACGGATTTCGTGTTGCCGCCACCAACGCTGCGGCCACCCACCCTGGCCACGCCGAGCGTCAGCGTGCCTCAAGTGCAGGTACGCGAGCGGGTGGTGGAAACGGCGACCGATCGCCCGCAGGTCACTCAGTCCGCCCGCGCGCTGCCCAGCGTGCAGCCGCAGTTGAAGGCGCCGGACGTGCAGGTGCGTGAGCGGCAGATCGAGGTGATGCCGCAACAGCAGGTCGCGATGTCGCAGGTGCGCCAGCGTGTGGCTGATGTGCAGATGACCGGCCCTGAAATGGCGGTGCGCGAGCGGCAGGTGGATGCAGCGCCGACACAACCGGTAAACATGGCTCAACTGCGTTCCACCGAAACCAACAACGTGCAGCTCAAAACGCCGACGGTCGCGGTGCGTGAGCGGCAGCTTCCGGGTGTGCCCGATGCCGCGACGTCGTCCACCGCAGCGGCGGCTGCGGTTGCCAAGCCTGCCAGCGCAACCGGCACCGGCGCGGCCACCTCGGCGCAATTCAGCAATGTCGCGCAGGGCAACACAGCGCAGGGCAACAATGCCGCCGCCAATCCTTCACCGAGGCCAGGTACCAGTGCCGGTGCGGGACCGAAGCCGCAGGACCGTAGTGGGGGCTGGGATTCTGCGGTGCGTTCGGACGATTGGGGTGCATCGCAACGGCAGGTGGCCGGCAGCGCGGGCGGGCAGTCGGACAAGGGGCGCGGCTTGTTTGACGCTGATGGCGGCGTGCGGCTTGCCGACGATGGCGCAGGCAAGGACAGCAAGCGCGGTGCACCGGGTGGCGATGCCGATTCGTGGACCCGCGATCGCATCGCTGACTCGGGAACCTGGCTCAAGCGGCCGCCTTACGACTACACGCCGACCTCGTTCGACAAGTACTGGGTACCCAACGAGTCGTTGCTGGCCGAGTGGGTGCGCAAGGGCATCAAGAGCGTGGAGATTCCGATTCCCGGCACGAGCAACAAGATCTCCTGCGTGGTGTCGTTGCTGCAGTTCGGCGGCGGCTGTGGGCTGACCAATCCCAACATGCAGGAGCAGCCAGCCGAGGCACGGCCGCCGCCAGACATCCCATTCAAGAAAGAACTGCAGGAAGACAACGGCAGTCGTTGAGTTGCCGTTGTAGGGGCAGCGCAGCAGCTCCTGTAGTCTTGCCAAAAATAAAGCCGCCCAATGGGCGGCTTTATTTATTGTGCCGCGTGCGTGGCTCAGTTCACGCCATGCAGATCGCGCAGCTGACTGGGGCGCGAGCCGAAGTAAGCGGCCAGGTCGGCGATGTCCTGATCGCTGAGGCTGGCAGCCTGCGGCGTCATCAACATGTGGTCGCGGTTGCCGCTGCGGTAAGCCTGCAGGGCATGGGCCAGGTAGTCACCGTACTGACCACCCAGGCGCGGGTAGGTCGGGTCGATGGGCTGGTTGCCATCGGCACCATGGCAGTCGATGCAGCTTTGGCCGGTGGCCTTGCCCTTGGCGTTGGCCAGATGCTCGCCAGCGGCGGCGCGGCCTTGCGGCAGCCCCGCCGAGGAGCTGGCGCTGTGTTCACCGCTGGCATGGCCGGGATCGGCAGCGGATTTATCCGCCGATTCCACCTGTGACTGCGAACATGCGGCCACTGCGAAGGCGGCCAGCAGGACGACGGACAAGCGCGTTGCGTGCGTTGCTTTCGACATGGGCGATGCCTATTTGACAGTGGACAGGTAGGCGGCGAGATCAGCGATTTCCTGGGTGCTGAAGCTCATGGATTGCGCCTGCATCGTCGGATGCTTGCGCTTGCCTTCGCGATACTCGGTGAGTGCCTGGGTCAGGTACTCGGCCGACTGGCCACCGATCTTGGGGACGCGGTAACTGGGATAGGCATTCTTGTAGCCGGTGATGCCGTGGCAACCCTGGCAGGTATAGGCCAGGGTTCGTCCGGTGTCGGGCTTGCCGACCAATGGAGTGGCCGGCGCAGGCGATGCGGCGGAATCAGACTGCGGAACAGCGTTGGCGGCCCCAATGGGCAGGGCGAGAGCCAGAGCGAAACAAGCGGCGAGCGGCTGCGAGCGCATGGTTTCCTTGTCCGGTATGCGGGTCTGGGGTTCCGCCGTGGGGACACGGAACGGGCCGAGTATAGCCCGCGTATTTACCTGTTCGGAACCGGGCGCGGATGCTGCATTGCATCACCTGTTTCGCATGGGTGACAGCCAGATTCGGCACACCCATGACCTTTGGCGCATGGTGTCCATGTGGGGTGGTGCAATACTTTGCTACAACACCACCCAATGCATCCCCAGGGACCTGACGATGTCGCGATTCTTCTCTCAGCACGGCCGCACCGGAAGCTGCGCCGCTGCCCTCCTTATTTCCACGTCGCTGCTGTTGGGCGGCTGCAAGGCCGGCGGTGAAGAGGCCCAGGCCAAGACTCCGGACGAGCAGAAGGCCGCGGACGCGGTGCCGGTGGAAGTGGCCAAGGCCGAGCGCCGTGCCATTGCAGCCAGCTATACCGGCACCGCTGCACTGGAGCCGCGCGCTGAGTCCCAGGTGGTCGCCAAGACCTCCGGTGTGGCGCTGGCGGTGCTGGTCGAGGAAGGCCAGCTGGTACGCGCTGGGCAGCCCCTGGTTCGGCTGGATCCGGACCGTGCGCGCCTGAGCGTGGCACAGAGCGAAGCGCAGATGCGCAAGCTTGAGAACAGCTATCACCGCGCCGAGAAGCTGGTGCAGCAGCAGCTGGTCAGTGCCGCCGATGTGGACCAGCTGCGCTATGACTTGGAGAACGCGCGGGCGATGTACCGCATGGCGACGCTGGAACTGTCCTACACCACGGTGGTTGCACCGATTTCGGGCGTGGTTGCATCGCGCGACATCAAGCCCGGCAACTTCGTGCAGATCAACTCGCCGATCATCCGCATCGTCGACAGTGCCCAGCTGGAAGCCACCCTCAACGTACCCGAGCGCGAAATCGCCAAGCTCAAGCCGGGCCAGGCCGTGTCGCTGCAGGTTGATGCGCTGCCGGGCAAGCCGTTCACCGGCACGGTGGACCGCGTGGCCCCGGTGGTCGACAACGGCACCGGTACCTTCCGCGTGGTGACTACGTTCTCCGGCGAAGAGGCTTTGCAGGCCGGTATGTTCGGACGCCTGAGCATCAACTATGACCAGCGCGCCGATGCACTGGTGGTGCCGCGTACCGCGCTGCTGGAAGACGGCGGCAAACCGGCGGTGTATGTGGTGCGCGACGGCAAGGCTGTGCGTACCGAGCTTGCCCTGGGTTATGACGATGCTGGCTTCATCGAGGTGCGCAACGGTCTGAAGCAGGGCGATGAAGTCGTCATCGCCGGCAAGGCTGCGCTGCGTGAAGGCAGTGCGGTGCAGGTGATCGGCAAGGAGAAGGCGGTGGCAGCGGCGGCCAAGGCGCCGGCAGCTGCACAGGCGACCAAACAATGAGTGACCACGGATCGTCGGCTTCCGGCGGTGGCTTCGATCTGATCGAGTTTGCCACCCGCCGCCGCGTCACCATCGCGATGATGACGCTGACCCTGGTGTTGTTTGGCCTGATCTCGCTGTCCAGCCTGAAGGTCGAACTGCTGCCGGACCTGAGCTATCCCACCCTGACCGTGCGTACCGATTACGAAGGTGCGGCACCGGCCGAGGTGGAAACCCTGATTTCGCAGCCGGCTGAAGAGGCGCTGGGCATCGTCAAGGGCCTGCGCAAGCTCAAGTCGATCTCGCGCACCGGTCAAAGTGACGTGGTGCTGGAGTTCGCCTGGGGCACGGACATGCAGCAGGCTGGGCTGGACGTGCGCGACAAGATGGAGACGCTGCAGTTGCCGCTGGAGGCCAAGCCGCCAGTGCTGCTGCGCTTCAATCCCTCGACCCAGCCGATCATGCGGCTGGCGCTGTCGTCCAAGCAGGAAGCAGGCAACGACGCCGATGCCGTGCGCCGCCTGATGGAACTGCGTCGTTACGCCGATGAAGACCTCAAGCGCAAGCTTGAGCCGGTCAGCGGTGTGGCCGCGGTCAAGGTCGGCGGTGGTCTGGAAGACGAGATCCAGGTCGATATCGACCAGCGCAAGCTGGCCGCGCTCGGCCTGTCGCTGGACACGGTGATCCAGCGCCTGCAGCAGGAAAACGTGAACCTGTCCGGCGGTCGTCTGGAAGAAGGCTCGCAGCGCTATCTGGTGCGTACCGTCAACCAGTTCGCCACGGTCGAGCAGATGCGCGAGATGTTGTTGACCACGGCCAGTGGTTCCAGCACTGCCAGCTCGACCGGTGAGAACCGTCAGCTGATGTCGGCCATCCTCGGCAGCAGCGACCCCAATGTGATCGCGGCGATGCGCAGCGATGGCAGCAGCAGCGCGCCCAGCGTGCGCTTGAAGGACGTGGCCGAGGTGCGGCAAGGTTACAAGGAGCGCGAAGCGGTGATCCGCGCTGCTGGCCATGAAGCGGTCGAACTCGCTGTCTACAAGGAAGGCGACGCCAATACCGTGTCCACCGCCGATGCGTTGGAAACGAAGCTGGAGCAGATCCGCAAGGAGATGCCCAAGGACATCGAGATGACTACGGTCGAGGACCAGTCGGTCTTCATCCGCCACGCCATCAAGGACGTCAAGATCGATGCGGTGATCGGCGGCTTGCTGTCGGTGCTGATCATCTTCCTGTTCCTGCGCGATGGCTGGAGCACATTCGTGATCTCGCTGTCGCTGCCGATCTCGATCATCGCCACGTTCTTCTTCATGGGCCAGTTGGGCCTGAGCTTGAATGTGATGTCGCTGGGCGGTCTGGCGCTTGCGACCGGTCTGGTGGTGGATGACTCGATCGTGGTGCTGGAATCCATCGCCAAGGCGCGCGAGCGTGGCATGGGCATTCTGGAAGCAGCGATCAAGGGAACGCGCGAAGTGTTCATGGCGGTGGTTGCCTCGACCCTGACCACCATCGCAGTGTTCCTGCCATTGGTGTTCGTCGAAGGCATCGCTGGCCAGTTGTTCCGCGACCAGGCCTTGACCGTGTCGATCGCCATCGCGGTATCGCTGGTGGTCTCGATGACCCTGATCCCGATGCTGAGCGCGCTCAAGGGCCGCCCGCCGTTGGAGTTCCCGGCCGAGGACCCGCGCGAACCGTGGCGTCCCGAGAGCCGTTGGAAGAAGCCGGCTGCGTATGCAGGCCGTGGCATCGGTGCGATGTTCCGCTATGGCTTCTATTTCCTGGCCTGGAGCGTGGTGCGGATCTTCCGTGGCATTGCCGCGGTGGTCGGCCCGGTGATGCGCAAGGCCAGCGATCTTGCGATGGCGCCGTATGGCCGTGCTGAAGCTGGCTACCTGCGCGCGCTGCCTGCGGCATTGAAGCGTCCGTGGCCGGTGCTGGGTTTTGCGACGCTGGCGTTCGGCCTGACCTTGGCGGCGTTGCCGCTGCTGGGTGTGGACCTGCTGCCGCAGCTGGCCCAGGACCGCTTCGAGATGACTGCCAAGCTGCCGCCGGGTACACCACTGGCGCAGACCGACGCACTGGTGCGCGAAGTGCAGCGCAAGCATGCCGACGAAGAAGGTGTGCGCCTGCTGTACGGCGTATCTGGTACCGGTACCCGTTTGGATGCCAGCCCGACCGAGAGTGGTGAAAACATCGGCAAGCTGTCGGTGGTGATGAATGACACCAAGTTGGAGCCGGCACTGACCGAGAAGCTGCGCGAAACCATGAAGGCCTGGCCGTCAGCGCAGGTGGACTTCGCCCGCCCTGAACTGTTCGCGCTGTCGCCGCCGCTGGAAATCGAAATCGAGGGCAACAACCTCGAAGACATCCGCGTCGCCGGCAATCGCCTGGCGGGCATGCTCCGCGAGAATCCGCACTATGCCGACGTCAAGTCGACGGTGGAGCAGGGCTTCCCGGAGATCCAGGTCGTGTTCGACCAGGACCGCGCTGCGGCGTTGGGCCTGACCACGCGCCAGATCGCCGATGCGGTCGTCAACAAGGTCAAGGGCAATGTCGCCACCCGCTACAGCTTCCGTGATCGCAAGATCGACGTGCTGGTGCGGGTGCAGGAGTCGGAGCGTTCTTCGGTGAACGACATCCGCCGCCTGATCGTCAACCCGACCGGCGCCAAGGCGATTGAGCTGGGCTCGGTGGCAGACGTCATCGCCACCACCGGCCCGAGCGAAATCCACCGCGCCAACCAGCGTCGCGTGGCGATTGTCTCGGCCAACCTGCGCGATATCGATCTGGGCAAGGCCATCACCGAAGTGCAGAGCATGGTCGCCAAGAACCCGCTGGGCACCGACGTCGGCATGCATATCGGTGGCCAGGGCCAGGAGCTGGGTGAGTCGATCCGCTCGCTGTTGTTCGCCTTCGCATTGGCGGTGTTCCTGGTTTACCTGGTGATGGCATCGCAGTTCGAATCGCTGCTGCATCCCTTCGTCATCCTGTTCACCATTCCGCTGGCACTGGTTGGCGCAGTTGCGGCCTTGCTGCTGGCGCGTTCACCGGTATCGGTGGTGGTGTTCATCGGTTTGATTCTATTGGTCGGATTGGTGGTGAAGAACGCCATCATCCTGATCGACAAGGTCAACCAGCTGCGCGAAGAAGGTGTGGCCAAGCGTGAGGCTTTGGTGGAGGGTGCACGTTCGCGTCTGCGTCCGATCATGATGACCACACTGTGTGCGGTGTTCGGCTTCCTGCCGCTGGCCCTGGCCTTCGGTGAGGGTGCAGAAGTGCGCTCGCCGATGGCGATCACGGTGATTGGTGGTCTGCTGGTCTCGACCATGCTGACCCTGCTGGTGATCCCGGTGGTGTACGACCTGCTGGACCGCAAGCCGGACGAGTACTACGCCGAGCGCGGCCGTCGTGCGCGTCAGGCGATGGCCCAGGCCGAGCAGGTGCTGAGCCATGAGCAGGATCCCATCGGCGGCATCAAGGACTGAACGGATGAATATCACCGAGCTGTCCATCCGCCGCCCCGTCACCACCATCATGTTGTTTGTGTCGATGGTGGTGATCGGCCTGATTGCTGCGTTCAAGCTGCCGCTGGAGTCGGAGCCGGAAGCATCGATCCCGTTCTTCTTCATCGCCTTGCCCTATCCGGGTTCGACCCCGGAAGAAGTGGAGCGCAACCTGCTGCGGCCGGTGGAAGAGGCCATCGCCACGATGCCCGGCATCAAGACGATGAACTCGCGTGCCAACGCTGAGGGCGGCCAGATCCAGGTCGAATTCAGTGATTGGAACCGTGACATCGCCATGGCCGCATCCGAAGCGCGTGAGCGCATCGACGCGGTGCGCGACGAGTTGCCGGATGACTTCCGCCGCTATTTCGTGCAGCGCTGGAGTACCAGCGACCAGGAAGCGATCAGCCTGCGCCTGAACAGTGCGGAGGACCTGACCGCGCGCGCTGACATGATCGAGCGCGCCATCAAGCAGCGCTTGGAGCGTCTGCCCGGGGTGGCCCGCGTCGAAGTGGAAGGCGTGGCCAAGCAGGAAGTGCTGATTGCATTGGACAAGGATCGCATCAGTGCGCATGGCGTGGCCCTGAATGATCTTGTGCAGAAGCTGCAGGCAGCCAACTTCGCGGTATCGGCTGGACAGATCACCGAGGATGGCCGCCGTCTGCGCGTGCAACCCAGGGGTGAGTTGCTGGAAGTGCAGGAGCTGCGTGACCTGCCGGTCAACAACCGCGGCACCCGCCTGTCCGATATCGCCGAGGTCAGCCTGCAGCCGCAGCGCATGAGCTATGTGCGGCGGATGGAAGGAAAGCCCAGCGTAGGCGTGGACATCTACAAGGAGCGCTCGGCGAACCTGGTGGATCTGTCGCGCGCTGTGACCAAGGAGGTCGCGCTGTTGGGCGAGGATCCGGCCCTGCGCGGCGTCGACATCGAGATTGCCTGGGATTCGGGCAAGGCGGTCACCAGTTCGCTGCTGGCCCTGGCCGAGGCCGGTGCGATCGGTCTGTTGCTGTCGGTGATCGTGCTGTACGCCTTCCTGCGTCATTGGCCGTCGACGCTGATGGTGTCGATGGCGATCCCGATCTGTTTCATCATGACGCTGGGCTTCATGTACTTCACCGGCATCAGCCTGAACATCATCTCGATGATGGGCTTGTTGCTGGCGGTGGGCATGCTGGTCGACAACGCCGTGGTGGTGGTGGAGAGCATCTACCAGGAGCGCGAGAAATACCCCGGCAAACCGGAGATGGCATCGATCATCGGTACCCGCCACGTGGCGATCGCGCTGTCGGCCGGCACCTTGTGCCACTGCGTGGTGTTCCTGCCGATGATGTTCGGCGAGAAGAACATCATCACCATCTACCTGACCCAGCTGGCGCTTACCATCTCGTTCTCGCTGCTGGCCTCGTGGCTGGTGGCGGTGAGCCTGATTCCGATGCTGTCGGCGCGGATGAAGACTCCGCCGGCATTGAAGTCGCCGTTCATCAGTCGTCTGCAGCAGCGCTATGCGCGGATACTGCGCTGGACATTGCAGAATCGCGGCTGGAGTGTGGCCGGCATCGTGCTGGTGTCGGTGCTCAGCGTATGGCCGATGACCCATACCACCGGTGGCGGCGATGACAATGATCCGGACGAGATCAACATCTTCTATCAGTGGAAGGGTTCCTACTCCAAGGAAGAGATGGGCAAGGAAGTGCAGCGGGTCGAGGACTTCGTCAACGCCAACCGCGATGAGTTCAAGATCAAGCGCGTATACAGTCGTTTCGCCGAGCAGGGCTGGGCGCAGACGCGGCTGTACCTGAGCATCGACGACCGCGAGCAGAGCAAGAAGATCGAGGAAGAGGTGCGCAAGGGGCTGCCACAGTCGGCACGTGCCAAGATCGGTATCGGCTGGCCGGGCGGCATGGGTAGCGAAGGGCAGGGCCTGCGCTTCAGTCTGGTCGGTGATTCAAGCCAGACCTTGCGCGAGCTGGCCGATGACATCGTGCCGATCCTGGCGCGTGATCCGAAGCTGCGCGACGTGCGTGTGGACGTGGGCGATGCCAATGCCGAACTGGCGGTGCGGGTCAATCGCGAACGTGCAGCTGCATATGGCTTCAGTGCCCAACAGGTGGCGCAGTTCGTGGGCATGGCGCTGCGTGGCTCGTCGCTGCGTGATTTCCACCGTGATGATGTCGAGATTCCAGTCAATGTGCGCTTCTCGGGCTCGGAGAACTACAGCATCGAGGATTTGTCGTCGTTCATGGTGCGTAGCTCCAGCGGCAAGGAGATCCCGCTGCTGGCGATGGTGGACGTGAACGTCAATCCGGCGGCCAATTCGATCCAGCGCCTGAACCGTCAGACCATGCTGCGCATCGAGGCTGGTCTGGCCAAGGACGTGCCGATGGACCAGGCGCGTAAATCCGTCGAGGAAACCCTGGATCGCGTGCAGTTCCCGCCGGGCTATGGCTATACGTTCAACGGTGCGGGCTTCAACATCAACTTCGACGGCATGGACCAGATGGTGAGTGCGATCTTCATCGCCCTGATCCTGATGGTGGTGATCATGGCGGCGGTGTTCGAATCGCTGTTGTTCCCGGCTGCGATCATGTCCTGCGTGCTGTTCTCGATCTACGGCGTGTACTGGCTGTTCTGGCTGACCGGTACCGAGATGAACATCATGGCGGTGATCGGCATTCTGGTGCTGATGGGCGTGGTGGTGAACAACGGCATCGTGATGATCGAACACATCAACAACCTGCGCAGGCGAGGGGTGTCGCGCACGGAGGCGTTGATTGAAGGTAGCCGTGAGCGCTTGCGGCCGATCATGATGACGATGGGTACTGCAATCCTGGCGATGGTGCCGATTGCCTTGAACACGACCACCGCCGATGGCATGCCTCCGTACTACCCGATGGCACGTGCGATTGCGGGTGGTCTGGCGTTCTCGACGGTGGTCAGCCTGCTGTTCCTGCCGACCATCTATGCATTGCTGGATGATCTGCGCACTGGCACGGCACGACTGGTGCGCCGCGCCCGCGGCCTGCCGGCAGAACGGCCGGTGGCACTGGAGAGCTGAGTCGGCGCAGCGAAAGAAAACGAAAAGGCCCGCAGCAATGCGGGCCTTTTCTTTAGCCTCTTTCCCCTATGCGGGAGAACGGCAGAGGGCAGATCTTCGGCAAGCGCCAGAACTCAGATCAGCCAGCCAACTTCCCATAGACAATAAAACCGGTCAGCCACAACCCCAGCATGCTGCCGAGGTTGGTCAGGACGAAGGTCAGTACGATGCGGGTGACGCGATTGCGATACCAGCCCTTCACCGTCTGCGCATCGTCACGCAGCTGCAGGAAGTCCTGATAGGTCGGCTTGCGCAGGCGTGTCTCCACCAAGGCGGAGAACGCGCCGGTGGGAATGCTCAGGCGGAACGGCTTGAAGGGGGCGACCACGATGGCAGTCAGGATGCTCAGCGGGTGACTGGCGGCGAGCAACGCGCCCAGACCGGCCAGACCGCCTGTGTACATCGCCCAGGTCGCAAGCATCTGCGTGCCCATGTCCAGGCCGCCGCGCCAGAAGCCGATGCCGATGCCGGCCAGCACCACTGCAAGAATGGTCAGCGTGATCCATGGAATGTTGCGCTTCTTCGGCACCGACTCCAGCTGCTCGCGCAGTGGGCCGGGGGCTTCGGTATCGCTTTCCAGATAACGCGCCAGTCCGGCCAGATGGCCGGCGCCGACCACCGCCAGCACATTGCGCTGTTCGCTGTTGTGCTCCTGGCGCAGGCGCGTTGCCATGTAGCGGTCACGCTCGCCGATGATGGCTTCGTATAGCGCCGGGCTTTCGTTGGCGAACTCGCCAAAGCTCGATTCGAGCATGTCGCCCTGTTTCAGCTTCTCGATCTCGTCTTCGCCCACATCCTCTGAGGAGAACAGGCCCGCGCCGAGCCCGGCCACCAGCTTCAACTTGCCGAAGAAACCCAGCTGCTGCGAGGCGCGGCGGAAGGTCAGGCCGACATCGCGGTCGATCAGGTGCACCGGCAGGTTGTGCTCGTTGGCCAGCGTCACCGCGCGCTTGAGTTCAGCGCCCGGCTCGATGCCCAGTTGTTCGGCAAGGCGGCGCTGGTAGGCGGCCAACGCAAGGTTGGCGGCAAACAATGCGACGCGGCCCTTGCGGATCACCTCCACCAGGTCCAGCTGCGCAAGTGCGTTCGGGTTGGTCAGTGCCTGCAGGCGCTGCGGGTCCAGTTCGACCGCGACCGCATCAAACTGTCCGCTGCCGATGGCGTGTTCCACCGCCTGCACGCTGGCCTGCGACACATGTGCGGTGCCGAGCAGGGTGTAGCGCACGCCATCGCGTTCGACGATGCGCACCGGCTGGCCCGCAAGCAGTTCGCTGCCGGCCTCATTGGGAGTTTCGTTCATGGGGTCATTCATTCGTAGGGGCGCTGTCGGCACCGTCGCCGAGTGCGCGTTGCATCTGCACGGTATCCAGCCAGCGCCCGTGCTTGCGACCGAGGCCGCGGAAGATGCCGACCAGCTGGAAGCCGAAGCGCTCGTGCAGCTTGATCGAAGCGGTATTGGTGGGTTCGCCGATCACCGCGATCATCTGCCGGAATCCGCGCGCGGTGCATTCGTCGATCAGCGCCTGCATCAACGCACTGCCCACGCCGTGGCCCTGGAAGCGGCCATCGACGTAGACCGAGTTCTCCACGGTCCATTGATAGGCGATGCGGCCGCGATACGTGTTCGCGTAGGCGTAGCCGGCAAGCTCATCGTCGAGCGTGGCGACCAGATACGGGAAGCCACGCGCGATGATGTCGTTCATGCGCTGCGCCATTTCGCTTTCGGCCGGCACCTCGTATTCGTAGGTGTTGACCAGTTCGCGCACCTCCACCGCGTAGATGGCGGTGATGGCGGGAATGTCGGCCGCGGTGGCCGGGCGCAGCAGCAGGTTCACGGCAAGCCTTGTCAGTCGATGTAGCGCTTGAGCAGGTCGCCGTAGGCATCGATGCGGCGGTCGCGCAGGAATGGCCAGATGCGGCGCACGTGCTCGCTGCGCTGCAGGTCGACCTCGCAGATCAGCAGGGTGGCGTCGGTGCCGGCTTCGGCCAGAAACTCGCCCTGCGGACCCAGCACGTGGCTGTTGCCCCAGAAGTCGATGCCGGAAGCACCCAGTGGCGAGGCTTCATGGCCCACCCGATTGCAGCTGAGTACCGGCACGCCGTTGGCCACGGCATGGCCGCGATGGCTCAGTACCCAGGCATCACGCTGGCGGTTTTTCTCGTCCTGCACGTCTTCCGGGTCCCAGCCGATGGCGGTGGGATAGAGCAGCAGCTCAGCGCCGGCCAGCGCCATCAGGCGCGCGGCTTCCGGGTACCACTGGTCCCAGCACACCAGCACGCCAAGACGGCCCACGGAGGTGTCGATCGGCGTGAAGCCGATGTCGCCGGGCGTGAAATAGAACTTCTCGTAGAAACCCGGGTCGTCGGGGATGTGCATCTTGCGGTACTTGCCCAGCAAGGTGCCGTCTTTCTCGAAGACGACCGCGGTGTTGTGATACAGGCCAGCAGCGCGGCGTTCGAACAGCGAGCCGACGATCACCACGCCATGCTTCTTCGCCAGTGCGCCCAGCCGCTCGGTGCTCGGGCCGGGGATCGGCTCGGCCAGGTCGAACTCGTCCACCGATTCGTGCTGGCAGAAATACGGACCGTTGTGCAGTTCCTGCAGCAGCACCAGTTTCGCGCCTTGCGCGGCCGCCTCGGCCACGCGGGCTTCGATGACTTCCAGATTGGCAGCGGCATCGCCGTGGTTGCGTTCCTGGACAAGGGCGACGGTTAGGGTGTGGCGGGAGCTCATTCGGTTACATATCCGGCGTGGGAGAGGCGCATGGTAGCGCGGAAGCCGCAGCGGAATGTCCGCTGCGGCTGAACGTAAGTGCGCGCTGGCGGTGCCGCCAGCAGGGTGCCGTCAGGGCGTGATCTGAGTGGCCAACAGGCCGGCCGGCAGCTGCATGGTGATGCAGTGCAGGCTGCCGTTCTGCCAGATCAGCGAGCGGCAGGGGACCTGCACGATTTCGCGGTCGGGGAATGCCTGTGCGAGCACATCACGGGCTGCGTCATCGGCTGCGTCGCCGTAGGCCGGCATCAGCACTGCGCCATTGATGATCAGGAAGTTTGCATACGATGCGGCCAGGCGGCGCCCCTCATCGATCACCGGTTGCGGCCACGGCAGCGGGAACAGCCGGTAAGGCTGACCGTCGGTGGTCCGCAGCGCCGCCAGCTCATTGCCCATCGCCGTCAGTTCGGCGTGGTGCGAATCGCTGGCATCGTCACAGGCCTGGTAGACGATGCTGTCGGTCGAGGCGAAGCGGGCGAGGGTGTCGATGTGGGCATCGGTGTCGTCGCCTTCCAGGTAGCCATGGTCCAGCCACAGCACACGGTCCTGGTGCATCCACTGCGCCATGTCGGCGCTGAGTGCTTCGCGCTCGCGCTCGGGATGGCGTTCGTGCAGGCATTGCCAGGTGGTCAGCAGGGTGCCGGCGCCGTCGGTCTCGACGCCGCCGCCCTCCAGTGCGAACGAGATGCTGCGTACGTCGGCGCTGCTGCTGAAAACGCCTGCGCCGTGCAGCACGCCGACCAGTTGGTCGTCGAGGCTTGCTTCAAATTTGCCGCCCCATCCGGTGAAGCGGAAGTCCAGCAGCTGGAAGCTGCCATCGGCGCGCTTGAGCGTGATCGGGCCGGAGTCGCGCAGCCAGGTGTCGTCGTACTGCGCGGTGACGAAATGCACGCGTTCCATGTCGATGCGGTTCGAGCGCAGGCGCATCTCGGCATAGGTTTCGATGTCGTCATCGCCCACGCAGATCAGCACCGGCTGGAAGCGGGTGATGGCGGCGACCAGCGCGATATAGGTCTCTTCAACATCGGCCAGGCGGTCGGCCCAGTCGGTATCGGCGTGTGGCCAGGCGATCAGTACGCCGGACTGGGGTTCCCATTCGGCAGGAAAGCGGAGCGTGTCGTTCATTTCTTCTTGCTGGTAGAGCCCGGCGCGATCGCGCAGGGACGGAGGTGGTGGCCGGCGTTGCCGCCGGTCGCCACGGGCCAAGTCAGCGGATCGGCGGCTTCGGGCCGATTTCGTCGGGGGCTGCCTGGTTGGCGACCACATCGATCACGCGCTGCTTCTCGAAGTAGACGGTGAATGCCGGGTAGACCCAGCGGTTGATCGTCGGCCACTGGCGCTTCTGGCCGCCACGCGGGTCCAGCCGTTCCTGCGGTGCACCGAAGCGGGCTTCGACCTGGCTGGCGGTTTCACCACGTACCGGCAGTGCGCCGGCGGGCTTTTCCTGTGCCCGCTCGATCAACAGCGTGTCGGCCATGGCTGCGGGCGCCGCCACGAGTGCGCTGATCAGGGTCAGTGTTTTCAACAGATGCTTCATGGTCGCTTCTCCCCAGAGGACAGATGACGATTACAGCAAAAAACCGGCAACAAAAAACCGCCCGGAGGCGGCTTTTTGTGAAAAGCCGAAACCCTTTCGGATTCCGGTGTCGGCTTTCGCCGACCGGCTCAGCGCTGGCGAGCCTTGAAGCGCGGGTTCGACTTGCAGATCACGAAGATCTTGCCGCGACGGCGAACAACCTTGCAATCACGGTGACGGGTCTTCGCCGACTTCAGGGAGGACAGGACTTTCATTGCATACCTCGGCGGATAACTGTTGGAATTTTCAAGAGCGCGGCCGCGGATATGCAGGATGACGCTCGTTCAAGCCCGCCATTCTACCGGGTAATTCCATGCGCGTTCAAGTGGTTGCATTGAACGGGGCGCCGGAGCGGCAGCGCGGGGCGTTAGAATAGCCCGATTCGTGTCCAGATCAGGCAGCCAGATGAGCCAGCTTTCCCCCGTTCTCACCATTGATGGCCCGTCCGGGGCAGGCAAAGGCACCGTCAGTCGCATCGTTGCGCGAAAGCTGGGTTGGCATTACCTGGATTCAGGTGCGCTTTATCGTGCGGTGGGGGTGGCGGCCAGCTGGGCGGACATCGACACCTCTGATGCGTCAGCGCTGGTGCGGTGCACATTCGACACCAAGGTTCAGTTCGCTGAACAGGGTGAGAGCCTACGCGTGCTGGTCAATGGTACCGATGCCACCGACGAGCTTCGGCTGGAAACCACGGGGGCTTTGGCCTCGGCCATTGCGGCCATCCCCGAAGTGCGGGCTGCGCTGAAAGAGCGCCAGCGCGCATTCAGGGTTTTGCCGGGGTTGGTGGCCGATGGGCGTGACATGGGGACCGTCATCTTCCCGGATGCCCCATTCAAGGTATTCCTGACTGCGAGCGCCGAGGAGCGGGCGCAGCGGCGGCATAAGCAGTTGAAAGAAAAAGGGGTTTCGGTTAACTTTGACGACCTCCTGCGTGAGATCATGGCCCGCGACGCCCGTGATGCACAGCGCGCAGTGGCGCCCCTGAGGCCGGCCGAAGACGCCGTTCTCATCGACACCAGCGGTATTGGCATCGACGACGTCGTTGCCAAGGTGCTGGGTCTGGTTTCCGTCAAGGAAGCCTGATCCAATGCTGCGTTGAGTGTGGCCAGTCCATCGGCTGCAGTCGCAGATAGAGAAGTTGCAACAACCCCGCTGCGCAATGGTGCGTGGTGGGCTTTTTCATTCACATGCGGCCGCCTTCATGGGGTCGTCCAACAGGCTGGACAGTACGGGTTTTTGCAACACATCCGCTGTCCATTTGTTCAATTGAGTAAATCTAATGACCGAATCATTTGCAGAACTGTTTGAAGCCAGTCAGGCCAATCTGGCCAAGCTGAAGCCCGGTTCCATCGTTATCGGTACCGTCGTGGAAGTTCGCGGCGACGTGGTGGTGATCAACGCCGGCCTGAAGTCTGAAGGCATTGTGCCGATCGAACAGTTCCGTAACGACGCTGGCGAGATCGACGTCGCTGAAGGCGACCAGGTCAAGGTCGCCCTCGACTCGATCGAGAACGGCTTCGGCGAAACCGTGTTGTCGCGCGAGAAAGCAAAGCGCGCCATGGTGTGGGACGAGCTGGAAGAAGCGTTGGAAAAGAACGAAACCATCACCGGCCGCATCAGCGGCAAGGTCAAGGGTGGTTTCACCGTGGACATCAAGGATGTCCGCGCGTTCCTGCCCGGTTCGCTGGTGGATGTGCGCCCGGTGCGCGACCCGGCCTACCTGGAAGGCAAGGAGCTGGAGTTCAAGCTCATCAAGCTCGACCGCAAGCGTAACAACGTGGTCGTTTCGCGTCGTGCAGTTGTCGAGAGCGAGCACTCGGAAGAGCGCGAGCAGCTGATGGACAAGCTGCAGGAAGGCGCGATCCTGAAGGGTGTCGTCAAGAACCTGACCGATTACGGCGCATTCGTGGACCTGGGCGGTATCGACGGCCTGCTGCACATCACCGACATGGCATGGAAGCGCGTGCGCCATCCGTCCGAAGTCGTGAACGTCGGCGACGAGCTGGACGTGCGCGTGCTGAAGTTCGACCGCGAGCGCAACCGCGTTTCGCTGGGCCTGAAGCAGCTGGGCGAAGATCCGTGGGACAACATCTCGCGTCGTTACCCGGCCAACAGCCGCGTGTTCGGCAAGGTCTCCAACGTTACCGATTACGGCGCGTTCGTTGAGATCGAGCCGGGCGTCGAAGGCCTGGTGCACGTCTCGGAAATGGATTGGACCAACAAGAACGTCAACCCGTCCAAGGTTGTGCAGGTCGGTGACGAAGTTGAAGTCATGGTCCTGGACGTCGACGAGGAGCGTCGCCGCATCTCGCTGGGCATGAAGCAGGTTGCTGCCAACCCGTGGGAAACCTTCGCCGCCATCTTCAAGAAGGGCGACAAGGTTGCCGGCCAGATCAAGTCGATCACCGACTTCGGCATCTTCATCGGCCTGGACGGCGGTATCGATGGCCTGGTGCACCTGTCGGACATCAGCTGGAACACCACCGGCGAAGACGTGGTCCGCAACTACAAGAAGGGCGACACCCTGGAAGCCGTTGTTCTGGCTGTCGACCCGGAGCGCGAGCGCATCTCGCTGGGCGTCAAGCAGCTTGAGCAGGATCCGTTCGGCCAGTTCATGGCGATCAATCCGAAGGGCTCGAAGGTCGAAGGCGTGGTCAAGGAAGTTGACGCCAAGGGCGCCATCATCGAACTGGCTGACGGCATCGAAGGCTACGTGGCTGCACGCGACATCAGTGTCGACCGTGTGGACGACGCCACCCAGCACCTGAAGGTCGGCGACAAGGTCGAAGCCAAGTTCGTGGGCATGGACCGCAAGGGCCGCACCCTGCAGCTGTCGATCAAGGCCAAGGACGATGCTGAAATGCGCGAAACGCTGGAGGACTACCAGTCCGCTTCCGGCGGCACCACCCAGCTGGGTGCGCTGCTTCGTGCGCAGTTGAATGGCAACAAGTCCGAGTAATTCGGGCATCCTGTTGCAGATGTGACCTGGGCGGCCCGGATATCAATCCGGGCCGCTTCAGGGTTGATACCCAGCCATTGGCGAGTACGCAATGACCAAATCCGAGCTGATCGAAATCCTTGCGCGCCACCAGGCGCACCTGAAGGCCGATGATGTCGATCTGGCGGTGAAGTCGTTGTTGGAAATGATGGGTGGGTCGTTGTCTTCCGGGGATCGCATCGAGATCCGCGGTTTTGGTAGTTTTTCCCTGCATTACCGCCCGCCACGCCTGGGCCGCAATCCGAAGACGGGTGAGTCGGTAGCGTTGCCGGGCAAGCATGTGCCGCATTTCAAGCCGGGCAAGGAGCTGCGCGAGCGCGTCAGCTCGGTGGTGCCGCTGGAAAGCGATCCGGCCTGAAACGGGCCGCCGTACTTCGCTGCGCATTCATGCGCTGATTCGGTAAGCTACGGCCTCTAGTTATTGGAGCAGCTGCCGCATGAAGATCGTCCGTTTATTGATCCTGCTGGCAGTTCTTGTCGGCGGCTTGGTGATTGGGTCGCTCAATTCCCAACCCATTGAAATCAGCCTGGCGTTCTGGGTGCTCAAGACCACCTCTGGCCTGGCGATCATTGCATCGCTGTTGGTGGGTGCGCTGGTCGGTGGTGGCATGGTGCTGGCCGGGCTGGTCGTGCCGATGTATGCCAAGTTGCGGCGTGCCAACAAGGCCGCTTCCGCAGCGGTTTCCGAGCCGGCGGCTACCGTGCAATCTCCTTCTCCTTTCGACGGGCGCTGATCGAAGATGGCCTTTATCAGTGAGTGGTTCTGGTTCTTCCTGTGTCTGCCCATTGCGGCGGTTGGTGGCTGGGTGGTGGGTCGACGAGGCGGTCAACGTCATAGCGAGAACCAGGTCAGTCGCCTGTCCAGTACCTATTTCCGTGGTCTGAACTACCTGCTCAACGAACAGCCGGACAAGGCCATCGAGCTGTTCCTGCATATCGCGGAGCTGGACAAGGAAACGTTCGAAACGCAGGTGGCGTTGGGGCATTTGTTCCGTCGCCGTGGCGAGGTGGATCGTGCCATCCGCCTGCATCAAGGCTTGGTCAATCGCGGGGATCTGAGCGATGCGCAGCGTGTCCAGGCACTGCTGGCGCTGGGCGAGGACTATATGAAGTCCGGCCTGCTCGATCGTGCCGAGACGGTGTTCACCGAGCTGGCGCAGCTGGACCAGCGCGCACCACAGGCGCTCAAGCACCTGATCAGCATCTATCAGGCCGAGCGCGACTGGGAAAAGGCGATCGAGAACGCGACCCGCTATGAGCAGGTCACCGATGAGCCGATGGGTAAGTTGATTGGCCAGTTCGAATGCGAACTGGCCGAGCGCTATCGCGCCGCCGGCCGGCTGGATGACGCGCGTGCCGCGATCAATCGTGCCAACGCCGCCGACGCCATGAGCGTGCGTGCCGGCATCATCGAAGGGCGGCTGGAGAGCGATTTCGGCAATGACGAGGCGGCTGTTCGTGCGTTCGAGCGTGCCGCACGCAACGACCCGGATTATCTGCCCGAAATCCTGCCGCAACTGGTCAAGAACTACCGCAATGTCGGCGACATCGCCGGTGCGCGTGCTTTCCTTGCGGAGATGACCGAGCACTATCGCGGTATCGCACCGGTGCTGGCGTTGACGCGTTTGATGGAAGAGCAGGAGGGTACCGCTCCGGCGCGTGCTTACCTGGGGCGCCAGTTGAAGGATCGCCCGTCGGTGCGCGGCGAGTCGGCGTTGATCGACCTGACGCTGGCTGAAGGGGCCGACCCGGTTGCCACGCTGCAGGATCTCAAGCACATCACCGACCAGTTGCTGGTTCGCAACCCTGCCTACCGCTGCACCCGCTGTGGCTTTGGTGCGCGGACCCACCATTGGCAATGCCCCAGCTGCAAAGAGTGGGGTACAGTCAAGCCGCTGCTGAACTACGCGGTGCTCTGAGGCGTGTTACCGCATCATCTGTGGCTTCCGTTGGTTGCCTTCGGGGTGGCCGTGGCGACGACCTGGCTGGCGATTCGCTATGCGATCAAGCGCCAACTGGTCGATATGCCGGGGGAGCGTCGCAGTCACAAAGTCTCCACGCCGCGTGGTGGTGGGATCGGCATCGTGGTTTCGGTGCTGCTGGCGTGTTTCGCCGTGGCGTTGCTGTATCCGGCGGCAGCTGTGCCTGCGGGCGTGTTCGCCATTGGTTTGATGATGGTGGCGGGAATCGGTTGGTGGGACGACCATCGATCACTTCCCGCGCTTCCCCGGCTGCTGGTGCATCTGCTGGCGGCGATCCTACTGGGGTTGCTGGTCTGGATGGGCAGCGGCAGTGTGATCAAAGCGCTGTTCTGTACGCTGCTTGCGGTCTCGCTGATCAACATCTGGAACTTCATGGATGGGATCAACGGTCTAGCCGTCACCCAGGCGATTCTGGTGGCCATTGGCGCCGCCTTCCTGTTGCCGTTTCCGTACGCGTTGGCGGGCTTGGTGACGGCTGCAGCATGCTTGGGCTTTTTGCCGTTCAACTTCCCGAGGGCCAGGGTATTCATGGGGGACGTGGGGAGCGGGGCGCTGGGCTACGTGATGGCGGGGCTGTTGTCCCTCGGTATGAGCGTGACCGAAGTAGCCATTCCTGTGTGGCTGATGCTGCCCGCCGCGTTCTTCATTGATGCTGGCTTCACATTGCTGACGCGCATCTTCAACGGCGAGCGTTGGATGCAGCCGCACACCCAGCATCTGTACCAGCGTTTCGTAAAGCGTGAATGGAGTCACTCCCTTGTTACGGGAGGCTATTCGCTCTTTACCCTTTGCGGAATTACACTTGCGGCGTTGTTTTCAAGGCTTTCCCAAGGTTGGGAATGGGCAGGGGGCGTCATCTGGGTGGCTGCGACGGCAGTGGCCTGGTTTTTCCTGCGCAGGCAATTTTTCATAAAGGACGAGAGCTGATGGCATCCTGGCAAAAGCGTTTCTTTGCAGACAGTGGATTGCGGTATGCGGTGATGCTGCATGACCTGGCCATGGTCTGGCTGTGCTGGCAGCTGCTGTTTGCCGCTCGTTACGCCATGTTGGAAAATGCCCCCGCTTTGCCGCTGTTCTCATTGGACGTGCTGGCGGTGGTCGCCCTCCAGTCGGTTGCCTTCTGGAAGGTGGGGCTGTATCGCGGCCTTTGGCGTTTTGCCAGCGTCGCTGACCTGATCAATATCTTCAAGGCGAGCTTTGTCGGCTTGCTGGCCATTGTGGTGGTGTTCTCGTACCGGCGACTGGAAGGTATTCCGATATCCGTCCTGGTGGTTTACCCATTTGCGCTGTCAGCGCTGCTGGGCACCCCGCGCTTGCTGTACCGGGCATGGAAGGACTACCAGAATGTCCAATCCGATGCGCGGGCACGCCGAGTGCTGGTGTTGGGCGCCGGGCAGGCCGCCGAGTCACTGATCAAGGATCTGCGCCGATCCGGCGATTATGAACCTGTCGGCGTGCTGGACGACTCGACGCATCTGCGCGGAGCAAATCTGCACGGCATTCCGATCTTGGGTGCGCTCGATGATGTTGCTTCGGTGGCCAAGGAAACCGATGCCAAACTGTTGGTGATTGCGATCCCCACGCTGGACGCGGCTGGCATGCAGCGCGTGGTCGGGCTGTGTGAAAGCACCGGCCTGCCGTTCCGGACCGTACCGAAGCTGGCAGATATTCTTGAAGGCAGCTCGTTGCCCGGTCAGCTCAAGGAAGTGGCGATCGAGGACCTGTTGGGACGCAAGCCCATTCTTCCTGACTGGGAATTGATCCGCGGCTGGCTGCGCGGTCGCACCGTGCTTGTCACCGGTGGTGGCGGATCGATCGGATCGGAGCTTTGCCGACAGGTCGCACGCCATGGCGCCACCCGTATTGTCGTGCTGGAAATCAGCGAACTGCTGATGATCAACATCCAGGCAGAGCTGCGGCGCAGTTTTCCTGACCTGCACGTGCATGGGGTGCTGGGTGATTGTGGCGACCCTGCCGTGGTCCGGCATGCCTTGAGCAGCTTCAAGCCTGACACCGTGTTCCATGCTGCCGCCTACAAGCAGGTGCCATTGCTGGAAGAGCAGCTGCGCGAAGCGGTGCGTAACAACACCCTGGCGACCGAATGCGTGGCTACAGCCTGTGTCGAAAGCGGAGTGGAGAACTTTGTCTTCATCTCGACCGACAAGGCGGTGGATCCGGCCAACGCGCTGGGCGCGAGCAAGCGCTATGCCGAGATGATCTGCCAGAGTTTGAACAAGCGCTCGCCTACGACCCGCTTCGTCACGGTGCGTTTTGGCAACGTGCTGGGGTCGGTGGGTAGCGTGGTTCCGATGTTCCGTGAGCAGATCCGCACCGGTGGGCCGATCACCGTGACCCATCCGGATGTCAGTCGCTATTTCATGACGATTCCGGAGGCGTGCCTGCTGATTCTGCAGGCGGCGGCATCGTCGTCGAGGGGTGCCATCTACATGCTGGACATGGGCGAGCCGGTATTCATCCGGCACCTGGCCGAGCAGATGATCCGGCTGGCCGGAAAGGTGCCTGGCGTGGATATTTCCATCGTCTATACCGGGCTGCGTGCTGGCGAAAAGCTTCACGAGAGCTTGTTCTACGACGATGAGAATTGCCAGCCGACAGCACACCCGAAGGTGCTGGAAGCCGGCGTCCGCGAGTTTTCACCGGAGCTGGTGTTGAGTAATGTGGCTGTGCTACGGCGGGCGATTGCTTCGTACGATATCGAAGTGATGCGCGCCATTCTGTCCACCACGATTCCTGAGTTCCAACCCGTTGTAGAGCATGCCGCGCGCAGTGCTACGGCAAAGATTGTGCAGTTCCCCACCAAGGAAGCAGGAAGGAATCACTGATGAGCGGTCGTATCAAAAAGGCGGTATTCCCCGTTGCAGGTCTCGGTACGCGGTTTTTGCCCGCGACCAAGACCGTTCCCAAGGAGATGCTGCCGATCATTGACCGGCCGTTGATCCAGTACGCGGTGGATGAGGCCATTGAGGCAGGTTGCGACACGCTGGTGTTCATCACCAATCGTTACAAACATGCGGTGGCCGACTACTTCGATAAAGCCTACGAGTTGGAGCAGAAGCTGGAGCGTGCCGGCAAGCAGGAGCAGTTGGAACTGATCCGGCATGTGCTGCCCAAGGGTGTGCGTGCGGTATTCGTCACCCAGACCGAGGCGCTTGGCCTGGGACATGCGGTGCTGTGCGCCAAGGCCATCATCGGTGACGAGCCGTTCGCGGTGCTGCTGCCCGACGATCTGATCTGGAACCGGGGCGAGGGCGCCTTGAAGCAGATGGCTGATCTCAACCAGGCGACCGGAGCCAGCGTGATCGCCGTTGAAGACGTGCCGCATGACAAGACCGGCAGTTACGGCATCGTCGCCACCGAGACCTTCGACGGGCGTCATGGGCGGATCTCGCAGATTGTCGAGAAGCCCAAGCCGGAGGAGGCGCCCAGTGACCTGGCGGTGGTGGGGCGCTATGTGCTGAGTCCAAAAATCTTTGAACTGCTGGAGCACACGGCAACGGGTGCAGGCGGGGAGATCCAGTTGACCGATGCCATTGCCCAGCTGCTTAAAAGCGAGCCGGTGAACGCTTATCGCTTCGAGGGCACGCGCTTTGACTGCGGTACCCATTTGGGACTGGTCGAAGCCACCATCCGTTTCGCGCTGGAGAACGAGAAGCTGGCCCAGCCGGCGCGTGAAATCATGAAGAAGATGTTGGCCGAGTGAGTTGTCCAGGCCGTTGAAATACGGCCAGTGGGCGACCCCATGTGACGCATCAAAAAGGCCTGGAAGCCCTCAAAATAGGGGCTCCAGGCTTTTTCTTTGGTTCTGGTGGGTTGCCTTGGGGACAGTCTTGCCCCGCATGGCGCGCCATTCCTGCCTGACACTACGGTCAGGCACGATCAACAGACAGTGCCAGCGGGCGCTTGTCGATCAGGCGCCCGGCAGCAGCGGCCGCAGGATGGGTTCGAGTTGTTGCTGGCGCCAGCCTGCCAGGGCACTTGGCCATTGGCCGCTTTCCAACAGCGATTCCAGGTGCTTGCGCGAGGCGAGCAGACCGTCGGGCAGGCCCAGTTCGGCGGTGAGTCTGGCAACGGCATCCTGCAGGCGCTTGAAGGCGGCCTTGTTGCCCTCGGTGGCCTGTAGCGCCATCGGCGCCTCGGCTTCGTCAGGTAGTGGCGTGGTCAGAGCTTCCCACAGCGATTGCGCCAGTTTGCGCGGGGCCTTGGGGAAACGCCCGAATACCTTGAGCATCGCTTCGTAATCGGCCGGCGGCGTGCGTGCGAGCAGGTTGGCCAGTTCGTTGTCCAGGATCCAACTGCGCGGTTTGTCACTCAGCCGGGCCTGCTGCTCACGCCAGCGCAGCAGTCGCAGCAGTCGCAGCTGCGCTTCGGGCTCAAGGAACTGCGAAGCGCGCATGGATAGATGCGGCCAGTGCTCGCCTTCATCGCGCGCGACGCTGGCGATCATGCGTTCGCCGTCGTCCATCAGCCACTGCATGCGGTCTTTCGCTTGCAGGCGTTCGCTGAGGCTGTCGTGCAGGGCGAACAGGTACTCGACATCGTCCGCAGCGTATTCGAGCTGGGCGTCACTGAGCGGGCGCTTGAGCCAATCCGAGCGCGTCTCACCCTTGGGCAGAGTGACGCCGGTGATTTCGGCCACCAGTTTCTGGTAGCCCATGCCACCGCCAACGCCGGCCAGCGCAGCGGCGATCTGGGTGTCGAACAACGGGCGTGGCAGTGCATCGCAGGCAGACTTGAAGGCGACCAGGTCTTCGCTGGCGCTATGCATGACCTTGGTGATCGAAGTGTCGGTCAGCCAGGGCTTCAGGGCCTCGCACATGCCAGGTATCAGCGGGTCGATCAGCAGGATTTCGTTGCCGACCGCCATCTGCACCAGGGCCAGTTGCGGCCAGTAGGTGCGTTCGCGAATGAATTCGGTGTCCAGTCCAATGCGGTCGGGGCGCTGTTGATAGCGCTCTTCCAGTTCCGATGGGTGTTTGATCCAGTAAGCCACGTGGGTTCCGTCGACGGCAGGGTTTGCTCAGGCAGGCGAGAATAGCCTAACGTCGGGCCGCGCCCGTCGAAGCAGGCGGGCAAGTGGAGGCTTTTTTGCGTAGGACTGGCCAATTGAAGGGTGTGACGCTGCTGCTGTCGCTGCTGCTCGGCGGCTGTGGACAGCCACCCGGCGATGCAACGCAGGTGCAGCCGCGCGCGGAGGGGCAGGCGCCGCAGCCAGAGGCCATTGCGGTCCCCAAGGCTGCGCCGGTGGCGCCTGACCCCGCCCCGCAGGTGGAAATGACCGTTTTGCCGGCCTGGTCCGCGCCAGAGGTGAGCCTGCAGCCGGAGCAGCTGCCCGAAGCACGCAAGGCCGCCGACAAGGCGTTGGCCGAAGGGCGGCTCTACCAGGAGGCGGACGATGCGATTCCGCTGTATCTGGCAATCCTTGCCCTGCAGCCGCAGGACCGCGCCGCCAAACGCGGGTTGGACAAGGCCCGGCAGCAATTGCGGACGCAGGCCACCGCGCTGCTGGCGCAGACGGAAAACCAGCGGCAGGCCTTGGCGCAGGCGGCGGAACGCGTCGGCGTGGCCGTGGCGCTGGCGCCGGAGGGCAAGGCCGAGCGTGAACTGGCACAGCGCATTGCCACCGCACGGCGTCTGCTGGCCCTCAACCGCGCCGGCGAGCAGGCGCTGCGTGAGCACCAGTTCGGCGAGGATGGAGGCGGCGCGCAGGCGGCGTTCCGCGAGGTGCTGGCGACCGATCCAGCCAACAGTCGCGCTCGCCAGGGGTTGGCGGCGATCGAGAGTGGGCTGATCCGACGTGCCGAGCACGCGGCGGCGGTTGAATCCGATTTCCAGGCCGCTGCGATGTGGCTGGGCAAGGCCAGCACCATTCGCGGTGAGGGCCCGACGCTGGCGGATGCGCGTCTGCGTATCGAAGGCATCCGCACCGCGCAGCTGGATGCCCTGCGCGAAGGCGGCCTGCGCGACCTCACCTCGTCCAAGGGCTTGAAGGCCGCGCGGCAGAAGCTGGAACAAGCCCAGCGCATCGCCCTGGCCGGGGATGGCACGGTCACGCTGCTGGCCGAGCGTATCGAGCTGGTGACCCGCTATGGCAGCTTCCGGCCGCGGCAGGTGTTTTCCGATGCATTGCAGGATGGCAGCCGTGGTCCGCGCATGGTGGTGGTGCCATATGGCACGTTCCAGATGGGGGCTGAGGCAGAGGAGATCGGCGCCAATGACGCCGAGCGTCCACGGCACGCGGTGCGTTTCGACCGCGGCTTCGCCATGACCATCACCGAAGTGACGGTGGCCGATTTCCGCCGTTTCGTGGAGACGGCCAAGTCGCGCCCGCGTGCGACCCGGCGGGGCCATTCCATCGTCTATGACGAGCGCAGTGGCAATTTCATCCGGCGCAGCGGCGTGGATTGGCAGTCGGACTACAACGGACTCAAGGCGGCTCCCAACAGCCCGGTGATGCACGTCAGCGTGCGTGACGCGGAGGCTTATGCGGCCTGGCTGTCCGAGCAGACGGGGCGGCACTACCGGCTGCCCAGTGAGTCCGAGTTTGAATACGCCCTGCGTGCGGGCAGCCAGGGGCGCTATCCGTGGGGCCGCGCCTCGGTGCCGCCGGAGAATACCGGCAACTTCACCGGCAGCCTGGACGTCTCGCCCAGCGGCCGGCATTGGAACAATGCTTTCATCGGCTATGGCGATGGCTTCTGGGGCACCGCACCGGCAGGCATCTTCAATGCCAATCCCTGGGGCCTGCATGACATGGCCGGCAATCTCAGCGAGTGGGTGGCTGACTGTTGGCACGCCAGCTACCGGCGGGCACCAGCCGATGGTGCAGCCTGGTACAACCCGGGGTGCCGGCAACGGGTGATCCGCGGCGGCAACTGGGCCAATGCACCGGAGCAGACCCGGGCAGCCTGGCGACAATCGCAGGATTCGGATGTGACCTCGGCCCGCATCGGCTTCCGCCTGGTACGCGGTATTTGACATTGCCATCGGGGCAGGGCGCGCTAACATCGCCAACGAACCACCTCGACCCAACCCGAACCCGGCGGAGCCAGCATGCGACAAGATCCTTTCGGCAACCAACGCGCTGGCGGACAGCGTCGTGGCGGTGGTCTGTTCGGCAATGTGCGCTGGATCATCCTGCTCGGTTTTGCCGTCTACGGCGGTTGTTACTACTTCGGCAACCGCACGGTGGATCCGTACACCGGCGAGAAGGTGCTGATCGACAGCGCACTGGATGCCAAGGAAGAGAAAGCCCTTGGCCTGCAGGCCTACCAGGAGATCCTGTCGCAGGAGCGGCCGGTGGATCCCAACAGCGAGATCGCGCGACAGGTGCGGGAAATCGCCAGCCGTCTGATCGCCAAGGTCGACGTCGTGGAAACCGCGCTGGCGCAGGAACACGGGATGCAGCCGCAGAACTTCTCGCGCGATTTCGATTGGGAAGTGAACGTACTGCAGTCCGACCAGGCCAACGCGTTCTGCCTGCCCGGTGGCAAGATGGCGGTGTACACCGGCCTGATTCCGGTAGCAAAGAACGCCGATGCAGTGGCGGTGGTGATGGGGCATGAAATCGCCCACGCCTTGTTGCGGCATGGTGCGCAGCGCATGGCACAGCAGAAGCTGACGCAGATCGGACAGATGGCGGGCGCAGCCAGTGGCATGGATGCGCAGCAACAGCAGATGATGATGTCGGCGATGGGCTACGGCTACCTGCTGCCGTACGCGCGTTCGCATGAAACCCAGGCCGATGAGGTCGGCTTGATGTTGGCTGCGGCGGCCTGTTTCAACCCGGAAGAAGCGGTGCCATTGTGGGAGCGCATGGGTGCGGCCAGCGGTGGCCAGGCGCCACCGGAGTTCTCCTCGACCCATCCCAATCCCGGCACCCGCATCCAGAACCTGCAGGCATTGATGCCCAAGGCCATGCAGTACCGTGAACGCTTCTGCACCAGTGGCGCCAGCGCAAGCCGCTGAACCCCGCAGATTGCACGACCGCATAACGAACGCCGGCAGATGCTTGCCGGCGTTTGGCGTATGCCCGGAGACAATGCGATGCGATTCGGTTGGCGGGTGATGTGGGTGGCGGTGCTGGTCGTGCTGTTGGCAAGTGGGTGCGCGTGGGTACTGCAGCGTCAGCAGCTGTCTGGCGGCCGTTACGGCGACGTGCAGGTGCTCAAGCCCAGGGGCGAGCCGCGTGCGTTGGTGATTTTTTTTCCCGGGCAGGCGCAATCGCCGCCGTTGCGCCAAAAGCAGGCGCTTGCCTTGGCCGCTGACGGGGCGTGGGTGGCGGTGGTGGATGGTGGTCGATATCGGGCTAAGTTCCGGGGCGGTATGCCCTGCCGGGCGATGGCCGACGACGCTCTTCTGCTCGCCAAGGCACTGCTCAAACGAAGCGTCTCCAAGGACTACTTTCCGCCGTTGCTGATCGGGCAGGGAGATGGGGCGGCGCTGGCGCGCGCAACGCTGGCAGGAGCGTCCCCGGGTGAGATCGCAGGTGCCGTGGTGGCCTCCGGAGCGGCCGGTGATGTGCCGGTGTGTATCGCGCCGACCAACACCGCGCCCGTCACGACAGTGCCCGAGCAGGGATTGGTGACCGCGGCCAAGGCGCATTTCCCAACGACCTCCCGGGACGGCCCCGGCGTGCTGCCGTTGGTGGAAATGCCGGTGGCGGGTAGTCACCGGTTGGTGGTGGTGATGTCCGGCGATGGCGGCTGGGCGGATCTGGACAAAGGCATCGCCGAAGAGCTGACCCGGCGCGGTATCTCCGTGGTCGGCTGGAACAGCCTGCGATATTTCTGGAGGCAGAAGACTCCCGCGCAGGTGGGCGCGGATCTCAGTCGCGTGCTGGAGAGCTACAGCCGCCGTTGGCAGGCTGATGACATCGCGCTGGTCGGCTATTCGTTTGGGGCCGATGTCCTGCCGTTCGCATATCCATTGCTGCCGGAAACCCAGCAACGGCAGGTGCATTTCATGTCGCTGCTGGGCATGTCGCACGGTGCCGATTTCAAAGTGCGTGTGGGCGGCTGGTTGGGCCTGGGCAGACAACGGGAGACGCCGGTCCTGCCGGCCCTGATGCGTGTGCATGGCGTGGCGGTGCAGTGCATCCACGGTACCGCCGAGAAGGACAGCCTGTGTCGCGATCTACGAGGCGAACATGTGGTGCAGGTGGTCGAGCGACCGGGCGGCCATCATTTCGACCGCGACCCGGCAAGACTGACGCAGATCATCCTGGACGGTTGGAACGCTGCCCGCACCGTTCAGGACTGAGCATCATCGGATGCGCCCTGTTCGACACGCAGTTGCAACGTACCTTCAGCCAGGCGCGCCTGCAGCTGGTCGCCGGGCTGGACCTGGCTGTGGCTGCGCACCAGCATGCCGTCGTCGCTGCGGGTCAGGATTGAATAACCGCGCGCCACGGTAGCCAACGGGCTCACTGCTTCCAGCGAACGTGCGATGCCACGCAGGTGCAGTGCATCGCGCTGCAGATGCCGAGCCATGGCAGCTTGCGCGCGCGGTGCAAGCGCGTTCAGTCGTTCGCGCAGTGCGCCGAGCTGGCGTTGCGGCTGCGCGCCACGCAGCACGGCGGCGCCATGTGCAAGACGGGCGCTGCGACGCTGTTGTTGCTGGCGCCAGTTCGCCTGCAAGCGCGCGAACGCGGCTTCCTGCCGATGCCGCAGCAATGCAAGCCGTGACTGCGGGCTGTGCGCCTGCAGTCGCAACGCGGCGCGGTCTGCGCGCTGCATCGCCTGGTTGAGGGTGTGCGCCTGCAGTTGTGCCAGGCGCTGTTGCAGACGACGCAGGCGCAGCGCCAGATCCCGTTGATCGGGAACCAGCAGTTCCGCTGCAACCGAGGGCGTCGGCGCGCGCAGGTCGGCGGCGAAATCGGAAAGGCTGAAGTCGGTTTCGTGGCCGACCGCCGAGACGACCGGCGTGTTGCTGGCGGCAATCGCGCGTGCCAGCTGTTCGTCATTGAATGCCCACAGGTCTTCCAGCGAGCCGCCGCCACGAGTAAGCAGGATCACGTCGTAGCGGCCGCTGGCATCGGCCTGGCGCAGCAATGAGGTGATCTGCGCTGCTGCGGTTTCCCCCTGTACCAGGGACGGCAGCAGTTCTACTTCCAGCAGCGGATAGCGCCGCGCCAGCACGCTCAGTACGTCACGTACGGCAGCGCCGCTGGGCGAGGTGATCACCGCCAGGCGACGCACATGCGCAGGCAGTGACCGCTTGCGCGTGGGGTCGAACAGCCCTTCAGCTTCCAGTCGCGCCTTCAGCTCGTCATAGGCGCGTCGCAATGCACCTTCGCCGGCTTCTTCCATGTGGTCGAGGATCAGCTGGTAATCGCCGCGAGCCTCATACAGCGTGAGGCGGCCGCGCACGAGCACGCGCAGGCCTTCGCGCGGCACGAACTTCAGCCACTGGCTCTTGGGTTTGAACATCGCCGCGCGGACCTGGGCGCGGGCATCCTTCAGGGTGAAGTACAAATGCCCGGACGCGGGGCGGCTGACATTGCCCAGTTCGCCTTCCACCCACACCAGCGGGAACGTGCTTTCCAGCAGATCGCGCGCCAGCGTGTTGAGCTGGCCGGGGGTGAGGATGTCAGGACTGCGTTCCATGGTTCGGGCGATGTGGCTGTGAAGCGGGCGGTCATGGTCGCATGGATTGGGCGGAGCGCTTATTGCTTGCCGGGTGCCGGGACATCGGCGTGCTGCTGCAGCGCCCATTGCACATGTTCGCGGACGACTTCGGAAGGGTGCTCCAGGCGCTGCACGAGTGCGTCGTGGGCGCTGGCCGATGGTGCGGCGTTGCCCAATGCAACAGCAATGTTGCGCAGCCAGCGTTCGTGGCCACTGCGGCGGATCGGGCTGCCTTCGGTGCGGCGCAGGAACTCGTCTTCCTTCCACGCAAACAGTTCCGGCAGCGTCGCGGTGTCGAGGTTGTTGCGCACACGGAAGTCGGGTTCATCGGTGCGATGGGCAAACTTGTTCCATGGGCAGACCAGTTGGCAGTCATCGCAGCCGTAGATGCGGTTGCCCATGAGGGGGCGCATCTCCAGCGGAATGGCGCCTTCGTGTTCGATGGTCAGGTAGGAAATGCAGCGGCGTGCGTCCAGCCGGTACGGCGCGATGATGGCGGCGGTAGGGCAGACATCGATGCAGCGCGTGCAGGTGCCGCAATGCGCGGTTGCCGGCGTGTCCACCGGCAGTGGCAGGTCGAGGTAGATCTCGCCGAGGAAGAACCATGAGCCACCGTTTCGGTCGATCAGGCAGGTGTGTTTGCCGATCCAGCCCAACCCGGCGTTGCGTGCCAGGGCGCGCTCCAGCACCGGTGCCGAATCAACGAACACCCGGTAGCCGAACGGGCCGATTTCACCGGCAATGCGTTCGGCCAGCTTCTGCAGGCGGTTGCGCATGAGCTTGTGATAGTCGCGGCCCAGCGCGTAGCGCGCGACATAGGCGCGCTCGGCATCATTTAGCGTGGCCCAGGCTTCGGTTTCGTCCTTGTGCCCGTAATCCATTCCCACCGACAGTACCCGTACCGTACCCGGCAGCAGCTCCTGCGGCCGCGCCCGCAGGCTGCCGTGGCGTGCCATCCATTCCATGGTCCCGTACAGGCCCTTGCCCAGCCAATCGGCGAGATGCGCCTCATCGTCAGCCAGTTCGATGCCACTGATCCCGCAACGCTGGAAGCCGGCCTCGCGCGCAAGTTGACGGATGCGCAGCGACAGCTGCGCCGGATTGGCGATGGAAACGGCTTCAGACATGACGCAAGTATAGAATCGACGGCATGTCAGAGCCCGTTGCCCTGTTCACGACCGAAGCTGCCCGCCGCATCGACGCGCAGGCCACTGCCGCATTGGGCGGCGCCGGCTACGTGCTGATGCAACGCGCTGGGCAGGCTGGCTGGCAGGGCGTGCTGCAGCATTGGCCGCAGGCGCGCCGGATCGTGGTGGTGTGTGGCCCCGGCAACAATGGCGGCGATGGCTATGTGCTGGCCCGTTACGCACGCCAATCCGGGCGTGAAGTCCGCGTGCTGCATCTGCCGGAAGCCGCGCCGCGTACCTCGCTGGCCCAACGTGCCTGTACCGACTATCTCGCCATCGGCGGACGGATCGAAATTTCGCTGGAGTGCCTGCGACAGGCCGATCTCATTGTTGATGCGCTGTACGGCATTGGTCTGACCCGCGCGCCTGAAGCGGCTGACGTTGCTCTCATCAATGCGGTGAATGCCGCCGCGGCACCGGTGTTTGCGCTGGATGTTCCCAGCGGTGTGGATGCCTTCAGTGGCAACGTCCCGGGGGCGGCGATCCGCGCCGAGCGCGTGCTGCAGTTCATCGTGCCGCACCAGGGCTTGCATACCGGCGCGGCGCTTGAGTGCGCCGGGCAGCGGCTGCTGGCCGATCTTGATGTGCCGGTTGCAGCCTTCGAGGGCGTAACTGCCAGCGCCGTGCGCTGGGCCAGGCCGGTACTGGCGCGGCAGCTGCCCCGGCGCAGGCTCAATACCCATAAGGGTGAATCCGGTCATGTGCTGTGCGTGGGCGGCAATCACGGTAGCGGCGGGGCGGTGATGCTCAGTGCTGAAGCCGCGTTGCGCAGCGGTGCGGGCCTGGTCAGCGTTGCGACACGCGTCCTGCATGTGGCTCCCGTGCTGGCGCGTTGCCCGGAAGCGATGGCGCACGCGGTGGAACAGGCAAGTGCGCTGGCGCCGTTGTTGGCGCGTGCCAGCGTGGTGGCACTCGGGCCGGGCCTGGGGCAGGACGAATGGGCGCGGGCATTGTGGTCGGCGGCGTTGCAGGGTGGAAAGCCCGTGGTGATCGATGCCGATGCGCTGAACCTGCTGGCCAGCGCACCACAGCCGCTACAGCAGGCCATCCTCACGCCACATCCGGGTGAGGCGGCACGTCTGCTGGGGACCGACACCGCTGCGATCCAACGTGATCGCTTTGCCGCTGTGCAGGCGTTGGCCGAGCGCCATGCCTGCGTCGTGGTGCTCAAGGGCGCCGGTACGCTGATCGCAGCGCCGGGGCAGGTGACGCGCGTGATCGCAGCAGGCAATCCGGGCATGGCCGTGGGCGGCATGGGCGATCTGCTAACCGGGACCATCGCTGCGCTGTGTGCGCAGGGCTTGGCGTTGTTCGACGCTGCCAGCACCGGTGCGTTGCTGCACAGCCTGGCTGGCGATGCGGCGGCAGCCGAAGGTGAGCGCGGGCTGTTGCCGCGCGACCTGTTGCCACACCTGCGGGCGCTGGCCAATCCATAATGGCGGCCATGATCGAATTGTTTCTTCCCGCATCCGAAAGCACCGACCAGCTTGGTCAGGCGTTGGCACTCACCCGTCCGGCGCAGGCGGTGGTGCATCTGCAGGGTGACCTGGGCGCCGGTAAATCCACGTTGGCCCGCGCGCTGCTGCGTGCGCTGGGCGTGCAGGGTTCCATCCGCAGCCCCACCTACACCTTGATCGAGCGCTATCCGCTGGAAGTCGGCGAAGCATGGCACCTGGATCTGTATCGCATCGGCAACGCCGGCGAGCTGGATTTCCTCGGGCTCGACGAAGGCGCGGCCGATCTGTGGCTGGTCGAGTGGCCCGAACGCGGCGCGGGCGGCCTGCCACCGGTGGATCTGGTCGTAGCGCTGGAAATCGACGGCCATGGCCGGCGTGCCCGCCTTCAGGCGCACAGCGAGGCGGGCCACGCCTGGCTGGAACGCCTGCGCCAATCCCCTCACTTGCAAGGGGTTTTTACCCCCTGACAGCAGGAAGGTGTGGCAGGTTGCGGATTATTAAGGGAAAAGATGTTGCAATTGCCTGATTCCGGTGATTGAATCCGCCCATGACTACGGGAAACCGCCTGTTCGCTCTGCCAGTTGCCGTCGCCGGACTCTGTCTGGCTGCCAGCGCATCCGCGTGGGCGGGCGAGATCCGCGGGGTAAACCTGCATACCGGCAGCACCGGCACCCGGGCCGAAATCCAGCTTGCAGGTGGGGGCAGCTACAAGACCCTGAGCCTGGCCGGCCCGAACCGGCTGGTCGTCGACTTCCCCGATTCGACTGCACTGCGCAACCTCAGGTTGCCGGCAGCCATCGGCGTGGTGACGGCGGTGCGTACCGGCAACCCGACTCCGGGCACGTTCCGGGTGGTGTTCGACCTTGCCGAGTCCGTGGCCGCGTTCAAGCCGCAGATCCAGGGGCAGGGCGCCGAAACCAAGCTGGTGATCGAGTGGCCGGGTGAAAACGCTGGCCGTGCTCCGGTTGCGGTGGTCGCTCCGGCATCCGCACCGGCTCAGGCACCAAGCCCGGCGCCGACGCCGGTTCAAACCCCGGCACAGTCCAGCGAACAGGCCCGTTCCGAAGCTGCGCGCGCGACTGCTGCGTTGACGGCTGCGGTAAGCCGCCAGGCCGCAACGCCGCCGCCCGCTCCTGTGTCTGCCACCACTTCCACGCCCGCGCCGACGAATGCTGTTGTGGCGGGTAACGCTGCGGGGCAGTCATCGCCTGCGGCAATCCTGAGCGGCCAGACGACAGGCGCCTCCACGCAAATTGCCGGCAGCAGGCCCGCGACAACGGTGGCGCAGGCCACCGTTGTGCCCGCAGCTGTTGTCCCGGCCCCGGCTGCGGTCGCACCGGAAGCACCGCGCCCGGTGATGCCCAGCGATGCGTCGCGCATCCGCATGCAGGCAGGGATGCGCACACTGGTAGTGGCAATCGATCCTGGTCACGGCGGGCAGGATCCGGGTGCCATCGGTCCCACTGGCAAGCGTGAGAAGGACGTGACCCTGGCGGTCGCGCGTGAGTTGGCCCGGCAGGTCAATGCCACACCAGGACTGCGCGCTTACCTGACCCGCGACACCGATGTGTTCATCCCGCTGCCGATGCGTGCGCAGCGGGCACGGGCGGCCAAGGCCGACATCTTCATTTCGATCCATGCCGATGCGGCGGAAAACCGCTCGGCCACCGGTTCGTCGGTGTATGTGCTGTCCACCAAGGGCGCCTCCTCGCAGCGTGCGCGCTGGCTGGCCGACAAGGAAAACGCGGCTGACCTGATCGGTGGCGTCAGCCTCAGCCGCACCGAGGGCACCTTGGCCAACGTGCTGCTGGATCTGGCCCAGAGCGGCAACATGAAGGCCTCTGAAGACGCTGCCGGGCATGTGCTGGGTGGGCTCAAGCGGATCGGCAACAACCACAAGCCGAACCTGGAGCGGGCCAACTTCGCGGTGCTGCGCACCTCGGACATGCCGGCGATGCTGGTGGAAACCGCGTTCATCTCCAACGCGGATGAAGAGCGCCGTTTGGTTGACCCGGCTTACCAGCGTCGCATCGCCGGTGCCGTGCTTGATGGCGTGCACACCTTCTTCAGCCGTCAGCCGCCGCCGGGCACGCTGTTCGCCGCCCGCGCCCAGGCCGAAATGGAAGCCTCTGCCGGTACCGTAGCCGGCGGCAGCAAGTAAACGTCGGCCGGGGCCTCCCGGTCTGGCAGCATGTGGCCGCCAAGTGATTTCAAGCGACGCGTCTTGCGCGCCCGGTGCGGTGATGCGACCGGGCTCGGCTATCATCGTGGCCATGCATGATGTCAGCCTGATTCCCCCTCCGTCGTCCTCGTCCCGCCGCTTCCGGTTGTCGGTTTATGCAGGTGGTGCACGATGAACGCGATTCGTCCGTTGCCGGAAATCCTGATCAACCAGATCGCCGCTGGCGAAGTGGTTGAACGCCCCGCGTCCGTTGTCAAAGAGCTGGTCGAAAACGCCCTCGACGCCGGTGCCACGCGCGTGGACATCGACCTGGAAGAAGGCGGTGTACGCCTGATCCGCATCCGCGACAACGGTGGTGGCATTGCCCCGGAGCAGTTGGCGCTGGCAGTGTCGCGCCATGCCACCAGCAAGATCGCCAGCCTGGATGATCTTGAGTCGGTGGCGACGCTGGGTTTCCGCGGTGAAGCATTGCCGTCGATCGCCTCGGTGAGCCGCTTCACCCTGGCCTCGCGTCGCGCCGATGACGAACACGGCGCTGCGTTGCAGATCGAGGGCGGCAAGCTGGGTGAAGTCGCACCGCGCGCGCATGCGCCCGGTACCACCGTGGAAGTGCGCGAGTTGTTCTACAACGTACCGGCGCGGCGCAAGTTCCTGCGTGCCGAACGCACCGAGCTGGGGCATATCGAAGAGTGGTTGCGCTCGCTGGCGCTGGCACGTCCGGATGTCGAGCTGCGTGTTTCGCACAACGGCAAGCCGTCGCGCCGTTACAAGCCTGGCGATTTGTATTCGGATACGCGCCTGGGTGAAACCCTGGGTGAGGATTTCGCGCGGCAGGCATTGCGGGTGGATCACAGCGCAGCTGGCCTGCGATTGCATGGCTGGATCGCACAGCCGCAGTATTCGCGGGCCAGTTCCGACCAGCAGTATCTGTATGTCAATGGCCGCTCGGTACGCGACCGCAGTGTCAGCCATGCGGTGAAGATGGCTTACGGCGATGTGCTGTACCACGGCCGTCAGCCGGCCTACGTGTTGTTCCTTGAGCTCGATCCGACGCGCGTGGACGTGAACGTGCATCCGGCCAAGCACGAAGTGCGCTTTCGCGATTCGCGGCTGATCCATGATTTTGTCTACCGCACGCTCAAGGATGCGCTGGCTGAAACACGCGCCGGCTTGGACCCATCAACCATGGGCCAGCAGCAACATCCGGCAGACGCCACGCCGCAGTCGTCGCTGTCCGCCAGCTATGGTGGTGGCTATGTGCTCGGACGAGCGCCTGGTAGCGCAGGCGGCGGCAATGGCGACTGGCAGGCACGGCAATCGCCGTTGGGCCTGCAGGTGGCCGAGGCGCCATCGGCGTATGCCGCGCTGTACTCCAGCCCGGCCGCCGGCACCGTGCAATCCTTGGCGGAGGGTGGGCCGGCATTGCCGCCCACTTCCGGCGACAGCGGCGTACCGCCGCTGGGCTACGCGGTAGCCCAGTTGCACGGCATCTACATCCTGGCCGAGAACGCGGAAGGCCTGATCGTGGTGGACATGCATGCCGCACACGAACGTATCGGCTACGAACGGTTGAAGAACGCGCATGACGGCATCGGTCTGCACGCGCAGCCATTGTTGGTGCCGATGACGCTTGCCGTGGGCGAGCGGGATGCCGATACCGCCGAGCGCGAAGCGGAAACACTGGCCGCGCTGGGCTTTGAGATCACCCGTTCCGGCCCGGGCTCGCTGCATGTGCGCAGCATCCCGGCATTGCTGGCCAATGCCGAACCGGAGGGTCTGCTGCGCGACGTGCTCACCGACCTGCGCGAGCATGGGCAGAGCCGTCGCATTGCCACGGCGCGCGACGAACTGCTGTCGACGATGGCCTGCCACGGCGCGGTGCGCGCCAACCGGCGGCTGACGATCCCTGAAATGAACGCCCTGCTGCGCGACATGGAAACCACCGAGCGCTCGGGGCAATGCAACCATGGCCGCCCGACCTGGGCGCGCTTTTCGCTGGCAGAAATTGACCGTTGGTTCCTGCGGGGGCGTTGATGAAGAAACGATGGGGAAGTGTGGCGTTGTTCGCCGCAATGCTGTTGGGTGGCTGCGGCGACAAGAGCGCCGATGTCAGCAAGCCGGCGCCAGTTGATCCGGTGTTCGCGCATCAAAACGAATTGTGGCGCGAACAGCGCTTGACCGAGCTGACGACGCCCGATGGCTGGGCCAGTCTGATGGGTCTGCATTGGCTGGAGCTGAAGGCGCATTTCATCGGCAGTGGCAGCACCAGCGGCATCCGTCTGGCGATGGGCCCGCCACGGATGGGCATGGTGTCGCGTGATGGCGACAACATCTGGTTCACCCCGGAGCCCGGCGTGGTTCTGCAGGCCGGCGGGCAGCCGGTGAAGGGGCGAATTCCGTTCCGCAGTGATGATGCCGCCGAGCCGACCGTGATCTCCTTCGATGAGGGCAAAGGTCTGCTGACCCTGATCCATCGCGGCCCACGTTATGCCCTGCGTCTGAAGCATGCCGACGCGCCGGCGCGGCTCAACTTCGGGCATCTGTCGTACTGGCCGGCCGATCCGTCCTGGCGGGTGACGGCGCGCTTCGTGCCGCATGACGTCAACAAGACCCTCCCCATCGTCGACATCACCGGCCTTGCCAGTGACGTACCCAATGCCGGCGCGGTGGAGTTCGAGCGCGGCGGCCGCACCTGGCGGCTGGAAGCAATCGGCGAGCCGGGGCGTCCGCTGCAGCTGATCTTTGCTGACCGCACCAACGGCCGCGGAAGCTATTCGGCGGGGCGCTACATCGATCTGGACGTGCCGGACGCCAGGAGCGAAGTCGTGGTTGATTTCAATCGTGCCTACAACCCGCCGTGTGCGTTCACCCCGTTTGCGACCTGCCCGTTGCCGCCGCCGGAGAACCGCATGGACATGCAGGTTGAAGCGGGCGAAAAAGCCTACGTGAAACCCAAGCCGGAGGAGGCCGCATGAAGTGGATGATGCGCGCGACAACCCTGGTGCTGGGCGCGGTGATGCTGCTGGGAACATCGGTCGCCGTCTCGGCGCGACAGGCCGAGCCGGTCGCCAGAGCCACGCCACCGGTGCCATTGCTGTGGAAGGTCAGTGGTCCGCAGGGTGCTCAGCTTTACCTGTTGGGCTCGTTCCATCTGCTCAAGCAGGACGACTATCCGTTGTCGCCCGATGTGGACAAGGCATTCGAGGCGTCGAGCCGGTTGTTGTTCGAGCTGCCGCCGGAAGACATGAACTCGCCGGCGCTTGCCACGCAGATGTTGCAGGCGGCAATGCGTCGCGATGGTCGTCAGCTCAAGGATGAACTGGATGCTGCCACCTGGAAGCGGTTGGAAGACTATGCGGCCGTCAACAACATGCCGCTGGAGCGTCTGGTCGGGCTCAAGCCGTGGTTCATCGGCTTGACCATCAGCATCGCCCAGATGACGCGCCAGGGGCTGGATGCGGAGGCGGGACTGGATCGTCATCTGATGACGCGTGCCGCCCAGGCGGGCAAGCCCGCAGCGGGACTGGAGACGGCATCCTCACAGATCAACATGCTCGATGGCATGAGTGCCGAGGAGCAGCGTCAGTTGCTCCGCGAGGCACTCGAGCAGGTGGAGAAAGGGGATGAACAGAGCCGGCAGCTGCACGCGGCATGGCGTCGCGGTGACGATGTGGTGCTGTGGCGGGACATGGCCGCCCAGATGAAGCGCGAGTACCCAGGGCTGTACCAGCGCATCAACGTGGAGCGCAACGACGCCTGGCTGGCCCCGTTGCAGCAGCGGTTGCAGGCCGGGCAGGGCAGTACGCTGGTTGTTGTCGGTGCGCTGCATCTGCTGGGCAGTGACGGTGTGGTGGAAAAGCTGCGCGCGCGCGGCTACAAGGTCGAGCGCATCTGTTCCGCCTGCAGGCCAGAGAAGCGCTGAGGCTTCAAGCGGGGGCCGTGGAAGCCACGGAGTCGATGCGGGCGGTGCGGGAACATCCTGGGCCGCATTGCAGGTGCTGGCGGTGCTGATGCCGGTTTGGAGGCTTGCGCCAGGCCGGCGACATGGCCACAAAAAAGGCCGACGTTTGCGTCGGCCTGTCTGTTCAGCGCGTGCTGCGGGTCTTGCCGCCGGGGCTGGCTGGCGGCGGGTCGGCTGGTTTGGTGCCGGCCGGCGGGCGGCTGAAGCCAGTACCCATGTTGCGCTGGAATTCCTGCCACAGCTCCATGTTGCGCTCGGTGAGCTGGTTCATCATCGCCCACGGCGTCTGCCCGAGCAGGTTGCCCATCTGCTGGCGGAACTGCTGCTGCTGGTCGAGGAACACCTGCATGCTGCGCTCCAGGTAATTGCCCATGAAGCCCTGCAGCGAATCGCCGTAGAAACGGATCAGCTGGCTCAGCAGCTGGGTGGAGAGCATCGGCTCACCGTCCTGTTCCTTGTCTGCGATGATCTGCAGCAGGACCGAGCGGGTCAGGTCCTCACCGCTTTTGGCATCGCGCACCTCGAAAGTCTCGCCGTCGAGAATCAGCTGGCGGACGTCTTCAATGGTGATGTAACTGGAAATCTCGGTGTCGTAGAGCCGGCGATTGGGATACTTCTTGATGATGCGGGTCGCAGCCATTAAGCCATCACTCGTCAACGGTAGGCGCCCAGCATGGCGCAGTGCAACAGGCCTTGCAACAGCCAAAAGTACAGGTTGCAGGGCACACAAATGCGTTTTCCTGTTGCGCAGCATGAATCCCCTTGTTGCGCAACATGACTGCGGAGCGCGTCACCAGCCCATGTGGTGGCCGCCGTTGATGTCCAGGTTGGAACCGGTGATCCACGACGCTTCCTCGGCAACCAGGAAGGCCACCGCGTAGGCGATTTCCTCGGGTTTGCCGAGGCGCCCGGTGGGGATGTCGGCGATGATCTTGGCCCGGACTTCCTCCGGTACCGCCATCACCATGTCGGTGGCAACGTAACCCGGTGAAATGGTGTTGACGGTGATGCCGAAGCCGGCATTTTCGCGTGCCAGCGAGATGGTGAAACCGTGCATGCCGGCCTTGGCCGCCGCGTAGTTGGCCTGGCCGTACTGGCCCTTCAGGCCGTTGATCGAGCTGATCTGGATCACCCTGCCCCAGCCGCGCTTGCGCATGCCTTCGATCACCGGGCGGGTGACGTTGAATACCGAGTTGAGGTTGGTGTTGATCACCTCGTGCCACTGCTCGGCACTCATGCGATGGAACGTGGTGTCACGGGTGATGCCGGCGTTGTTGACCAGGATCTCAACCGGGCCAAGTGCGGCTTCGACCGATTCGATCAGGCTGCGCCCGCTGACGGGGTCGGCGACGTCGCCGGGGAACATCGCGATGTCATAGCCCTTTGCCTGCATCTTCTGCTGCCAGTCCTGGGCTTTCTCGGGACTGCGGAAGTTGGTGGCGACACGATGGCCCTGGTCGGCCAGGCGTTGGCAGATGGCGGTACCGATGCCGCCGGTACCACCGGTGACCAGTGCGACGCGGGGTGTCATGGGCAGGTGCTCCAGGGCGGTTGCGCGGGGGAGCCACCGATTCTAATGAAACTGCGGTCAGCCCGGGGGCGATCCGGCGACGATCCGTGATTCTTTTTGCAGGCTGCCCGGATCGAACGCGGTCACGGCGTGCTGCAGCAGTTCGGCGACGGTCACCGACGCATCCAGTGCCGCCGGGGCTTGGCCCAGTGCGGCCCACAGCCAGCGCAGCACTGGCAGCGGTGCGCCGGCATCCACTGGCATCGCGGCCAACGACTTGGATAGTTTGTGGCCGTCGCTGCCCAGCAGCAGGGGTAGGTGCAGGTAATGCGGCGTCGGTACGCCGAGTGCTTGCTGCAGCAGGATCTGGCGCGGCGTGGAGTCGACCAGATCCGCGCCGCGCACCACATGGCTGATGCGCTGCTCGGCATCGTCCACGACCACAGCCAACTGATAAGCCCAGCAGCCATCGGCCCGCAGCAGGACGAAATCGCCCACGTCACGGTCCACGTCCTGCGCGACCTGACCCTGCAGCGCGTCATTGAACGTCACATGGCTCCCGTCGGCCACGCGCAGACGGATGGCCGGCTGCGCCCGTTGTTGGCTGGCCGCGCAGTGTCGGTGGATGCCGTGCTGGCTGGCCAGGTCGGCGCGGCTGCAGTGGCAATGGAACGCCTTGCCCTTTGCCAACAGCCGTGCACTGGCCGTCTGGTAAAGCGTGTGGCGGCGGCTCTGGTACTGCACGGGTTGGTCGGCATGCAGACCGAAGGCAGCCAGCGTAGCGAGCTGTAGTTCCGCTGCACCGGGTACTTCACGAGGTGGGTCCACATCCTCAATCCGGACCAGCCACTGGCCGCGGGCATGACGGGCCAGCAGCCAACTGCCGAAAGCTGCCAGCATTGAGCCCAGGTGCAGGGGGCCGGTCGGGGAGGGGGCGAAACGGCCGCGATAATTTAGGGAAGGCATTGAAGCTGAATCGTCGGTCAGATTTGTGCTTGAATTCAAGCTGCGCGAGCCGCAGATCTATCCATCTTTTCCACCTTCATGGAACTCTTTCCCATGTTTACCCGTATCGGGCTGTTTCTTCTGACCAACCTTGCGGTGCTTGTTCTGGCAAGCGTCGTCATGTCCATTCTGGGTGTGAACTCCGCGCAGATGAGTGGTCTGCTGGTCATGGCAGCCATCTTCGGCTTCGGTGGTTCGATCATTTCGCTGCTGCTGTCCAAGTTCATGGCCAAGCGCGGTACCGGCGCGGTGGTGATCACCGAGCCGCGCAACCAGACCGAACGCTGGTTGCTGGACACGGTGGCACGCCAGGCCAAGGCTGCCGGTATCGGCATGCCGGAAGTGGCCGTGTACGAGGCGCCGGAAATCAACGCCTTCGCCACCGGTGCCAACCGCAACAATGCGCTGGTGGCGGTGTCCACCGGTCTGCTGCACAACATGAGCGAAGACGAGGCTGAAGCGGTACTGGGCCACGAAATCGCCCACGTTGCCAATGGCGACATGATCACCATGGCGCTGCTGCAGGGCGTGTTGAACACCTTCGTGATCGTGCTTGCCCGTGTGGTCGGTGGCGTGATCGACAGCACGCTGTCGGGCAACCGCGAAGGTGGTGGCCGCGGCTTCGCCTACTACATCATCGTGTTCGTGCTGGAGATGGTGTTCGGCCTGTTCGCGACGATGATCGCGATGTGGTTCTCGCGTCGTCGCGAGTTCCGCGCCGACCATGGTGGTGCAACCCTTGCCGGCCGCCAGAAGATGATCGCAGCGCTGGAGCGCCTGAAGCTCAACCATGGTCAGAGCACGTTGCCGACCCAGATCGCTGCGTTTGGCATCGCCGGCTCGACCGCCAAGAAGCTGTTCCTGAGTCACCCGCCGCTGGACGAGCGCATTGCAGCACTGCGTTCGTCGACGGTGGTCTGATCGGTTTCAGCCAGTTGTTGCAAGCAGAACGCCCGGCCATGTGCCGGGCGTTCTGGTTTGTGCGAGAGGCCTGCGCCACGAAGAAGGCGGCTGGCGCGCGCAAACAAAAACGGCACCCTCCCGGGCGCCGTTCCTGGTGATGCGACGTTGTCGGTCGATCAGAACTTCGGATCGAACTCAGCGGCATGGCCGGTGTTGACGAGCACCTTCTGCAGCGCCTCGCACACCTTCAGGTTGCCGGCCACGATCTGCTGGGTCTCCGGGCCCTTGTCGTCCATGCGGGCCGGGGTGGCGCCGCGATAGTTGCAGACCTTGCCGCCAGCCTCGCGGACCAGCAGCACGCCGGCTGCGATGTCCCATGCCTTCACGCCTGCCTCGAAGTAGGCGTCAGCGCGGCCACAGGCCACGTAGGCCAGATCCAGCGCAGCCGAACCGGTGCGGCGCACGTCTTCAGCCTGCACCAGCAGGGTGTCCAGCGCCTTGAGCTGGCTGCTGGCGCGGGCGCGTTCGCGCGGAGCGAAGCCGGTGTGGATCATCGTGCCTTCCAGATCCTTGCGGTCGGACACGCGGATGCGGCGGTCGTTGAGCACCGCGCCATTGCCACGGCTGGCAGTGAAAAGTTCGTTGCGCAGCGGATCGAAGATCACCGCGTCGGTCGGCTCGCCGTTTTCGACTAGCGCAATGGACACGCAGTAATGTGGAAAACCGCGCAGGTAGTTGCTGGTGCCGTCGAGCGGGTCGATCACCCACATCTGGCGCTTGCTGCCCTGGACGCCACCTTCTTCACCGAAAATGCCATATTCGGGATAGGCGCGCTTGAGCTCTTTGACGATTACTTTCTCCGCATCGCCATCGACTTCGCTGGCGTAATCCATCCGACCCTTCTGCACTACGTTGAGTGTTTCGAGCTTGTTGATGTTGCGGAGCAGGACGTTGCCGGCGAGGCGGGCGGCCTTGACCATGACGGTTACGGCGGGTTTCTGCATGGCGAAAGGCTCCCGTGAAGGCTGAGATCGGATTGGCGGGGGAAAAGAGCGGGTCCGGCGCACAGGCCGGCCGCGCAGTTTACCATCTGCAGCTGTCTCGCTCCTGATTTTTTGCCATCCATGTCTGTTCCTGTCCATATCCGTTTCGTTCTTGTTGGTACCCAGCACCCTGGAAACATCGGGGCAGCCGCCCGTGCGATGAAAACCATGGGGCTGGCGCGGCTGGTGCTGGTGGCCCCTGAAAAGGCGCTGGACGACGTGGCGATGCGCCGATCAGCCGGTGCCGAGGATGTGCTGGGCGATGCCCCGGTGGTGGCGACCCTGGCCGAGGCCGTGGCCGACTGCCAACTGGTGCTGGGCTGCACCGCGCGTTCCCGTCGGGTGCAGTTGGAAGAGTTGTTGCCGGAGCTGGCTGGCCAGCGCGCGGTGGCCAAGGCCAGTGAGGGCGCCGAAGTGGCCTTCGTGTTCGGTCGCGAACGTACCGGCCTGACCAACGAGGAACTGCAGCTGTGCCATCTGGCCGTGCATATTCCGTCCAATCCTGAATTCAGCTCGCTGAATCTGGCTGCGGCTGTGCAGGTACTGGCCTACGAAGTGCGCATGGCGCAGCTTGAAGGGCAGGTGCAGCCGGCGCGCGAGCCGGGTTTTGGCGATGCGCCGGCCAGCCATGCACAGCTGGAGGGCATGTTCAGCCAGTTCGGCGAGACCCTGGATCAGATCGATTTCCACAAGGGCCGCGCGCCGGAATCGGCCATGCGCAAGCTGCGCCGGTTGTTCATGAAGGCGGACCTGACCGAGCAGGAAGTCCGTTTGCTGCGCGGCATTCTGGCTGACGCACAGCGGATGGCGCGACTGGCTGGAATCCGTCCCGACTGAGTACCTCATCACGGCAGGGGATTTCCGGTAGGCTTGATCGATCGTTTGGGGAGCTGCCGTTTTGCGCGTGTTTCGATGGCTTTGGGGAGCCGTATTGGGACTGGCTGCGCTACAGCCGGTTACATGCGGGGCGGTCGAGCGGTCGGTATTGGTGCTGGGTCGGATCAGTGATGATCCGAAGTCGCACTATGACCAGCTCAAGCCGTTGCTGGACTACGTGGTGCCACGGATGCGGGAGGTCGGGATCGTCGAAGGACGCATCCTGATGGCCAAGGATGCCCAGCAGATGGGCAGCTACCTGCGGCGTGGGCGCGTGGATTGGGTGACTGAAACCGCTGGCACGGCCATGGCCCTGCAGCAGCGGGCAGGTGCGCGTCCGTTGCTGCTGACCGAGCGCAGTGGCGTGGGGGCGTACGAGAGCGTGTTTTTCGTGCGCCGTGACAGCCCGGTAGGTGACCTGGAGGACTTGAAGGGCCGCACCGTGGCGCTGCAGAGCGCGCTTTCCACCAGTGCCTATCTGGTGCCGGCCATGGAGCTGCTTGAGCATGGCGTGAAGCCGGAAATCCTGTTGACTCCCAGTGATGTACCCGCCGCAGATACCGTGGGTTATGTATTTGCGCGCACCGAATTGAACATCTCCACCTACGTGCACAAGCGGGTGGTCGACGCCGGGGTGATCAGCAACCTGGACTGGATGGACGATCGCAGCATGCCGCCAGCGTTCCGTAATGACATGCGGGTGATTTTCCGCAGCGAGCCGATGCCGCGTGCGCTGGAAATGGTGCGCGGCGATCTGGACCCTGCGGTGCGCGAGCGGCTGCAGCGGGTGTTGCTGGAGGCAAGCCGCGATCCCGTTGCCGGGCCGGCGCTGGCCAAGTTCTTCGGTACCACGGGGTTCCATCCGGTGGATGCCGAAAGCCAACGGGTTCTGGAGCGCCTGCGTAATGGCCTGGCCCGCATCCGCCTGGAGGTGGAATGAACCGGTTTCGCTTTGGTCTTCAGGCCCGTTTCCTGCTTGCCGCCGGCGCGGCGTTGCTGGTGGTGACAGCCATCGTCGCGCTGATGCTGGCGCGCCAGGCGGCAGCCCAGCAGGAGGTGTTGCGAAACAGTATCGAGGTGGTCAGCCAGGTGCTCGATGAGAGCATCAAGGAACGCGGTACCGCGTTGGCGCAGGGTCTGGCCGACAGTCTGGTCAATCCGCTCTATTACGAAGATCTGGCTGCGATCGGTGCGCTGGTGCGCAACACCACCGCGCAGACATCGGTGAGTTATGTGCTGGTGCACGATGCCGAGGGGAACCTGATCCACGACGGCTCCATCGATGTGGCCGGCTATGGCCAGCCGATGGCCGATCCGCTGGCGCATACGGCGGTGCGCGCACAGAAGCTGCTGCTGCAGCAATCGCCTTCGGTGCTGGAGATCGACCTGCCCATCCACATCGGCGACCAGCGTATCGGCGGGCTGCGGGTCGGTATGGACCTGAAACCGGTGCTGGCGCAGGAGGCGGCGGCCATGCGCACGTTGTCGCAGCGGCTGGATGATAGCCGCCGCCGCCAATGGCTGTGGCTGACCGCGCTGATGGCGGCGTTGGTGGCATTTGTCAGCGCCACGGCGCTGTACATCCAGCGCACGATGGTGCGGCCGATCCGCTGGTTGAGCGATGCGGCCCAGCGCATCGAACGCGGTGACTACCAGATCGAGGAACAATCGACCCGGCGTGGCGATGAGATCAGCGAGTTGCTGCGCACCTTCAACCGGATGAGCCAGAGCATCGCCCGGCATGATCGCGAAGTACGGCAGATGGCCTATACCGATGCCCTGACCGGGCTGACCAACCGCCTGGCGTTCCGCGAGGCGCTGGACGGGAGGCTGCACGAAGCACGTCTGGCCGGTCGCTCGCTGGCCTTGCTGTTCATCGACATCGATGAGTTCAAGCGGGTCAACGACACCCTGGGCCATGAGGCTGGTGACGATGCGCTGCTGCAGTTTGCCCAGCGCATCGCCAATTCGGTGGACCAGGTCGGTGGCAGCGAAGCCTTGTTGTCGCGCTTTGGTGGCGACGAGTTCGTGATTCTGGTCGGCGATGGTGAGCGCAGCGCAGCGGAAGTGGCCGCGAAGCTGGCCGAGCGGCTGGTGGTGGAGCTGGGGCAGCCATTGCAGGTGCAGCAGCGCGAGATCTTCCTGGGCAGTTCCATCGGCATCACCTTGTTCCCCGAAGACGCGAACGGGGCGACGGTGCTGCTGAAGAACGGCGACATAGCCATGTACCAGGCCAAGTTGGCCGGCAAGAACTGTTTCCGCTACTACAACCGGGCCATGGATCATGCCGTGGAGCGGCGCCTGTATCTGGAGCAGGAGCTGCGCGGTGCCTGGGACCGTGGTGAACTGCGGCTGGTTTACCAGCCCATCTTCCGCACCCGTGACCATATGCTGGTGGGCGCGGAAGTACTGCTGCGCTGGAACCACCCGACGCTGGGCTCGATTCCGCCGTCGGTATTCATTGATGTAGCCGAGCAGAGTGGTCTGATCCAGGCGCTTGGCCCGAAGGTGCTGCATGCTGCCTGCGAACAGGCCATGCAGTGGCCGCGGAATGCGGCAGGCGAGGAAGTGTTCATTTCGGTCAACGTCTCGCCGCGGCAGCTGCGTAACGGTGACCTGGTCGGGGAGGTTGAAACCAGCCTGCATACCTCGGGACTGGCAGCGTCACGGTTGCATCTGGAGCTGACCGAAACCGCGGTCATCGGCGACGAGATCCTGGCCGTGACGCTGCTGGAAAAACTGCATCGTGCCGGGGTACGGGTGTGGCTGGATGACTTTGGTACCGGCTTCTCGGGCCTGAGCCATCTACGTCAGGTGCCGGTGGATGGGGTCAAGATCGACCGCAGCTTCGTAGCGGACATGGAGCGCGACCCGGACGACCTGGCCCTGACCACCGCCATCATCGCCATGGCGCACGCACTGGGCATCACCGTGGTGGCCGAGGGTGTGGAGCAGCGGGCGCAGTTTGAATTGCTCAGCCAGCGCGGTTGCGATCTGGTGCAGGGCTACTGGCTGGGGCGCCCGCTCAACGCCGATGCGCTGGTGCAGCTGCTGGAGCACGACACCGCGGGTGTGCCGGGCATATTGGCCTGAGGGGTGGCAGGCTCAGGCGCTGGCCAGCTCGTAGCCCGGGCCCTGCATCGGCCGCTTGCTGGTGTCGCCGGCGATCTCGCGCACCAGCTTGGGTACCAGATAGCCGGACAGCCGGGCCATCAGCCCGGCATGCAATGACAGTGCCCGTTCGTCGCTGATCTCGAAATGCGCCACGCCCTGCACGCGATCCAGCTGATGCAGGTAGTAGGGCAGCACGCCGGCGGCAAAGCTGCGCTCGCTCAGTTCAGCCAGTGTGGCCAGATCATCATTGACCCCGCGCAGCAGGACCGCCTGGTTGAGCAGCTGCGCGCCGGTGCCGCGCAGACGGGCCATCGCCGCGTCGACGCTGGCATCGAATTCGTTGGCGTGGTTGGCATGGATCACGAATGCGACCGGCCAGGGCACGGTGCCCAGCCAACGCAGCAGATCCTCGTCCACCCGCTCGGGCAGCACCACTGGCAGGCGGCTGTGGATGCGCAGGCGCTTGACGTGGCCGATGGCCGCCAGCGCATCGGTCAGTTCGGCCAGCTTGGAGGTGGCCAGCGACAGCGGGTCGCCGCCGCTGAGGATGACCTCGTCGATGCTGGTGTCGGCGGCAATGGCGGCCAGCGCCTCCTGCCAGCCACCCTTGGCAGCGTTCTCTTCGGCGTAATCAAAGTGCCGGCGGAAACAGTAGCGGCAATGGATGGCGCAGCTGCCGGTGGCAACCAGCAAGGCGCGGCCCTGATACTTCTGGATGACGCCGGTGGCCTTCTTGGCCTGGCTGTCGCCGACTGCGTCGAAGCTGAACCCGGGGACGACCTGCATCTCCTCGTTGATGGGCAGCACCTGCCGCAACAGCGGGTCGGCCGGGTCGCCATGGCGCATGCGCGCCACGAAACCACGCGGCACCCGCATCGGGAACTGCGCCAGCGCCTCAGCCGAAACCCCAACGTCCTCCGGCACCAGTCCCAGCTCGGCCAGCAACTCCGACGGGACGCGGATGGCCTGCCGCCAATGCGCCTGCCAGCGGTCGGCAGGCAGGGTCAGAACGGCTTTTTGTGGAGCGTGGGCGGGGGCTGCGGTTATCATTGGTGGTCTAAAAACAGTTGCCCCGCCTGATGGCGGGCGTTCCATTCTAATCCGGCCGGTCGCGATAAGCGCCGGTTTTGCCACCTCAGGAGCTTCAGCATGGCCAGTTACGGCATGAACGACGTCAAGAACGGGATGAAAATCCTGGTCAACAACCAACCGGCTGTCATCATCGACACCGAGTACGTCAAGCCGGGCAAGGGCCAGGCCTTCACCCGCGTCAAGTTCCGCCTGATCAAGGATGGCCGTACGCAGGAAGCAACCATGAAGTCGACCGACACCATGGAAGCGGCTGATGTGGTCGATACCGACATGAACTTCATGTACAGCGACGGCGAGCATTGGCACTTCATGGACCCGGAAACCTTCGAGCAGGTGCAGGCTGACAAGGCTGGCATGAACGGTGCCGAGAAGTGGCTCAAGGGTGAAGAGTCCTGCGTGGTCACCCTGTGGAACGGTGCTCCGATCGACGTCACCCCGCCGAACTTCGTTGAACTGAAGATCACCGAGACCGATCCGGGCGTACGTGGCGATACCTCCGGCGGCGGCGGCAAGCCGGCCACCCTGGAAACCGGCGCCGTGGTCCGCGTGCCGCTGTTCGTCAACCAGGACGAAGTGATCCGCGTTGATACCCGCTCCGGCGAATACTCCGCGCGCGTCAAGTAAGCAACACGATGCAGGCGCCGCCACCCTTCACCACACAGCCAGCGGCTGCGGGTGTGGGGGATGCGGCGCCTGTTCGCATCCGGCGCCAGCGCTGGAATGTCATGGCAGAAGATGGTGATTCCCGTGAGTGAAGTGCAACCCGAACAATGTGATCTTCTGATCGAAGCCGGCTATGTGGTTCCGGTCGAACCGCATGCGGTGGTGCTGGAAGACCATGCCGTGGCCGTGCGTGATGGTGTGATCGTGGCGGTTCTGCCGCGCGCCGTGGCGCGTGAGCGCTTCGCCGCCAGGGAAGTGGTTTCGCGCCCGGAAGCGGCGCTGATTCCAGGCCTGGTCAACGCGCATACGCACAATCCGATGACGTTGCTGCGCGGCATCGCCGATGACCTGCCGCTGATGACCTGGCTGCGCGAGCACATCTGGCCGGTGGAAGCGGCGGTGATCGGGCCGGAGTTCGTGGCTGACGGCACCACCCTGGCGATCGCCGAGATGCTGCGCGGTGGCACGACCTGCGCCAACGAGAATTATTTCTTCGCCGACGTACAGGCCGCCGTCTACAAGAAGCACGGTTTCCGCGCGCTGGTGGGCTCGGTGATCATCGACTTCCCCAGTGCCTGGGCCAAGACCGATGACGAATATTTCGCCCGTGCCACCGAACTGCACGACCAGTGGCGCGATGACCCGCTGATCGGCACCGCGTTCGCGCCGCATGCGCCGTACACGGTGAACGATGCCAACTTCGAGCGGGTGCGGATGCTGTCCGACCAGCTCGACATCCCGGTGCACCTGCACACGCATGAAACCGCGCAGGAAATCGCTGATTCCATCGCGCAGTACGGTCAGCGCCCGCTGGCGCGGCTGGACCGGCTGGGCCTGGTCAACGACCGCCTGATCGCGGTGCACATGACCCAGCTCACCGATGCCGAAATCCACCTGTGCGCCGAGCGCGGCGTCAGCGTGGTGCATTGCCCCGAGTCGAATCTGAAGCTGGCTTCCGGTTTCTGCCCGGCCTGCGCACTGGTGCGCGCTGGCGTGAACCTGGCCATCGGTACCGATGGCTGCGCCAGCAACAACGACCTGGACATGTTCAGCGAGAACCGCACTGCGGCGATCCTGGCCAAGGCCGTTGCCAATGACGCCACCGCGCTGGATGCAGCAACCACGTTGCGTGCTTCCACGCTGGGCGGCGCGCGTGCGCTGGGCTTCGGTGATCGCATCGGTTCGATCGAGGTCGGCAAGCAGGCCGATCTGGCCTGCGTGGATCTGTCCGCGCTGGAAACCCAGCCGCTGCATCATGTGCTGTCGCAGCTGGTCTATGCCGCCGGCCGTCATCAGGTCAGCGACGTGTGGATCGCCGGCAGACCCAAGCTGGTACAGCGTGAGCTGGTCGGCATGGACGTCGAGGCGATCACCGCCAATGCACGCCAGTGGCGCAACCGCATCCGCAACATCCGCGCCTGACGGCGCAATGGGCTGCAACCACAGCCTTACAAGGAATCTGACATGAGCGCATCTTCGACCTCCACCAATTTCGATCAGGCTGAACTGGACAAGTTCGCCGCGCTGGCGACCCGCTGGTGGGACGCGGATGGTCCGCAGAAACCGCTGCACGCGCTCAATCCGGTACGCCTGAAATACGTGGCTGACCGCGCGCCGCTGCGGGGTGCAAAGGTGCTGGACATCGGTTGTGGCGGTGGCCTGCTCAGCGAGGCCTTGGCCAAGGAAGGGGCACAGGTGACGGCCATCGACCTGGCGCCGGAACTGGTCAAGGTGGCGCGCCTGCATGGCCTGGAGTCGGGCGTGCAGGTGGACTACCGCGTGCAGGCCGCCGAAGACCTGGCTGCCGAGCAGCCGGGCGCGTTCGACGTGGTCACCTGCATGGAAATGCTGGAGCATGTGCCGGATCCGGGTGCGATCATCGCCGCCTGCCAGCGTTTGCTGCGTCCGGGCGGCAAGTTGTTCCTGTCCACGATCAACCGTACCCCGGCCGCGTTTGCGGTCGCGGTGGTGGGCGCCGAGTACATCGCGCGCCTGCTGCCCAAGGGCACGCACCACTACCAGGAATTCATCAAGCCGGCCGAACTCGGTGCTTGGCTGCGTGAGGCCGAGCTGCAGCTGCAGGACGTCACCGGCATGGCCTATGAGCCGTGGCGCAACCGCGCCCGCCTGAGTAGCCGCACCGAGATCAACTACCTGGCCTACGCAGTCAAGCCGGGCCAGGCATGACCACCTCGTCGTTCCCGACGGCAGTACTGTTCGACCTGGATGGCACGCTGCTGGACAGTGCGCCGGACTTCATCGCCACCGCCAACCGCATGCGTGAAGCGCGCGGCATGCCGGCCTTGCCGCTGGAGCAGTTGCGGCCGGTTGTGTCCAAGGGCTCCCGTGCGATGCTGGCGGTGGCATTTCCGCAGATGGCCGAGAGCGAGCGCCACGCGCTGGTGCCGGAGTTCCTGGAGGTCTACGAAGCGCTGATCTGCCAGTACGGCCGTTTGTTCGACGGTATCGAAACAATGCTGGAAAGGTTGGAGCAGGCCGGTACCACCTGGGGCATCGTCACCAACAAGCCGGAGTACCTGGCCCGGTTGATCCTGCCGCAGCTGGGCTGGGAGCAGCGTTGTGCAGTGCTGATCGGCGGCGACACGCTGGCCGAGCGCAAGCCGCATCCGTTGCCGCTGGAAGTAGCCGCGCAACGTATCAAAGTCGCGTGCGGCGCCTGTGTGTACGTGGGTGACGACGAGCGTGACATCGTCGCTGCGCGCGCGGCCGGCATGCCTTCGGTCGCGGCGCTGTGGGGCTATCGCCTCGACGGTGACGACCCCTTGGCGTGGCAGGCCGATCACCTATGCGAGTTGCCGCAGCAGCTCTGGCAGGCCGCCGCGTGGCCGGCCGCCAAGCGGGCTTCGGCCTGACCCAACGAAACAGAGGTAATGACGTGAGCAGTGCGCTGGATAGCTTCCTGGACAAGTGGCGGGACCGTTGGCCCGAATGGATCTTCGTGGAGCGCTTCGTCGCCGAGGGGGATCGCGCCCGGGCCGTGGCGTGGTTTGCGCTGCTGCAGGAGTTCGACAACATCTTGAATGCCACCGGCGACACCACGCCGCAGGACGCCAAGCTGGCGTGGTGGGGCGAGGAACTGCGCAGCTGGGCCGCGCAGCGTTCGCGACATCCGTTGGGGCGCGTGCTGGAACCGGTGCGTGCACCGTGGGATCAGTTGGCCGACGCACTTCCAAGCCTGATCGACGCCCGCGAAAGGCCGGCCGATGCCGCCCAGGCGCGCAATGCGCTGGGCACCTACGCCGCCGCTGTCGCTGCAGTGGAAGCAGCGGTGTTCACTGAATCACCTGTTTCCAATGCTGCCGATGCCGTGCTGACACAGACGCTTGCGCAACGCGTGCAGGAGCTGGGCGCAGTTGCGGTGCCGCGTGCCCCGGGCGATGAAACGCAGTGGGAGAAACAGCTGCTGGCAGCATGGCCATCGCGTGTCGCCGGCCCACGCCCCCGACGGTTGTACGCATCGCTGGCGCGTGCGCGGCAGCAGGCCCGCTTGAAAGGCGGGGAGTATCAGCCCAGTCCCGCAGCATTGCTGTGGCGCAGCTGGTGGGCCGCGCGCGGTTGATGCACGCCCGTACGCCGCGCGGGTAGGGAGCGGCGCTTGTACCGAAAGTCAGGCGCGCCGGTGCAAGCCCCGGGTGCGCTGCGCGCACCGGACGGACAAGCAGTGTTTACTTCCCGCGTTCCAGTACCAACAGCGGATCGATCCGCGTATCGAGCCGCGCCAGGTAATCCTTCAGCCGCGGAGATGCCGGAGCGCGCCGCCGCGCGCCATTGACGGCGAACCAGTGGCTGTTACTTCCCGCGTTCCAGTACCAACAGCGGATCGATCCGCGTATCGAACCAGTTCATCCCCCAATGCAGATGCGGGCCGGTTGCTCGTCCCGTCGCACCAACGGCCGCGATGTCCTGCCCCTGCTCGATCCTGTCGCCGACCTTTACGTCGATGCGCGACAGATGCAGGAAGTTGGAGCTGATGCCGAAGCCATGGTCCAGCACCAGGGTGCCACCGGTCAGGTACAGATCCGGACCGGCGAAGGTGACGATGCCCGCAGCCGGCGCCTTCACCGGCGTGCCGGTCGGCACGGCGATGTCCATGCCGGAATGGCCGCTGCCCGGTTGCCCGTTGTAGACGCGCGCGTTGCCGAAGCGGCCGCTGATGCGGCCCTGGACCGGCCAGATGAAGGTCTGGCTGAAATCGGTGCGGTTGTCGTCGCGCTTGCGTGCCTCGGTGACCTGGGCCTGCTCGCGGGCAATGCGTTCGGCGATGGCAGGTGGCGGGTTCACCGTCTTCGGCGGCACGCCGTTGACGCGCTCGGTCGGCCAGTCGCGTGCTGTCACCGCGATCGATGCGGTTTCACTGCTGCCATCCGAGCGCCGTACCTGCACCTGCAGCGGGCCTTTCTCGTCGCGGCCGATGCCGAACACCACGCTGCCGTAGCCGCTCACGCGCAGTTCGCGACCGCCGTAGCGCACGCTGCTGCCCGCAGGTACCTTGCCGATCACCATCGCGCCCTGTGAGGCGCTGGCGGGAAAGATGATGCGATTGTCGAGCAGATCGCCAATGCCGTCCTGCGCTTGCGCGGACGGTGCCGGGAACAGCGGCGCTGCCAGCAGCAACGCCCCCCACATCACGATGCCACGCATCAGCGGTCGTAGGTCATGCGCTGGCCAGCCGGCGCGCCGACCAGCTTGTTGCCGTCCCACACCAGCTGGCCATTGACCCAGGTGGAGGCGATGCGCGAACGGAACGTGGTGCCCTCGAACGGCGACCAGCCGCACTTGGACAGCACGTCCTCGCGCTTGACCGTGAACGGCACGTCTTCCACCAGCACCAGGTCGGCGAAATAGCCTTCGCGCAGGAAGCCACGTTCTTCCACGTCGAACAGCTGTGCCGGCGCATGGGCGAACTTCTGCACCACCTGCTCGCGGGTCAGCTTGCCTTCGTGCACGCGCTCCAATGCCGCGACCAGTGCGTACTGCACCAATGGCAGGCCGGATGGCGCCTGTGCGTAGGGCTTCTGCTTCTCTTCCCAGGTGTGCGGGGCATGGTCGGTGGCCAGTACGTCGAGCACGTCGTCGGCCAGCGCGGCGGTGATGGCCTCGCGGTCGGCCACGTCCTTGATCGCCGGGTTGCACTTGATCAGGTTGCCCTTGGTGGCGTAATCCGGGCGGGCGAAGTGCAGGAAGTGAACGCAGGTTTCAGCGGTGATCTGCTTGCGGCTGCCGTCGGCGCGGATCAGTGGGCCCTTCTCGAACAGCGCCAGCTCATCAGCGGTGGAAATGTGCAGTACGTGCAGTCGGGTGCCGTGCTTGCGTGCCAGCGACATCGCCAGCCGGGTCGACTTGATGCAGGCTTCGCGCGAGCGGATGTCCGGGTGCATCTCCGGGGTCAACGCGTCACCGTACTTTTCCTGGAAGGCCTTGAGGTTGGCATCGATCATCGGCGTGTCTTCGCAGTGCGTGATGATCGGGGTGGGGCATTCGCGGAAGATCGCGTCCAGGGTTTCCGGGTTGTCGACCAGCATGTTGCCGGTGGAGGCGCCCATGAACACCTTCACGCCGGGGGCCTTCTTCGGGTCCAGCGCGCGGATGGCTTCGAGGTTGTCGTTGCTGGCGCCGTGATAGAAGCCGTAGTTGGCCCAGGCGCGGCCCTTGGCCAACTCATACTTGGCTTCGAGGATGGTCGAATCCAACGTTGGCGGGTTGGTGTTGGGCATGTCCATGAAGCTGGTCAGGCCGCCGGCCACGGCCGCAGCCGATTCGCTGGCGATGTCGCCCTTGTGGGTCAGGCCTGGCTCGCGGAAGTGCACCTGGTCATCGATCATGCCGGGCAGCAGCCAGCGTCCGGCGGCATCCACCACCTGTTCGCCGTCGCGCGGCGTCAGCCCGGTGCCGATCTGCGCGATGCGGCCGTTCTCGATGCGCAGGTCGCCATCGAAGGTGCGGCCTTCATTGACCATGCGGGCATTGGTGATGAGCGTGGAGGACATGTCAGTGTTTTCCTGTACAGCGGCAAGAAGAAGAGTCAGGGCGCTCGGGCACCGGGTCGAAGCCGCCAGGATGGAAGGGCTGGCAACGGCCCAGCCGCAGCAGCGTAAGCCAACAGCCGCGCAGCGGGCCGTGCACACGGATGGCTTCCATTCCGTATTCAGAGCAGCTGGGGACAAAACGGCAGCGCGGCCCGAGCAGGGGGCTGATGAAGCGCTTGTAGAAGCGCAGTACGGCAATGAGTAGGCGGCCGATCACAGGCGAATGATATGCCACTTGGCATTGCCATTGGATTTGTCGCAGGATGCGTGACGGTACCGGTAAAGCTTTTGGGCTTTCCCGCTGCCGGCCAGACGCGGATGCCGCGCTTGGTTACGTTCCGAACTGCGTACAACGGTCCGGTGACGCCACCGGACCCTCGCAGCGCGGGCCAGGCGTCCGTTCAGGCAACGGTGTCCGGCGCGGTTGCTGCTGCTGGTCGGGTAGGCTATAAAGGCCCGCTTTCCCGGGCCCCGGGGGAAACAAGGAAGAGCGTTTCGTGGCTGCTAAAAAACCTGCAAAGAAGGCCGTCAAGGTCGCCAAGAAGACCGCCAAACCCGTAGTCAAGAAGGCGGTGTCCAAGCCGGCTGTGAGCAAGCCCGTTGCCAAGGCTGTAAAGCCTGCCGCGACCAAGGCCCCTGCCAAAAAGGTGGTTGCCAAGAAGGCAGCGACCAAGCCGGCCGTCGTCAAGAAGGTTGCTGCCAAGCCGGCGGCTCCGGTGGCCAAGAAAACCAAAACTCCTGTCAGCAAGGTGGCCAAGCCGGTCGCCGCGCCTGCCAAGAAAACTGCACCCGTGGCCAAGGCCGTCAAGCCTGCAGCCAAGCCGGTGGTGGAGAAGGCCGCGGAGAAATCCGTTGCCAAAGTCGTCAAGACGCCCGCCACCCCACCCGTGGTCAAGTCCGTACCGAAGCCGGCCGTCAAGCCGGTGACGGCCAAGCCTGTCCCGGCCGAAGTCGCCAAGAAGGTTCCAGCTCCGGTCGTCAAGCCGGTCGCTGCCAAGCCGACGCCAGCGGCCAAAGCCCCGCAATCCAAGAAGCCCGTGCCTGTTTCGAAATCCCCCGTAAAAACACCCGTCAAATCCACCGCCCCGGTTGCTGTCCGCCCGGTTGGCAAGGTGGCCGTCGCCGTAACCGCTCGTTCGACCGCTCCGGCGCCGCGCAGCAAGTACAAGGTGGTTGAATACAAGACCGACGAGGCCTCCGGCCGCCCGATCCTGCCTGCCGGCTACAAGCCGACGGCGGACGAGGAGTACATGAGCACGCTGCAGCAGGAGTACTTCCGTCAGCGCCTGCTGCAATGGCGTGGTGATCTGGTCGAGGAATCGAAGCAGACCATCGAGAATCTGCGTGAGGAAGTGCGTGACATCGGCGACGAAGCCGAGCGCGCAACCCGCGAGACCGAGAACTCGCTGGAACTGCGGACCCGTGACCGCTACCGCAAGCTGATCGGCAAGATCGACAGCACGCTCAAGCGTCTGGAAGCAGGTGACTATGGTTTCTGCGTCGATACCGGCGAAGAAATCGGTCTGGATCGTCTGGAAGCTCGCCTCACTGCCGAGCGCACCATCGACGCCCAGGAGCGTTGGGAGCACCTGCAGAAGCAGCAGGGCGACTGATCGTCCTGCTTCGCCGAGCAACGTGGAACCCCGCCCAGGCGGGGTTCTTCTTTTTGGAGAGCGATGATGTCAAGGCAGGAAATCTTCATGCGCCGTGCAGTGGCATTGGCACGCGCGAACGTCGCTGCCGGTGGCCGTCCGTTCGGTGCAGTGCTGGTCAAGAACGGTGAAGTGCTGGCCGAGGCTGCAAACAGCATTCACACCAGCCATGACCCGACTGACCACGCCGAAATGCGCGCCATCCGCCAGGCCAGCGCGGTGCTTGGCAGCGCACGCCTGGACGGCTGTGAGATCTATGCCAGTGGCCACCCGTGTCCGATGTGTCTGGCCGCGATGTACCTGTGTGGCATCGAACAGGCGTGGTTTGCCTACTCCAATGACGAGGGCCAGCCATTCGGGCTTTCAACCGGAGCGGTGTATGCGCGCCTGGCCGAGGGGCCCGCGGCGCCTGCTTCCGGCCTGCGGCAGCTGAAACCCGCCGGTGAGCAGGGCCTGTACGCGGCGTGGAAAGCGGGGCAGTAGCGGGAAGGTGGCCTTCATCCGCTCGGGCAGCTCGCTCCGTGCCCCGGCCTCGCAAAGCATGCGAAGCGTTCAGCCACGCACGAGCCAGTGGCTCGTCAGCGGCATGCCGTCACCCCGCCCGAGGGGGAGCGGAGCGCCGGAAGCTGTTCAATGACGGGATGCCGTGCGGCGTTCCAAGCAATCTCTCCCTTCTCCCTTCTCCCGTAGACGGGAGAAGGTGCCCGAAGGGCGGATGAGGGTAGGGGCTTTACTGAAGATCCCGCAGATTCAACCGACGCAGCTGCGGTGCCTTCCATGCGGTGACGCCGGCCACAGCCAGCACCGCGCAGCCGCCGATCACCACTGCCGGTACCAGGCCCAGCAGTCGCGCCATGCTGCCAGCGTAGAACGCGCCGAGTTCGTTGGAGGAGCTGATGAAGATGCCATTGATCGAGGACACTCGGCCGCGCATTTCATCCGGAGTTGCGAGCTGCAGGATGGTCGAGCGCACCACCACGGACACGCCGTCGCAGGCACCGTAGAACAGCAGGATCGCGGCCGACAGCCAGAAACTGTGAGACAGGCCAAAGGCGATCACGCACAGGCCGAAGCCGGCCACCGCGAACAACAGAACGCGGCCGGCATTGCGTTGCAAAGGACGCCGCGCCAGCCACAGGCCAACGCAGATCGAGCCCAGCGCCGGCGCCGCGCGCAGAATGCCCAGGCCTTCCGGTCCGTAATGCAGGATGTCCTGGATGAAGGCCGGCAGCATCGCCACCACGCCGCCGAGCAGTACCGAAAACATGTCCAGTGCCATCGCGCCGAGCATGATCTGGTTGGACAGTACGAAGCGTGCGCCCTCGGCGATGCTGGCGAAAATCGGTGCGCGGGTCTGCGGTGGTGGCGGTTCGCTCACTTTGAGTGAGGCCAGCGCCGCCAGCGCCAGGGTTGCCATCACCACAGCAACGCCATAAGACAGGCCCTTGCCACCCCAGGCAACCAGCACGCCGCCCAGCGCCGGGCCGATCACCATGCCTGCCTGGAACACCACGCTGCCGAAGCCGGCGCCACGCGCGAACTGCTCGCGGGCCAGTACGCGTGCGAACAGGGCGTTGTAGATCGGTGACAGGAAGGCGCGGACCATGCCGGTCAGTGCAATCGCCAGATAGATCGGCCAGACGCCTTTGACCGGCAGCCAGCCCATCGCCACGGCGGCCAGCACGAGGGCGGTGGCGATCAGCCCCAGGGTGGCGGCCATGCCCAGCCTGCGGCGCGGCAGGTGGTCGACCAGGTAGCCGGCAAATGGTGCCACACAGAAGAATGGCAGCACCTCAGCCAGGCCGATCAGCCCGAGCGAGAAAGGGTTACGGGTGATCTCATAGATGTGCCAGCCGACCGTGACCGCGACGATCTGGTAGGACAGCATCGCCGCGATGCGGTACATCAGCAGCTGGGCAAAACCAGGTTGGCGCAGCAGCGCTGCGGCGCTGGAGTTGTCAGCCGTGGCGCTCACTGCTGCTGTGCTTTGGCGGTGTCGCGGATGAAGGCCAGCATCGCTGCCAGGCCATTGCTGCGGGTGGGCGACAGGTGTTTGGCCAGGCCGATGGCGGACACGTAGTCCGGCTCGGTGGCCAGGATGTCGGCGGCAGAGCGTCCGGAATACACACGCAGGGCCAGGTAGATCAACCCCGAGACGATGGCCGAGTCGCTGATGGCGTGGAAGATCAGTTTGTCGGCGTTGCCTTCGGGCACGATCCAGACCATCGACTGGCAACCGAGCAGGCGGTGTTCTTCGCTTTTCCATTCCTCCGGGAAGGTGGGCAGCTTGCGGCCGAGGTCGATCAGGTACTGGTAGCGCTCGGACCAATCGCCGAAGAAGGAGAACTCCTCGGCAATGGTGGCCTGCGCTTCGGCGGGGGTGGGTTCGAGAGGGAAGGGGGAGTTGATCATCGTTGGTCCTGTTCTTGGCCCGTTGCTTTGCTGGCGATGGGCTTTGGGTGGGGTGCTGGGTCGGTTCCCCTCACCCCAGCCTCTCTCCCGGAGGGAGAGGGGCTCAGTGCGTCGCGAGCCGACGCTGTGTGTGCAATTGCAGTTTCCGCTTCAGCCCCTGTCCCGATTGGGGGAAAGGGGTCGGGGTGAGGAGAAGCCTTACCCCCGCTTCCAGCGCACGCCCTGCGCGGTGTCTTCCAGCACGATGTTCTCTGCGGCCAGCTGGTCGCGGATGGCATCGGCGCGGGCGAAGTCACGGGCCTGCTTGGCGGCAAGGCGCTCATCGATCAAAGCCTGGATGCGGGCATCATCGCCCGCTTCGGCGCCACGACTGAACCATGCGGACGGCGCCTGTTGCAGCAGCCCCAGCGCCAGGCCGGCGCCAAGGAGTTCGCGCTTGAGGCGGGCCTTGTCGTCAGCACTCTCGGCCTTGCGTGCGTCACTGGCGATGCGCGCCACTTCGGCCAGCGCCAGCGGCGTGTTGAGGTCGTCATCCAGCGCGGCTTCCACCGCCGCCGGGATCTCGGCCGTGGCGTCGATGTCCACCAGGTCACGCAAGGTGCCGTACAGGCGGTCCAGAGTGCGGATGGACTGCTCGATCAGGTTGTCCGACCAGTCCAGCGGCTGCCGGTAGTGGGCCGACAGCAGCGCGTAGCGCAGGGCTTCGGGCGGATGCTGGCGGACCAGGTCGTGCACGCGCTCGATGTTGCCCAGCGACTTGCTCATCTTGGCGCCGCCGAAGTTGAGCATGCCGTTGTGCAGCCAGAAGCGGGCGAAGGTCTGCCCGCCGTGCGCGCACTCGCTCTGCGCGATCTCGTTCTCGTGGTGCGGGAACTGCAGGTCCACGCCGCCGGCATGGATGTCGATGGTCGGCCCCAGGTGCGCGGCCGCCATCGCCGAGCACTCGATATGCCAGCCCGGGCGGCCCACGCCCCATGGCGAGTCCCAGCCGGGCAGGTCGTCGCTGGAGGGCTTCCACAACACGAAGTCGCCGGCGTCGCGCTTGTACGGAGCCACCTCGACCCGTGCGCCGGCCAGCATCTCTTCTGGATCGCGGCGCGAGAGCTTGCCGTAGCCCTTGAAGCTGCTCACCGAGAACAGCACGTGGCCTTCGGCGGCATAGGCATGGCCGCTGCCGACCAGGTCCTCGATCATCGCGATGATGTGCGGGATATGGGCGGTGGCTTCCGGCTCGATGTCCGGCGGGACCACGCCCAGCGCGGCCATGTCTTCCCGGTAGGCTGCGGCGAAACGGTCGGTGATGGCCGAGATCGGCACCCCCTGTTCCTTGGCCGCGGCGTTGATCTTGTCGTCAACGTCGGTGATGTTGCGCGCGTAGCGCAGCGCGCCGTAACGCCGCCGCAGCAGGTTGGCCAGCACCCCGAACACCACCGGGCCGCGGGCATTGCCGATATGGACGTAGTTGTAGACCGTGGGGCCGCACACATACATGGTCGGGGCGGAGGCATCGAGTGGAGCGAACGGCTCCAGCTGCCGCGTCAGGTTGTTGTGCAGGCGCAGGGTCATTGGGTATCTATTGGGGGTGAGGCGAACCCCGCAATTCTAGCGGCCTGGGGCCGACGGGGCACTCCCGGGCTGTGCAGGATGCGGATGGACGGGTAAGGTTCAGCCCCAGGGCCGCGGTGCTGCCTACACTATTGGCTACCATTCGCTCCCGCATCGTACTGCTGACCTTGATGAAACCCATTCCGCTGCTGTTGACGCTTTGCCTGTGTACCGTCGCCCCCGGGGTTGTCGTGGCGCAGGAGAGTGATCTGCGCAATCGGGTGGTCATCGTGGAGAACGTCCGCTACGACTACGCGCAGGTGCTCAATGTCGAGCCGGTGTTCCAGACCCTGCGCGCCACGCGTACCGAGGAACATTGCGAGCCGGTCTCCACGCGCACGCTGGCGCCGGTGCAGGTCAAGGGTGAGAACGGCGAAGAGCGCGGTGGCATGCGTCGCTTCTGGGACTCGGTGAAGGGCATTTTCGGCGGCGGCAAGGAAGAAGCCGACGAAGTCGTCAGCGGCGAAGAGGCGCAGCCCCGGCACGCATCCGGCGGTTCGGCGATGCTGACCCCCGAGTGCAAGGTGGTGGAGGTGGGGCGTGAATTCCGCCGGCCCATCGCCTATGACGTGGACTACGTCTACAAGGGCATCAAGTTCCGCTCGCGGTTGCCGGAAGATCCGGGCAACCGCTTGAAGCTGCGGGTGTCGATCACCCCGGATATCGGCCAATCATTCGACGCATCGTCGGCCACGCCCTGATGTTGCGCTGCGACACTTGCGCACCGGCAGGGTGCGTGCGAGTATGCGCGACGATGAAAGCCAACAGCTTCCAGCACGCAACCAGCACCGCCCGGATGGCCTCCGGCATGACTTCGCGTGCCCGCCGACCGGAATCCCACATATTCGCTGGGTGACCGGGGCTTCGTGCTGTCTGTTCAGAAAACCCAGCCCAGGCTGGGTTTTTTCGTTTTTGGTTTCTGAAAGTTTCAAACGCAATGAGTCGCGCCTTGGCGCATCCAACCGCCGGTAACGGCGACATTCCGCAGCAAAGGATGGATTGATGTCTCTGAAGCATTTCTTGAACACCCAGGACTGGAGCCGTGGCGACCTCGACGCGCTGCTCACTCAGGCGACGCTGTTCAAGCAAAACAAGCTGGGCGATGACCTCAAGGGCAAGTCGATCGCCCTGGTGTTCTTCAACCCCTCCATGCGTACCCGTACAAGCTTCGAGCTGGGTGCGTTCCAGCTGGGGGGCCATGCGGTGGTGCTGCAGCCGGGCAAGGATGCGTGGCCGATCGAGTTCAACCTGGGCACGGTGATGGACGGCGATACCGAGGAGCACATCGCCGAGGTGGCCAAGGTGCTGGGCCGCTACGTCGACCTGATCGGCGTGCGCGCGTTCCCTAAGTTCGTGGACTGGGCCTACGACCGCCAGGACATCGTGCTCAAAAGCTTTGCCAAGTACTCGCCGGTGCCGGTCATCAACATGGAGACCATCACCCATCCGTGCCAGGAGCTGGCCCACATCCTGGCGCTGCAGGAACACTTCGGCACCACCGACCTGCGCGGCAAGAAGTATGTGCTGACCTGGACCTATCACCCCAAGCCGCTGAACACCGCCGTGGCCAACTCGGCGCTGACCATCGCCACGCGCATGGGCATGGACGTGACCCTGCTGTGCCCGACCCCGGATTACATCCTGGACGAGCGCTACATGGGCTGGGCCGAGCAGAACGTGGCCGAGAGCGGCGGTTCGCTCCAGGTCAGCCATGACATCGCCAGTGCCTACGCCGGTGCCGACGTGGTCTACGCCAAGAGCTGGGGCGCGCTGCCGTTCTTCGGCAACTGGGAGCCGGAAAAGCCGATCCGCGACCAGTACAAGCACTTCATGGTCGACGAAGCCAAGATGGCGCTGACCAACAATGGCGTGTTCAGCCACTGCCTGCCGCTGCGTCGCAACGTGAAGGCCACCGATGGTGTGATGGATTCGCCGCAGTGCATTGCCATCAACGAGGCGGAGAATCGCCTGCACGTGCAGAAGGCGATCATGGCCGCGCTGGCCGGCAAGTAATGCTTGAGCCCCTCTCCCCATGGGAGA
>NZ_LDJI01000089.1 GCF_001431415.1 Stenotrophomonas humi | reverse complement strand
CTCCAGCGCCTGCATGGACTTGTCACGTCCCACGAACAAGGGGATGACCATGTGCGGGAACACCACCACGTCGCGTAGTGGCAGGACCGGCAGGTCGAGAACTTCGAGTTGGGACTGGGCCATGGGGGCGGGCTCCGCAGGTATCAGGAAGGGCCAAATAAAAAAGCCGATGGCCCCGTTATGGGGCCATCGGCGAGGTGTTGCAAGAGGCGCTGGAAGCTGAACGTGAACAGGCAACAGCCCAATTCATGCCCGGCTGCTGCAGGCTCAGTCCCCGGATGCGGCCTTGGCCGGTGCCGGTGGTGTTTCGTAGATGATGTACGGCTCGGATTTGTTCTCGATGACCGACTCGTCCACCACTACCTTGCTCACGTTTTCCTGTGACGGCAGCTCGTACATCGTGTCCAGCAGCACCGATTCAACGATGGTGCGCAGGCCACGGGCGCCGGTCTTGCGCTTGAGCGCCTTCTTGGCGATGGCCGACAACGCGTCCGGACGGAATTCCAGCTCCACGTTCTCCATCTCGAACAGCTTCTTGAACTGCTTGGTGATGGCGTTCTTGGGCTCGGTCAGGATCTGGATCAGCGCCGGCTCATCCAGCTCTTCCAGCGTCGCCACCACCGGCAGGCGGCCAACGAACTCCGGGATCAGGCCGAACTTGATCAGATCTTCCGGCTCGACTTCAGCCAGCACCTTGCCGATTTCCTGCTTGCGTTCGGCGCTCTTCACCTTGGCACCGAAACCGATGCTGCTGGTGTCCGAGGAGCGCTGCTGGATCACCTTGTCCAGGCCAGCGAACGCGCCGCCGCAGATGAACAGGATGTTCTTGGTGTCCACCTGCAGGAATTCCTGCTGCGGATGCTTGCGACCGCCCTGCGGCGGCGCGTTCGCTGG
>NZ_LDJI01000088.1 GCF_001431415.1 Stenotrophomonas humi | reverse complement strand
TTCGGCCACGGCTTCGGCGAAGTTGCCGAACAGCACGGTAATCAGCAGGATCACGGTTACGGCCCAGCCGAAACCGGGTTGCGCCCAACCCGCGAGGGTAGCAACCGCCGTTACCAGCGTACCGAGCCAGACCACGGCCATCACTGGGTTCTTGATGATGTGCTGCGGCGCCAGCTTGATGAAGGAGTTGACCAGCGCAGGCGCGAAGCCGCGCTCATCCAGGCGCGAGCGGCGGCCCGCGTGTTCTTTCGAGGTTGTATGGTTCATGATGTTTTCCTCAACGCGCGACCAGGCTCAGATGATCGGCAACGGGGCCTAGCACCAGCACGGGCATGAACTGAAGCAGTGTCAGGATGACGATCACCGCGATCAGCGTGAGCGCAAAAGTGGGGGTTTCGATGTGCAGGCTTCCCGTGCTTTCCGGGGCTTGGCGTTTGCGCGCGAGCATGGCTGCGATCACCAGCGGAATGATGAGGGCCGGATAGCGACCCGCGGCGAGCACGAAGCTGGCGGTGACGTTCCACCAGACGGTGGCAGCGCCCAACCCCTCGAAGCCCGAGCCGTTGTTGGCGAAGGACGACGTGTATTCGTAGAAGACCTGGCTGAGGGCATGGAAGCCGGGGTTCGAGCTCCCCGTCAGGCTCGGCACGGCCAGCGTGATGGCGGTCAGGCCCAGCAGGATCAGCGGTTGCAGCAGCACGAGCACTGCGAGCAGGCGGACCTCGGGCGCTTCGATCTTGCG
>NZ_LDJI01000087.1 GCF_001431415.1 Stenotrophomonas humi | reverse complement strand
GGCGCAGGCATTGCGCGACCGGATCGTGCGTGACGAAATGCAGGAGCTTTTCGGCGACGTGCTGGTCCCCACGGAAGAAGTGATCGAGATGCGCTCCGGCCAGAAGCGCCGTTCCGAGCGCAAGTTCTTCCCGGGCTACGTTCTGGTCCAGATCGAGACCCACGAAGAGGCGGGCATTCCGCGTATCGACAACGAAAGCTGGCATCTGGTGAAGGAAACCCCGAAGGTCATGGGTTTCATCGGTGGTACCGCTGATCGTCCGTTGCCGATTCGTGATGAAGAAGCTGCTGCCATCCTGGATCGTGTTCAGGAAGGTGTTGAAAAGCCGCGTCCGAAGGTGCTGTTCGAGCCGGGTCAGATGGTCCGTGTCACCGAAGGCCCGTTCAACGATTTCAATGGCGTTGTGGAAGAGGTCAACTACGAGAAGAGCCGTGTGCGCGTCTCGGTGTTGATTTTCGGTCGCGCCACCCCGGTCGAGCTCGAGTTCGGTCAGGTCGAAAAGGCAGTCTGATGCCCTTCGCTTCCGCCTGTTCAGGCGGAGGC
>NZ_LDJI01000086.1 GCF_001431415.1 Stenotrophomonas humi | reverse complement strand
GCGCCCTGCGTTCGGGCACTGCAGCATCATGTAGTTGACGTCGAAATTGAGCTTGTCGACCAGGAAGTCGATGAACGCGCGCACTTTCGGTGACACCATGCCGCCACCGGCGAAGACCGCGTTGAAGTCATACTCCGGCCCGGTCCAACCGGCCAGTACGCGACGCAGCATGCCCGACTCGACGAACGGCTTGGCCATCACGTCGCTGCTCAACATCAGGCCCTCACCGGCCACCAGCATGGTGTTCAACGCGGCTGGGTCATTGGCGACCAGTGCCGGGTTGACGATGAATTCCTGCATCTCGCCACCGGCTTCGGCCAGCGTCCAGCTGAAGCGGTTGTTGTGGTTGTGGGCCTTGCGTACCGCCAGCGTGCGGTGGAACTGCAGCTCGCTGGGATGGCGCGGCTCGCCGTAACGTTGAATGTAACCGGGGCTGGCGAACACCTGGCTGCGCAGCCGGCCCAGCTTGCGCGCGACCAGGTTGGAGTCGGGCAACGGCCCGACCCGCAAGGCCATGTCGGTTTCGCCCGCGATCAGGTCCAGCTTCTCGTTGCCCAGATGCATGTCGACACGGATTTCCGGGTACTGCGCCTGGAACTGGTTCAGCAATGGTGCGATCCACATCGTGCCCATCGAGTAGGGCACGGTGAAGCGCAACCAGCCGCGTGGGCCGGACTGCAGCTGGCTCACCGCGCTTTCGGCCTGCTCCAGTTCACGGGCAATGCGCTGGCAATGTTCGTAGTAGACGGTGCCGGCTTCGGTCAGGCCGAGGCGGCGGGTGGTTCGATTCAACAGGCGCGCACCGAGCCGGCTTTCCAGTTCCTGCACCTTGCGGCTGACGGTGGTCTTGGGCTGCCCAAGCAGGCGGGCGGCTGCGGTGAAACTTCCTTGTTCGACCACCTTCACGAAGATCAGGGTGTCATTGAGATCGTTGGCCATGGGGGGCGCTCTAGCGGCAGCGGGATTGTGCCGGCGACGGGATGATTATTCCCTTGAATTCGTACTAATCAAGTCTGGATTAGAGGATTACTGTTTCGTCCTCCGCCAAGTCCGGATTTGCAGCCATGCGCCTGCGCCACCTCGCCCCGTTCCGTCAGACCCGCCGTACTCCGGCGTTCTCTGGTAATTCCAATTACCGTTTTTCGGTCAACAACCTGAATCCATTGAACTTTGAAAGCCTTTTCAAGGATTCCGAAGTGGCCGCCAAGCGCGTGGGTGAGGGCGTGATTCGGGATGGTCTGGTGCGTTGCCTGCGGTTCTTTGTCCCATCAGTGGGAGAAAAATTTCCGTGAGCGGGACACTGCTCCCGCGTATTCAGCGATTCCGCAACGTCGCTTTCAAGGGTGCGTGCGCAGCGCTGCGCGGCAGTGCCCCGGAATGTTGCGCCGCGCATGGCTGCATACCCGCTCGATTTGGACTTTCGTTTTCCTTCCACTCCCCCATGGATGCATGACATGAACGGTATCTCCTTCCCCTCCCGCATCACGCGGCGCATTGCCACTTTCGGCATGTCCGCGCTTGCCCTTGCCGTCCTCGCCGCCTGCAGTGGCGGTCACGCCGAAGAAGCCGGCATGCCGCCAGCGCCCGAGGTCAGCGCCGCGCCGGTGCTGGTCAAGCAGGTCAGCCAATGGGACGAGTTCAGCGGCCGCGTCGAAGCGGTGCAGAGTGTTGAACTGCGCCCGCGTGTGTCCGGCTACATCGACAAGGTCAATTACGTCGAAGGCCAGGAGGTGAAGAAGGGCGACGTGCTGTTCACCATCGATGCGCGCAGTTACCAGGCTGAGTTCAACCGCGCACAGGCCGAACTGGCGCGCGCTCGCACGCAGGCGGCACTGGCACGCAGTGAATCCGAGCGCGCGCCAGTTCGGCC
>NZ_LDJI01000085.1 GCF_001431415.1 Stenotrophomonas humi | reverse complement strand
TGCCCACCTTGCCCCGTTCCTGCCGGGCAAGCTGGGTGACAACGGCCCGGTGGGCATGGTCAGCGCAGCCAGCTTCGGCAGCGCCTCGATCCTGCCGATCAGCTGGATGTACATCACGCTGATGGGCACCGGCGGTCTGCGCAAGGCAACCCAGGTTGCACTGCTCAACGCCAACTACATCGCCACCCGTCTGGCCCCGCACTACAAGACGCTGTACACCGGCCGCAACGGCCTGGTGGCACACGAGTGCATCCTCGACGTGCGTCCGCTGGAGAAGACCTCCGGCATCGGCGCCGAGGACGTGGCCAAGCGTCTGATCGACTTCGGCTTCCATGCCCCGACCCTGAGCTTCCCGGTTGCCGGCACGCTGATGGTGGAACCGACCGAGAGCGAATCGCAGCACGAGCTGGACCGTTTCATCGACGCGATGATCCAGATCCGCGAGGAAATCCAGGCCATCGAAGATGGTCGCCTGGACCGCGAGGACAACCCGCTCAAGCACGCCCCGCACACCGCGGGTGCGGTGTCGGCCAGCGAGTGGACCCATGCCTATCCGCGCGAACTGGCCGCCTTCCCGCTGCCGTCGCTGAAGCTGCAGAAGTACTGGCCGCCGGTAGCCCGCGTGGACAACGTGTACGGCGACAAGAACATCATGTGCGCCTGCATCCCGGTGGATGCGTACAAGGAAGACGTGGAGGCCTGATCCATCCGCGGTTGAATCACGCAACTGCAAAAGCCTCGCTTCGGCGGGGCTTTTGCTTATTC
>NZ_LDJI01000084.1 GCF_001431415.1 Stenotrophomonas humi | reverse complement strand
CAGGCGGAGGCTGAAAAAACTGCTAGAATAATCGGCTCCCTGTAACGGGGGTTCAATCAAAGGCTGCCGCGAGGTGGCCTTTGGTGCGATTCAAGGATTTCAAAGCGCGATGCCGGGACGCGTGATTCTCGGTCCGATGGGGAGCCTGTTGTCGCAAGGCGCTAGCACCCGGAGAGTACTCAAATGGCAAAGAAAGTTGTCGGTTACATCAAGCTGCAGGTAAAGGCCGGTCAGGCCAATCCCTCGCCGCCGGTCGGTCCTGCGCTGGGTCAGCGCGGTCTGAACATCATGGAATTCTGCAAGGCGTTCAATGCCGCCACGCAGAAGCTGGAACCGGGTCTGCCGGTGCCGGTGATCATCACGGCCTATTCGGACCGTACGTTCACCTTCATCACCAAGAGCACCCCGGCGACCACGCTGCTGAAGAAGGCCGCAGGCATCACCTCCGGTTCCAAGCGCCCGAACACCGACAAGGTGGGCAAGGTCACTCGCAAGCAGCTTGAAGAAATCTGCAAGGCGAAGGAGCCGGATCTGACGGCTGCTGACCTGGACGCCGCCGTGCGTACGATCGCGGGCTCTGCCCGTTCCATGGGCCTGGTGGTAGAGGGTTAATCTGATGGCACAGACCAAGCGTGAGAAGGCCGCAAAGGCCGCCGTTGTCCCGGGTA
>NZ_LDJI01000083.1 GCF_001431415.1 Stenotrophomonas humi | reverse complement strand
CGAATCTGGGGTCCTGTTGCGCGCCAGGGCCTGGGCCTCATGGCTGGGCTTCATCCCCGCGGCCCTGGTCCTACCGCTGGAGATGTACTCCATCAGCAAACGCCCCGGCTGGGCCTCATGGCTGCTTCTGGCGGTGAATGTGCTGGTCGTGTGGGTACTGGCGCGCGACATCGGCAAGCGTCGGAAACACTAGGCCGGCTCACGTCGCCGGGCACCCTGCGCGCGCCAGTGACAAGACCCGCCGCATCCGCTATCCGCCATCGCCCTGAACAGCGCGATCGTAATGCCTTGGGTGAACGTGACGCCCCACGCACGGACGCAGCAGGCCCGCCCGATCAGTACTTGCCCCATTCGTAGAGGCGAATCACGACAATTTCCGAAGGTTGCGTGAGCTTGAGATAGTCGACGATGGCGCCGCGTATCTCGCCCATTGCCGCGCTTGTCATATCCCAGCCCCAACCAAACGCCCGCCTGCGATACTCATTCATGGCGGCCGCCGCAGCACCCATCGGTTCCGCGCGGAGCGCCGCCGTGATGCGGCCGGCGTGCTTTCCATCCAGCACCCAGAGCCAAGGCGATACGTTCGTCGCCACCCCCTCTTCCAGCGACCTGAAGAACGCATCCTCAAACAGATGCCACCCCTCCCCGAGGGTGTTGAAGCCGACGATCCTGGCG
>NZ_LDJI01000082.1 GCF_001431415.1 Stenotrophomonas humi | reverse complement strand
GGCGATTTCCTCGCGCAGCTTCACCATTTCGGCCTGAAGGTCGATGGTGCGCAGCAGTTCGTACACGGCCTCGGCGCCCATGGCGGCGTCGAAGTCATCGCCGTGTTCCTGGCGTGCCTGCAGGTACTGTTCTTCGGTCAGCAGCTGGCGGCGCTCCAGGGCGGTCAGGCCCGGCTCGGTCACCACGTAGGCTTCGAAGTACAGCACGCGCTCGATGTCACGCAGGGTCATGTCCAGCATCAGGCCGATGCGCGACGGCAGCGACTTGAGGAACCAGATGTGCGCGACCGGCGAGGCCAGGTCGATGTGGGCCATGCGCTCACGACGCACCTTGGCCAGGGTCACTTCGGTGCCGCACTTTTCGCAGACAACGCCGCGGTGCTTCATGCGCTTGTACTTGCCGCACAGGCACTCGTAGTCCTTGACCGGCCCGAAGATGGCGGCGCAGAACAGGCCGTCACGCTCCGGCTTGAAGGTACGGTAGTTGATGGTTTCCGGCTTCTTCACTTCGCCGAAGGACCACGAACGAATCAGGTCCGGCGAGGCCAGCGCGATCTTGATCGCGTCGAAGTCCAGCGTCTGACGCGGCTGGTTGAAGAGGTTGAGCAGGTCTTTCATGGTGTTCTCCGAAAGGAGGAATACTTTGTCGATGGGCTGTCGGCTACTGCTGGCGGCGCTGGTGCATCACTGCACCAGCGCCTGCACGATCAGTTGTCTTCCAGTTCCATGTTGATGGCCAGCGAGCGGATTTCCTTCACCAACACGTTGAAGGATTCCGGCATGCCCGCAACCATCTAGCTCCCCCACTCCACGTACTTATTGTA
>NZ_LDJI01000081.1 GCF_001431415.1 Stenotrophomonas humi | reverse complement strand
GCCCCCCGGTGGAGGCGGCAGTGCTGGCTGGTCTGGTGCCGCGGGCAAGCGGCACGCAGGTGCTGTTGACCCGGCGCACCGAGGCGCTGCGCAATCATGGTGGACAGGTCGGCTTCCCGGGTGGCCGGGTGGAACGCAGCGATCGCAACGCCCTGGCAGCGGCGCTGCGCGAGAGTGATGAGGAGATCGCCCTGCCGTCCAATCAGGTGCTGGCATTGGGATATCTGGATCCGTTCATCACCATCACCGGTTTCCGGGTGACGCCTGTGGTGGCGGTGGTGGACCCGGCATTCATTGCGCGGCCCGAGCCGGGCGAAGTGGCGGAAGTGTTCGAGGTACCGCTGGACTACCTGATGAACCCGGACAACCTGCGCCTGGTGGAAATGGAGCACCGTGGCCGCATCCGTCACGTCATGGAATACGCATGGCCGGGCCACCGCATCTGGGGGGCCACCGCTGCCATTCTCTACAACTTGCGTCGTCGCCTGGAGTTGCTGGGATGAAAACAATGGAGATGGGTTGGAACACACTGGTCGATGTGCCAAGTCTTGCTGCGGCATTGAATGAGGAAAGCCTGCGGCTGCTGGATGCGCGCGCCACCGCGAGCACGGCGTTGCGCGTGATGGATGCGCGTTTTTCGTTGGCCGATGCGCAGTCGGGTGCGGCGCAGCACGCCGCCGGGCATATCCCCGGCGCGGTGTATGCCGATCTGAATCACGATCTTTCCAACCTCGATCGGCAGGGACATGGTCGTCACCCGCTGCCTGACAGCGCGACCTTTGCTGCGACGTTGGGTCGGTGGGGCATTCGCCCGGACACCCAGGTGGTGGTCTATGACGCAGCCGATGGCAGCATGGCGGCGGCGCGCTTGTGGTGGCTGCTGCGTTTGATCGGCCATCACCGTGTTGCGGTGCTCGATGGAGGGTTGGCTGCATGGCAGGCAGCCGATCATGCACTGCAGGCCGGCGCGGTGAACGTGCAGGCAGCGACGCCGTATCCGGGGCAGTTCGATCCCGCGCAGGTTGTCAGCGCCGATGAAGTGCAATCGCGCTTGGCACAGGCGCCGGGCTGGTTGCTGGATGCACGCGCCGCCGAGCGGTATCGCGGTGATGTGGAGCCGCTGGATCGCGTCGCCGGGCATGTGCCGGGCGCGGTCAATCGGCCCTTTGGCATGAGTCTGCGCGATGGCCGCTTCCGCCCGGCGCAGGAGCTGCGCGCGGAGTTGCTGCCGTTGTTGGGCGCCCATACCCCGGACCAGGCGGTGGTGATGTGCGCGCAGGGG
>NZ_LDJI01000080.1 GCF_001431415.1 Stenotrophomonas humi | reverse complement strand
CCTGCCCATCGTGCAGCCGTTCTCCATCGGCAATGGCGTGGTCGATGCGATCCAGGCTCGGCTCGGGAAACGCCGCCTGCGCCGAAGGTGCAAACAGATGCCGCCAGCAACGCATCACCAACTCCCCGAGGCGCCACCGCCTCCCGAACGACCACCGCCACCGCCCCAGCCGCCGCCTCCTCCGAAGCCACCGCCGCCGAAGCCTCCACCGCCACCAAATCCGCCCCCGCCCCAACCACCCCCTCGCGCGAAGCCGCCGCGGGAGGCATTGCCGAACGAGAGCAGGAACGCCACCAGCGCCGCGATGCCGCCGCCCACCATCGACAGCAACAGCAGGCCGGCACCGCCAGCAACCACCCCCGCCACCAAGCCACGTACCGCGCGCGGCAATCGTGCCAGCAGCACGCGCATGAAGGTCGAGGCCACCACACCGATGACGATCGCGAACAGGAACGGGGACTCTCCCCCACCGCCTGGCTCGCGGTTGCTGCTCACCGGCGGCGGCAGCTCTTCTCCGTCGATCAGTTTGACCAGTACCGCGGTCGCGGCAGTGATACCGCCGGCATAGTCGTCCTGGCGGAAATGCGGCACCAGGTATTCCTGGATCACCCGATTGGCGATGGCGTCGGGAATGGCACCTTCCAGTCCATAGCCCGGCTCGATCCGCACCCGCCGGTCGTTCTTGGCCACCACCAGCAGCACGCCATCGTCCACGCCCTTGCGGCCGATGGCCCACTGTTCGATGACCCGCGTGGCGTACTGGGAAATTTCTTCCGGCTCGGTGCTGGGGACGATCAACACCTGCAGCTGGCTACCCTTGCGCTGCTGCAGGGCCAACGCCTGCTGTTCCAGCGCCTGCTTCTGGGCGGCATTCAATGTGCCGGTGGTATCGACCACCGGCGAATCCAACGGCGGAATCGGCGCCAGCTGCTGCGCACCGACCGCACCTGCCCAACCCAGAGCAAGCAGGCAGACCAGCAACCACAGCCGTGGCAATGCGCCGCTCACCGCTGCCGGCTCACTGCGCCGG
>NZ_LDJI01000008.1 GCF_001431415.1 Stenotrophomonas humi | reverse complement strand
CCGCTGCGTTACGCCGACTCGCAGAACGAAGTGCGCCTGCGCATCAAACTGGCCCAGGGCGGTGACGCCAAGACCCTGTCGCAGGGACTGGATGGCGTGGAGATTGCCGAGGTTCGCTGAGTTCGGCGAATCTGGGTGGGGAAAGGCCGGCCCGTGGTTGCGGAGCCGGCCTTTTTGTTTGGTGAGCGGCGAACGGCGCACCTCCCTAACTCTCCGCTTCGCTGTGCGAAAGGGAGGGCGGGGCGGGGGTTTTCAGCTTTCAATCTTTAGCGGTAAGCAAACACCAAACCCACCGCTCACTTCTTCAACCACGCCGGCCCCAGCTTCAACAATTGCGCATGCACCGGGCAACTCTCCTGATGCGCGCCGGGCAGATAGCCCAGGCTCATCAGGAATTCGCCGGTGATCTCGCCGCCGGTGAAGCGGAAGGTCTTCTTGAACAGCTTCACCCACTCCGGCTTGCTCAACGGATGCTGGGCATCCAGCCACGCCACGAAGCTGCCATGCGAATCACGCAACCGTTGGATCACCTGCGCGTTGTGAATGGCGGCCAGTACCTTGAGCCGGTTGCGGATGATGCTCGCGTCGGCCATCAACCGGGCGATGTCGGCTTCGCCATAGGCGGCAACCGCATCCACGTCGAAACCGCTGTAGGCGCTACGAAAGCCTTCGCGCTTGCGCAGGATGGTCTCCCAACTGAGCCCGGCCTGGTTGATCTCCAGCAGCAGGCGTTCGAACAACTCACGTTCATCGCGCTGCGGGAAGCCGTATTCGTTGGCGTGGTAGTCGGCGTGAACCGGGTGGCCGGGAGCGATATCGCAGTAGCTGGGCATCAGGGGCGTTCGGCAGGTGGTCAGGTGGGGATTATCGCCGTCCACGACCCGGCGACGGCTAACCGCTAGAATATGCACATGTCTGCACTGTCACCGCCCCTTGCCAATCACCTGCTGGTCGCCCTGCCGTCGCTGGCCGATTCCCTGTTCGCGCGCAGCGTCGCGCTGATCTGCCAGCACGATGACGACGGCGCCATGGGCGTGGTCGTCAACCAGGCCTCCGATTACACGCTGGGCGATGTGTTCGAGCAGATGGAGATCGACTGCGACAACGCCGACCTGCGTGCGGTACCGGTGCTCAATGGTGGCCCGGTGCATACCGGCCGCGGCTTTGTGATCCATGACGATGCCAGCGCTTGGGATTCCAGTCTGGCGGTGGCCGACGGCCTGTTTCTGACCACCTCACGCGACATTCTCGAAGCCATGGCCCGTGGCCAAGGCCCGCGCAACGCCCTGGTGACGCTCGGCTGCGCGGGCTGGGGCGCGGGGCAGCTGGAGCAGGAACTGGGCGAGGACAGCTGGTTGACCGTCCCGGCCGATGCCGCGCTGCTGTTCGCCACGCCGCTGGATGAACGCTGGCAGCTGGCCGCCGCGCGCATCGGCGTGGATCTGTTCCGCCTGGCCGGATACAGCGGTCATGCCTGAACAAGCCCCACTTTCCACTGACAGCACGGTGCTCGGCTTCGACGTCGGCTCGCGCCGCATCGGCGTGGCCATCGGCAGTTCCTTTGGCGTAGGCGCCCGCGCCCTTGCCGTCATCGAAGTACACGCCAACGGGCCGGACTGGACCACGCTGGACCGCCTGCAGAAGGAGTGGCGGCCGCAGGGCATGATCGTCGGCGATCCGCTCACCCTGGAAGGTGACGACCAGCCCAACCGCAAGCGCGCGCATGCCTTCGCCCGGCAGCTGCAGCAGCGCTACAACGTGCCGGTGCTGCTGGTCGATGAGCGCTCCAGCTCGGTGGAAGCCGCGCGCCGGTTTGCCGTTGAGCGTGCCGAAGGCCGCAAGCGCCGTCGTGATGCCGCCAACCTCGACGCCGTGGCCGCTGCCGTCATCATCGAGCGCTGGTTGTCCGCGCCGCATGACGCCACCCCTATTTCCTGACTCACGAAGACCCCGCCATGACTGCTTCGCAACTCGATGACCAAGGACGCCTGCGCCACCTGCTGACCCTGGAAGGGTTGCCCCGTGAAACGCTGCTGCAGCTGCTCGACCGCGCTGGTCAGATCCGCGACGCTGCCGTCGGGCGCATCAACAACAAGCGCACCGTGCTGGCGGGGGCGGCGGTATGCACGCTGTTCTTCGAGCCGTCCACCCGCACCCGCAGTTCGTTCCAGCTGGCAGCGCAGCGCCTGGGCGCGGACGTGCTGAATTTTGATGCCTCCACCTCCTCCGCCCGCAAGGGCGAGACGGCCTGCGATACGTTGCGCAATCTCGAAGCAATGGGTGTGCGCGGTTTCGTGGTGCGTCATCCCGACGACGGTGCGGTGGCCGCGCTGGCCGCTGCCGCCGGTGAAGGCACTGCATTGATCAATGCCGGTGACGGCCGCAGCGCGCACCCGACCCAGGGCCTGCTCGACATGCTGACCCTGCGCCAGGCCAAGGGCAGCGATTTTTCCAAGCTGAAGGTGGTGATCGTCGGCGACGTGAAGCATTCGCGTGTCGCCCGCACCGACCTGTACGCCATGCGCACGCTGGGCGTGGGTGAGATCCGCATCTGTGGCCCGCAGTCGCTGCTGCCGGATGACGACATCATCGACGGTTGCGTGGTCGGCGAGGATTTCGACGCCATGCTCGAAGGCGTCGATGCGTTGATGATGCTGCGGCTGCAGCGCGAGCGCATGGAAGAAGGGCTGGTGCCATCACTGGAGCAGTACCACACGCAGTACGGCCTCACCAGCGAACGCCTCAAGCGCGCCGGCAAGGATGCGGCGGTGCTGCATCCGGGCCCGATCAACCGCGGCGTGGAAGTCACCGACGAGGTGGCCGATGGCGCGCAGTCGTGGGTGCTGCGCCAGGTCGCCAACGGTGTGGCGGTGCGCATGGCCGTGCTGGAAACCCTGCTGGGCTGATAGCCGCGAAGCAGGTCTGCGTCACGCCGCCTGTGTAACCCGGGTAAGCACAGCGCACCCGCGAAACCCTGGAAATAGCAGGATGGGAGGAAATCCCGACAGCGCAGAAATTGCTGATCGGTGACGCTGGAACTCCGTCCCGGTCTACTGGCGTTGCGCTGTACTCAACCGCGCGGCGCCATCGCCAGGATTGCCAGCTGCTGTTGGGCTTCTTCATTGCCGGCGTCGGCCGCCGCCTTCACCTGGTCCAGGGTCGGGTGCTGCACCACCAGCAACGGGAATTCGCATTGCGGGCAGCTGTACTCGGTCTGCTCGTCATGCAGTTCCATCTCCATCTGCCGTGAGTCGCCCTTCCATTCGCAGGCGGGGCAGGGATGGAGGGTTTCGCGCCAACCGGCTTGGTAGTAGTCGTGGACGGTGATGGTCATGGCTGGTGGCACATAGAGCGGGGTAGCGGAGTGTATACGCCACCAAGGCACCTGGCCGTACGGTTTCAGCCTTCGCGACCATCCTGACGCGGCAGCAGGTAGATGCGGCCGATCCGCGCCACCCACGGCGAGAACGCCATCAACCATGCGATGGCGCTCAATGCCTGCCACGCCCCCGCATCCGGCACGATCTCGGCCATCACCCGCATCACCGCCACCCCCTGGATGGCAATGAACGCAAACCAGGCAACGGCGGGCATCTGCAACGGCCGGCCGGAATGGCCCTGGGTCACGCGGGTGACCATGGCCACCAGCAGGCTGCCGAACAGGCCGATGAACAACGCATGCGCGGGGCCACGGCCGAGGATCATCCGATCGCCCAGCAGCTCGACCAGACTCTGTGTCACATACAAGGCCAAACTTATCGGCAGCCAGGTCAGGCCGATGAACAACACCCGCAGCAGGCCTGGCATCGCACCGCGAGGCCACCAGCGCCAAAGCGCGACGCAACCGAGCAGCAACAGCGGCAGATCGGCCAGCCACAGCCACGCCGTTCGCTGGTTCAGTTCCAGCAGCAGATGCAGGGCGACGAACGCCCAGAACGCGGCCAACCACCACAATGGCCGCCACGGCGTGTAGTTCGCCACGGCATTGCCGGCAAAGAACGGAAACATGCGGTGCGCCACGGTGACGTAGATCGGCAGCAACAGGCCGAACCCACCCAGCTTGATACCCAGCAATGCCCAGCCCGGGCCGGCGCCGGCAACAAAGGCGATGAAGGCGCAAAGACCGATATAGCCCACCAGCAGTGCGGCCATGCAGGAGCGCGCATGCCAGGTGCGGCCGCGTTCGGCCAGCAGCAGGCGCAACAACCGCCACAGGCCGATGCTCCAGCCGAGCAGCGACAAGGCCATGCCGACCGGGACGCCCCATGGCAGGCCGGCAACACCGAGCAGCAACATCAGTTGTCCGCCGATCAAGCCGATGCCGACGGGCAGATACTGCCGGCGAGGAAGCTCGGGCAATCCCATCCAGCGCGGAAACACGGTCAGCAGAAAGCCGAAGATGAAACTCGGCAGCACCAGATACTGCATGACGAAAGCGTGCAGCCAGCCGGCGTAGATCAGGGTGGCCGGCATCGTCAGCAGCCCCCAGCGCGCACTCAGCAGCCATAGTGCCCACCAAGCCATCGCCAGCAACAGATTGCTGGCACCAATGAAGAACATCAGCCGGTGCGGTGCGCGGGCAAGGTTGCCCAGTGCGGGACCGGGGCGGGCAGCGGGTGATTGCATGGCGTGATGGTGCACGCATGGCGTGCAGGGCGTCTTGACATCAATCAGCTCCGCAGCCTCGACAGACGCTGATTCCCGCCGCATCCGTCAGCAAAACGCCTATTCAGTCAGCCCGGGTGAATCGTGCTCAGTGCAGCAGCACCAGCGTGGCCAGACCCAGGAAGGTGAAAAAGCCCATCGAGTCGGTCACGGCGGTCAGGAAGATGCCGCTGGCCAGTGCCGGGTCGAAACCGAGCCGTTTGAGCGTCAATGGCACCAGCACGCCGGCAGCAGCAGCCAGCAACAGGTTCATGGTCAACGCGCAGGCGATCACCAGGGACAACGCAGGGGTCTTGAACCACATCAGCACGATCAGGCCGAGTACCGTACCCAGCACCAGACCGTTGAGCAGGGCGACGCGCAGTTCCTTCCACAGCAGGGTGCGGGCGTTGGACGCACCCACCTGGCCCAGCGCAAGACCACGCACCATCAGTGCCAGTACCTGGGTGCCGGCGTTGCCGCCCAGGCCGGCGACGATGGGCATCAGCACCGCCAAGGCCACCAGCTTGTCGATGGTCGCCTCGAAGTGGCCAACCACACTGGAGGCCAGGAACGCCGTGCCGAGATTGACCGACAGCCACATCAGGCGGCGGCGCATCGCGCGCCACACCGGGCTGAACAGATCTTCGTCCTCATCCAGACCGGCGGCGCCCAGCGCCTGGTGCTCGGCCTGGCCGCGGATGATGTCGACCACGTCATCGATGGTGATGCGGCCGATCAGGATGTTGTTGTCATCCACCACCGGCGCCGACACCCAGTCATGGTCGGAGAACTGGCGTGCGACCTCGTCGGCGCTCTCGCCCACATCAATGGCTGGCTGTTCGTCGTCGATCAGACGATTGATCGGCGTGGTGTCTTCGTGGGTGACCAGTGAGGCCAGCGACAAACGGCCCAGGTACTGATGGCGACGACTGACCACGAACAGATGATCGGTATGGTCGGGCAGCTCACCGCGCAGGCGCAGGTAGCGCAGCACCACATCGACGTTGACGTCGGCGCGCACGGTGACCACATCCGGGTTCATCAGGCGGCCGGCGGTGTCCTCCGGGTACGACAACACCTGCTCAAGTCGTTCGCGGTTCTCGCGGTCCATCGACTTGAGCACTTCGTCGATGACGGTGTCGGGCAGGTCTTCGACCAGGTCGGCCAGGTCATCGATGTCCAGGTCTTCGACCGCGGCGATGATTTCGTCCGGGTCCATGTCCGCCAGCAGGCTTTCGCGCACGTCGTCGCCGACATGCACCAGCACTTCGCCGTCGTCCTCGGCATCCACCAGCCCCCACACCACTTCGCGCTTGCCGGGTGGCAGCGATTCGAGCAGGTTGCCGATTTCCGCCGGCGAGAGCGTATTGACCAGGCGGCGGACCGGGCCAAGCCGGCCACTGTCGAGCGCGTCGGAAAGCAGACGCAGCTGTCGTGCCGTCTTGTCGTGGCGTACCGCTTCGGCCATGCACAGCTCCCGGGAGTCAAAAGGCCGCTATCCGGGACAAGGATGCAGCATCGGCGGTGTTCAGCCCGTCATTATCACGTGCAATACGTGGGGTTGCACTGGCTTTGCGATGAAAAACTCAGTCGCGTGCGGTGCCGGCGATCCAGCGTTCGATGCCGCGACGGTCACGTGCGGCCAGCAGTTGTGGTGCCTGTGCACGCAAGGCAGCCAGGTCCACCTCGCGGATGGCGCGGCGAACTTCCAGCAACGTTGCCGGATGCAGGCTGAACTCGGTCAGGCCCAGTGCCAGCAACAGCGGGGTCATGCTGGAATCACCGGCGATCTCGCCACACACCGCCACCGGCGTCGCATGGCGCTGCGCGGTGTCCATCACCTGCCACAGCAACCGCAGGACCGCCGGGTGCAGCGGCGAGTACAACTCGGCCACGGCATCGTTGTTGCGATCGGCGGCGAGCAGGTACTGCACCAGATCGTTGGTGCCGATGGAAAGGAAGTCGACCTGGTCGATGAAGCATTCCAGCGCGATGGCTGCGGCCGGGACTTCGATCATCGCGCCGATCGGGATGTTCTCGGCCACTTCATGGCCATCGTTGCGCAGGATCGCGGCCAGCCGCGACAGGCGCCGCCTGACCGTGAGGATCTCCTCGCGCATGCTCACCATCGGGATCAGGATGCGTACCGGCCCGTAGCCGGATGCGCGCAGGATGGCCCGCAGCTGCGTATCGGAAACCTTGGGGTGGGCCAGCGACAGGCGCACGCCACGCAGGCCCAGCGCCGGGTTTTCCTCGCTGCCGACCACCAGCCCGGTACGGTCCGCCTTGTCCGCGCCCAGATCCAGCGTGCGGATGGTGACCGGCAGACCGCTCATGCCCAGCACGGTGTCACGGTACACGCGGAACTGTTCTTCTTCGTCCGGCAGGCGATTGCCCTGCAGGAACAGGAATTCGGTGCGGTACAGGCCCAGTCCGCGTGCGCCCAGCGCATGCGCCTGGGCCACGTCTTCCTGCGATTCGGCGTTGGCCAGCAGGGTGATTTCCGCGCCATCCAGGGTGCGCGTGGGTTTGCCGCGAAGCCGCCCGAGCTGGCGTTGTTCGCGTGCCAGCTCACGCTGCCGCGCGCGGTACTGGCGAAGGTCGGCAGGCGCAGGATCGACGACGATCTCGCCGCTGCTGCCGTCCAGGATCAATACGTCGCCATCGCTGACCTTGTTGAGAATCGCGCTGGCACCCACCACCAGCGGCATGTGCAGGCTGCGGGCGAGGATGGCGCTGTGCGACAACACGCTGCCGGCACTGCTGATGATGCCGACCACCCCCTGCGATTGCAGCTGGGCCAGCTCGGAAGGTGCGACGTTCTCACAGACCAGGATTTCCCCGGCCATGCCTTTGGCGCTTGCCGGGCGTTTGTGCAGGAATGATTGGATGCGGCCGATGACGTGGTCCAGGTCATCCAGGCGGCTCTTCAGATAGGCATCTTCCATGCCCTCGAATACCTGGGCCAGTCGATCACGCTGTATGCGCAGCGCATAACCGGCGCTGTAACGCTTGCTGCGGACCAGTTCGTCCAGTGCGGTGAGCAGCTCCGGGTCGTCCAGCAGCATCGCGTGCAGATCAAGGAATTCACCTACTTCGGCGGGCAATGCGCCTTGCAGACGGGTGCGCAGCTCACGCATTTCCGCGCGTGCTGCATCGGTGGCACGGTGCAGGCGTTGCAGCTCCTGTTCAACCGCGGCAGCGGCAATGCGCTTTTCACCGGTGTCCTGTACGTGGGGCCGGCGCACCCGGGCACGGCCCAGCGCGGACCCACGTGACGCCGCCAGTCCCTGCAACCGGGTCACGGTTGCGGACGCCTGACAGCGATTCCACGTGAGTGCGCGCCGCGCGCCATCAGCTGTCCTCGTCGAAACGGCGTTCGAAAAGGTCGGTGACGGCTTCCAGTGCAGCGGCCTCGTCCTCGCCGTCCACACGGACGGTGACCGGCGTACCTTGCGCAGCCGCCAGCAGCATCACACCCATGATGCTCTTGGCATTGACCTCGCGGCCCTTGGCCACCAGCGTGGCATTGGCGCGGAAGCCAGACAGCACCTGCACCAGCTTTGCAGTGGCGCGGGCATGCAGGCCCAGGCGGTTGGAAACGGTAAGTTCTCGTTCAAGCATCGTCGATGATGACTCCATTGCGTGCGCCCGCCGCCGCGGTGGCGGGCAGTTGGTCCAATCCCTGTTCCGGATAATTCATTACCCGCAGCAACATCGGCAGACTCAGCCCCGACACGCGTCTGGCCGGTGTCCCCAGTCTTGCCAATTGGTTGGCAAGGTTGCTCGGGCTGGCGCCGTACAGATCGGTCAGGACCAGGACGCCGTCGTCTCCCTCGACCCGTCGCATGGCCGCCGATGCTTCGGGCAGCAATGCATCGAAATCAGCGTCGAACGGTACCTCGAAGGCCTCGGCCTTGAGGGGCAGCTGGCGCAGGAGTGTGGTCGCCACTTCCAGCAGGGAAGTGCCGACGCCGGGATGGGTCACAAGAAGAATGCCGCAGGTCATGCTTGAACGTTAACAGGTCAGGCAGAGTCCGCGATAGCGCCGAAATCATGTCTTCTGTGTGCCATCAGGGCACCCCTTGAATTTCGGGACGAATCTTGTTCCCGGCGCGGCCTATTCCTGCTCGCGATGGAAGGTGGCCACGTCCTGCCAGCCTTTTTCACGCGCATGGCGGGCGAGGCGTTCGGCCAGATACACCGAGCGGTGTTTGCCGCCGGTGCAGCCAAAAGCCACGGTCACATAACTGCGGGTCTCGCTGCCCAGTTTGGGCAGCCAGGTATCGAGCAGATCCTGCAGTTGGGAGACATAACGCACCACGTCCGCTTGGGCGTCCAGGTATTCGCGCACTTCGCGATCGCGGCCGGTCAGCGAGCGCAGCTCCGGGTCCCAATGGGGGTTGGGCAGCACCCGTGCGTCGAACACGAAATCCGCTTCGGCCGGCACGCCGCGCTTGTAGGCGAACGATTCAAACAGCAACGACAGGTTGCTTTCCTGGCTTAGCGCGAACTCGGTGATGACCCGCCGCCGCAGCTGGTGAACGTTGAGCTTGGTGGTATCGATGATGGCATTGGCTTCACGGCGCAGCGGCGCGGTGAGTTCGCGCTCCCGTGCGATGGCTTCCGGCAGCGACAGGCCCAGGTGGCTCAGCGGGTGTCGGCGGCGGGTGTCGGCGTAACGGGCGAGCAGGGTGTCGTCATCAGCTTCAAAGAACAGCAAGCGCGCATCGATGCTGTGGTCCAGCGCGGTTTTGCGCCAGCGTGCCAGTTGGCTGAGGTCGCTGCGGCCACGCACGTCAATGCCTACCGCCAGGCGTTTCGGGCTGTTTTCCGTGGGTCCGCCGAGTACATCGCGCACGAACTCCGGCAGCAGGTTCACCGGGATGTTGTCCGAGCAGTAGTAGTCCAGGTCCTCGAAGGTTTTCAACGCGACCGATTTGCCCGAGCCGGACAGTCCGCTGACGATGACCAGCAACGGCGACTGTGGCGTGTTCATGGAGTGCGCTGCTCCAGCAGGTTGCTGTGACGGGCGATGAACATCGCCGCCGGATCAATGCCTTTGGTGCGCAGGATATGCAGGCGCGTGGCCGCTTCGGTCAGCACCGCCAGATTGCGGCCGGGCATCACCGGCAGGGTGATCAGCGGCACGTCCAGGTCCAGCACGTGCCGCTTGCCGGAATCGCCGGTGAGGCGCTCGTAGCCATAGGAACTGGGCTCGGTCATCGGCTTGGTCAGGTGGACGATGAGGCGAAGGTACTTGTTCTTCTTTACAGCTGTGTCACCAAACATCTGGCGCACGTTGAGCACGCCCAGTCCGCGCACTTCCAGCAGGTCCTGCAACAGTTCCGGACAGGTGCCATCGAGCACGTCGGGGGCGATCTGGGTGAACTCCGGGGCATCGTCGGCGACCAGCCGGTGCCCGCGGGAGAGCAGCTCCAGCGCCAGTTCGCTCTTGCCTGAGCCGGCCTCGCCGGTGACCAGCACGCCGATGGAGTAGATCTCCATGAATACGCCGTGCAGGGTGACCCGCGGAGCCAGCGTGCGGGCCAGGTGATAGCTGAGGTGGTTGAGCAGCTCGTGGCCGCGCCTGGGCGAAATCCACAGCGGTGTCTGTGATTCGTCAGCGGCCGCGCGCAGGTCTTCCGGGCAGCCGTGGCTTTTGGTGATGACCAGGGCCAGCGGGCGTGCCTGGATGATGCGCTCGATGACTTCCCAGCGCTGGCGTGAATCCAGTGAATCCAGCCAGGTCAGTTCCTCGGTACCGAGGATCTGCACCTTGTTGGGGTAGATGGTGTTCAGGTAGCCAGCCAGTGAAGGGCGGCGGGAGACGGTGTTGCCGGCCTCCAGTTCGCGCTGCGCGCCCTGGCGCCCGGCAACCCAGCGCAGTTCCAGTTTCTCGCGCTGCTGGTCGAACAGTTCCTGTGCCGTGATGCTGGTATTCATCCGCGGGATGCCTGCTGCGGGTCATTGATGATGTGCTGGAGCGCCTGTGCATCGGGCGCGTCACGCAGTGCCTGGCGGATGCCGGCATTGGAAAACAGCTCCGCCAGTTCCGACAGCAGCATCAGGTGTTGATGGGTGTAGTGCTCGGGTACCGCCATGGCGAAGACCAGGTCGACCGGTTCGTCGCCGCCGAAATCCACCGGCGTGCGCAGCTTCAGCAGCGCACCGCGCGGCTGTTGCAGGGTTGGCGAGCGGCCATGCGGGATGGCAATGCCATGGCCGATGGCGGTGCTGCCCACGCGCTCACGTTCGCGCAGGCTGAGGAACAAGCTGTCAGCCCCCGCTTCACGACAGGCGAGCAGCCGCGAAGCGGCGAGCAGGGTGGTGTCACGGTCGGCGGCCGCAAGTACCTGGGTACTCACGGCCGCCATAAGGTCGGTCAACGGCATGGTTGCTGCAGGTAATGGCGTCTAGGCGTCATTGTCGCGCAGAGCATGCGATGCGTGGGGAAGATGCTTTTCCTTGTGCTTGATGACCAGCCGGTCCAGCTTGTCGGCCAGGATGTCGATGGCCGCATACATGGTGGACGCTGCGGCGTCGGCATGGAGGGTACGCCCGGGTAGATTCACCGTGGCAACAACGAGGAAGTCAGGCTTGCGAGTGGACAGCTGCACTCGGATTTCGCAGTGCTGGTCGACATGTCGTCCTACCCGCTCCAGCTTTGTTTCCACGTACTCCTTCAGGGCAGGCGTGACTTCGATCTGCTGGCCATACGTCTCGATACGCATCGGATTCCTCCTGTGGTTCGGGGTTGCCTAATGAACCCTGTGCCAAGCCAACGAATGCTTCAGATGATGCGGACGCGTTCGTGGGAGGCGCAGATGTTCATGGCCTCACGATACTTCGCCACGGTGCGTCGCGCCACCGGTATTCCATTGGTTTTGAGCAGCTCAGCCAGCTTGGCGTCAGAAAGCGGTTTCCGCGGATTTTCCGCGTCGATCAGGTTGCGGATCATCGACTGGATGGCGGTGCTGGAAGCTTCGCCGCCGCCTTCGGTATCGATTCCCGAAGCAAAGAAGGCACGCAATGGCAAAGTACCGCGCGGGGTGCGCACGTACTTGCGGCCGATGGCACGCGAGATGGTGGATTCGTGAAGCTCGAGTTCACCTGCGATTTCACGCAGCGTCAACGGACGCAGCGCCTGTTCGCCGAATTCGAGGAAGCCGGCCTGGTGCTTGAGCAGGCTGTTGACCACGCGCAACAGTGTCTCGCCGCGTGCTTCCAGACTCTTGAGCAGCCAGCGTGCTTCCTGCAGGTGGCCGCGCAGGTAGCTGGCATCGGCGCTGCCGCAGTTGCGGATCAACTGCTCGTAGCCGCGATGGATGACCACCTTGGGCCCGGCGTGGCCGGCCAGTGCACAGCGCCAGACGCCGCGTTGACGCCAGATCACGCAGTCGGGAACGACGTAGGTATCGGTGGCCATTTCGCCGAGCTGTTTGCCCGGCCGTGGGTCAAGAGTGCGCAGCAGCTGCACGGCCTCTTCGACGGCGGCCACAGGCTGCTTGAGCTCCTGGGCGATACCAGGGATGCCGGCACGCGGCAGGCGTTCCAATGGCCCTTGGGCAATGTCGCGGGCCAGGCTGAGGCCGGGCGTGCAGGCGGGCAGGGTGTCCAGCTGCAGGGACAGGCATTCACCCAGCGAGCGTGCGCCGATACCCGCCGGGTCGAAGCGCTGGATCTGGCGCAGTACGGCGAGGATTTCATCGTCTTCGGCGATGACTTCCGGGAGCAGGGTTTCGGCGATGCTCGAAAACGGCTCGCGGAGATAGCCGTCCTCGTCCAGTGCATCGATCAGCGCCACGCCGATGGCCCGGTCGCGCTTGCTCAGGTGGGAAAGGTGCAGTTGCCAGAGCAGGTGGTCAGCCAGTGTTTCCGGGTCGGCCGCCTGCTCGCGTTCGCCGTCCTCGCCGTCGTCGTCGAACGAACCGCTGCGCCCGCTGCTCCAGTCCGCGTCATCGGGCTCCCAGTCGGCGCCTTCACTGTTGATATCGCCCTGGGCCGGATCGACCGGGCTATCGTCGCTGCTGCTGGTGGCAGCGGGAGGGCCTTCGTCATCGCCGCCGCCATCGGTGTCGTCGGCCCAGTCCAGCAGTGGATTGGTTTCCACCGCTTCGACCAGCTCAAGTTCCAGCTCGGTGCTGGACATCTGCAACAGCCGGATGGCCTGACGCAACTGCGGCGTCATGACCAGGCTCTGTCCCATCGATGTCTGCAGCCGAGCTTTCATGCCTGTTTCCGTGCTTGGAAGGGCCTGACGCTGTGCCGCGACTTCAGAGGGTGAAGGCGTCTCCGAGGTAGACGCGGCGAACGTCGGTGTTGGCCAGCAGCTCTTCCGGTGCCCCCTGCGCCAGAACACTGCCTTCGGCGAGGATATACGCCCGGTCGCAGATTCCCAAGGTCTCGCGGACGTTGTGATCGGTGATCAGCACACCAATGCCGCGTTGCTTGAGGTGGGTGACGATGCGCTGGATCTCGCCGACGGAAATCGGGTCGACGCCGGCGAACGGTTCGTCCAGCAGGATCAGGCGCGGCCTGGCCGCCAGTGCACGGGCGATTTCGCAGCGGCGGCGCTCACCGCCGGAGAGGCTGGCACCGAGCTGTTCGGCGACGTGGCTGATCTGCAGTTCGTCCAGCAACGAGGACAACTCGCGCTCGCGGCCGGCCGCATCCAGGTCGTCGCGCAGTTCCAGCACCAGGCGGATGTTGTCGGACACGCTGAGCTTGCGGAACACCGATGGTTCCTGCGGCAGGTAGCCGACGCCGAGCTTGGCGCGCGAATACATCGGGTCGGCGGTGATGTCCTGGCCGTCGAGCACGATGCTGCCGGCATCGGCGGCAACCAGGCCGACGATCATGTAGAAGCAGGTGGTCTTGCCGGCGCCGTTGGGCCCGAGCAGGCCGACCACTTCACCGGCATCGAGAGTGAGCCCGAAATCCTTGACGACTTCGCGGTTCTTGTAGCGCTTGCGCAGGCCTTGGGCGACGAGCATTACTTCTTGTCTCCTGCTGCGGCCGGTGCCTTGGCCTTGGGCTGGATGACGGTGCGTACGCGGGTGCCGTCGCCACCGCTCTGCATGTTGCCGGTACGAGTGTTGTAGACCATGCGCTGGCCGGCATTGGTGCCGCGCTCGGATTCAACGTTGTAATTTCCGGTCAGGATGATCACTTCGCTGCTGATGTTGTAGTCCATGTTGTCGGCACGGGCGTTCATCCAGGTGTTGTCATCCATCTGCTGCTTCAGGCGGGCCTGCTTGCCGGTGAGGACCACGCGCTCGGTTTCACCATTCTTGCGGATCACATCGGCGGTATCGGCATGGATTTCCATCGTGCCCTGGGTGATGACCACGTTGCCGCTGAACTGGCATTTTCCGTCATCACTGAAGTTGCAGTCGTTGTTGTTGGAATCAATGGTCATCGGCTGGTTGCGGTCCGATGCCTTGGACCACGCAAGACCGGGTGCGAGCAGGGCGGCGAGCAGCGTGATCGACGCGAGCTTAGCGGGCAGCATTGGGTTCATAGCGGGTCTTGACCTGGGAATGGAGTGAATACTGTTTGGTTTTCAGATTGGTCTGGAAGCCGACACCGCTCTGGCTGAGCCCCGGGCGGGTCACCGTGACGCGACCATCGGTACGCGCGATGCTCTGCTCGGTCAACACGTCCAGCGCATCGGTGCGAAAGGTGGTGAGCGGGGTCTTGCCGTCCTTGGGGCTGTCGCCGGCGACATTGCCGCGCAGGCGCAGCTCTTCGCCCTTGGCGCTGATCCAGCCGCTGTCGGCGCGCAGCTCCCAATGCTGGCCGGCAGCGTCGGGCAGCAGGAACAGCGGGGTGACGATGGTGGAGGTCTGGTCGGCCCGGTTGCGCTCCATCAACGGCGCACGCAGCGTCACCGACTCCTTGCCGTCCTTGTCCAGGGTGGTGATCTCGAAGTCCTTCAGTACGAAATCGGTACTGCCTTCTTCCACCACCTGCGGGATGTTGCTGGCGCGATGACGCCAGGCCGACCAGCCGCTGGCCAGCGCTGCGAGCAGCAGTCCCAGGCCGAGTACCGTGCGCCAACTCATCGCGAATACCTCGCCAGTACCGCGTCCAGCTTGCCCTGTGCGGCCAGCAGTACGTCACACAGCTCGCGGCCTGCGCCGCGGCCCCCTTCAGCGCGGGTCTGCCAGTGCACGCGTTCGGCGATCCACGGGTGGGCATTGGCCGGCGCTACCGCCAGGCCGACCGCGCACAGTGGTGCCAGATCCGGCAGGTCGTCACCCATGAAGGCGACCTGGTCCAAGCCAATGCCGTGCTGGTCGCACAGCGCGCGCACGCTGGCCAGTTTGTCGCCGACCGCGATCTGGGTGTCGATGCCCAGGTCGGCACCGCGTTTCTGCGCCGACAGGCTGTTGCGGGCGGTGATCAATACCGGGTGGATGCCATGCTGCTGCAGCAACTTCAGGCCCAGCCCGTCCTGCACGAAGTACGCCTTGCTCTCGTTGCCGGCATGGTCGTAGAACAAACGCCCGTCGGTCAGCGTGCCGTCCACGTCGAAGCAGGCCAGCCGGATGTTGGCGGCAACGGCATGCAGCGGGGCGGGGAAGTGGTCGAGCGGTGAATAGGGCATCTGCGGGCAGTATCCGTTGCGGGCCGGGTGGGAGTCGGGACAGTGATTGTGCGGGCTTTAGACCACTTTTGCCCGCAACAGGTCATGAATGTTCAGGGCACCGACCGGGCGGTTGTCGGCATCGACCACGATCAGGCCGTTGATATGGTGTTTCTCCAGCAACCGTGCCGCTTCCACCGCCAACTGGTCGGCGCCGATGGTGCGCGGGTTGCGGGTCATCACTTCGGCGATGCCCGCGGTGCGCACGTCCAGGTCGGTATCCAGCGCGCGGCGCAGGTCACCATCGGTGAACAGCCCGACCAGGCGGCCGTCGACATCCACCACCGAGGTCATGCCCAGCCGCTTGCGGCTCATTTCCATCAGCGCCTGGCTGAGGCTGGCGTCTTCACGCACGGTGGGCAGGTCATCACCGCCGTGCATCACGTCGGTGATGTGCAGCAGCAGGCGCCGGCCGAGGCTGCCTGCCGGGTGCGAGCGGGCGAAGTCGTCGGCGGTGAAGCCGCGTGCGTCGAGCAGGGCCACCGCCAGTGCGTCGCCCATCGCCAGCGAGGCGGTGGTGCTGGAGGTCGGCGCCAGCGCCAGCGGGCAGGCTTCGTGGTCCACGTTCACATCCAGGTGCACGTCGGCGGCCTTGGCCAGGCTGGATTCCGGCTTGCCGGTCATCGAGATCAACAGGTTGCCCTGGCGCTTGAACACCGGCAGCAGCATCAGCACCTCGTCCGACTCGCCGGAATAGGACAGCGCCAGCACCACGTCGTCTTCGGTGATCATGCCCAGGTCACCATGGCCGGCTTCACCGGGGTGCACATAGAACGACGGGGTGCCGGTGGAGGCCAGGGTGGCGGCGATCTTGCGCGCGACATGGCCGGATTTGCCCATGCCGGTGGTCACCACGCGGCCACGTGAGGCCAGTACCAGGCGGCAGGCGGCGGCGAACTCGGCGCCGATGCGGTTGCCCACCCGGTCCAGCTCGGTGGATTCGATCTGGAACACGCGGCGGCCACTGGATACCAGCTCGGCATCACGCAGCGTATCCAGGGAAAGCGAAGAAGCAGCCATGCGGGCGCCACTCGGAATAGTAGAATGGGTGTTCATTTTATTAGGAAAGCGCTTTGGACGCCGAGACCATCCGAAATCTGATCGAAACCGGCCTGCCCGGTGCCCGCGCCGACGTGCAGGGTGACGACGGTGTGCATTTCGAGGCGACGGTCGTTTGCGAGGCGTTTGCCGGCAAGATGCCGCTGGCCCGCCACCGCATGGTCTATGCGACGCTGGGCGACCTGATGGGCGGCGCGATCCACGCGCTGGCGCTGAAAACCGTTACTCCGGGTGAAGCTGGCTGAGCCGGCACACCTCAATCCCTCTTATATCCGGCCTTCATCCATGGCAAAAATCGTAGTCACCGGCGGCAAAACGCTGAACGGTGAGGTGTATATCTCCGGCGCCAAGAACGCCGTCCTGCCGATCCTGTGCGCCACCTTGCTGGCCGACGCGCCGGTGGAAATCACCAACGTGCCGCACCTGCACGACGTGATCACCACCGTGAAGCTGCTCGGTGAGCTGGGCGCCAAGGTCACCATCGACCAGGGCACCCTGTCCCGTGGCAGCGCCATCGTGGTCGACCCGCGCAGCGTCAACCAGCATGTCGCGCCGTACGAACTGGTCCGGACCATGCGTGCCTCGATCCTGGTGCTGGGGCCGCTGCTGGCCAAGTTCGGCCAGGCCGAAGTGTCGTTGCCGGGCGGTTGCGCGATCGGCTCGCGCCCGGTGGACCAGCACATCAAGGGTCTGCAGGCACTGGGTGCGCACATCAACGTCGAGAACGGCTTCATCAAGGCACATGTCGATGGCCGTCTGAAGGGCGGTCATTTCACCTTTGACATGGTCAGCGTGACCGGCACCGAGAACGTGCTGATGGCGGCGGTGCTGGCTGAAGGCACCACCATCCTCGACAACGCGGCGATGGAGCCGGAAGTCTCGGACCTGGCGCATTGCCTGATCGCACTTGGTGCGAAGATCGAAGGCATCGGTACGGCACGTCTGGTGATCGAAGGCGTCGAGCGCCTGAATGGTGGCCGCCACGCGGTGCTGGCTGACCGCATCGAAACCGGCACCTTCCTGGTGGCGGCAGCGATGACCGGCGGTCGCGTCGTGGCGCGCAACGCGCGTCCGGACACGATGGACGCGGTGCTGGCCAAGCTGGTCGAAGCTGGCGCGGTGGTGGAAACCACCGAAGACACCATCACCGTGGACATGCAGGGCAAGCGCCCCAAGGCGGTCAATCTGACCACCGCCCCGTACCCGGCGTTCCCCACCGACATGCAGGCACAGTTCATGGCGTTGAACTGCGTGGCCGATGGCGTGGGCGTGATCAACGAGACCATCTTCGAGAACCGCTTCATGCATGTGCAGGAGCTGCAGCGCCTGGGCGCTGACGTGCAGATCGAAGGTCGCACGGCGATCTGCCGTGGCAATGATCGCCTGACCGGTGCGCCGGTGATGGCCACGGACCTGCGCGCCTCGGCGTCGCTGATCCTGGCCGGGCTGGTGGCCGAAGGTGACACCACCATCGACCGCATCTACCACCTTGACCGCGGCTACGAGAACATTGAAGAGAAGCTCAGTGCGCTCGGTGCCAGCATCCGGCGCGAAGCATGATCCTCAAGGGCCGTTTCACTCCGCGGCGTAAAGCGCTGCTGGTACTGGTGCTGCTGGCCTTGGCCTGGCTGGGCTGGGGCTGGTACAGCGGCGTAGCGATCACCCATGGCGTGGAAAAGGAACAGATGGACTGGGATGGCGATGGCCAGGTCAGTCGCGAGGAACTGTTCCAGGCGTTCTATGCCGTGAAGGTGAAGGACATCGAAGAAGGCAACCGCCAGTGCCGCAGTTTCGTCTGGCGCAGCAGCGGTGAAGAGTTCCGCCGCGACTGCAAGACCGTGTTCAAGAAAGAGCCCGAGGCGAAGTAACCCTTCGCGTCGAGCCCAACGAAAAGCCCGGCAATCGCCGGGCTTTTCGTTGCTGCAAAGGCGCTGTCAACGGCGCTTTCAGTTGAGCGACTTCAGGGTCAGATCCAGTGCGTCCTGGCCATTTTCGCGCTGCAACAGGCGGGCAGGAACCGGCATGCCGGGTACGATCCAGGCGATCTGTTCCTTGTTGCCGTCCACCCGCGAAACCTTGGTGGCCTCTTCGGTCTTGCCGGCAACAGTGACGTTTTCCTTGCCGATCACGCGGTAGGTCATCGGCTTGATGCGGCCGTCGTCGACCATGCGATAGGTCAGCGGCCTGCCGGCGGTCACGTCGCGGGCGATGGCCAGGTTGAGCAGCAGGGCATCCAGGTCGCCGCTGCGCAGGCGGATCGGGCCGCTGCGGTCGGCCTTCACATCGCCGGTCCAGGTGGCCTGGTTGCTGGCCCAGTCGTAACGCGCGTCCACCTGCTTGCGCTTGATCAGCAGCACCGAACGGTCGTGGCTGCTGAGCGGGCGCAGCTTGCCTTCATGCTCGTCGAACACCGTGCTCTGGCTCAGGTCGGCCATCGGGTTCTTGATCTGCATGCTGTAGCGCCAACGATCACTGCCTTCGTTGGCCAATGTCATCACGCCATTGGCCTGCATGCCCATGTAGCTGGCCTGGTAGTTGGCGGTGAATGGCTGCAGCGCCAGTGCCGGCAGGCTGGCCAGGGCCAGTGCGGCGGCGGTGAAAAGACGAAGGGGGGACAGGAAATGCTTCATGCTCAGGCTCCTTGGTATTCCATCAGGCGCAGGTCGATCTCGTCCTCGCCATCTTTGCGTTGCAGGATGCGCACCGGGGTGGGTACACCGTTGGCGATCCACAGGATCATCTCGTCATTGCCGGCATTGACCCGGTGCACGCGCAGGGCGTTGTAGCTGAGCTCGCCGACCTGCACGTTTTCGGTGGTGTCGGCGGCGCGGTATTCGTACTGACGCACGCGGCCCACATCCACATAGCGGTAGGTCATGGTCTGGCCGGGACGGGCGTCGCGCATCAGCGACAGATTGAGCAGCAGCGCGCTCTGGTCGCCACGCTGAAGGGCGATGGGCTGCCGCCGTTCTTTCTTCAGGTCGCCCTGCCATTGCGCGGTGCCGGCCTGCCAGTTGTAGGTGCCGGTGACCTTCTTGCCCATGAACAGGGCTTTCTTGACCGTGCTCTGGCTCAGTGGCGTGTAGACGCTGCCTTCGTTGTTGAACACCGTGCTCTGCTCGATGTTCAGTCCCAGCACGCTGGCGAAGCCATGCTTGCCGCGCACCGCCATATCCACCCGCCACTGCATGCCTTCGTTGTGGACGACGCGCATGGTGGCGTCGCCGGCCAGCTTGCCTTTGTAGGAGGCCTCATAGGTGGCGACGAACGGTTCCAGCGCCGGTGGCGTCCATTCCATCGCTGGCAGGGCTACGGGCGCGGGTGCCGGCGCGGCGGCTTCCTGCGCATGGGAACCTGCTGTTGTCAGCAGGGTTGTCAGCACCAGCAATTTGAAAGGCGCGTAAGTCATGCGTGGAAGGTGACGGAAGGGAAGGGGGATCATGCCAGCACGCAGGTTAGCGGCGGATGTGGATCAGCCGGACAGCGTTCCGGCGGAATCTAGGCGCAGCGGGCTGAGCAGGGACTGACCATCCAGGCGGATCATGCCCTCCTGTTCAGCTACGCGCCCGGAAACCAGCAACTGCACGCTTGCCAGCAGCAGCGGGTGTTCGATGCCGAGTACGCGCTCGGCCAGCGTTTCGGGCGTATCGCCGGGCAGTACCGGTACACGTGCCTGGGCGATGACCGCGCCGGCATCCAGCTCGGGCACCACGAAGTGCACGCTGGCGCCGTGCTCGGCATGGCCGGCTTCAATGGCGCGTGCATGTGTGTGCAGGCCCTTGTGCAGCGGCAGCAGCGAAGGATGGATGTTGATCAGGCGGCCGCTGAAGCGCTGGACGAAATCGGCGCCGAGGATGCGCATGTAGCCGGCGCAGATGATCCAGTCCGGCTTGCAGGCCGCCACTGCATCGCCCAGGGCCGCGTCAAAGGCGTCGCGGCTGTCGAAGTCCTTCGGCGAACGTGCCCAGCACAGCGCTGCCGGTACCTTGTCCAGTGCCGCGGCCGCAGGTTTGTCCGAGAAAACACCGACAATGTCGGCGTCGAGCTGGCCGCCGGCGATGCCATCGAGCAGGCATTGCAGGTTGCTGCCGCGCCCGGAGGCCAGCACCGCGATGCGGGCCGGGCGCTTCATCGGGTGGCGATCCTGCGCGCCAGCGGCCAAACCAACAGGCTGCCCAGCGTGGCCAACAACATGTCCGCATGCGCGTCCCACATATCACCCTGCTGCCCGTTGTAGGCCTCGGCCGCATCCGGGGAGAGCAGCAGCGCGATGCCCCACTCGAACCATTCATAGGCCAGGCTGGAGCACATGATCAGCATCACCGCCAGGGTGAAGGCCTGACCGATGCGCAGTGCCGGCCAGGCGTGCCGCGTCAGCTGGGTGAGCGCCGGGGTGAAGCACACGCCATACAGGAAGTGGATCAACCGGTCGAAGTGGTTGCGCTCCCAGCCGAAGGCCGCATCCGGCGACCAGCCGAGCGTGGCCTGCAGCCAGGCGTCATAGGGAACATTGGAGTACAGCCAGCGTGCGGCGATGCAGTGGATGGCGATGAAGCCGCAGATGGCGGCAAAGGCGCCATTGCCCAGCCGCCAGCGGCGGTCCACCCACCACAGTGCGGCCAGGCCGACCACGGTCAACGAACTGTGCAGCGTCTGTTCAAGCGGCCACAGGGGTTTGATCCATGTGGCCAGGAACACGGCAAGCACGCCGATGAAGGCGGCCTTCTTTATGATCGACATGGGGCTGGAGGTGCTCAGCCGATGTGGACGCGTTCGTCACCTGCAGCCGGCACCACTTCGCCGATCTGCCAATGCGCCAGCTGCAGGTCATCCAGCGCGGTGTTGATGGTGGCGACCTGGTCGGCCGGTACCAGCAGCACGAAGCCGATGCCGCAGTTGAAGGTGCGCCACATTTCGCTGTCGGCCACGTTGCCTTCGCGCTGCAGCCACTGGAACACCAGCGGCAGCGTCCAGCTGCTGGCATCGATGTTCAGGCCCAGGCCTTCCGGCACCACGCGGATGATGTTCTCGGTCAGGCCGCCGCCGGTGATGTGGGCCATGCCGTGCACGGCGGCACCGTGCGACTTGAGCAGCGCCAGGATCGGCTTGACGTACAGGCGGGTCGGCGCCATCAGCGCGTCGACCAGCTTCACGCCATCTTCCAGGACCAGATCGGTCGGGCTGCCGGCGCGCTCATAGATGCGGCGCACCAGCGAATAGCCGTTGGAATGCGGACCGGAGGAGGCGATGCCGATCAGCACGTCGCCCTGTTGCACGGCGGAGCCGTCCTTCAGCTCGCTCTTTTCCACGCCGGCGACGGTGAAACCGGCCAGGTCGTACTCGCCCGGGGCATACATGTCGGGCATTTCGGCGGTTTCACCGCCGATCAGCGCGCAACCGGCCTCGGTGCAGCCGTTGGCAATGCCGCCGACCACCGCCGCAGCGGTGTCGATGTCGAGCTTGCCGGTGGCGAAGTAGTCCAGGAAGAACAGCGGCTCGGCGCCCTGGACCAGGACGTCGTTGACGCACATGGCGACCAGATCGATGCCGATGGTGTCGTGGCGGCCCAGCTGTTGTGCAAGCTTCAGCTTGGTGCCGACGCCGTCGGTACCGGACACCAGAACCGGCTCGCGGTACTTGTTGGAGAGGTCGAACAAGGCGCCGAAGCCACCCAGCCCGCCCATGACTTCAGGGCGGAAGCTGCGCTTTACCAGCGGCTTGATACGCTCGACCAGTTCGTTGCCCGCGTCGATGTCGACACCGGCGTCACGATAGGTAAGGGGAGAGTTCGCAGAGGTCGGGGAGCTGGTCACGGGCGGCTGCACTGGCGGGGTGAACGCGGCATTTTAACAGGCCACGTTGGCGCCAAGGCCCCATTCGGGCAACAATTCCCTCTGGAACCACCGAGCAATGGAATTTTCAATGCGTCGCAGCCTGGCCACACTCCTGTTTTTGGCGCTCTGCATGCCTGCTTTTCTGGCACAGGCGCAGTCCGGCGTACGCACCGAAGGCGATGTCGCCAGCGCCAGTGGTACCTATGAGGCCGAAGTGCCGGTCAACAGCCAGAGCGATGCCGATCGCCCGGGTGCCTTGGCGCGCGCGCTGGGCATGGTGCTGGGCAAGCTGTCCGGTGACCGCAGCGCGGTGGGCCGTCCCGGCGTGGCGCAGGCATTGCGCGGGGCCAAGGACATGGTCGCCGGCTATGACTACCGCCAGGACCAGAGCGTGGCCGCCAGTGGCGCGCCGAGCTACCGGACCGTGCTGGTCGCGCGCTTCCGCCAGGACGATGTGGATGGCCTGGCTGCCGCGCTGGGCCTGCCGGTCTGGCCGCAGCCGCGGCCCAAGCCGGTGGTATGGCTGGCCATCGACGATGGCAGCGGCCCGCGACTGGTCAGCGTGCAGCAGTCCAATGCCGCGCGGCCCTTGCTGGACCGGGCGATCGAGCGCGGCTTCCGCCTCGGCTTGCCTTCCGGGGGCGCTGCGGAGCAGGCGATGGCTGGCGCGATCTGGCGTCAGGACACCGCCGCCGTGGCCCGCGCCTCGGCCCGCTATTCGCCGCCGATGCAGCTGATCGGCAAGCTCTACCGTGGCAAGGCCGGCGGCTGGCAGGCCGATTGGGTGTTTGTCGACAACGGTCGCGAGCTGTCCAAATGGACAACCCAGGATGGTGACGCACGCCGTGCGATGGCCGCCGGTGCCGATGGTGCCGCCGATGCGCTGGTGCGTCGCTACGCCAAAGTCCCGGTCAGCGGCGCCGCGGGTACGTACCGCATCGTGGTGAGCGGCATCAACAGTGCCGACGATTACCTGCGCCTGGCTTCGACCCTGCAGAACAACCCGGTGGTGAAGTCGATGGTGCCGGTACAGGCCACGGCGGATCGTCTGGAGCTGGATGTGGAACTGATGAGCGGCCTGCCGGGCCTGAACCGCATGCTCGGCCAGAACAGTGCGCTGCAGCCGGTCGGGGCGGTCGAGGATGACGCCACCACCGAAGTCGTGGAAAGCAAGCGCGCCGAGTACCGTATCCGATGAGTGGCGTGGCAGCGGAGACGGAAATCGCCCTGTTCCTGCGTCGCCTGAAATGGGTGGTGCTGGCGGCATTCGGCATGTGGGTGACATGGCTGCTGGCGCCGATCCTGACGCCGTTTGTGGTCGCGCTGATGCTGGCGTGGCTGGGCGACCCGGTGGTGGACTGGCTGGAAGCACGCGGCCGTTCGCGCAATACCGCCGTGGTGCTGGTGTTCGTGCTGATGTCGCTGCTGCTGACGCTGGCATTGTTGATCCTGGTGCCGATGATCGAGCGCCAGATCACCACGCTGGTGGCCGCACTGCCGCAGGCGCAGCAGTGGTTGCTGGGCACGGCGATTCCGTGGATCGAGCAGAAAAGTGGTTTTGAACTGATGAGCTGGCTGGAGCCGGAGCGCTTGATCGAGTGGGTCCGCAGCCATTGGCAGCAGGCTGGCGGCGTGGCCACCACGTTCTTCGGTTACGTGTCGCGCTCGGGCTTTGCGATGGTGGGCTGGGTGGTCAACCTGGCGTTGCTGCCGATCCTTGCTTACTACTTCCTGCGTGATTGGGACAAGCTGGTCGAACGTGTGGCGGCGATGATCCCGCGCAACCACATCGGTACCGTGACGCGGCTGGCACGTGAATCCAACGATGTACTCGGTGCCTTCATCCGCGGCCAGATCGTGGTGATGATCGCGCTGGGCGTGGTCTACGCGGCAGGCCTGACGATGGTGGGCCTCAACCTGGGCTTGTTGATCGGCCTGGTTGCCGGCCTGATCAGCTTCATCCCGTACCTGGGGGCGACGACCGGCGTGGTGCTGGCGGTGTTGGCGGCGCTGGTGCAGTCACAGGGTTTCGATTTGAAGTTGCTGGTGCTGGTCGGCGTGGTGTTCACCGTGGGACAGTTGCTGGAGAGCTACGTGCTTACCCCGCGCATCGTCGGTGACAAGATTGGCCTGCATCCGGTGGCGGTGATCTTTGCGGTGATGGCAGGCGGCCAGTTGTTTGGTTTTCTGGGGATGCTGCTGGCCTTGCCGGCGGCAGCGGTGATCAACGTGCTGCTGCGTTATGCGCACGAGCGTTACCGCCAGAGTGAGTTGTATGCGGGCCATGGGCCGACGATCGTGCTGGATGCGCGAAGCGAGCCCCCCGCAGACATGGCGATTGTATTGAAGGACGTTGAACCGAAGTGAGTGTGCCGCAGTTGCCCTTGGCCTTGCGTTATCCGCCAGACCAACGATTTGAAACCTTTATCGGTGCGCCGGACGGCGCGCTGGCCCAGTTGCGCGCGCTCGCAGTCGGCAGTAGTCATGATTGGATCTTCCTTGCTGGCGCTGGTGGCACCGGCAAGACGCATTTGTCGCTGGCGACCTGCGCGGCGGCATTGCAGGCTGGTCGCAGGCCGGCGTATCTGCCGCTGCAGGCGGCCGGTGCGAGGCTGAGCGAAGCGCTCGAAGCGCTGGAAGGCCATGACATGGTCGCGCTGGACGGGCTGGAATACGTTGCCGGACGCCGCGAGCAGGAAGTCACCCTGTTTGAATTCCACAACCGCGCACGCGCGGCCGACGTGACCTTGCTCTATACCGCGCGGTGCACGCCTGACGCGCTCGGCCTGGTGCTGCCGGACCTGCGCTCGCGGCTGTCGCAATGTGGCCGGATCATGCTGGATCCGCTCGACGACGAAGGCCGCGGCGCGGTATTGCGCGAACGCGCGGTGCGCCGTGGGCTGGTGATGGACGAGGTGACGCTGGACTGGCTGTTGACCCGTACCGGGCGCGACCTGAGTGGATTGGTGGCCTTGCTGGAGCGGCTGGACCGCGAATCGCTGGCGGCCAAGCGCCGCATCACCGTGCCGTTCCTCAAGCGCGTGCTGGAAAGCGGCGAGCTCGGCAACTGAGTTCGCCAGTGGGCTTGGAACCTCGGCTACGGATTCAATCAGCCGCCAGCTTCACGCAACTGTGCATCCAGCTGCTGCAACCGTAGTGGCGTGCCTACATCGGTCCAGCATCCGGCGTGGTGCTGACCGCTGACCGCATTACGCGTCATCGCTGCACGCAGCAGCGGTGCCAGTTTGAAACGCGGTGGCGTCCGCGCGCTGCCGTCGGCCTCGCCAATTACTGCTTGCCAACCCTGCAGCAAGGCAGGGTGATAGACGCCGATGCCGGAGAACGTGAGGCGTGGTGCATCGCCGTCGTCGTGCAGCTGGCCATCACGGCCAAGGGTGAAGTCGCCGCGTGGGTGATGTTCGGGGTTGTTCACCATCACCAGGTGCGCCTGGCCATCGGTCAGGATGGGGAGGCGGGCGAAATCGAAATCGCTCCAGATGTCGCCGTTGACCGCGATGAACGGGGCATCGCCCAGCAGCGACAGCGCATTGAACATGCCGCCACCGGTCTCCAGCGGCACCGCGCCTTCGTGGATGAAATGCAGGCGCACGCCCCAACGGCTGCCATCACCCAGCTGCTGCGGAAACTGCTCCGCCAGCCAGCTGGTGTTGATCACCACATCGCGGACACCAAGCGCCGCCAGGCGCTGCAGGTGCCATTCGATCAACGGCTTGCCCGCCACCTGCAGCAGCGGCTTTGGCGTGTGGTCGGTGAGCGGTCGCATGCGCTCGCCCAGTCCTGCGGCGAAGATCAGCGCCTTCATGCCGCGGCCTTTGCCGCCATCGCCGGCTTGATGCGCTGCTCAAGCAGATCAAGCAACGGCGCCAGTTCCGGATAACGCGGCAACACTTCGTCCAGATAGCGGATGAAGCGCGGCGCATCCTCGAAGTAATGGCCCTTGCCGTCGCGATCACGCAGGCGCACGAACAGGCCGAGGATCTTGAGATGACGCTGCACGCCCATCCAGTCGGCATCGCGCAGGAACTGCGGCCACGGTCGCACCGGCAGCCCGGCTTCCAGCGCACGCGCGTGGTAACGCGCCAGCCAGCCATCGACACGCTGCAACGGCCAGCTCAGGAACGCATCCTTGAACAGGCTGACCGGGTCGTAAGCAATCGGGCCACGCACCAGGTCCTGGAAATCCAGTACCGCCGGGCCACCGTGTTCGATCGGCATCAGGTTGCGCGGCATGAAGTCGCGGTGGGTCAGCACCTGCGGCTGGTTCAGTGCGTTGTCCATCAGGCGTCGATGCACCAGTTGCAGGCCTTCGACTTCACCGCAGTCCAGCGACAGGCCCAGGTGGCGTTGCAGGAACCATTCATCGAACAAGCCGGCATCACGTTGCAGCAGCGCTTCGCCAAACGCTCCCATCCCCTCGGGCACCGGAATCGACTGCAGCTGGATCAGTTGCGCGAACGCCGCATCGAACCAGATGTCGGCATTGTCGTCGTTGATGTGGCGGGCCAGGGTCGGGCCGCCCAGGTCTTCCAGCAGCAGGAAGCCATTGTCGAGATCACGCGCCAGTACCTGCGGCACACGCACGCCATTGGGTTCGAGCAGGTCGTGCATGCGCAGCCATGGCCTGACATCCTCAAGCCCGGGCGGGGAATCCATCACGATGTGGCTTCCGCGCGTGCTGGTGGTACGCCAGTAGCTGCGGAAGCCGGCATCGACGGATGCACGGTCCAGTTGGGCGGCGGTATCGCCGAGCGCGTTGCAGGCCCATTGGCGACGCTGTTCGGCGCGCAGCGGATCGGAAGCGGGATCATTCATGGACGGGCACATCAACACCGCGCCGCAGGGCGCACAGGAAAGAAGAAAGAAAGCTTCAGCGCTTGCCGCCGCTGACCAGTCGCAGCAGGCCGAGGATGACGATCGCGCCGATGATGGAACCGATGAAACCGGCCGGTTCGCCTGCCGAATACCAGCCCATTTCGCGCCCGAACCAACCCGCGAACACGGCACCGGCAACACCCAGTACGATGGTCAACAGGCAGCCCATGCGGTTGTTGCCAGGCATGAAAAACCGGCCCAGCAGGCCGACGAAGAAACCGATCAGGATGATGTACAGCCAGCTGTCGCTGCCAAACAGTCCGCTCATGTGTCTGTCCGCCAAATGGAAAGACGCAGCCTAGCAAGGCCAGGCTGCGTCCGTCATCAAACCCTCATCCGCTCGCCGCGACCGGCTGCGCAGGCAGCACGATCGCGGGCCGGCCCCGGATCAGCAGCAGCCGTGGCCGCCGTGGCGGGTGCCGCTGTCGGCAGCCACCGGCGAACCGCTGGTCTCGCCGCGCAGGCTGGCAGCGTGGTGGTCGAACAGCACCTTGGACACGCAGGAGGTGACGCGCTTGCCCATCGGGATGTGCAGGAACTCGTTCGGGCCGTGGGCGTTGGAGTGCGGGCCCAGCACGCCGGTGATCATGAACTGCGCGCCCGGGAACTTCTCGCCCAGCATGCCCATGAACGGGATCGAGCCGCCTTCGCCCATGTACATGGCCGGCTTGCCGAAGAAGGCCTGGCTGGCGTCGTCGATGGACTTCTCCAGCCACGGTGCCATGGCCGGTGCATTCCAGCCGGTGGAGGCCTTTTCCAGATCCAGGCTGACGTGGGCGCCGTTCGGCGGATCACGCAGCAGGGCTTCCTTCAGCAGTTCACCGCAGGCCTTGCCATTGGCGGTCGGCGGCAGGCGCAGCGACAGCTTCACCGAGGTTTCCGGGCGCAGCACGTTGCCGGCCGATTCCAGCGCCGGCATGCCGCCGATGCCGGTCACCGACAGCGCAGGGCGCCAGGTGCGGTTGAGCACCAGCTCGGTCAGGTCCTCGTTCATCGGCTTGAGGCCATCGACCAGCGGGAACTTGTCGAAGATGGCGGTATCGACCACGTCGGCGGCACGCTTGGCCTGGTCCAGGCGCTCGGCCGGGATCTCCACGTTCATGCCATCGATCAGGATGCGGCCGGTGTCCTGGTCCTCGATGCGCGAGAGCAGCTGGCGCAGCAGGCGGAAGCTGGACGGCACCACGCCGGAGGCATCGCCGGAGTGCACGCCTTCGTTGAGCACCTTGACGGTGAAGTTGCCGCCGGTCAGGCCGCGCAGCGAGGTGGTGCACCACAGCTGGTCATAGTTGGCGCAGCCCGAATCCAGGCACACCACCAACGACGGCTTGCCGATGCGGTCTGCCAGGTGGTCAACGTAGGCAGGCAGGTCGTAGGAGCCGGATTCTTCGCAGGCTTCGATCAGGATCACGCAACGGGCGTGCGGCAGACCTTGTTCCTGCAGCGCCAGCACCGCGGCCAGCGAGCCGAAGATCGCGTAGCCGTCATCGGCGCCACCGCGGCCATACAGCTTCTCGCCGCGAAGCACCGGCTTCCACGGGCCGAGGTCGTCGTCCCAGCCGGTCATTTCCGGCTGCTTGTCCAGGTGGCCGTAGAGCAACACGGTGTCGGTGCCGGTTTCCGGGCCGGTGGCCGGGATTTCCAGGAAAATCAGCGGCGTGCGGCCTTCCAAGCGCACCACGTCCACCAGCAGACCAGGAATCTTCTGCGCCTTGGCCCAGTTTTCCATCAGGCTGACGGCCTGATCCATATAGCCGTTTGCGACCCAGTTGGCGTCGAACATCGGCGATTTGTTGGGGATACGGATGTAATCGACCAGTTGCGGGACGATGTCCTTGTCCCACTTGTCGCTGAGAAATTGGCCGATCTTGGCGCTGTCCATCTGGATCTCCGGTAGCAATGTCAGGTGCAACCATTCTACGCCGCTCCCCCCGGAAACGATCCTTGTAGGAATTTCCCTACAAAGGGTAGGGGTGTTTGCTGGCTGTGTGAGCGATGTGTGACGGATAGTCTGGCTGCATGTGGCGCGGAACACTGGTTTGACCGGCGAGGAAGCTGGCTAACCACAGTCCAAGTCACAAGGAGCGCAGATGAAATTTTTCACCGTGACGCTGAAGTCATTGGTTCTGGGGTTGGTGTTGACCGTTTCGGCGTATGCCACGGACAAGGTCGATATCAACACCGCCTCTGCGGCGGATCTGGATCGGGTGATGGTGAATGTCGGGCCATCGAAGGCGGAGGCAATCATCGCTCACCGACAGGCAAACGGGCCATTCAAGAGTGTCGAGGAACTGGCACTGGTGAAAGGAATCGGATTGAGTACGGTCGAACGGAATCGTGACCAGATCGAAGTGAGGGCAGGATCAGCCCCCGCCAAGAGCACCACCGGGACGGTGGCGCCCAAGCCGATCGAAAGGCGTTAAGCGGAAGGAATCGAGATTTGTGCAGCGCCAGGATGGTGAAGCACACAAGGAACCCAAATAGAGCAGGATGCTGGGGACAGGCAGGATGCCAACAAGGAGGTACGGTCACCCGCTCGCACATTGATGTGCTGGCGGGTGATTTTTTGTTTCCCGCTTGAGGGGACAAAAAAGGCCCGGGGAAACCCGGGCCTTTGCGTGCCTGGAGTCGTCACGGCGGTGGGATGAACCCTTCGTGGGTGGTCCCATGCAAGACCAGAACCGCCCAGCTCAGGGTGGATCGGATCAAGGCAGGCCAGGGGCAATGCAGGTGCCGCGGCATCCCGCTCCTGCCTGGATCAGTACAAAGCAGCCCGGATCAGACCAGGCCAGTCGCGTAGTACACGCCGATGATCGCGAACACCGCCAGGGTCTTGATGAGGGTGATGGCGAAGATGTCCTTGTAGGACTGGCGATGGGTCAGGCCGGTGACGGCCAGCACGGTGATCACTGCGCCGTTGTGCGGCAGCGTGTCCATGCCGCCGGAAGCCATCGCCGCTACACGGTGCAGCACTTCCATCGGAATGCCGGCCGCCTGTGCGTTGGCGATGAAACTGTCGGCCATCGCCGCCAGTGCGATGCTCATGCCGCCGGAAGCGGAGCCGGTGATGCCCGCCATCGCGGTGACCGACACCGCTTCGTTGACCAGCGGATTGGGGATCGAGCCCAGTGCATTGGCCACCACCAGGAAGCCAGGCAGGGCAGCGATGACCGCGCCGAAGCCGTACTCCGAAGCGGTGTTCATCGAGGCCAGCATCGCGCCGCCGATGGCGGACTTGGTGCCTTCAGCGAAGGCGCTGACCACCGGCTTCCAGGCGAACGCGATGACGCTGAGGATGCCCAGCAGCAGTGCGCCCTGCACGGCCCAGATCGCGGCCATCTTGGATACCTCCTGCACCACCGGCGCGGGGTTGCCGATGACTGCCGGCACGAAGGACTGGGTCTCGCCGTAGAAACCGGGAATCCAGCGGGTCAGCAGGAAGTTGGCGACCCCCACCAGCAGCAGAGGCAGGATCGCCACCAGCGGATGCGCCAATGTGTCGCCGTGGAAAACTTCCGGTTCGTTGCGCAGCTCCTCGCCGGTTCCGGCGTAGCCCTCCCCGTTGGCGGCGGCCGCGCGACGGCGCCATTCCAGGTAGCTCATGCCCAGTACCAGGATCACCACCGTGCCGATCACGCCCAGCCACGGGGCGGCCCAGCCGGTGGTGCCGAAGAACGAGGACGGGATGATGTTCTGGATCTGCGGCGTGCCGGGCAGCGCGTCCATGGTGAAGGTGAAGGCGCCCAGCGCGATGGTGCCGGGAATCAGTCGCTTGGGAATGTTGCTCTGGCGGAACAGTTCGGCGGCGAAGGGGTAGACGGCAAACACCACCACGAACAGGGATACGCCGCCGTAGGTGAGCAGCGCGCAGACCAGCACGATCGACAGCATCGCGCGCTTGGCGCCAACCAGTTTGATGGTGGCGCTGACGATGGATTTGGAAAAGCCCGAGATCTCGATCAGCTTCCCGAACACCGCGCCGAGCACGAATACCGGGAAATACAGCTTCAGGAAACCGACCATCTTGTCCATGAACAAGCCGGTGAACATCGGCTGCACCAGGGTCGGGTCGGTCAGCAGCACCGCGCCCAGCGCCGCCACTGGCGCGAACAGGATCACGCTGTAGCCGCGATAGGCGACGAACATCAGGAAGCACAGGGCCGCCAGTACGATCAGAAACGACATCCACGACTCCCGGCCAATACGATGCGGCGAGTATCGGGATGTCGGTGCGGGTGGCCCACTGTACGAAGGGACGATACGCAGCCGACTAACGCCTCGTTAACTTGCGCAGCATGGGCGGCATCCTTTTGCCGTCGCGTCATACCCGGGAGGAGGGAGACCAATGAAGCGCAAGTATCTGAGCATGGCCATCGGTGGCATTCTGCTGGCACCGGCTGCATTCGTGCAGGCACAGGAGCAGCAGACGGTGCCGGCTGGCACCCAGGCCACGCAGCTGGACGAAGTAACCGTGACCGCCCGCCGCCGTACGGAATCCATCATGGATGTGCCGGTGGCGGTGAGTGCCTTCGGCGAGGAGCAGATCAAGGATCTGCAGGCCTCTACCGTGGAAGGCCTGCAGGGCGCGGTGCCGAACATGAACATCGCGCAGGGCCGTGGCTCGGCCAACAGCGTCAACGTGTTCATCCGTGGCATCGGCCAGCCAGACGCACTGCAGACCTTCGACCCGGGCGTGGGCATGTACGTCGACGACGTGTATTACTCGCGCATCAATGGCGCGCTGTTCTCGCTGTTCGACATCCAGCAGCTGGAAGTGCTGCGTGGCCCGCAGGGTACGCTGTATGGCAAGAACTCCACCGGCGGTGCGATCAAGTTGACCACCAAGAATCCGTTCGACAACGACGGCGGCGCGGTGGAAGTCACGGCGGGCGATTACGGCCGTCTGGAAGGCCGCTTCTACGTGTCGGGCCAGTTGAGTGACACCGTGGCGGCGAGCATCGCCGGCGCCAAGATCACCAACGACGGCTACGTGAAGGATGCCGCCACCGGCAAGCGCTACAACGACGACGACACCGAAGCGCTGCGTCTGAAGCTGGCGTTCAAGCCGACCGACAATTTCAGCGCGGTGCTGTCGCTGGATACGACCAAGCAGGATGCTGCGCTGACGCTGGGTCGGCCGATGGCGGATCTGCGCCAGACCAGCCTGGCGCCGGCAGGCGTCGTCGTGCTGCAGCCGGGTGAAACCGGTGAGTGGAACCGTCGTGCACGCACTTCGTTCGATGATGGCCAGGGGCAGTACCTCAAGCACTCCGGTGCGTCGCTGGCGATGGACTGGGAGATCAACGAGCAGTTCACGCTGAAGAGCATCAGCTCCTACCGCAAGCTCAAGACCAAGTCGTACATCGACATTGATGCGTCCGAGTATGAACTGGGTGACGTGCTGGTCGCGCTGAACCAGGATCAGAGGAGCCAGGAATTCCAGCTGCATTACGACAATGGCTCCAATGTGCATGCCACCTTCGGTGCGTACTACATGAAGGAGAACGTGCCGTCGTACCAGGAGGCCTATGCCGATGACCTGTTCTCGATGCTGGGCAACGGCATTCCGTTCCTGCGCACCATCGAAGATGACCTGACCACCACCAGCACCGCCGCGTTCGCCCACGTCAACTGGGAGTTCGTGCCGACCTGGACCGTGGCCGCCGGTGTGCGCTGGACCAAGGACAAGAAGGATTACGACCGGTCCACCAGTACGTTCTGGGGGGCGCCGTTCACCGGTTTGAACGAGACGGTGGCGTTTGACGCCAAGGCCTCGTGGACTGCGGTGACACCGTCGATCAGCCTGCAGAAGACTTTCAGCGACAACCTGATGGCGTACGTGTCGGCCAACCGTGGTTTCAAGTCGGGTGGTTTCAATGGCCGTGCCAATACCAAGTACGACACCCAGCACGCCAAGTTCGATCCGGAATACGTGTGGACCTACGAGCTGGGCCTGAAGGGCAGTTCGTCCGATCACCGCTTCCGCGGCAGCGCGGCGGCGTTCTACAGCAACTACAGCGATTTCCAGGCCCGAGTGTCGCAGGACGTGGGCACCTTCCCGGTGTTGAACGCAGCCAAGCTCAATATCAAGGGCATTGAACTGGAAGGCAGTGCGATGCTGGGCGAGGCCACCACGCTGAGCGCTCAGCTGGGCTGGATGGACGCCAAGTACGACAAGTTCGAGGACTTCCGTCTCGATCCGTCCTACCCGGGTTTCGATCCCAACGTGAATCACAATCACGTGCCGTTCTCGCCGGATTGGACCGCACGCGTCGCCCTGCAGCATGTGTTCTCGCTGGGCGACAACGGCAGCCTGACCCTGGGCGGTGATGTGTCCTATCGCGGTGATACTTGGTTGTCGGTCGACAACCGTGACGTGCTGAGCCAGGACGCTTACACGCTGCTGGGTGCCTATGGCGTGTGGGATTCGCCGCAGATGGTCTGGCAGGCACGCGCGGGTGTGCGCAACCTGACCGACAAGCAGTACAAGACCGAAGGCCAGGAGTTCGCCAGCGTGGGCAACATCCAGACCGCCTACTACGGCCTGCCGCGCAACTGGTACGTGTCGCTGCGTTACAACTTCTGATGTGTGGATTGGGCGCTGGCAACGGCGCCTGATCCTGGGAAGTTGATGAAAGCCCTTCCCGCTTGATGCGGGGAGGGCTTTGTATGTTTTCGAGTTGCCCTCATCCGAGCCCTTTGCGTAAAGAAACAGCCCTTCATCACGCTGCACTTACTCCGTATCCTGCGGGACAGTCTCTGGGGAACGTAACTGCATGTTGAGTCTGGTGACCGTGGCGCTGGCCGGCCTGGCCTGGCTTGCCCTGATGTTCGGCGCGGCGTTGTACGGTGAGCGTCGGCCAGCGGCGTTCGCGCGGCATTGGCGACATGTGTATGCGCTGTCATTGGCGGTGCATTGCACGTCCTGGACGTTCTACGGAACGGTCACCCAGGCGGCGCGCTACGGTTGGCCGCTGCCACCGACCTTTGTCGGTGCGATCCTGTTCTACGCGCTGGCCATGGGAATGATGGTGCGGCTGGTGCGTCTGGCGCGTGAAACAAACGCGACATCGCTGGCCGATCTGATCGCAGCTCGCCTGGGGCGCGATGCGTGGCTGGCGGCGACGGTCACGCTGGTTGCGGCGTTGGGCTTGATTCCATACATCGCGCTGCAGCTCAAGGCGGTGGCGATGAGTTTCAGCATGATCACCTCACGCGCCGTGGATGCCGGCCAGGGGGGATCGCTGTGGCATGACAGCGCGTTGTATGTGGCGCTGGCGATGGCATTGTTTGCAATGCTGTTTGGTGCGCGTCGCGCGGATGTGTCCGAACACAACCGTGGGCTGGTGCTGGCGATGGCGGTGGAGTCGGTGTTCAAGCTGTGCGCGATGCTGGTGCTGGGCCTGTTCGTCTGGTTTGGACTGGATGGACTGCCTGCAGTACCTCCCGCACCGCTGACCGACGCGCCGGCCGGGGGCTTCGTGCCGCTGGTGCTGCTGGGCGGGCTGGCGATGTTCCTGCTGCCGCATCAGTTTCACGTCGGCGTGGTCGAGTGTCGTGATCCGGCCGACGTGCGTACCGCGCGCTGGTTGTTCCCGCTGTACCTGGTGTTGATCGCGCTGCCGATCCTGCCGCTGGCCCGGGCGGGAACGGCGTTGCTCGGCAACACCGTTCCCTCGGACATGTACACGCTGGCGTTGCCGTTCTCCGCGGGCCATGAGGGCATCGCGCTGTTCGCGTTTCTCGGTGGGCTCAGCGCCGCCACCGGCATGGTGGTGGTCAGCACGCTGACCTTGAGTCTGATGATCGGCAACCATTGGTTCGCACCGGGCCTGCTGCGTGGCGCTTGGGCGCGCGCGGGAGGTGGTGACCATCGGCGCGAGTTGGTCTGGCTGCGTCGCGGCGGTATCTGCGTGATCATGCTGTTGGCGTGGGGCTACAGCCGGTTGATCGGCGGTGGCAACGTGTTGGCTGATATCGGTGGCGTTTCATTCTCGGCGCTGGCGACATTGGTGCCGGTGCTGGCGTTCGCGATATGGCGGCCGCAGACACCGCCACGTGCGGCCATTGCCGGCGTGTTGGCCGGCTTCCTCACCTGGGCGTGGGTGCTGTTGTTGCCATCACTGCTTGAGGGCGACGGCAGCAGCGCCACATGGTTGGTGGAAGGGCCGTTCGGTTGGCAGTGGCTTGCGCCGCAGGGGCTGTTCGGATTGACCGGATGGACGCCCTTGGGGCGTGCGGTGGGCGCCAGTCTGTTCGTGGGCACGGCAGTGACGCTGCTGGCGATGGCGTGGCGTCGCGACACGCCGGACCGCACCAGCCGCAATCTGGACGCGGATACGCTGCGCGATGCCGGGCGTCGTTTTCTGCCGTCCGAGAAAGTGCAACGGCTGCTGGCCGATGCGCCGCGCCATGGCCCGGTGCCCGCGGTGATCGAGGCACAGTTGGAGCGTGAGCTTTCCGCCGTGCTTGGTGCAGCATCGGCGCGATTGCTGTTGGATGCGGCGCGGCGCGAGGGCAGTGAACTGGCGACCGTGGCAGCCATCGTCAGCGAAGCATCGCAGGACCTGCGCTTCAGTCAGCAGGTCCTGCAGGCCGCGTTGCAGAACATGAGCCAGGGCATCAGCGTGATCGACCGCGATCAGCGTCTGGTGGCATGGAATCGTCCGTATGCACGCATGTTCGGTTTCCCGGATGAACTGCTGCAGGTCGGCCGGCCGATCATGGACCTGACCCGCTGGGCGTTGCAGGCGATGCCGCAGCGCGGCGGTGGTGAGCGCGCGGTGGATCGGCGTCTGGCGTTCATGCGCGCGGGTACGCCACATCTCACCGAGCGTGTGTTCCCGAACGGCAGCATCGTCGAGATCCGCGGCAACCCGATGCCGGGGGGCGGCTTCGTGGCGACCTTCACCGATGTCACCGCGTTCCGTCGCAGCGAGCGCGAGCTCAAGCGCAGCAATGAGACGCTGGAGCAGCGTGTGGGTGAACGTACCGCGCTGCTGGAGTCGGCCAAGCGTGAGGCCGAGCGTGCCAACGACGCCAAAAGCCGGTTCCTGGCCGCGGTGGGTCACGACCTGCTGCAACCCCTGCACGCCGCGCACCTGTTCACCGACACGCTGGCCCAACAGGTGGAATCCAGCCAGCAGCAACAGGCCATCGTGCAGATACGCGGTGCGCTGGATTCGACGACCGACCTGCTGACCGGCTTGTTCGACATGTCACGGCTGGAAGCGGGCGGTCTGGTGCCGCAACCGCGCGATCTGCCCTTGGCGGAAGTGCTGGATCCGCTGGCGTCGGAATTCCGTGCATTGGCAACGGCGCGTGGGCTGGACTTTCACTATGTGCCCACGCGCATCTGGGTGAACAGCGATCCACAGTTGTTGCGGCGCGTGCTGCAGAATTTCCTTGCCAACGCGGTGCGCTACACAACGCGTGGTGGTGTGTTGTTCGGTGTCCGGCGTGCGGGCAGTGGGGTGCGCATCGAGGTGCATGACACCGGCCCCGGTATCGCCAAGAGCGAGCAGCGCAGGATCTTCGAGGAGTTCCGGCGCGGCGAGGACACCAGCGGGCAGGGGTTGGGTCTGGGGCTGGCCATTGCCGACCGCATCGCCGGTTTGCTGCACGCGCCCCTGGGGCTGCGCAGCGACAAGGGCAGGGGTACGGTGTTTTCGGTGACAGTGGCATCAGCGGTGTCGATGCCGCCGGCGACCACGGCGATCAACACCCCTGTCGGCGCGTCCGGCAATGCGGTGCCGGTGCTGGTGGTGGACAACGATCCGGCGGCGTTGGCCGCATTGGCTGGCTTGCTGCGAGGTTGGGGTTATGCGGTGGCCGAGGCATCGGGCGACGCGGAAGCATTCGCGGCGATGGAGCGGCAACCGGCGATGTTGTGGTTGTTCGACTACAACCTTGACGACGGCGATACCGGTACCGCGTTGCAGCTGCGGTTGGGCGAGGTTTTCGGTGCGCGACCGACCCTGATTCTGAGCGCTGACGACAGTCTTGCCACACGCCGAGAAGTGCTGGAGCAGGGTTTGACACTGCTGCAGAAGCCGGTGCGGCCACTGGCCCTGAAATCCATCCTGGATCGTTTGCTGGCGGCACGTACGGTGGCGCAGAAAACGCAATCGTAAGCGCGTGGAGTTTGCAGGAGCGGCGTCCGCGAAGTCGCGATGTGGGGAGTGTGGCCGGGCCTATCGCTTGGTTTTGCCGCGCTTGGGCTTCCTGTTGCCGCAATACGCCGCATGCAGCGCCTGCATCACACCCAGTGCAGGGCTGTCGGCCAGTGCATAGAAAATGGTCTGGCCCTCGCGGCGGGTACTGACCAGGGCCGCCTCACGCATCAGCGCAAGGTGCTGTGACAGCGCCGACATCGACAATCCGGCCTGGGCCTGCAATTCAGTTACCGAAGCTTCGCCTTCCACCAGCTGGCACAACACGCGCAGACGTGCGGGGTGGGCAAGGGATTTGAGCAGCTGCGCGGCCTGTTCGGCATGGGCCTGCATCCGCGCAATATCGAGATCAGTCGCATTCATGTACGGGCGTTGGCCGAGGGCTTGTGATTTGCTGGCGGCCAATATAATTTAGAAAAATCTAAATTACAAAGACGGGCGTTTGCATGAGCCAGACTTCGATCCCCGCACCGCGGGTTGAGGCGTTCTTCGACAAGGACACCGGCACCTTCACCTACGTGGTTTACGACCAGGTGGATGGCTCGGCGGCAATCATCGACCCGGTACTGGACTACGAAGCGGCCGGTGCACGCATCAGCACTACCTCGGCCGATGCGGTGCTGACATTCGTACGCGAGCGGCGGCTGAAAGTGGAGTGGATACTGGAAACCCATGCGCATGCCGACCACCTCAGTGCGGCCGGCTATCTGGCCGACACCTTGCACGCGCCGGTGGCCATCGGCCGCGGCATCATCCAGGTGCAGCAGCGTTTCAAGACGCTGTTTGGTCTGGGCGATGAATTCACCGCCGACGGTAGCCAGTTCGATCGCCTGTTCGTTGACGGTGACCGCTTCAGCATCGGTCCATTGCAGGCGCGGGTGTTCGCCACCCCGGGGCACACCGATGACAGCCTGACCTATGTGATCGGCGATGCGGCTTTCATCGGTGACACGATGTTTGCCGTCGATACCGGCACGGCGCGTACCGACTTCCCTGGAGGTGATGCGCATTGCCTGTATGCGTCGATCCAGAAGATTCTGGCGCTGCCGGAATCCACGCGCATCTTCCTGTGCCATGACTATCCCGGCGGCAAACGTGACGCGCAGCCGCAGACCAGCATTGGTGAGCAGAAGCTGGACAACGTGCATCTGAAGGGCGGCACCGACGAGGCTGCCTTCGTGCAGATGCGTCTGCAGCGTGATGCGACGTTGCCGGTGCCGCGGCTGATCCTGCCTGCGTTGCAGGTCAACATCCGCGGTGGCCGTCTGCCGGAAGCCGATGGCAATGGCGTCCGTTATTTCCGTTTGCCGCTGGATCAGATGGGGCAGGGGCGGTGAATGCCTGGATGAGCGCGCTGGCAGGTGGCGTGTTGATCGGTGTGGCTGCGACGCTGCTGTTGTGGCTGACCGGTCGCATCGCCGGCATCAGCGGCATTCTTGGCGGTGTGGTGATGCCGCGCCGTGGTGAAGTGGCATGGCGGGTGGCTTTTCTGCTTGGCCTGGTCGGTGCTGGCGCAGCGTGGTTGTGGTGGGTGCCGGGCGCCTATGCGCCGCGACAGGGGTTTCCACCGGTGCTGCTGGTGATTGCAGGCCTGTTGGTCGGTTTTGGCACGCGCATGGGCAATGGCTGCACCAGTGGTCATGGCGTCTGCGGCCTGGGCCGGTTGTCGCCGCGTTCCCTGATCGCGGTGTTGACCTTCATGTTGACGGCGATCGCTACGACCTATGTCGTGAGGCACCTGGCATGAGCGGCACACGCATCACATTGGCCGCGTTGTTGTCCGGCGCATTGTTCGGGCTTGGCCTTGCGGTGTCGGGAATGACCGATCCACTGCGCATCCTCGGTTTCCTCGATGTTTCTGGTGATTTCGACCCGGCATTGTTGTTCGTGCTGGGCGGTGCGGTGCTGACCACGATGGTGTTGTTCCGCCTTGTACTGCGGCGGCCCACGCCCGTGTTTGCAGCACGCTTTCAGATTTCAGATCTGCGCGCCATCGACCGGCCATTGCTGCTGGGCGCGGCACTGTTTGGAATTGGCTGGGGGCTGGCGGGGTATTGCCCCGGCCCGGCGTTGGTCGGGTTGGGCGTGTTGTCACCCGAAGCGCTGTGGTTCGTACCGGCGATGATCGGCGGCATGCTGCTGCACCGGGTGCTGCGCGGGCGCTGAACAATACAGCGCAGCGATGCTGCGCTGGGGGGGTGCCGGTGGGCATTGCCGAGCATGGCTCGGCACTACCGTCGATATTGCCCGGGCATCAAGGGATGGCCGGGCATGTTCTTACTTGGCGTTGAACTTGACGATGGTGCTGATCGCCGTTTCGTTGGGGATGGTCTTGGTGTCGGCCCAGTCGCCGCCGCCCACGCCGAAATCCAGGCGCTTCACGGTGGCCTTGCCGGTCAGCACCGGTTGCGCCCCCGGTGCCCAGGTGAAGGTGAAGCTGACCGGCTTGCTGACGCCATGCAGTTCCAGCGTGCCATCGGCAGCGAACTGGTTGTTGCCCAGCGCACGGAAGCCGTTGGCGGTGTAGCGCGCCTGCGCGAAGGAGGCAACGTTGAAGAAGTCCGGGCCCTGCAGGGTGGAGTCGCGGTCGCTGTTGCCGCTCTTGGCGCCGGCCAGCGGGATGGTGACGTCGAGCTTGGCCGTGGCGGGGTCTGCGGGGTCGAAGCTCAGCTGGGTCTGGAAGCCCGGGAAGGTGCCGGTGAACACTTCACCGTCGTACTTGGTGGCGAACACCAGAATCGAACCGGTGCCCGGCGCCTGCACATAGTCGGCGGCGAACACCGGCGCGGCGGCCAGCATGCCGGCGAGGGCGGCGGCCACGGCGGCCGGGGAAGTGAGCTTGATGTTCATGCGGATTCCTTCTGGGGGATGTTGAGCCAGCCTTGCGGCAGCATGCGGACAAGAGTGGCATCACGTTGTTGAATGTGGTGGAAGAGCGCCGCGCCGGCATGTGCCAGCACCATCAGGATCAGTGCCCAGAAACCCCACTCATGGATGGCGTGGGAAACCTGACTGATCTGGTCACTCGGGGCGACCAGCTTGGGCATGTCGAACAGGCCGAACAGCTTGAACGGGCGCAGGCCGCTGGCCGAGTCGTACAGCCAGCCGGACAGCGGGATGGCGAACATCATCACGTACAGCAGCCAATGCGTGGCCGAGGCGATGCGCTGCTGCCAGCTGGGCGTGCCCGGTATGGCCTGCGGTGCACCGGCATATACGCGCCATAGCAGGCGCGTGACTACCAGCACCAGCACGGTGATGCCGATGGATTTGTGCATCGTGTAGATCCAGAAATACTTGGGTGTCTTGGGGAATTCGCCCATGGTCAAGCCGACGATGCCCAGGGCCAGGATCAGCACTGCGATCAGCCAATGCAGGGATTTGCTGACGCTGCCCCAGCGATCGTGGGTGTTCTTCAGGGTCATGGGTGGTTTCCTTGTTCAAGTTTCAGGGCGGCGTCGGCCGCATCCTGGAGTGTGTCGTCAGGTGGTGTGGAAGGAATGTCGGAAGGAGCGGTCGGGGCTTCGGCATTGCCATCGCGGACGGCTTCGACCTCGATGCGCAGCTCGACGCGGTCACCGATGACCGATTTCCACGCGTCGATACCGAACTCGGCGCGGCTCAAGGTGGTGGTGGCAGAAAATCCGGCGGTTCGCCGGAACGGCGGCAGCGGATGGCGTTTGAGCGCGTTGAGAGTGACGTCCAGTACTACCTCGCGGGTCACACCGCGCAGGCTCAGTTGACCAAAGACGCGGGCATGTCGGGCATCGATGGGCTCGACCCGGTCGGAGACGAAACGTGCCTGCGGAAAGCGTTCGCCATCGAGCAGGTTGCGCGCCAACGTGGCCTGGTTCCATTTGTCGTCGCCCAGATCCAGCCGGTGGATGGGAACGCTCACATCCAGTTGTGCGCTGGTCCAATCGTCCGGGTCGAACTGGAGCACGCCTTCGCTACCCGATACCGTGCCCAGTGCCTGCGAGAAGCCGGCATGTTCAATGGCGAACAGCACCCGCGTATGCACCGGGTCCAACCGGTAACGGTCGGGCGCGGCACCGGCCGCCAAGGGCAGCAGGCTCAAGGTCAACAGCAGGAGGAGTCGCAGCAAGGTCCGGCTCCGGGTTGGAATGAAGGGGATTCTAGGCGGATGCAGCCATGGGTTTGTGGCCATATTGCGCAACGGTTTGTTACGGGGCCGCCTGCGATCGTCGGGAACTTCTTTGCCGCGCCTGGCTGTGGACGCTAAAGTCGGCCCCTTGCGAGGGGGTTGTAGCGTTTGCCGTGAGGGCTCCTGGAGACCAGGATGGCAGCGCAAGGAGTGCCGGACGCTGATGAAATGGATGCTGGACTGTAGCCGTTTGGGTGTTGTGTTGCTGCTGGCCCTGTGGCCCTGCTGGAGCATGGCCTCCGACCTGGCCGAGACGCCCCGGTTGCGTCGCCTGGGGGTGGCCGAAGGCTTGCCGTCGCGGATGGTGCTGGCGCTGGCGCAGGATCGCCAGGGCTATGTCTGGGCAGCCACCGACGATGGCCTGGCCCGCTATGACGGCAAAGAGCTGCAGGTATGGCGGCACGATCCGCAGCGCCCGGGATCGCTGCCGGGCAATGCGCTGGAAGTCATGGCCATTGATGCCCGGGATCGGATCTGGGTAGGCGGCAATGGCGCTGGCCTGGCCATGCTGGATGCCGACCGGCAGCAGTTCCAACGTTTCCCCCTCCTGGAGGAAACCTGTCCGCAGCAGGTCTGGGCGTTGGCAAGCAGCGGTGCGGATCTGTTGGTCGGTACCAGCGGCACCGGCATCTGCCGCCTGCATGCCGATGGCCGCGTCAGCCATTACCAGCATCAGGCCGATGATCCGCGCAGCCTGCCGGACGACACCATCTACTCACTGCTTGCCGGCAATGGCGGCAAGGTGGTGTGGGTGGGGACGGCGTCCGGGCTGGCGCGCTGGGACGCGGCCGATGACCGTTTCACCCGGATTGTCTCGCCGTTGCTGCAGGACAAGGACGTCATTCGCCTCAGTGGCGATCGCAATGGCGGCATCTGGGCGGGCACGGACGAGGGTTTGTACCGGGTAATGGACGATGGTTCGGTGCTGCCTGCGCCCTGGCCGGAAGCCGCGCAGACACGCGCGGCAGTGGTGCTGCATGACCGCGATGGTGGTTACTGGATGGGTACCGCCAATGGCATGTATCGCGGCGATGCCAAAACGCTGCGGTTGCTGGACGGTGACCTGGGCAGCAGCTTCCTCACCGCGCGCAGCGGCGTGCTGGACCTGCTGCAGGATCACGAGGGCGGCGTGTGGATGGCGATGCTGACCCAGGGGATGGCTTACCTGCGGCCGGACTGGACGCGCTTCTCCACCCACTACCAGCTCGACGGGCAGTCGCTGGAAAGCCTGTACCTGCTCAACGCTGCCGTTGACGGTGATGGCTTCCTGATTGCCGGGGCGCATGGCGTGCACCGGCTCGACCACGATGGCCGGTTGTCGTTGCTGGCCGGCGAGGCGCAGCTGGGCAAAGGCAGCAACTGGTCGGTATTGCGTGGCCAGGACGGCCGGGTCTGGACCGGGCGTGCCGGCAGTGTCGCACTGTACCGGCCGGCTGACGGGCACTTCACGCGGGTGGACCTGGGCGTAGGCGATGACCCGCAACGCCGGGCCGACCTGATGCGGCTGGCGCCCGATGGCAGCGTGTGGCTGTCGATCATCAACCACGGCCTGCAGCACCGTGCGGCGGACGGCCGCCTGCTGGCTGACTACCCGGCTGGGGTTGCCCCGGGCCTGCCGGAAAAGCTGGTCGAGCAGTTGCGCGTGGATGCATCCGGCCGCGTGTGGGTTGCGGGTGGTGGCGGCGTGCTGCGGTTCGAGAACGGTCGTTTCGTGCCGGTGCCGGGGATCGCCGCGGGGATGGTGTATGACGTTGCCTTTGCCGCCGACGGCAGCCTGTGGGCGGGCCGCGAAGGGGTGCTGGAGTTCTATCGGCCACAGGGCAGCGGCTTCGTCCTGCAGCGCAGTCTGGGTGCGGCCGAGGGCGTGCCGGCGGTATCGATGGGCGGCCTGGTGCTGGGTTGCTCGGGCCAGTTGTGGGCGACCACCCCGCGTGGCTTGGTGTGGTGGCAGCCGCAGGGTGAGCGCTTGCAGGTACTCGACGAGGGCGACGGACTGCCGGACGTGGAGTTCACCAGCCGTCCACCGGCCCATGCCGGTTGTGGCGATGCCCTGGCCGTGTCGGCCACCGGCTTGGTGGAGTTCAATCCGGATGCGGTGGCGGCGGCCAGCGCGATGTCGCAACTGGTGATCGATGCGGTGCATGTACGCCGCAATGATGCCGCACAGGAGCAGCGTCTTGTCGGTGATGCGATCCAGCTGGGGCCGGATGATCGCGACCTGCGCGTCACCGCGCGGCTGCTGTCCTATGCCGAACCCAAGCGTCACCGCTTCCGCTTCCGCATCGACGGCTACGACCAGAACTGGGTTGAGCTGGGCAGCGAAGGCGAGCGCATCCTCTCGCGCCTGCCATCGGGCAGCCATCTTCTGGAAATACAGGGCGCCGTGGCCGACGGCGCCTGGACACCGTCACAGACGTTGACCATCGACGTGGCGCCACCCTGGTGGCGCAGCGCCTGGGCCATCGCCGCGTATGTGCTGTTGGCGCTGTTGCTGACGACCGCAGCCGTGCTCGCCTATCGCCGCCGCGTGCAGCGCCGCAGTGAATGGCAGCTGGCCATCCATAAACACGAACTTGCCGAACAGGCATCGCTGGCCAAGACCCGCTTCCTGGCCACGTTGGGGCATGAAGTACGCACACCGATGACCGGTGTGCTGGGCATGAGCGAGCTGCTGCTGGATACCGAACTGGACGCACGCCAGCAGCGCTATGCCGGCGCCATTCAACAGGCGGGTACGCACCTGCTGCGGCTGGTCAACGACGCGCTGGACCTGGCGCGCATCGAATCGGGGAAGCTCGAGCTGGAGAACCAGCCGTTCGATCTGGGCCGTGTACTGGAAGATGTGATCTCGCTGATGGCGCCCATGGCCGAGCGCAGGGGCCTGGTGTTCGAGCGCGGCGAGCCGTTCGCAACGCCGGTGCGCGTACGCGGTGACGCGATGCGGTTGCGACAGATCCTGATGAACCTGCTGGGCAATGCCATCAAGTTCACCGAACAGGGCAAGGTGGGTTTGTCGGTGACATTGCGTCCCGACCACGCCGGCATCGAGCTGGTGGTAAGTGATACCGGGCCGGGCATCAACGAAGAGCAGCAGGCGCGCCTGTTCCATCGTTTTGAACAGGCCGAAGGGCCGCGTACCGCATCGCGCTATGGCGGCAGCGGTCTGGGCCTGGCGATCTGCCAGGAGCTGGCGATTGCGATGGGCGGTGGCATCACCCTGGAAAGCCGACTGGGCAGCGGTGCCCGGTTTCTGGTGGCGCTGCCGTTGCCCTGGGAAACGATTGCCGAGCAGGACGCATCGGTTGAAGGTGTCGAGCCGGCGATAGGCCATGCATTGAACGTATTGCTGGTCGAGGACGATGCCACCGTGGCGCAGGTCATCAGCGGGCTGCTCAACGTGCGTGGCCACAATGTGGTGCATGCACCGCACGGGCTGGCGGCACTGACCGAAGTGGCGGTGCGTGCATTCGATGTCGGTCTGCTCGATCTGGACCTGCCCGCGCTCGATGGTCTGGCCCTGGCCCGGCAGCTGCGCAGCCAGGGCCATGAGTTTCCGCTGATTGCGGTGACGGCGCGTTCGGATGCCGAAGCCGAGCGGCTGGCGCTGGAGGCGGGCATGGATGGCTTCCTGCGCAAGCCGCTGACCGGGCAGCTGCTGATCAGCGCCATTGCCCACATACTGACGCGCAGCCGCAATGCCCAGGCCCGGGCGGCTGCGTCCGATGCCGGCGTGCAAGGGAGTGAGGTTTGATCAAGGAGATCGTTGGCAGCGCATTGGCCTGCCTGCTGTTGCTCGCGCAGGGTGCCAGGGCCGAAGTGCCGGCGACGCCACAGCCGCGCCAGCTCACCGTGGCCGACGGCCTGCCGTCGAGCAACATCAATGCCTTTGCCGAAGACCACACCGGCTATCTGTGGCTGGGCAGCCGTGATGGACTGGCCCGCTACGACGGCCGCAATTACCGCATCTGGCGCGCCGAAGACGGGCTGCGTGACAACCAGGTCTGGAGCCTGCATGTGGATGCGTCCAACCGCCTGTGGGTCGGTACCCAGAGTGCCGGGTTGGTGATGCTGAGCGCAGACCGCCGCAGTTTCCGCTTCTACGACAAGCAGCATTTCCCGCAGATCAACAGCAACACGGTCTGGGCGATCACGTCCACGCCTGATGGCAGCGTGTGGTTTGGCACCTCTACCGCCGGCCTGTATCGGCTGGATGCGGATGGGGTCATCGATCGCTTCATGCCGGTGCAGGGTGACGCCGGCAGCCTGCCTGCGGCGGCCGTGACCTATCTGGTGACGATGGCCGATGGCAGCTTGTGGGTCGGCACCAAGGGTGGGTTGGCGCGCTGGACCGGCACCGGCTTCGAGCGTATCGGTGCGGACGTGCTGCCTTCGGATCGCATCAACGGGCTCAAGGTGGATCGCCAGGGACGGCTATGGGTAGCCACCAACGCCGGGCTGGTGGTGCGCCAGCCCGATGGGCGTTTCGAGCGAGCGTCCTGGCTGGGTGCCGGTGCGCAGGACGTGTTCAACATGCTGGAATTCTCGGCCGACGGCAGTTACTGGCTGGATACGGTGGACGGGTTGGGCCGCATCCGCAGCGGTGCGGTGCGCAACGTGCCGCTGTACAGCATGCAGGAACGTGGGCTGGTCAAGCCGAACTGGACCAGTGCCTACGAAGATCGCGAAGGCGGGCTGTGGTTTGCCAGCACCAATGCCGGACTGTGGCATCTGTCGCCCAGTTGGCGCCAGTTCTCGGTGTTGTCCCGACATCAGGACGACCCTGCCTCGTTGCGTAATCCCTATCCCATGGCGCTGGCCGCTTCGAGCTCCGGCGGCATCTGGGTGGTGGGTACGCGCGGTGCGTTGGATTGGTTTGACCCGGCAAGCGGCGAAGTACGGCATCACCTGGAGCGGGTGAACGGCAACAACTGGCCGCAATCGTTGGCCGAAGATCCGCTGGGGCAGGTGTGGGTCGGCAGTCTGGACGAGCTGGTGCGTTACGACCCTCGCGACCGGAGCGTGCGCCGTTGGCGCCGTGATGACTCCCGCGACGCGGCGATGCTGGGGGATGCCGACATCATCCGCAGTTGCGACGGTGGTCGCATCTGGGTGTACTCGGAAGATGGCGGCATGCAGCAGCGTGATGCCGAAGGGCGGGTGCTGCTGCATGTGCTGCAGGGCCAGGCGGGCCTGCCGACCGCGCCGGTCGAGGAAATGCAGTGTGGCCCGCACGACAACCTGTGGCTGGCCACCGGCTCCGGGCTGTTGGCGTGGCAGCCGCAGCAGGCGCGCTTCATGCAGGTGCCGGGCGCACCAACGGGGCGCGTGTCCACCTTCAATGTCACCGACAGTGGCGTGGCCTGGATCGGCACGCTGGGGCGGATGGAAAGCTATCTGTGGGATGGGCAGCGCATGGCGTTGCTGGACAGCGTGGGTGCCAACCGTGGCTTCCCGATGCTGGCACCCAGCGGCCTGGTGGTGGATGCACAGGGGGTGGCATGGGCGATCAGTCCCCGTGGCCTGATCCGCATCGATCCGGCCAGCCGTTCGGTACGCCTGTACGGCGTGCATGACGGTCTGCCCGGGCAGGAGTTCCGGCGCCGCACACTGGTGCAGGCGCGTAGCGGCCAGTTGGCCGGCGGCACGCCCGATGGCGTGGTGTTGTTCGACCCGGCCCTGGTCAGGCCGTCCACGCGACAGCCGCCGCTGGTGATCGAGCGGGTGAGCGTGCGCCGTGGCGACGGTGAGCAGGACCTCACGCATGAACCGGTGCTGCTGATCCACGAAGGGGATCGTGACCTGCGTATCGTGGCGCGGCTGCTGTCCTTTGCCGACTCGGCGACCAATACCTACCGCTTCCGGTTGGCCGGCTATGACTCCGACTGGGTGGAGGTGGGGGCGGCCGGCGAGCGCGTGTTCTCGCGGCTGGCGCCGGGGACGTATCAGCTGGAAGTCCAGGCGGCGACATCGGACAACGTCTGGTCGCGTGCCAGGATCCTGAGCTTCCGCGTGCAGCCGCCGTGGTGGCGCAGTGCCGGTGGCCTGATGGTGTTCATCGTGTTGGGCGTGGCCTTGTTGCTGTGGGGCGCCTGGCTGTACCGGCGCCGCCTGCGTCGCCGCAATGAGTGGCAGTTGGCGCGGCACAAGCAGGAGCTTGCCGAACAGGCATCGCTGGCCAAGACCCGTTTCCTGGCCACCCTGGGCCATGAAGTGCGTACGCCGATGACCGGCGTGCTGGGCATGAGCGAACTGCTGCTGGCATCGGACCTGGACGCGCGTCAGCGCAGTTACACGCAGGCAATCCGCCGTGCGGGTGAACATCTGCTGCGGCTGGTGAACGACGCGCTGGACCTGGCGCGCATCGAGGCCGGCCGGCTGGAACTGCAGGTCCAGCCATTCGACCTGCAGCAACTGCTCGACGATGTGCGCGGCTTGATGGAGCCGTTGGCGCAACGTCGCGGCCTGCAGTTCAATCTGGAAAACACCGCGCCGCCGCGCACGCGCGTCAACGGCGACGTGATGCGGCTGCGGCAGATCCTGCTCAATCTGGTGGGCAACGCCATCAAATTCACCGGCGAAGGGGCGGTGGGCCTGCGTGTGTTTGCCGATGAAGACGGCGGCCGGATCGGCTTCGATGTCTGCGATACAGGGCCGGGCATCAGCCTGGAGCAGCGCAAGCGTCTGTTCCGCCGGTTTGAACAGGCCGATGGTGCACGTACCGCCGCGCGTTACGGCGGTAGCGGATTGGGCTTGGCCATCTGCCATGAACTGGCGGTGGCGATGGGCGGTGTCATCGACCTGGACAGCACGCCGGGAAAAGGCAGCTGCTTCAACGTCAAGCTGCCGCTGACCTGGGAACTGGCATCGGAGGCCAGCATCCATGGCGGCGGCGCCAGTGCATGGAGCGCGCTGCCACCACAGCAGGTATTGCTGGTGGAAGACGATGCCACCATCGCTGCGGTGATCTGTGGGTTGCTCGAGGTGCATGGTCACTCGGTGATACATGCCGCGCATGGTCTGGCGGCACTGGCCGAAGTGTCGAACACGCATTTCGACGTGGCACTGCTGGACCTGGACCTGCCGGGCATCGATGGCTTCGGCCTGGCCCTGCAACTGCGCACGATGGGCTACGAGATGCCGCTGATCGCGGTGACGGCGCGCTCGGACAGCGAGGCCGAACCGCAGGCACGCAGGGCCGGCTTCGACGATTTCCTGCGCAAGCCGGTTACCGCGCAGATGCTGCTGGAAGCCATCGCCGGCGTGCTTGATGCGCAGCGCCGACGCGAACAAGGTCTGCCGCCGCGCAGCTGATGCACCCGGGATTCACCGCGCTTTCCCGGGCTGTCGCGTTGTAAAGGCTGCCTACTCGGCCACTTCTTCCACCGCGCGTGGATGCGGGCGGCTCTCCGGCAGCTGCCAGAACACCAGCGTCGAGCTCAGGGTGATCGCACCCACGCACACGAAGGTGGCATGCAATGCCGCGGTCGCGCCGTGGCCCACGATATGGGTGCCGAACGTTGCCAGCAGGCTGCCCGCAGTGGCCGCGCCAAAGCCGGTGGCCAGCATCATCACCATCGACAGCAAGCTGTTGCCGCTGCTGGCCTGTTCCATGTCCAGGTCACGCAGGGTCACGGTATTCATCACGGTGAACTGCATCGAGTTCACCGCGCCGAAGATGGCCAGCTGCACCAGCTGCAACCACAACGGTTGATGCGCGTTGATCAGCGCGAAACTGGCCATCGCCAGGCCAACGCAGACCGTGTTGATCATCAGGATGCGGCGGTAGCCAAAGCGCATCACCAGCGACACCGCCGCACGTTTTGCCACCATGCCGGCCAGCGCCACGGGAATCATCATCATGCCGGCAGTCATCGGGCTCATGCCCATGCCCACCTGCAGCAACAGTGGAATCAACAACGGCATCGCGCCGCTGCCGATACGTGAGAACAGATTGCCAAGGATGCCGATGCGGAAGCTGGCAATGTGGAACAGCGACAGCGAGAACAACGGCTCGCGGCTGTTGGCCGCATGCAGCCAATAGCCGACCAGCGCGGCGATGCCGATGACCGCGAGCAGGATCACCAATGCCTGCGCCGAACCGATCGCCGACACGCCATCCAACGCCAGTGACAGCGCCACCATGCCGAAGGCCAGCATCAGGTAGCCGGCCAGGTCGAAGCGGTGTTTCCGTTGGGCGTAGTGGTCGGGCATGATCCGCACCGCTGCGATCAGGCCGATCACGCCAATGGGCAGGTTGATCAGGAAGATCCAGTGCCATGACGCCACTTCCACCAGCCAGCCGCCGAGCGTTGGCCCCAGCAGGGGGCCGATCAACGCCGGGATGGCGATGAAACTCATCGCCGCCAGGAACTGATCGCGCGGCACCGTGCGCATCACCGCCAGGCGACCGACCGGCAGCAGCATCGCGCCGCCGATGCCTTGCAGCACGCGCGAAGCCACCAGCCATTGCAGCGTTGGCGACAGGGCGCAGGCCAGCGACCCCAGGGTGAACAGAATGATGGCCGCGAAGAAGGTGCGGCGCGTGCCGAAACGGTCGGCGATCCAGCCCGAAGCCGGAATGAAGCTGGCCACCGCCAATGCGTAGCTGAACACTACCGACTGCATCTGCAGCGGGCTTTCGCCGAGGCTGCGCGCCATTGCCGGCAGGGCGGTGTTGACGATGGTCGAATCCAGCATCTGCATGAAGATGGCCAGCGACACCAGCCATAGCAGCGGCTTGTGGGTATTACTGGCTGGCAAGGGGCTGGAAACGGGAGCGGGCATCAGGACGGTTCACAGAATTGCAGGTCGCCATTGTCCGCTCTGCGGTGTGCAGATGCTGCGTAGATCAGTCGCCGCCACTGACCTCGTACAACGAGCGCGCGGGGTTGTCGGGGTTCGCGCGCAACCAGACGGTATGGTTGAGTTCGCCGACGATCACCGACCAGGCTTCGCCGTCGTAGCTCATGGCGCAGGTCGGCACGGCCATCGGATTGAGCTGCAGCATCGGTAGGCAATCGTGTTCGATCAGCGGCCGCATGGCCTTGAGCAGTTGTGCGATGGGCGCATCCACGTCGTAGCTCTGGCGGATGTGCATTGCACCCATGGCTTCTTCATAGCCGATCACGGGCAGGCCCTGCAGCGTGGCCGCAGCGGGCTTGAACGTGGCGTGGGCGTCGTAGGTCAGGTAGGTTTCGCCGTCGTCGAAGGCGGTGACCTCGCAGGACGTCAGCGTGAGCCGGTCGATCACCGGCTGCCAGCGTGGCGAAAGCTCAGCCCGCCTGGCGATGCGCAACTGCTCGCAGCGCACGGGGAAATCCTCAACATCGGGGTCGAAGATCACCAGACGCTGGATCTGATCGTTTGCCGCGAGTGTAGGGAAGTCGTTGCGCTGCAGTGGCAACGGCTTGTCTGCGGCGCCTTCGGCATGCGCCTGCGCGGTGCAGGTGATCAATGCCAGCAGCGATGACAGCAGCAACGTAGTGATGGTTGGCATGGCCTTCCTTCCTGGAACCGCCAATGCCGGGCGAGGGCAAAACCCTCTCCCGGCAGATGGGGGGTCAGCGTCGGCTGAGGCGATGCACGGCATCCACCAGCACTGCGACATGATCCGGGTTCATGTCCGGCGACATGCCGTGGCCCAGGTTGAACACGTGGCCTTCAAGCGAACCGTTGTTGCCGGCGGCATAGCTTTCCAGCACCTTGCCGACTTCGCGGGTGATCGCGTCGGGCGAGCCGTACAGCGTGGTCGGGTCCAGGTTGCCCTGCAGCGCGGCCTTGCCTGCGGCAGCGCGGGCAGCGTCTTCCAGGCTGATGGTCCAGTCCACGCCAATGCCTTCAGCGCCACTGGCGGCCAGCTCGGACACGTACTGGCCGGTACCCTTGCCGAACAGGATAAGCGGGGTACGGTCAGCGCCTTCGCCGCGCTTCAACTCCGCGGCGATGCGGTTGAGATAACGCAGCGAGAATTCGCGGTACATCGCCGGGCCGAGCACGCCGCCCCAGGTATCGAACACCTGCAGCGCCTGTGCGCCGGCCGCGCGCTGCGCCGACAGATAGGCGATGACCGCATCGGTCACCACGTTCAGCAGCTTGTGCAGGGCCTGGGGCTCGTTCAGCGCCATGGCCTTGATACGCGCGAAATCCTTGCTGCCGCCGCCTTCGATCATGTAACAGGCCAGCGTCCACGGGCTGCCGGAAAAACCGATCAGCGGCACCTTGCCGTCCAGCTCGCGGCGGATCAGGCGTACCGCGTCCATCACGTAGCCCAGCTCGGATTCCATGTCGGGCACGGCCAGCTTGTCGACAGCGGCAACGTCACGGATCGGGTGCTTGAACTTGGGGCCTTCGCCATCGACGAAGTACAGGCCCAGGCCCATCGCGTCCGGCACGGTGAGGATGTCCGAGAACAGGATCGCCGCATCCAGATCGAAGCGCTCCAGCGGCTGCAGGGTCACTTCACAGGCGACTTCCGGGTTCTTGGCCATGCCCAGGAAGCTGCCGGCGCGGGCGCGGGTGGCGCGGTACTCCGGCAGATAACGGCCGGCCTGACGCATCAGCCAGACGGGGGTGCAGTCCACGGGCTCGCGGCGCAGGGCGCGCAGGAAGCGGTCGTTGCGAAGTGGGCTGGTCACGAAGAACTCCTGGATAGGGAACGGCGCCGGCCGCGTCGTGCGGCCAGGGGAGGAGCCGATCAGGGTTGTTGCAGGCCGCTGGTGAACATCACCTGGAAGCCGCGCTTGATCTGTGCGTCACGGCCTTTCTCGAAGGCCTGCTGGGCTTCCTGCTGCTGCAGGAACAGTTCCCGGCGCAGTTGCACACGGCCGCCGATCTGCCCGCTCTCACGCTGCAGCTCCCAGCCGCCGAGCAGATCCGGCACCAGGGTGAGCTGTACATAGCGGGGGGCTTCGTTGCCGCTGGGCGGCTGTTGCAGTAGGACGCGCATGGTGGCGATTGTAGCCGTTGCGGGCAATTTGGGCCGCTTTTGGCAGAAGCACCAAGCGCTTCCCCTCCCCGGTCCTCCCCTGTGGCGACGACGAAAGGGGGAGGAGCTGCGGTCGCTTGGCTTCTACCTGGCCCGCTCCCCTACATCGCAGGTCCGGGGGAGGGGAGCTACACGCTTCACCCCAAACGCAGCACGTCCAGCACTGCGGCTTCGTCCACATCCGGCACCACCTCGGCCTTGCCGATGCCGCGCCACAGGACCAGTCGCAGGCGCCCGGCGATGTTCTTCTTGTCCAGGCGCATGTGTGCGAGCAGGGCCTCGGGCGCCAGTCCGGCCGGGATGGCCACCGGCAGGCCGTAGGCCAACAGCAGGTCGCGCAGGGTCTCGGTATCGGCCGCGGGCGCCATGCCAAGCGCCGCCGACAAGCGTGCGGCCAGCACCATGCCCACCGCCACGGCTTCGCCATGGTTGAGGTTGTCGTTGCCGGGCGCGCCGTAGCCCTGCGCGGTTTCGATGGCGTGGCCAAAGGTATGGCCCAGGTTGAGCAGGGCGCGTTCGCCCTTTTCCAGCGGGTCGCGTTCGACGATCTCGGCCTTGTGCTCACAGCTGCGCGCGATGGCCTGGGCCAGGGCGACATCGTCACCGGCCAGCAATGCTGCGCGCTCGGCCTGCAGCCACTGGAAGAACAGCGGGTCACGGATGGCGCCGTACTTGATCACCTCGGCCAGACCGGCGCGCAGTTCGCGCACCGGCAAGGTGCGCAGCGCGCTGGTATCGGCGATCACCGCACGCGGTGGGTGGAAGGCACCGACCAGATTTTTGCCCTGCGCGATGTCGACCGCGGTCTTGCCGCCGACCGAGGAATCGACCATCGCCAGTAGCGTGGTGGGCAGCTGCACGCAGTCCACGCCGCGCATCCAGCAGGCCGCGGCAAAGCCGGCCAGGTCGCCGACCACGCCACCGCCCAGCGCCAGCACGCAGGCATCGCGGGTGGCGCCCAGTGCAGCGAGCGCGTTGATCGCGCCGCCGAAGTTGTCCAGCGTCTTGGAGGCTTCACCGGCCGGGATGATGTATTGGCCGATCTTCAGCTCCGGGCGCGCGGCCTGCAGCGCCTCCTGCACGCGCGCCAGATACAGCGGCGCGACGGTGTCATCGCTGGCCAGCAATACATGGCGGCCACGGATGGCGCGGGTCAGCAGGTCGGCTTCGGCCAGCAGGCCCGGCCCGATATGAATCTGGTAAGGGAGTTCGCCACCAACGGCGACGGTGCGGGGGGAAGCGGTCATGCGAGGGGATTCCGAAATCTGCCATTGGGCGGCAAGCCGTACCACCAGCTGGGCGGTGGCGTCGGCGGGGGAGTAAAGGTCGGTGTCGATGGTCAGGTCGGCCACTTCGCGGTACAGCGGGTCGCGTAGCTCGGCCATGGCGTGCAGTACCTGCTCGCGGTCTTCGCGCAGCAGCAGCGGACGGGTCTTGTCGCGATGCAGTCGCTGCAGCTGCGACTGCACGCTGACCCGCAGATAGACCACGAAACCCCGTTCGCCCAGACGCTGGCGGTTGTCGGCATCCAGCACCGAGCCGCCCCCGGTGGAGATCAACTGGCCCCGTTTCGCCAGCAGTTCGGCCAGCACCCGTTTTTCATGGGCACGGAAACCGGGTTCGCCGACGTTCTCGAAAATGGTGGGAATGCTTGAACCGACGTCATCGACGATGGCCTGGTCGGCATCGACGAACGCCAGCCCGAAGCGCTCGGCCAGGCGGCGGCCGATGCAGGTTTTACCGGCCCCCATGGGGCCTACCAGGATGAGATTGGGGGCAGGATTCATCGTTGGGTGATGCTAGCACCTCGTGTCAGTGCCTTAACACGGTAGCAGCCAAGCTCGGGTGCTCCACGAATGGTTCGTGGTGCAACCAAGGAGTCGGACATGTCAGTGGCGAAAATCATTGAAGTCAGCGCGTCGTCCAAGACCAGCATCGAAGACGCGGTGCGTTCCGGGCTGAAAAAGGTGGCCGAGACCGTCAAGGGCATCCAGGGCGCGTGGGTCAATGAAACCAAGGCGGTTACCGACGGCGACGGCAACATCGTCGAGTGGCGGGTCAACCTGCGGATAACGTTCCTGGTGCAGTAACCGGTACCGCCGCGCTGTAGGAACGGCATAAGCCGCGACGTTGACGCGGCCCTGAGGCCGGAAGCAATCCTGTGTTTCGCAGGCAAGTGCGTTGTATCGCAGGCCCAAGCCTGCGGTGTGACGGCATTGTTCCGGGCTTCGGATGCGTGGCTGGCCTCGTGGCTCAAGCCGCTCCTATGGCAGCGGCTTCATGTTTCTTCCAGTGGCCGCCGTTGTGCATCCAGGGCGATGGTGCGGTCGGCGATGTCCGGCAGTGTGCGCAGCGCCTGCCGGCTGATGCGTTCATAAAACTGCACGAAGCGCTCCACCTGCGGCCGGCTCATGCTGGTGCGCGCCGGCGAGGCCTGCTGCAGCGCTTGTTCCTGCTGCCAGCGCCACTGCGGTACCACCGCAAAGCTGGGCGGTTGCAGGAACCACAGCCGGTCAAAGCGCTGCCACAGCGCCGGGTAGTCATCGGCCAGCGCCTGGTTGCACCAGCGTCGCCAGGTGCCTTCGGCATCGGCTTCGCGTTCCAGTGCATTCAATGGCACCTGCAATGCAGCGTCGGATTCGGCCGGCGTGCCCAGGAACCAGCCTTCAAATACCAGCAGGTCCAGCGGCCGCTCGATCTGGCTCCACTGCAGCTCCGGGACACGTTCGTCGGCGAGTTTGTCGAAACGGGGAAGCGCGAAGGATTGCCCGGCCTTGGCGGCGTCCAGCGTGGACAGCGCCAACGGCATGTCGTGCGTGCCCGGCGGGCCGCGCGTGGCCAGCAGCGGATGGATTCGGTCAGCCAGGCGCTGGCGCTGTGCGCGGGTGAGGTAGGTGTCGTCGATGGACAGCGCGGCGGCACACAGGCCGCGCGAACGTGCCAGCTCGACCACCTGCGCGGCCAGGGTGGACTTGCCGCTGCCCTGCACGCCACTGATCGCCAGCACCGGTGTGGACGCGCTGCTTGCCAGCGCATCGTCCAACGCCTGGGCGACCAGCGTCTGCGAAAAACGGCGGGGGGAAAAACTGTGCGGAACGGGGGACATGGCGCCACAATAGCCCAATCCCATGCAGTCCGAACTGGAACCATGACCGATCTTTACGCAGAAGCGCTTTCGACTTTCGCCTCATTGTTTGAAGAGGCAAAGGCCGGTAGCGAAATCGACGCCACGGCAATGACCGTGGCTACCGTTGACCTCGATGGCCGGCCTTCAGCACGCACCGTGCTGCTCAAGGCATTCGATGAGCGCGGCTTCGTGTTCTATACGCACCTGGACAGCCGCAAAGGCCGTGAGCTGCATGCGAACCGTCAGGTCGCGCTGCTGTTCCTGTGGCGCAGCCTGCGCGAAGCCGGCATCCAGGTGCGGGTGGAAGGTGAAGCGCAACTGGTATCGGCGGCAGAAGCCGATGCGTATTTCGCCTCGCGGCCGCGAATGAGCCAGGTGGGTGCATGGGCATCGGAACAATCGCAGCCGTTGGCCTCGCGTGAAGAATTCGAGCAGCGTCTGGCCAGTTTTGAAGCACGCTTTGAAGGTCGCGATATACCGCGCCCGGAAGGCTGGAGTGGCGTGCGTGTGGTGCCGCGACGCATCGAGTTCTGGTACGGCGCCAATTTCCGCCTGCACGAGCGTTGGTGCTACGAAGCCGATGCAGCAGGCAGCTGGAGCAAGCAGCTGTTGTATCCATGAGTGAGGGCCGCTTCCAGGTGCGGCGCGCACAGGTCGACGACTGGTCGGATTGGGCCACGCTGCGCCTGGAACTATGGCCCGACAGTGAAACCGACATGGTCGATCTGCTGGAACTGATCGAAGGCGAAGGCAACACCTGCCTGCTGGCATTTGATGCCGCGGGGCAGGCCGTGGGATTGGCCGAAGCCAGCCTGCGGCACGACTACGTCAATGGCACATCCACCTCGCCGGTAGGTTTTCTTGAAGGCTGGTATGTGCGTGATGTGGCACGCAACCAGGGCATCGGGCGAGGCTTGATCGAAGCGGTAGCGCGCTGGGCGAAGGCCTGCGGTTGTACCGAACTGGCTTCCGATACCGCACAGGACAACCGTGCCGCGCAGGATGCGCATCGCGCCTGCGGTTTTACCGAAACCGAGCGGGTGGTGTACTACTGCATGCCATTGCCGACGGAGCCTGCGTGAAGCTGTTTCCCGTCTACCGCATCGTGGTGTTTGTACCGCCGGCGCATCTGGATGTGCTCAAGCAGGGGATACTGGCGGTGGATGATCTGGCTGCCGGTGGCTATGCACAGGGCATGTGGGAGTCCGCGCCGGGGTACGAACAGTTCCGTGTGCAGGCGGGTACACATGGCGCCCTGGGTGATGCGGGGGAATTGGTGCGGGAAGCCAGCGTGCGGCTGGAATTCTGCATCCCGCGTGATCCCGAACGCCTGCAGCGGCTGCTGACGCAGGGCATCGCCGCCCACCATCCCTGGAACACGCCGGCGGTATTCGTCGATACAACGGAGTTTGCCGCACCATGATTGGCCCGCGTCGTATTGTCTGCCTGACCGAAGAGCCCACCGAAACCCTGTACGCACTGGGCGAGCAGGATCGCATCGTCGGTATCAGTGGTTTCACCGTGCGGCCGCCGCAGGCGCGACGGGACAAGCCGAAGGTCAGTGCGTTCACCAGTGCCAAGGTGGGCGAGATACTCAAGCTCAAGCCTGACCTGGCCATTGGCTTTTCGGATATCCAGGCCGATATCGCCGCCGAATTGATACGCCACGGTGTGGAAGTGTGGATCGCCAACCATCGCAGCGTGGCCGGCATTCTGGATTACATCCGTCGCCTGGGTGGGTTGGTAGGTGTGGCCGAGCGCGCCAGTGCCTATGCCGATGAACTGCAGCGGGGTCTGGACGCCATCGCAGCGCAGGCGGCGTTGTTGCCACAACGGCCGCGCGTATACGTGGAAGAGTGGGATGAGCCGATCATCACCGGCATCCAATGGGGCGCCGAGCTGGTGGAGATCGCCGGCGGCATTGATGTGTTTCCCGAGTTGTCATGCGAACCGCTGGCCAAGGCACGGATTCTCGCCAATGGCGGCCCGGTGATCGCACGCAATCCGGACATCATCATCGGTTCGTGGTGCGGCAAGAAGTTCCGCCCGGAGCGGGTGGCGGTACGTCCCGGTTGGGAGGCGATCAATGCGGTGCGCGATGGCGAACTGCACGAGATCAAGTCGCCGCTGATCCTGCAGCCCGGCCCGGCGGCACTGACCGATGGCGTGCAGGCGATTGCCGCGATCATCCAGGCCTGGAGCCGGAAGCAGCGCTCCTACGCGGACTTGCCGGGCACCACACCGGTGTAACGGGCGCGGGGTCGGATCAGGGTGCCCAGTGCCTGCTGTTCCAGTGCGTGTGCCAGCCAGCCGGCCAGGCGCGCGGTGGCGAACATCACCAGCGCATGCGCCGCCGGCAGGTCGTACACATAGCAGATCGCGGCAAGCAGGCCATCGATGTTCGGATGCTGCCCGCTGTTCTCAGCGGTGGCTGCAATCACGGTTTCGACATGCCGCATCCGTTCGCTGTCGCCGCACCGTTCGCGCAGCAGGCGCAACACTTCGGCGCCGCGTGGATCGCCTTCGGAGTAGAGCAGGTGATTGAAGCCCGGCAGTTCGTCGCCGCGTCGCCAGCGTTCGGTGATGAAGGCCGCCGGCGCACCGCTGGCCTGGGCATCGAGCAGCAGCGCATGCGCACGTGCGGTCGCGCCGCCGTGGCGGGGCCCCGACAATGCGGCCAGGCCGGCACTTACCGTGGCATGCAGGTGCGCACCGGTGGAGGCGACCACGCGCGCTGCAAAGGCTGAAACATTCAATTCATGATCGGCACACAGCACCAGCGCCGAACGCACCACATCCGAGAAGCCCACATCGCCAGGGAGCCAGGCATCGGCGAGCAGGCGATGCACCGGACGCGCGTCGGGCTGGGTGCCGACCAGCAGGGCAGCGTTCTGCCGCAGCAAGGTGGCAGCCACTTCGCGGCGTACCGGTGCGGCGGCATTGAGTGACTGCCGTTGCCCCAGTGCCAACAGCGGAATGCAGGCCATGGTGCGTTCCAGCGGCGGCAACGACATATCCAGCGCCAGTGTCTCGATGCGTTGCGGCCAGCGCGGTGGTGCTGCTGCCGCGAACGGATTCTGCTCCTCGCATTCCCACAGCAGGCGCGCGATGTCCTCCAGCGTGGCGCCCGACTGCGCTGCCGCAACCGCTGAACGGCCACGGTAATACGGCGCGTCGGGGCGGATCAGCGAGATGCGCGTTTCCAGGACCGGCAGGCCACGGTCCAGGCTTTGCGCCGCGCCGCGAGCGGCGCCGCGGCCGGCCTGCTTGCGTTGCGCCAGCCGCTCGACCTCGGCCCGCAGGTACACACGGCTGCGTGAATCCGCGCCGGGCCGCGAGCTCAGCTGCCCGCGGCTGACGTAGGCATACAGCGTGGCGGTACTGATGCCGAGCAGGGCACAGGCTTGGCTGGCGGGGATCAGCTCTGGATCGGGGTGATCGGGGTGATCGGACATGGGGCTCAATAGGTTGATTTATTGAATCAAGATTGATCAATGCTTCCGATGGTGCCAGATTGCTCGCCATAGCGGAATGGCATTGTCGCCACCGCCAAGACAGGAGCCACCCATGAGTGTTTCTTCCGCAGGCGCCGCGTTCCGCGCCGCACTGGCTGCCGAATCGCCGCTGCAGGTGATCGGTGCGATCAATGCCAACCATGCCCTGCTGGCCAAGCGCGCCGGCTATCGCGCCATCTATCTGTCCGGTGGCGGTGTCGCGGCCGGCTCGCTGGGCCTGCCGGATCTGGGCATCAACACGATGGAAGACGTGCTCATCGACGTGCGCCGCATCACCGATGTCTGCGATCTGCCGTTGATGGTGGATATCGATACCGGTTTCGGGCCGAGCGCGTTCAACATCGCACGTACCGTGAAATCGCTGATCAAGGCCGGTGCCGGTGCCTGCCATATTGAAGACCAGGTCGGTGCCAAGCGCTGCGGTCATCGCCCGGGCAAGGAGATCGTGTCGCAGGGTGAAATGGTGGATCGCGTGAAGGCGGCGGCCGATGCCAAGACCGATCCGGATTTCTTCCTGATCGCGCGTACCGATGCCATCCAGATGGAAGGCGTGGATGCGGCCATCGAGCGCGCGCTGGCCTGCGTCGAAGCTGGTGCCGACGGTATCTTTGCCGAGGCCGCCTACGACCTGGAAACCTACAAGCGTTTCGCCGACGCGGTGAAAGTGCCGCTGCTGGCCAACATAACTGAATTCGGCGCCACGCCGCTGTTCAGCCGTGATGAACTGGCCGCCTCGGGCGTTGCGATCCAGCTGTTCCCGTTGTCGGCGTTCCGCGCTGCCAACAAGGCCGCCGAGAACGTCTACGAAGCCATCCGCCGTGATGGCCACCAGCGTAATGTGGTGGATACGATGCAGACCCGCGAGGAGCTGTACGACCGGATCGGTTACCACGAGTTCGAGCGCAGCCTGGACAGGACGTTTGCTGCGAAGAAGTAATTGGGCTGCAACATCCGGCCCTCACCCCCAGCCCCTCTCCCGCAGGCGGGAGAGGGGAGCTAAATCCCGCATCTGATCGAGGTTCACACCATGTCTGAATCCACCGCCGCACCGGCGTTCAAGCCGAAGAAGTCCGTCGCCCTGTCCGGCACCGCCGCAGGCAACACCGCGCTGTGTACCGTCGGCCGTAGCGGCAACGACCTGCACTATCGCGGCTACGACATCCTGGATCTGGCCAACACCAGCGAGTTCGAGGAAATCGCTCACCTGCTGGTGCATGGCAAGCTGCCGAACAAGGCCGAACTGCGCGCCTACAAGGCCAAGCTGAAGGCGCTGCGCGGTATTCCTGCGGCAGTGAAGGCTGCGCTGGAAGAACTGCCGCCGTCGGCGCACCCGATGGACGTGATGCGCACCGGCGTGTCGGTGATGGGTTGCGTGTCGCCGGAGAAGGACGACCACAACCATCCGGGCGCGCGCGACATCGCCGACAAGCTGATGGCTTGTCTCGGTTCGATGCTGCTGTACTGGTACCACTGGAGCCACAACGGCAAGGTCATCGACGTGGAAACCGACGACGACTCCATCGGTGGCCACTTCCTGCACCTGCTGCACGGCGAGCAGCCGCGCGAGTCGTGGGTCAAGGCGATGCACACCAGCCTGATCCTGTACGCAGAGCATGAATTCAACGCGTCGACCTTTGCCTGCCGCGTCATTGCCGGCACCGGCAGCGACATGTACAGCGCCATCACCGGCGGCATCGGCGCACTGCGCGGCCCGAAGCACGGTGGTGCCAACGAAGTCGCGTTCGAAGTGCAGAAGCGTTACGAGACGCCGGATGAAGCCGAGGCCGACATCAAAGCGCGCGTGGAGCGCAAGGAAGTGGTCATCGGCTTCGGTCACCCGGTCTACACCGTGTCCGATCCGCGCAACAAGGTGATCAAGGACGTCTCGCGCGAGCTGTCGGCCGAGCAGGAAAACATGAAGATGTACGACATCGCCGAGCGTCTGGAGACGGTGATGTGGGACATCAAGAAGATGTTCCCTAACCTGGATTGGTTCAGTGCCGTCAGCTACCACATGATGGGCGTGCCGACCGCGATGTTCACCCCGCTGTTCGTGATTGCACGTACTGCTGGTTGGAGCGCGCACATCATCGAGCAACGCATCGACGGCAAGATCATCCGCCCGAGCGCGAACTACACCGGCCCGGAAGACCAGACCTTCGTGCCGTTGGACAAGCGCGCGTAAGGCGCGAGTGCAAGATCGATCCTGAGCCCCTCTCCCGCCTGCGGGAGAGGGGTTGGGGTGAGGGGAAGCTTCTGACAGGCGATGCCCGCTGCCAGACGCTTCCCCCATCTGCCCTTCGGGCACCTTCCCCCGCAGGCGGGAGAAGGGAGCCTCCAGATTCCAAGTGTTGCTGTGGGATTGCTGAGATCGCGTGCATCTGCGAGCAATCCACTGCAAACACCAGCAAGCCCAGACCCTCACAGGCCAGCCATGAACACCGATTACCGCAAGCATCTTCCCGGCAGCAAGCTGGACTACTTCGACGCGCAGGCCGCCGTCGAGGCGATCGCGCCCGGCGCCTACGCCACGCTGCCGTACACCTCGCGCGTGCTGGCCGAAAACCTGGTGCGCCGCTGCAACCCGGCCACGCTGACCGATTCGCTCAAGCAGCTGATCGAACGCAGGCGCGACCTCGATTTCCCGTGGTTCCCGGCCCGCGTGGTGTGCCACGACATCCTCGGCCAGACCGCGCTGGTCGATCTGGCCGGTCTGCGTGATGCCATCGCCGACAAGGGCGGTGATCCGGCCAAGGTCAATCCTGTGGTGCCGGTGCAGTTGATCGTCGACCACTCGCTGGCGGTGGAATGTGGTGGCTACGATCCGGATGCGTTCGCCAAGAACCGCGCCATCGAAGACCGTCGCAACGAAGACCGTTTCCACTTCATCGACTGGACCAAGCTGGCCTTCGAGAACGTGGACGTGATCCCACCGGGCAACGGCATCATGCACCAGATCAATCTGGAGAAAATGTCGCCGGTGATCTACCAGCAGGGCGGCGTGGCGTTCCCGGATACCTGCGTGGGCACCGACAGCCATACCCCGCATGTGGATGCGCTGGGCGTGATCGCCATCGGCGTGGGGGGGCTGGAAGCAGAGAACGTGATGCTCGGTCGTGCGTCGTGGATGCGTCTGCCCGACATCATCGGCGTCAAGCTGATCGGCAAGCCGCAGCCCAACATCACCGCCACCGACGTGGTGCTGGCGCTCACCGAATTCCTGCGCAAGGAACGCGTGGTGGGTGCGTGGCTGGAGTTCTTCGGTGAAGGTGCGGCGGCGTTGACCATCGGCGACCGCGCGACCATTTCCAACATGTGCCCGGAGTACGGCGCGACGGCGGCGATGTTCTACATCGACCAGCAGACCATCGACTACCTGCGCCTGACCGGCCGCGAGGAAGCACAGCTGGAGCTGGTCGAGAACTACGCAAAGACCACCGGCCTGTGGGCCGATGCGTTGGTCACCGCACAGTACGAGCGGGTGCTGGAGTTCGATCTGTCCAGCGTCGTGCGCAACATGGCCGGCCCCAGCAATCCGCACAAGCGCCTGCCGGTGTCGGACCTGGCGGAACGGGGCATCGCTGACGAAGCCAAGCTCGAATCGGGCAAGGCCGAGGAAGCGCAGGGGCTGATGCCTGATGGCGCGGTGATCATCGCGGCCATCACCAGCTGCACCAACACGTCCAATCCGCGCAACGTGATTGCCGCTGCATTGCTGGCGCGCAATGCCAATGCGCGCGGACTGATCCGCAAGCCATGGGTGAAGTCGTCGCTGGCGCCGGGCTCCAAGGCGGTGCAGCTGTACCTGGAAGAATCCGGCCTGCTGCCGGATCTGGAAAAGCTGGGCTTCGGCATCGTCGCCTTCGCCTGCACCACGTGCAATGGCATGAGCGGTGCGCTGGACCCGAAGATCCAGCAGGAAATCATTGATCGCGATCTGTACTCGACCGCGGTGCTGTCGGGCAACCGCAACTTCGATGGCCGCATCCATCCGTATGCCAAGCAGGCATTCCTGGCGTCGCCGCCATTGGTGATCGCCTACGCCATCGCCGGCACCGTGCGTTTCGACATCGAGAAGGACGTGCTGGGCATCGATGCCGAGGGCAACCAAGTACGCCTGAAGGACATCTGGCCGAGCGATGCGGAAATCGATGCAGTGGTGAAGGCCTCGGTCAAGCCGGAGCAGTTCCGCAGCGTCTACAACCCGATGTTCAACGTGCGCGTCGAGCACGGCGAGAAGGTCAGCCCGCTGTACGACTGGCGCCCGCAGAGCACCTATATCCGCCGTCCGCCGTATTGGGAGGGTGCATTGGCCGGTGAGCGTACGTTGCGGGGCATGCGCCCGCTGGCGGTGCTGCCGGACAACATCACCACCGACCACCTGTCGCCGTCGAACGCGATCCTGCTGTCCAGTGCGGCCGGTGAGTACCTGGCCAAGATGGGCCTGCCGGAAGAGGACTTCAATTCCTACGCCACCCATCGCGGCGATCACCTCACCGCGCAGCGCGCCACGTTTGCCAACCCGAAGCTGTTCAACGAAATGGTGCGCAACGACGACGGCAGCGTGAAGCAGGGCTCGCTGGCGCGCGTGGAGCCGGAAGGCAAGGTCATGCGCATGTGGGAAGCCATTGAAACCTACATGGAGCGCAAGCAACCGCTGATCATCATCGCCGGTGCCGACTACGGACAGGGCAGCTCGCGTGACTGGGCCGCCAAGGGCGTGCGTCTGGCCGGCGTAGAGGCGATCGCGGCCGAAGGCTTCGAGCGTATCCACCGCACCAACCTGATCGGCATGGGCGTGCTGCCGCTGGAGTTCAAGCCGGGCACCGACCGCAACACGCTGGGCATCGATGGCACCGAAACCTACGACGTGCAGGGCCTGCGTACGCCGCGCGCCGAGTTGTCGCTGCTGATCAACCGCCGTGACGGCACGGTGCTGAAAGTGCCGGTGACCTGCCGCCTGGATTCGGACGAAGAAGTTGCGATCTACGAAGCCGGTGGCGTGTTGCAGCGGTTTGCGCAGGACTTCCTGGAAGGTGCGCAGGTGGCCTGAGCGGCCGGCAATAAGTGCATGGCGTCCTGCCGGCTTGGTCGCGTCGGCGCGGAATGCGAGCAGCGTCTGCTGCGGCCGGTATCACCGGCTGCGGCAGGATGGGATGGAAACGGGTACGCGCCCCGGGAGGGCTGCAGTGGGCTTCTACACGGTCGCAGGTGGCATCAATACCGGTTTCATCCTGCTCAGCTTGGTCGGTGTGGCCGCGCAGTGGCGGCTGCTGCAGGCGCGGCGCCGGCGGGTGGGGGCGGACGACGCGGCCACGGCGGTGGTGTCGCTCAACCAGTTCACGGTCAGCTTCTTGGCCTATCTTTCGTTCTTCGTGTACGGCTACAGCATCACGCCGTTCAATCACTTCATCGTCTGGCCGCGGTTGCTGGCCTCGGCGCTGGTGCTGCTGATCCTGGTCGAGATCTGGCGCGACCGGCGCAACTCCGCGTCGCTGACCAGCCTGGTGGCGGCGTGCCTGCTGCTGCTCGCCGCCCTGGCGGGGCTGTTTTGGGGGGAGCGTCATGCCGATCAGGGCCGGGTGTTGGCCACCGCCATGATCGTGGTGATCACCGCGCTGCTGGCACAGGGCTATGCGCACCAGATCCTGCTGATCTGGCGCAGCGGGCATACCGGTGGCGTGTCTCTGCGGATGAGCCAGCTGATCCTGCTTATGGATCTTTCCACGATTGCCTTCGCCCTTGCGATGGGCCTGCGCTTGGGCTGGCCGTTGCTGCTGCTGGCCGTGGTCAGTGCATGCACCAAGCTGGCCGTCCTATGGCTGTTCCGCTGGCAGCACGGGCCACAGGCGCGCGCACGCCGGCAGTACCAGGCCTCCCTGGCCTGATTTCCTTTCCTTCCTCTTCCACGAGTGTTCCGTCATGAGCGTCCTTCCGCAGATTCGCATCCCCGCCACCTACATGCGCGGCGGTACTTCCAAAGGCGTGTTCTTCCGCCTGGAAGACCTGCCGGCCGGCGCACAGGTGCCGGGCGCGGCGCGTGACCATCTGCTGCAGCGGGTGATCGGGTCGCCCGATCCGTATGCCAAGCAAACCGATGGCATGGGCGGTGCGACGTCCAGCACCAGCAAGTGCGTGATCGTCTCGCCCAGCAGCAAGCCCGATCACGACATCGACTATCTGTACGGACAGGTCTCCATCGATACCGATTTCGTCGACTGGTCCGGCAACTGCGGCAACCTGTCCACCGGTGCGGGTGCATTCGCACTGCATGCCGGCTATGTCGATGCGTCACGCGTGCCGGAGAACGGCATCTGCGCGGTGCGTATCTGGCAGGCCAACATCAACAAGACCATCATCGCGCACGTGCCGGTGAGCAACGGGCAAGTGCAGGAGACCGGTGACTTCGAGCTGGACGGGGTGACCTTCCCGGCGGCGGAGATCGTGCTGGAGTTCATCGATCCGGCCGAGGAGGGTGAAGGCGAGGGCGGCGGTGCGATGTTCCCGACCGGCAACCTGGTTGACGCGCTGGAAGTACCTGGCGTCGGCACGTTGCAGGCAACCATGATCACCGCCGGCATCCCGACCGTGTTCGTCAATGCAGAAGACATCGGCTACCAGGGCACCGAACTGCAGCCGGCAATCAATGAAGACAAGGCCGCACTGGCGAAGCTTGAAGCCATCCGCGTAGCCGGTGCGCTGCGCATGGGCCTGATCAAGGCGCCGGAAGAAGCACTCAAGCGCCAGCACACGCCGAAAGTGGTGTTCGTCAATCGTGCCCTGGACTACACCAGCTCGGCAGGAAAGGACGTCCTGGCCGGTGAGATCGACCTCAACGCGCGAGCGATGTCGATGGGCAAGCTGCATCACGCGATGATGGGTACCGCCTCGGTGGCCATTGCCACGGCAGCGGCGGTACCCGGCACGCTGGTGAATCTTGCGGCCGGTGGCGGGCCGCGTGACGCGGTGCGCTTCGGCCATCCGTCCGGGACGCTGCGCGTGGGAGCGGCGGTGACGCTGGTCGATGGCCAATGGACCGTGACCAAGGCGGTGATGAGCCGCAGCGCACGCATCCTGATGGAAGGTTGGGTGCGTGTGCCTGGCGATGCGTTCTGAGAAACCACTGACGCCTGATCCAACGAAGGATCAGGCGCCGCCGCGATAGATGGACTGATGTAGTGCCGAGCCACGCTCGGCGGAAGCTTCATCGGTAAGGCTTCAGCGGAGCATGGCTCCGCTCTGCCGCAAGCAACTCAACGCGGGCGCAGTGTGAGTTTGTGCTTGGCCGTGCCGGGCAGGAACGGCGTGGGTTTGCCTTGTACCCAATCGTCGTGGCCCGCCGCCCAGAACGGTGACAGCGGATGGCCGCTCTGGCCGCCGGGCATGTGCACGATGCCGTCGGCTTCGTGGCCGGGCGAAACCACCATGCGCTCGGACGCGCCGAAGGACGGCCCCTGTACGCGCGGTACATTGTTGTCACCCGGCAGCGGTTCGCGTGGCATGCACAGCCAGCGCTTGAACAGCCCCGGCAATGCACGCGAGACCGGATGGCAGATGGCAGCGGTATTGCGCTCACCCCAGGTGCGTTGGCTCAGGTCCGGTCCCTGGGCGGCGAGGTCGCGCTCCAACTGCTGTGCGCTGTCCACCAGCAACGCGTCCCAGCTCTCGAACTGCGCGGGCAGCAGATGCGCGGGGCGTTCGCTCAGCAGTGGCCACACCACCCCTTCCAGTTGCGGCAGATTCGGTGCGATGTAGCGCTCGCCCAGCGTCTGCTTTGCCGATGCCAGCAAGGCAGTCTGCAGCGTATCCAGGGTGATGCCACGGAAGCCGCGTGCCATGCGATAGCTCACCGAATCAATACTGGCGTGGCCCTGCCATTCGCGGCTGGCGGCTTCCAGTCGCTTCAGTGCGGGATCGTCGCTGTGTTCCAGCGTCTGTCGCATCAGCTTCCACCAGCGCTCCATCAGCAGTGCACGGTCGTCGAGTTGGATGGCCAGCAGATCGCGTTCGGTGAAGCGCTCACGTGCGAACAGGCCATCGCGGATCTGCTTTGCGCGTGCGCCGAAGTCATAGCCGCCATCACCGGCAATGGCCAAGGCTTCGCCATCGAGCACGCGGCCGTTTGCGGTCCATAGCCGGTGATCGGCGGGGTCGACCAGGGACGGTGCGTGATCGGTGCGGAGTGTCCAGGGCTGGCAGGGAGCGTTGCTGCCTTCCATCGTCGGAGCATCAGGTGCATTGGCAATGCCGCCGACGTTGCAGTTGCCGCCGCGATCCGGGCGGGCGCCAATGAGCCGCCAGGCGATGCGGCCTTTGCGGTCACCGACCAGCAGGTTCTGCGCCGGAATGCCCGAGCGATCGGCGACGGCCAGCGCCGCGTCGAGATCGGCCGCCTTGGCCATATCGGCGAACTCCAGCTTCACCGCGCCTTGCAGCTGGCCGGCCCAGCGCAACGCGAGCAGGCTGCCGTCAGCGTTCTCGCTCGTCACCGGACCCCAGCTGCTTTCGCGCACGACCAGGGTTTCTGATGGTTTGCCGGCGACGGCTATGGTTTCGGTGTGGCTGCTCAGCGAGGTGCCGGCGGGTAACCAGGCGTAGTCGGCGGTGTCGATGTAGCTGTTGGTGAAGGCCCAGGCCACGCGCGTGTTGCTGCCAACGATGACCGCGGGCAGGCCGGGCAGGGTGAAGCCGGTCACGTCCACCTTGCCTTCCGGTGCGGTGGGTTCGGTGAAGCGCAGGCGCGCACGGAACCAGATGTTGGGCGCGCGCAGGCCCAGGTGCATGTCGTCGGCAATGATCGCGCGGCCATCGGCGGTGAGTGCGCCGGCCACCGCAAAGTTGTTGCTGCCCGGGAAGTACTCGGCCGCCATGGGCGGCGCAGCAAGGCCTCTGTCCTGCGCAACATGCGGAAGAGGAGCCTTCTGCATCGCCGATGGTGCCGAGAGGGCGGATTCATCCGGTTTCGCATCAGCCCCCAGCGCACGCAGATTCAACGCATCGGCGGCCGGCAACGTCGCATTGCCACGCGGTTGCCCGAACAGGGGCGCATCCCATTCGCTGCCGTCGTGCGCCAGCAATGCATACAGGGCAGCGGGGACCACCTCGCGGATACGTGCCAACGCCAGCTCGCGGGTATTGCCCGGGTCCTGCAGGTCGGCATACATCGCCAGGCCGGTCAGTACCGAGTCCTCCAGTTCCCACGGACGCGGTTGCTGGCGCAGCAGCAGGTACGGCCAGGGGCGTACCGGCAATGCTGCCAGCCCGGCGTTGACGCCATCGCGGTAGGCCTGGAGGGCCGCGTGCTTGCTGCCCAGTGAGGTGTCCAGGTTTTCGACGGTACGCGCGCGCAGTCGATGCAGGCGCATCTTGCGATCCAGCGGCAAGGCATCGGCGCCGAACAGTTCGGACAGCTCGCCTGCGGCCGAGCGCCGCATCAGGTCCATCTCGAAGAAGCGTTCCTGTGCATGGACATAGCCCAGTGCGCGCGCCATGTCAGCTTCGTTGGCGGCGTCCACGGTGAGCATGCCATTGGCATCGCGTTCGATGCCGACCGGCGCCGACAACCCCGGCAAGGCCAGCTCCCCGTCCAGCTGGGCCAGGCTGCCTCGCAGCAGCATCCAGACAATGAGCAGCAACAACAGCAGCAGTCCCAGCAAGATCCCCAGCACACGCAGCAGCCAACGCAGCACAGGCCTACCCCCGGTAGCGGTCACTGCGGCCGATTGTAGACAGGTTGTGAAGGAGGAATGTGGCACCCGGGCGATTGGCGGGGGCGACCGTGCCGACAGTGGCCGTCGGGCAGGGGACGGTGCCGGGTTTCCGGCGATGGTTCTGGTATCGCAACTGAAAGTGATTCCGATTAGATCATTGCCGCGCCGGATGGGGCACCCTATGCCCATTCGAACCATCAGGAGCACCCCCATGCAGGGCAAACCCGAAGTCATTGAATGCCTGAAAGAGCTGCTGCGCGGCGAACTGGCTGCGCGTGACCAGTACTTCATCCATTCCCGCCGTTACGAAGACCAGGGCCTGCATGCGCTGTACGAGCGTATTGGCCACGAAATGGAAGAGGAGACCGAGCACGCCGACGCGCTGCTGCGTCGCATCCTGTTCCTGGGCGGCAATCCGGACATGCGTCCGCACGGTTTCGAGCCGGGCGTGACGGTGATGGAAATGCTGGAGAAGGATCTGCAGGTTGAATACCAGGTGCGAGCCAACCTGGCCGCTGGCGTGAAGCTGTGCGAAGCGCAGGGCGATTACATCAGCCGCGACATCCTGATCGCGCAGCTGCGTGACACCGAGGAAGATCACGCGTGGTGGTTGGAGCAGCAGTTGAGCCTGATCAAGCGCATCGGCCTGGAGCTGTACCAGCTCAGCAAGATGGACGCCAAGGGCACGGCGGCACATTGATTGACCGAAAGGGCGGCGCAGGCCGCCCTTTCTTGTTCAAGGGGACGTCGTTCCCCAAAGCGAAGGCGGAACTCAGCCTTGCAGCAGGCGATACACGGCAGTGGACAGTTCGGTGACACCCTGCGCGCGGAAATCCGGCTGCTGGTCAAGGATATCGCGTCGCTCGAGCAGCTCGACCTGCCACGGCGCGGCGAACAGTGCCTCGACTTCGGGCTGCTCGACCGAGAACGGTGGACCCTGTTTTTCGTCCTGCGGATATTCCATGGTGATCAGCACGCCCTTGCAGCCCTGCGGCAGGCGCGCGTACAGCGTGTCGCGGTAGTGCCGGCGCAGTTGCGGCGGCAATGCGATCAATGCGGCACGGTCGTAGACGCCGGCAATATCGCCCAGCAGTTCGGCGTCCAGCGCGAAGGCATCGCCGCAGATGATCTCGATCGGCCCGGCGCTGTAATGCTCGCCATACGCGCTGCGGTGACGTTGCGGAGTCAGGCCGGCCTCGTTGAAGAACTGCTCCACCGCCAGTTGCGAAAGCTCCACGCCCAGCACGCGATGGCCCTGTGCGGCCAGCCAATGCATGTCCAGGGTTTTGCCGCATAGCGGGACGAGCACACGGCTGCCGGCAGGCAGCTCAAGGGTGGGCCAGTGCTTCTGCAGCAGCGGCATCACGTCGCTGCGGTGGAAGCCGATCTGGCCGTCCTGCCAGCGTTGCAGCCAGAATTCGGGATGCATGGTGTTTCTCCTTCGTTGGGCACGGCAATCGTTTGGGGATGCAACCATCTGGATAGGAAAAGGCCGGGTATGCACCCGGCCTTTTCTTCATTGCTTACTGGACTTCAAGGCCTTCAACCTTCTGCCGCGCCACACAGGCATTCGACAACCGTATTGTCGAACGCGCCGCCGCGCGCCAGTGAAGTGAATTACTGGACTTCAAGACCTTCAACCTTCTGCCAACCCCGCGGCAACAGATGCCCGCGCGTCGCCCTGGTTCCCAGATACGTTTCCAGATCCTTGAACGACAGGTTCATCGTGCGTTGGCCGCTACGGACCAGCAGGGTATTGCCCGGGCTTACCGCGACCACCGCGACCACACGCTCGGTGGAGAGCTTGGCCTTGGGGATCTCGATGATCTTGTTGCCCTTGCCCTTGTCCAGCTCGGGCAGGTCGCTGGCCGGGATGGCGAGCATGTTGCCGGCACTGGTGACGGCAACGATGCGGTCGGTTTCGAGATTGGCAACGGTGGCCGGCGACAGCACCGCTGAACCGGTGGAAAGGTTCAACATGGCCTTGCCGGCCTTGTTGCGGCCCACCAGGTTCTCGAAGCGGGTAACGAAGCCGTAGCCGTGCGAGGACGCCAGCACGAAGCGGGTGTTGTTGTCGCCGCTGGCGATGGTGACGAACGACGTCCCCGGTGCCGGTGAGAAGCGACCGGTGAGCGGTTCACCGTTGCCGCGCGCCGAGGGCAGGGTATGCACCGGCGTGGAATAGGCGCGGCCTTCGCTGTCGAGGAAGGCGACCTGCTGCGTGCTGCGCGTGCGGGTGACGGCAAGCATGCTGTCGCCGTCGCGGTAGGAGAGGGTGGCGCCGTCCACGTCGTGGCCCTTGGCCGCGCGCACCCAGCCCTTCTCCGACAACACCACGGTCATCGGCTCGCTGGCGACCAGTTCGGTCTCGTCGATGGCCTGGGCGGCGTCACGCTGTACCAGCGGCGAGCGACGTTCGTCACCGAATTTCTTGGCGTCGGCCTGCAGCTCGTCCCGGACCAGCTTCTTCAGCTTGGCGCTGCTCTGCAGGATGGACAGGATCTTGTCGCGCTCCTTGGCCAGCTCGTCCTGCTCGCCGCGGATCTTCATCTCCTCCAGGCGCGCCAGCTGCTTCAGCTTGGTCTCGAGGATGTACTCGGCCTGGTCTTCACTCAGCTCGAAGCGTGCGATCAGCGCACTCTTGGGATCGTCCTCGGTGCGGATGATGTGGATCACTTCATCCAGGTTGAGGAATGCGACCAGCAGGCCTTCCAACAGGTGCAGGCGACGCTCGACCTTCTGCAGGCGGTGGTTGAGGCGGCGGGTGACGGTGTCCTGGCGGAAGCGCAGCCATTCGCTGAGCAGCATCTTCAGGTTCTTGACCTGCGGGCGCCCGTCCAGGCCGATGACGTTGAGGTTGACGCGGAAGCTGCGCTCCAGGTCGGTGATGGCGAACAGGTGGCCCATCAGCTGGTCGGCGTCGACGCGGTTGGAGCGCGGCATCAGCACCACGCGCACCGGATTGGCGTGGTCGGATTCGTCGCGGATGTCCTCCAGCCACGGCAGCTTCTTGGCGCGCATCTGCGCGGCGATCTGCTCGATCACCTTGGACGGCGATACCTGGTGCGGCAGCGCGGTGATCACGATGTTGCTGCCTTCCTTGATGAAGGTGGCGCGTGCGCGGACGCTGCCGTAGCCGGTCTCGTAGATGTTCCGCAGGTCCGCCGCCGGGGTGATGATCTCGGCGGTGGTCGGGTAGTCCGGGCCCTTCACGTGCTCGCACAGTTCGGCGATGGTGGCGTCGGGGTCATCGATCAGGCGCAGCAGCGCGCTGACGATCTCATTGAGGTTGTGCGGCGGGACGTCGGTGGCCATGCCCACGGCGATGCCGGTGGTGCCGTTGAGCAGCAGGTGCGGCAGGCGTGCCGGCAGCCAGCTGGGTTCTTCCATCGTGCCGTCGAAGTTGGGGGTCCAGTCCACGGTGCCCTGGCCCAGCTCGCCCAGCAGCACTTCGGCGATCGGGGTCAGCTTGGACTCGGTGTAACGCATGGCCGCGAACGACTTGGGGTCGTCGCTGGAGCCGAAGTTGCCCTGGCCCTCGATCAGCGGATAGCGGTAGGAGAACGGCTGGGCCATCAGCACCAGCGCCTCGTAGCACGCGCTGTCACCGTGCGGGTGGTACTTACCGATCACGTCACCGACGGTGCGTGCGGATTTCTTGGGCTTGGCCGAGGCGCTGAGCCCCAGCTCGCTCATCGAGTAGATGATGCGGCGCTGCACCGGCTTGAGCCCGTCGCCGAGGAACGGCAGGGCGCGGTCCAGCACCACGTACATGGAGTAGTCGAGATAGGCGCGTTCAGCGTACTCGCGCAGCGGCTGCTGTTCGAAGCCGTGGAAGGCTGGGCGTGCGAGATCGGTCATTACGAAGGGTGCTACCTGTAAACGTGAAGCCGCGGCGTGGCTGCCGGCTTCCAGCCTGCCGATTATCCGGATGGCGGCGGGGATGCCAAGCCGGGTGCGGCCTGTGGAGGGGGGCGGGGAAGGATTCCCTACAAATGTGTAACACTGAATTCAGTTCTTGTTGGAAATATTCCATTGAGAATATTTCCAGTTGGAAATAATATGCCGCCCCATGAATGATCCCCTCCCCATGCCACTGAGCTTCGGCCTGTTGCTCCGGCAGGTCCGCGATGGCCTTGTCCGGCAATTGGACCAGGCCATGCGCGAGGAAGACCTCGGGATCGGCTTCACCCATTACCTCGGCCTCAAGGCCCTGTCGTGCAAGGCACCCTGCACGGCGGCGGAGCTTGGCAATGCCATCGACCAGGTGCCCAGCGCCGTGACCCGCCTGCTGGACCGGCTGGAAGAGCTGGGCTGTGTGCGTCGTCAGCCGCATGTCCAGGACCGTCGCGCCCTGCAGATCGTATTGACCGACGAAGGCCGCGCGCTGTGGCTGCGGCTCAAGTCGCGAGGTGACCAGGTGATCGATCTGGCCATGCATGACCTGGACCGCGCCGAGCGCGATCAGTTGTTCTCCCTGCTCACCCGCGTACGCGACTCACTCTCTCCCCCATGAAAACTTCCCCCATACGTTTGTCCCGCCCGCTGTTGGTGGGTGCTTTGGCGTTGGCGCTTGTCGCCTGCGCCAGCAGCCGTGGGCTGCAACCACAAGGGCGCCTGCTGGATGCGGACAGCCTGCAGGCCGGCCAGGTATTGGCAGGCAGCGGGCTCAGTGCCTCCGGATTCCCTGCTGCCGACTGGTGGCGCGCGCTGGGGGATGCCCAGCTCGATGCCCTGGTCGATGAAGGGCTGCGCAACAGTCCATCGCTGGACATCGCCGACGCACGTCTGCGGCAGGCGCAGGCGCAGGTCGCCGGTGCCCACGCCGAGCGGCTGCCGAGCCTGTCGGTGTCGCCGGGCTACACCGGCATGCGGCTGCCAGAATCCATGCTCGGCGACGAGGCTGGCGGCCATTACGCCGGCAGCGTGCAGGCGGTGCTGAACTTCAGTTACGGCGTGGACCTGTGGGGTGGCAAGCGCGCCACCTGGGAAGCGGCCGTGGACAGCAATCATGCCGCCACGGTGGATGCGCAGGCCGCGCGCCTGGATTTGTCCGCGGGTATCGTCCAGGCCTATCTGGAACTGGCCCACGCCTGCGAACTGCGGCAGGTGGCTGATGACGAACTGGCCCGCGCCGACAAGACCCTGTCGTTGACCCGCCAGCGTCGCGGTGCCGGCATCGACAGTGCGCTGCAGGTGCGCCAGGCCGAAGCGCGTCTGCCGCTGGCGAAGCAGCAGCAACTGGCGGCGCAGCAGCAGATCGATGCCGCGCGCAACGCGCTGGCCGCGCTGGTCGGGCAGGGGCCGGATCGCGGCCTGCAGATCACCCCGCCGCAGACGTTGAATCCGCTGGCGCTGCAATTGCCCGGCGTGCTGCCCAGCGCGTTGCTGGGGCGTCGCCCCGACATCGTCGCAGCGCGCTGGCGCGTGGAAGCGGCCGGGCGCCAGATCGACGCGGCCAAGGCGCGCTTCTATCCCAGCCTCAACCTGACCGCATTGGGCGGCGTGGTGTCCAAGGACATTGGCAGCCTGCTCGAAAGCGGCTCCACCTTCGGCATCCTGGCGCCTGCTTTGAGTCTGCCGATCTTCGACGGGGGCCGCCTGCGCGCCGGCCTGGCCGGGCGTGATGCCGATTACGATCTGGCAGTGGCCAGTTACAACCACGCCGTGGTCGATGCATTGCGCGAGGTGGCTGATCAGGTCAACGCCGTGCGTTCGCTCGCCACGCAGGTGGAAACGCAGCAGCAGGCGATGGACATCGCGCAGGCCGCCTACGAACTGGCGTCGCAACGCTACCGTGCCGGCATCGGCAACTACCTGGACGTGCTCAGCACCCAGGATGTGCTGCTGCAGGCCCAACAACGCCTGAGCAACCTGCAGTCGCAGCGGTTGCTGTCCAGTGTGCGCTTGAGTGCGGCACTGGGGGGAGGCTTCCAGCCTGCCGACAACGCGCTGCCGGTCGCCGTTGAATCCGATAACAAGAATTCCTGAGAACCCCCATGAGCCAGACTTCCTCCCCCGAAGCGGCAACTGCCGCTCCCAGCCGTCGTGGCAAATTGCTGCGTGGCTTGTTGTTGATCGTTGTGATCCTGCTTGCCGCGTTCGTCGCCTGGTATTACCTGCTTGGACGTTGGGCCGAAGAGACCGATGACGCCTATGTGGCCGGCAACCAGGTGCAGATCACGCCGTTGATCGCCGGCACCGTGGTCGCCATCGCGGCAGACGACGGCATGAAGGTCGAGCAGGGCCAGTTGCTGGTGCAGCTGGATCCGGCCGATACCGAAGTGGCGATGCAGCAGGCGCAGGCCAATCTGGCCGGCACCGTGCGCCAGGTGCGCGGCCTGTATCGCAGCGTCGAAGGCGCGCAGGCCGAACTGAGTGCACGCCAGATCGCCCTCAAGCGCGCTCGTGATGACTTCGCGCGACGCAAGGATCTCGCCGTTACCGGCGCGATCTCCAGCGAAGAGCTGGCCCACGCGCGTGACGAACTGGCCGCCGCCGAAGCGGCAGTGGCCGGCTCGCGCGAGACGATGGAACGCAGCCGCGCGCTGGTCGATGACACCATCATCGCGACCCAGCCGGACGTACAGGCCGCTGCCGCGCAGCTGCGCCAGGCGTACTTGAACCATGCGCGCGCGGGCATCGTCGCGCCGGTGACCGGCTATGTCGCGCGCCGCTCGGTGCAGTTGGGCCAGCGTGTGCAGCCGGGTGCGGCCCTGATGGCGGTGGTGCCGACCGAGCAGATGTGGGTGGAAGCCAACTTCAAGGAAACCCAGCTGCGTCACATGCGCCTGGGTCAGCAGGTGGAGCTGCGCTCGGATCTGTACGGCGGCGACGTGACTTACAAGGGTCAGATCACCAGCCTCGGCCTGGGCACCGGCTCGGCGTTCTCGCTGCTGCCGGCGCAGAACGCCAGCGGCAACTGGATCAAGATCGTGCAGCGCGTGCCGGTGCGCATCGCCATCGATGCGAAACAGCTGGCCGAGCATCCACTGCGCATTGGTCTGTCGATGAAGGCTGACGTGAACCTGCATGACCAGAAGGGCACGGTGCTGCCGGTCGATGCGGCCAAGGGCACGGTGTACGGCACGGGGGTCTATGCCAAGCAGCTGCAGGATGCCGACGCGCTGATCCACACCATCATCCAGGGCAACCTGCCGTCGTCGGCACGCGCCAGCTGAGGTCACCATGTCCGCTCAAGCTCCCACCGCGCCTGCCGCTCCTGCGGTTGGTGCTGGGCCGGCCAATGTAGCCCTGTGCACGGCCGGCCTGGCGCTGGCCTCGTTCATGCAGGTGCTCGACACCACCATCGCCAACGTGTCGCTGCCCACCATCGCCGGCAACCTCGGCGCAAGTTCGCAGCAGGCCACGTGGGTCATCACCTCGTTCGCGGTCAGTACCGCCATCGCGCTGCCGCTGACCGGCTGGCTCAGCCGCCGCTTCGGCGAGGTCAAGCTGTTCATCTGGGCGACCATTGCCTTCTCCATCGCCTCGCTGCTGTGCGGCATCGCGCAGAGCATGGGCATGCTGGTGGTGTCGCGCGCGCTGCAGGGTTTCGTCGCCGGCCCGATGTACCCGATCACCCAGTCGCTGCTGGTGTCGATCTACCCGCGCGAAAAACGCGGGCAGGCGCTGGCGTTGCTGGCGATGATCACGGTGGTCGCGCCGATCGCCGGGCCCATCCTCGGTGGTTGGATCACCGACAACTACAGCTGGGAATGGATCTTCCTGATCAACGTGCCGTTGGGCGTGATTGCCGCGGTGATCGTCGGTGGCCAGTTGCGGCACCGGGTGGAGCAGGTCGAGAAGCCGAAGATGGATTACGTCGGCCTGGTCACCCTGGTGATCGGTGTCGGCTGCCTGCAGTTGCTGCTGGACCTGGGCAATGAGGAAGACTGGTTCGCCTCGACCAAGATCGTGGTGCTGGCCTGCGTCGCGGCCGTGGCGCTGGCGGTGTTCCTGATCTGGGAACTGACCGACAAGGACCCCATCGTCGATCTGCGCCTGCTGCGTCATCGCAACTTCCGTGCCGGCACGCTGGCGATGATCGTGGGTTATGCCGCGTTCTTCTCGGTGGCGCTGATGATTCCGCAATGGCTGCAGCGCGACATGGGTTACACCGCGATCTGGGCGGGCCTTGCGACGGCCCCGTTGGGATTCCTGCCGATCCTGTTGGCGCCGCTGCTGGGCAAGTTCGGGCACAAGGTGGACATGCGGCTGCTGGCCACCATCGCCTTCTTCGTGCTGTCGATGACCAGCTTCATGCGGTCGGGCTTCAACCTGCAGGTGGACTTCGCGCATGTGGCCGGTGTGCAGCTGCTGATGGGCATGGGCCTGGCGCTGTTCTTCATGCCGGTGCTGCAGATTCTGTTGTCGGACCTGGATGGACGCGAAGTGGCGGCCGGCTCCGGTCTGGCGACTTTCCTGCGCACGCTGGGCGGCAGTTTTGCCGCATCGCTGACTACCTGGTTGTGGGCACGGCGGACCCAGCAGCATCACGCAGGCCTGACCGAACACATCTCGCTCTATGACCCGGGCATGCAGGCACAGGTCACGGCGATGGGGCAGGGCGATCTGCAGCACGGCGCGGCCGTGTTGGACAACATGATCGTGCACCAGGCCTCGCAGATGGGCTTCAACGACATCTTCCTGCTGCTTGGCTGGGTGTTCCTGGCAATCATCGTGTTTGTCTGGATGGCCAAGCCGCCGTTCGGTGCCGGCGGTGGGGCCGCGGCTGCTGGTGGGCATTGATTTCCACAGGCCCCATCGCGTCTTCGATGCAACGGTGAAGCGGAGCCATGCTCCGCTGCAGTGATCCGAATGGTGCCCAGTCGAGTCGTGGCTGGGCACTACGGGAATGCATGCATCACGCCGGCAGGACCGGATCGCAGGCACAAAAAAACCCGCTTCCGCGGGTTCTTTTGTTCTTGAGTCATGGTGCCCAGGAGAGGACTCGAACCTCCACGGAGTTGCCCCCGCTAGCACCTGAAGCTAGTGCGTCTACCAATTCCGCCACCTGGGCGACTCAGGGGGCGAATTCTGTGTGAGAACGCCGAATGTGTCAACAGGTTTTCACGCCCGAATGCGTGATTGCCGCCCGCGCGTAGCACGAACGCGTTGGGGACCAATGCGGAGGAGTTCTTGCAGCCGGATGCAGCGGGCGCATCAACGCGAGGGATGGCGATCTGCAGACCGCAATCGCGGTCGCCGACCCTGATGCGCGGCTGCGCGAAGGTGTCGATGCGGATGTGTGGCACTCATGGCGGTCGAATTCAAAAGGAGGCTTCCGTCGAGCGGCGCCATGCTTCTTGAAGCGATGTGGGTAGTGCTTCTGTCTGGCATGGACAGGCACTGCATCTGGATTGCCGGATTTGGGTTGCCCGAAACGCAGGCATGAAAAAACCCGCTTTCGCGGGTTTCTTCGTTCTTGAGTCATGGTGCCCAGGAGAGGACTCGAACCTCCACGGAGTTGCCCCCGCTAGCACCTGAAGCTAGTGCGTCTACCAATTCCGCCACCTGGGCGACTCAGGAGCGGAATTATGCAGGTCGATATTCATTGCGTCAACACTTTCGTGGGAGGCGTTACAGATGGACTTTGGGGTCGCAGACGGGGAGCAAACCCCGGCCTCGGGTGCAGCCGCCGCACAGGGCGCTCATCGGGGCCTCGGCGTCAGGCCTGCGTCGACGGCAGAAACGAAAAGACCCGCTTGCGCGGGTCTGATCTTGAAGTGGTGCCCAGGAGAGGACTCGAACCTCCACGGAGTTGCCCCCGCTAGCACCTGAAGCTAGTGCGTCTACCAATTCCGCCACCTGGGCACTTCAGGCCGGCGATTTTGGCCAGCGCGCTTGGCTTTGTCAACGTTTTTTCACATTGCCCCGGCTTGATGGCATGCGCACTGCGTACACGGTTCAGCAGGTACCATGGGGGTCGATGAACAACAAAAAGACCACTGGGGCCGGAAAGGCCCGCAAGTCCGCCGCCGGCGCCAAGCCGGACAAGGCCCCGGGCAAAGCCCGCAAATCCGCAAAACTGCCGCCGTGGATGCCGGAGAGCCTGTCGGCTCCCGCCAAGCCCGGGCGTGGCAAACCCAAAGACACCGCCTCCGCTGCACCGCAGAGCTTCGTGCGTGGCCGGCGCAAGCCAAGCCCGGCGGTAACGGTCGACGACCCCTATGCCTCCCGCGAAGCGGAACGCTACGCGCAGCCGATTGCCAGCCGCGAAGCCATCCTGCAGCTGCTGGAACGCTGCGAAGGCCCGCAGAACGCCGAGGAAATCGGCCGCCAGCTTGGCCTGACCGAACCTGATCGTGCCGACGCGCTGTCCAAGCGCCTGGGCGCGATGGTGCGCGACGGCCAGTTGGTACAGAACCGCCGTGGCGGCTTCGCCCCGGTGCTGGCACTGAGCCTGATCCCCGGCGTGGTGATCGCCAACCCGGAAGGCTTCGGCTTCCTGCGCCCGGACGAGGGCGGTGACGATCTGTTCCTGTCGCCGTACGAAATGCGCAAGGTCATGCACGGCGACCGCGCGCTGGCCAATGTCACCGGCATCGACCGCCGAGGCCGCCGTGAAGGCAGCATCGCGCGCGTGCTGGAACGCGGCGTCAACCGCCTGATCGGTCACTTCAGCGTGGAATTCGGCATCAATTATGTGGTGCCCGATGACAAGCGCATCCAGCGCAACATCCAGATTCCCGGTGAAGCCACCGGCGGTGCGAAGGATGGCCAGCTGGTGGTGTGCGAGCTGACCCATGCGCCGGATTCGCGACGCCCGCCGATTGGCAAGATCATCGCCGTGCTCGGCGACAAGCTGACCCCGTCACTGGTGGTGGAGACCGCCATCCACGGCCACGAGCTGCCGTATGAATTCCCGCCGGAAGTGCTGGACGAGGCCACCGCCATCCCGATGACGGTGGAGCCGTCGATGATCGGCAAGCGCGTGGACCTGCGTTCGATGCCGCTGGTGACCATCGATGGCGAGGACGCCAAGGACTTCGACGACGCGGTGTACTGCGAGGCGAATCACGATGGCTTCCGTCTGGTGGTGGCCATCGCCGACGTGTCCAACTATGTGCGTCCCGGCACGCCGCTGGATGACGAAGCACAGCGCCGCGCGACCTCGGTGTACTTCCCCGGTTTCGTCGTGCCGATGCTGCCGGAGACGCTGTCCAACGGCATCTGTTCGCTGCGGCCGAAGGAAGACCGCATGTGCTTCGTCTGCGACATGCAGGTGGGGCGCGACGGCCAGGTGACCGGTTCGAAGTTCTACGAAGCGGTGATGAACTCGCACGCGCGCCTGACCTACACGCAGGTGTGGGATGCGGTGGGCGAGGATGACGCGGATGCCAAGGCCTTCATCGGCCCGCTGTTGCCGCAGATCCAGAGCCTGCACCAGCTGTACCGCATCCTGGCCAAGGCGCGCGAACGTCGCGGCGCGATCGAGTTTGAATCCTCCGAAGTGCGCTTCGTGCTCGACAACCGCGGTGAGGTCACCCAGGCCGGCATGATGGTGCGCAACGACGCGCACAAGCTGATCGAAGAATGCATGATCGCCGCCAACGTCGAGGCCGCGCGTTACCTGCTGTCCACGCATGTTCCGGCACCGTTCCGCGTGCATGAGCGGCCACCGGAGTCCAAGTTCGCCGACCTGCTGGAATTCCTCAAGGAGTTCAAGTTGAGCCTGCCGGCGTGGAACAAGGTGCAGCCGGGCGATTACACCAAGCTGCTGAAGAAGGTGCGCGAGCGCCCGGATTCGGCGCTGCTGGAATCGGTGCTGCTGCGCAGCCAGTCGCTGGCGGTGTATTCGCCGGACAACAACGGCCACTTTGGTCTGGCGTTGGAGGCGTATGCGCACTTCACCTCGCCGATCCGCCGTTATCCGGACCTGCTGGTGCATCGCGCGATCAAATACGCGTTGACCGGCGCGCCACGCGAGAAGTACACCTATACCCCCCGCGAGATGGCGGCGTTGTCGCTGCAATGCTCCGAGCGTGAGCGCCGTGCCGATGAGGCCGAGCGCGAAGTTGACGAGCGTTTCCGCGCAGCGTGGATGGAAAAGCACGTTGGCGGCCAGTTCGATGGCGTGATCAGCGGCGTGACCAGTTTCGGGCTGTTCGTGGAGCTGGACGAGTCCAAGGTCAATGGCCTGGTCCACGTCACCCAGCTGCCGCACGACTATTACCAGTTCGACCCGATCCGCAAGACGCTCAGCGGTGACCGCCGCGGCAGCGAATTCCGTCTGGGCGACCGGGTGCGCGTGCTAGTGCTCAAGGCCAGCATGGAAGAACGCAAGATCGACTTCCGGCTGGTCCAGAAGGACGGCGAGGCCGGTGATGTGGCGCCGTTGCCCGAGCGCGGCAAGCCGGCCAAGCGCGTCAAGAAGAAGTACTGAAGGCCCGCGGCCGGGCGGCGGGAACCTGTGGCAGCAAGGCTGCCCACGGGTTCCCGGTTACGCCTCGCCGGTTCCCCGGTAGTACCATTGCCCCCCGAATTTCCCCCCCATGTGACGCCAATGAGCAAGCAGAACCAGTGGATCGTCGGCGTCAATGCCGTGGCTTCTTCGATCGAGAAGGACCCGGAGAACGTTCGCGAAGTGTTGATCGAGGCCGGTGCCAAGAACCCGCGCCTGGTCGAAATTGAAGAAGAAGCCCTGCGCAAGGGCATCGACGTGCGCAAGGTCAACGCGCAGGCGTTGGGCGGCGTGGCCGGCCAGGTGCGCCACCAGGGCGTGGTCGCGCGTTATGCCGCGCCCAAGCTGTGGGACGAGAACGAACTGCAGGGCCTGATCGAAGCCGCCGAGGGCAAGGCGCTGGTGCTGGTGCTGGACGAGGTGCAGGATCCGCACAATCTGGGCGCCTGCCTGCGCAGTGCCGCCGCCGCCGGCGTTACCGCCGTGGTGATCCCCAAGGACAAGAGTGCGCCGGTCAACGCGACCGTGCGCAAGGTCAGCGCCGGTGCGGCCGACAGCATTCCGGTGGTGTCGGTGACCAACCTGGTCCGTTGCATCAAGGACATGCAGAAGCTGGGGGTGTGGGTTTATGGCCTGGCCGGTGAATCGGATACGACCATCCACAAGCTCGACCTGCGCGGCAACGTGGCGCTGGTGATGGGCGGTGAAGCCGATGGCATGCGCCGCCTGACCCGCGAAACCTGCGACCAGCTGGTGCGTATCCCGATGCCGGGTGATATCGAAAGCCTCAACGTCTCCGTCGCCACCGGCGTGGCCCTGTTCGAAGCCGTCCGCCAACGTCTGTAAAGGAATCTGCATGCTCCACGCGCCGCATCGTCTTTCCCTTCGACTGACAGCGGCGCTGCTGGGGCTGTGCGCCCTGGTGGCTTCCGCACAGGAAGCACCCCGCGCCCGCGCCCGTGATCTGGGCGTTGCACCGGGCATCTTCGCCCCGGGCAAATACAACGCCATTACCGACGTCGCCGGTGTGCGTGTGGGCCAGGTAACCCTGGTCGAAGGCGATACGGTGCGTACCGGCGTCACCGCGATCCTGCCGCATGCAGGGAACGTCTATCGCTCGCGTGTACCGGCAGCGCTGCACGTGGGCAACGGCTTCGGCAAATTCGTCGGCAGTACCCAGGTCAATGAACTGGGCGAGCTGGAAACGCCGATCCTGCTGACCTGCACGCTGTGCGTGTGGAAGGCGGCCGATGCGATGGCCGAGTGGATGCTGGCCAAGCCGGACATGCAGCAGGTGCGCTCGTTGAATGTCGTCGTTGGCGAGACCAACGATGGCGGGCTCAATGACATTCGCTCCCGACCCGTGACGGCCGATGCCGTACGCCGCGCGCTGGAAACCGCGCAGAGCGGGCCGGTGCAGGAAGGCAGCGTGGGCGCCGGCACCGGTACGGTCGCATTCGGCTGGAAGGGCGGTATCGGCAGCTCATCGCGCAAGCTGCCCGAAAGCCTCGGTGGCTGGACGGTGGGCGTGCTGGTGCAGGCCAACTTCGGCGGTGTGTTGCAGGTGGAAGGTGCGCCGGTCGGCCGCGAGCTGGATCGTTACGCCTTCCAGAACGCGGTGGCTGCGCAGGAAAACACGCGCGGGCTTGCCGATGACCGCGGCGATGGTTCGGTGATCATTGTCATCGCCACGGATGCACCACTGTCGGATCGCAATCTACGCCGGCTGGCTTCGCGCGGAATGATGGGGCTGGGCCGCACCGGCAGTTCCGCGTCCAACGGCAGCGGTGACTATGTGCTGGCGTTCTCCACCGCCGAGTCGGTGCGTCGTGCCTTCGATGCGCCGCAGCTGCAGACCACCGAGCTGGCCAACGAAGCGATGAGCGCGGTGTTCCAGGCCAGCGTGGATGCGGTGGAAGAATCGGTTTACAACGCCTTGTTCATGGCGACCACGACCAGCGGCAACGGCCAGACGGTGGAGGCGATTCCGTTGGATCGGGTGCGCGAGGTGTTGAGGGCGCATGGGCTCGCGCCGAAGCAGTAGGCCTGCAAGCAGGCTGGGATGAAGACGCAGGTTGGGATGAATTACAGCGGAATTCCAGCAGACTCAAGCAATGCCTGATTCCTCCCTTCTCCCGCACGCGGGAGAAGGTGCCCGATGGGCGGATGACGGGGCTTCTGCTCTGCTTGCTTCAAGAGCGGCCCATACTCCAACCCCTCTCCCCGTATACGGGAGAGGGGCTTCAATCAGCATCACTGTGTTTGTTGCGCCCCGCCACCCAACGCCTTGTACAGGGTCACATCGTTGACCAGCTGGCTGCGCTTGACCTGCGCCAGTGACAACTCCGCGTTGCGGCGGGTCTGCTCGGCTTCCAGCCAGGTACGCAGATCGGTGGCGCCGGCGCGATAGCGCACCTCATATAGACGCGCGATCTGCACTGCTTCGTCATGCGAGGCCTGTGCCGCGGCAACCTGCTCGGCCAATCGCGTACGTGCCGACAAGGCGTTGTCCACTTCCGACAGCGCGGTGTACAGCGTCCTGCGGAAATCATTGGCGGCGATCTGGTAGGACAGATCGGCCGAATCGATGTCCAGCTGCATCTGCCGGAATTTAAGGAACGGCAGGCTCAACCCGGCACCCAGCGTCGCCATCGGATTGGTCAACACATCAGCCAGCGAGGGACTGGAGCTGCCGATCGAGCTGCTCAAGCTCAGGCTCGGGTAATAGCTGGTGGCGGTGACCTTGATGCCTGCCAGTGACTGGCGCAGGCGCAGCTCGGCGGCGCGTAGGTCCGGCCGGCGGGCCAGCAGCTCGGCGGGCAGGCCTTCGGCGATGCCGGGGCTGTGGGTGACATCGAGATTCTGCGGCTCATCCGCCTGTGGCCACGGCTTGCCATCAAGCAGCACGGTCAACGCGTTGCGGGTTTCCACCCGCTGCTGCTCCAGCTGCGCCTGCGCGGCGCGTTGGCTTTCGATGTTCTGCCGTGCCTGACGTACTTCCAGTCGCGATACCGCGCCGGCATCGAACTGGGTCTGCACCAGCGAGGCGGTGCGTTCGAGACGCTCCAGGTTGGCCTGGCCGGTGGCGATGGCCTGGTTGAGGTAGCCCAGCTGCCAGTACAGCTCGCAGCTCTGGCCGATCAGACTGAGCACGGTGCCCTGCAGATCCTGCGCGGTGGCCTGCGCTTCCCAGCGGGCGATGTCGCGCTGCCCCCGCAGCTTGCCCCACAGATCCAGTTCCCAGCCAAGGGACACGCTGGCACTGTTGCCCCGTGACCAGTCATCGCCGGTGTCGATGCTGCGGCTGCCATTGGCGCTTACCGAGCCTGCGGCCTGTGGCCAAAGATCCGCACCGGCCAGACCGGCCTGCACGCGTGCACGCTCCAGTTTCAGTCCGGCTGAGGCCATGTCGGTATTGCTGTCGAGCACGCGTTCGATCAGTTGATCCAGGCGCGGATCGGCGAAGCCCTGCCACCACGCATCGGCACGTACTTCCGCCGGTGGTGCGGTGAGTTCGCGCTCGACGGATTGTGCAGGGGCATTGGCGGTCGCGTCGCCGCGGCCATACTGCGTGGCAACCCGCAGATCCGCGGCGGGGTCGGCGCTGGGCGTGGTGGCGCAACCGGCCAACAACGCAGTCAATGCACTGGCGAGCAGCAGGGGGCGACAGGTCTGTTGGATCATGGTCTTCTTCATTCGCGGGCCAACGCCTCCACGGGGTCGAGCTGGGCGGCATTGCGGGCCGGCAGGAAACCGAACGCCACGCCGATCAAGGTCGAGCAGGCGAAGGCGGCGACAATCGAGCCGGTGGAGAACAGCAGGGTGAAACTGGCGCCGAAGGTCTTGAACGCCCAGCCGATGGACAACGCCAGCACGATGCCGAGGATGCCGCCGAGCAGGCACACAAGCACCGCTTCGATCAGGAACTGCTGGCGGATGTCGCTTTGCCGCGCCCCCACGGCCATGCGCACGCCGATCTCGCGGGTACGTTCGGTCACCGACACCAGCATGATGTTCATCACGCCGATGCCGCCGACCACCAGAGCGATCGCGGCGATCGCGCCGATCAGCAAGGTCATGGTCTTGGTGGTGGACTCGATGGTCTCGCGGATTTCCGCGGTGTTGCTGAGGAAGAAATCCTCGGTGCCGTGACGCAGCGTCAACAGTTTGGTGATGGCCGATTGCGCCGCGTCCATGGGCGTGTCGTCCCTGACCCGAACGGTGATGCCGTTGATGTAGCTCTGCCCGAGCATGCGCGACATCACCGTGGTATACGGCGCCCAGACGCTGAGGTTGGTGCTGCCGCCAAAGCCCATCGACTGGCGCTTGGCGACGCCGATGACCCGCGCCGGCACGTTGCCCAGCAACACCACCTGGCCGAGCGGGTCATCGCTGCCGAACAGCTGGCTGCGGGTGTTCTCGTCGATCACCACCACCTGTGCCAGACCCCTGACCTCGCTTTCGTCGAAGTAGCGGCCCGATACCAGCGTCATGCCCTTGACCCGGAAGTACTGCTCACCGATGCCGCTGACCTGCGCGGATGCCGCCTTGTTGCCCACGCGTGCGGTGACCGAGCTGGACACGCTGGGCGTGGCGCTGTCGATATAGCTTTGCGTGGCAAGCGCGTCGGCATCGCTGCCCTTGAGCGTCTGCACGCGGCCCGAGCGCATGTCACCAAAACCGCGACCCGGATACACGTCGATGGTGTTGGTGCCGAGTGAGGAAATATTCTTCAGGATCTCCTGCTGCGAGCCGTTGCCCATGGCCACCACCGACACCACCGAGGCAATGCCGATGATGATGCCGAGCATGGTCAGGAAGGTGCGCAGGCGATGGGCGTTCATTGCCAGCAACGCCATGCGGAAGGCTTCGAAAAAGCGGTCGCGCGCTGCCTGGAATGCGCTGCCGCCGATCTTCGGGGGAGCAGGGCGCTGCTGCTTGGTCAGCGGCGGCACTTTGTCATTGCGGCGATCGGCGATGATCTCGCCATCGTGAATTTCGATGATGCGTTGCGCGTGTTCGGCCACGTGCATGTCGTGGGTAACGATGATGATGGTATGGCCTTCGCCATGCAGCTCGCCGAGGATCTTCATCACCTCCTCACCGGAAGCACTGTCCAGTGCGCCGGTGGGCTCGTCAGCGAGGATCACCTCGCCACCGTTCATCAGCGCACGTGCGATCGACACGCGCTGCTGCTGGCCACCGGACAACTGGCCGGGCTTGTGGCCCATGCGGTCGGACAGGCCCAACCGCGCCAGCAGTGCTTCGGCGCGGCTGCGGCGCGCGTCGGACGGTGTGCCGGCATAGATGGCCGGCACTTCCACGTTGCCACGCGCATCCAGATCACCGAGCAGATGGTAGCGCTGGAAGATGAAACCGAAATGTTCGCGGCGCAGCTCGGCCAGGTCGTCCGGCGCCATGCGCCCGGTTTCGCGGCCGGCCACTTGGTAGGAACCAATGGTGGGGCGGTCCAGGCAGCCAAGGATGTTCATCAGGGTTGACTTGCCCGAGCCGGACTGTCCGACGATGGCCACCATTTCGCCCGCATGGATGTCGAGATTGACGTCCTTCAGCACGGCGATGGTTTCTTCGCCGGCCGGGAACTCGCGACGTAGTTCGCGCAGTTGCAGCAGCGGTTGGCTCATCGACGCGGCCCACCCATCATCGGTGCCATCGGACTGCGCTGGTTGCCGCGTGCATTGGCCTTGTCGGCCGCGCTTGCTTCGCCGACCACCACCTGCTCGCCTTCGCTCAGACCTTCCAGCACTTCCACGTTGGAGCCGTTGTTCAGGCCAATCTTGATGCGCCGCGGCTCGGGCTGCCCGTCCTTGCCGACCACGCGCACCATGTAGCTGCTGCTGGCGGCCAGTGCCGCGGCATCGGGTTGACGGCGCTGCTGGCGCTGCCCGTCCTGCCTGCTGCGCGCAGCACGCGGTTCGCCACCGGCATTGCCTGCGCCTGCGCGGGGGGCGCCGCCTTCAGGCACCTTGGGCCCGAGCGCGACGGTCGGAATCAGCAGCGCATTCCTGGCCTGGGCCAGCATCACTGAAACCTGGGCGGTCATGTCGATGCGCAGCGTACCGTCCGGGTTTTCGACATCGAACAGCGCGTTGTAGTACACCGCCGTGCTGGAACTGGACGAAGAGGAGCTGCTGGAGCTGGTGGTGTCGGTGCTGATCGAGGCCGGTGCCGGATTCACCGTGCGCAGTTTGGCTTCGTAGCGGTGATCGGGATTGCCGAGGATGGTGAAGTACACCGGCATCCCCGGCTTGACCTTGACCACGTCGGCCTCGGAGATTTCAGCATTCACCGTGACCAGATCCAGCCGCGCCAGCTTGACGATGGTCGGCGCGGATTGATTGGCGTTCACGGTGCGGCCTTCCTCGGCCACCACCGCCACCACGGTGCCGTCGATGGGTGCGGTGATGCGGGTGTAGCCAAGGTTGGCCTGGGCAGTCCCCAGTTCGGTCTCACGCTGGCGGATCTGTGCATCCAGGGCGCGGATCTGCGCGCGGGTGCTGGCCAGATTGGCTTCGGCCGATTCGTACTCCGAGCGCGAGGTGGCTTCGGCGGCCAGCATCTCCTTCTGGCGGACGAAGGCCAGTTCCGACTCCTTCAGCGTGGCGGTCTGCACCGCACGCTGGGCACGGATGTTCTCCAGCGCGGCCTGTGCGTTCTTGAGGCCGTTCTCCTGGGTGACCGAATCGATCTCGGCAATCAGGTCGCCCTGCTTGACCACGTCGCCCAGCTGCACCTTGAGCACCTTGATCTGGCCCGATGCCTGCGCACCCACGCTGACCAGTTTGTAGGCATCGATCACCCCGGTGGCATCGACGGTCTGTTCCAGATCACCACGCGTGACCGGTGAGGTGGCCATCGAAGGCACCGCCGGTGTCCGCATGGCCCAGGCCGTACCTCCGGCGATCAGCACGACGATGGCGATGGCAAGCAGGAGGCGATTGCGACGGGAGGAGGGCAGCAGCTTCACGATGGTCAGGCACTCATGGCGGGCCGCGGGCCGCGGCGTCGATGCCAGTGTGGACAGCCGTGGAGGGCGGCTCAATGCTCGAGGTGTGTCGCTTTGTGTCAGGCCTGCGGCGGCGTGTATCGCCATGTGTCCTGCCCGTGGTTCGATACACGGTGATACATGCGCGATCACACATGTTCATCCGCTAGCATGGATCATTGCACCATGACGGAAGCAAAGACCATGCACCGCCTGCTGGTGGTAGACGACGACAGCGACATCCGCAGCCTGCTGGCCGAACAGCTGGGCCGGGCCGGCTACATCGTGAGCACCGCCGCTGACGGCAGCCAGATGCGGCAGGTACTGGCGCGCGAGCATATCGATCTGATCGTGCTCGACCTCAACCTGCCACGCGAGGACGGGTTGTCGCTGTGCCGCGATATCCGCGCGCGTTCCAGTACGCCGGTGATCATGCTCACCGCGCGCAGCGAGCCCATTGACCGCGTGCTTGGTCTGGAAATGGGCGCCGACGATTACCTGGCCAAGCCGTTCGAACCGCGCGAGCTGCTGGCGCGCATCCGCAACGTGCTGCGCCGGACCGAAGCGTTGCCGGCCAACCTGGAGCCGCTGGCGATGCGTCGTGCGGCGTTCTCCAACTGGGTGTTCGATCTGGAACATCGTCATCTGGTCGACCCGGCCGGACGCGTGGTGATGCTTTCCGGTGCCGAGTTCCGGCTGCTGCGGGTGTTCGTGGCGCACGCCAACAAGGTGCTGTCGCGTGAACAGCTGGTGGCGTTGAGCAGCGGCCGCAGCTACGAGGCGCAGGATCGCGCGATCGACCTGCAGGTCAGCCGGCTGCGCCAGAAGCTCAGCGATGCGGACAGCAGCAACAGCCCGATCAGGACCGTGCGCAACGAGGGCTACGTATTCGCCAGTGCGGTGACGCTGGAATGAAGCGGCTGCGCCGGTTCCTGTCGTCGATGGCGGGGCGGCTGTTCGTCATTCTGCTGCTCGGCATGATGGTGGCGGCGGTGGGCGCAACCTTGCTTGCCGAATCGCGCCGGCAGCAGGAATTCGAGCGTCAGAACCTGGCGCGTATCGCCGATCGGCTGCAGGGGTTCGTCAACCTGATCGACGGCAATCCGGAACTGCGCACGCGCCTGCTGGCCGTGGGCGGACCGAGTGTGCGTGAGGTCAAAGGTGAGTTCCGCGTCGGCGACAACGACGAGGCCTTGATGGAGGTGCTGGCCGCGCGCGACGGCGCGGTGGCCAATGCACGGGTACGCGCGAGCAGCTTCCGTGCCTGCCTGCCGCCGTTGCCGGAGTTCCTGCCGCCACGCGAGCCGGGCCCGCGCACACGCCATGTGCGCGAGCGCGATCCCTCTTTCACCCCGCCGCGTTGCCGGCTGGTGGAGTTGAACCTGAGCGACGGCACGCCGTTGCGACTGGCGCTGGAATACCCGGCGATGATGCGGCGGACGGCCTCGGCGTTCGACCCGTGGTTCCTGTCGCTGCTGGTGCTGGCGATCGGCGTGCTGGCCTATGTGGTTGCACGTATCGCCAGCTCGCCGCTGCAGCGCTTGGCCACCCATGCCACCCAGCTGGGGCAGGACCTGCAGCGCGAGCCGTTACCGGTCACGGGTCCGCTGGAAGTGCAACGGGCCGCGCAGGCCTTCAATGCCATGCAGCAGCGCCTGCAACGGCACCTGGGTGAACGCACGCAGATGCTTGCGGCTATTACCCACGATCTGCAGACGCCGCTCACACGGCTGCGGTTGCGCCTGGAAAACGTCGCCGACGAGTCGCTGCGCGAACGTCTGGTGGGTGACCTGGCGGCGATGCAGGCGTTGATCCGCGAAGGCCTGGAGCTGGCCCGCAGTGCCGAGAGCGCCGAGCAACGGGCCGCACTGGATCTGGATTCACTGCTGGAGAGCGTGGTCGAGGATGCGGTGGAGTCCGGCCATGACGCGGTGCTGGAACACGGCAGCGGCGCGGTGGTGATGCTGCGGCCTTTGGCCATGCGTCGCCTGTTCTCCAACCTGGTCGACAATGCCGTGAAGTACGGCCGCAGCGCACGGGTAAGGGCCGAGCGTCATGGCGATGCCGTCGAGGTACGTATCCGCGATGGCGGCCCCGGCCTGGCGCCCGACGAGCTCGAGGCGGTGTTCACGCCGTTCCTGCGGCTGGAGACCTCACGTTCACGCGAAACCGGCGGCGCCGGACTGGGCCTGACCATCGCCCGCGCGCTGGCGGAGAAGGACGGTGCCACGCTGGTGCTGCGCAATCACCCCGACGGCGGACTGGAAGCGGTGGTGCGCTGGGAGAGTCCGCAATGGGCGCCCGGACAGCGCGATCGGGTTGCCTGAAACACGCGGGAAAACCTTTGCTAGTATCGGCCCACTTCAGGGGGGTCTGAACGATGGCAACGACTGCGATTCCGGTATCGCCAACCAGCTTGGCTGTGGCTGATGGGCTGGCTTTGACGAAGGCGTGGGTGTTCGCCGTGTGCAGCCTGGTTGCCGTGCCGGCAGTGGCCCAGACAATGGCGCCCACCACCGCGATTCCTGCGGTGGCGCGTACCCCCGGCGTATTCGGTGCGGTATGTGGAGTACTGCTGATTGCCTTGGCGGTATGCGGCTACCGGTTGCAGCGCCAGCGTGTTCGGTTGCGCACCTTGCAACGGCAGGTACAGCAGGCCGTGCACAGCACCCTGCAGCTGCAACTGGTCGAGCAGGAAAAGGCCGAACTGGAACAGCGTTTGCGCGAACAGGCCGACGTGTTCGCGCAGCTGGCGCACGAAGACGATCTCAGCGGCCTGCCCAACCGGCGTGCGTTCGATGATGCGTTGCTGCGCGAGATGGCATCGGCACGGCGGGAGGGGCGGCAGCTGAGCCTGGTGGTGATGAGCATCGACCACCTGGAGCAGATCAACGACACCTGGTCGCAGGCGGTAGGTGATCTGGTGTTGTGCGAAGTGGCCGAGCTGTTGCGGCGCAGCCTGCGTGCATCGGACATGGCCGCGCGCCTGGGCAACAGGGAATTCGCAGTGTTGTTGACCAGCACCGCACTGGCCGAGGCCGAGCGGGTCTGTCAGCGGCTGCAGCGTCTGTTCGGCCAGTACCGGGAATGGGGCGGCCGCAGTGAAGGTGACATCGCGGTCACTTTCAGCGCGGGTGCGGTGCAGTTGGGCGACGACCAGGCGCCAGTGCTGTACCAGCGTGCCAAGCGCGCACTGGCGCAGGCCCAGCAGGCAGGGCAGGCCCGCACCTGCGTGGCGTGAGCGTCACGTCCGCGGTGAGGACGGCCAGGCGTTGACGATCTTGCAGAACAGGCGCGCGGTCTGCTCGGTGTCATACACCGCGCTGTGTGCCTCGCTGGCATCCCAGGGGAAGCCGGCCGCCTGCACCGCCCGCGCGAGCACGGTCTGGCCGTAAGCCACGCCCGCCAGCGTAACGGTATCGAACACGCTGAAGGGATGGAACGGATTGCGCTTGTGGCCGCTGCGGTTCACCGTGGCATTGACGAAATTCAGGTCGAAATGCGCGTTGTGGCCCACCAGGATGGCGCGCTGGCAGTTGTACTTCTTCATCGCTGCACGCACAGGCGCGAACACGTGTTCCAGCGCTTCGCGCTCGGGCTTGGCCAGGCGGAACGGATGGTCCAGCACGATGCCGGTGACTTCCAGCGACTTGGGGTCGATTTCGGTGCCTTCGGCCGGGATGACATGCGCACTGGCGGTCTGGCCGGGGTAGAGCAGGCCGTTCTCGTCCATCTCCACCGGCACGGCGGCGATCTCCAGCAGCGCGTGGCGGTTGCAGTCAAAGCCACCGGTTTCCACGTCCACCACCACCGGCAAAAAGCCGCGAAAGCGTTGCGCCATGGGCGTGAAAGCGGGGCGCGGGGCAGGTGATTCAACGTGTTCGTTCATCGCAATAGGGTAGCAGAGCGGTTGTAGGAGCGACCTTGCCCGCGATGTTGGGCGGCGGCCCCTCTCACCCTGCGGCCCTTTCAACGGGCCGCGAAACGATGGCAAACCGGCAGCCTCCAGCGCCCCGTACGCCGGAAGGCGTTAGCGGGTTCCCAGCAAACACCCCCGCGCCCTCAACTGCTCCAGCATCGCAACCCCGTTGGCGATGAAACCTGCATCAGCCGCAATCCCGGCTTCGGCCGCCAGCGCCTGCAGCTGCTGGCGTCCGCCGAGCTCGGGTTCGTGCTCCAGCCGTTCCAGCAGCCGGTACAGCAACGGTGACAGTTCGGAGAAGGTGATGCTGCCGTCGGCCTGCCGCCGGGCCAGCAGCAGCGTCGGTTGCGCAGGCACTTGGGTCGGTTGATATTCCGGGCCGATGCGGTGCACCGGCCACTGATAGGCCAGGGCGCGAATCCATGGCGAGCACACGGGTACGCCATCCAGCAGATCACCGCCCGGGTCGTACGCCGGCAACGGCGCGTCGCTGATCTGCAGGGCAAGCTCGATCCACTCGTAGTGGGCCAGTTCCAGCAACCAGGGAGAATCGGTATCGATTGGTGCGGCGTCGAGGAAGTGGATGAACTCCTGGCCGATCTCGGTGAACAACGGCGTATGCGCGCGGTGATCGCGGCAGAAGGTGCGCACCCGCTCCAACCAGCGTGCCGGCCCCAGCGTGCGTTTGATCACCGGGAAGTTGGCGGCCAACAGACTCTGGATGTTGTTGAAGTAAAGCTCGCGGTAGACCTGCATCCGTGCGTCCGGGATATACCCGGGAGCGGCGTTGTGCTGAGGGTCGCGCAGGTGTGCGGCAAAGCGCGTCTGTAGTTGCTGCAGGGTTTCAGTCATGTGCGGCGACCAGAGGCAGGTCGATCGATTGCTGCAGTTGCCGGATATGCGCTACTTCTTCCAGCAATTCGGCCAGCGGCGGGAAGTTGAAGTCGCGCTCCAGCAGAGTGGGGCGCACGCCGTGTAGTGCGTGGGCAGCAGACAACAGCGACCACACGTCGCCCTTGACCGGCATGCCGTGCGTGTCGATCTTCAGGTCATCGGTTTCATCGTGATGGCCAGCGATGTGGTAACTGGCAATGCGCGCCGATGGCAGCTTTGCCAGGAAATCATGCGCGTCATAGCGGTGGTTGATGGCGTTGACGTAGACGTTGTTGACGTCCAGCAGCAGGTCGCAATCGGCTTCGTCCAGTATCGCGTTGATGAAGCTGGCCTCGTCCATGTCAGCGGCGGGTACGGCGTAGTAGGAGGCGTTTTCCACTGCGATGCGGCGGCCGAGGATGTCCTGCGTCTGGCGGATGCGCGCGGCCACGTAATGCACGGTTTCTTCGGTGAACGGCAACGGCAGCAGTTCGTACAGATGACCGTCGTCGCTGCACCAGCTCAGGTGTTCGCTGTACAGCGCGACCCTGTGCTGGTCGAGGAAGTGGCGCGTGCGCTGCAGGAAGTCCACGTCCAGCGGCGTGGGGCCACCCAGCGAGAGGGACAGGCCGTGGCAGGTGAGGGGATGCCGATGAGACAGTTCGCTCAGGGCTTCGCCCAGTCTGCCGCCGACGCCGAGCCAGTTGTCCGGGGCGCATTCGAGGAAATCGAATGCGCCGTCGGGTGCGGACTGCAGTGCGTCCAGCAGCGAGCGGCGCAGACCGAGGCCTGCAACGGCAAGCGCAGGCCTCGGTCTGCGCCGC
>NZ_LDJI01000079.1 GCF_001431415.1 Stenotrophomonas humi | reverse complement strand
TCGCCGGCGAAGTCACCACCTCTGCGTGGGTCGACATCGAAGACCTGACCCGCAACGTGATCAACCAGATCGGCTACGACAACTCCAATGTCGGCTTCGACGGTCACACCTGCGCCATCATCAACATGCTCGGCAAGCAGTCCCCGGACATCGCCGCCGGCGTTGACGGTACCGACAAGAAGAGCAAGAAGCTGGAAGAACAGGGCGCTGGCGACCAGGGCCTGATGTTCGGCTATGCCTGCAACGAAGCCCCGGAATTCATGCCGGCGCCGCTCTATTACTCGCACCGTCTGGTCGAGCAGCAGGCCAAGGTCCGCAAGAAGAAGAACTCGCCGCTGCCGTGGCTGCGTCCGGACGCCAAGAGCCAGGTCACCCTGCGCTACGCCCAGGACGGCAAGATCGAAGGCCTGGATGCGGTGGTGCTGTCGACCCAGCACGACCCGGGCATCAAGCAGAAGGACCTGATCGAGGCCGTGCGCGAGCACATCCTCAAGCCGGTCCTGCCGAAGGCATGGCTGGACAAGCTGCCGAAGAACAAGGTGCACATCAACCCGACCGGCATCTTCGTGATCGGCGGCCCGGTGGGCGACTGCGGCCTGACCGGCCGCAAGATCATCGTCGACACCTACGGCGGCATGGCCCGTCACGGTGGTGGCGCGTTCTCCGGCAAGGACCCGTCCAAGGTTGACCGTTCGGCCGCCTACGCTGCCCGCTACGTGTCCTTTATACACATCTGACGCTGCCGACGATATGCAGGGTGGACAGCTCGATGGTTGGTTGCTACTATCACACAAAATCAGACA
>NZ_LDJI01000078.1 GCF_001431415.1 Stenotrophomonas humi | reverse complement strand
GCCGCGCCATCGGTACCGATCTCCAATATCCCCAACTGCTCGGGACCTGCCGGCAACACGACATCGTTGGTGGGTGCGCTGCCCACGTGGTAACTGCCCTTCTTCAGCCTGCCCGAGCCGGTGTAGCTCAACCAGCCGTCGGGTGCACGCAACCGCGCGATCCGCTGCGAGCGCCACTGTTCCACATCACGGTGGTATTGACGCGAGTCAAGCAGGAACGGGCTTCCCTGCTGCTTGCACGCTGCCAGCGCAAACAGCAGCAGCAACAGCAACACGCCGCCCCATTTCCCGAGATCCATGCTGCCTCCTGGTGAACCGCTATGCCGTGCCCATCGCATGGCGCATGCGTCAGCCGGTCGCTACCGGCCGTTGGGGGTCGCTCGACCAGCCACTCCACGAGTCAGCGAATACCTTTACTCCGTGCAGACCGGCATGTTCAAAACCCAGCAGCAGGTGGCAGGCCGTCACGCCCGACCCGCACATCACCACCGCCTGGTCCGGGGTATGGGCGCCCAACAACGGCAGCAACTCCGCGCGCAGCTCCTGCGCCGGGCGGAAGCGGCCATCGCGCAGACTCATGCCAAAGGGCCGATTGACCGCGCCCGGCACATGCCCGGCGACGCGATCCAGCGGCTCCACATCACCGCGATACCGCTCGGCGGCGCGTGCATCCAGCAACCAGCCCGGCGCCAGTTCC
>NZ_LDJI01000077.1 GCF_001431415.1 Stenotrophomonas humi | reverse complement strand
TGCGTTCGAACTCGCCGGCCGACATGAACAGCAGATACGTCGACATCTTTGGCGTGGTCTGGAACACGACCTGCTTCAACCCATTGCCCAGCTCGCGCGTGCTGGTGGCTGGCATGTTGCTCACCGCCATCTGCGCGCTGGGAACGTTGAGGGTCAGATCGAAAGTGGCCTTGTAGCCCGGCTCATCCCAGGACGGAATGAAGCGGCGTGCGTCGGAGTTCTCGAACTGGGTGAACAGCGCGCGCTTCTTGCCCGCCTCGGTTGGATAGTCCAATGCGAACAGGCCGTTGGCCTGCGTGTTGATGATGCCGGTGTAATCGGCAGTCAATGTGTAGCGGCCCGGTGCCAGCGACGTGTCGAAGGCGAAGGTGGCAGTCTGGTTGGCCTCGTCCACACTCACTTGCGCGGCGAGTGGGCCGCGCATCGCAGCGCCGGTGAGCTGGCTGTTTGCGAACGTCAGCGCCGCTGCCTGCAATACGATGCGATCGGTTGCCGACAGCACCTCGATATCGATGCTGACCTTGCCATCAAAGTTCATGCGCTCGGCATGCGGCGTGATTTCCACGCGGTAGTGCAACGGCCTGGCCGTTCGCGGCAACTGGGTGGTCACCTCCACCGCACCGGAGGCTGCCGGCGCGGGTTGCGCGAAGGCTGGAATGGACACGGCACTGGCGGCCAGCGCCAATGCGATGGCTGCAGCGAGGGAACAACGCATCAAGCTTCTCCTGGGCAGTTGGAATCGTAAGGACAATCGACAAGCATCCGATCATCTGCCCGCCCTGCCGCCCCCGACACCGCTGGAAGTCATGCTTGGCGCATCATTCCCACGATGCTCGTTCCTGCATGCGACGTGGCTCTCAATGAATCACAGCGATGCACGGTTTACTTCCACTCCATCTCGCCCATGGCAACCTTCGCGCTGAGTGCGAGCGAGTCAGCCCCCTCCAAGCCAGGGAAGCGTTCGTGCATGGCTTGGATCAACTGTGCGGAATCTGCAGCCTTGGCCGCCTCCTCGTCGAAAGCACGAATGTAGCTGGCGGTGAACTCCACGGCCGCCATGTCCTGAGCAGCGCCTTCGGCGTAGTGGCCAGGGATCACCCGTTCCGGCCTCAGCTCGCCGATGCGTTGCAATGCCGCCAGCCAGTCCTGGTGTGACTGGGCCGTCTGCGTGTCGGCCATGAACACGTGCTGCCCGGCATCTACCAGCACGCCCCCCATCACGGCCCTGATCGAGGGCACCCACACCTGTCTCTTATACACATCT
>NZ_LDJI01000076.1 GCF_001431415.1 Stenotrophomonas humi | reverse complement strand
ATGCGCGCGCAGATAGCTGCGCACGCCGTTGCGCCAGGCATCGGCGCCCACGTAATCCTCGAACATGCCGATCACCGCCGCGCCCTTGCCGTAGGTGATGCCGTCGAAGGCCTGGCTGGCCTGCTCCACGGTAGCCACGTGCTGCACGATCGGATGCGTGGTGACCATCGCATCGCGGCCCATCGCGCCGCGACTGGTCAGCGCCGCATCCACATTGTTCAGATCCCACTCCGGATGCAGCTTGCGGGTGGTGCGCCCTTCCATCCAGGTGGCGAAGCCTTCGTTGAGCCACAGATCGTCCCACCATGCCATCGTCACCAGGTTACCGAACCACTGGTGCGCGATCTCATGCGCGGCAATGCTGAAAACACCTTGCTTGTCCGAAACGCTGGACACAGCGGGGTCCAACAGCAGGGCGTACTCGAAGGTGAAGATCGCTCCCCAATTCTCCATCGCGCTGAAGAACTGGCTGCCACCCGGCGCTGCCACGTTGTCCAGCTTGGGCAGCGGATACGGCACACCGAAGTAGTCGTTGTACTCGGCGATCACGTCACGGCTGGCGTCCAGCGCGAACTGCGCCTGCGACAGCTTGCCGGCCGGC
>NZ_LDJI01000075.1 GCF_001431415.1 Stenotrophomonas humi | reverse complement strand
AATACAGCGGCACCACGCCAATCGGATCGCGCGCGATGATCACGCGGCGCTTGGCGCTGTCCCACAGCGCAAAGGCGAAGATGCCGTTGAGACGGTTGAGGTACGAGGCAGCCTCATCCTCGCGGTACAGCGCGTTGATAACTTCGCAATCCGACGCGGTCTGGAATGCGTAAGGCTGCCTGAGTTCCTTCTTCAGTTCCTGGTGGTTGTAGATCTCACCGTTGACAGCCAGTGCCAGTCCGCCGTCTTCCGACAACAGTGGCTGCGAGCCGCCAGCCGGGTCGACGATGGCCAGGCGCTCGTGCACCAGGATCGCGCCTTCGTCCACGTACACGCCGCTCCAGTCGGGGCCACGATGGCGCTGGCGCTGGGATTGATCAAGCGCCTGGCGACGCAATGCCTGCAGGTCGTCACCGGGTTGCAGGCCGAAAATGCCGAAGATCGAACACATGGGAAAGCTCCTGGGGTTTTGTGGGGGCAAACATTCGAAGCAACGGCATACCGGGACGCAGCCGCTTGGTGTTCCCGCCCGGCCACAAAAAAACCCGCATCGGTCGATGCGGGTTTTCTGGAATCCGGAGCGTGTTGCCTGTTCTAGCTCTGGTCGCAGTCCCGCATCGGCCGCGCACGATTATTCGCGCGCAGATTATTGCGGTTGGTATTGTTGACGGCGGTGGCCAGGAACGAGGACATGGCAGCGACCGTATCCCGCTTTCAGCGCCCGCGCAACTGTTGCTCCGGCAACTGATTCAGCGGACGGGCCGGCAGGCTCCCCGATAATCACCCGCCCCGTTACCCGGACCTGCCGGATGCCCCGTCCCACGCCTGGCCCTTATCCCCACCTGACCCTGCCGACGATAGCCAGTGTGTATATCTCGCGGGTTACACTAAACACAAAATAACAAAAATA
>NZ_LDJI01000074.1 GCF_001431415.1 Stenotrophomonas humi | reverse complement strand
GGCGATGGTGGTCTTGCCGACCCCCCGGGTACCGGTGAACAGGAAGGCATGGTGGACGCGGCCACTGTCCAGCGCATTGCTCAGCGCGCGGACCACGTGTTCCTGGCCCACCAGCTCGGCAAAACGCTTCGGACGCCACTTGCGGGCAAGGACGAGATAGGACATCAGGCAACCGTCTTCATCTGAGTCCCCATTGTGCCATGCCCCACCCGTCCGCCAGCACCCATGCAGGGGGTGCTTGTGGCATTGCACCAAGCCCTATAGAATCTGCGCCCCTGCTGAGGTGTTACAGCGGCAGGATCCGGAGAGGTGTCCGAGTGGTTGAAGGAGCACGCCTGGAAAGTGTGTAAGCGTCTAAACCGCGCTTCGGGGGTTCGAATCCCCCTCTCTCCGCCAGATAACTGAAAAAGCCGCCCTTCGGGGCGGCTTTTTCTTTTGCCCGACCGAAAGCATGGGGACGTCGCAGAAGCCCCAGCCAGCTCAACCGCAGGCAAAGCCGCTGGGACGCGCAGCCACCCGGAAGGAGAGGTTCGCCCCCCGCCTGAAGTGCCTCTCTGACCTGTCTCTTATACACCA
>NZ_LDJI01000073.1 GCF_001431415.1 Stenotrophomonas humi | reverse complement strand
TGGAGGCGTTGATCAAGGCCATTCCGGCGCGCAAGACGTTCTTCGCAGATGCAAAGTACCCAGCGGCCACCTGGGTGCAGGTCAGCCGGCTGTTTGACCGTGCGCACCTTCTGGAAGTGGAGTGGACCGTACGGCTCAGGTAAACCCATTCCGTGTTCCCGGCGGATCACGGACAAGGATATGCAGAGGCTGGCTGAGCGCGCCTGGGTTTGCGGATGATCAGCGATTCTGTCCACTTCTGCTGGAATGCTCCGGGCGTGGCTTGGTACGCGCAGGTTGCCGCCATCGCTTGCAACGCGGGATTCAGCCCCGGCTATCGTTGGCTGCAGATGGAGCTGTGCGTTGCGGTTGTGCCGCGGGCAATCGGCGGCCTTCCCGGAGAAGCTCCGACAAGTTGCAGGCCCTGCAAGGATGATGAGGTGATCACCCGGTTCATTCGCCCGCGAAGGCGCGGCGAGTGCGCGTGGGCGGGTGTGGCATTGGAGCCTCACCAACGCAGGATGTGAGCATGAGGACGCCGGGGAAACGGCAATGCGTTGCCGCACGAAGCCGCGGCCTGGTCGGCATGGGCGCTGGCGCGCAGTCAGCACAAGGTCTAATGCGGTTGTGCTGTGCGCTGTCATCGCGGCGCGCTACGCTAGTGGGATGTCTGAATTGATGGATCCGCCGCGCAATGCCGTTCCCAGCCCCTGCATTGGCCTGTGTAGCCTGGACAGTCAGGGATACTGCCGGGGCTGCTGGCGCACGGGTGGCGAAATCGGGAGCTGGATGCGCATGAACGACAGCGAACGGCGCCGTTTGATGGAGCAGGTGCTCCCTGAGCGCGCCAGCGACGCGACCGCATTCGCCGCGCGGCTGGCTGGTCGTGAGCGGTTGCAGCAGGCCCTGCTGCCGTT
>NZ_LDJI01000072.1 GCF_001431415.1 Stenotrophomonas humi | reverse complement strand
CACCCATGAGTGTTTCTTCCGCAGGCGCCGCGTTCCGCGCCGCACTGGCTGCCGAATCGCCGCTGCAGGTGATCGGTGCGATCAATGCCAACCATGCCCTGCTGGCCAAGCGCGCCGGCTATCGCGCCATCTATCTGTCCGGTGGCGGTGTCGCGGCCGGCTCGCTGGGCCTGCCGGATCTGGGCATCAACACGATGGAAGACGTGCTCATCGACGTGCGCCGCATCACCGATGTCTGCGATCTGCCGTTGATGGTGGATATCGATACCGGTTTCGGGCCGAGCGCGTTCAACATCGCACGTACCGTGAAATCGCTGATCAAGGCCGGTGCCGGTGCCTGCCATATTGAAGACCAGGTCGGTGCCAAGCGCTGCGGTCATCGCCCGGGCAAGGAGATCGTGTCGCAGGGTGAAATGGTGGATCGCGTGAAGGCGGCGGCCGATGCCAAGACCGATCCGGATTTCTTCCTGATCGCGCGTACCGATGCCATCCAGATGGAAGGCGTGGATGCGGCCATCGAGCGCGCGCTGGCCTGCGTCGAAGCTGGTGCCGACGGTATCTTTGCCGAGGCCGCCTACGACCTGGAAACCTACAAGCGTTTCGCCGACGCGGTGAAAGTGCCGCTGCTGGCCAACATAACTGAATTCGGCGCCACGCCGCTGTTCAGCCGTGATGAACTGGCCGCCTCGGGCGTTGCGATCCAGCTGTTCCCGTTGTCGGCGTTCCGCGCTGCCAACAAGGCCGCCGAGAACGTCTACGAAGCCATCCGCCGTGATGGCCACCAGCGTAATGTGGTGGATACGATGCAGACCCGCGAGG
>NZ_LDJI01000071.1 GCF_001431415.1 Stenotrophomonas humi | reverse complement strand
GCGGCGGGTTCGTTCGGCTTCGGCGGATTGTTCCTCTACATCGCCTCGGCACCGGCATTCATCCTGGACCTGCTGCATTTGAACGAGCGCCAGTTTGCGTGGCTGTTCATTCCCACCATCGGCGGCATGGCGCTGGGCGCCTACGCCTCGGGCCGTGCGGCCGGGCGCATCGACGGAGCGCGTGCCGTGCGCATCGGCTACGCCTGCATCGCCATGGCCACCCTGTACAACATCGGCTACAACGCGCTGGCGCCGCAGATGAGCGTGCCGTGGGCGGTGCTGTCGCTGCCACTGGCGTCGTTCGGCGTGGCGTTGATCTTCCCGATCCTCAGCCTGGCCATCCTCGACATGTACCCGCGGCAGCGGGGCACGGCTTCGTCGATGCAGGCATTCAGCACGCTGCTGACCAACTCCATCATCGCCGGTGTGCTGTCGCCGCTGCTGAGCCGCAGCGGGCTGTGGCTGGCCATCGGTGCGGGGTTGTTCGCCGTTGCCAGCGGCGTGGCATGGAAATGGGAGCGCAACAGCCAGCGGGCCCAACGTGCGGCAGCACAACCCTGAGCCCACTACCGCGTCATCACCCGGATTAGTGACAATAAGCAGGCCGC
>NZ_LDJI01000070.1 GCF_001431415.1 Stenotrophomonas humi | reverse complement strand
CGGCACTACTCGGCGGGGATCACCGCGCTTCGGGGATGTCCGAGGTCAGGGCTGCGGTTTCGGCGGCGCAATCGCGGGGCATCGGCAGCTTGAGCGTGCGCGCATGGTCCAACTCGCGGCGCGCCTTGGCCAGGTCGGCATTGAACTCGGGATTGTCGTGCAGGCGTGCCACGGCGGCGGCGCCCATGAACTGGCCCTGCTGCACGTCGCTGTACCAGTGCACATTGCACACTAGGCGGCTGTGGCCATAGTTGCGGCCGCGTTCCAGCAGCGCGGTGGCGCGGTCCGGTGCGATCTCGGCCAGGATCAGCGCCCAGGCCCAGCCGATGGCAGTGTGCCCGGACGGGTAGGAGCCGTTCTTGCGCAGGTCGGCTTCGTCTTCCGGCGTGCAGGTCGGTTCATTGTTGACGGTGAACGGACGCGGGCGCTTGTAGTGGTTCTTGGCCGCCTTGGTGGCGGCACTGGCGTCGATGCGGCTGCGTTCGAGCAGGCGGTACAGCGTCGGTGTCTGTGCGGCGGTCACCGGCAAGCCCAGCGCGCAGCTGAACTGGTCGGCGCCGGCCGGAAAGCTGAGGTCGGCGTCGGTATGCGCCTGCTGGAAGCGTGCGCTGCCGCGCATGGTGACGGCTTCGCGGGCGACGGCTTCATCCAGCTGCGCCCAAGCGGTGCCGGGCGCCGGCGGCGCGGGGCTCAGGGTGAGGCTGTCGGGGATGGCATCCCCGTGCA
>NZ_LDJI01000007.1 GCF_001431415.1 Stenotrophomonas humi | reverse complement strand
CGGCTCTTCCAGCGTCTTGAGCAGCGCATTGCAGGCAGCACGGTTGATGGCATCGGCCGGATCAACGATCACCACCTGGGCCACGCCGTACTGCGGGGTCAGCGCCAGCTTCTGCGAAATCTCGCGCACCTGCTCGATGACGATCTCGGTGCGCAGCTTGTCGCCGGTCTTGTTGGGAATGAACGAGGTCAGCTGCAGATCGGGATGCGTGCCAGCGGCGATCAGCTGCGCGTTGCGCTGCCGGCCCGCGGCTTCCACGCCGTGGTTGAGCACATGCGCAGCCAATTTCAGTGCCACCGCGCACTTGCCCATGCCGGCCGGCCCGCAGATCAACAGGCCATGCCCCAACCGGCCGGCGTCGAGTGCGGCCACGGTCTGGTCATAGGCGCGTTGCTGCCAGGGGGCGAAGGCGTCACTCATGCCCACATCCTGCGCGCTTCATGGATTCCATCGCTCATTTCGGTGCCGCCTCGTTTCGCTTCTCACGCAGCCGCTGCAGGTAACGCGCCACGGCGGCGTTGTGCTCGCTGTAGGAGGCTGAGAACACATGCGCGCCGCTGCCGTCGCCCACCGCCACGAAGTACAGCGCATCGCCTTTCGCCGGATGCGCGGCCGCCTGCAGCGCATCGCGCCCGGGCATGGCGATCGGTGTCGGCGTCAGACCGGCGCGCGTGTACGTGTTGTACGGCGTGTCGGTGGTGAGGTGACTCTTGCGGATATTGCCGTCATAGGCACTGCCGATGCCGTAGATCACGGTGGGATCGGTCTGCAGGCGCATGCCCATCTTCAGCCGGCGCATGAACACCCCGGCAATCTGCGGACGCTCGCTGGCCAGGCCGGTTTCCTTCTCGATGATCGAGGCAAGGATCAGCAGTTCATACGGCGAGCTCAGCGGCAGGTCATCGGCGCGCGATGCCCAGGCGGCGGCCAGTTCTTTTTCCATCGCGGCATGGGCGCGCTTGAGCACATCCAGATCACTGTCGCCGCGCTGGTAGATGTAGGTTTCCGGCAGGAACCGCCCTTCCGGATGCTGCTCGGCAAAGCCCAGCGCCGCCATCAGCTCGCTGTCGCTCATGTCGGTGGTTTTGTGCTGCAGCGGTTGTGCGCGATTGATCGCGGCGCGCAGCTGGCGGATGTTCCACCCTTCGACGATGGTCACGCGGTACTGCAGCACCTTGCCCTGGCGCATGTTGCGCAGCAGCTCACGCGGTGTCGGCGCCGGCTCCAGTGCGTACTCGCCCACTTTCAACTTGCCGGCGGCGTCCAGCTGCCGCGCCAGCAGCTGCCATTGCAGGTCCTGGCCTTCATCGATGCCGGCCGCGCGCAGCTTTCCCAGCACGGTGGTGAAGGAATCGCCCGAGGCTACGGTGACGCTGGCCTGGGTAGGCGTGACCGGCGTGGCGGCAAAGCCGCTCTGCCGTTGCCACAGCAACGCCGCAGCTGCGCCCGCCAGAGCCACCAGCAACACCAGGATCGCCAGCACCACCAGACATCCACGCTTGGCACCCGCCATGGTCACCCCGTTCAGATCAAACCGGTGCGCAGGATACCGCGCCGGCCATGACGCCGGCCAAGCAAGCCGTTCATTCTTGCGGCTCCAGCGCACGTAACAGGCCACGCGCCTTGGCCCGGGTTTCGTCCAGTTCCTTGACCGGATCGGAGTCCACCACGATGCCGGCACCGGTACGGAAGGTCGCGGTCGCGCCCTGTACTTCGGCGGTGCGGATCAGGATGTTCAGGTCCATGTCGCCATCGCGGTTCAACCAGCCGAAAGCGCCGGTATAGGCACCGCGCGCGGTCTGTTCGAGCTCGGCGATGATTTCCATGCATCGCACCTTCGGGCAACCGGTGATGGTGCCGCCCGGGAAGGTGGCGGCAATCACTTCGCCCGGCGTCACTTCCGGCCGCAGCCGTGCGCGCACGTTGCTGACGATGTGGTGCACGTGCGCGTAGCTTTCCACGGTCATCAACTCATCGACTTCGACGCTGCCCGGCGCGGCAATGCGCCCCAGGTCGTTGCGCTCCAGGTCGATCAGCATCACGTGCTCGGCACGCTCCTTCGGGTGGCCGACCAGTTCCTGGATGCGCACGGCATCGTCGTCACCGGCAAAGCGCGGGCGCGTCCCGGCGATGGGCCGGGTCTGCACCACCTCGCCGCTTACCGACACCAGCCGCTCCGGCGAGGAACTGACCACCGCCCGCCCGGCCGCGGTGAACAACCCGGCAAAGGGTGCCGGGTTGGCTTTGCGCAGGCGCGCGTACAGGGCTTCCGGCGCCAGCGGCGCGTCGAACTGTGCCTGCCAGCGGCGCGACAGGTTCACCTGGAACACGTCACCGGCGCACAGGTAGTCGATCACCTGCTGCACCCCATCGGTGAAGCGCTGGCCATCGTCTTCGTCGATCGCGCCCGGCGGCTGCCAGTGCGGCAATGCCGGGAGCTGCGTGGCTTCGCTGATGTCGTGCTGAAGCTGCGCGAGCAGATCAGCATGGTCATCTTCAGCGACCGCGATGCAGCGGCCGCTGTCGCGCTCGCGCAACACCGCCGCCGGGCATCGCAACGCGATGGCCGACGGCAGGCCGTCGGTGCGCTGCGGCAGGTTCAATATCGGCTCGATCTGCCCCGCCAGTTCGTAGTCGAGCAGCAATGCCCAGCCGCCACGAAACGGGATTTCGGATTCGGCCGGATCACGCGCGAGGCGCAATGCATGCCAGTCGCGATCCAGCGCATCCAGAAAACTACCTTCGACCGGCGAACCGTCTTCGCGCTGCAGCGTGCCGTCGGCCTCCAGCAGCAGCTGCGTGCCGTCTGCGATCAACAACATGTCCCACTGCCCCTGCTTGCCGGCAGCAGTGGATTCCAGCAGCACGGGATAGCGATGCGGCGTGAGCCGGTGCAGCGCCAGCAGGTCGGTGTCGGCGTGCAGGGGAAGGAGGTGCATCGTCGGCCTGGAGTGATGAGAAGCAATGCAGGGCTTGCTCCCTTCTCCCGCGAGCGGGGTGAGGGCATGCGGCTTACGAGCCACTGGCTCGTGCATGGCTGAACGCCAAGCACGCTGTGCGTGGCCGGGGCGCGGAGCGAGGTGCCCCGCAGGGGCGGATGAGGGGGCGCTTTGCTGCCTGTGATGAACGGGCCCGGCGATGACCTGCCGGTTCACCATTTCTGCTTCGCTCTGCCCTCACCCAACCCCTCTCCCGCTTGCGGGAGAGGGGCTTGAAGCTTAGATGCGCTTGAACACCAGCGTGCCGTTGGTGCCGCCAAAGCCGAAGCCGTTGGACATCACCACGTCCACCTGCGCCTTGCGGGCAACGTTGGGCACGTAGTCCAGGTCGCAGCCTTCGCTGGGGTCTTCCAGGTTGATCGTCGGCGGAATGATGCCCGTCTCCAACGCCTTGACCGAGAAGATCGCCTCCACGCCGCCGGCTGCACCGAGCAGGTGCCCGGTCATCGACTTGGTGGAGCTGACCAGCAGCTTGTAGGCGTGCTCGCCGAAAGCGGTCTTCATCGCCATGGTCTCGCCCAGGTCACCCAGCGGCGTCGAAGTACCGTGCGCGTTGAGGTAACCCACCTGCTCCGGAGTGACACCGGCGTCCTTCATCGCCGCGACCATGCAGCGCGCGGCGCCTTCGCCGTTCTCGCTCGGGGCGGTCATGTGGTACGCATCGGAGCTCGCACCGAAGCCGGCCAGCTCGCAGTAGATATGCGCGCCACGCGCCTTGGCGTGCTCGTACTCTTCCAGAATCAGGATGCCGGCACCGTCGCCCAGCACGAAGCCGTCACGGCCCTTGTCCCACGGACGCGAGGCCTTGGTCGGGTCGTCGTTGCGGGTGGACATGGCCTTCATCGCGCAGAAGCCGCCCAGCGCTGTCGGCGAGGAGCCGCGCTCGGCGCCACCGGCAACCATCACGTCGGCATCGCCGTACTGGATCATGCGCATCGCCGTACCGATGGAATGGTTGGACGTGGCGCAGGCAGACACCGCCGAAAACGACGGCCCCTTCAAGCCCGCAATGATGCTCAACTGGCCCGGCAGCATGTTGATGATGGTCTTGGGCACGTAGAAGGGCGAGATCTTCTTGCCCTCGTGGAACTCGATGGTCTGTTCCTCGATGCCCAGCAGGCCACCGATGCCGGCGCCAACGATGGCGCCAATGCGCTCGGCGTTGGCCTCGGTGATCTCCAGGCCGGAGTCATGCAGCGCCATGAAGGCGGCACCCAGGCCGTAATGAATGAACGGGTCCATCTTCTTGGCATCCTTGCCACTGACCCTGAATTTGCCGAACAACGGATTGTCGGCGGTGATGTCGAAATCCTTGACCTCACCTGCGATCTTGGTGGTGAAACGTTCCAGATAATTCTCTGCAACGCTCGTCAGCGGGCCAATGCCCGAGCGGCCATTGATGATGCCTTCCCAGCTGCTGGCCAGATCATTGCCCAGCGGCGACACCATGCCCATGCCGGTAACGACGACGCGACGACTCATTGCGGATTCTCCTGGCCCCGTTCACGGGGATTGAAGCGGTGAAAAGCACAGGGCCGCATCTGCGGCCCCATGGATTTGCAACGCGGCAGGTGATGTATGCCGGCCGCGTCCTGTCAGGCGCAATTACGCCTTGACGTGTGCCTTGACGTAGTCGATGGCAGCCTGGACGGTGCCGATCTTCTCGGCCTCTTCGTCCGGGATTTCGCACTCGAACTCTTCTTCCAGCGCCATCACCAGCTCGACGGTGTCCAGCGAGTCGGCACCCAGGTCATCGACGAACGATGCGCTGATGGTGACTTCCTCTTCCTTGACGCCAAGCTGCTCGACAACAATCTTCTTGACGCGTTCTTCGATGGTGCTCATTGGATATCGCTCCAGATGGAGTAGTGGTTCAAAAGACGCCATCACGTGGTGATGGCCGTGGGATAGTGTAGTGGAAACCGCAGCGCCCTTGCATTCTGGCAAAAAACCACCGAGATCAACCACTTGGGCGCCGTCCATGCGCCACACGCTTACGGCATGTACAAACCGCCGTTCACGTGAAGGGTTTCGCCGGTGATGTAGCTGGCCGACGGGCTGGCCAGGAACCCCACCGCGCGCGCGATGTCCGCCGGCTCGCCGAGGCGGCCCAGCGCGATCTGGCCGAGCATCGCCGCCTTGGCGTCCTCGGGCAGATCCTTGGTCATGTCGGTGTCGATGAAGCCCGGGGCGACCACGTTCACGGTCACGCCACGGCTGCCGATTTCCTTGGCCAGCGACTTGGAGAAGGCAATGATGCCGGCCTTGGCAGCGGCGTAATTGGCCTGCCCGGCGTTGCCGGTCACGCCGATCACCGAAGCGATGTTGATGATGCGGCCCTTGCGCGCCTTCATCATGCCGCGCATCACCGCCTTGGAGGTGCGGTAGACACTGGTCAGGTTGGTGTCGAGGATGGCCTGCCAGTCCTCGTCCTTCATGCGCATCAGCAGGTTGTCACGGGTGATGCCGGCGTTGTTCACCAGGATGGTGATGGCGCCGAATTCCTTGCTGACTGCCTCGATCAGCGCTTCCACCGCGCCCGGCTCGGTCACGTTCAGCGCGCGGCCGTGGCCACCCTGCGCGGCCAGGCGCTCGCCGATGGCGGCAGCGCCGGATTCAGTGGTCGCCGTGCCGATGACGGTGGCGCCCTGGGCGGCAAGTTCGGCGGCGATGGCGGCACCGATGCCACGACTGGCGCCGGTGACAAGCGCGATTTCACCCTGCAATGGCTTGCTCATGCGGTTTCCTTAATGCTGCGAGGCCGCCGGTGCGGCGGCTGTCGATCATGGCCGGGCGCAGAACGCACCCACGGCCGGTTGATTTACCTGGCCCACTCTTCCAGTGCACCGGCAAAATCAGCCGGGGTGGCGAGCGGACGCCCTTCGATGTTCTTGTCGATGCGCTTGATCAGACCGGTCAGCACCTTGCCCGGACCGCATTCGGCCACGCGGCTGACACCCTTGCCGGCCAGCGCCTGCACGCAACCGGTCCACTGCACCGGCAGGTAAAGCTGCTGCACCAGCGCCTGGCGGATGGCATCCAGCCCGTCATGCACCCTGGCATCAACGTTCTGCACCACCGGCAACTGCGGCGCACGCCAATCCAGGCCGGCCATCACCTCGGCCAGACGGTTGGCGGCTTCACGCATCAGCGGCGTATGCGACGGCACGCTGACGGCCAGCTTCACCGCCTTGCGCACGCCCTTCTCGGCCAGCAGGGCCAACGCGCGGTCAACCGCCGCAGCATCACCACCGATGACGATCTGGCCGGGCGAATTGAAATTGGCCGGCACCACGACCTGGCTGCCTGCTGCTTCGGCGCAGACTTCCAGCACCAGCGCATCTTCCGCACCCAGCACGGCCGCCATCGCACCAACGCCGGCCGGAGCCGCGTCCTGCATCAACTGGCCACGCAGGCGCACCAGATGGGCACCGTCACGCAGGGTCAACGCGCCCGCCGCGACCAGCGCGGTGTACTCGCCGAGGCTGTGGCCTGCCAGCAGGGCCGGCTTGGCACCTCCCTGCGCATTCCACAGGCGCCACACCGCGATGCTCGCCGCCAGCAAAGCCGGCTGGGTGAACTCGGTGCGGTTGAGCTGCTCTTCCGGGCCACCCTGCGACAGCGCCCACAGATCCACGCCCGCGCCTTCCGACGCCTCGGCGAAGGTCTCACGGACCTGCGGATGCAGCTCGGACAGTTCAGCCAGCATCCCCAGAGACTGGGAACCTTGGCCGGGGAACACGAAAGCGAGTCGGGAATCAGTCACGCGGTCATCTGCTGCACGAATCGAAGCGGGGCATGATAAGCGCGAAAGCGCCCGCTCGTCTGTACTGCCGCGTATGCAGCCCGCCACTGCAAAGATGCCCTCCACCCGCGGCGAACGCAGCCCGGGTAAATGCAACCCCAGCAGGGGCTTTCCACGGCCCGGCCCACCAAGGCCCGCACCAAGCAGCGCGATCGACACCTCCCGAACTTCCCGGGCCGGCTGCACTTACCCGGGCCATGGGGCTTCGCACCCAAGTGCGCTCCTACAAACAGAGCGCTCTCCGTGCGCGCCCTGAAACGACATCGGGCAGCCAATGGCTGCCCGAGCGTTGTATCCGTGTCTGTCTGACTCAGTAGCGCAGCAGCGCCGAGCCCCAGGTGAAACCACCACCGAAGGCTTCCAGCAGCAGCAGCTGACCACGTTCGACACGACCGGAACGGATCGCCGCATCCAGCGCCAGCGGCACCGAGCCGGACGAGGTGTTGCCGTGCTTGTCGACCGTCACGACCACCTGCTCCATCGACATGTTCAGGCGCTTGGCGGTGGCTTCGATGATGCGCAGGTTGGCCTGATGCGGAATCAGCCAATCCAGGTCGGACTTGTCCAGGCCATTGGCCTGCAGGGTCTCATCCACGACCGAGTCCAGCGCCTTCACGGCGTACTTGAACACGTCGTTGCCCTTCATGTTGATCTTGCCCGGCTTGTCGAAGCCCACCGACACGCCGACCGGATCCCACAGCAACTCTTTCTTGCTGCCATCGGCATGCAGGTGAGTACTGAGGATGCCGGTGTCTTCATCGGCCTTGAGCACGACGGCGCCCGCACCATCGCCGAACAACACGCAGGTGGTGCGGTCGGTCCAGTCGACGATACGGGTCAGGGTTTCCGCACCGATCACCAGCACATGCCTGGCGTCGCCGCTGCGGATGAATTTGTCGGCCACGCTCAGGGCAAAGATGAAGCCCGAACATGCCGCATTGACGTCAAACGCCGCCGCACCGGCCACGCCAAGGCGTGCCTGGATCAGACAGGCGGTAGACGGGAAAATCAGATCCGGCGTGGTGGTACCCACGATGATCATGTCCAGCTGCGAAGCCTCGATGCCAGCCGCTTCCAGCGCGCGAACCGCGGCGTGGTAGCCAAGGTCGCTGGTGGTTTCTTCATCAGCAGCGATGTGCCGCTCACGGATACCCGTTCGCGACTGAATCCACTCATCGGTCGTGTCGACAATCTTGGTCAGATCGTCATTGGTCAACACTTTCTCGGGCAAGTAACTACCAGTGCCCGCGATCCTCGAGTAGATCCGCTTGCTCATGCTGTTTCCTGTTGCGCGAAGCCGCCCTAAGGCGGCCCCGGAAGAATCGGTGCAACGGCCGCCACGCGAACGTGACGGCCGTTACGAATCAATCTTCTTCGACGGTCGAGGACGACTTGGTCGTGATCACCTTCTTGCCGCGGTAGAAACCGTCAGCGGTGATGTGGTGACGCAGATGCACTTCACCGGTGGTCGGATCAGTGGACAGCTGCTTGGCGCTCAGGGCGTCGTGCGCACGGCGCTGGCCGCGGCGGGACGGGGTAACACGGGATTTCTGCACAGCCATGGGATTGCTCCAAACTCGGTTCGTTTGCTTCGTCGTTTAATTGCACGGGACGCCAGCGTCCAGCACTACTCTCGCTTTCGCCGCGACCGCCGACGATAACCGGCCGCTATTGTTTCTTCAGCGCTGCCAATGCCGCGAACGGATTGGCCTTGCGTTGTTCCTCTTCGGTCGCGGGCCAGTCGCGTTCGACTGCCTCGCTTCCCGGTGCCAGCGCCACTACCGGCACGGCCAACACCAATTCGTCCTCGACCATTTCCAGCGGATGCAGGTTACCGTCTTCGGGTACCAGCAGCGCTTCGTAATCGGGCGGGAGCGCCGATTCCTCGTCTTCGTCGCGGATCAACCCCAGCCGCTGTTTCATCGACACCGGCAGCAGAAAGCGCTGCATGCTGCGTTGGCAGATCAACGGCAAGGCCGTTTCGATGGTCAATTCGACATAGGCCACTTGCAGGATGTCGTCGCGACCGAATTCCAGCGCATAAGTGCACTGCCCTTCGGTATCGGCGACAAGGCCTTGCAGGCGGGTAAATTCGGACAAAGGCACCTGGCCGTCGAAGCACCTGCGTGCTGCGACCATCCGCCAAGCATCCAGCAATTCGGGCACGTTCGCGGACATAAGCTGCAGAATGTTAAGGAGTACCCCCGCCGCTGTCAAACCCAATGCGTCGACCACGTTGTCACGGGAGGCGGACGGCAGCAGACTGCTGCGCCCGGACGCGGCATTTTCCCACATGACAGAGCTGATCCTCGCCTCCACCTCGCGTTATCGGGCCGAAATGCTGTCCCGGCTACGGCTGCCGTTCAGTTCAGCGGCACCGTTGGTGGATGAAACCCCACATCCCGACGAGCCCCCCGCCGCCCTGGCCCGGCGCCTGGCCAAGACCAAGGCGCTGGCGGTGGCCAGCCAGAACCCCGGCAGCTGGGTGATCGGCTCGGACCAGGTAGCCGAAGTGCACGGCGCCCCTCTGGGCAAGCCCGGCACTGCTGAAGCTGCCCGCGCCCAGCTGACAGCGATGTCGGGCCAGGAAATCCACTTCCATACGGCCATCTGCCTGAGCAATGGCAGCGAGCACCTGCAGGCCTGCGACCTGACCCGCGTTCAATTCCGGACCCTGGATGCCGCCGAAATCGCCCGCTACGTCGAGGCCGAGCAGCCACTGGACTGCGCCGGCAGCTTCAAATGTGAAGGCCTGGGCATCAGCCTGTTCGAGGCCATCCACAGCAGCGACCCGAGCGCGCTGGTGGGCTTGCCGTTGATCCCGCTGTCAGCGCTGCTGCGGCAGGCCGGCTATCGGCTGCCCTGATGCACGATTGCGCGCGCCTTCAACCCCATGGCGCGCGCAGAGCACGCGCTGCAACTCCCCTCAACGTTCAACCACGAACGGCTGCTCGGCCCACTGTTCGACGCTGCCATCCGCGCCATACAGCCGCAGCCCCAGCCAGTGCCTGCCGGGTGCGACCTGACTGACATCCACCTGCCCGTCAAAACCCACATGCGGATGGCGGGGATCGCTGGTACCTGGCCATGCCGCGCGGATGTCGAAGTCGCGACCGTAAACCGCATCCCCCACGCTGCGCCCGTCCAGCAGCAGCTCCACGCGTGTCAGCCCAACGCCGTCCTTGAAAGCCCAGCCGGCCACATCCAATTTATCCGCCACGACCGCACCGGCAACCGGCGCATCCACCCAGGCCATCGCCGGCGTGACGCACGGGCCGGACTGTTTCTGCGCGGGCAGGCGGAACAACAGGAATCGCTGGAAGCCATGATCCAGCGACACCACGCGTGGCGGTGGCAACGGCCCGACCAGTTCACAGACCTGGTGATACCGCGCCAGCAGATCGCGATAACGCGGGTCGCTTGGTGCCAGCACCAGCAGCTGCGGACCAGGACGCTCACCCTTGCTGAGCAGGCCCCACAACGCCAGCTGCGCGGTGCGCCCGTGGCGGTCGTTGAGCGCGTGCGGCAACACCTTGATGGACGGGTCATCCAACCGGAAACCCAGCTCCGCGCCCACCTTGAAGCTGTCCGCCAGCACCGTGGTGTCGCCCGGCATTTCCGCCAGCTCCTCGCGCACGGCTTCGGCCAGCGGCTGCCAGCCTGCGAAGTTGCGCGGGTAATACTTGCTGCCAGCCATTTCCTCGCGCAGCGACGGCACCGACACCACCACGTAGTAGCCCATCGCGCATACCAGGCCGATGGCAACGGTCACCCAGACACAACGCCGCCAGAAGCGCGGCCAGCGATTGAGCAGCAGCGGCACGCCGATCAGCAACGCCAGATAGCCCGGCAACGGCCAGTGGAAACTGATGCGTTCCACATCGGTGAAGAAGCCCAGCACGAAGATCAGCAATGTCGAAGTGGCGCCCACCAAGGCGAAATAGCGCCACTGCACATGATGGAAACCGCCCTGCGCCTTGCGCAGGCCACTGACCGCCACAGCCACCATTGCCACAAACAGCACCGGCGTGACCATCAACGGCTGGATCAGCAAGAAACGCAGGCCCTCACCATGGAACACCCAAGGGTGGCGCTCCATCACCTGGAATTTCAGGCCCGCATCCTGGTTGTCCAGGTTCCAGGCCAGCAGCGGCAACCAGGCGAAGATGCCAACCGCCAGCGCCATCCACACGCGCGGATCACGCAACATGCGACGACCTTCCGGCAACAGCATCAAGGCGATGAAACCCATGCCGATGACACCGATGAAGCGGTAATGGCTGAGCGCACCCATCGCCAGACCCAGCGCCAGCATCAGCGCACCGCCGGCATCCACATTGCGCAGCAGGCGCGCACCGGCATCCAGACACAGCACGGCGGCAAGCGCCATTGGCACATCCGGCACGGCGAGGATGCCCAGGGTGGCCGACAGCGGCATCAGCAGTGTCAGCGCACCCGCCTGCCAGCCCACCCGGCCACCAAACCAGCGCGCGGTGATCCGCGCCACCAGCCACGGCAACAGAGCGCCCATCAACAGGAACGGCAAGCGCACACCGAGACGATTGTCGCCGGCCATCTCCACGCCCAGGCGGGTCAACCACGCCGTCAGGCCGGGGAGATCGGAGTATGCGGCAGCCAGATGCTGCCCTTCCTGCCAATAGAAGGATTCGTCAACGAACAGCGACAACTGTGAAGCAACCAGCACCTTGACCGTCGTAACCAACGCCCACAGCACAAGGAACGTAATGTATGCGCGTTGCTCCCCCCGGATTGCCACTTACACTCCCCTCAACTTTGAAATACGAGACGACCATGACCGTGGTGCCTGCCGGAATGCTAACCGATGTCACGTTGCAGTCTTTGCAGAAGGCGCAGGAGCAGGTCAATTCCCTGCTGCTGGGCAAGACGCAGGAGGTGCGGCTGGCGTTCGTCGCACTGCTGTCCGGCGGACATCTGCTGATCGAGGACCTGCCCGGCCTGGGCAAGACCACGCTGGCCCACGCCATGGCGTCCAGCCTGGGCCTGCAGTTCCAGCGTGTGCAGTTCACCTCCGACCTGCTGCCGGCCGATGTGCTGGGCATTTCGATCTATGAAGCACACAGCCGCAGCTTCCAGTTCCACCCGGGGCCGGTGTTCTGCAACGTGCTGCTGGCCGATGAAATCAACCGCGCACCGCCACGCACGCAGAGTGCCCTGCTGGAAGCGATGGCCGAACAGCAGGTGACGCTCGACGGCGTGACCCATTCGCTGCCGGATCCGTTCTTCGTCATCGCTACGCAGAACCCGGTGGATATGTCCGGCACGTTCCCGCTGCCGGATTCGCAGCTGGACCGCTTCCTGCTGCGCCTCACCCTGGGCTACCCCAATGCCGAAGCCGAGCGCGCCCTGCTCAGCGGCGGCAGCCGTCGCGAACTGATCGCCCGCGCCCTGCCGTGCCTGTCCGACCAGGACATCGTGGCGCTGCGCGAAGCCGTCGAGCAGGTACATGCCAGCGATGCACTGATCGACTACGTGCAGGCGCTGCTCACCCGCAGCCGCCAGCACCCGGGAGTGAAGGTCGGCCTGTCGCCACGCGCCGGCATCGCGCTGGTGCGTGCGGCCAAGGCACATGCACTGCTGCTGGGCAGGAAGCACGTCGTTCCCGAGGACGTGCAGGCCTTGTTCATTGCCGTGGCCGGGCACCGGCTGATGGCCGAGGCCGAGTCGTCCTCCGGCCCGGTGCTGGCACGCGCCATCCTGCACAGCGTGCAGGTTGACTGAGTGATCGCTCGATTGCGGAAACGGCTGCAGGCCCTGCAATGGCTGGCGCGCCCGCGCCAGCCCGAGGCACTGCCGGTACAACTGGATCGCCATCGCATCTACGTGCTGCCCACCGGCTTTGGCCTGTTCCTCGCCGGGCTGCTGGCGACGATGTTGCTGGGCGCACTGAACTACAACAACAACCCGGCCCTGCTGCTGGCACTGACGCTGGCCGCCACCGCGCTGGCCAGTGCGGTGTATGCACACCTGCAGCTGTCCGGCATTCGCCTTGAGGCGCTCTCGGCCGAGCCAGTGCCCGCCGGTGCGCCAATCCAGCTACGGCTGGCCCTGGCACGCAGCGGTACCCGCCCCCGTCGTGCGCTGCAGATCCGCCATGAAGACGCACGTACCACGGTGAGCCTCACCGCTGACAGCCAGATCGAGGCCGACCTCGCGCTGCCGACCACCACGCGCGGCTGGCTGGATATCTCGCGCATCCGCATCAACACCACGCAACCGCTGGGACTGGTACGCGCCTGGTCCTGGTTCTGGCCGGATGCACCGCTGCTGGTCTACCCGGCACCGGAATCCAACGCACCGCCACTGCCCGATACCGGCACCACCTCCACACGCACGCGCGCACATCCGATGGGCGATGAACTGCAGCAGCTGCGCGCCTACCGCAAGGGCGATGCATTGCGCACGATTGCCTGGAAGCACTCCGCGCGCCGGGATGGGCTGCTGGTCCGCGAGTACGAACGACCGGTAGGTTCGGAGCTTGTGCTGGACTGGCAGCAGTTGCATGCCCTGCCTTACGAGCGCCGCATCGCCCGCCTTGCACGCTGGGTGGACGATGCCGAGCGTGAGGGACGCCGTTATCAGTTGCGCCTGCCCGGCAACCCGGCCATCGGCCCGGCCGTCGGCGATGCGCACCGCCATCTGTGCCTGCGCGCACTCGCCCTGTTGCCGCCCGCATGAGCACCCTGCCCTCATCCCCACTTGGCGCGCACGCACGTGGCTGGGTACTGCTGACCGCCGCGCTGTCACTGCTGCCATTGCTGCTGCAGCTGCCCGGCGTTCTGGCCGGTGTCTTCGGGGCGACCGCGTTGATCGTGGCCGGCCTGTCATGGCACCGACCGGCGCCCTTGTTGCTGCGCCTGCTGCTGGTCGCCACCATGCTGGTCACCATCTATTGGCAGATGGGCGCCACCCCCGGGCGCGACAGCGGCTGCGCCCTGCTCGCGGCCATGCTCGCGATCAAGTCCAGCGAACTGCGAACCCTGCGCGACGCACGCAGCCTGCTTGGCTTCGCCCTGTTCGCGCCCTTCGCGGCCTTCCTGCTGGATCAGGGCCCCATCACCTTGCTGCTGGCCACGGCAGCGGTCATCTGCGCATTGCTGGCCCTGCAACGACTGGCCGATGACGATGCCGGTGTCACCGCCTTGCCGCCCGCCGCGCAGCTGCGGACCGTGGGCAAGCTGATGCTGCTTGCCCTGCCACTGGCCTTGTCCGCGTTCTGGTTGGTGCCGCGCCTGGGCAGCCCGCTCTGGGGCATTCCAGACCGCGTGGTCAGCCGCCCGGGCCTGTCCGACAGCATGGAGCCCGGCGCCTGGATCGACCTGATGGCCGACGACAGCCCGGCCCTGCGCGCACAGTTCTTCGGCCCGGTGCCGCCCGCCGACCAACGCTACTGGCGCGGCCCGGTGCTGACCCGCTTCGATGGTCGCAGCTGGACCCGCTCCAACCGCCAGCAACGCACTGCCCCGACCGCATTCCAGGCGGGCGACGTGCGCTGGGATTACCTGATCGAATACGAGGCCAGCGACGACCGCCAGCTCGTCGCCCTGGATCTGCCACTTGCCGCCCCCGCCGACAGCCAGCTCGATGCCGACTACAGCCTCAGCAGCAATCGCACGCTGACCGCCCTGACCCGCTGGCGGATGCAATCGGCGCCGCCACGCAGCTTCCAGTCGCAACTGCCGGAACGCCTGCGCCAGCAGACGTTGCAACTGCCCGCCGGCTTCAACCCGCGTACGCTGGCGTTGGCAAAACAATGGCGCACGGAAGCCGGCCAGGACGACGCGGCGATCGTGCAGCGCAGCCTGGAATGGATCCACCGCGAGTTCGCCTACACCTTGTCCACTCCACTGGCGGGCCGGCATGGCGCCGACGAATTCCTGTTCGACCAGAAGGCCGGGTTCTGCGAACACTTCAGCTCCGCGTTCGTGGTGCTCATGCGTGGCGCCGGCATCCCCGCGCGCGTGGTGACCGGCTATGCCGGTGGCGTGCGCAACCGCTACGGCGATTACTGGGTGGTACGCAAGATGGACGCCCATGCCTGGGCCGAAGTCTGGCTGGCCGGGCGCGGCTGGGTGCGTGTGGACCCCACCGCCGCCGTCGCCCCCGAGCGCATCTACGACACGCTGGAAGATCGTCTCGGCCAGGGCAATGCCGGCGGACTGGACCTGGCCGGCCGCTGGGAAAGCTTCAAGCAGCTCGGCGACTGGATGCGTCGCGGCTGGAATACCGCCTTCCTGTCGTTCGACGCCAACCGCCAGCAGCAGCTGCTCCGACCGTTCGGCATCGAGCGGCTGACGCCCTCGCAGCTGATCGCCTTGTTTGCCGGCTTCGCCGTGCTGGCACTGGGCTTGATGGCGTGGCTGCTGGCACGCGGCGAGCGCCAGCGTGACCCGTTGCTGCGCGCCTGGCACCGCCTGGATCGCCGCTATGCGCGGCTTGGGCTCGGTCGCGAACCCTACGAATCCGCCAACGATTGGGCACGGCGCGTGGAACTTAGCCACCCAGGCAGCGGTCTGCTGATACTCAGCCAGCGTTTCACCGATGCGCGATACGCTGGCGCTCAGTTCGACCCCGTTTCATTATTGGCTGACCTGCACAGGCATCGCCCGAGACCCGGAGCACGACCATGAACACCCGCATTCTCATTACCCTCGCCGCCACGCTGACGCTGGCTGCCTGTGCCACCGCCCCCAAACCATTGCAGGGGCAGTTCAGCCCGGTGTCACCGCGTGACTCGGTTGCACAGAAGCAGACCGGCACGCCGGTACGCTGGGGCGGCCGCATCATTGAAACGCTGCCCGCGCAGGGCGAAACCTGCTTCCAGATGATCGCCCGCCCGCTCAATGGCAGCGGCCGCCCGAGCAGCACCTCCTCCGACGCCAGCGACGGTCGCTTCATCGCCTGCCGCGCTGGCTTCTACGACCCGGCCGTGTTCGAACCCGGCCGCGACGTGACCTTCATCGGCCGCATCGACGGTTACCAGACCACCAAGATCGGCGAATACGACTACCCGCTGCCCAAGATCGCCGCCGACGTGGTTTACCTGTGGCCGGTGCAGCGCGAAGTGGATGTGGTCCCGGCCTATCCCTACGGCCCGTGGGGCCCGGCATGGGGCCCCGGCCCGGGCTGGGGTTGGGGCTGGCGCGGTGGCTGGTGGTAAGCCACACCGCACGCAATGCATGAAACGCCGCCTTCGGGCGGCGTTTTTGTTTATCGGAAATGGCACTTCCGCGTCGGTGACCACCGGCAACCGGGGCTCAGTCCGGTCGCGTGATTGTCCAGTCACCCTCGCGCGCGCCGGGCGCCAGCGTCCAACCCGGCTTCAGGTGCAGGCTCCAACCGTTCCCCTTCACCTCTTCGCCGGCCACCGCCGTACCCGCATAAGCGACAGACAACCGTGACCAGTCGGTGGAAAGCAACCCTTCGCTCGCTACCTCCAGCACACCCCACGGCGCTGCGGCACGGATGGTGCCGTAGACCGCACCCTCCGGCGGTAGTGGCGTCACCCGACTGGGATCGAAAGTGAAACTGGCACCGTTGACGGGCGCGATGAGCACCGAAGCGTCGATCAGCCGTGCACGCAATCCGGCAACCACTTCGGCCTGCTTGATGGTGCGTGCGGATTCCTGCGCCTGGATCTCAGCCACGCCGTAGCGTGTTGCACGTTCGTTGAAAGTCGCATCATCGACGGCAACCTCCTGCTTCAGTGCAGCTGCCAACATTTCCGGCAATCCATCGCGCCGGTTCCAGCTCCCACGCCAATCCGGCGATGCGCGATCCAGCAACACGCCATAAGCGGGGCCGGTGTAATACGCGAAGGAACGGGCGTAGGCCTTCACCGTATCGCCCTTGAGCAGGTGCTCTGCAAGATGCGCAGTCATCGCCTCATCCTGCGACAGAATGCGTCCGGTGTACTCGGCAATTCCCTCATGCCGCTCCATCGCATCTTCGGCTTCCCGTGCTTCCGGGAAACGTGCCTGCCGCCACGCACGGAAGGTCAATGCATCCAGCGTGGCCTGGCGCTGCGCCAGCGGTGTTGTCGCGGTGATGGCCGCACGCAGGGCACGCAGTTCCAACCGCAGTGACAATCGCCCCTGCTCGGTCTCCAGCTGCGTCTGGTCGGCGTTGGTCGCAGCAAGGCCGACCTGCCCCTGGATGCGATGCCAGGCTTCATGCATGAGCAGGATGGAAAGCGTCGGCTCCTTGTCGGGCAACGGCAGCATCAGCATCGTCCAGCTGCGGCCATTCCATTTCACCGACGTGTTCGCAATCGGAACGGCGTCAGGCAGACGCCCCCGGAAAACCGCGCCATCGCGCTCAAGCGCGGCTTCCCCGCCGTCGATGCTGGCGATGAACTGCCGCGTCGCCGGGTCCGCCAGGAGCATGGGGCCGCACAGGCTCGCACCCCAGGCCGTTCCACCATCGGCCTCGCACAATGTCTGCATGCGCTGGAACACGGTCATGGCAGCCGAGGAATCCAATGCGGCCTGCGCCGATGCACCGGCCGATGTGGACATCAACAGCGTCAGGCAGATGCGCCTGAAGATACTTCGCGACATCGAAAATCCCCCTTCAAGGCGGAACCCCGGTTCCGCACTTGATTTCCACGGTCAACGAACGTCCCTACCCACGGCACAGAACCTTCATGCCGCGCCGAAATGCCCCAGCGGCGCGCCGGCCAGCAGATGCAGGTGGATATGGAACACGGTCTGCCCGGCATCCTCGCGGCAGTTCATCACGATGCGGTAGCCGTTCTGTGCCAGCCCCTGCTCCCGCGCGTATTCGGCTGCAGCCAACGCCAGCTTGCCGATCAGATGCGCCTGCGATGGCTGCAGATCGTCCAGCGTGGGAATGACTTCATTCTTTGGGATGAAAAGCACATGCACCGGTGCCTGCGGCGCGATGTCCTTGAAACCCAGCACGTCCTCGTCTTCATAGACGATGTTGGCGGGAATCTCGCGGCGGATGATCTTGCCGAAAATCGTATCGGTCATGCGACGGCTCACTGGCGGAAACGGCCTACAGCTTACCGCCCCTGCATCGGCTATTCGCTGATTTCGCTGCGGCTGCCAAAGGCATGCGACAAGGTGCCGCGATCCACATACTCCAGCTCACCACCCAACGGCAGCCCCTGCGCCAAGCGGCTGGGCCGCACCTTGTTGCGACGTGCAAGCTGCGCCAGGTAATGCGCGGTGGCCTCGCCTTCGACGGTGGAATTGGTGGCGATGATCAGCTCGGTGACTTCACCCTGCGCCAGGCGCGCCTCCAGCTTGTCCAGGCCCAGCTCGCGCGGGCCGATGCCGTCCAGCGGTGACAGACGCCCCTGCAGCACGTAGTACACGCCGCGATAGCTGGTGGCATGTTCGATGGCCAGACGATCAGCCGGAGACTCGATCACGCACAGCATCTGCCGCTCACGGCTGGCGCTGGCGCACACCGGGCACACTTCGGTTTCGCTGAAATCCCGGCACTGCACGCAATGGCCGATCTTCTCGATGGCCTCGGCCAGCACCTCGGACAAACGCTGGCCACCCTCGCGGGCGCGTTCCAGCACGTGGTAGGCCATGCGCTGCGCGGTCTTCTGGCCGACGCCCGGCAACACGCGGAACGCTTCGATCAGTTGTTCCAGCAACGGCAGGCTCATCGCAACAGGCTCTTGTTCAAAAACAAGCGCGCGAAGCCCGGGGGCTTCGCGACGCGGGCAACGCAGGTGCCGGACATCGCCGGCACGCGCATCATCAGAACGGCAGTTTCATGCCCGGCGGCAGCTTCATGCCAGCCGTGGCCGAGCCCATGCGGCTCTGCGATTCGGTGTCGATCTTGTTGGCGGCGTCGTTGAACGCGGCGGCGATCAGGTCTTCAACCATTTCCTGGTCGGACAGCACCGACGGGTCGATACGCACCTTGCGGCACTCTTTGGTGCCACTCAGGGTCACCGTGACCATGCCACCACCGGCACTGCCGGTGACTTCCAACTTGGCGATTTCTTCCTGGGCCTTCTGCAGGTTTTCCTGCATTTTCTGGGCCTGCTGCATCATCTGGGCGATATTGCCGCGCATGGTTGCTTACTCTTTGAATGGACGGATGGAATCGGCCACGACCCGGGCGCCCTGCTGGATCAGCTGCTGCACCTGCGGGTCGGCCATGAAAACGGCTTCGGCCGCAACTTGTTGTTCACCGCGCTGGCGATCCGCGCGCTCATGCAACGTCTCGGCCTGGACGTTGCCGGTTTCAATCACGATTTTAGGCGTGCTGCCCAATGCCTGCGACAACGCCTGCGCCAACGCGGTCAGCGCACGTTCGGACTGCAGGTATTCAAACCCCGGCAGCAACCCCAGACGCAGCACCCCGTGCTGGAAACCGACGAATGCACAATTGGCCGCCAGCTCGCGCGAGGGGCCGGACAAGCCACTGTCGTCCACCAGATCCAGCCACTGCTCGGCGTTTTCCAGCGCACGACCGGCCACCGGCCTGCTCGGCTCGATGGCGATGCCGCTCGGCCTTGCGGGAGCCGCTGCAGGCGCAGGCGGCGCTTCGACAGGCGCCGCAGGGCCGACCGGCGCGGCCTTGATCGGCTCGGGCTCAACGTCTTCAGACCCGGCCATTTCCATGGCCATGGCTTCGTCCCGCGCGCTGGCTTCTGCAGCGTCCGTCTCCCAGGGCGGCAGATCGTCAGCGGCGGCCTGCGGCGTCTGAGCAGATGCGGCAGGAGCAGGTGGCGTCGGGGTTGGCGATGTCTGCACGACCTCAGCCACCGGCGCAACCACTACGGCGGGCGCTGCCACGGGTGCGGCAACGACCGGCGGCGGCACGGGTTCAACAGGCTTGGCAACCGGCGCCGGGTTGGCGGCGGCCGAGGCGGCAACACCCGCACCGGAGGCAACCGGCGCAACTCCACCGGCACCAGCACCCTGACCCGAGCCTTCCGGCACTGCTGGCACTGCGCCGGACGGGCGGAACGCCAGCATGCGCAGCACGGCCATTTCAAAGCCCGCACGCGGGCTCGGCGCAAGATGCAGGTCACGACGGCCACTCAGCGCCATCTGGTACCAGAGCTGCACCACTTCCGGTCGCAGCCGCTGTGCGAAGGCGACCGAGTCGATGCCTTCACCCGGCACCACGGCGCCCGGTACCAGCTGCTGCACCTGGATGCGATGCAGGCCTTCGGCCAGCGCATCCAGCACACCACTCCAATCCGGAGAGAATTCGGCCAGCGTCGCCACCACCTGCAACAGGCGGCCACCATCGCCATCGGCCAGCGCATCGAGCATGGCCGACACCTGGGTGCGGTCCACGGTGCCCAGCATGGCGCGCACCACGTCGTCGCGCAGCGCACCGCCGGCATAGGCGATGGACTGGTCCAGCAGCGACAGACCGTCACGCAGCGAGCCATCGGCCGCGCGTGCCAGCTGCACGATGGCGCTGTCGTCGAACTCGATTTCCTCGGCGGTCATGATCCGCTTCATCTGCCCCTGGATCTGCTCCTCGTCCAGACGCTTGAGGTTGAACTGTAGACAGCGGCTGAGCACGGTGACCGGCAGCTTCTGCGGGTCGGTGGTGGCCAGCAGGAACTTCACATGCTCCGGCGGCTCTTCCAGCGTCTTGAG
>NZ_LDJI01000069.1 GCF_001431415.1 Stenotrophomonas humi | reverse complement strand
TCCTGCGCCTGAAGGGCGTGGAAGAGCTGGCCCGCTACCTGGTCAAGGAAATCCAGGACGTGTACCGCCTGCAGGGCGTGAAGATCAACGACAAGCACATTGAAGTGATCTCGCGTCAGATGCTCCGCAAGGTGGAAATCACCGACCAGGGCAGCAGCAAGTTCCTCAACGGTGAGCAGGCCGAGCGCCAGCGCGTCATCGAAGAGAACGCAAAGCTGGTTGCACGCAACGAGCTGCCGGCGCGTTTCGATCCGGTGCTGCTGGGTATCACCAAGGCATCGCTGGCGACCGAATCGTTCATCTCGGCCGCTTCCTTCCAGGAAACCACCCGCGTGCTGACCGAAGCTGCCGTCCGCGGCACCTCGGACAACCTGCGCGGCCTGAAGGAAAACGTCATCGTCGGCCGTCTGATCCCGGCCGGTACCGGCTTGGCGTACCATGCGCAGCGTCGTCGTAACGCCTCGGGTCTGACCGACTCGGAACTGCAGACCCTCTCGGGTTCGGCAGCAGTGGCGACGGAAGTTGCAGCCCCGGAAGCTGAACAGGCTTCGGGTGGTGAAGAGTAATAGTGATGGCCGCCGGCCCCTCCAAGGGCCGGCAGTTTGACCTGAACGGGGTGCATGGAGGCTCCCCTGTAACAGCTCTGGATCAGGGCTGGCCTGAAGGGCGCGCGTTTGACTGCGCTTCTGACGGGTTGCTACAATCGTCTGTCTCAGCAGGCCAAAAATTTGGC
>NZ_LDJI01000068.1 GCF_001431415.1 Stenotrophomonas humi | reverse complement strand
TCAGGCGCAGGATGTCCTGCGGGCTCGGCTCGCCGTCCACCACGGTTTCGCCGCGGGTCACGTGCTCGCCTTCGAACACGATGATCTGGCGGTACTTCGGGATCAGCTCTTCGTGCTCCGAACCATCGGTGTCCTTGATGATCAGGCGCTGCTTGCCCTTGGTGTCCTTGCCGAAGCTGACGATACCCGAACGCTCGGCCAGGATCGCCGGATCCTTCGGCTTGCGGGCTTCGAACAAGTCGGCAACGCGCGGCAGACCACCGGTGATGTCACGGGTCTTGGACGCTTCCTGCGGGATCTTGGCGACGACGTCGCCCACGCCCACCGGGGCGCCATCCTGCAGGTTGACGATCGAGCGCGGCGGCAACAGGTACTGCGCCGGCAGGTCGGTGCCCGGGATGGTCAGGTCATTGCCCTTGCCATCGATGATGCGGACCAGCGGACGCAGATCCTTGGCCTGCGAGCCACGACGCTTCGGATCGGTGATTTCACGCGACGCCAGACCGGTCAGTTCGTCGGTCTTCTCGATGACGGTGATGCCGTCGACGAAGTCGATGAAGCGCACGAAACCAGCCACTTCCGACACGATCGGGTGGTTATGCGGATCCCAGTTGGCAACGGTCTGGCCAGCCTTGACCTCGGCAGCGTCCTTGACGTTGATGGTGGCACCGTAGGGCAGCTTGTAGCGCTCGCGCTCACGGCCATGCGGATCCAGGACCGAGACTTCACCCGAACGCGACACCGCCACCAGCGAACCGTTGGCGT
>NZ_LDJI01000066.1 GCF_001431415.1 Stenotrophomonas humi | reverse complement strand
CGCGCCGCTGCGGATCAATCAGACACGATCAGCCGAACACCTTGAAACGCGCCTCGTCTTCCACGTAAGCCTTTTCACCAAATGCGGCTTCGTTGGAACCGAACGGCATCTGCGCACGCAGGGTCCAGCTGGCCGGCACGCCCCAGGCTTCGCGCACGGTTTCATCGACCAGCGGGTTGTAGTGCTGCAGGCTGGCGCCGATGTCGGCATCGGCCAGTGCGGTCCACACCGCGAACTGCGCCATGCCGTTGGACTGCTCGGCCCAGATCGGGAAGTTGTCCGCGTACAGGGCGAACTGCTCCTGCAGGCCCTTCACCACGTCGGTGTCGATGAAGAACAACACCGTGCCAGCGCCGGCGGCGAAGCTGTCGATCTTCTTCTCGGTGCCGGCAAAGGCGTCGGCCGGAACGATCTTGCGCAGCTCGTCCTTGGCACGACCCCAGAACTTCTGGTTCTCGGCGCCGAACAGGATCACCGCACGCGAGGACTGCGCGTTGAAGGCCGACGGCGCTTCACGCACGGCCTGCTTGATCAGGTGGGTGGTGTCGTTCTGGCTGATCGGCAGGTTCTTGCCGAGCGCGTACTGGGAACGACGCTTCTTGTACAGGGAGATGGCTTGGCTGCTCATGATCAATTCCTTTAGGGGAAGGTAGATCGGCAACACCGCCGATCCGTCTGTTGGCGGCCATTTTATTTGCCAGCAAAATTAGAACAATTACTCAAATTCCAATGAATCGTTTCATTTTCAGAACAAATCGCACAGCCGCATGCGCCGGAACCC
>NZ_LDJI01000065.1 GCF_001431415.1 Stenotrophomonas humi | reverse complement strand
CCGCTTGCGTGAATCCCCGCTCCCGAATCACCTGTCCCCGCTTAAACGGAGGAGTGCAATGGCTCTCAATCTGTCCCAGAAGCAAGAAGTAGTCGCCGAGCTGGCGGACATCGCAGCCAAGGCTCACTCCTTGATCGCAGCCGAATACGCTGGCACCACGGTCGCTCAGATGACCGCGATGCGTAAGCAGGCCCGCGAAACCGGCGTTTTCTTGAAGGTTGTCAAGAACACGCTGGCCGCGCGCGCCGTTGAAGGCACCGAATTCGCCGTCGCAAAAGACCAGATGGTTGGTCCGCTGCTGTATGCGTTTTCGCTTGAGGAGCCCGGCGCAGCCGGTCGCCTGATCAAGGATGCAGCCAAGGGCAACGACAAGCTGAAGGCGAAAGTCGTGGCAATCGGTGGGGAACTGTTCCCGGCCAGCCACGTCGAAGTGCTGGCATCGCTGCCGACCCGTGATCAGGCCCTGGCCATGCTGGCCCGCGTCCTGACCGAGCCGGTGACCATGTTCGCCCGCGCCATCAAGGCTATCGGTG
>NZ_LDJI01000064.1 GCF_001431415.1 Stenotrophomonas humi | reverse complement strand
GTGATTAGTCGCGGTCAGCGTGCCCAGGGCACGTTTCCGGGATCGCCCGGTTACAGCACAAGCACAGTTACGCCGTCGACGGACTTCCAGCTATGACCAGCGCCGGACGTGAAATTCTCAAATGGGTTGCAGTGCTGTTGATGACCGGTGACCACGCCGCAAAGCTGCTTTATGGCGGCTACGTTCCAGTGGTCAGCGAGCTGGGCCGCATCGCGTTCCCTGTGTTCGCTTTGGTGATGGCCTACAACCTCGCGCAACCGGGTGCTGACGTTTCCAAGTCGGTGAAGCGGCTGGCGATGTGGGGGCTGATCGCGCAACCGGTCTACGCTTGGGCTTTCGACGTTATGCTGCCGGTCAACGTCCTGCTGAGCTTCGCGCTGGCCGCTGCGTGCGTGCTGTGCGCCCAGAATCGACGCTGGTGGCTGGTGGTGTTGGCCATACCGATGCCGTTGCTGGTGGACTACCAGTGGGCAGGCATCGTTCTAGTGACGGTGTGGTGGTGGTTGTTCGCCACCAGGCGCGTCGATAGCCATTTCTGGCTGGGTGCGGCCGCATTCGCGCCGCTGTGCTTCTACAACGGCAACGCATGGGCATTGCTGGCGCTGCCGGTGATGGCGCTGGGGCAGGTCGAACTTCAGGTGCCACGCACGCGCTGGGCGTTCTATGGCTACTACGTGGCGCACATTGGGCTGCTCGCCATTATTTCGTGATGCGTCACTAAATCAGCAGGGCGAGTTTGGGATATCGCGCCATCCGCCTTCGATACGTTCGAGGCGCCTACCTTGAATGCAGCGTTGTCCAGGGCGCATCGGTTCGACGGGAGCGCGCCAATCAATGCCGCTGGTGTCGAGCAACTTGTTCGGGTCGAGGCGTATTTTCCTGACAATTGCTTCGTTCTCTTTGCCGGCCTTTTCAAGCTCGCGCAGCGCGGCTTCAATTTGAGCCTGTTGCGCAGGCGTCGGTGTAAGCGCTCGTTCCAGTGCCGCGACCTGTCGTCGGGCATTCCATTCGATCAGGCCCATAGCAATTAGCACCGCAGCAGCTACCAGGACGATGGCGCGCAGCCAAAATCTCGATTCTTCGGAAGGTTGGCCATTGGCCGATGAGCGCGGCCCATTCTTACTTCGGGGCCTGAAATTGACGTCGCTCAGGTCAGCTTTGCCGAGCGTAGGTTCTTGGCGTTCTCGTTCCATGGAATCCCCCAGGCTTCATCCTGAGCGGATTCTAGCCGGGGTGCAGGGGCATTGCCCCAGATCTGACGGCGCCGTGGATCCACCTTGTAGAAAAAACTGGCTGGAAACCATTGCGCTGAAAGGCTTTCAAAAAAGTACCGATCGAGGAAACACCAGGTGTAGGGGCATAGCC
>NZ_LDJI01000063.1 GCF_001431415.1 Stenotrophomonas humi | reverse complement strand
CCTGTCGCCGGCCAACGGCGAGCCGATCATCGTGCCGTCGCAGGACGTGGTGTTGGGCCTGTACTACATGAGCCGCTCGCTGGTGAACAAGAAGGGCGAGGGCATGGTCTTCGCCAACACCAACGAAGTGAAGCGCGCCTACGACAACCGTCTGGTCGAGCTGCATGCGCAGGTCAAGGTGCGTATCACCCAGGTCGAGCGCGACGAAGAAGGCAACAAGGTCACCAAGACCTCGATCCAGGACACGACCATCGGCCGTGCACTGCTGAGCGAGATCATGCCCGAAGGCCTGCCGTTCGAGCTGTGCAACACCGAGATGACCAAGAAGAACATCTCGCGCCTGATCAACCAGAGCTACCGCCTGCTTGGCCTGAAGGACACCGTGGTGTTTGCCGACAAGCTGATGTACACCGGCTATGCCTACGCAACCCGCGCGGGCGTGTCGATCGGCATCGACGACATGCTGATCCCGGACGAGAAGAAGGGCATCCTCGGTGAAGCCGAAGCCGAAGTGCTGGAAATCCAGGAGCAGTACCAGAGTGGTCTGGTCACCGCCGGCGAGCGCTACAACAAGGTGGTCGACATCTGGTCGCGCACCAATGAGCGCATCGCCAAGGCGATGATGGAAACCATCGGTACCGAGAAGGTCGAAGGTTCGGACGGCAAGATGGTCGACCAGAAGTCGATGAACTCGCTGTACATCATGGCCGACTCCGGTGCCCGTGGTAGCCAGGCGCAGATCCGTCAGCTGGCTGGTATGCGTGGCCTGATGGCGCGTCCGGATGGCTCGATCATCGAGACGCCCATCAAGGCGAACTTCCGTGAAGGCCTGAACGTGCAGGAGTACTTCAACTCCACCCACGGTGCCCGTAAGGGTCTGGCCGATACCGCGTTGAAGACGGCGAACTCGGGTTACCTGACCCGTCGTCTGGTCGACGTGGCACAGGACGTGGTGATCACCGAGGTCGATTGCGGCACCAGCGAAGGCCTGACCATGATTCCGATCGTGGAAGGCGGCGACGTCGTGGAGCCGTTGAAGGACCGCGTGCTGGGTCGCGTTGTGGCCGAGGACGTGTTCCTGCCGGGCAACGACGAGGATCCGATCGTCACCCGCAACACGCTGCTCGACGAGCAGTGGGTGAACAAGCTGGAAGAAGCCGGCGTGCAGACCATCAAGGTCCGCTCGACCATCACCTGCGCCTCCTCGTTCGGCGTCTGCGG
>NZ_LDJI01000062.1 GCF_001431415.1 Stenotrophomonas humi | reverse complement strand
TTGTCGAAACGGCCTACCCTGCGACCGACACTCTGCAGAGAGTCGGCAGCGTCAGATGGGTATACGAGACAGGGCCACCACCATCCAGCGCCTGTCGTCGGGTTCGCGCATCAACAGCGCCAAGGACGACGCCGCCGGCCTGGCCATCTCCGAGCGTTTCGGCACCCAGATCCGCGGCACCGACGTTGCCATCCGCAATGCCAACGACGGCATTTCGCTGGCGCAGGTCGCCGAAGGTTCGCTGAGCGAAATCGGCAACAACCTGCAGCGCGTGCGTGAACTGGCCGTGCAGGCCTCCAACGCCACCAACTCGGCCAGCGACCGCAAGGCGCTGCAGGCCGAAGTGACGCAGTTGGTCAGCGAAATCGACCGCGTTGCCAAGCAGTCCGAGTTCAACGGCACCAAGCTGCTGGACGGCTCGTTCTCCAGCCAGCTGTTCCAGGTCGGTGCCAATGCCGGTCAGTCCATCGCCATCGACAAGATCGTCAACGCCAAGAGTGATTCATTGGGGACGACGAGCTTCATGAGCGGTGCGATGACGGTGGCCGCACCAACAACGGCTGCCGGCGCAACTGCCAACACCGCCGGCTATGCGGCAACCAACATGACCGGCATCAAGATCAACGGCATCGATATCGGCAATGTGAGCGTTGCAGCCAGCGGGGCAGAAGCCTATTCAGGTGCTGATCCTGCCGCTGCAGGGGCCGCAGCAGCAGCTGCCGGCAAGTTGGCGGTGGGCAATGCACTGGCAGCAGAAATCAACAAGAAGTCTGGCGATACCGGCGTAACCGCAACCGTCGATGCTGTTGGTGATCTGAAGTTCGATTCCTGGAAGGAAGGCACCACCGCCATCACCAGCGCTGGCCTCACCGGCGTAACCATGGGAACCGCTGCCACGCAGAAAACCGCAGCAAACCTGGATGTCAGCACGTTCGCCGGTGCGCAGCAGGCGCTGCAGATCGTCGACAACGCGCTGAGCTCGATCAACAGCACGCGTGCTGACCTCGGTGCGGTCCAGAACCGCTTCACCTCGGTGGTGGCCAAC
>NZ_LDJI01000061.1 GCF_001431415.1 Stenotrophomonas humi | reverse complement strand
GGCCAGCAGCAGGTTGCCCAGCTTGGCACCGACGAACGGATCGCCGCCGCTGTCGATCTGGTAATCGTTGAAGGCCATCCAGTAACGCCACAGGTTGGGCGAATACGGGTCGAGCAGGAACGAGGCGTTCATCACTTCGGTGACGAACACCGGAGAGCCGGGGTTGAGTACACGCCGTACCTCGGCCAGGGCGCGTGCCGGTGAGGGCACATGTTCCAGCACCCAGCACAGGAAGGCACCGTCGAAGCTGCGTGGCTCGAACGGTAGATCGGTGGCATCGGCTCGCTGGAACTCGCAGCGCTCGGCCAGCCACGGCAGCTGTGCGAGATGTTCGTTGGCGGCGGCGAGTTGGCGCTCGTTGAGGTCGATGCCGGTGATGTGCAGGTCGGGAAAGCGGCGCAGCAGGATCTCGGTCTGCGCACCGACGCCGCTGCCCACTTCCAGTACGTGGCGGGCGTTGCGGAAATCAATGTCGTGGAAGATCACCGGTTCAAACAGGCGCGCCTGTTTG
>NZ_LDJI01000060.1 GCF_001431415.1 Stenotrophomonas humi | reverse complement strand
CGTTTCCGGATGCACCCCACGGCAACTGCGGCATTGGCGTGGTCGGTACGGTGTTGTCGCTGTGATAGCCGACCGCAAGCTGGGCGGCCTCGGCATCGCTCAACCTGATTCGGAGGCCGGTCATTGCCGCAGAATCGCGAAAAAACCCGCGCAGCAGCGACTCATAGTCGCTCTTGTATACCGTCTCGAGAATATGTGCTGCCAGTTCGGTTCCGGTACTGGAGTAGGCGTAATCCTTCCCGGGCGACTGGCCAATCTCGACGGCGTGCAGGTCCCTGAAGAAATCAGTCTTGCCATAGTGCGTGTAAATGGCATTGAGTTCGCCGGGCGTACTCTGATCGGTGAAGTCCGCAAGCACCGTGTTCGCGCGTTCGGGCAACATGTTCGGCAGGCCGCTGGTGTGCGACAGCAGATGACGGACGCGGATGGGCTCGCCCTTGAACTGCAGGTTCGGATAGGCCTCGTGCAGATACATCCGAATGTCGTCGTCCAGGCTCACCTTGCGCTCCAGCACGGCATTGGCCATCAGGGTTCCGGCGAGCGTCTTGCTCAGCGAACCGATTTCGTAGAGGGTCGCGTCGGTCGGAGGGCCTGGCTTTCCAGTCTCCATGTCGCCGCGGTGACGGATGAATTCCTTGCCCCGATATACGACTCCGATCGAGGTCGCGTGGAGCAATGGCTGCTCGATCAGTGTTGCCGCAACTTCATCGATGTCCGCCCCAAGATCCTTCGTCGGGACCTTCCCGCCTGAGCAGCCTGCAGCCAACAGCGCAGCGGACAATACGAAGCAGTTGAACCACCGCGTGTTTCGAACAATCATCGAAGTCGCTTGCATGCGTCGGCGCTTGAAGGGGGTGTGGAAAGGGTCCTTAAGGTAGCCGATTACAAAGGGCTACGCCTGCATCATCGCCCAATTCAAACTGAGCCGAGAGGCTGGCTCGGCTTGATTGGATTGTTAGCCAGCCGCCGCATCAACTGCTTGCGTCCATGGCCCGGAGGACCAGATGTAGCCTCTCGCACGAGTCTGTTGAGGATCCGCAAAGAACTGCTGTCTTGACAATATGTTGATTGTTGCTGATCTCGAGGCGCCGGCGAACAACACTTGGGTAGAACTCGTGCCCACTTTCGAATATCCACCAATTCGTTGCAGTTCTAGCATCCGTGCCGCAGCTGATCACACTGGGTGCAAGCTGGCTACATTCGCGAATGTCCGGCCGCTTGGGAACTTCAGAAATTGCGATCTCCGCAGATTGATATCCAATTGGCGTTTCATCCAGGACGTAGCCCTTCTTTTTCGGCGGAAGCGCGGCAGTAGAGGTTATGGGTACCAGTAGCAGTGCGAGTATCAAGCTCTTCATAGGATGGCAATCCAGTTGATCGCTGTGGGATGACGCTGAAGGTAAGACGGGCCGCGACGCGGCTTCGACTTCAATGAGCTGTTAGGCCGTACCCGCAGTTTCTGACGCATCATAGATATCGAAGTCATGACCGAGCTGCCTGCGCAGCGCGGTGAGGAGGCTCTGGGTCTCCCCGTTGAAGCGAGTGCGTTCCGTGTCAGTCCAAGGAGACTGTACGCGAGGATAGCGCCAATCAATGCTTGTGTCGTACCAGGCGATTATGTGGTGAGCAAGGAGGAGCATATTTTCGGGGAGCAACAGATCGGAGATGTTTGCCGGATAGCCATACTTGGCCCGTGCAGCATCATTGGTAGCCCATAGGCAGATGCCGCTACCTGGGTCGAATGAGAATCGAAATTTGTATTGAGGCATAGTCTGCGAGCGGCCTGATATCTGAACTAAGCGGACCTGTGAAGCGAACTCCGCTTGAATGAAGTGTCAGGTGCGAATTGCTTGCGGAACTCGAACACAATTACAGCGTAAACGAGTAAAAACGCAATGCGCCCCTCTATGTAGCTGGCATCCGTGATGATCTCGCGGACAGTGGCAAATGGCAGCGAGCCAACGAACGGCAGCAGCCAAAGGGCAAGGAAGCTTATTGGGCCAGACCACTTAAGCCGCCAGAGTTGCACGGCCGACGCCAAACTGGCCAAGCCGGCAAGAAGGCCAAGCGGCAGCGCCCACGCCGAAACATCATCGATTCCGACGAACCCCGACGTAGCCAAAAAATAACCAAGGGCAGTCGCAACGATAAGACCGAATAGTGCTTGGACGATTGAGAGGAGCGCTATAGGAAGTGGTGGTGCATTCATGCGCTTAACTCCGGAGTTAAGC
>NZ_LDJI01000006.1 GCF_001431415.1 Stenotrophomonas humi | reverse complement strand
GCATGCCCCACTACACTGGCCCGTTGCTCACCCGCCCCCTGCTCGACCTGCTGCAGGCCGCGTTGAAGAAAGGTGCCAGCCAGGCCAGCGGCTCGTTCGATCTGGGCCGCAGCGAAGACACCGTCACCCTCGACAACGGCGGCTGGCAGTGGCGCGGCCAGCACTATCCGTGGCCGGCAAAGCTCAAGGACCGCACCATCTACTACTGGGATGGTGACGAATTCAGCGCCGCCTCGCGCTTCGGTAACGGCCTGTACAAGCTGGTACCCACCGACTGGGGGGTGCCGACTTTCGAGATCGACGGCATCAAGATGCTGGTCAGTGCACAGCTTTCTCCCATGGACGATGCACGCCGCAAGGTGGCTCTGGTCGAACCGCGCGGCAAACAGGTGCTCGATACCTGCGGCGGCATGGGCTACTTCGCCGCATGCTGTCTGGATGACGGTGTGGCGGGCATCCGCTCGTTCGAGAAGAGCCCGGAAGTTCTGTGGCTGCGCACCATCAACCCGTGGTCGCCAGACCCGCAGGCGGACGACGCAGGCGGTCGGCTGCAGCTGAACCACGGCGATGTCTCCGTGGCGGTCGAGCACATCGCAGACGCCTCGATGGATGCGGTACTGCACGACCCACCGCGTTTTGGCATTGCCGGCGAGTTGTACTCACAAGTGTTCTACGACCACCTCGCACGCGTACTGCGCAAGGGCGGCCGCCTGTTCCACTACACCGGGGCGCCGAACAAACTCACCAGCGGCCGCGATGTTCCGCGCGAAGTCGCCACCCGTCTGCAGAAAGCCGGCTTCAGAACCGAGCTGGCGCTTGACGGCGTGTTCGCCACGCGCCGCTGAACCGCGGCATTCGCCACGCGAGTGAAACAACTGCATCCGGATGTTTCCAGCGTTGCGCCGTAGCGTTTGGCCAGGCTGTTTCGGCCGCCAAGCCCACAACGCATTGCCGTGGCAACGGTGCCTGCGGCAACGGCTGCTTCACATGGGTGGCGCGACACTGAGCATCCGAAACGGAGGCAGCCCATGGCAACCGAAACCGTTCGCGGCACCACCGTCACCATTCATTTCGACGGCGCCCGCTGCATTCATTCACGCAACTGCGTACTCAACCATCCGGATGTGTTCCTTCCCAACGTTGAAGGCGAATGGATCCATCCCGACGCCGTACCCCCGGAGGAAGTGGCGCTGATCGCGCGCAACTGCCCGTCCGGTGCGATCCGCTATGAATACAACGATGGAAGCCACGCCGAGCCGGCGCCGGTGGTGAACCTGGTGCACCTCCGCGAGAACGGCCCACTGGCCTTCAATGCACCGTTGAACATCGCCGGCAGGGACGAGGGCATGCGCGCCACGCTATGCCGTTGCGGCGCATCGGAGAACAAGCCCTTCTGCGATCATCGCCATGTCGATTGCGGCTTCACTGCCACGGGCGAACCCGCAGAGAAACAATCCCAACCACTGGCACAGCGCGATGGTCCGCTGCGGGTGATTCCAACAAGGGACGGCCCTCTCCATGTCATCGGCAATCTGGAGCTGATCAGCGGCACTGGCCGTACCCTCGACCGCGTCAGCGAAACCTGGCTGTGCCGTTGCGGTCACTCCAACAACAAGCCGTTCTGCGATGGCTCGCATCGGAAGACTGGTTTTCATGCCGATGGTGAATGAGACCACCGGCAGCACTGTCATCGCTTCGGCCGCGCCCCTGCATCAGCACCCTTCTCCGGCAGCGCATACGCGATGACGTAATCCCCCACATCCTTGGAATATGCCGAACCGCCCACCGACACCAGAATGTACTGGCGTCCCGTCTTCGGCGACACGTAGCTCATCGGCGTTGCACTGGCGCCCACCGGTAGCGGTGCTTTCCACACTTCGCGCCCATCACGCGCATCGAAGGCACGCAGGTAGTAATCCTGGAAGCCGGCAAAGAACACCAAGCCCGCATCCGTGCTCAACGTTCCGCCGTAGGTCGGCATGCCCATCTTCATCGGCAGGCCCAGCCTGACGCCGGCAGGCCCCAGTTGCTCAGCGGTACCCGCCGGTATCTGCCAGGCAATGCGACGCGTGCGCAGGTCCAATGCGCTGAGCGTGCCGAATGGCGGCTGCACGCAGGGCACACCGAGTCGCGAGAACCAGATCGTCGTGTAAACGCCATACGGCGTGCCGTCCTGCGGCGAAGGACCATGGCCGTCGCTCACCGGCGGATGGGTTTTGGAGAATGCTGCGTACGCCTCACGCGGGATCAACTGGAAGATGCTCGGCACGCGGATATCGTTGAGAAACACGCGCTGGTTCTGTGTATCCACCGACACGCTGCCCCAGTTCATCCCACCAATGTTGCCCGGATGCTGGATCGCCATCTGCGTACCCGGCGGGGTGAAGTCGCCGTCATAGCGCATCTTGCGGAACGCGATGCGGCAAGCCAAATGGTCGAACATCGTCATGCCCCACATGCGCCGTTCGTCCAGCTTCTGCACGCCAATTGATGGCATACCTGCCGAATAGGGTTGCGTGGGTGACAACGTCTCTTCCGGCACCGCGCCATTCTGCGGCACCGGCCTTTCAACAACTTCAGACAGCGGCCTGCCGGTGGCGCGGTCCAGCACGAAAATCTGCCCGCGCTTGGTGGTCTGCAGCACCGCGGCCACGTTGCGGCCCGTTTCATCGGGAAAATCCAGCAACGCTGGTTGCGATGGCAGATTGTAGTCCCATATGTCGTGATGCACGGTCTGGAATTTCCAGCGCGGACGCCCGGTAGTGATATCCAGCGCAACAAGGCTGGAGTTGTACGCCTCCGAACCGGCCGGACGCCCCTGGCCAAAATAGTCGGGGGTGGCATTGCCCAGCGGCGCGTACACCAGGCCCAGCGCATCGTCATACGCCGCTGCCGTCCACATGTTCGGCGTGCCGCGTGTATAAGTCTGCCCTTCCGGTGGCAGCCGCGTGATTTCCGGGTTGCCCAGGTCCCATGCCCACACCAGCTCACCGGTGCGCGCACTGAACGCACGGATCACGCCGGAAGGTTCCTCACGGCGCTGGTTGTCCACCACCCAGCCGCCGATCACCACCACATCGCGCGCCACCAATGGTGCCGATGTCTGGAAATAGAAGCCCTTGTCGATCTGCCCCATTCCCTGCGAAAGCTGCACCGTACCGCCATTACCGAAGCCACCACACGGCTGGCCGGTTCTTGCATCCAGGGCAATCAAGCGCGCATCGGCGGTGGTCTCGATGATGCGTTCGGCACAAGCCTGTACCGGCATGCTGCCGCCGTTGGCCAGGTCGGCTGCATCGGCCGATGCAATCACCATTGCCTCGGCCGGCAGGCGATAGAAACCCAGGCCACGGCAGCGCTGCCAGAACGGCGCGCGCACCACCGGATCATGCTTCCAGCGCAACGCGCCGGTATCCGCATCCAGGGCGCTGACAATGTTGTTGCGCGAACACGAATACACCGTGTCGCCGATCTGCAGCGGCGTGTTCTGGTCCACGCCGGGACCGTTGTCGCCCGTACGGTACATCCACGCCTGGGTCAGCTGCGCGACGTTCTTCAGGTTGATCTGGTCAAACGGCGCATTGCGAAGGCCTTCGGTCGTGCGGCCATAGGCGCTCCACTCCGATGCGGCGTTGTCACCTTTCGGGGGTTGATAAGCGATGTCCTTGCCCGGCTGGATCACGCCGTGCTGATGGAATGCAAACGCGAATCCGGCCATGAACAGCAGCGTGAACATCACCGCTCCCACCTGCCTCAACTTGCCACGCCAGCCCGGCGTTGTCCCCTGCACCGCAGGCGCAACCCACAGAGCCACCGCCGCCAATGCCAGCGGCGCCATCACGCGCGGGAACAGCGCCCAGTAATCCATCCCGCTTTCCCAGAGCGCCCAGACGATGGTCAGCACCGCGACAGCAGCCACGATGCCGGCACCGCCGCGGTCCCGCCACAAACACCACGCGGCCCACAGATACGCCGCACCGGCGAGCAGGTAGTACGGCGAGCCTTTCAGCAACAGCAGCCAGATGCCCCCAGCCAGCAGGCCCACGCCCATCAGGCCCAGTGCAAACGCGAAAAGACGCCGCAACACTGCCATGCCCTGCTCCCTCCCGAAGGAACACCCGTCGCCCGCATTGCCCAGGTCTACCCCATGACCAAGGCAACGGCAGCATTGGGACGATCTTCTCCAAACCGGGAACACGACGGCGTCAACGGATCTTCACCCGCCGATGGCAGCGCCATAGGGCGCGGGGCTAGAGGTCGTAGGAAAGCAGGTCGTATCCGGTCGCCGCACGCACGACGCGTTGATGCACGAACGAACCGCTGCCACCGTTGGTCAGCACCACGATGCCGCGGCGTCGCGGTGCATCGCCGATCGCGAAATTCTTGAAGATGCCGCTGTTGCTGCCCGAGTGGTAGAACATCGGGCCGTCACGGGTCTGCTCCATGTTCCAGCCCAGGCCCTTCTCCGTCCACCGACCGGGCACCTTGATCTGCGGTGTGAGCATGGCCAGCCGCGTGGCTTCGGTGACCTCCCAGGACATCCGCTGTTTGCGCGCCATCATCAGGGCCAGAAAAGTCGCATAGTCCTGCACCGTGGTCCGCAGGCTCGCCGCCGCGTTGGCGAGGATGTCGCCCGGCCACGTCACCAGACCGGGGGGCGCGAGCGCCATCACGTCGGGCAGGGCGCGTTCGGCATCCTCGTATTTCCAGGCGGACAATGGCTTGCCCCAGCGGTCGGCGATCTGCTGGGCGATGCTCCATTGTTCGCGAATCACCTGTCGCGGTTCTTCCGCATCCGTCCGGTCGTGTGCGCGATGGCCATGGACGGAACGCGCAGCGAGCTCAGCATTCCAGGCGTAGCTGCTGTCGCGCATGTTGGCAGGCGCAAACAGATGCGTTTGCATGGCATCGTCCAGACTCTGTCCAGTAAGCGTCTCGACCACCAGCTGCAGCCAGAAGAAGGCCTCACCGGAATAGTCGATGCGGGTGCCCGGCCTGACCATCGGCACCAGTTTCTCCGTGGCTGGTGATGTGCGCCAGCCCGGCAACCCGGTGCTATGACGCAACACATCCCGCGCGGTGATCAACGCTGTCCACGGGTGATCCCCCAGATAGTCAGGACGCCGATACTCCACCAGTGGACGATCCAGATCGATCATCCCCTGGTCCGCCAGCTGCATCACCAGATAGGCGAACACCGGCTTGCTCAGCGATGCATCCTCGAACACCGTGCGCGCATCAACCGGCGTACCGGTCAGCGCATTGGCCATGCCAAAGCCCCGGCTCCATGCGACCTCGCCTGCTTCGACCACCGCAATGCCGATACCGGGAACCGCGAAGGCCTGCATGATCCGCGACAACTCGGCGAGAAACACATCGTCGGGAATCCACGAGCAATCATCGCTGCGCTCACATGAGGCGGCCAACGCATGCGATGGAGGCAACACACCCAGCGCACTGAGCGCAGCGGCATGGGCCATGAAACGACGACGACCTGGAACTGGACGAATCGGCATTCCCGCTGCCTCCCTGATGGAGCGGTCTGCTTGCGTTGGCGTTCCGGCACGCGGGCCAGAACGGGCGCTTCATGCGTTCTGCAGCAGGCACTTTGGCGAAAAGCTAAAGTGCCTCTTCTGGTGGGCCCACCAGGATTCGAACCTGGAACCAAAGGATTATGAGTCCTCTGCTCTAACCGTTGAGCTATAGGCCCGTCAAGCGTTTCAAGCGGATTTCTTGGAGGGCCTGTGTAATTCCCGTGTAACCCTGCTACTGGTAAGCCTGCCCTGGAGGGCATCCATCGCGTCGCGCATTGAAGCCGCGTGAGTGTACCGTTCCGCCATGGCGCGTGTCTTCCATCCACCCATTGCTTGGATCGTTGCAGCGTCCAGGCCAGCGTGTGCCGCGTTGGTAGCAGCCGTGTGCCGCATGGTGTGCGGAGTGACGTGCTTGCTGATACCAGCTCGCTCGACGCATCGGGCAAAGATTGAGTTCATTTGATAAGCCCTGCCCGACTTCGCGCGCTGCGAAGGGAACAGGTAATCATCTGGCGCCATGCCGTCGACCATCTCCCCCAAATAGGCAGCCAGTATCTGCGGCATGGGCTGTTCGCGGCGGCCCGCTTTATCGTGGCCGATCCACAAGATGCGCCTGGTCACGTCCACGTCCCTAGCACGCAGGTTTAGAGCAGCAGTGTGTCTGAGCCCGGTGTAGAGCGTGACCATGATGAAAGGATGGGCCAACAGAGACTGATCGTCCTCAGCGGCCCGCAGAAGCCTCTGTGACTCTTCCGGCGTCAGGTACACCAGCTTCCCCTGCGGCTCCTTCTGACGTGCCAGCAGCGGCGCTGTGTTGAGCATCTTGCGCCGCCGCATGGTGTTGAGCAGATGCAGGAGCGCGGAACGCTCGCGGTTGATGGTGCTGGCCGCCGCGCCCTCTTTCTTCCTGGCATCGACGTAACCCAGCCAATCGTCATCCGTCAGCTTGGCGATCGAGCGGCGGCCCAGGTGCGGCTTGATGTGCTCGCGGAATCGCATTTCCTTGGTGGCCACGTCCCTGCCGTCATGCGTTCGCAGATACGCCAAGTAGTCGTCGGCCGCCTGGGTAACAGTCAGCGCCGCTGTTTGCCTGCTGCCCTGTACACCGTGGGCAGCGGTGCGCTTACTCGCCTTGAGGGTGGCAATGACATCCTCGGCCTGAGTGCGGGTGTACCCCTCGGACTCCAGGCCGACCACCTGATGGTGTCGCCGCCGGTTCACCATAACGTTGATGGACCAGCGCCCATCGCCATTACTCAGTCGGGTATAGATGATCCCGTGCTCACTGATCGACTCGCCCGCCTTCAGCGCGCGCTGAGCCGAGCGAGTGAACTTTAAGAAAGCCGCCATGCCGCGGATTTCGCTTCACGAATCTTGTTCAGTTTTGCTTGGAGGCCATCGGCGATGACTGAAATATCTTCATTGACCCGAGCAAGGTACCGCTTGGAATGCTGAATATTGTCCTCCAGCACAGAGATCTCCTCCGCGACAGATTTCATCCCACGCAACAGGAGATCAGTGGCACCTTCCTTCATTGCGTCGTCCGGAGGGACGGAAGCGTATTGCTCAAACTCTATGCGCAGCTTGTCCAGTTGCTCCTGGCACTCACGTATGTCGTCTTCCAACATCTGACGGTCAGACATCCGCGCATACAAAAGCGATGCCTCTAGGACAGATTGAAAGCTGGCTTCAAGCCGCAACACAACTTCAGCGGTAAAGCTTCGACCTGCCTCTTCAGCTGCAGCACTAACCTTGCGTTTCAGCTCACTCGGGAGCCGAACGTTTGTTTGCTGATCGTCTTTCTTAGCCATACCCGAAGATATCACGTAGCAAAAGTGCTTGCATTACCTCAAACGGACATATAACTTTCGCTATGTAGCACTTTTGCTATGAGAGGAAAGAGAAATGACCGTCGAGCGAACGAATGACCGAATGAGCGGCCCACAGGCCGCAGCCCACCTGGGCCTAAGCAAGAGCACGCTGGAAAAAATGAGGATGGAAGGCCGTGGCCCTCGCTATCTCAAGCTGGGCGGGCGCTGTTTCTACCGCCGATCAGACCTCGACGCCTATCTGGAGGCGGCAATCGTTGAGACGACCGACAGCCGTGCATTGGCCGGCTGAAAAGAAAACGGCCCGGGAGCGCCAACTCCCGAGCCGTCGAAGCCCTGTCCGTACCCTTGCAAGGAACGACCTGACCATGGATCACATCGTACACCACGCCAGCCCCGGCGCCATCGGGCAACCCTTCCCTGCAGTGTCAGGGAACACCTACGCCAGCCGGCCGACGCGCCACGACCCGCAGGCCTGCGACTGCTGCAACCAGCCTGCCGGGTACTTCGACCTGTCCCGTACCACCTCCCGCTTCGAATTCGGGGAGCTCCCCTCCTACGTCTGCTACGCCTGTGCGTCCAACTATCCTGACGGTGAGCCGCGAGAGTTGCGGATTCGCTGGATCGTTACGCGCGCTGGCCGGTTTGGTCAGCAATGGCAAGACGCGGTAAGAGCACAACTGGGGTGGCCAGCATGAGCACACCAATTCAAGATCCCAAACCCTACCGCCGTTGGCCAGACAGCCAATGGGATGACCTGGTGGGCATCAACCCGCACGTGAGCGCCCGTCTGGCAAGGGTAGATCGCGCGCTGCATGGCATGGGCGCGATTCAAGAACTCTTGGCTATGAGCTTCGACGCTAGCCAAGCAGAGGACGATGACCGGTCACCCGACACGCTGCGCCTCAGCCCGAGCCTGCAGGAAGGTTTGAACGCTGCAGCAATCACTTTGTTCTACACCGCGGCGGATGCCATGACGGCACTGCGCGACAACGACCACAACTGTTGGGGGACGTCTGCATGAGCACCCAACCCCACCCGCAGATCCAAAGCTACCCCTCCCCAGTGCTCATGCCGCCACCGAACGGCCAGGCCTACGTGCTTGTCCGCGACAATCTCAACGCGCCGACCTTCGAGATAGGAGACGTGCTGCAGGTAGATCTCAGCGTGGTGCGCTGCCGTTGGGATGGCGTCTATGTGATTGAGCTCAACGGCCGCCAGATCGTGCGCCGCGTCCAAGTGAGGCCCGGCAAGAACGGGCGCCCATCCTTCTACGTGTTCACCACCAGCAACCGTGATTTGGGCTTCTTCGTTGAGTTAGACGACCTGATTGTCTTAGGCGAGGTCAAAACCGTCTGCTGCGTTAGGAGCGTGTCATGAGCACGCGCGGCGCTATCTACTCCACCGCTATTGCCGGCGTTGAAAGCCACACAGAGGTGATATTTCGCTTCGCGGCATGGGCACAGTCCCGAAAAGTGCTGCCGAGCATTAGCGAGATCGTGAACCACTGGGGCATGTCACGGGCGTCGGCCTGCAGGTATCGGAAAGCGTTCCTCAATGCGGGCCTTACCGCTAAGGGGGGCCAATGAGCGCGCGGCCACGTACTCCCCGACCCGAGCCCATCGCCTGCGACTGCTGCGGCAAGCAACTGCAGCCGGTCTACGGCTCCTTCCATCGCGTAGAGCGAGAGTTTGGTTGGTGCTCTCTGCCCTACGTGCTGTGCGGCTCCTGCGCCCTGCAGCATCGCAGGGGAGCGACCGAGGCCAAGGTGCGGGAATGGGTACTCACCCGAGCTTCGCGCGTTGGGCAGACTTGGCGCACTGCGGTGGCTCAGATCGTTGACGGGGCGTGACGCCTTGGAGCACTGACGATGGCAGATAACTACCGCAAGCAGATCCCAGAGCGGAACCGCCACAAGCACACGGGGCGGCGCTCCAGCGATACGTTCGTTCGCCTGCCCCATCCCATGATCCAGTCGCCCGCCTTCTTCGCCCTGAGCGGCGCGGCAATGAAGATGCTCCTGTTCCTCGCTGCTCAGTACAACGGGCGCAACAACGGCGATCTATCCGCCACCAAAACCATGCTGGAAAAGGCCGGGGTATGCGCAGGCAGCAAAGCCAGGGAACTACTGACGCAGTTAGAGCAAGCAGGGTTCGTTGTGCAGACACGCCACGGCATCAAGAAGCAGTGCCACCTGTACGCGATTACCTGGTGCGGGATCGATACATGCCCGGGCAAGAACTTGGAAATAGCCCCGGGCCCGCCTCGCAACGATTGGAGAAAAACACATATTCAACACCCCTCAGGGGTGCAAACAGAAACGCAACCTCAACACCCCTCTGGGGCCCACCTAACACCCCTCAGGGGTGCAAAAGCAGCATGAGGAAAGCGATAAACACCCCTCAGGGGTACATAAGCACCCAAATCGGTGGTTTTAAACACCCCTCAGGGGTTCCCTTTATATATATCTACCAAGCGGGAGCGCAGCGGACGCTTGGGCCGTTGCTTTGCTCCACCGCTTCCAAGCTCTACTGCACCACCAGCACCACACGCCCAACAGCAAAGGCTGGCACTGCCCAAACCTGCTACTGGCACCCTTGGGCACACGCACTGGTTGCCAGGTGCAAACCGCGCGCTGCCGTCTCGGTGGAAGGCATGCGCGAGGAAACCGACAACCGACCCGTTTGCGGATCAGTTCCGCTTTCGGGACTGGTTGATGCACGCCAGCACTTCTGGACGGCGGACCACGCGAAGGGCGATGCGCACGCGCGCTGCATGGTGTGCCAGTGGAGGAACGGGTGAACGCACCGCATCGTGAGCCCACAAAGGTCGCTGGTATCCCGACGTCGATCGATGAGGTGCGGCGCAACCTGGAAGCAGGCGGCCACTACGTCACCCTCGATGGTCGGGTAACAGAGCAGACCGCGGCGACACTGATCCCCTGCCCCGTGAGTCGTCTAAGACGCTGGAGACTGGAGGGAAAAGGACCGAGGTTCTTCCAGCCAGCAAAAACACCTTGGTACTACTTGGGTGATGTTCTGGCGTGGATCGAATCAGGCGAGAGCTTCACGTAAAAACCAACGGATCTGTCTGCACTTCCGCTCTTCGTAACGCTCATCACCCAGTGGTTGGGTATGAAGGCCGCCGTCGACATGGATCTTAATCAGTCACCGCACCAAAAGCATCCTGCTGGCACCGCCGCCTGCCGCTGCATTCCTGGAAAGCCCCCCCGGCTTTCGCCTGCCCAAACTCACCAATCGCGCGAGAGTTGTTGGTCAGACCAAGGACACCTAAGATGAATACGTAAAGGGTCGGCCAACCGATCACGCCGTCAAATCGTAGAGTGGCGTAAGACAGCGTCGCGGGGTTGTCCACAAGGAAGTCAAACTGTTCCAACACGAGAAGACGGCTCCATGAAAAATCCCAAAAAGCACTGGACAGATCAGCATTCGGCAGCACTTGCGCATGTGAAAAGCGGCTTGGCAGTAATCGACAATGTTACTGGCTACGTAAAAGCTGGTGCGGGGAAGCCATCTACAAAAGAAAGAGCGCTTTTTGCTGCAGCGATAGTGTTCGCGTACGGCGTTTGGGAGAACTATGTCGAACAGCTCGCAATTGAGCTGTGCAAACAACTTTCGAACGAAATCCTAGCAGACCTAGTACCGTCGGAAGTTCGTAAGATCCTCGAAAAGAAGAACGCGTGGGAGCTCACCATCTCACCAGGCTGGCGAAATCTCTGGTGCGACCTTGTCAACGAGAAAGCAGTGGGAGGAGATAGCGATAAGTTCGGAATGAACACCGCACGAGCTGGCTCTGTTCGCTACCTTCTTTCCTTAGCCGGCGTGCAAGATCCTTTTCAAGGTATTGACGACAACATCGTGCCCGCGCACTTGGACCCGAAGTTGTACAAGGTGACATCTGCTCTAGATGAACTGGTTACGTTACGCGGAGAGATCGTTCATACAGGAAAGGTCCCGGACTCCCTTTCCAAAGGGCATGTATCGAACTGGCGCAACTATGTAGAGAAGCTCATCTCTGAAGTCGATAGTGCTTCCCTCAAACAGTGCAAAGCGCTTCTCTGAGCAACCTGCGCCCCAAACAGTCGATTTCGAAGACCCACCCATGTCTCAATCCTTGCATACATCGAAAACAATGACCTCTACACATTTGAACCCCACAACAGTTGCCGCCCGCGTGATTGCACTGCACGGAGGCAGAGAGGCGTATCTGGCCCACTCATCCGCCCAGATAGACGAGTTAAATACGAAGTGGAATCAGAATGCGGCCCTGATGGGCCTCATACTGCGATCACATTTGTTCGTCGAGTACTATCTAGAAAACTATCTACTTTCTCGCAACCCGAATATTGGGAGCCTGGAAAATGCGAGGCTGACATTCGCCCAGAAGGCCGAACTGATGGGCGTCGGTGACGATAGGATTTCTTACCTCGTCCCAGGCATTAGGCGTTTAAATAAGATCCGCAACCGATTGGCACATACGCTGAGCGCGAGCGTTACGGAGGACGATCGAGATACCTTCCTAGCAATAGGCCTGTTCCGATCACTCCGTGAAGCACTTGCAGCCCCTAAATCACCAAGCCTGGCGCCCATTGATGTGCTTGAAGCATTCGCACAGCATGCGGGCATGGCGCTTCAGGCTGCCTCCGATCCTTCCGCCGGATACTGGATTACTGCAATGAGTTCGGAACAACAAGATTGATTCGTCTTTGTCCTGCGCAGCTTCAGACACAATCTACTGCCACAGAACTGGCTTGAACCATTTTCTATGGCTACCGCGGCCGAACGCTACGTCGAGGATCTTTCGCGCGGCCAACCCGGTGGTTGCTTCACATCGAACCAGTGACGACAGCATTTCGTCAGTTCGGTAACGATGCCAGGGCCAAGATCAAGATCGCTGCGGCCATGTACCCGTTCCGGTTCTTCGCTGTGATGGTGAAGCCCAAGCGCAATGGTGGTGGCTGGGATGTGGAAGAGTTCTGATGGGCGCAACGAGTCGCTGGGCGGAGATGCGTTCGTCCACCGAACGGATGCGGTCGTCGATTGCACCGTGGAACACCGGCGGGGCCCCTGAGGTTATTCACTGCTACCGGGGGGAATTCGGACCCCGGTAATTGCCAGTTTTTCGGCCCTTAGGGATGCTCCACCACAGGTACCCCGAAAATGCGGTTTTCCCCGAGAGAAACGCACATTTCGGCTTGTACACGTTGTACATGGCCGCCCATTCAGGAGGGCTATCGATGCACAAGACGTCCTCCCGCGATTCGCTCCCAGCAAGTGCGCGTTCCGGCGCATTCCGGCTCGGCCAAATAGCCGGGCACGACGTCCAATAGACGGGCCCTCTGAGCCATCCCGTCATGCCTGTAATCGAGCTCGAACTTCCCCAGGTCATCTGCGACGCCCTCCAGGACGCCGCCGCAGCCGCAGGCGTGCCCCCTGCCGAGCTCCTGGCAGATGCCTTGCGCACCCTGCCGGCATTCCAGCGCGCCTTGGCGGACAGGCCCGAGTGGCTTCCAGCCTTCGCCCTCAAATCCGGAGCACCCCGTGAGTGATCAATCCCCGCCCGTCCCCCCTTCCCTACTCAAACTGGAGCGCCTGCGGATTCGCAGCGATCTCCATTTCGCCGCCAAGCGCGCGCTGAGCGAGCGTCGCAAAGAGCTCAACGACCAGCGCAAGTACATCCGCCAGGAAATGGTGACCGCCGCAGAGAGCTTTAGTGGAAGCCAGCCCACGGTGGGCATCGGGAGGCCCACAAGCCTGGGCGGTAAAACCCTGGACGGCCAACGGCGCGAGACGTTGGCCAAGTTGCAACGCTGGATGGCGGCGATCGATGCGGTGGACGCCGTCGTGGCAGCAGCCTATGACGAACTCAGCGCCTCATCCGGTGACGCTGGCGCCTACCAGGCAGCCGCAGAGCATCTCCAGCAAACCGTGGCCGATTGGGGCCTTAGCCAGTAAGGGGAACGACCATGACCGACTATTTGCCCAAGGTGGCGCGCGTCCGCGCCCAGATCGAAAAGCTGGCTGACGAGATCCGCGACCTGAGCGACGGCATGCCGCCGAAAGAAGACGCGCTGGCCGCCATCGACACTCACATCGAGCGCCAGGCCAACAGCGTCAAGATTCGGCCAAGCGCCTTCACTGGCGACGCCGGCCCTGCCGTATCGGCTTATCCCGAGAGTGCCCACGCTTACGCGTGCAAGTTCTTCCCCGACGCCATCCGTGATCGCCTGCGCGCCGAAGTTGAAGCCCTCTACCGGGGCGAGGTGACCATCACAGACGACCGCAAGCAGGAGCGCCTGGAGGCGCAACAGTTGGAGCTGGAGCGCCAGGAAGAGGTACTGATCAGGGGGGCCGCCGCGGACGGTAAGAACATCCCCCGCCGCAGCGATGCCAACCCCGCGATCACGCTGGCTGACTGATTCGCCAGGAGGGACCAGCAGGCGGTGTCCCCAACAACACCTGCAGCCCGGGCCGGCAGCCAGATCCAGATACCTCATGCCGGTGACCGGGCCCGTGCCGCCGTAGATCTATTGCACGCGCTCAGCGCGATGCTCTCCAAGCTCGGGGCCACGCCCACGGATGAATCAAGAGTTGACCATCCGGATCACAATGAAGATCCGGATGACAAGTTCTTTAATTAGCCGTCAATAACTCCATGATCGCCCTTCCATACCTTAGGTTGCGGCCACTGCACTATCCATCCAGCTAGCCTAATCCGCCAAGAGCGGCAGGACATTACTTTCGAATGCCAAGGCCTTACGTGCAGCAGCATCAGGCAGGCGGAAGGATGCGCGGATAGTGTCCAAGGCAGACGGCATTGCCATGTCCGGTGCTGGCCATAGCGGTTGTATCTGCGTTCGTCCCATTTCACGATCCACGGCAGATATCAGTGCAAAAAGATCGCTTTCCTGCTGATCAAGTGGAAGACGGCTAATACGATCTTTAAGAAAAGCGAGGTCGGAAACCACATTGGGGTCACCTAAGCGTCCGCGTTCTCGTGACCAGTAGAGACATGCCCGATAGCAGGAAAGCATGTCTCCGATCGAAGAGAACCAAGCAATAGCCTTGGTGTAGCATTCTTCGCCAAATTGCTCGAGCCCCATCCTATATCCAAGAAGCCCTAATGTCGCGAGATGAGAAGGTTCTTGGCGCCCACCTCTGTTGGAATTCTTGACATCGTCAAGCGCTCCAGGCAAGTCACCAAGATACGCTCTGGCAACAGCTCGGTTATTGTGGAGCGATGAATGATGCGGCGAAGACTGAAGTCCAAGTGTTGCGATTCTTTCAGCACCACCTGCTAACGAATCGTCGAAAGACAGAAAAGACCCTAATAGAGCGGGCTTCACATCAAAGGGTTCGTCATGCAGCCACGCAAATGCAGCAGATAGAGATAACTCGAACCTTCCCTCCGCATAGTAAGCGCGCGCGTTAGCCTCGAAATCCCCCTGAGAGAGCTCAAACTGCGCAGGAACAACGATTCTTTTGTCAGACTGAGAGAGATAAACGGCTTGGGCAAGACTGTTTCCAGTTGGATCTACTAGCGCCTGAACCATCAACTGCTTGGCTTTCTTATGCCGCCCCGATTCATGCTCCAGCGTCCCGACTGCGGCAGCCAACTCCGAGTAGTGCCTCGGTCCAGAGCGTTTTGTATCAAGCATCGACTTTGCCAACTTTACGAATGGCGACGGCCTCTCAGCCATATCGGCACTGGCAATCTCCGCCGCGAGCAACCAAGGATCGCGCGATGTTCGCGGCGACTTTCTTAGTAACCAAAGTGCTCTATCAAGCCCGTCTTCAGAACGACTGTAAAAGCGCGCCGCAGAGCGAAGGACGTAGCGATTATTAGGTGCAAGTTGAACGGCACAACTCATTGCATCGCTTGCCTTCGCTTGGTTCCCAGATGCCAGGTGGTGCCTAGCAAGCTCCGTCCAAGCGAGCGGTTGATTGGGGGAGAAAGACACACGTGCGCGCAGCATGCGAATCGCCACCATTCGATCTATGCCGGGCTGCCGTACAGGATCAAAATCCGATGGACCAAGCGTTGAACGAGCAGATTTGCTAACGATCTCCTGGTCATCAGAGCTCAACTCTTTTCCCAAAATGAACGCAGCCTCTTCCAGCTCCGTCGCTGCCTGAGTGCTAGGTGCATTTTCATATTGCGCGCGAAGTCGCTCCAACCAACCTTCTCGGTGGGAGAAGGGAGCCTTTCTTACGCTCGCTGTTCCCTGCATTTCTTCTACGGCTTCTGACGGCGGCCGCCACCGCGGGAGTACATGCCTGTCGGAAAGGACTCTCTCAGGAGCCGCTTCATCTGCCATTTCGCTCTATCCTTGAACACTTCTTAGCCAATCGATCGAGAGCGCTGATATAGCGCTCTAGCCCGTAACGGGCACCATTGCCTTCCATATTGCGGCGATGCCCGCGCTGCTCTGGATCGGGATGACACATCTCCAGAACTATAGTTATGAGTTCTTCCGCAACTTCCCGAGGTACGTGCTGCTGAAGAAAGGCCGGGACCATGAGGTGATGCAGCTCGATCCAGACTGGCAGAACCAGCTCATAAGCTCCGGTGAACTCCGTATGCCGCAGCTCCCGCGGCAACTTATGCGCCAAAACGTAGGTAAGCGAGTGACCAACGAAGCTCGTAAACACTAAATTCCCGAGCAGATACATATCGCAGCCGATACGACGCTTGTGCCAAGTACCAGACTCTCCATAAAGAAGCTCTGGTGGAGCAAAGTTGGGCTGACCACAGAAGCTGTACTCATCATGAGGCGCTGGCGGCAATGCCGCACATGAGCTACTACCTAAGTCCGTTACTTTGACCGACTCATTGTCGAAAGCTACTGCATTGCTCGGCTTAATATCTTGGTGTGCAACGCCGATGCTATGGAGCTGAGCCAAACCAGCTGCAACATGTCGGAGTGCCGAAAGGCGCTGAGATGCAGGCACCTCCCTGTCCCCGGGTGGATAAGCATCTCTTAGAGAACGAGGGGCATACTCACAAACAATGAAATGAATGAGCTCTCCAGCAACGTCACAAGTGCCCGAATCGTAGATGCGCGTCACACGCCCTAGGCGCTTATCCAAGCAGAGTTCATGCACTCGCTTTTCGTGATTGAACTCCCGCGCCATATCTTCAAGCTTCTGAATGTCACCCTTTCTTTCAAGTGCTTTGAAGTCGAAGGCTTTCACAAATGCTACGTGGCCCGTAGCGTCCACTGCCCTGTAGCAAACCGATCGTGCCTCGCTAGAAGGCCCTTCATCGCGCATCACCTTGTCAGCGACGACCCAGCGATCTAGTAAAACTTTTCCTTCAAGGGCATCCGCAGCACCCGCCACCACCGTCACCACCGTCACGACTGAGAGTCTCGAAAGTAGTAACCGAGGACGAGGGTGATAAGGGGTGGCCCAAATGCGCGTACGAAATCGAAAAAGGCTTGCGCTTGGACTTGCCGGTTATCAGGGATGAACATCAAGGATGCCCAGGAGAGCACTAATAGAATCGCCACTCCCGCAAGGACAAGGTACGCCATAGTTAAGCGAGCCTTGTCCGACGGCGAAATATCCACAACTCCACCAACTTCGTTGGCAGTGTCATCAATGCTTACAACCTCTTCATCCTGAAGGGGCGGATTTGCCATGGCTCGTCTCCTTTAGGACAGGATGATTACTTTGTCTTTGCCGCTGTCATCTCTGATGACAACCTCAGCCCCACGCTTTTGAGCATCCTGTACAACTTTCATCAAAGCGATTGCTCGCCTAACAACTTCTGCCTTTGAAGTCGCGTTGGTTCCATCCTTGAGCTCCTCTAGAGTCGAGGTCAGCTTTTCATCGAACTTGAAGGTAGTGGGACTAGACATGGGGGTAGCTCCGGTACGTGCCGAGTGGGCATAAAAACTATGTACAAAGTATGCCACGCTGATAGAGCGATAGGGGGGCATTGCCCCACTATCAACATCCGCTACTGAAAGCGTTAAGGAAAGTAAAGATCAGAATCGCGAACGCGCAGGCATGCCTGGCTGTGTAGTTTTGGTGTAATCGTGCCGGCAATGAACGGAAATTTGCCGCAAAAAGCAGCTAGCGCCGAGGTCACGAATTTACGAAATCAACTTAAATTTCAATAATTTGAGTTGATTTTACTAATCTTTGCGACGATCTCGAAGAGGATTATGAGTCCTCTGCTCTAACCGTTGAGCTATAGGCCCGTAGAGACGGCACAGTGTAGTGGAGCGCGGGGTGGCCGGCCACTTCCTGCGGTCTGATCGATGCACGCGTCGTATGAGGGTCGCTCCAAACACGTCGCCTCCCGTGCAAAGAAAAACCCCGCCGAAGCGGGGTTTTCCATTTCAACTTCTACGACCCGGCGATCAGTCGATGTCGAGGAAGCTGCGCAGCTGCTCGGAGCGGCTCGGGTGACGCAGCTTGCGCAGCGCCTTGGCTTCGATCTGGCGGATGCGTTCGCGGGTCACGTCGAACTGCTTGCCCACTTCTTCCAGCGTGTGATCGGTGTTCATGTCGATGCCGAAGCGCATGCGCAGCACCTTGGCTTCCCTCGGGGTGAGGCCAGCCAGCACGTCACGCACGGTTTCCGACAGGTTGATGTTGACCGTGTTCTCGATCGGGGACTCCACGTTGGTGTCCTCGATGAAGTCGCCCAGATGCGAATCCTCGTCGTCGCCGATCGGGGTTTCCATCGAGATCGGCTCCTTGGCGATTTTCATCACCTTGCGGATCTTGTCTTCCGGCATGTCCATTTCCTTGGCCAGCTCCTCCGGCGTGGCCTCGCGGCCGTACTGCTGGAGCATCTGGCGGGAAATGCGGTTCAACTTGTTGATCGTTTCGATCATGTGCACCGGGATACGGATGGTGCGCGCCTGGTCGGCGATCGAACGGGTGATGGCCTGGCGGATCCACCAGGTCGCATACGTGGAGAACTTGTAGCCGCGACGGTACTCGAACTTGTCGACGGCCTTCATCAGGCCGATGTTGCCTTCCTGGATCAGGTCGAGGAACTGCAGGCCGCGGTTGGTGTACTTCTTGGCGATGGAGATGACCAGGCGCAGGTTGGCCTCGACCATTTCCTTCTTGGCCTTGCGCGCCTTGGCTTCGCCATAGGCCATCACGCGGCTGATTTCCTTCAGCTCGTCCAGCGACAGCTGGGCGCTCTTTTCCAGATCGATGGTGGCCTGCTGTTCGGCAACAATCTGATCCTTGACGTCACGCAGTGCCGAAGACCACTTCTGCTTGCGCTTGATCGCGTCTTCCACCCACTCCAGGTTGGTCTGGTTGCCTTCCCACGAGCGGATGAAATCCTTGCGCGGCATGCGGGCGGTGATGGTCGCCAGATGCAGCACGCGGCGTTCCTGGGCCTTGACCTTGCCCATGGTGTCGCGCAGCAGGCGGACCAGCACGTCGGTCAGCGGCAGCGGCAGCTTCAAGGTGACAAAGGTGGCCGACAGCTCTTCACGCAGCTTGGCCATCGCCTTGACATCACCCTTGGCGTGGGCCTTCTTGAACTTGGCCATGTCGCTGGCCAGCAGCTCCATGCGACGGGCGACTTCCAGCGGGTCCGGACCGGTCGGGCCGGCTTCTTCTTCCGCTTCGTCGCCGTCGGCTTCGTCGTCGGCGTCTTCTTCGGCTTCCTCGCTGGTGTCTTCAGCCACGGCCGGAGCCGGGACTTCCTCGACCAGGTCGTTGAAGCCGACGATCACTTCGGCCAGGCGCTTCTTGCCTTCCTTGTGGGTTTCGTAATCAGCCAGCACCGATTCCACGGCAAGCGGGAAGGTGCCGAGTGCAGCCTGCACCTGGCCCAGACCTTCTTCGATGCGCTTGGCGATGGCGATTTCGCCTTCGCGGGTCAGCAGCTCGACCGTACCCATTTCGCGCATGTACATGCGCACCGGGTCGGTGGTGCGGCCACCCTCGGTGTCCAGCGCGGTCAGCGCGGCTGCGGCTTCTTCGGCCGCGGTGTCATCGACTTCGCGGTTGCCGGTGTTGCCGTCGCTGAGCATCAGCGTGTCGGCGTCGGGTGCAACCTCATGGACATCAATGCCCATGCCGGTGATCAGGCCGATGATGTCTTCGATCTGCTCCGGGTCGACCATGTCGTCAGGGAGGTGATCGTTGACTTCGGCATAGGTCAGGTAGCCCTGTTCCAGGCCCTTGCTGATCAGAAGCTTGATGTCGTTTTGCTGGGCAGGACGTTCGTTGGCCATGTAGTGCTCGCGCCACCGGCGATTGTGAAGATAGGGAACCTAGCATTATACCAGCGCAGCATAACGCTTGCCGGGCGGTGGTTTCACGGCGCGTCAGGGTCTGAGCAGGAAGGTCACGGGCCCGTCATTAACCAGGCTGACTACCATATGGGCGCCGAACCGCCCCGTTTCCACCCCAGGGGCATGCTTTTCGCGGCAGATGTCCACCAAACGGTTGAAAAGCCGTTCAGCCTCGGCCGGTGGTGCAGCACTGGTAAAGCTCGGGCGCATGCCTGAACGGGTGTCCGCGGCCAGGGTGAACTGGCTTACCAGCAGCAGGCCACCGCCGATATCGCGCAGGGAACGATTCATCTTGCCGGCATCGTCGGCGAAAACCCGATAACCAAGTAACCGATCCGCCATCCGCGACAAGGTCGCTTCGTCGTCGCCCGGTTCCACCCCCACCAGCGCCAGCAGGCCCGGTCCAATCTGGCCGATCACCTCGTCATCAACGCTGACGGCGGCCTGGGTAACGCGCTGGATCAGAGAAAGCATGGGGGCTCCTTGGGGGCAATCGGGCACCTTAACACCGGCCCAGGCAGGACCATCGGGCTACGCGCAAAGCAACCGCACGTCCTAGACTTGTGCCGATGAAACCGCAATCCATCGCCAAGCTGTACTACCGCCTCGCTTCCGTACTGACCCGCCTGCCCTGGTCCTGGCAGCGATCACTGGCAGACACCGTGGCCTGGTTGTGGGTTCGGATTGATGCACGCGAGAGCCGGGTCACCCGCCGCAATCTGGAGCTGACTTACCCGGCGCTGGCACCGGCCGAACGCAGCCGCCTGCATCGGGAGGTACTTCGCACCACCGCCCGCCAAGCGCTGGAGACGCTGTACCTGTGGACCCACGATCCGTCCACCAACCTTGCCCGCCACCTGCGTGAACGGCACGGCCAGGACCTCTATGACGCTGCCCTGGCCTCGGGCAAGGGCGTGATCGTGGTGGCCCCGCACTACGGCAACTGGGAACTGCTGAACCAGTGGCTCGCTTCGCGCGGGCCGGTTGCCATCGTCTACGCGCCGCCGGAGAACCCGGTCGGCGACGAATTCCTGCAACTGGTACGCGGCGGCGACAACGTGCGCCAGGTACGCGCCGAAGGTCCGGCGGTGCGGCAGCTGTTCAAGGTACTCAAGGACGGCGGCGCCACCGGCATCCTGCCCGACCAGCAACCCAAGAATGGTGACGGGGTATTCGTACCGTTCTTCGGCGTGCAGGCGCTGACCATGACCCTGGTCAACCGTCTGGCCGAGCGCACTGGCGCCACCGTGCTGCATGCATGGTGTGAGCGCATCGGCCCCGACCTGGCATTTGCACTGCATGTGGAACCCGCGTCGCCGCAGATCGCCGATCCCGACCCATTGGTCGCGGCCAGCGCACTCAGCGCCGGCATCGAGGCCATCGCCCGACGCGACCCTGCGCAGTACCAGTGGACCTACAAGCGCTTCACCCTGCGTCCGCCCGGCAGCGGCGAACATGACCCATACGCCACGGCCAAACACCCGCACTGACGCACCAGCCGCAACACAGCGTCGTCAGCCTGTTGATTGAATCCCCGGCCGGCGACCCCCATAAGGACAGCGATGAGCGCCCAGTCCCCCTCCCCCGTTTCTCCCGCTGCTTTCAGCGAAACCGCGGCCATCCGCTGCGAACGCGCCGCCGCCGAACTCCGCGCTGGCCGGCCCGTGGTGATCGCCGATGGCCCGCGCCGCGTGGCGACCACCGCGCTGGACAGCAGCTCACCGGCAGGTTTCGAGGCGTTCGCCGAGGCAGCGGCGCAACAGCATTATCTGCACCTGACCGCGCCACGCGCCCAGACCCTGGGCATCGCCGGCGAGCAGGGCATCCGCATCCCGCTGGCCGGGCATGCCTTCACCACGCTTCCCGCGCTGGCGTACCTGCGCGATGCCGTCGCCCCCGAAGGCAACCCCATCGCCGGCAACGACATGGACGCTGCCTGCGTCGAGGTCGCCCGGCTGGGGCTGCTGCTGCCGGCCATGGTGTCGGTGGAGCTGGGCACCGGCAGCACGCCGTTCGATGGCTGCCTGCAGCTGAGCTTCAATGACCTGCGCGACGGCGCACAACAGGCCGGGCAGGACTACGAACTGGTCACCCGCTCACCCGTGCCGCTGCGCGATGTCGGCATGAGTGAGTTCGCCGTGTTCCGTGGCGGCGTGGCCCAGCGCGACCAGGTGGCAGTGATCGTCGGCAACCCGGACCTGAAAGGCACCGTGCCGGTGCGGGTGCATTCGTCCTGCCTGACCGGTGATCTGTTCGGTTCGCTCAAGTGCGATTGCGGCGATCAACTGCGCCGCGGCCTGCACACGCTCAAGGAACTGGGCGGCGGCATCCTGCTGTATCTGGACCAAGAAGGCCGGGGTACCGGCATCGCCGCCAAGATGCGCGCCTACGGCTATCAACACGAAGGCCTGGACACCATCGACGCCGATGCCCTGCTTGGCTTCGGTGCCGACGGGCGCCGCTACGGCAGCGCCGTGGCGATGCTGCGCGCCCTGGGCGTGGAGCGCATCCAACTGCTGACCAACAACCCCACCAAGGTCCAACGGCTGCGCAATGCCGGCATCGAAGTGGTGGGCTGCGTCCCGGTAACCGGCGAAATCACTGCCGAGAACGAACAGTATCTGCGCACCAAGGCCGCACGTGCCGGCCATCACCTGGATGTGGATGCGCTGATCATGGCGGCGCAGTGACGCCGCAATGAGTTGAGAGGGTGAGCGGGAGCCAAGGTCAGAACCCCTCACCCCCAACCGGCCCTTCGCCCATTGCGAAAGGGCCGGGGTGAAAAGCAACAGCCCCCCATTTTTCGCAGAAGCCTGTTTGTCTCCCTCACTTTCGTCGTAGGCGAAGGGGATGTGCGGTGGCTTTTGCCTTCCCCCACGCGGCAATCCCTTCACTCACCGCCCCACTAAAGCTATCGTCGGCGAATGACCGAGCCCCCAGCACTGCCCGAATCCGTCGCCGCCGACACCCGATGGCAGTCATTGCCACCACGCGGCGCATTGTTTGCCGCCCTCGGTGCCGGTGTGGCGACCGCCCTCCCCTTCGCCGCTGCTGCCGGCGTGCTGGCGTTCGCACTGCACTATCCACACTGGTTGCTCGCAGCACTGGCAGGCGCGGTGACAGGTTTGTTGCTGGGCGCATGGATGGGCCGACGCCGGCACCAGCTCACGTTCTGGCAACTGGACAGCCAGGCATTGGGCGTCCGCCGCGGCCATATGTGGCAAAGCGAAAGCCGTGTCCCGGTCTCGCGCGTGCAGCACCTGGATCTGCAGCGCGGCCCGCTGCAGCGCATGGCCGGCCTGGCCACGCTCATCGTGCATACCGCCGGCACGCGCATGAACACCGTGGCCATCTCCGGCCTGGACTATGCCGACGCCGAGCGCCTGCGCGATCAACTTGCCCATCAGCTCGACCATGACGACGCGTTGTGAGCGCGCCCCTTGTTTCGACCGACGACGAACAGCGGCTGCATCCGTGGTCGTGGCTGTTCGTGCTGCAACAGCAGATTCAACAACTGCTGCTGCCGCTGGTGGCACTGCTGGTTTTCGGCAGCCGTCGACAGGAAGAAAACCTGTTCTACCAATGGGCGCCGTTGATCGTGGTGGTGGCACTGGTCGCCACCGCGCTGCTGCAGTACCTGACCTACCGCTACCGCATCAGCACTGACCGGCTGATCATCCGCAGCGGCATCTTCGAGCGCACCCGGCGCGAGATTCCCTTCGCCCGCATCCACAACGTGGTGGTTCACCAGAGTCTGCTGCACCGCCTGTTCGGCGTGGCCGAACTACGCCTGGAATCGGCGGCGGGCGACAAGCCCGAAGCGCAGATGCGCGTGCTCAAGCTGGCGCAGGCGCTGGAACTTGAACAACTGATCCGGCAGCGCGGGGATGTCACCGCGGGCGAAGGTGATGCGCCCCCGCCAAATGACGAACTGCTGGCCCTGCGCCTGCCCGAACTGGTGCGGCTTGGGCTGATCTCCAACCGCGCCATGGTGGTGGTTGCGGCGGCCATCGGCGCGCTTTACCAGATGCTGCCGCGCGACATCACCGAGAATTTCATCGAGCAGCAGGGCAAGCAGGCCGTCGGCTATGCCAGTCAGTTGCACCTGGGCACCACCACACTGGTTGCCAGCGGCGTCGCGTTGTTGGTTACCGTCCTGCTGTTGATGTGGTTGATGTCGATCGGCCTGGCGATCGTGCAATACCACGGCTTCCGCCTGAGCGAAGCGGACCAACGCTTGACCGTGGAACGCGGGCTGCTGACCCGGCTGCGCAGCAGCGTCGCACGTCGCCGCATCCAGGCATGGACGCTGCGCGAAGGCGCGCTGCATCGCCTGTTCGGACGTCGCCAGCTGCGCGTGGATATCGCCAGCGGTGGCGGCAACGAGGAAAAGCAGGGGCGCGCACTGAAGGAACTGGCGCCACTGGCAACGCCGGACGCCTGTGATGGATTGCTGCAACATCTGCTGCCGCAGCTGCAGTGGCCGCCGTCGCAATGGCATGCGGTATCCACACGCGGCTGGTGGCGGCTATGCCTGCCGGCCCTGGTCGTGACCAGCGCATTGGCAGCCCTGCTGACTTATGAAACCGGCCCATGGGGTCTGCTGCCCTTGCTGTGGTTGCCATGGTCGGCATTCAAAGCGCACCGGCAAGTCACGCGCATGGCCTACAACATCGACGCACAGCGCGTGGCCGTGCGCGGCGGCTGGTGGAACCGCTGGTGGCGCATTGCCGAATTGGACAAGCTGCAGGCACTGCGTCTGGACCGTTCGCCACTGGACCGCCGCTTCGGCACCGCCACGCTTACGCTGGATACGGCCGGCGCGCTCGGTGCGCCAGCGTTGCAACTTCGCTTTCTGGAAGAACAGCGCGCGCGGGAACTGATGGAACAGCTTGGCCGGGAGATGGCGCGACGCAAGTTGCGCTGGTGAGGGCTGCAGGCTCCGTTCGCGCCCTCTCCCTTTGCAGGAGAGGGGTTGGGGAGAGGAACGAGCGGAGTCAATCCCTGTCCAGCGCATCAGATCCCGCAGAACCCACTCCGTAGCACGCACAAACCCCGCAAACCCCAACCAGCCCTCAGGTCCGTGCCGGGCCCCAATAACCAATGCGCTTGCGCAGCTTGATCTTGCGCCACAGGTTCATCGGCTTGGGCCGACGGTTGCGCGCCCCCTTGGCGACAAAGGCATCAATTGCATCCAGGATCCGGTCACTGGACTTGCCATCGCGGTACGGATGCAGCTGATCGGCGAACTCACGCACGGCCGCCATCAACGCCGGCGGACGCGACAGTGCGGTGCGGATCGCGCCTTCAAACTCGGCCGGATCGTCGATATCCAGCAACTGCGGACCCGGGCGGCGGTTCTTGAACGTCACCACCGGCTTATAGGTCAGCAGGAATTCGTTGAGCGCCGAGGACGTGTCCGAGCACATCATGTCCACCTGCGGGAACAGGTCCAGGATGTTGTCGTCGTCGGCAAAGCGCAGGTACGGGCCTTCCAGCGCGCGGTACTTGGCCACCACTTCCGGGTCCATCTTCGGGTGGAAAGTGACGATCCAGCGCCACTCGCCGGTCTGCGACAGGCGCTTGATCTCGTCGTGCAGGATGCCGGCCGCACTCCACGACGGTGAGAACGTGGAGTGGTAAAGGATCACTGGCGGCTCACGCACCGGCTCCGGCTGGTCGTGCAGCTGGCTCATGAACGGGTCGATCTTGGGGAACCCGGTTTCCACCACCGAGAAGTGCCCCAGCTCCTTGGACAACGCGGAGAACGCGGCCGTATCGCGCGGGCCGGTGGTGCAGTACAGGTCGAAGAAACCACGCACATAGATATGGCGCGGCTTGCCGGCATCGAAGCCATGGAAGGTTTCCACCTTCACGCCCGGGAAGAAATGCGGCACCGCGTTGGACGAGGTGATCACCGCATACGGGTTCCATTCGCGCACCTGCTGCACCGTCAGCAGGGTTTCATCGGCAGCGAGATCTTCCGCACCGGGGCCATCGAAGAACCATGCCGCCTCGTCGCCGCGGGCCCGGATCGCCGCCTGCACCGGCCGGAGGATGGCCAGCGCGTAGCGCTCGGAGCCGTACAGCAGATAGTGGCGTGGCACGGTCAAAACTCCTGAATATCCGGGATATGCGGCCGATTATCGCATCGCCAGCAGGCAACGTCGCTGCTAGGCTTTGGTCCGGTCACCCGCGCCAGACGGCCCCATGCCCAACCCTCAATCGTCCGCAACCGCCCAACGCCCCCAGCTGTCGGCCTGCATCATCGCCTTCAACGAAGCCGACCGGATTGGCGACTGCCTGGCCTCATTGGCGTTCTGCGACGAGATCGTGGTGGTGGATTCATTCTCGACCGATGCCACCGTGGCGGTCGCCGAAGCAGCCGGTGCACGCGTGCTGCAACGCGCCTTCGATGGCTTCCGCAGCCAGAAGGCTTTCGCTGTGGATCAGGCCAGCCACGACTGGGTACTGTGCCTGGACGCCGACGAACGTGTGGATGCGGCATTGCGCACTGCCATCGAGGCCGAACGCGATGCCGGCTTCCCGCGTGCCAAGGGCTACCGCTTCGCCCGCTGCTCGGAATACTTCGGCCGTTTCCTGCGCCATGGCACCGCCTACCCGGACCGCGTGCTGCGGCTGTTCGACCGCCGCCATGGGGGCTGGCGCGGCGACCGCGAGATTCACGAAGCGGTATCGGTGGATGGCCCGATCGCCCTGCTCCAGGGCGACCTGCTGCACCACCCCTACCGCAGCTTCCTGCAGTTGCTGGACAAGAAGCAGAAATACGCACGGATGATGGCCGAGCACGAGTTCAGTCGCGGCAAGCACGCCAGCCTGGGCAAGCTGATCATTTCCCCGACCTGGCGCTTCTTCCGCAGCTACGTGTTCAAACGCGGCTTCCTGGACGGCTGGCCCGGCCTGATCGAAGCCTTCGTCAGCGCCAATTACGTCCGCCAGAAAACCATCATGCTGTGGCTGCTCCAGAACGGGCAGCCGGTGGCCGTGGCGACGCCCCCGCTCCCGCCCCCTGCCGGCACTGAATGCCTGCGATCACCACACCCCCAAACGGGCAATACCAGGCGCTGAATGCCAACAACGGGATGTTCATGGGGCGAAATACCACTCAACGCCCCCATCATCCCGTTCATCCTTCTCTTCAGCCCCTGCACACCCGGTTTTCTTCATGATTCGGGCCTTAGGTTAAAATTTTTACCCACTCCAGCCGGCTGGCGGGAGTCACCTCTTGAGTAATGTCATGTCGGCACCAAGCTCCACCGTCTCCCTCATGGTTTCCACGTACAACTGGAAAGAGGCATTGGCCCTGGTTCTTCACAGCGCAGCCCGGCAGAGCCGGCTTCCCGATGAAGTGATCGTCGCAGACGATGGCTCGCGGGAGGATACCGCCGAACTTCTGCACGCCATGGCCGGCAGCTTTCCGGTTCCGCTCAGGCATGTGTGGCAACCCGATGATGGCTTCCGCCTGGCCCGCTGCCGCAACCGCGGCATCGCTGCCGCACGGGGTGACTATCTGATCCAGCTGGACGGCGACATGATCATGCACCCGCATTTCATCGCCGATCACATGCGCCTGGCACGGCCCGGTGCGTTCCTGCAGGGCACCCGCATCCGCACCACCGATGCGGAGACCGCCCGCCTGCTCTCCGGTGGCACCCCAAAGTTCGGCTTGTCGGTGGACGCTTACTTCCGCAAGGAGGGGGACCGCAGCACCTATCACTTCGGCCGTCGTCACCACACCTTGCGGATTCCATGGCTGGCGGAACTGAAGTCCCGGGCATCCGGGCATCCGATGGGCTGCAATGTGAGCTTCTGGCGCAAGGATCTGCTTGCCGTCAACGGCTATGACGAGCGCATGGTCGGCTATGGCAGCGAGGACCTGGAACTGGACGAGCGCCTGCGGCAGGCCGGATTACGCCGCCGCCAGATCAAGTTCGCGGCATTGGCCCTGCATCTGGAACACCGCAGTTCGGCACCGCCGGATCCCAGTGCGCCGGAACTGCCCAACAACCAGTTGCTCTATGCGAGCCGGGACGCGCGACGGGTGCGCTGCGAGCATGGCCTTGACCGCCATGCAGCCGAATTCACCACGCAGCCCTCAGATCTGCGCTCTGTTTCATGAGCCGCCCTGAACGCGCGTCCGCGCACGCCCCGACGCCTGCCGTGGGCCAGGGCGCAGTCCCAGGCACGACCTTGCCGGCACTCCCCTCCAATCCTGCCCCCCGCTACGGGCGCAATCTGCTCTGGGCGGGGTTGCTGCTGCTCATCGCCGGAATGTGCGCGCTGCCCGCCGGCCCGTCTTTCAACCCTAGCCGGCCCTTCCAGCACCTGTTGGTCGTGTCGCTCTATCTGCCTGCCCTGATCATTGGTTTCGCCCACCCGGGCCGTTGGCTGGAGTTCGCCAGGCGACCGCTGATGCCAATGCTGCTGGCGTTGTTCGGCTGGGCCACGGTAAGCCTGGTCTGGAGCAACGCGCGACGGCCTGCCGATGAGTTTCTGCGCTTGCTGACCGTGCTGCTGTTCCTGTTCGCCGTCGTGCAGGGGCTTGGCAATGATCCTCGTCGGCAGCGCGGACTGCTGCTGTGTGGCGCTGGCGTACTGACCGCGACCGCCGTGGCAGCGATGGTCAAGTTCGCGCTCTACTCCCCGGCTGGCGACAGACTGATCGGCTTCGGCGTGATGGCCAACGCCAACCTGATCGGCGCGGCCATGGGCGCTGGCATTCTCTGGCTGTGGCCATGGCGCTTCCAGCGCACAGGCCACCGCCTGCTCAAATGGCTGGCGATGGCGTTGATGGCCACCAGCCTGCTGCTCACCTACTCTCGCAGCGCGTGGATTGCCCTGTTCACCGCGGTGTTTGTTTTGCTGGCGGTACGCCGTAGTGAACGTGCCTGGCAGCGTCTGGTGCTGCTGTTCGCCGTCGCACTGGGCGTGGCCATTGCGGCTTACCCGGAGCTGACCGAGCGCGGCCTGTCGTTCCGACCGCAGATTTTCGAATACGCCCTCGGGCTGATTGCACAGCATCCGTGGCTGGGCTGGGGGCTGGGAGCCAGCTTCACGATTCCCGTGGAAGCCGGTACCGGCATGTTCCAGGTCCATACCCATAATCTGTTCACCCAGGTCGCGGTGGAGCTGGGGCTGCCCGGCCTGCTGTTATGGCTGGCGGTCTGGCTGGGCCTGGGCTGGCGCGCGTGGCACTTCCGCCAGGAGCCGCTGGGCCGCGTGATCCTGGGGCTGTGGCTGTTTGCCTCGGTGATGGTGCAGTTCGACCTGCCACACCTGATCGACAGCCCCCGCCCGGGCTGGTTGATCCTGTGGCTGCCGCTGGCATTGAGTTTGTCGCTGTCTCCGGTAGCCATCAAACGCCGCCCCGTCCAATGAAAATCTCGCTTGTAGTTCTCACCTACAACTGGCCAGACGCACTGGAGCGTGTACTGGAGAGCATTGCCGCCCAGCGACGGCAGCCGGATGAGGTGCTCATCGCCGATGACGGATCCGGCCCCGCGACCGCCGCGGTGATTTCGCGTTGGCAAAGCCTGCTGCCGATGCCGGTCATGCACCTCTGGCAGGAAGACAAGGGCTTCCGAGCCGCGCGGTGCCGCAACAAGGCCATTGCCGCGAGCAGCGGCGACTACGTGATCCTGCTCGACGGTGACATGATCCTGCATCCGGCTTTCGTCGGCGATCACGAGCGCTTCGCCGAGCCCGGCTTTTTCCTGCAGGGCGGTCGACTGAAGGCCAGCATCGCCGAGAGCACGCGACTGCTGTCGGGTGGTCGACCGGTATTCGCCCCCTGGTCGGATGCGCACTTCCACGAATTCGATGGCACCCAGCGCCTGTATGCTTTCCACCAACCACTGCTGGCCAAGCTGAAAGCCCGTTCGCGCAACGGTGGCAGGGTGATGAGCTGCAACATGAGTTTCTGGCGCCAGGACCTGATCCAGACCAACGGTTTTGATGAGCGGATGGAAGGCTACGGCGCCGAAGACCGCGAGTTGGCGGTACGCCTGGAAAACAGCGGGCTGCAGCGGCGCGGCCTCAAATGGGCCGCGCTGGCGGTGCACCTGTGGCACAACTCGCGCGCGCCTCCCGACGTGGACGACATGGATCTCCCGAACAATCGCTTGTTCCATGCCACCCGTACCCGGAAGATCACCCGCTGCGAGAACGGCATCGATGGCCATGTCGCGCCATCGCAGGCACCTCCCCATTCCTGATAGGTCCCCAAGGCATTCCACCCCGCATGAAACTGCTCTACACCAACTTCCATAGCGGCAGTGGCGGCGGCCATACCACCTATGTACGCGAGCTGGCGCGCGCACTGGGCAGGCACCATGAGGTGCACGTCGCCGCGCCGTCCGGCAGCCGGCTGTTGTTGGAATCAGCAGCGCTGCCCGGCGTGCATACCCTGGCACAACCATTTCCGAACGGTCTGCGCAGGCTGCGCGAGCGCGCCGCGGCCGTGCGGCAACTGCACGAGTACCTGCGTACGCATCGCTTCGACATCGTGCACGTCAACGGCTCGGCCGATCACCGCATAACCATTGCCGCGCTGCGCGGCATCAGTCCGCGTCCACGGGTGGTACTGACCAAGCACAACACCAAGCCGATGCACGGCCTGCAGCATGTCTGGCGCGCCCGCTTCCACACCGACAAGGTGATCGCGGTGAGCGAATACGTCTGCCGTCAGGTCGAGGCCACGCCCTATCGCGTCTGCCACCCTGAGACTGTCTACAACGGCGTGGACACCCACCACTACGCACCCTTCAACGACGCCGATGCCCGTGCCCAGCGCAGCCGCTTCACCACCGATGTCGATGCACTGTTGATCGGCAGCAATGCCGGCACCGCCGACTACAAGAGCTGGACCGATATGGCCGGCGCAATGATGCTGTTGAACGAAGACGAACGTCGCCGCGTGCACGTCATGGTCGCTGGACAGCCACCGACCGAACCCCAGTTGGCCATCGTGCGTGCTGCCGGGCTTGAAGCACAGTTCCACTTCCCGGGCATGCTCGAAGACGTGCGCCCGGTAGTGGCCGCCCTGGATGCCGGCTTCGTCATCTCGCACGCCACCGAAGCCATTTCATTTGCCTGCCGCGAAATGATGTCCATGGCCAAGCCGGTGATGGTCACTGATTACTCAGGACTGCCGGAGAATGTCCGCCACGGCAAGGATGGCTGGCTGGTGCCGGTGCATGGTCACGCCGAGATGGCGGAAACGCTGCGCTGGATGCTGCAGCACCGTGAAGCCCTCACGCAGATGGGGGTGGCCGCGCATGCACATGCCGTCGAGGAATTTGGCATGGAACTGTTCATCGAGCGCACCCTGGCCGTCTACGAGCAGCTGCTGGCAAGCAACCCACCACGGTAATTCCCGCGATGCGATGTCGCTCCCCCATCGCCGCATGACGACGGGGGTTGGCTCAGCCTGCAGCCAACTTCACCAAGCGCGCATAGAAGAAGCCATCGCCTTCGCGCTCGCCGGGCAGCCGTTGGCGACAGCCGTCTTCGTCATGCCCCAACACATCAGCCAGCGGCTGCAGCCGTGCGTCCGGCGTACGTGCCAGGAATTCGGTGACCTGCTGGCGGTTCTCCCGGCGCAGGATCGAGCAGGTCGAATACAACAGCACACCGCCCGGGCGCAGCACCTGCCACAACCCGTCGAGCAGACGCGCCTGGAGTGCAGCCAGTGCGGTGATGTCCTCGGCCCGACGGTGCAGCAACACGTCAGGCTGGCGACGGATGATGCCCGTGGCCGAACACGGCGCATCCAGCAACACCGCATCGAACGCCACGCCATCCCACCAGGCAGCGACGTCGGCCGCGTCGGCGGCCTGCACCTGTGCATGACTGCCCACACCGGTGCGTGCGAAGGTTTCGCGGATGCGCTGCAGACGACGTGCATCCACATCCAGCGCGACCAGTTGCAAGCTGGAATCGCGTTCGAGCAGGTGTGCAGCCTTGCCGCCGGGTGCGGCGCAGGCATCGAGCACGCGCGCACCTACGGCCGGCGAAAGCGCATCAGCCACCTGCTGGGCGGAGAAATCCTGCACCGAAACCGCGCCCTGCGCGAAGCCCGGCAGGCTTGCGACCGGCACCGCCACCGGCAGGCGAATGGCATCGGCCGACGCCGGCTCGGCCAGTGCGTCGATGCCGGCTTCGTGCAGCTGCGCCAGATAGGCATCGCGACTGTGCTGCTGGCGATTCACCCGCAGCCACAACGGCGCCGGCTGCAGGCTGTTGGCGAAGATCGCATCGGCATGCTGCGGCCAGTCCTGCCGCACCTGCGCCAGCAGCCATTGTGGCCAGGCATCTTCGGCACGCGCTTCGGCAAAACCTTCGCGCTGTGCACGACGCAACACTGCGTTGACCAGGCCAGCCTGTCGCTCACGACCCAGTGCCCGCGCGGCTTCCACGGTGGCCGACAAGGCCGCATGGGCAGGCAGTTGCAGTACATCCAACTGCGCGAAGCCCGCCATCAGCAGCCCACGCAGGTCCGCCTCACGCGGGCCCAACGGCTTCTGCAGCCATTGCCCCAAGGCCTGGTCGTAAGCGGTACGACGGCGCAACGCGGCGAAACAGATGGCTTCGAGGAGCGCGCGGTCACGGCTGTCATCCAGCTTTGGCAACGCGATCGACAACTCGGCCTTCAGCGAACGGCCACGGCCCAGTACCGCCGCGAGCACCTTGGCGGCCAGCGCGCGGGTCTGCACGCCCGGTTGTTGGGCTGGCCCCTTGTTGCCCCATGGCGTTGAAGTTGTTGCTGTGCCCATCCGCTCAGCCCTCGACCCGCAGGTCGCGGCGTGCGTTCAGATAATCCGCGGCAGTGATCGCCTTGCCACCCTCACGCTGCACCACGCGTAGACGCAGTGCGCCCTGTCCGCAGGCAATGTCGATGCCGTCACGCGAGGCCGCGATCACCGTGCCCGGCGCCTTGCCACCATTGCTTTCCACGGCGATGGCGCCGTGGATGCGCACGCGCTCGCCAGCCAGCGTGGCTTCGGCCACCGGCCACGGGTTGAAGGCGCGCACCTTGCGCGCCAGCGCGGCGGCGTCCTGACTCCAGTCGAGCCTGGCCTCGGCCTTGTCCAGCTTGTGGGCGTAGGTGACACCGGCCTCAGGCTGCGGGCGAGGAATTGGCTTGATGCCGGCGCGCAGCAGGCCCAGACCATCGGAAAGTACCTGCGCGCCCAATTGCGCCAAGCGGTCATGCAACTGGCCACCGGTGTCGGTCCCGCTGATCGGTGTGCTCTGGTGCAGAAGCACCGGGCCGGTATCCAGCCCCGCTTCCATCTGCATCAGGCATACACCGGTTTCAGCATCGCCGGCCTCGATCGCACGCTGGATCGGTGCCGCGCCACGCCAACGCGGCAGCAGCGAGGCATGCACGTTCCAGCAGCCATGCGTGGGGATGGCCAGCACCGCCTTGGGCAGGATCAGGCCGTAGGCCACCACGATCATCAGGTCCGGCTGCAGCTCGCGCAGCTGCTGCTGGGCTTCGGGCGTCTTCAGCGATTCCGGCTGGAACACCGGGATGCCGCGGGCGATGGCGTCAAGCTTGACCGGTGATGGCATCAGCCCGCGGCCACGGCCGGCAGGGCGATCGGGCTGGGTATAGACCGCCACCACTTCGTGATGGCGCGCGGCCGCAGCCAGCGAAGCGACGGCAAATTCCGGCGTACCGGCAAAAACGATTTTCATGGCAGTGAACCCGGGAAGGCGGAACAACGAAGGGAGAATGACGGCGCGCAACGGCCTTCACGAACCCGCATGGCGGGTCGCAGTGGCGTACGCAGCAACGAGGAACAATCCGGAACGGCAACCTGTACCCGGCGCATCAGCCAGCGCCATGATCGGTCAGCCCCCGTTGCCGGCTCCCCGCCCCTCGCTCTCAGGCAACGTGCTTGCGCTGCTTGGCCAGCTTCTTGCGCACCATCTCGCGCTTGAGCGGCGAGAGGTAGTCGATGAACAGCTTGCCGTCGAGGTGATCCATCTCGTGTTGGATGCAGGTGGCCAGCAATCCTTCGGCGGCCAGTTCCTGTGGCTTGCCCTCACGATCAAGGAAGCGCACCACGATGGAGTCGGCGCGGGTCACATCGGCATAGATGCCGGGCACCGACAGGCAGCCTTCCTGGTAGACGCGGCCGCCATCGCTGGCGCTGATGATCTGCGGGTTGATGAACACCATCGGTACGTCATGCTCTTCGCTGACGTCGATGACCATGAAACGCTGATGCACGTCCACCTGACTGGCTGCCAGGCCGATGCCGGGCGCCTCGTACATGGTCTGGAACATGTCATCGAGCAGTTGCTGGAAGGCCGGAGTGGTCACTTCGGCAGCCTCGACCAGCGCCGCTTTGGTGCGCAGGCGCGGGTCCGGGAATTCGAGAATGGGCAGGAGGGCCATGGGGGGTACCGGTAAAGGGATGCCGCTTATTTCGGCAAGACGTCCCAATTCTACCGCTTGCGCTTGCCCGGCGCCCCGCTTTCTGGAATATAGTGCGGCAACCTGTTGGGGAATCAGGCAGATCAAAACCATGTTGAAACAATTCCGTACGGTCGCTGCCGTTGCGCTGCTGACCGTCACGACCTATGCCGTCGCCGTGGAAATGAACGGCACTCACCCTGACACCTACGTGGTGCGCAAGGGCGACACGCTGTGGGACATCTCGGCCCGTTTCCTGAAAAAGCCGTGGCTTTGGCCGGAGATCTGGCAGGCCAACCCGCAGGTGAAGAACCCGCACCTGATCTATCCGGGTGACGTGCTGAGCCTTGCCTACCTGGACCGCGTGACCGCCCAGGCGGGCCCGCGCCAGGAAGCACCGATCAACACCATCCCGCTGGCGGACGTCGAACCATTCCTGAAGAACCTGACCGTCGTGGACAGTTTCAAGGAGCTGCCCTACGTCGTCGGCCTGGAAGACAACCGCCTGCGCGCCAGTGCCGGCCACCAGGCCTATGTCGTCGGCCTGCAGGACGCACAACCGGGCCAGCGCTACCTCGTGGTGCGCCCAACCGTGCGCTACGGCCAGTCCCGGCCCAGCGATGACCTGGATGCTCGCGGCAACAACATCCCCGGCTCCGGCAATCTCTGGAAGGACTACGTCGCCAACGATCAGCGCGGCGGGCTCCTTGGCTACGAGCTGGCACAGGTCAACCTCGGCACCCTGACCCAGGTGGCTGGCGGTGATACCGAAGCCTCCACTCTGCGCCTGGAAGACAGCGGCCGTGAAGTCCGTGCTGGTGACCGGCTGCTGCCGCTGCAGGCACGTCCGTATGACCTGCAGTTCATTCCGCATGCACCGGCCAACCCGGTGGCCGATGGCCAGCTGCGCGTGCTTGCCATCAGCGACACCTTCACCTCCGGTGGCCCGCGTGATGTGATCGCCATTTCCGGCGGCGCCAGCGATGGCATCGACAACGGCACGGTGTTCTCGATCTGGCGCAGCGGCAGCCATGTCAACGACCTCGTCAAGGGCATGGGCACCTCGCGCACGGACGATGCACTGCGCAATGGCGCCAGCCGTGTCTCGCTGCCGGATGAATATGCCGGGCACGCGATGGTGTTCCGCACGTTCGACAAGGTCAGCTACGCGCTGATCATGGAAGGCACCAAGCCGACCCGCCTGGGCTACGAGCTGAAGCATCCCGACGCGCAGTAAGCGACGGCCGGGGGAAACTCCGACGATGTGAGACAACGGCGCCCGAGGGCGCCGTTGTTGTTCGCGCTGGACCCTTAGCGGATGCCTTTCCGAGCTCCCGACCACACCCCGGCCGCAGATCACAGCGCCACCCTGCTCACGCTGCTGCTCGCCGGTGGGCCGGCGCTGCCATTGCGCGGCCTGCTCGACCGCTTTGAACATCCCGAGGCAGCGGTTGCTGCCGGCATCGATGCCTGGCGTGCCGCAGGCTGCACAGCTGAACAATGTGGCGCACTCGCCCACCCCGACCCCGCCGCCCTGGAAGGTGCACAAGGCTGGCTGGCGGCGCCCGATCATCATTTGCTTGGCTGGGGCGCCCCGGACTACCCTCCGCTGCTGCGCGACAGCCCAAATCCACCGTTGGCGCTGTTCATTGCCGGCAACCCCACCCAACTGTGGACGCCGGCCATCGCCATCGTCGGCAGCCGCGCGCCCAGCTCCGGCGGGCGCGACAACGCCCGGGATTTCGCCACGGAACTGGCGCAGAACGGGCTCACCATCGCCAGCGGCTTGGCGGCTGGCATCGACGCGGCCGCGCACCGCGCCGCGCTGGGCTGTGGCGGCGCCACGTACGCGGTGATCGGCACCGGGCCGGATGTGACATACCCCCGCCACCATCGGGAACTGCAGGCCTTGGTCGCTGCACAGGGCGCGGTAATCAGCGAATACCTGCCCGGCACGCCCCCGCGCAGCGGTCATTTCCCAGCCCGCAACCGGCTGCTGGCGGCGCTGGCGCTGGGTACGGTGGTGATTGAAGCGGCCGAGCGTTCCGGCGCGCTGATCACCGCGCGACTGGCGGCCGAGGCAGGCCGCGAGGTGTTTGCCGTGCCCGGCTCCATTCACAACCCGATGGCACGGGGTTGCCATCGCCTGATCCGTGAAGGGGCCACGCTGGTCGGCCGCCCGGCCGACATTGTGGAAGGCGTGGCCAACCTGGCCGGCGAGCTGGCCAGCGCCTTGCAAAGCCGTCTGCAGGCCCCCATCTCCTGTGCGCCGGTCGGTTCCCGCCTGGCACCCGCCCTGCCGGATCCCGACTACCAGCGCTTGTGGAATGCACTGGGCTTCGACCCAACCGGTATGGATTCATTGATCGAGCGCACTGGATTGACGGCCGCCAGCCTGTCCTCCATGCTGCTGGTCATGGAACTTGAAGGAAGAGTGTCGTCCGTACACGGTCGTTACACCCGCAACTAAAGTTTCTTCACCTCCACAGCGCCAATGGCGCAGGCCGAGGGGCAATGAAAGAGAGCATTCTGGACGTCCTGCTGTACTTGTTTGAACACTATTTCAGCGAGGACGCCGATCTCATCCGAGACCGCGACTCGCTACAGAACGGCCTGATCCAGGCCGGTTTCAGTCCCACCGAAATCAGCAAGGCTTTCGACTGGCTCGACGCCTTGGCCGAGCATCGCCCGGCCGTGGCCCTGGGCCGGGTCGACGGGCCGGTGCGCGTGTTCCATGGCCCCGAGCTGGACAAGCTGGACGTGGAGTGTCGCGGTTTCCTGCTGTTCCTGGAGCAGCAGCGCATCCTGGACGCCGACCAGCGCGAGCTGGTGCTTGACCGCGCGATGGCACTGGATCAGGACGAGCTGGATCTGGACGACCTGAAATGGGTGGTGCTGATGGTGCTGTTCAACCAACCGGGCGCCGAAGCGGCATACGCCTGGATGGAAACCCAGATGTTCCTCGACGAACCCGAACCCCTGCACTGAGCCTCACGCCATGCATGGACGCATGAGGAAAACCCAGTGAACCAATGGTTCTACGCTGAAGGCAACCGCGAGCGTCGCGGCCCGGTGTCAGGCGAAGACGTCGCCGCGCTGTTCCGCTCCGGCCAACTGTCAGCCGACACGCTGGTCTGGCGCGAAGGCATCACTGACTGGCAGCCGTTGCGCAATGTTGCCGATGAGCTTGGCCTGCACGAGCTCACGCCACGGCCTTCTGCAGTATTCCCGGCCGGCGCGCCACCGTTGCCGCCGCCGCTGCAAACCCTTCCCCGGTCGCGCCCAGCGATACCCATGCGCAAACCAGCCACCTCCGGATGGGTCGTCTTCGGCGCCATTGCCGCAGTGGTGGGTGTGGCGCTGTTGACCATTGGCGGCTTGCTTGCGGCGTTGGCGATTCCTTCGTATCAACAGTACGTGCTGCGCTCACGCGTTGCCGCCGTGCAAACCCAGCTGGCGCCACTGAAAGCCGAGGTGGCCGACTTCGTCATGCGCAATGAGCGCTGCCCAAACAACGGCGACGAGGGTTTCGGCAACCCGGAAAGCTATGCTGCCGATGGCATCGCGCAGGTCTACGTTGGCGATTTCGAGGGTGGCCATTGTGGGTTTGAAGCGCGACTGCATATGCCCGAGCAGCAGTTGCTTGACGGCAAATCCCTCTGGCTCGACTACGATACGCAGGCCGCCACCTGGGAGTGCAGCTCCGATGTGGCCGACAAACACCTGCCTCCGGGCTGCCGCGGCTGAGCCGGGACGACTTGAACTTATACGGGGAATGAAATGAGTGAGTGGTACTACGCCGACGCCCAGCGCGAGCGGCACGGGCCGGTTGACGCCGGTGCGATCCGCGAGAAATTCCGCCAGGGCGAACTGGACCTGACCACACTGGTGTGGCGCGAAGGCATGTCGCAGTGGCAACCACTGTCGGCCGTGGCCGAGGAACTGCAGCTGCTGGTGCAGGCCACGACCGGTATCGATCTGCGCAGTGATTACGCCGCCATCGAGAACGGCACAGCGCCGGAGCCGGCCATCCTGTCAGCCGCCGCGCACTCGCCGTACGCCGCGCCAGGCAGCATCAGCATCGATGCGAACCATGTGGTGGCCGGTGGCGACATCGTCCATGCCGGTTTCCTGCGGCGCTTTGCCGCCTCGACCATCGACAGCCTGGTCACCGGCGTGGTGTCGTATGCGCTGTTGATTCCGCTGGCGCTGGTCATGGGCGTGAGCGTGGTCAGCATGACCGGCTCGGAGATGGCCAACGTCGGCGCAATGCTGGTCTTCTACGCACTCTATTACGCCATCTGCATCCTGGTGCCGGCGATCTACTTCGGCTGGATGCAGTCGTCCGGCAACATGGCCAGCCTCGGCAAGCTCGCCGTGGGCGCCAAGGTCGTGCGCGTCAATGGCGAGCGCATCAGCTTCTGGCGCGCGTTCCTGCGCTACATCGCCATGGCGGGCCTGGCACTGGTCACCTGCGGCTTGGCCATGCTGGTCTCGGCGATCATGGTTGGCGTCAGCGAGCGCAAGCAGGGCCTGCATGACATGATCTGCGACACCATCGTGGTGGATAAGTGGGCCTTCACCGAGCATCCTGAGTGGCAGGAGCGCGGTTTGGGCACGGTGACCATCGTGGTCCTGTCGCTGTTCGGCCTGATGTTGGCCGCCGTGGCGGTGCTGATGATCGTCGCCGTCAGCATCGGCGCCTCCGGCTTCAACCAATGACGGATCGCCGGGCGCGCTTGACAGCGGCCGTCCCGGCGTGATTCCTCTACAGGCACAAGCTGAACGCCCGGGCCCCTGCCCGGGCGTCAATTTATGCACAACGGCGACATCGGCTTCACTATCGTGCCGGTTTACGCCACCCTAGCGCCCCCACCGGGGCGCTTTCCGCCCCCATAAAGTACTGACATGCCCAAGCACCTGCTCATCGTCGAATCGCCCGCCAAGGCCAAGACGATCAACAAATACCTCGGCAAGGACTTCACGGTTCTGGCCTCGTATGGGCACGTGCGTGATCTGGTCCCCAAAGAGGGCGCGGTCGATCCGGACAACGGTTTCGCCATGCGCTACGACCTGATCGAGAAGAACGAAAAGCACGTTGAAGCCATCATCAAAGCCGCAAAGGGCGCCGATGACATCTTTCTGGCGACCGATCCGGATCGCGAGGGAGAAGCCATCAGCTGGCATATCGCCGAGATCCTGAAAGAGCGCGGGTTGGTCGACGACAAGCCGATGCAACGCGTGGTGTTCACCGAGATCACCCCACGCGCGATCAAGGAAGCCATGACCCACCCGCGCGCCATTGCCGCGGATCTGGTCGATGCACAGCAGGCGCGTCGTGCGCTGGACTACCTGGTCGGCTTCAATCTGTCGCCGGTGTTGTGGCGCAAGGTGCAGCGCGGCCTGTCCGCCGGCCGCGTGCAGAGCCCGGCGCTGCGCATGATCGTCGAGCGCGAGGAGGAGATCGAAGCCTTCATCTCGCGTGAGTACTGGAGCATCGAGGCCGAGTGCGCGCATCCGTCGCAGCACTTCAATGCCCGCCTGATCAAGCTGGACGGGCAGAAGTTCGAACAGTTCACCGTGACCGACGGCGACACCGCCGAGGCCGCGCGCCTGCGCATCCAGCAGGCCGCGCAGGGCTCGCTGCACGTCACCGATGTGGTCAGCAAGGAGCGCAAGCGCCGTCCGGCCGCGCCGTTCACCACGTCCACGCTGCAGCAGGAAGCCTCGCGCAAGCTCGGCTTCACCACCCGCAAGACCATGCAGGTGGCGCAGAAACTGTACGAAGGTGTGGCCATCGGTGACGAAGGCACGGTCGGCCTGATCTCGTACATGCGTACCGACTCGGTGAGCCTGTCGCAGGATGCGCTGGCCGAGATCCGTGACGTGATCGCCCGCGATTACGGCACCAGCTCGCTGCCGGACAAGCCCAACACCTACACCACCAAATCCAAGAACGCGCAGGAAGCCCACGAGGCGGTACGCCCGACCTCGGCACTGCGTACGCCGGCCCAGGTGGGCAAGTACCTCACCGACGACGAGCGCAAGCTGTACGAGCTGATCTGGAAGCGCGCCGTCGCCTGCCAGATGATCCCGGCCACCTTGAACACCGTCAGCGTTGACCTGTCCGCCGGCAGTGAGCATGTGTTCCGCGCCAGCGGCACCACCGTGGTGGTGCCCGGCTTCCTGGCCGTGTACGAGGAAGGCAAGGACAGCAAGAACGCCGAGGACGAGGACGAAGGCCGCAAGCTGCCGGCGATGAAGCCCGGCGACCGCATCCCGCTGGACCGCATCCAGGCCGAGCAGCACTTCACCCAGCCGCCGCCGCGCTTCACCGAAGCGGCGCTGGTCAAGGCACTCGAGGAATACGGCATCGGCCGTCCGTCGACCTACGCCTCGATCATCCAGACCCTGCTGTTCCGCAAGTACACCGAGATGGAAGGCCGCAGCTTCAAGCCGACCGACGTGGGCCGCGCGGTGAGCAAGTTCCTGTCCAGCCACTTCACCCAGTACGTCGATTACGACTTCACCGCCAAGCTTGAAGACGAGCTGGACGCGGTGTCGCGCGGCGAAGAAGAGTGGGTGCCGCTGATGGAACGCTTCTGGGGCCCGTTCAAGGAGCTGGTCGACGACAAGAGCGAATCGCTGGACCGCACCGATGCCGGCAGCGCGCGCGTGCTGGGCCCGGACCCGGTCAGCGGCAAGGATGTCACCGCACGCATCGGACGCTTTGGCCCGATGGTGCAGATCGGCACCGTCGAAGACGAGGACAAGCCCAAATTCGCCTCGCTGCAGCCGGGCCAGAGCATCTTCTCGATCTCGCTGGACGAGGCGCTGAAGCTGTTCGACATGCCGCGCAAGCTCGGGGCGGACGCCAATGGCGAGGAAGTCACCGTGGGCATCGGCCGCTTTGGTCCGTTCGCCAAACGTGGCAGCACCTATGCCTCGCTGACCAAGGAAGACGACCCGTACAAGATCGATCTGGCCCGTGCCGTGTTCCTGATCGAAGAGAAGGAAGAAATCGCCCGCAACCGCATCATCAAGGAGTTCGAGGGTTCGGACATCCAGGTGCTCAATGGTCGCTTTGGCCCGTACATCAGCGACGGCAAGCTCAACGGCAAGATCCCCAAGGACCGTGAGCCCGCCTCGCTGACCCTGGCCGAAGTGCAGCAGCTGATGGCCGATACCGGCAAGCCGGTGCGCAAGGGCTTCGGCAAGAAGACCGCTGCCAAGAAAGCCACGGTGAAGAAGACCGCAGTGAAGAAGGAAGCCGCGCCGAAGAAGGCTGCAGCCAAGAAGGCGCCGGCAAAGAAGGCGGCGACCAAAAAAGCGGCAGCGAAGAAGGCCACCAAGAAGACCGTCGCCAAGAAAGCGGTGAAGAGCACCGCGGCCGACGACGCGCCGCCGTTCTGAGCTCGGTTACCGCCTGCCACGCCGGCAGGAGGATAATCACCGCTCCCGCATCAGGCCGCCTCCGGGCGGCTTGATGCTTTGCAGTCCTCACATTCCCATTGCGGGGCCTGGGGTGCGGGTCCCAGGCAAGGGCCCGCACCGCCGCGCGAAGATTCAACAGGAAGCTGGCCATGCGTGAACTTGATCTGGAATCCGTCGCCCCGGTGCTGCAGGCCGGTGGCGTCATCGCCTACCCGACCGAAGCGGTCTGGGGCCTGGGCTGTGATCCCTCCAACGAGCAGGCGGTGATGAAGCTGCTGACGCTCAAGCAGCGGCCAGTCGAAAAGGGAATGATCCTGGTGGCTGCCGATCCAACGCAGCTGGACGGCTGGGTGCGCCTGGGCGCGCTGGCCGACGAGCGGCGCCAAGCGGTGCTGGAGAGTTGGCCCGGCGCCAACACCTGGATCGTGCCGGCCGGCGACCGCGCGCCACGCTGGATCACCGGCGAACACACCGGCATCGCGGTGCGGGTCAGCGCCCACCCACTGGTGCAGGCGCTGTGCAAAGCCTGGGGCGGTCCGCTGGTATCGACCAGTGCCAACCTGGCCGGCGAATCGCCGGCACGCCAGCGCGTGCAACTGGACCCGACACTGCTGCGTCTGCTGGACGGGCTGTTGGACGGTGCCACCGGTGGCCTGGCCCAACCCACCCGCATCCGCATCGCCGCCACCGGGCAGGTGCTGCGGGATTGAATCCGGCCGCTGCTGCGGGAGCCGCGAGGATGCGCAAGCCGGCGGCGACCACAAGGCCGCCTGCACGCCGCCTGCGCAGCTCCGTGTCACCATGGCACCCATGCCTACCCACCTACTCCTGCTCGGCCTCCTGACCCTGCTGCCCGCCTCGGCATTGGCAGTGGATCCCCCCCCGTCGAGCAACGTGCGCATCTACCGCTGCGTGGGCGCCAATGGTGCGGTGTCGCTGCAGGATGCGCCCTGCAAGGATGACCACCGCCAGCAGGTGCTGGACATGGTCCGGCCCAAGGATGCGCCGCTGCCGGCGACAGCGCCGCCTGCCCCCGCCACGTCGGCACCGGTGATCGAGCGCGAAGTGCGCGTGGTCACCGTGCAACCACCACAGCCGATGTACGAATGCGTGTCGCCCGAAGGCGAGCGCTATACCAGCGACAGCAACGAAGGCAATCCGCGCTGGGTACCCACCTGGGCGTTTGGCTATGTACCGCCGCATCACGGCCATGGCCCGCGTCCGCCACGCCCTCCGGGGGCCGGTGGTGTGCCGTGGCAGCCCGGCATTGCCGTGCCGGCCGGCTCGATATTGGTACGTGATGCCTGTCATGCACTGCCGCAGCAGGAAGTCTGCGCGCGCCTGAAAGACCGCCGCTGGGAACTGATCCGCCGTTACAACAGTGCGCTGCAAAGCGAACGCAAAACGCTGGTACGTGAGCAGCGTGGCATCGAAGCACGGCTCAACCAGGATTGCGGCGGCACATGAAGTATCTACTCACCTTCGCGTTGTTGTTGGCCTGCGGCGCACTGCAGGCCGATGAGGTGACCTTCTATCGCTGCACGGATGTCGGCGGTGCGTTGACCGTGCAGAACATGCCATGCCCCAAGGGCATGCAACAGACCACCAAGGTCATGCAGGCAGTTGCCACACCGCCACCCGCCCCAGCACCAGCACCAGCACCAGCACCAGCACCAGCGCCCGCGCCTGCTGCGGTGCTGCCGCTGTTGTCCGCCGCGCCACATGCTGCCCCCGTCGCCGCGCCCAAGCCACCACCGGCGTTACCGGTTGTGCGCAAGGCGCTGCCGCCGCTGTTCCAATGCCGCTCGCGCGACGGCCAGAACTACCTGAGCGAAACCGCTGATCCGCCCGGCCGCTGCATGGCATTGCGGGTGACCGGCCTGGATGGCAACCCGGAGACCGGAGCCGGTGAAGCCTGCGAAATCGTGCGCGACACCTGCACCGCCGTCGAACCGGCGCAGCACTGCGCCACCTGGCACCAGCGCCTGCTCGACGCCGGAACCGCGCCGCGTTCGGCCACCTCCACACAGGCCGCGCAGTCACTGCAGGATGAGCATCAGCGCCTGCAGAAACTATGGGACAGCAGCGATTGCGCCGAACCGAAGTAAGCCGCGCTCAGAATCCGTAACGCAGGAAACCACCATCCACCGCGATGCACTCACCGGTGATGTAGCTCGATGCCGGCAGGCACAGGAAGCCGACCGCCGCTGCCACCTCTTCGGGTTCGCCGATGCGGCGCATCGGCGTGCGTGCGATCACTTCGTCGTAGTAGTCCGGGTCTGACAGCGGCCCGGAAGTGCGGCGGGTACGGATGTACCACGGCGCCACCGAGTTGACGCGGATGCCGTCCTCGGCCCACTCGCAGGCCAGGTTGCGGGTCATCTGCTGCATCGCCGCCTTGGTCATGCCGTAGACCACGCCACTGCGCACATGGGTGATGCCCGAGACGCTGCCGACGTTGACGATGGCCGATGATGCGTGGCGGGTCAGCAGCGGGTAGGCGTAGCGCGACAGCTCGAAGGCCGAGAACAGGTTGCCTTCGAAAATGCCGCGCCATTCGTCTTCGGAATAGTCGTTGGCCGGCTTGCTGATGTTGCCACCGGCATTGTTGATCAGCAGATTCAGACCATCGCAATGGTCTTCGACCCAATCGAGGATGGCGTGACGATCCTCATCGTCGGAGACGTCGGCCGACAGGCCGTGGATCTCACGTTCGGGGAAGGCATCGGCCAGTTCGTCGCGCGCGATTTCCAGCGCGTCTGCATCGCGGCCAACGATCAGCAGGTCGGCGCCGAAGCCCAGCAGCTCGCGTGCGATCGCCAAGCCGATGCCGGCACTGGCACCGGTCACCAGCGCAGTCTGCCCATCCAATCGCCAACGCTGCGGATTCATTGCTGCTCCTCGTCAAAGCCAGAATGCGGCGTCGCAAAGGGACGCTGCGGGGGATGGGCGCTAGGATAGCCGCCTGAGTCCAGCGGAGCATGTCGATGAAGCCTTATCACTGCCTGATGCTGTTGGCGCTGCCGTTACTGGCGGCGTGTGGCAAGCCGCAGCCGCCGGAAACCGAACGACGCCCGGAGCCGCAGGTGGCGGCGATGCGGGAGGCGATTGCCGAGCCGCTGAAGCAGGCCAAAGAAGCGGCGGCTGCGACCGAGGACGCTGCGAAGGCAGAGAAGGCCGCGCTGGATGCGACGGCGGGGACAAGCACCACGCCGTAGGTTGGGATTTCATCCCAGTCCAGCGTGCCGCCTTTACGGACTTCGCGCCCTGCCCTCACCCCAACCTCTTCCGCTTGCGGGAGAGGATCTCTTGGCTCCACTTGCGCTGGAGCTTCCCGCACAAACAACAACGCCGCCCAGGGGCGGCGTTGCCTGCATCCGAACCTACGGTTCGCTTAGAAGCCGCAGAAGCAATACGCCAGCGACTTCACCGGGGTGCCGTTGCGATCTTTCACCGCGTCCTCGACGAAACGCAGCTGGGTGTCCAGCTCGGGCATCGAACGGGCCAGCAGCATGCGCGCCACGCCGGAATCGGCCAGCATCCATGCGCCCATGCGGCTGCCTGCGAAGCCGGTCATGAACTGCGAGAACGGCGTTGCGCTCTTTTCGATGTAACGCACGCGGAACTTCTCGGCATCGCCCAGCTTGGCGCGATTGGCGGCATCGGCCACGGCAGCCTTGAGGCCACCGAACTCATCCACCAAGCCGCGCTCCTTGGCCTGCGCGCCACTCCAGACACGGCCACGGGCTACTTCGTCCACGGCTTCGACCGGCTTGTTGCGGGCCTGGGCGACCTTGCCGGTGAAGTCGGCATAGCCCTTGTTGATGATCGACTGGATCACCTGGCCCACGGCAGGGTCCATCGGCCGGGTCACGTCGAATGCACCGGCAAAACGCGTGGTGCCGACGCCATCGGTGTGCACGCCGATCTTGTCCAGGCTGCGGGCGAAGTTCGGGATCATGCCGAAGATGCCGATCGAGCCGGTGATGGTGGATTCGTCGGCATAGATGCGGTCGGCATTCATGCTGATCCAGTAACCACCGGAAGCAGCCATGTCACCCATCGACACCACCACCGGCTTGCCGGCGGCCTTGAGCGCGTCCACTTCGCGACGGATCTGCTCGGAGGCGAACACTTCACCACCCGGCGAATCCACACGCAGCACCACGGCCTTCACATCGTCATCGTCGCGTGCCGCACGCAGCAGCGCCGAGGTCGACTCACCGCCAACACGGCCGGCCGGCAGGTCGCCACCGGCGATTTCGCCTTCGGCCACCACCACCGCCACCTGCGGACGCGAATCCATCGGCGAACGGCGGGCATCGACCTGCATCAGGTAATCGTTCAATGCGATCTGGCGGTACCCGCCATCGGCATCGCTGTCGGCTTCGCCACGTTCGGTGAGCAGCGCCTGCACCTCTTCGCGGGTCTTCAGGCCGTCCACCAGCTTCTGCTGCAGGGCGAAACGGGCCAGGTCGCCTTCGACGGCGGCAATGCCCTCGGGCAGCGTATCGATGCCGGCAGCCAACTGCGCCGGATCAAGCTTGCGCGCCTTGGCGATGTCGCCCAGGTAGCGCTGCCACACGTCGTTCATCCAGAACAGGTCCGCTTCCTTGGCCTGCGGTGAAGCCGCGTCGAGCACGTAGGGCTCGGCAGCGGACTTGAACTCGCCCACCTTGAACAGGTGCACGTCCACGCCCAGCTTTTCCTGCAGGCCGGTACGGAAGTACTGGCGATAGCGGCCCAGGCCCTCCAGCAGCAGGCTGCCCATCGGATCGAGATAAACCTCGTCGGCCTGTGCGGCCAGCAGGTACTGCGACTGGCTCAGGTTCTCGCTGTAGGCGACGACCTGCTTCTTGGCCGCTCGCAGGTCCTGCAGCGCTGCGGCCACTTCACGCATCGAGGCGAAGCCGCTGGGCTGGAGCTTGTCCAGATTCAGCACCACGCGTTCGATCTTCTTGTCGTCGCGGGCCGCCTCGATCGCGCGGATCAGGTCGCGCAGCTGCAGCTCCTCGGCATTGCTGTCGCCCAGCGCCTTGCCCAGCGCACGGCTGACCGGATCGGTGCTGAACTGTTCGACCAGCCGGCCCTCCGGGGCGATGACCAGGGTGGTGCGGTCCTGCAGCACCTTGGTGGAGGAGGCGCTCATGCCCATCGCGGCGACGAACACCATCAACAACAGCAGCAACAGCCCGAAGAACACCAGGTTGAGGATCAACCGGCGGGTGAAATTCATCACGTCCCACAGGCCGATGAAGAAGCTGGCGATGGGATTGCGACGCGGCAGGGGTGGGGGATTCATGGACGCTCCGAATGGGGCTTGTTGCAAAGCAGGATACGCATAACCACGCAGGCCAGCATGGCCTTTAAGTCAGGGGGTCGCGTGGGCGATCAGGCGCCGGCTGCTGACCCGCAGACGCCAGCCCAGCAGCACCGCGGCCACGGTCAGGCCCATGATCAGGCCCACCCACATGCCCTGCGGCCCCCAGCCCAGGCCCAGGCCGAAACCGGCGCCCAGCGGCATGCCCACGCCCCAGTACGCGAACATGGCGATGAACATCGGCACGCGCGTGTCCTTGAGCCCACGCAGCGCACCGGCCGAGAGCACCTGGATGCCATCGGGAATCTGGAAGGTGGCCGCGTACAGCAGCAACGTGGAGGCCAGCGCGGCCACGGCCAGGTCATCGGTGTACAGGCGCACCACAGCGTCATGGCCCAGCAGCAGGCCGGTGATCGACAGCAACTGGGTGACCATGACGATGGCATAGCCAGCCCAGGTGGCACGGCGCACGCCCAGCGGATCGTTGCTGCCGACGGCATGGCCCACGCGCACGGTAGTGGCTTCGGCCACGCCCATCGGGATCATGAAACACAGCTGCGCCACGTTGATGGCGATCTGGTGGGCGCTGGCCTCGATGGCACCGATGCGGCCGATCAGCAGCGCGGTGATGATGAACAACCCGCCCTCCATCAGCACGGTGATGCCGATCGGCAAACCGGTACGCAGCAGGTCCCAGATGGCACGCCAGCGCGGCAGCTCGAAGTGACTGAACAACTGCAGGTGGGCGAAGCGCTTGGTCATCCACAGGTAGGTGCCAAAGCACAGTGCCTGCACCCACATGGTCACCGACGAGGCGATGCCCAGGCCTTCGGCACCCAGTTCCGGGAAACCGAATTTGCCGTTGCACAGCGCATAGCCCAGTGGCCCAAGTACCAGCAGCCCGCCGAAGCCGATCAGCATGGTCGGCAATGTCCAGTGCATGCCTTCACTGAGATAGCGCATGCAGAAGTACAACGTCAGCGCGGGCACGCCCCAGCGGATGGCATGCAGGAAATCGGTGGCGCCGGGCACGATTTCCGGGGCGATGCCGAACGCCGGCAGGAACGCCGGCACCACGCTCAGGAACAGGAACATCAGCACGCTCAGGCCCACGCCCAGCCACAGCGCCTGACGGAACAGCGGGCCGATTTCACGCTCGCGCCCTGCCCCATGCAACTGCGAGACCGAGGCGGTGAGCGAGATCAGGGTGCCGATCGGCACCAGCATCGGCAGCCACAGCAATGCCGTACCGATGCTGACCGCAGCAAAGGTATCGGTGCCATGGTGGCCAGCAATGGTGTTGTCGACGAAAGCGATCAGACCGGTCGAAACGTGGCCAAGCACCAACGGCAACGCGAGCAGACCGGTCGTCCGCACTTCCTGCATGAAGCGCGGCGTAGCGGGAGAAGTAGACATAAAAAACAGAAGACGCAGACTGCGGCCGGCGCGGAAAGCGCAGCGATGCCGGGTTGCGGAGTGTGCGCATTCTAGCGTGGCAGGAAGGTGACTTCCCCGCCCCGCCGATGAACGGCCGGCACGACTGGGTCAGCGTGCCACGTTCTGCTGCAGCCACGCGGCACGTTGCGTGGGCGCCAAAGCCAACAATTGTTCACGCAGTGCGACCCGCTCCTGCGGCGGCGTGCGCTGCGAAATCAGGCTCAGTTGTTCCAGCTGCGCAGCGTCGAGCTGATGCAGCAGGGCCAGCATCGGCTCGCGCTGTTCGGCCGGCAGATAGCCCAGCAGCGGTTGCAGCTTGGCGTAGAGCGCACCCAGCCGCGGACCCAGCAACCAGCCATCGCGATGCATCTGGTCCATGGCCTGGAAGTGCGTCTGCAGGGCATCACGCTGTGCGGCAGGCATGGCCGCCAGCGCGGCCGCCGCTTGCGCGATTCGCTGACGTTCGGCTTCGGGCAGCGCCTGCCAGGCGGCATAGCGGGCGCGCAGTTCGCGCTTGAGTTGCGGTGTCATCGCCGCCCAGGCCGCCTGCGGGGTCTGCGCACCGGCAACCGGCGGGGCTTGTTCAACCGACGCCGGCAAGGCGGTGGGCACGGCGGCATGCGCGACCAGCGCGGCGCTCAGCAGCAGCGGGCCGCACAGCCAGCGGCGATCAATTCTCGGCATCGACCGTCTCCAATGCAGCACCTGCCGGTTCCGGCCGGCTCGGCTGCGGTTGGGATTCGTCCACCGGCAACGGGCCACCAGCGGCGTACCAGGCCAGGAAGTCCGCGTCGCGTGCCAGCGCCAGGCGCGGATCGGCCAGCATGGCGGCATCAGCAGCAGCATGGGCGTCCTCGCCCGGGGCCAGCGGGGTGCTGTCGTCGGGCAGTTCTTCCACCTGCACCGGGCCGGTGTCGCTCACCCCATTGCCCGTGTTGGCGGCGGCTGGCGCATGCGAGCGCCACCACCAAACCGCCACCACGGCCAGCAGCAGCAACGGCACGCACAGCAGCAACCAGGTGCGCAGGCGCCAAGGCTCGCGCTGACGCCGACGTGGTGCGGGCCTGCGGCGGTCATCCTGGAAGGTGAGCGCAGGCGCCGGGGCCGGTTTGGTCGGGAGCACGCCACTGATCACCGACTCGCGCAGCTGCTCCAGTTGTTGCAGGCGTGGCTGGGAGAGATCGCGGATCCTTGCCTGCACGTCTTCAGCCAGCTGTCGCCAGCCATTTGCATCCGGGTAACCCTCTGCGTCGCGTGGGCAGGCGCCGGCCAGGGCCTGGCGATAGGCATCCACCTCGACCCCCAGCACCGCAGCAGCGGCAGGCTCATCCATGCCAACGCCGATGCGCAGCAGCATCGCCAGCCGTTCAGCCGGGGCCAGAACCTGCAGGTGCGCAACCTGCTCGGGCCAATGCCCACCTGCCGGCGGTGCCAGCAACTGCGGGGTACTGCACAACAGACCCCAGAAACGGGCGGGCCAGTCAGCCATCTGCAGGTCGGCGGCGTGGCCGACGAAGGCACGCATGGCCACCGCCACCGCACGTTCGGCCAGCCCGGCATCGCCGACCTGCAGTTCAGCCACCACCAGCGCGCGGCGCTCCACGCCTCGCAGGAAGGCGGACAGTGCATTGGCTGCGGCCGGGGAAAGGGGGGCGGGTGCGGCCGTCATGTGAACTCCATCATCCCGGGAATGATACCCAGCGCATCCTTGGCTGCCGATGCCTGCACATGGCCTTCACAGGGCGCTTCAAGGCGGCTGCCGCAAGTTGTGCACAGCGTCAATACCCTGTAACAGACAGCACGCATGGAGCCGGACCGGGCCACATTTCGTTTTTGTTTCACGGATAACTTGTTGATTTAATTTAAATATTCAATGTGGCTATTTTTTGTCCAAGTTGACCCTGAGGCTTGAACTGTCGTCCAAACCGCGTGGAGCACAATGTTCACCCACAGAGTTATCCACAGCAAATGTGGATAAGCCAAAATCCCCAATCAGGGCCTGCGTTTACGCGCCATTTATACGCGCGCTCACAACAACGCAACGCAAGCCGATGAGCGCTGGCACCCTGCCCGCTGACGCTACACTGCCGCCCATGCCTGCCTGCCCCACCCTGCGCATCGCCCTGCCGGTGCCGCTACCGCAATTGTTCGATTACCTGCCGCCCGAAGGCAGCCCCGCGCCCGCCGCCAACGACGTGGGCCGGCGCCTGCGGGTGCCGTTCGGCCCGCGCGAGCTGGTGGGGGTGGTGGAGAGCATCGGCCAGGTCGACGACGACGTGCCCCTGCGCGCGGCGTTGGAGTGGCTGGACCCGGCGCCGCTGATCGACGGCGAGTTGGCCGACTCGCTGCATTGGCTGTCGCGTTACACCCACGCCCCGTTGGGCGAAGTGATTGCCACCGCCCTGCCGGCTCCCCTGCGCCGCGGCGAGGCGTTGCCTGATACCCACGGCTGGGCCTGGGAGCTGACCGCCGCCGGTCGCGACGGCCTGGCCAAGCTGCGCGCCGGCACCCGTCCGCAGCGCTTGGCCGCATTGCTGGAAGTCGGCGCGGTCAACGAAGACCTACTGGACGACCAGCTCGACGACTGGCGCAGCGCGGCCCGCGCCCTGGCCAAGCGCGGCTTCGCAGAGCGCGTCGACGTGCCGGCATTGATTCCACAAGCCGACACCCGCCCCGGCCCGACGCCCAACCCGCAGCAGCAGACCGCCATTGACGCCCTCAACAGCTGCGACGGGTTCCAGCCGTTCCTGCTCGATGGCGTCACCGGCAGCGGCAAGACCGAGGTCTATCTGCGGGCGATCAGCCGTTGCCTGCAACAGGGTCGCCAGGCGCTGGTACTGGTGCCGGAGATCGGCTTGACGCCGCAGATGCTGAGCCGTTTCCGCAACCGGCTGGGCATCCCGGTGCACGCGCTGCATTCGGGCTTGAACGACAACGAACGTGCGCGGGTATGGGCGGCCGCATCGCGTGGCGAAGCGCGGGTGATTGTCGGCACGCGTTCGGCGATCTTCACGCCGTTGCCGCAGGCCGGATTGATCGTCATCGACGAAGAACATGACGGCAGCTACAAGCAGCAGGACGGCATCCGCTATCACGCGCGTGACTTCGCACTGGTGCGCGGCAAGGCCCTGAACATACCGGTGGTGCTGGGCAGTGCCACACCCTCGCTGGAATCACTGCACAACGCACGCAGCGGCCGCTACACGCACCTGCGCCTGCAACAGCGTGCCGGTGATGCAAAGCCGCCGGGCGTACGGGTGTTCGACGTGCGCAAACGGCCGCTGCAGGATGGCCTGTCACCGGAGGTACTGGCTGGCATCGCCCAGCATCTGAAGGCCGGCAGCCAGGTGTTGGTGTTCAAGAACCGACGGGGCTACGCCCCGGTGTTGCTATGCCACGACTGCGGCTGGACGGCGCCGTGCAAACGCTGCAGCACGCCGCTGCACACCACGCCGATGACCGTGCATGGCGGTGGCCGTCGTCTGCAGTGCCATCACTGTGGCGCGCGCCAATCGGTACCACTGGCCTGCCCCGACTGCGCCAGCCTGGCACTGCAACCGCAGGGCATCGGCACCGAGCGCCTGGAAGAACGCCTGCTGCAGCTGTTCCCCGATTACCCGGTGCTGCGTATCGACCGCGGCACCACCACGCGCCGCGATGCGCTGGAACAGACGCTGGCCACGCTCGGCGAACAACCGGGCATCCTGGTCGGCACGCAGATACTGGCCAAGGGTCACGACCTGCCCAAGCTGACCCTGGTGGTGGTGGTCGGTATCGATGAAGGCCTGTTCTCGGCCGACTTCCGCGCCAGCGAGAAACTGGCGCAGCAGCTGATCCAAGTCGCCGGCCGCGCGGGCCGTGCGGAACGTCCTGGTGAGGTCTGGCTGCAGACACACCATCCCGACAACGCCCTGCTGCACACGCTGGTCAACGGCGGCTATCACGCCTTCGCCGAGGCCGAACTGCTGCAGCGCGAGGCAGCGGGATTCCCACCGTTCGCGCACCTGGCGCTGATGCGTGCCGAAGCCAAACAGGTGGAGCAGGCCAACGAGTTTCTGGCCGCCGTGAAACAGTTGATACCCGCGCAGAGCAGCGTCGAACGTTACGGACCGATGCCGGCGCCGATGCCGCGCCGGGCCGGATTCCAGCGCACGCAGTTGTTGCTGTCGGCCGAACAACGGCGGCCGCTGCATGGCCTGCTGAGCCAGTTGATGGCGCAGGTCCAAGCACTGCCGCTGGCGCGGCGCGTGCGCTGGTCGCTGGATGTGGATCCGATGGACCTGTACTGACGTTGCAGCGTTCAACCGCCAATGGAGGACACTGCGGCGGCCTCAATGCGTGTGATCACCGAGGCGAACGCCTGCTGCTGCGCGATCACCGTTCGCCAGGCATCTTGGTTCGCATCGCACTCGATGCAACGCCGCAGGTCCGGGTCGTGGACCAGCCATGCACCTGCCACCGGCCCCGCGGCGGACCAGCGGATCGGGCTGCACACGCACCACGCGTTGTTCTGCCGGCCAGGCACGCCCCCGGCACGACGTGCCTCGACCATGCACCTGAAAGTGTTCATGACGCCCCCACATCGCTGGCGCGGATCGAACGACCTACAGATCCACGCCGAAGCCGATACCGCCTGATTTCTCGCTGCCACTGAATGCGCCACCCAGCGAGAACGAGCCGCGTGCGCCGAGCTTGCGGCCGTAGCCGATCGACACGGCCTTCTCGCTGCCCTGGAAACCCGCGCCGACCGAAACGCGCCCGCCACCGCTCTGCGAACCCGCCGCATTCACCGCCATGTTGAGCATCGCGCTGCTCATCGCGCCCATCCGGTCGATGCGACGGTCCTGACGGATGAAGCGGTCATCCATCTCTCGCCGCAACCCGTCGAACTGCAGGTCCACGGCCTCGAAACGGCTGTCGGTATAGCTGTTCGCGGCGGCGACGGCCTGGCTGGCAGTGCCATCGGCGTAGCTGCGGGCCGACTGCAGCGTGGTGGCATCGGCGCTGGCCATGTCCGTGCGGATTGCCGCCTCGCGGTCGTCGGTATGGCCGTTGGCCGCGGCCAGAGTGGCTGCATCGCCGCTGTCCGCATGCGCCTTGGCCGAGGACAACACGTTGGCATCGGCCGTGGCCATGTCCGCACGGATCGCGCCTTCGCGGGTATCGGTGTAATTCCCGGCCGCGTCGATGGCGGCCGCATCCCCCGCATCCATCTGCCCCTTGTTGACTGCATGGTCGGCGGCGGTGCCGTCGGCCACGCCCGCCACCCGGGTCCCCCCCGATGCTCCCGCGGAACCCGAGCCGGCGCCCCCGCCGAGCGTCAGCGAGGCCTTGCTGGCGTCGTCGTAGTACACCGCCAGGTCGGCGCGGCCCTTGATTGCGGTGAGCTGGGTATCGATGGCCGACAGCGCGGCACCGACATTGCCGTAGCTGTTGCCTTGGACGGCGAAGGTTGGCGCGGTGAACACGCCGCCGCTGTAAGCGGCCCCACCGCCCAGCCATGACGCGACCCCTCCCAGGTTCGCATTCAATGACGTCCCCAGCGCAGTGAGCTGGCCCACGTTGGCGGCATCGGTGGCGGCCACGCCGGCGGCAACGTTGACGATGCGCCGTTGCTGGCTGGCCGAACCGACCGACACGACATTGGCCAGGCCGGCATCGGTGCTGCCCGCCCCCAGTGCAACTGAACCACCGCCCGTTGCCTTGGCATTCCTGCCGATGGCCACGTTGTTGTCCGTACCTGCGGTGCCAGACGTGCCCTTGAAGCCACAACAGCCTTCCTTGCCATCGGCGCCGTTGCCCGCCTCGCTGCCATCGCCCAGAGCGATGTTGTAGTTTCCGCCGGCACCACCATCTCCGCCGGTGCCGCCGGCAATGCCGTCGCCGGCCTTACCGCCATTGCCAGCGCTGCTGCCGGCACCAAAGGCGAGGTTGTAGCCTCCACCGCTGCCACCCACCCCACCGCTCCCACCGGCCATCCCGTTGGCACCTTGCCCGCCCATGCCGACCGAGCTGCCCTTACCGATCGCCGTGTTGCCCGTCGCATTTCCCAAGCCGCCGGCCGAACTGGAAGCACCGGGCTCGTATGGCCCAGACGCACCGTCACCGCCCACCCGACTGCCGTCCAGGCAGGCCAGGGCACCGGTACTTGCATCCTGAGTGCAGGGGGCCGTTGGCGTGGTTCCGCCGACCACTTCGGCTGCATCCGCAGGCAGCGATGGGAACAAGATGAGCAGGCCGGCGACCGCCAGTGCCGCGGCTACTCGATCAGCTTTTGAAATGACACGGCCGCGCATGATGGTGTCCCCCGATTCAACAAGGGGCAAACCCTATCGCCATCATTGCAGGATCAGCATCCACGAAATCAGGTACGCAGGTGTCCTTGGGACGCGGATCAACGGGCGAGGTCAAGCTCCAACTGCACGCGGGTTCCGTTCCGGTCATCGGCCGGACCCACCTGCAGGTCACCGCCCATGCGCCTGGCCCGCAGCTGCATGCTGGCCATGCCGGCGCCGCCCGCTGCACTGCCCGGCACGGTCGCCGGCAGGCCTATGCCGTCGTCGTCGATCTGCAGCTGCAGCCGGTCACCGTCCCGTCGCAGGGTGATGTCCACCCGTGTCGCATGGGCATGCTTGAACGCGTTGGTCAGGGCTTCCTGCATGAGCCGCAGCAGGTCCAGGCTGCGGGAGGCGCCCAGTTCCACCCCGTGCAGGTCCTGCAGGTGCCAGTAGGTATCGATGCCGCCGGCTTCCAGCAGGGTGCTGGCGCGGTGCCGCAAGGGCACCAGCATCTCGGCCAGGTCGGCGTGCTCGCGTGCGGTGCTGTCGATCACCAGGCGCAGGTCGTCGCGCATCTCGCGCAGCAGTTCGATCACCTTTGAACGCGGCATCTCCTGCGGGGCCTGCTCCAGCCGCGCGATCGCCCCGACCAGGGTGCCGCCGAAACCATCGTGCAGGTCGCGCACCAGCTGCAGGCGCTCGCCGGCGCGGCTGTGCGCCAGCTCCAACGCATGCTGCGCGTTCAGGGTTTCCGACAGCTGGGACGTGGCCTGCTGTACTTCATGGCGCAGCTCGGCGTTGAACCCCTCCACGCGTTTCATCGTGTTGGCGAAACGGTAGGCCAGTACGAAGCCCATGCCCAGCAGCATCAACGGCGAGGTGAAGGACCCCAGGTAACTGACCCCGCCATACCAGCCCATGTACACGCCCAGGTCGTGCAGCGACACCAGGATCGGCAGGACGATGCACAAGGCCAGCACCTGCGCGTCACGACGGCCACTGCGCAGCGCGTAGCCCATGAAGGTGAACGACACCACGTACAGGAAGGCGATGAGTGGCACCAGGTAGAGGTTGCGATGCGGCCCCATCCACTGCGGCCACAGCAGCGCCGCCGCCATCGCCACCGCCGCCAGGCCCATCAGCACACGCTCGAAGCGCGGCCAGCGCCGCTCGCTGAAGCGCAGCAGGAACACGGTATGCGCCGCCGCAGCCACCACGTAGCAGCCAGCGATGAAGGCCTGCCAGCCATCGGTGGTGGTAAACGGCCACGGGCTGGTGGCCACGAAGTTGGTGTCATACATGCGCCCGAACACCGCGCTCAGCGCATACCAGCCGTACATCGCCTCCTTGCGCCGCAGCAACCAGAACAGGCCGATCACGCCGGCCAGCACGAAGCCGATGGCGGTATCGAGCAGCTGCAGGTCATGCCGCACGCGTACTTCCTGCCGATAGCGTGCCTGCAGCACGGCGGCATCACCCACGTCGACCACACCGAACGAGGGCTGGTACGCCACCAGCCCCGACACCCGCACCAGCAGTTCGTTCTCGCCCTGCCGCAGCAACGGTGACTGCAGCAGGTAGTAGCGCGGCACATGCCAGCTGCGCGACAACGGTTCGACCAGCGACGGGTCGCGGTCGATCAGGCTGCCGTTGAGGTATACCGCCGCCGCCATGCAGGTGTAGTCCAGCAGCAGGCCGGTCGGTTCGCCGGCATCGCCCTGCTGCCAGCGCAGCCGGTACCAGACCACGCCGTCATGGTCGGGCCAGCGCGTCTGCCATTGGTCGGCCAGGGTCACAGGCTCCCACCCCTGCAGCGGTGGCGCCTGCGCCTCCCAGCCGCTACGCACCGCTTCGGCCTGCACGATACGCGCCACCGCCGGGGGAGCGGCCAGCGCGCTCCCCATCACCAGCAGCAGCAACAACAGGCCCAACAGCCCGCGGATCATGGCAGCAGCCCAAGCACGCGCGCCTCGAACACCGCCGCGGTGCGTGAACCGACGGCCAGCTTGCGGTAGATGTTGCGGGTATGCGCCTCGATGGTCAGGCGCGACAGGCTGAGCAGCTCGGCGATCTCGCGGTTGCCGTAGCCCTGCGCGACCAGGCCGAGGATGCCCAGTTCGCGTTCGGACAGCGGCACGCTGGCCGCCGGAGCAGGTGCCGCGGGTGTCGCCGCGGGCACGAAGGCAAGGATGCGCCGGGCGATCATCGGGTCGATCGGTGCACCGCCACGCTGCAGGCTGCGCAACGCCACGCGCAGCTCTATGTCATCGCGGTCCTTGAGCAGATAGCCCACCGCACCGGCACGCAGCGCAGCGAAGATCGCCTCTTCCTCGGCGAACGCGGACACGATCACCGCCTGCACCTGCGTCACCTGCCGCTGCATCCACGCGATCAGATCGGTACCGGTGCCGTCTGGCAGCTGCATGTCCACCAGCGCCAGCGCGAAGGATTCACGCTGCAGCAGGTCGCGCGCATCGGCAAGGTTGGCGGCGGTCCGGAGCCTCACCGGCTGCGGTTCCAGCAGTTCGGCCACGAGCCGTGCCAGCCGCGCCAGCGACGCCGCGTCATCATCGACAATCAGGATGGAAGACAACTCCATCAGCGCTCGCCTCGCTCCCCGTTGCGGTGGAGTTTAGCGCGCCCCTACGGCAAGCCCGAGCCTGCCCGGATGAATGAGAGTGCCCTCACCCCAACCCCTCCCCCGCAAGCGGGAGAGGGGCTTTGAGCAACAGCCGATGCAGACCTGGGCCCTCACCCGCCTGCGGGAGAGAGGATGGGGCGAGGGTCGCCTTCGCTTTACCAGGTCTTCCGCAGCGGATGCGCTTCGGTGTTGAATACCACGCCGTCGAAGTCGAGGGTCTTGGCCGGGGCGAACAGCAGGTAGTAATACTTGAACGTCTCGGCGAACAGGAAGCTCTCCATCGAGTCGTCCTTCTCCTTGCTGCGCACATCCTTCAGTGCGGCAAAGCCGTGCTCGGTGCGGGTGTAACGCACGAAGTCGTCGAAGAACTCCTTGCCCATGCCGCGGTAGCGCGCGTCGCCGGTGTAGTGGTGCAGGTAGTACGCCGATTCGACGATCTCCGGACGCAGCGCATAGCTCGGCGAGCGCACTTCCATCGCGGCATAGTCCAGCGACTCCGGTTCGATGCCGTGCAAGCGCCACATCTTCAGGTTCGACTCCTGCAGGCGCTTGGCGCGATCCAGGTCACCGCCCAGTGCCAGCAGGCCCGGCATGAACGCATCCAGCGCACCATACGTCGCCGAAGTGCGCTTGCCGGTATCCATGTCGGCATGGCCGTACCACAGCTCACCCTCACGCACTTCATCGGCCAGGTACTGGTTGACCGGGCCGATGCTCTCGTCCCACATGCGCTTGCAGTCCTCATCGCCGAACAGCTTCCAGCACTTGAGCAGGTACTCGTAGTACGAGTCGATGCCGCCAGCGATCGATGCGTCCTTGTTGGTCCACTCGCCGGTTTCGACGTTGATGTTCAAGCCCACCAGGCCGATCTTCGAACGACGGTTGTGGGTTTCCACCAACGCACGCTTGGCCTTGTCGTAATACGCCTGCTTGCCGGTGAGCTTGGCCAGGGTGCCGAACTCCAGCAGCAGCGTGCCGGTCTCGGCCGGGTTGCTGATCTTGCCGCTGGTCTTGCCGGTGCGCAGGTTGACGTGGGTGTACGGCAGGCCGGTGGGGCTGTCGAATACCGGCGACAGGCGTGTACCGAGATCGTCGGCCAGCTTGAGCAGACGCTCGTCGTTGGTCATCTGGTAAGCCGACAGCAGGCCGCCGAGCAGACGGATGGTGACCTCGAAGTTCTGCACGTCGATGTCCTGGTCGAACGAGAGCTGGCTGACGATCAGCTCGCGTGCTTCGTTGGCTTCCTTGTCCATGCCGAGCAGCAGCAGCGTGTCCAGTGCATCCACCGGCGACATCAGCAACGGCACCGGATACCAGTCGCGCGGCTTGGCAGTAAGCGGCTTCAGGTCATCGTGGCCCTTGGCGTACTGCATGTAGCCCTGCCAGGCGTGGCGGGTGGCTTCGCGCACCTGCTCTGCCATGCGTGCGGCTTCGGCGTCGTCCACCACCGGCACGTCGGCCAGCGGGGCTTTTGCAGCCGTCGTTGCAGGTGCTGCCGGGGCGGTGGAAGCGGCAGGCGCGGACGCGTTGTTGCAGGCAGTGAGCGCCAACATCACGGCGACTACCAAGGGGGCACTACGCAGGGCACGGGTCATCATGGAATCCTCTGGACGGAAGCGTTGTCTTGCGATGGAGCTGGGTGGGAGTGCAGCGCATCGCCCAGCGTCTGTAGACGCAGTGCGGCACGCAGGGTGGACAGGTCGGCGCGGCTGCGCACGACCACGTCATGGGGTTGCCCGGGCAGCAGGTCGAAGGCGTTGTCCTCGACATCGGCCTTGGCATTGTCAAAATCGATCCACAGCGCACGCGCAAGGCTGCGGCTGTTCAAGCGCAGGCGGTAGTGATCGCCTTCCGCCCGCAGCTCGGCCTGCACCTGGTCGGCGGCAAGCAGCTGTTCCTTTGCAGCGGCGAAGTAGACGATGCGCTGCGCCAGCAGCTTGTCGTCACCGAGCAACTCGAACACCGCCAGCGTGCGACGCGGATCGGCGCCCTTCAGCAATGCAGCATCACTCAGGCGCATGATTTCGGTAGCCGCCAGCGGCGCCAATGTCACCGCCTGCTGTTGTTGCTGCAGCACGCGGCCATCAAAATCCATCACCCGGTAACGCAGCTGCGCGGCAAGCGGTGAACGGCCATCATTGAGCAGGCTGACCCGGGTTTCGCCGGCAGCGCGCAGCGCGGCAACCGCCACGTCGGCAAAGAAGCGGCGCGCATGGAAGTTCAGCGCCTTCCAGTTGCCGAAGTAATCCACGCTCGACCACGACGCACCCGGCCACACATCATTGAGCTGCCAGTACAGCGAGCCCATCGTGTAAGGACGCGATGCACGATGATGCAACGCCGCCAGCTCGATACCTTCGGCCTGCATCACCTGGCTCAGGTAGACGAAGTCGGCGAACGTGCGCGGCGCGCCATATTCCATTCCGATGTAGTGCAACAGCCGTTCGTTGCCCTTGCCGGCCATGAATTTCTGGTGCGCCTGGATCACCGGCCCGTCGATCTGCTGCTCCTGCTTCGTCGCGAACGCGTCGACGGTGGACAGCTGCGGCCACGCCTGCAGGCCGTACTCGGACATGAAGCGCGGCGTTTCGCTCAGGTAGGCTGTCACCGGCAGCGCGGGGTTTCCCCACACCTGCCAGTAGTGCTTGTCGCCACGCGTTGAATCATTGGCCTTGGCATCCAGATCATTGCTGGGCGAGCTGGACCAGTACGGCACGCCCAGGCTTTCCTCGGCCACCACCGCGCGCAGATCCTTGCCGAACAGATCGACATAGCCCTGCCAGACTTTGGCCGCGAACACCGGGTCGGCGGCGCTCAGGTCCTTGCCATGCCCCCAGTCTTTCCATGCCGTTTCTTCTTCGTTGTTGCCACACCACAGCACGATGCTCGGGTGATGGCGCAGGCGGCGGATGTTGTCGCGTGCCTCGGCCACGACATTGCTGCGGAACGCAGGATCGTAGCCGGGCTGCATGCCGCCACCGAACATGAAGTCCTGCCAGACCAGCAGGCCCAGTTCGTCGGCGATGTCGAAGAACGCATCGTCTTCGTAGTAGCCACCGCCCCAGTTGCGCAGCATGTTCATGTTGGCATCGCGCGCGGCCTGCAGATCGCGGCGCAGACGCTCAGGGGTGACCCGGGCCGGAAACGCATCGAACGGAATCACGTTCGCGCCCTTGGCAAATACCGGCACGCCATTGATGACGAAAGCAAAGCCCTGCCCGCCGTCCTTGTCCTCTTCGCGTTGCAGCTCCACGGTACGCAGGCCGGTGCGCAGGCTGGCCCGGTGTTCGGCATTGCTGCCACCGTCCACGCGGGCCTGCACGGTATAGCGATCCTGCGCGCCGTAACCCACCGGCCACCAGCGCCGCGGTTGCGCGATGCTCACCGGCAGCTGCAGCGTGTTGCTGCCGGGCTGCAATGTGGCATCACGTTCGAGGCGCGTCACACGCTTGCCGTCCGGATCGAGCACATCGACCACCACCCTGGCCTTGCCAGCCACCTCGCCCTGCTCCAGTTGCAGCAGTACGCTCAGGTCGGCGCGCTGCGCATCCAATGCGTCGGTGCGCACCACCAGGTCGGTGATGCGATGGTCGTTCCAGCTCTCCAGCTGCACGCCGCGCCACACCCCCGCGGTCACATAGCGCGGCCCCCAGTCCCAGCCGAAGTGATAGGCCGGCTTGCGCACGAAGTTGCCGACCATCGCATCCTTCGGCTCGTCGCCATATGGCGAGGGATAGTTGCCGGCGATCTTGTGCGGCATCGCCTGCACCTGAGGAAGCAGGGTACGGATCGGTGAGCGGAATACGATGCGCAACTCGTTGCCGGTGGCACGCAGGCGACCGTCGACACGTACGCGCCAGGTGCGGTGTGCATTGTCGGCCTTCAACAACGGCGCACCGTTGAGGCTGACCTCGGCGAACGTATCAAGCCCCTCAAAGCGCAGCTCGGCGTGACGCTTTGCCAATGTCGCCGCATCCACGTCAAAGTGCGCACGGTATTCCCAATCACCCAGGCCGATCCACTGCAGCCCGGCCTCGGCCGCGCCTACATAGGGATCGCCGATCACGCCTGCAGCCATCAGATCGGTGTGCACACTGCCCGGCACCTGCGCCGGACGCCAGGCATCCATGCCTGCATGCGCCTGCAGCTGCGCATCTCCCGGTAGCAGACGGAAACTCCATTGCGCTTGCAGCGGTGCGGCTGTGGCGATGCCACTCATGCCGCACAACAGGCATAGCAGCACGCTGCGCCAGCGCGGAACGAGGCGCTTATGGATCGATCCAAATTTCACGCTTGCACCTTGCATGTCCCCTCCTCCGTGCCGCTGTCTGCGCTATGCCTTACCGGGTTCTGAAGTTCATGAAGTCGTCATTGCCGGGATGGCGGGGATGACGACGGAAACACCGCGTGCACGATCAACGCGGCTCCCGCACCACGTTCAACACTTCGTGACAGGCGCCCATGGTGTGGTAATCGGTTTTGCCGGCGGGGCTCTTCTCGTCGCTGTACTTGCGGCTGTCCGCATCCAGAATGCGGAACCAGGCGCCGTACTGATGATCGACGAAGTGCTCCCACGCGTACGCCCACAGCCGCTCGTACCACTGCCAGTACGCAGCGTCATCGGTACGTTTGGCCAGCAACGCGGCAGCGGCCAGCGATTCGGCCTGCACCCAGAAGTATTTGTCGTCGTCACAGACAAAGCTGTCGCCACCGATCGGCGCTCCGTCCATGCCGGGCTGGCGGCGTGCTTCCGGTGCGAATCCGTAGTAGAGGCCGCCGCGCGCGTCATCCCACGAACAGGCCATCGCCGTATCGAACAGGTGGCGCGCAGTCGGCACCAGCCAATCCGCCTGCACGTGACGGTCGAGGATCATCAGCAGCTTGGCCCATTCGGTCTGATGGCCGGGCTGGAAACCCCATGGGCGGAACAGGTGCTTGGGATTGTCGAGGTTGTAGTCCCAATCGATATTCCACGCGGTGTCGTAATGCTCCCACACCAGACCGCCGGCCTTGGCGGCTTGGCGACGGGTCATGTTGTCGGCCAGCTGCAGTGCGCGTTCGAGGTAGCGCTGCTCACCGCTGGCTTCGAAGGCGGCCAACATTGCTTCACACATGTGCATGTTGGCGTTCTGGCCGCGATACCCGGTGAAGTTCCACTGCGCATCGGCTTCATCGCGGTACAGGCCGTGCTGCGGTTCCCAGAAATGGCGTTCCAGCAACTGCCAGGTTTCGTCCATCCATTCGCGGCCCTGCTCGATGCCGGCCTTCAACGCACAGCTGTAGGCCAGCAACACGAACGCCACGCCGTAGCAGTGGTTCATGTCGTCCTCGACCTGCCCATCGCGCAGCGTCCACGCGTAACCACCTGTGGCCGGATTGCGATGCACGTTGCGCAGGTAGTCCACACCGTGCTTCACCGCGTCCAAATACTCCGCATTGCCGTACTCGCGGTACGCCATCGCATAGTTGAAGACGAAACGGGTACTGCTGACCAGGTGACGATGACTGGCGTCGTAGACGCTGCCATCGTCGCGGTAGTAATGGAAGAAGCCGCCCTGCGGATCGATGCAGTGCGGATGGTAGAAGGCCATCGTGTCGGCGATATGCGCGCGAAGGAAAGCCGGGGAACGGAAATCGGGAGTGGTGGTGTTCATGCGATGGCGTCCTGTTGCTGCAGCAACTGTTGCACTTCGTCCAGGGTGGGCATGGCGGCGAAGGCACCCTTGCGGGTGACCGCCAGGGCGCCCACGGCTGCGGCGAAGCGCAGCGTGTCGGTGATGGCCTGCGTATCACGGCAGAACGCAGCGAAGCCCGTGCCGGTGGCCGCGCGCTCGGCCAGACCGAACAACACGCCGCCGACGAAGGCATCCCCCGCGGCGGTGGTGTCCACGGCGTCAACGCGGAAACTGGAAAGCTCACCGCGACTGTCGCGGGTATACCAGTACAGCTGGCCAGCACCATCGGTAACGATCACCCAGCGCGCCTGTGCCGCCAACAGACGCTGCAGCACGTGTGTGTCACCGTCACTGCCGTACGGCTTTGCCAGATAGTCCAGCTCCTCACGTGACAGCTTGACCAGGTCGGCCCGCTCCAGCGCCTGCCACAGCCACGGTGTCGGATCGACATCGGCTGGCCACAGTGCCGGGCGCAGGTTGAGATCCAGGCTGACCACCGCACCGGCATCGCGCGCGCGCTCCATGCCGGTGAACGTGGTCTGCGCGATGGCCGGTTCGGTCAGGCTGTTGGAGCACACGTGGAAGCAGCCCGTGCCGTCGAAGCAGGCGGGATGGTAATCCTCACTGCGGAACAACAGGTCCGCCGCTGGCGGCCGGTAGAAGCTGAAACTGCGCTCGCCATCGGCATCCAGTGCGACGAATGCCAGTGCGGTCTTGGCCGCATCGGTACGCACGATGCAATCGGTACCGACACCGGCCTCGGCCAGGCTCTCGGCAAGAAAATCACCAAACATGTCACGGCCCAGCATGCCGGCGAAATGACTGCTGGCACCCAGTCGTGCAGCGGCCACGGCAACGTTGGCCGGAGCACCACCGGCGTACTGCAGGAACGCGCGCGGGGTGTCCGCCGAGGCCGGTGGCTGCGCTAATAGATCGATCAAAATTTCGCCGAAACAAACAATCTTGCCCATCTGGCCTCAGCCCCCCTGGCCGTTGCCGGTACGGGGGCGCGAGCCCACCAGTCCGTAGAAAATGACGTAGCCGTAGCAGAGCAGCGGCACGATGAAGGAGTGATGCAGGCCGATGCGGTCGGCCAGCACACCCTGCAGCAGCGGGATCAACGCACCGCCGACGATGGCCATGATCAACAGACTGGAAGCCTTGTTGGTCAGCGGCCCCAGGCGCTCGATGCCGAGCGCGAAGATGGTCGGGAACATGATCGAGTTGAACAGGCCGGTCGCCACGATGCAGTACAGCGCGGTCTGCCCGGACGACATCAGGGTCAGCGCCAGCAGCACCACGTTGGCCACGGCGAATCCGGCCAGCAGCTTGCGCGGCGACAGCCGCACCAGCAGGGCAGAGCCGGCGAAGCGACCGATCATCGCGCCGCCCCAATACAGCGACACATAGTTGGTGGCCTGCTGCTCGGTCAGCCCGCCGATCTCCGGCATCGACAGATAATTGACCAGGAAGCTGCCGATGGACACTTCCGCGCCCACATAGAAGAAGATCGCCAGCACACCGAACAGCACGTGTGGCTGACGCAGGGCGTCCATCAGCGTGTGGTGACTCTTGTCAGCCTGCTCGGTGGCCTCGGACAGCGGCGGCAGGCGGAACAGGTAGACGAACACGGCCAGCAACACCAACGCGATAGCCAGACCGACATACGGCCCCTGCACCGACTGCGCTTCGGCGGCACGATACGCCAGCTGCTCTGCAGCGGGTAAGGCATCGATCTGATCACCACTCTTGACCGTGGTACCGAGGATCAACAGGCCACCGAACAAAGGTGCCAGCGTGGTGCCCAGCGAGTTGAGCGCCTGGGCCAGCGTGAGCCGGCTGGAAGCGGTCTGCTCAGGGCCAAGCAGTGCCACATATGGATTGGCAGCTACCTGCAACACGGTGATGCCGGTCGCCAGCACGAACAGCGAGGCCAGGAAGCCTTCATAGACCCGCAGCGCCGCCGCCGGCCAGAAGCCCAGTGCACCGATGCCGGCGATCACCAGACCCGCGACGATGCCGTTCTTGTAACCCAGCCGTGCCACCAGCCGACCGGCCGGCAACGACATCAGGAAGTACGCGCCGAAGAAGGTGAACTGCACCAGCATCGCGCGGGCATAGTTCAGCTCGAACACCGCTTTCAGGTGTGGAATCAACACGTCATTGAGGCTGGTCAGAAAGCCCCACATGAAGAAGATGGTGGTGGCGACCGCCATGGCCATCCGTGGATTGACCACCGAGGCGGACGAACCTGTCGTTTTCAGCGGTGTTGTTGGTATCGCCATGCGCGGTACGCCTCGGTGCGGTGATATCGGAAGGGTGGAGGAAAGATCAGATCGGCCGCGCGGCACTGCTTTCGCGGATACGCAGCTGTACCGGCGCGACGGTGCGCATCGGCGGTGCATCGGGGTTGTCCAGGCGCTGCAGCAACAAGGCTGCTGCCTGACGGCCACGCTCACGTGGATCGGCGGTCAATGTGGTCAGCGGCGGCACCGCGACCGCGGCTTCGGAAATGTCATCGAAGCCGGTGACGGCGAAATCACCGCCCGGGCGGATGCCGCGCGAGGTCAGGCCCAGCATCAGGCCAAGCGCCACGGTGTCGTTGTAGCAGACCGCCGCACTCGGGCGCTGCTCACCGTTGAACAACTCACCGGTGCGCGCAGCGGCTTCCAGACGATTGGGCGCTGATTCGATCAACCAATCCGGACGCACCTGCAAACCGGCTTCATTCAAGGCCTGCTGATACCCGGTGCGGCGCTGATGGCACGAACTGGAAACGGCATGACCGCCGAAGAAGGCGATGTCACGATGTCCACGCTCGATCAGATGGCGCGTGGCCATGTACGCGCCATGTTGGTTGTCGAGGGTGAGGAAGTCCCACTCTGCGCCAACCAGTTCGCGGTTGAACAACAACACGTTGGCGTGCGCGCCCAGTACCTGCGTCAGCGCCTGCGTATCACTGCCTTCGGCGGGCGAAAGAATGAAACCGGTGGGCGTGTGCTCCATCAGCGTCGACAGCACCGCCTGCTGCCGCTCCGGTGATTCACCGGTGCTGCCGAGCAGGGTCACATAGCCTTTGCCGCCCAGCGCCTCATCCACACCCGATGCGAATTCGGCGAAGAACGGGTTGGAAAGGTCATTGATGACCAAGGCGATCGATGACGATGTGCGTCGACGCAGATTGGCGGCGGTGCGGTTGTACACGTAACGTTGCCGCCGCAGCTCGGCCTCGACCCTGGCCCGCGTGTCGACATTGACCAATGGGCTGCCACGCAGCACCAGCGACACGGTTGCCCGCGACACCCCCACCGCCTGCGCGATATCGGTGACGGTGACGGCCCGGTTGCCGGCCTTGCGTACGCCCTTGCCGGCGCCTGGAGATTTCTCGTTCATCGCTTCCGCTGGTCTGTCTGGATGCACCAAGCCTAATGGATCGCCGGGGCGCGCATCGGCGCCCACCGCCATCACCGCAGGCCTGGTGCGCTTGGCGCTCACTTCAGTTCGCTGCCCGGGGTGGCGCAGTACGACACCGGCAGGTCTGCAACCGCCGTGCCCCAGCCCCGCTCCGGTGCCTGCGCGCCCAGTTCAAAACGCACCGTGCCGCCTTGGCGCAGCTGTTCCCAATCCAGCCACACCTGTGTTTGCGGCTTGCCGTTGAACTGCACGCCCTGGATGTACTGCAGGCTGCGGCCATCGGCGCCGGGCGCCTGCAGCTGCAGCGTGCGGCCATTGCCCAGCTGGATCTGCGCATTGCTGAAGCGCGGTGCATGCAGCAGCAACTCACCGCTTCCCGGCACGGCGGGGTACAGGCCCAGCGCACTGAACAGGTACCAGGCCGACATCGTGCCCAGGTCATCATTGCCGGTGACGCCGTTGGGCGCGTTGGTGAACAGCTGCTGCGCGGCGCGCACCACGGTGGCGGTCTTCCACGGCTGGCCGATCAGCGTGTACATCCACGGGGAGTGCAGGTCCGGCTCGTTGTTCGGGTTGTAGCGGTACTGGTTGTAATAGCTGTACGGGCCAACCACCCACGCCTTGCGCGCGGCGGTGAGCGGTGCCTTCAGCAGTTCGTCATAGGCGAAGAACGCATCCAGACGTTCGCCGGCCTTTTCACGACCATGCATCGCAGTCACCAGCCCCGGCATATCCTGCTGTGCCAACCACTGGTACTGCCAACCGGTGCCTTCGTGGAAGCCATGCTGCGAACGCGGGCTGTAATGACCATCGGCCGGCGTGTACCACTGGCCACCTTCAGCGCGCGGACGCGGGAAGCCGCTGAAGCCGGTTTCGGCATCGCGCACGTCCGCGTCCCATACCTTGTGCCAGTTGCCGCCACGATCGCGCAGCGTCCTTGCGTCATCGGCATGGCCCAGACCATCAGCCATCTGCGCCAATGCGCAATCGGCCAGTGCGTATTCGAGCGTGGCCGAGCCACCATGATGCGGATCGACATCCATGCCTTTCGATGGGAACGCACGGTCATAGGCCACATAGCCGTTGGCGAGGTAGCTGGCGTTGCCGGAACGGCCGGCAAAGCGCGAGTTCATCGGCGGCATCGAGAATGCATTGCGACGCAGCGCATTCCACGCATCGGACTCCCGCCCTGTCAGCGCACCAAAACGCCACAGGTCCACCAGGAACGGCGTCACCGGGTCGCCGGTCATGATGTTGGTTTCGAAATTCGCATAGCCCCAGCGCGGCAACCAGCCCCCCTGTTCGTCGATGGCCAGTACGCTGCGGCCGATATCGCGCGCCACTTCCGGGCGGGTCATCGCCAGCCATTGGTTCTGCGTGCGATAGGTATCCCACAGCGAGAAGTATTCGTAGTAGGTCCAACCGTCGGCACGGTGGATGGCATCGTCATAGCCGCGATAGCGACCATCGGCATCACTGCCGGTCATCGGCTGCAGCAGCGCGTGATACAGCGCGGTGTACAGCACGGTGCGATCGTCGGCATTGCCGCCCTGTACACGCACCGCCTCCAGCTCCTTGCGCCAGGCCTGCTGCGCCAGCGTGCGCATGCGGTCAAAGCCCAGCAGCGTATCGCCCTGCATGCCATCGACGCGCAGGTTGTTGCGTGCACCGTCGGCATCCACGTGCGAGATCGCACTGGTGGCGGTCACCGCACGGCCATCGGCCAGATCAAAACTCAGCCAAGCGCCATTGGGCTTGAGTTCGCCTTCCATGCTGTGACGTGCATTGGGCAGGCCGCCGCCCTCGCCCCAGGTACCAAACGCCTTGAACGGACGATCGAATTCGATGCGGAACCACGTGGTGTACTGGTGGCCACCGCAGAAGCTCTTGGTCACCAGCTTGCCTTCCACCGCACGGTCGCCAACCACATCAACGACGCTGCCGATTACCGAATGCCGCTCATTGGCCTGGCCCACGTTGATCAGCACATGGCCCTGGCCGTTGTCGGCACTGAAGGTGTAACGCTCGCTCGCAGCGCGGGTGCGCGCAGTGGTTTCCACGTCGATGCCGCCGTAGTTGGTCAGGCGCACCTTGTAGTAGCCGGCCTGGCCGATTTCACCGTCGTGGCTGTAGGCCGAGGCGTAGTTCTTGTGATCGAAGCGCTTGGCGTCCTTGGTATCGAAATCACCGCCCGGGCCAATGCTGCCGGTCACCGGCAACACCGACACCTGGCCACCCTGCTCCCAGCAACCGGCGCCGGAAATGAAGGAATGTCCGAAGCCACGGATCTTTTCATCGTCATAGCGCCAGCCGGCGTAATGGCTGCCGATGGGGCTGACCTGGATCAACCCGAACGGCGCCGAAGCACCCGGATAAGTGTTGCCGTCGTCCTTGCTACCAATGAAGGTGTTGACCTCGCGCTCCAGTCCGGCCGACGCAGCCTGCAGCAGCGGCGCGAACGACAGCGCCAGCAGACAGGCCAGGCCCGCCAACGGGCGGCGCGCGAGGGGAAGCAAGGTAGCGGACGGCATGCGGCTCATGTGCTGGATCCTGTGGGTCGATGTCGGTATGGCGAGAGGGTGGCCCGGCCGAAGCCGGGCCGCTGATGCCCGGCCCATCCGCTGAGGGATGGGGGAGAGAGTGCCGGGATCAGGAAACTGGCTGGCATTGGACAGGGGAGAACCGAAGCCCAAATAGCGGGTCGGCAAGGCAACGATCGGGGAAAAACCTGAGCATGGTCACGACACCTTGGTGAGTTGAAGGCCGGGCCAATGCGACGGTGGCGCGTGGCTGCGCAGCCCCCTTTGCACCGCCCCGGATCCCGCCCCTGTGAATTTAGATCGATCCAAGTAAAGCATGACAATTTCCGCTGATGCATTCTGCGGCGCAGCATCAGGCGCCGGAAAAGTGCCCCTGGCCGCTGCAGCGTGCAGCCACGCTGCGCTGGAGGCTTGCCCGGCCACGCCCCTGCCGAGCACGGCTCGGCACTACCCAACGCACACCCACCCATCGGGTAGAGCGCAGTCAGGCTGCGCAGGCCAGCCCGGCACTCCCGCCAACCCCGCCCCGCCATATTGCGTAGCAGCATGCGTCGGCCAGCGGCCTGTGTTAAAAAATCCGCGCCAATCGTTTAGATCGATCCAAATCGAATGACCACGATTGCCGGGAATGAGGAAGATGCGGGGGCCTGGCCACCCATGGCCGGAACGCCATGCACCAGGCACCCTGCGCTCACATATGAAGTCGGCTCCAATAATTAGATCGATTCAAGTTTCCGCATCAGCCACGTATTCAATCCAGGAGAGGGGAATGAAACACAACGCACGCACACACGGCCGCGACACACTGTCAGCTGCCATCGCCATCGCACTGTCAGCCGCCCTGCTGCCGGCCAGCGCTTTCGCACAGCAAGCCACCACCGCAACGCCGTCGCCCAGCGCCACCACGCTCGACAGCGTCAACGTCACCGGCTACCGCTACGCCATCGAAAAAAGCCTTGAGCAGAAGCGCGACGCCAATGCCGTGGTCGAAGTGATCACCGCCGAAGACGTGGGCAAGTTCCCCGACAAGAACGTGGCCGACGCGCTGCAGCGCGTGCCGGGCGTGATCATCACCCGCAGCGGTGGCGAAGGTAAGAACGTCAGCGTGCGCGGCCTGTCCTCGGAGCTGACCCTGACCGAGTTGAACGGCAACTACGTGGCCACCGCCGAATCCAACGGCGACCCGACCCGTTCGTTCAACTACACCCTGCTGCCGGCGAACATGCTGGGCAGCGCCGAACTGTTCAAGTCGCCGGAAGCGCGCATCGACGAAGGCGGCATCGGCGGCACGGTGATCCTGCACACGCGCCGCCCGCTGGACATGGAATCCAACACCGGCTTCGTCTCCGTCGAAGGCACCTGGGCCGACACCACCAAGAAGACCGACGGCCAGCTCTCGGCCTCATATTCGTGGCATGACAAGGACGACCGCTTCGGCGTGTTCGTCGGTTATACCAACCAGAAGCGCACCACCCGCACCATGGGCGCCAGCACCGAAGGCTGGTCCTGGTATGGCCGTGACGAAGGTGGCACCGCGGTTGACGTCAACGGCAACCCCTCCGACTTCAACTCCAACTGGTGGGGCGGTACCGGCTTCTACGACCAGAACGGCAAGTACTACACCGGCTTCATGATGCCGACCTCGGTGAACCTCGACGTCAAGGACGAGGAACGCGAGCGCAAGGGCGGCCAGATCACCCTGCAATTCAAGCCGGTGGACAACCTCACCCTGACCGCGAACTACTTCCGCTTCGACCTGTCGCAGAACTCCCAGACCCACACCATCAAGGTGCCGGAATGGAACATCGCCCGCTATTGGGGCGACGGCAACTGGGCCGGCGGGCGCCTGCTCGATGGGCTGACCATGGACCCGAGTGGCACCATCGTTACCGGCGCCAACTACAGCAAGCACCCGGGCAAGACCTACTACTGCAGCGAAGACCAAGCCGCCGCCGGCGGCATGGCGCCGGGCGGTTGGGGTTCTGACGACTGCACCGTGCCGACCCCGCAGATCACCGGCAGCTACAACCTCGAAGAAGCACTGTCGCAGACCGTCGATTTCTCCGCCGAATGGATCGGTGAATCGGTCGACATCGCCTTCAAGGGCGGACGCACCTGGGCCGAGGGCGGCCCGTCGCTGCAGTTCTCGGTGCCGCTCAAGCCGCGCAGCCAGAATGCGGACGGCAGTTGGAACCTGGGCAACCTGGCCAGCTCCTGGAGCCTGACCGGCACGCCGTCGATGGCGTTCTCGCCGGAACTGATGCAGAACCTGAAGAACGGCATCCTGCAGGTTGACCTCGGCTCCACCGGCTCGTCCTGGACCCGTAACACCAACCAGCAAAAGTTCGCCCAGATCGATACCACCTGGCACAACGACTCAGGCTTCCTGGAATCGCTGCAGTTCGGCGTCAAGTACCGTGACGGTGGCATCCACCGCAGCACCGGCAACAGCTACTGGGCCTGTCCCGGCACCGACCCGAGCGACTACGGCAACCGCTACTGGAACGGCCGCTGCAACGACATCGCCCAGCAGTTCTCGCCGGACTTCGTGTACGGCATGGGCAACCTCGCCGGCGGCATCAATGCAAGCGCGTTCCCGGCCATCAACTACCCGGCCTACATCGCCCATCTGAACAAGACCTACGGGCCGATGCAGACCCGCAACGAGGACAACTTCGTCTACAACGTGGACGAAAAGATCTACTCCACCTACCTGCAGGCCAACTTCCGCACCGAGCGCCTGCGCGGCAACGTCGGCGTGCGCGTGGTCAGCACCCGCCAACACGCTGATTCCACCGACAAGGTGACCTCGTACAACGACTACTTCTACGATGACGCCAACGGCAACCCGCTGGCCTGCCAGGCCGGCGCCACGGTACCCGGTGGCGCACCCGCCGATACCTATTGCGGCACCGAAGGGTACTGGCGGCTCTCGGACGACCAGCAGCGCGAAGAGTCGTTCGCGGTCAGCGGCCTGGACCGCAACTACACCGACGTGCTGCCCAGCTTCAACCTGGCCTACGACCTGACCGACAACCTGCTGCTGCGCGCTGCCGCCTCCAAGGTGATCTCACGCCCGAGCTACAGCAACATCGCCGCACCGGGCAGCCTGGAATACTTCAGCCCCGAATACGTCAACGACCGCCGCCTCACCGGTGGTGCCAGCGAGCAGGGCTGGTACGGCTCGGGCAGCAACAAGAATCTGGAAGCCTACAAAGCCACCCAATACGACATCGGCGTGGAGTGGTACTTCCAGCCTGGCTCGGTGCTGGGCCTGGGCCTGTTCCGCAAGGACGTCAGCAACTTCTCGGTACCGGTGGTGCAGGACGTGACGCAGAACGTCGGCGGCCAGAGCGTGGTCGTGCAGAACTACTCCACCACCGCCGGTGGTCGTGATGCGGTGTCGCAGGGTGTGGAGTTCTACGCGCAGCATACGCTGGATTTCGGCCTGGGCTTCCAGGCGAACTACACCTGGAACGACACCAACGAAGCAGCAATCACCCTGGAAGACGGTACGGCGATCGGCAAGTCACCGCTGGTTGGCAGCGCCGAGAACCAGGCCAACTTCACCGTGTTCTATGAAGTGGAAAAACTGCTGCTGCGTGCCTCCTGGAACCGTCGCGGCGAAGTGGTGCAGGGCCTGGTCAGCGGCCTGAACCTCTACCAGGAGCCCTACCAGCAGATCGACCTGAACGCCGCCTACAACATCACCCCGGCACTGAGCTTGACTGCCTCGGTGTTGAACCTGACCAAGGAAGAGACCCGCACGCATCTTGGCAACGACACCAAGGCCCGCTTCTACTCCAACGGTTACGCGGGCCGTGTGATGTACTTCGGAATGAACTGGAAGTTCTAAGACCGTTGTAACCGTGCCCAACGCACGACGGTGATGAACAGCCGCGCTGGCAACAGCGCGGCTTTTTTTTCATAAGGCTGGACGGAGATTGCTTTCCCTTCCCCCGCCTGCCGGAGAACAAAGGGCCTGCCCCCGCGAAGACGGCGGTGCCTGAAGCGGATGAAAGCGCTGTTGCTGGTTGCTGGTTGCTTTGGGCTGCGGGCTTCAGCTGACAGCCACATTTGATCGTCCCTTCTCCCGCTTGCTGGGGGAGGTATCCGAAGGGCGGAGGGGGGTGCTGTTGCTGTTGCTGTTGCTGTTGCTGTTGCTGTTGCTGTTGCTGTTGCTGTTGCTGATGTGCTGCTACTGCTCTTCAACCAAAGCCAAAGCTGCCCTCACCCCAACCCCTCTCCCGCAAGCGGGAGAGGGGCTTCAAACAAAGCTCCAAGCAAAGCCTAGAAAAGCATCGGAAAGCCTCGAGCAAACCACCAAACTCGCCCTGGAAACCCTCACGTCAACGCCGTCATCACCGCTTTGCGATACGCCGCCCGTTGTTTCAGCCGTTCATACCACGCCGCAAGATGCGGCAACTCCGGGCGTTGGATCGGCATCTCGAACCACGCATAGGCAAACGCGCCCAGCGGAATGTCGCCCATCGCAAACGTCTCGCCCGACAACCAGGGCTGCCGCTCCAGTTCGGCATCGGCCAGCATCAACAACTCGCCACAACGCTGCAGGGCCGCGGCAATGCGCACCTCGTCGCGGTCGGCCGGTGCGGTACGCAACGTGCCCCAGAACAGATCACGGAACGGTACCGCAAACGTGGACGTGGTCCAGTCCATCCACTTCTCGCTCTGCGCGCGTTGCACCACGTCTTCTGGATACAGCCTGCCCAGCGCATAACGCGCGCTCAGGTAGCGCACGATCGTATTGGACTCCCACAGCGGCAGACCGTGATCCTCGATCACCGGCACCAGCCCATTGGGATTCATCGCGCGATACTCCGGCGACTGCGTGCCGCCGAACGCCCCGCCCACTTCAATGGATTCATAGGGCAGGCCGATCTCCTCGGCACACCACAACACCTTGCGCACGTTGCTTGAGTTGCGCCGGCCCCAGATCTTCAACATTCGCTTGCTCCATTGGAAACGATTCGCTTGGCTGGCGTGAATGATGCTGCCCGTTGCATGCCGTAGTACAGCCGTCTTTCACATCATAGTTGCCGCGCCGGCGGCAATGACGGCCTGGAAAACAACCGGCAGCTCGAACAAAGCCATCCACCGGCTCATGCCTTCGCCGCAGCGCGCTTCGTCCCGGCCTTGCGCGGCGCCGCCCGCACCGTGGACAGCTTGCCGACCTTCTTCACCTCGAACAGGCCCGTGGCCTTCATCAGGTCACTCAGCTTTCGATAACCGTAGTTGCGCGAATCGAACGAGGCCCGGTTGGCGATCTGGTTGCCAACCGCGCTGAGCATCGCCCAGCCCTGTTCGTCAGCCGCCGCTTCCACTGCACCATGCAACAAGTTGATCAGCCGCGTATCACTGCGCAGCTCACTCTTGGAGCGCGGCGTGATCAGTGATGCGGCAGCCGGCGGAGTTGCTGCCGCTGCACCTTCGGTCGCGGCCGGTGTCGCAGCTGCAGGCGCCGCCGCCTGTGGTTCAGCATTGACCTCATGCGGATCAACGCGTTCATTCCCCAAGGCTTCCAGGTAGATGAACTTGGAGCAGGCATTGACGAAGGCCAACGGCGTTTTCTGCTCGCCAAAGCCGTAGACCTTCAGTCCGTCAGTCAGCAGCCGCATCACCAGCGGCGTGAAATCCGCATCACTGGAGACGATGGCAAAAGCGTCCAGATTCCGTGCATACAGCAGGTCCATGCCATCCACCACCATGGCCATGTCCGAGGCATTTTTCCCTTTGGAATACGCAAATTGCTGGATGGGCCGGATCGCGAATTCGTGCAGCACGCTTTCCCAGCCCTTCAAACGTGGGTTCTTCCAGTCGCCATAGGCCCGGCGCACGTTGGCCACGCCATAGCCGGCCACTTCAACCAGGATTTCGTCGATCTTCGATGCCGGGGCGTTGTCGGCGTCAATCAACAGTGCGATTCGCTTTTCGGGCTCGGACACGTGGTGCTCCATGACAAAGGGCTGGGCACCAGTATCGCCAACTCGTGTTCACGCCATGTCACATGCAATCATCGTCGGTGCCCGTTGTTGCCATTGGCCGGCTTGCCGGCCCTCAAGGAGACTCCATGCCACACGACCCAGTTCCCCACCTGGTCATCGTCGGCGGCGGTTTTGCCGGCCTGTGGGCCACCCGCGCCCTCGCCAATGCCCCGCTGCGCATCACCCTGATCGACCGGCGCAATCACCATCTGTTCCAGCCACTGCTCTACCAGGTCGCCACCGCCGGCCTGTCCTCGCCGGATATCGCCGCACCGCTGCGCCACATCCTGCGCAGGCAACACAACGTCGATGTGCGGCTGGGTGAAGTGGTCTCCATCGACAAGCAGCAACGTCGCGTGCTGCTGGGCGACGCCACTTACGTGGACTACGACCTGCTGGTGGTCGCCAGCGGCGCCACCCATGCCTACTTCGGTCACGACGAATGGGCCAAGGATGCCCCCGGCCTGAAGACCCTGGACGACGCCCTGCTCCTGCGCCGCAAACTGCTGCTCGCCTTCGAGCGCGCCGAAGCCGAATCCGACCCCGACAAGAAAGCCGCCTGGCTCAGCTTTGCCGTGGTCGGCGGCGGCCCTACCGGCGTGGAACTGGCCGGCACCCTGGCCGAGATCGCCCGGCATACGCTGAAAAACGAATTCCGCCATATCGACCCGGCCTCGGCCAAGGTGCGGCTGGTGGAGGCCGGCCCGCGCGTGCTCTCCTCGTTCCCGGACACGCTCTCGCTCAAGGCCCGCCAGCAGCTGGAAAGACTGGGCGTGGAAGTGCTGACCGGCACGCCGGTAAACAACATCGACGCGCAGGGCTTCCAGCTCGGCGATACCTTCGTGCCGGCACGCACCGTGGTGTGGGCCGCAGGTGTTGCCGCCTCCCCGCTGGGACGCACGCTGGAGGTGCCGCTGGACCGTGCCGGGCGTGTGCAGGTGCTGCCCGACCTCACCGTCCCCGGCCATCCGGAGATCTTCGTCGCCGGCGACCTGGCCTCGCTGATGCAGGACGACGGTCGCCCGGTTCCCGGCGTGGCACCGGCGGCCAAGCAGATGGGCGCGCACATCGCAGACAGCATCCGTGCACGCCTGCACGGCAAACCCGCGCCACCGCCGTTCCGTTATAACGACCAGGGCAACCTGGCGACCATCGGCCGCATGGCCGCCATCGTGCATGTCGGCAAACTGCAGCTGTCAGGCCTGCTCGCCTGGTGGTTCTGGCTGGCCGCGCACGTGTTCTTCCTGATCGGCTTCCGCAACCGGCTGGTGGTGCTGCTCAACTGGGGCGTGGCGTATTGGAGCTACCAACGCAGCGCACGCATCATCCTTGGCAGCCCTTACGAATCACGCAAGCCGGTTGCACCCGAGTCGACCCAGTGACGCCGGCATCGTGACTCCCTCGCCGTCGGCGGCTCAGTTGTCGCCGACGGCAAACTGCTCGAACACCTGCTTGCCGGTCATCGTCGGCGTGTCGTTGGCCAACGCGTAGAACGGCGGCTTTTCATCAATGAAGATCTGGCTGGCCAGTTTGAACTCGTGGCCCTGGAACAAGCCGGCGGAGACGTAGTACTCACCGTCCGGCACCAGCCGGTAATACAGATGCGTACCGCATTCGCTGCAGAACGCCCGTTCCGCCCACTCCGATGAGCGGTAGGCCTTGAGCGTGTCGCCGCTGACCTGCACCTTGTCATCACAATGCACGGCAAACAGCGGGCCACCGGACCAGCGCCGGCACATGCTGCAGTGACACAACCCGATCTCGGAATGCTCACCGGCTACCACTTCAATCGCACCACACAGACAGCTGCCTTTCATCGTCGTCTCCACGTCGCGGATGCGGGAAAATCTACACCCAGCCGCGGCGCACAGCCATGCCTCGCAAGCGTTCCAGCGGGCACGGCCCGGGCACTGCAGGTGTCGGCGGCAATACCACACATACAAAAAGGCCCGGGTTTCCCCGGGCCTCTGCATATCACCAGCACCGCGCCTTGATCAGGCAGCGAACAGCGCCTTCATCTTCTTCAGCGCGTTGGCTTCAATCTGACGGATCCGCTCGGCCGACACACCGTACTCATCAGCCAGCTCCTGCAGCGTCACCTTGCTGTCGGCATCCAACCAACGGCGGGCGATGATGTCACGCGAACGCTGATCCAGCTTGGCCAGCCCTTCGCGCAGCAGCTGCATCTGGTTGTCCTGGCTGTCTTCACGCTCATAGGCCTGCGACGGATCTTCATCGCGTGCGACCAGGTAGGCCGCCGGCGACGGCGGCGCATGATCGTCGTCGTCATCAGACGAGGCATCAAAGCCGATATCGCGACCGGACAGACGCGACTCCATCTCCATCACTTCACGCTCGGAGACGTTCAGATCCTTGGCCACCGCGCTGACTTCGGCCGCGTTCATCCAGCCCAGACGGGTCTTGGACTTGCGCAGGTTGAAGAACAGCTTGCGCTGCGCCTTGGTCGTTGCAACCTTGACGATGCGCCAGTTCTTGAGGATGAACTCATGCATCTCGGCACGGATCCAATGCACCGCGAAGGACACCAGGCGCACGCCCATTTCCGGGTCGAAGCGCTTGACCGCCTTCATCAGGCCGATATTGCCCTCCTGGATCAGGTCACCCAGCTGCAGGCCGTAGCCGTTGTAGCCGCGGGCCACATGCACGACGAAGCGCAGGTGCGAATGCACCAGTTCACGGGCGGCATCCAGATCCAGCTCATCGCGGAATCGGCGCGCCAGCTCCTGCTCCTCATCGACCGACAACACCGGGATCTGGTGCACGGCACCGATATAGGCATCCAGCGAGCCAAGCGCGCTGGGAATCGGGAGATTGTTTGCCACAAGGGCAGTAGAGGTGTTCAGGTTCATAGGATCTCATCTTAGCAGTCCGGGCTATTGGACTGACCAGTACAGAAAAAGTTCCAGTGTTCTGTTTTTGTCGCAAAACCCGCTTTTGAATATGAATGGGCGACAGAAACAATGACACTCAATCAGAACCCCTAACGTAGCAAACCCCGTGTCGCACGCATATGACAAGGATCAACCGGGTTCAGCCGCCGGTAGCCAGCGCCGCACGCCCAGGCAGCCGCCAGTCGATGGGGGCCTGCCCTCGCCGCTGCAGGTAGTCGTTGACCTGCGAAAAATGACGGCAGCCCATGAAGCCCCGGTGCGCCGACAACGGCGATGGATGCGGGGCTTTCAGCACGCGGTGGCGGCGGGTGTCGATGACCTTGCCCTTCTGCTGGGCATAAGCACCCCACAGCAGGAACACCAAGCCTTCGCGCTCACGGTTGAGCACATCCACCACATGGTCGGTGAAGCCTTCCCAGCCCCGGCCCTGATGGGCGCCAGCCTTGCCCTCTTCCACGGTCAGCACCGCGTTGAGCAGCAGCACACCTTGCCGGGCCCAGGGAATCAGACAACCGTGGTCCGCACGCGGGATGCCCAGGTCGGTTTCCATCTCTTTGTAGATGTTGAGCAGCGACGGTGGCACCGCTACACCCGGCGGCACCGAGAAACTCAAACCATGTGCCTGGCCTTGGCCGTGGTACGGGTCCTGGCCCAGGATCACCACCTTCACCTGCTCGAACGGCGTCGCGTCGAACGCGGCAAAAATCTGCGGCCCGGGCGGGAACACCTGCGCACCGGCAGCCTTGCGCTGGCGCAGGAACGCCGACAGCTCACGCATGTCCTGGCGCAACAGCCAATCGCCGATGTGGGCCTTCCAACTGGGTTCCAGCTGGATCTGCGGTACGTCGTCCCGAGTCACAGCGTGACCGCCGGCTGTGACAGGCGTGCCAGCCGCAGCTGGAACAGCACCTTGGTCACCAGCAGGCGTTCTTCGATGGGCTTCTGCACCAGATCATTGGCGCCGGCCTGCAGCAACGCAGACTGGTTGTGCGGGTTGCCGTCACCGGTCATCACCAGCACCGGCAGGCGGCGCTTGCCGTAGCCGAAATCAATGCGGATGCGTTCAACCACGTCACGACCGCTCAACTCGCCTTTCAAGGTCACGTCGGTCAGCACCAGATCCACTTCGCGCGTAGTGCGCCCCAGCGATTCGGCGGTGAGCAGCGAGAACGCATCCTCGGCGGTGAGCACATGCACGACATGCAGATTGTGCCGCTCCAGCATGCGCTTGGTGGCTTCAGCCACCACGCGGCTGTCCTCGACATACAACACGGTGGCGTCGGTCACCGGCTCAGGCTGCACATAGCCACGGATGAAGGCAGCCAGTGCCTCGTGGCCCAGTGCCTTGTCGAAATAATCAGTGACGTACTCGGTGAAGCGGCGCTGCTCCAGGTGCTGCTGGGCATCGCCGGACACCACGATCACCGGGACATAGGCCTGCCCGGCAGCCTCGCGCACGCTGCGCGCCAGGGCCAGACCATCCCCATCGGGCAATGCCAACGAGGTGGTGACCAGATGCACCGGACCAGCGGCGAGTGCTTCCCGGGCTTCTTCGATGCTGGCGCAGCCGACCACTTCCACGTCGGGCAGTTCGCGCTTGAGCACGTCGTTGATCAGGCGGCGCACCAGTTTGGAACCATCGACCACCATCACACGGGGTGCGTCGCTGATCAGATGCTTGAGCTCTTGCGTGGACATGCCGGCCTCAGGTTTCGGTCGGGCGAGTCTGCCGGAGGAAATGGCCCGTCACCAGCCATGCCCCCAACCAACCCAGGATCGTCGTGGCAACCAGCACCATCGAAGAATGAAACAGATCGAGCCCGTGCAGGACGAACGGGCTGCCATAACTCTGGGACAACGTGGCCAACGGCGGCCGCAACGCAAACCCGCAGATGCCGATCAGGCCCAGCGCCAATGCGCCCGCCGCCAGGCCGTACCACGCACCAAGGTAGATGAACGGACGACGGATGAAGCCGTCGCTGGCGCCCAGCAGCTGCAGCACACCGATTTCTTCGCGACGGGCCTGGATATCCAGGCGAACGGTGTTGCCAACCACCAGCGCGGCCCCCAGGCCCAGCAGCACCGACAGCACCTGCACCAGGCGCGCCCCGAAGGCCAGCCAGCCATCCAGGCGTTTGCGCCACAGTGCGTCGTGCTGCACCAGATCGGTTTGCGGCAGGGCTTCGAGCGACGCTGCCAGCGCGGCGTCATCGCCGTCGGCCGGGGTGACGATCAACAGGGTGGGCAGCGGGTTGTCACCCAACGCATCGATGGCCTCGCCCAACCCGGCGCTCTGACGCAGCTCGGCCAACCCTTCTTCCGGCGTACGCAGCACCACCTCGGCGATGTCGGCGCGGGCACGCAGGGTGGTGGCGATGTCCTGCGCGGCGGCGGCATCCAGCTCCGGCTTCAGGAACAGGTTGATGTCACGCGACTGCTGCACGCTGCCGGCGAAATGCTTGAGGTTGTCCAACGCGATGGACAAACCCAGCGGCAATGCCAGCGCCAGCGCCATCACCGCCACGGTCAACACGGTCGCCCACGGCTTGCGCAGCGCGCGGCCGAGGCTGAAGACCACGCTGTGCAGGTGATGGTTGATCCAGGTGCCCAGGCGCGACGGCGTAGCGGCTTCGGTATTTGCGGTTTTACTCATCGTGCTCGCTCACTCGGCCAGTTCGTGTGGCGAGATGTCATCGGCCAACTTGCCGTGATCCAGGATCAACACGCGCTTGCGCATCTGCTTGATCAGCGCGAGGTCGTGGCTGACCACCAGCACGCTGGTGCCGCGCGAAGGCAGCTCGGCGAACAGCGACATGATCTCCGCCGCCAGGGTCGGATCGAGGTTGCCGGTTGGCTCGTCGGCCACCAGCAGCCTGGGCTCGGCCACGATCGCACGGGCAATGCCGACGCGCTGCTGCTCACCGGCTGACAACTCCGTGGGCAGCGCCTTCTCGCGGTGGCCCAGCCCGACCCGTTCCAGCACCGAACGCACGCGCTTGCCGGTATCGGCGCGGCGGTCGCCACGCAGGATCAGCGGCAGCGCGACGTTCTCGCCGATGGTGCGATCCACCAGCAGACGATGATCCTGATAGACGGCGCCGACCTCGCGGCGATGCAGGGCGACCTTGCCGCCACGCACCTTGAGCAGGTTGCGTTCCCCGAACATGACGGCGCCTCGGGTGGGGCGCTCGCTCAGGTGGATCAGCTTCAGCAGCGTGCTTTTACCCGCCCCCGAATGGCCGGTGACGAACAGCATCTCGCCCGCGGCCACCTCAAAGCTGACATCCACCAGTGCCTGATGGCCACCGGCATATTGTTTGCTGACATTGTCAAAACGCAGGACGCTCATGCCGCCGATTATGCCGGAGCGCGAGCGGGGTGCGGGGAGATGCGTTCGCCGAGACCAAACCGGCGGCGGCTCTCGCCTGCGGGGTAAAGGCATGCAGCTCACGAGCCATTGGCGCATCCCTCACTGAACGCCCCGCACGCGGTGCGTGACCGGGGGCGCGGAGCGAAGTGCCCCAAAGAGACGGACGAGGGGGCTTTACCGCTTTACCGCTTCACCGCGTTACGGCGCATGCCGTGAGAACCGTCCCTCACACCATCGAAGCGCACCTTGATGCGCGAGGGAGAACCGCCAGGAACAAGGGCTCAAAGCCCTCGCATCCGCCCCTGCGGGCCCCCTTCTCCCGCAATGCGGGAGAAGGGTACTTCAGAAGCAGACCCGGCTTTGGCTCGAAAGCCGATCAGCTACCGGAAAGCATCCGGCGGATCTTGCGGCCCAGACGGGTCAGGAACGAGTCGTTGTCGTTGCCGCGCATCGACTTGGCCTGTACCTGCACCGGTGCGTTGTTCACCGCCGTTGCGGTTGTGCCTTCGGCGCCTTCCACCGGGCGGCCATGACGACGACGGCGACGCTTGCGCGGTGCGCGCTCGCCTTCGACGGCCGCGCTGCCAGCGGCAGACGGGGCATCGGCGGCAGGACGCGGCGGCTTCGGCGCGGCAGGAGTAGCGGCATGCTCGCCTTCCACACGCGGCTTGCGCTCACGACGCGGCTTGCCATCGGCACCGCGTTCGCCGCTGCGGCTTGCGCCCGGCTTGCCACCGCGGCCACCGCCACGACGCGCCTCATCGGCGGCCTTCTGCTCACGTGCTTCGCGGAAGATCGTGCCCACGCTTTCGCCGGCGTCTTCATCCACGTCGTCGCCTTCCACCGGCGCGCGCTCTGCACGCGGCAGCGAGGTCAGCAGTTCGGCGGTCACCGGCTCCACCGGGATCTTCTGTTCGATGTAGGCCTCGATGTCCGGCAGGCTCATCGCGTAGCGTTCGCAGGCGAAGCTGATCGCATCACCTTCTTCGCCCAGACGCGCGGTACGACCGATGCGGTGCACGTAGTCTTCGGCGTCGAACGGCAGGTCGTAGTTGTAGACGTACTTGATGCCGTCGATGTGCAGGCCGCGGGCGGCCACATCGGTGGCGACCAGCACTTCCAGCTGGCCCTTCTGGAAGCGGTTGAGCAGGCTCTCGCGCTTCTTCTGCGGCACGTCGCCGGACAGCACGCCAACCCGGTAACCAGCCCTTTCCAGCGCACGTGCAACGCGCTCGACGAACACCTTGGTATTGACGAACACCATGGTGCGGGCGCCTTCGCTGCGCGACAGCAGGCCCAGCAGCAGCGGCAGCTTCTCTTCGTCAGCCGGGAAGTAGATGCGCTGGCGCACACGGTCGGCGGTGATGTTTTCGGTCTCCACCACCAGCTTCTGCGGCTCGTTCATGTGCTCGTAGGCCAGCTCCAGCACGCGGTGGCTGAGGGTGGCGCTGAACAGCAGCGTCTGACGCGTGCCGCGCTCGGGCATGCGACGCAGCAGGAAGCGGATGTCCTTGATGAAGCCCAGGTCGAACATGCGGTCGGCTTCGTCCAGCACGCAGATTTCGCAGGCATGCAGCGAAACCACCTTGTGCTGCTTGACGTAGTCGATCAGGCGGCCCGGCGTGGCGATGATCACGTCCACGCCCTGCTGCAGGATCTCGCGCTGCTTGTCGTAATCCACGCCACCGTAGACCAGCGCAAAACGCAGGCCGGTCTCGGAGGTGAACTTCATCGCATCCTTGTGGATCTGGATGGCCAGCTCACGGGTGGGCGCCAGGATCAGGGCGCGCGGATCTTCCGGCTTGCGGTCGGCCAGCGCCGGGCGGGTCAGCAGTCGGTTGACCACCGCCACCAGGAACGCCAGCGTCTTGCCGGTACCGGTCTGCGCCTGGCCGGCAACATCGCCACCCGGCAACGCCACCGGCAGGGTCAGCGCCTGGATCGGGGTACAGCGGGTGAAACCGGCTCCTTCAAGGCCTGCCACCAGACTTGGCTGCAGTTCGAAGGAGGAAAAGGTCACATCAGTCAGCGGTTTGTCGCTCATTTATTCTGTCTTTGTAGTGCCGGGCAGCCAGAGTGGCCGGGCGGCTTGCATCGATACGGGCACCGTCGCACACTGCGGCCCCTGCGCCGGGTCGCGCGACGTTGGGCTGTACCCTTTTGTCCGCGCAATGCCCCAGTTTACCGCAATGCGGCCGTCAACCCGGCATGGGCAGTCGCATTGCACCAGGAGACTCCAAGTGAGCGATAAGGTTTTACACGTCGGCGACGCCGACTTCGATAGCGCCGTCCTGCAGTCCGGCGAACCGGTCCTGGTGGATTTCTGGGCTGAATGGTGCGGCCCGTGCAAGATGATCTCCCCCGTTCTGGACGAATTGGCCGAGGCCTACCAGGGCAAGCTGAAGATCGCCAAGCTCAATGTGGACGAGAACCGCGCCACCGCGGTGAAGTACCACGTGCGCTCGATTCCGATGCTGCTGCTGTTCAAGGATGGCCAGATCCAGGCCACCCAGATCGGTGCTGTCGGCAAGGGTCAGCTGAGCCAGATGATCGACAAGGCCCTGGCCTGATCGACTGGCATGGTCCGGCGGCCACTCTGCCGCCGGCCCTTCCGGGCCCGCCATACGGCGGCCCAACAAGGTTCCCCCGCCATCTTGCGGCCCCGCGCGTGGCGGTGTTAGTGTCGCTGCATCCGGCAGCTTTCGCCTGCCGCACCCTCCGGCCGGGTTCTCGACCGGATCATTCCCAACCAGTTCGCCGCCCACAGGGCGCTCGCACGTCTTAGCGAGAGGAATCAAGCACTTGTCCGAGAACACTCCTTCCGAAATCGGGAGCGCCGACGCGCCCGTCGAGAAGCGCGTGCGCAAGCCGCGCGTTGCCAAGACCGCAGAGGTCGCTGACAGCAGCACCGCCAGCGCACCGGCCCAGCCGTCGCTGCCTTTGCAGGCCGCAGCTCCCGCTCCTGCCCCCGCTCCTGCCGCTGAAAGTGCGGCGCCGGCAGCCCAGGCCCCCGCTTCGTCGGGTGGCAATGATGCCCCGGCCGCTTCCGGCAACGCCTATGAAGGCCAGCAGGAAGGCGGTGAAGGGCGCGCTGAGGGCGGCAACCAGCAGCGTCACAACCAACAGAATCAAGGCCAAGGTCAGGGTCAAGGTCAAGGTCAAGGCCAGGGCAACCGCCGTGATCGCTTCCGTAATCGCCGCGACCGCGACCGCAACGGCCGCCCCCGCGACGACAACGGCATGCCCAACGACGGCGGCAACGAAACCCACGTGCCCCGCGTCATGCCGGGCGTCCCGGAAGGCTTCCCGGTCTACTCGCTGAGCGACCTCAAGCGCATGCCGGCACAGAAGCTGCTGGAAATCGCCGAGCAGCTGCAGATTTCCGAAGGCGTGGCCCGCGCCCGCAAGCAGGACGTGATCTTCGCGCTGCTGAAGGTGCTGACCCGTCATGGTGACGGCGTCGCCGCCGACGGTGTACTGGAAATCCTGCCGGACGGTTTCGGCTTCCTGCGCGCATTTGAAGCCAGCTACCTGGCCGGCCCGGACGACACCTACATCTCGCCCAGCCAGATCCGCCGTTTCAACCTGCGTACCGGCGACCACCTGTCCGGCCGCATCCGCTTCCCGAAGGATGGCGAGCGCTACTTCGCGCTGTCGATCGTGGACACCATCAACGGTGAGCCGATCGAAGCGTCGAAGAACAAGGTGCTGTTCGAAAACCTGACCCCGCTGTTCCCGCGCAAGCGCTTCACGCTTGAGCGCGGCAACGGCTCCTCGGAAGACATCACCGGCCGTATCCTCGACCTGATGGCACCGCAGGGTAAGGGCCAGCGCGCACTGATCGTCTCGCCGCCGAAGGCCGGCAAGACGATGATGATGCAGCAGATCGCGACTGCCATCACCACCAACCATCCGGAAGTGCACATGATCGTGCTGCTGGTGGATGAGCGCCCGGAAGAAGTGACCGAAATGCAGCGCACCGTGCGCGGCGAAGTGGTCTCCTCGACCTTCGACGAGCCCGCCGCGCGCCACGTGCAGGTCGCCGAAATGGTGATCGAGCGTGCCAAGCGCCTGGTCGAGCACAAGAAGGACGTGGTGATCCTGCTCGACTCGATCACCCGCCTGGCCCGCGCCTACAACAACGTGGTGCCCAGCTCCGGCAAGGTGCTGACCGGTGGTGTCGACGCCAACGCCCTGCACCGCCCGAAGCGTTTCTTCGGTGCGGCACGCAACGTTGAAGAAGGTGGCTCGCTGACCATCATCGCCACCGCGCTGGTTGAAACCGGCTCGAAGATGGACGAGGTGATCTACGAGGAATTCAAGGGCACCGGCAACAGCGAAGTGCATTTGAACCGCCGCATCACCGAGAAACGCGTGTACCCGGCCATCGACATCAACCGTTCCGGCACCCGCCGCGAAGACCTGCTGATCGAACCGGAGCTGCTGCAGAAGATCTGGATCCTGCGCAAGCTGCTGCACCCGATGGACGAAATCGCCGCGATGGAGTTCCTGCTCGACAAGATGAAGAACACCAAGTCCAACGACGAGTTCTTCGGTTCGATGAAGCGCTGATTCCTCCACCGGAATCCGCTTCACCAGAAAGCCCCGCAAATGCGGGGCTTTTTGTTTGCTGGTGCCGCTGTGGAAGTGGTTGCGCCATCAGCCGCCCTGCAACGGGGTCAGCAGTCGTGGTCCGGTGTTGCGGTCGGCCATGTAGACACCACCTTCGGCCAGCGTATCCGGTGCCGAGCCCGCTTCCTGCGATTCACTACGCCAGGGTGCCCGCTCGCGGGGGCCGGCAACATAGCTGCGCCAGCGTCCATATGTTTCGGGGCGCTGCGATCCGCCAGCCAGCTGGATGGCGTAGCTGACCGGCACACGCACGTTCCAGTACGGCTGCGTGGCTTCCTCCCCTGCCGTGGGGACACGGAATGTCCAGCGCTTTGCGGCGGACACCGCACTCTTGGCCAACACTTCGCGGAAGCGCCGTTGATCGGCTTCGCGGCTGAGGAAGGTCAGGTTCACCTGTTCGGCGAATGCGTCTTCGACCTTGCCGTCACTGCCGACCTTCACCAGCAGGTAGACATCCCCGGTGGCACCGGATTGGTAGGCCAGCTCCGGATAGCGCGGCGGTGCCATCTCCATGGCGGTGACCGCATGCGGATCGGTGGTTTCGCTCTTCTGGAAACTCACGCCGCGCAGGCTGACCTCATAACTGCCACCTTCGACCTTCCGTGCCACCACACGCAGGCTCATCGGCGCGATCGCCTTGACTGTCCTGCCATCCACCACGATCGGCTCGAAGCGCCACTGCAACGCGGTGTCGCGCACCAGCTTCACCACGCCCTCGGGCAGCTTTTCCTCCTGACGGAGGACCACCCCCGATACCGTCCCATCCTGTTCGATGTGGACGTCGCCCCCTACCAGCATGCTGCTTTCCACCTGCTGCCGCACCGACGCCACGCTGCCATTGGAGACCGCCGCTGACGCCCACACCGGCGCTGCCAGCAGCAGCACACCTGCAACGCCGAGTGCACCGAATCGAACGTTCATGCTCACATCCATGCGATTGAATTGCGGCGATTACACCGCAACCGCTTGAAAGCATCAATCACGCCAATAACAAGGTGCGCGGATAAGACGGTGTACCCGGGGGTACGCACCGAGCCAACATGTTGATGATGCCGCCAGCAGGTGCGTGATCACCGGGCATTCTTCCATTGCAGCGGCCTGATCAGCTCCGTGCCACGCGCGTTGGCATCGGGGTTGCGGTTGGCATCTTCAGCGCGATGGATGCGGGGCAGAATGCCGGACACCAGAGCTTGCGGGACGTCGTCACGCGATGACCGCGAGGTGTAATGAAAACGCGACATCTGCTCCAGCATTGCCACCAGTTGGTTGTTGGGCAGCCTGCGATCCGCACGCGGGCTGAGATCAGGCGCCAGCGTACGGACATAACCACCGGGCTGCACAACGCTGATCTCATCTCCGGAAACCACGGCATGGTTGTAGTAACTGCCTACGATCAATGCCTGGCGCGATGCCGAGGCATCCAGCAGATGCGCACCCACACTGTACGCACGGAACGGGGTCGTGCTGGCAAAGGCATCGGCAAGCAGCGTGGGAGCAACATCGAAATGGCTGGTACGGTGGTGGACATCCCTACCCGGCATTCCGGGCCAGCGGATCAGCAACGGAACCTTGATCTGCACATCGCTGAAATTGCTGCCATGGCCCCAATAATTCTGGCCGTTGTCGTTGAATTCCTCGCCGTGATCCGAGGTGATGATGACGATGGTGTTGTCGTCCAGGCCCTGTTGCTGCAATGTCCCCAGCACCTGCCCAACCAACGCATCCACATGATGCAAGGCGTTGCGGTACAGGTTGCGATACCCGGTGGGGTCGGTGCGCTGGTTCAAGCGCACATGATCAACCCTTGTCCACGATGGCTGGAAAGGCAAAGTACCGGCATCAGGCATGCTGTAGCCATGCACACCGTCGTAGAACAGGAAACCAAAAAACGGCGTCTTCGGATCACGCTGCTGCAGAAAGTGCTGGAAGCGGCGGGTGATGTGCTGGTCACGCTGTGCCGGCGAATCGCCTTCGGCACGCGGCGGCAGCTCCGGAACCCGCGAGAACACGGTTCTATCGAAGGGCGGCTGGTTCAATGGCGCCGATGACTGGATGGAAAAAGCGTAGCCCTTGTCATGCATCGTCTCCATCAGCACGGGTGCTACACCGCCGCCGCGCACCAACGGCCAGTAGGTGACCGGCAGGCTGTAAAAAAGACTGAATATGCCGGGCTGGGTGGCGTTGCCTCCACTGATGTGGTCGCGATAGCGCTGCGCGCCTTCGGCAAAGGCAGCAATGTGGGGAGTGACGCCAGCGTTCATCTCATCGTGACGCCAGCTGTCGATGACCACGACCAGTACGTTGGGACGACATGTATCGCATGCACCATGCAGTGGTTGCAGCGGGTAACGCAGCGCACTGTGCTTCGCTGCAGGAACATCCAAGCGGGTGCCTTCGACGTAGGGAGCTCCAATGCCAAGCCGGTGCAGCTGCCGCTTGGCGGTCACTGGCTGATACAACGGGAACACATGGGTGTAACCCGGTATCAAGGGCCGGTGATGCGCGTCTTCCCACATGTGCAGGCCCTGCGAAACCAGCAGACAGGCCGCAACCAAGCCAACGCCACGACGCCGGTATCGCCGCGACGTTGCGCTCACTGCCAACCACCTGGCTGCGCTGTTGAAGGAATATTGCAGCATGAGCAGTACGCCAATGACGCCGGCCACATACAACCAGCTCACCCATGAGAGGGCGATGATGTCAGCGCCTTCCAGCAGCAGGTCGATCACAAAGCCATCGAGATGGAAACGGTACTGGTTGAACACCATGGCATCGACCAGCAGCAGCGATGCCATGCAGACGGCGATCAGTCCACCAAGCGGGCGGAACGCAATCGACGGCAACCAAGCAAACAATACGTGTATGCAGGCAGACAGAACTGCGAGAAGACCAAACAATCCGAGGTGCGTTGTGAGCAGATAGATACCTGCAAGCGGCGTGCTTTCCGGCACGTCTATCCACGGCCAGTAAGCCATGCCGATGACGGTGAGAAGCACGGCATTTACCAGCCAGAAGTACGAGGCCCAGGTGAGATTGCTGCGCAGCCAATGCGGTTGTCGGTCAGGCGGAAACTCTGCGGAATTCAAGATGGCTCCAGAACATGTACGCCCCCGCAGCGACGTTGCTGCAGGCATCCGGCATCGGTAATGGAGCGCCTCTCGACAAACATGCGCGCATCCATTAGATGCCGACATGCTCGACGCGCAGGCTTAGGAAAGACTTAAGGCAAAGGCGTTGCGCCAGTGCAGTTCAGTGTTGGTTGGTGGTTCTGCACGCGCCACCTTGCTTGCGTGATTGCAATGACCAAAGCCGTGCGCACACTGCTTTGGCCGTGTGTGCAGCGAGCATGGATTCAATCAGGCAGTCGAAGCGGCCAGGCCTGTCGGTTGGCAACCAAGCCGCATGCATCACGCCTCAGCAAAGCGGCATGTACACCGTCACACGCAGTCCGCCACTCGGGCCGTCGTGCAGACTGATGCTGCCACCGTGCCGTTCCACTGCCGACCGGGCAATCGAAAGGCCCAGACCGCTGCCGGATTGGGGCTGGTCGGCAATCCGATAAAAACGCTGGAACACCTGTTCCCGATATTCCGCCGCAATACCAGGACCACTATCCAGCACCTGCAGCTGCGCCCACTCGCCGCGCTTGCTCACCTGCACCATGACCAGGCCCTGTGGCGGGCTGTACTTGATGGCGTTTTCCACCAGGTTGTCGATCAACGACGTCAGGCTTTCGCGCTCACCGCAGATGCGAACGGGTGCGGCCTCGTTGAACAGCAGCTCCAACTCCACGCCACGTTGCGCAGCCAGTGCATCCAGTACCGCCATCCTGTCCTGGACCAGCTGTTCCAATGCCATGGCCTGCGGCGCTGCACAGGCCGCATCGCTGCGCATCAGCTTCAACAACTGACCAACCATGCGTGTCGCCCGGTCGCTGCTGCGCAGCAGGTTGCCCAGCAGCTCCAGCCGTGCGGCCTCGTCGCGCGGTTGGCGCAAGGCTTCGGCGTTGATGCGCAGCGCCGCCAGCGGCGTGCGCATTTCATGTGCCGCGTCGGCGATGAAGGTGCGCTCGCGCTGGGTGACTTCTGAAACCCGCTGCAACAATGTGTTGATGCTGCTGACCAGCGGCCGCAATTCGCGGTGACGCGGCTGGAAATCCAGCGGCTGCAGGTTCGAGGGTGCACGCACTTCGATCTCATGGCTCAGCTTCCGCCATGGGCGGAGCGCCAGATGGATTGAAAGCCAGGCCGGCAACAGCAGAAAAGGCAGGCTGATCACGAGCGGCCCCAGGTAGTACCCGCGGGTGCCGATGGTCATCATCAGGCCCCAGGTGTCTGGCAGTGCCATGGTCACCACCGTGCCACCCGGCGATACCCGACTGAGCGCGCGCCATGCCTTGCCATCGGCTTCAAGGGTTTCCACCACGCCGAACTGCCGGTTGCGCAGCAGTGGCGCGTCGGGATTGGACTTGTACAGCAGGCGGCCATCCGAACGCACGTACATGATGGGACTGAAGCTGGTGCCCGTGTCGCCATCGCTGAAAGACGCAGCCAACGCGTTGCCCATCATCTGCAGGACGTGCTCCTGGCCCTGGGGTGAGTCGGCGGGGCTTTCGGTAGCAGCAAAGGCAACCTCGTACAACGCCTGGTTGTGGAACAACTCGGGCAGCTCGCGGCCTTCGGCGATGACGAAGCCGAGAATCGCCGTCCACAGCAATGTCACCAGCAGCACCTGTACCAACAACATGCGCCGCAGCAACGAGGGCTCGAGCAGACTGCGGATCACCCCGCCGGCCCTGCTCATGTGTTGCCCGCGTCTTCGTTGCCGGGCAACTCAAGCACATAGCCAATGCCACGGATGGTGCGGATGTAGTGGGTGCCTATTTTCCGTCGGAGGTTGGAGACATGAACCTCCAGGGTATTGCTGCCGGCTGACTGTCCGCCGGGCAGCACCTGCTCCTCCAGAACGTGCCGCGTAATCACCCGGCCAGCGCGCTTGAGCAACAGCGCCAGTAATTCAAATTCGCATGGTGAAAGCTCCACCTGCCGGTCCTCGACTGCAACCCGCCGGGTTTGTTCGTTCAACGCCAACCCACCGCGGACGATGACACGATCCTCAAGACCATAACTACGCCGTGCAAGCGCACGCGTACGGGAGAGCAGTTCGGCCAGATGAAAGGGTTTGACCAGATAGTCGTCGGCACCATTGTCCAGGCCGTACAAGCGGTCGTTCACACTGTCGCGGGCACTGAGAATCAGGATCGGCAGCTGCGTGCGCTCCCTGCGCAGGCGCAACAGCAGGTCCAGACCCGACCCATCCGGAAGGCCGATGTCGAGCAGCACCATGTCGTAAGCATGCTGCTCCAGTTGCCTGGCCGCATCGGCCACGCGGCGCACCCACACCACATCCATGCCCTGCTCTGTCAGGGCCAGGCGGACCCCGTTACCGAGTTCCAGATCATCTTCAACGAGCAGCAGGTTCATCAGGTCGCGGCACAGTCCAAGGCTGCGCAACGCTAATACAAGCGCAAGACGATTGCTGCCCCCTGCCTTAAGCAACTCTTAAGAAAGCTCTAAGGATGACTTAAGGAACAGCGCCGAAACTGATACGACGCCCTGCTGGACCCGCCGCTTCGCGCCGCGGTTGCCAGGCAACGCGGCCCTGCTCCGTACCGAGATCCCGCCGTTGAAGCTGCTCCCCACCGTTGCCATCGCCGGAATGTTGTCCTTGTCGCTGTACAGCGCGCAGGCAGCATCCATGCCCCGCAGTATGCCCATCGCCGCTGCGGATGCGCGTATGTCGCATGCAACGGACACGCTGACGATCAGCTGGCTTGTGCGCCTGAACTGCATGCCCACTACAGGCCAAAGGCGGCTGGCCATGCATCGAAGTGCCGGCACATCACGGCAGGGGCCGCAGCTGCAGCTGGTGCTCTGCCTGCCACTGCCAGAAATCACCTCCAGTCGGAAATAGCACACAGCCCGGTACCCAGCGCCGGGCCCTTGCCCTTTCCTGCTGGGAAACAAAAAGGACGATTGATGATTGGATTCCCCCGCACCGCCAGCCTGAGGCAACACCGCGTGCTGACAACGCCCTGCATGCTGCTGGCGTTGTCCACCCTGTCCATGCCAGTCATCGCCTACGCGGAGGGTGACGAGGAAGACGGCAACACGCTGCTGCTGGGCGCCGGTGTCGCACTGGAGACCAAGTACCCCGGCTCGAAGCGTGATCGCGCCAGTGCCGCCATTGCCGTGGACTACAGCATGGCCAACGGCTTTTTTGCCAGCACTCTGCGCGGCCTCGGCTGGGGGAGTGATGTCGGTTCCTTCACTTACAGCGCTGCACTGGCCTACCGGGATGAGCGTGTGGACAAGGACGACGGCGACAGTTTCTTCGGCGGCTTTGGCAGCAGCGGCGGTGACGAGCTGCGTGGTATGGGCAGGATTGATGGCTCAGTACTGGCCTTGGCCAGCGCCGCGTGGGTGCCTTCGCGTTGGCTCGGGGTATCGTTGACCGTGGAGGCTCCGTTATCCAACACCGAGACCGGGCGTGCCTACCATCTGGGCCTGGGCTCCACGGTCTATTCCAGCGACCGCCATGAAATCAGCGTCAACCTGGCCGGACATGCCGGCGACCGCGATTACATGCAGACCTACTACGGCGTCACCGCAGCGCAGTCCGCTACCTCCGGCTTCCGAGTACACACGCCGAAGGCTGGCTTCTATGCCGTCAGCAGCAGCGTGGACTGGGCCTACCAACTCAACCAGAACTGGGGCGTCCATACCTCGGTGGGTGGCGAGAAGCTGCTTGGCAAAGCCGCTGACAGCCCCATCGTTCACCGCAAACACGTTCCCTCGGCGATGGTCATGGTGACCTATACGTTCTGAGTACAACCGCCCTCCCCGACTTGCAACCGCCAGGCCCTGCGTGTACGTGGCTTGGCGGTTGTCACGACGCGGCTACCTTGCGATTCCACGAGAAGACGCGGAATGTCCAGGTTCCATTCCCCGCTGCAACGTACCGACAACCATCACCGCGCCAAGCTGCTCAAGCCAAGCGCAGTTTGCGCGAATACGGAGGCGTGTCCGGAAATTCCCCGTACCGGAAGCCTTGTTGCAGCTCCTGCCACCACTGCGGGTCGAACAGCTCGCCGTACTTCTCGCGCACGAGATCCTGCAGCGCTTTGGGCAGCCCCATGAACAGGCCAAAGCGTTCGGGAAACACATCATTGGCAGCAACGTGGAACCAGGGCTCGGCCGCCATGGCCTCCTCTTCGCTGCGCGGCTGCGGCCATGCACGGAAGTTGCAATCGGTAACCAGACACAGTTCGTCATAGTCGTAGAACACCGCACGGCCGTGCCGCGAGACACCGAAGTTCTTCAGCAGCATGTCGCCGGGGAAGATGTTGTTGCAGGCCATGTCGCGGATCGCCTGCGCGTAGTCCAGCGCCGCCGAGCGCGCGGCCTCCGCCCCCTGCTCGCGCAGGTACAGGTTCAGTGGACGGAAGCGGCGCTGCACGTAGCACAGCGAGATCACCACATCGTCATCTTCGATACGCACGCTCTGGCTGCAATGATTGACCAGCTCGTCCAGCAGCTCGGGGGAGAAGCGGTCGACCGGGAAGCGCAGGTAGCGGTACGGCTGCGCGTCGAGCAGGCGGCCGATGCGATCGAGGTTGAACACCAGCGCATACTTTTCCTCCACGTCCTGGCGGCTCATGGTCTTGGGCCAGGCGAAGCGGTCACGGATGAGTTTGAACACCAGCGGATAGCTGGGCAGGGTGAACACCGCCATCACCATGCCCGGCGTGCCATCGGCATGTACGAGGCGCTCGTTCACATGCTGCTGGAAGTGGCTGAAGAAAGTGCGGTAGCGCTCGGTCTTGCCCTGCTTGGCCCGGCCCAGCACGGTGTAGATCTCATCCACCGGCTTGCCGGGCAGGATGCTGCGCAGGAACACCACCGCATCCGCCACCGTGGGCAAGTCGGCCTGGAAATAGCTGCGCGATACGCCGAACAGATGCGCCACATCACGACGCCGGCTCAGCACCGCTTCGACGCGGATGCCGTCGCCCTCATTGACCAATGCAATCACACACGGTGAAAAGCGGTGCTCGCCGAACACCCGCCCGACCAGATAGGCACGGCGTTCGCGATAGAACACGGTTTCCAGCAGTTCGATGGCGCGCACCGGATAGGCGCCCCAATGCGCGAGGTCATCCTGCAGGCGCACTGCGATGGCTGCGGCGCAACGCAGCTGGTGCCGGTAAGGAACGTCGAAAGCGTAGTCGGACAACAAGCGTGAGAACGCATCCGCCGGCCGCGCTTCCGATATCGCATAGACATGCCGTGCGACCGGATGGGTGATGGCATCGGATGGCTCGATATCCAGCGCCATGAACTCGATGCCATCGTCAACGCCATGGGTGCGGAACAAGCGTCGCGTCAGCGTGTTGTAGAAGGTTTTGTACAACTCGCAATCGATGCGGCTTGCGACCAGATCATCAAAGCCTGCTTTCACTTCAGCCCACAGCGTCTGCGAGGGCCGCTGCTCCCCGAGCAATGCCTGCAACTGCTGACTGCAGCGTGCGACGCATGCGTCATAAAGTTCGGTGCGTTCCACCGCGTCGCTTTTGGCACCGGCCCAGTCGCGTACCTGGAAGCGCACACGTGCGCGCCGGGTGATCTCGGCAAAGCCCTGGTGATAGCGTTCGAAGCCTTCAGCAATGCAGACGGCGATGCGTCCGGCCAACGCTGGGCCTGCAATCGGCACGCTCATCGGCGCGGCTCCGGATGGTGCGCAGGGCGTGCAGTAACGGTGCAAAGGCAGGGCGGGCGCATGCGGGCAGCTGGCGGGGGGTTTGGGTGACCATACGCCAGAGACCGTGGGTCGGCACAGCCCCCGGCATGCGCGGATCGGTCCGGCCTTCGCTGGCACCTGACTGTCGACCGGGTTGCGGAAGCAGGTTGCCCGTCGTCGGGCAGCTACTCCCCCATTCCATTTACCCGGCCAGTTCCGCCTGTATCTTGCGGCCACATTCGCGGGCGCTCCACAGCACATGGCCGATCACGCTGCGTTGCCCGCAGGCCGCCATCAGCAACAGCGAGCCGCGCGGCAGGATCACCGACTGCATCAGCACCTTGCCTTCGCTGGCTTCCAGCATCAACACGTCCATCGTCCCCAGCGACAGCTCCCTTCCCACGGCGCTGGCCAGCGCCAGCATCGCACTGGTCATGGCCGCCAGACGTTCGCCGCTGGAGGGTTGCGTGGCCGCCTGCGCCAGCGCGAAACCGTCCACGCTGGCGATGACCACCGCGCTCACGCCATCCACGGATTCGGAGAACTCCTGCAACTTGCGCTCCACCAACGTCACTTCCCAGTCCTCAAGCACCGTGTTCCTCCCTGTCTCAGACATGCTCTTCCACGAATGCGGCCGCTTCCACTTCCCCCATCAGCACATCCATCAACATCATCACCGCATCCTCGGAGCGGGCATCGAAAGGCACCACCGGCAACGGCCGGCCGGCCAAGGCCTGCACGCGTATCTGGCAACCATCCAGATCCACCTCCGGTGTCAGGTCGAACTTGGACACCCCCACCACGGCAGGTACGTTGTGCGCATGCTCGCGCAGCACCCGCAGGTAGCAGTCCAATTCGTTCACCACATCGGGACTGGAAGCATCGGCCAGGATCACCACGCCCCGCGCGCCCTGCAGCAGCACCGGCCAGATGAAAGAAAAGCGCTCCTGCCCCGGCGTGCCATACAGACGCAACCGGTCGCCGTTGGGCAGGTTCACGTCGCCATAGTCCATCGCCACGGTGGTGGCCAGCTTGGACGAGCTGGTGTCGGTATTGAGCACGTCGGTGTCGATGACGGTGCCGCCAGCCACCGCACGCACCAGGGTCGATTTGCCGGCGCCCATCGCGCCCAGCACGACAATCTTGTGTTCGATCATGCAAAGCTTCCTGTGCGGTTGCGGACGCTGCGCCACATGCGTGCGAGCAACGCACTGGCTCCCTGCCGGGTCGGCGGCGGTGGCGCCGATGCCACTTCGGGGACTTTCACCTCGGCATAGCCACACAGATAAGCCGAACGCATGAACGCGCGGGTGGCATCGATGTCCAGCTCCAGCAGGCGCGTGCACTCGTGCAGGCTGCAGGGCTTTTTCAGCAGCAGCGAACACAACCGGAAGCCATCGTGCTGATGTGCAAGCACCCGGAAATCCGGCCAGCGCAGCAGGCTGACCTGCGCATGCTGTTGCAGGCGACGTTCAAAATCGGTCCAGTTGTCGCTGTGTTGTGCCATCTGCCACAGCAGCGGCCGCAGTGGTTGTCGCGACATGCTGCCGGCCAGGGTCTGGAAGCGCTGCGCCGACAACTCCTGCAATGTCAGCAGATCGAACAGATCGCCCAACTGCCGCGCAAGATTCGATCCCGCCGAAGCGCCGGCATTCAACGGCACCGCGAGGTCATGCTCGAAGTCGATCAGCAACAGGGGCTCGCTTCGCACGGACAACAAGGCGTAACCCGTCCGTTCCTGTAGCCGCTGCCGCAGCAGCCGGGTCATCTGCTTGGCACCGTTGGCAAGGAACAGACCTTCGCCGTTGTCCGGAGCCGGCGGTGGTGGTGACGGGGCCAGCGCGCGTTGTATCTGCGCATCGTCCAGATGACAGGGTGAACTGGATCGACCGTCATGGACGACGCCTGCATCGTCGTGCATCCATAGACGCATGGCGGGCCGTTTACTGGCCATGTGCATCGCCGCGCTACGCAGCGCGGGCGTATCCCGCACCAACAGCAGGTCGCATTGATCCAGATCGGCACAGCGTTGCAGCGCCTCCGGTGGCAATCCCGCCACCTGCAGCAATCGCCCAAGCAATGCGCGCTCCTCACGGGTGTCCGAGCCCACTACCAGCACCCTGGTCATGCTCCTTTCCCCTCTCGACGATGATGCATCCCAGCGGTACCGCGTCTGTTCGATCAGGCTATGCCAGATGCTGCATGTGAAAGGGTGATTGGACACACAGTTCAATCGGCCTGTAATTGCCTGCGTGATCCATTGCCCACCAGGGGTAGTGATGTCGCGCGCTTCACCGCCGCATCGATGTGCAGGGCAAGTGAAAATGCGCGACTAACGGCGACCGCGTCACGCGCATGAGTGCGCGTTGGTTACCACTGCAACGCTGGCAGTGATGGAGGCAACTCTTACGCTTGGCCGCCACTGCAAACGCCGCCAGAAAATTTCTCGCCGTTCTTTCCATAAAAAAACCTGCGCCGATGAAGGCGCAGGTTTCATTGTTGCTGCAAGCCTGCCTGGCAGGTTGTCGCGATCAGCCCTTCAGGCTGGCAATGGCCGCGTTGAGCGTGGCACTCGGACGCATCGCATTGCTGGCCTTGGCCACATCCGGGCGGTAGTAACCGCCGATGTCCACGGCCTTGCCCTGCACGGCGACCAGCTCGTCGACGATCTTCTGTTCGTTGCTGGTCAGCGCTTCGGCCAGCGGTGCGAACCTGGCCTTCAGTGCGGCATCGTCGTTCTGTTCGGCCAGCGCCTGCGCCCAGTACATGGCCAGGTAGAAGTGGCTGCCGCGGTTGTCGATGGTGCCGAGCTTGCGGCCCGGCGAGCGGTCGTTGTCCAGGAACTTGCCATTGGCTTCGTCCAGCGCGTTGGCCAGCACCGCAGCGGCCTTGTTGTCGTAACGCTGGCCCAGGTGCTCCAGCGACGCGGCCAGGGCCAGGAACTCACCCAGCGAATCCCAACGCAGGTAATCCTCTTCGACAAACTGCTGCACGTGCTTCGGAGCCGAACCACCGGCGCCGGTCTCGAACAGGCCACCACCGGCCATCAGCGGCACGATCGACAGCATCTTGGCGCTGGTGCCCAGCTCCAGGATCGGGAACAGGTCGGTGAGGTAGTCACGCAGCACGTTGCCGGTCACCGAGATGGTGTCCTGGCCCTTGCGGATGCGCTCCAGCGACACGGCGGTGGCTTCCACCGGCGACAGGATGCGGATGTCCAGGCCGTTGGTGTCGTGGTCCTTGAGGTAGGCCTCGACCTTGGCAATCACCTGCGCATCGTGGGCACGGGCAGCGTCCAACCAGAACACGGCCGGGGTGCTGCTCAGGCGCGCGCGGGACACGGCCAGCTTCACCCAATCCTGGATCGGCGCATCCTTGGTCTGGCACATGCGCCAGATGTCACCGGCTTCCACGTTGTGCTCGAACACCACGTTGCCGGCGTCGTCGCTCACCTTGACCACGCCATCGGCGGTGATCTGGAAGGTCTTGTCGTGCGAACCGTATTCCTCGGCCTTCTGTGCCATCAGGCCGACGTTCGGCACCGAACCCATGGTGGACGGGTTGAACGCACCGTGCAGTTTGCAGTCGTCGATCACGGCCTGGTAAACGCCGGCGTAGCAACGGTCCGGAATGACGGCCTTGGTGTCCTGCAGCTTGCCTTCGGCGTTCCACATCTTGCCGGAATCACGGATCATCGCCGGCATCGAGGCGTCGACGATCACGTCCGACGGCACGTGCAGGTTGGTGATGCCCTTGTCCGAGTTGACCATGGCCACGGCCGGACGCTTGGCGTACTCGGCGGCGATGTCGGCCTTGATGGCTTCCTGGGTGGCTTCAGGCAGCTGCGGCAGACGCGCGTACAGGTCACCGATGCCGTTGTTGGCATCAAAGCCCACTTCCTTCAGCGCGGCGGCGTGCTTGGCCAGCACGTCCTTGTAGAACTCCTCGACCACGACGCCGAACATGATCGGGTCGGAGACCTTCATCATCGTCGCCTTCAAGTGCAACGAGAACAGCACGCCCTGCGCCTTGGCATCGGCCACCTGCGCATCGATGAAGCTGGCCAGCGCCTTGCGGCTCATCACCGAGGCATCGACGATCTCACCGACCTTCACGGCGGTCTTTTCCTTCAGCACGACGGTCTTGCCGTCGTTCTGGACCAGCTCGATCTTCAGGCTGCCAGCATTGGCGATGGTGGCCGACTTTTCACTGCCGTAGAAATCACCGCCGTCCATGTGCGCGACGTGCGACTTGGAATCGCTGCTCCACGCGCCCATGCGGTGCGGGTGCTTGCGAGCGTAGTTCTTCACCGACAGCGGTGCGCGGCGGTCGGAGTTGCCTTCGCGCAGCACCGGGTTCACCGCGCTGCCCTTGATCTTGTCGTAGCGCGCCTTGATGTCGCGCGAGACGTCGTCGGTGGGCGCGTCCGGGTAGTTCGGCAGGATGAAGCCCTGGTCCTGCAGTTCCTTGATCGCAGCTTTCAGCTGCGGCACCGACGCGGAGACGTTCGGCAGCTTGATGATGTTGGCTTCCGGCTGGGTAGCCAGCGCGCCCAGCTCGGCCAGGTCGTCGCTGATCTTCTGCCCTTCTTCCAGGTAATCCGGGAACTGCGACAGGATGCGGCCGGACAGCGAGATGTCACGGGTTTCGACGCTGATACCGGCAGTGGCGGTATAGGCATCGATGATCGGCAGCAGCGACTGGGTGGCCAGGAACGGAGCTTCGTCGGTGAGCGTGTAGATGATCTTCGGCGTATTCGACATGGGGGCAGGAACTCTCTTGCTGACGGATGCGTTGCGTATGGGACGGGGGAACCGTGCCGTGGTGCGGGCTTCGCTGCGAGGGCAGGCACCCGCCCCCGACGTGGCGACCGCCGTGGGGAAACCTTTGCATTGTCGCGTTTTCAACCGGGTCGGGCAAAAGCACGCCATACGCAATCGTAGGGATGAATCCTGCCTTCGCCCGGTGATCGTGCGCAGGCCTTGTGCTGCCTTGTCCGGCGAGCGGCAGCAGGACGCTGGTCTCAGCTGCAACCGATGTACCTGTCGCAGGACAGACCCCGTTGCTGCGCAATCGGGGCCGAACCCACCCGTTGCGGCGCGTACCCGGCCCCTGCTCGTGGGCTGTGATTCGCCACAGGAACCCCGCGAAGCACGGCTCTGCCTTCAGGTCACCCGGAAACAAAAAAGGCGCAGCCGATTGGCTGCGCCCACGCGTTTGCCGACGGGAGAGAGTCGTCGGCGAACGCCGTGCCTCACTTCACCTCGAACTGCTGCGGCATGCCAGCCGCCTTGCCATCGACAGTAACCTCGGCGGTGTACTTGCCGGCCGGCCAGCCGCTGGGTTTGGTGAACTCGATGTTGGTGGTGCCGGCATCGGTGGTGTTGAGTGATGCGTTCTGCTCACCGGCCACCTGGCCATCCTGATAGGTCAGCTTGGCAGCCACATTGACGTTGCTGGCGGTGCCGCTGGTCTTGACCGAAACAACGATCTTGTCCTTGGCACCCAGGATCGCTACCGGCGCCACCGACTGATCGGCGCCAACGGTATTACCCACCGTCACCGAGGTGACGCTGACGGCGGCCGGTGCGGCCTCCACCATGGGAGCCGGTGCCGGCGTGCTTGCTGCAGGCGGCGGAACGACTTCGGCTTCTTTCTTCTTGCAACCAACCAAAGCGACGGTACCGACCACGGCGATCATCAGGGCACTGCTGAGCGAAGTCTTCTTCATGGATTGCTCCGAAACGGGTTTGGGAATTAACGGCACAACGGCGCAGGGCCTCAGCCTTGGCGCGGCGGAATCTTCAGGACTTGGCCGGGTTTGATCTTGTCCGGGTTGTCGAGGACGTCACGGTTGGCGTCGAAGATCTTCTTCCACGCATTCGCATCACCCAGCAGATGCTTGGCGATCTTGGAAAGGTTGTCGTCTTTCTGCACCGTGTACTGCTGCTCGCCCACGATCTGTTCGGTGCTGGTCACCGTCGCGCTCACATCGGAGAAATCCGCCTTCTGCACGACCTGCTCGGTGCTTGAAACAGTGGAACTGACGTCGGAAAAATCGGCCTTCTTATCGGTACCCATCCAAGCCACTCCGCTTCTTGACTGGCGACCACGATTGCACGTCGCCTGTTAAGGATTCATCGCGCTGGCGTAAAGCCAGCGTGCGGAGACAGCTTCAGTTGGGTTTATTGACGCAGGTCGCGGATTGCGGCCATCGGGCCGGCATGTCCCGGGGTGAAACGGCGCGGGTTGATGTCCAGACCACCACGGCGGGTATAGCGCGCTTCCACGTCCAGCCAGGCCGGAGCACAGCGGCGCATGACTTCCAGGAAGATGCGCTCCACGCATTGTTCGTGGAACTCGGCATGGTCGCGGTAGCTGATCAGATAACGCAGCAGCCCTTCGCGATCGATACGCGGGCCGTGGTAGCGGATGCTGACGCTGGCCCAGTCCGGCTGGCCGGTCACCGGGCAGTTGGACTTGAGCAGCGCCGAGGTCAGGGTCTCGCTGACCACCTCGTCGGCATTGGCGGTCAGATATGCCTCGCGTGGCGGGCCGTAGCAGTCGATGTCCACGTCCAGGTGGTCGATGGTCTCGCCCGGGGCGTTGGCAAACGCTGGCAGGCCGAACTCGACCCGTACATCGGCCCCGGCGCAGGCGGACAGATCAGTGGCGATGCGCTCGCGCACCGCTTCGGCACGGTTGAAGCGGGCGCTGTTGAGCGAATTCAGGTACAGCTTGAGCGACTTGGACTCGACCAGGTTCGGCGAGCTGCCCGGCACCCACAAGGTGGCGGTTTCCACGCAGGGCTTGCCGCGCGCATCCAGCCAGCCCACTTCGTAGGCATGCCAGCGGTCTTCACCCTCAAAGGGCAAGGCATCGCCGGACAGCCCGATCTCGGCGCGCGCGGCGGCACGGGGAATCGGGAAGAGCAGGCTGGCGTCGTACTGGCGCGGGTAGTCGACCTCGCGGCCGAGGCTGGAGTCTTGTGGGGTATTCATTGGCGCCATTGTAAGTGGGCATTGTTGAGCGCCGGATTTATGGGATGCGGCGATCCGCCCTCCCCCGGCGCGGCAACGCAAAGGCCCGCCTTTGCTGGCGGGCCTTTGTTTGTTACAGGCGTTGCCGGCGGTTGCCGGCCAGGGCGATTACTCGGCCTTGGCTTCTTCTGCCTTCGGGATGGTGGCTTCGGTGGTGATGCGCACCTTGACGTCATCGCTGACGTTCGGAGCGTAGGCGCCAATGCCGAACTCGCTGCGCTTGAAGGTGGTGGTGGCGTCAAAGCCCACCGACGGCACCTTCATCATCGGGTGCTCACCGGCACCGTTGATGGTCACGTCCAGCACAACCGGCTTGGTGACGCCCTTGACGGTCAGGTCACCGGTGACGGTGAGCTTGTTGGTACCGGCCGCTTCCACCTTGGTGCTCTTGAACGTGGCGGTCGGGAACTTGGCGGCGTCGAAGAAATCGGCGCTGCGCAGGTGCTCGTCGAACTTCGCGGTGAAGCTGTTCAGGCCGGACAGCGGCAGGGTCACTTCCACGGTCGACTTGGTCACGTCGGCAGCGTCGTACACCAGGGTGCCGTCAGCGTTGCCGAAGTGGGCGGTCGGGTTGGAGAAGCCCAGGTGGTTCCACTGCACCAGCACGTCGGTGTGGGTCGGGTCGAGCTTGTAGGTGCCGGCAGCGACCTGGATGGCGGCCGCTTCCGGCGCGGCCGGGGCAGCCGCAGCGGCTTCGGCCGGAGCAGCAGTTTCAGCCGGAGCGGCGGCCGGGGCAGCAGCCTGGTCGGCCGGCTTGGAGCAGGCGGTGATGGCGGCGGCCAGCGCCAGCGGGAGCAGCAACTTGGACAGATTGGACATGGGACTCTCCTTGAGAATTCGGAAGGGAAACACAGGCAGTTTCAATGGAACCGGCTTCGGCCAATGTGATGGACGGCGCCGGTTGGAGCACTTACGCGATGCGCGCGGCTTCGTCGAAGGACAGACGCGGCAGACGCGGGAAAACACCAGCAGGATCGCCATAGCCCAGATTGACGAGGAAATTGGACTTGATGGCGGTGCCGGCAAAGAACGCTTCATCCACCTTGGCCGCATCGAAACCCGACATCGGGCCGGCATCCAGACCCAGCGTGCGTGCGGCGAGGATCAGATAGGCGCCCTGCAGGGTGCCATTGCGGAAGGCAGCCTCGTGGCGGCTTTCGCGCGGACCGTCGAACCACGACTTGGCGTCGGTATGCGGGAACAGGTACGGCAGCTTCTCGTGGAAATCCTGGTCGAACGCAACGATCACCGTGACCGGTGCAGCCAGGGTCTTGGCCAGATTGCCTTCTGACAGCGCCGGTGCCAGCTTCTGCTTGGCGTCAGCCGATTTGACGAACACAAAGCGGGCCGGGCTCGAGTTGGCCGAGGTCGGGGCCCACTTCAGCAGGTCGTACAACGCGCGCAACTGGCTGTCCTCGACCGGGCGATCCTGGAACGAATTCTGGGTACGGGCGGTGCGGAACAGCTGGTCAAGCGCGGCATCGGTGAAGATGTCGGACATGGAAACTCCGTGATGAGTGGGCTACGGTCGTGGCATTCCCTCGGGAAGCCCCGGACAATGGCGGCGCCAAAGTGCAGAGCGCAGTGTAGGCGCCAGCGACTGTTGCAACACCCAGACTTTTTGAAACGAATTAATGCCATACGCGAAACGATCGACGCTTCCCTGGACGATCACTGACGGCCGCGCCGGCAATGTGCGGCAGGCCGTGGCGTTGGCTTCTGCGCTGCGTCTGGGCGGCCAGCAGCGCCTGCAGTTGCAGCCCCGGGCACCGTGGCGCTGGCTGACGCCGCGCTTGATCCCGGGTGCGACGCAGGGGTTTGGCCAGGCTTTCGCGCAGTTGGCCGGCAGCCCGCCGGGCCTGGCCATCGGCTGCGGCCGCCAGGCCGCCGGGGCATTGCGGTTGCTGGGGCAGCGCGGCACCCGCACGGTACAGATCCTCGACCCGCGTATCGGCGCCCGTTACTGGGACCTGCTGGTTGTGCCCGAACACGACCGCCTGCGCGGCGACAACGTGCTCAGCTTGCTGGGCAGCTTGAATCCGGTCAGCGACGACTGGCTGGCCCTGGGCCGCGCGGCATTCTCCAGTTTCGAACAACTGCCGGGGCCACGCACCGCCCTGCTGGTGGGCGGCCCCACCGACCACGCCCCGTGGCAGGAGCAGGACATGCAGGTGTTGCTGCGACAACTGGCCGCGCGCATCCGTGCCGACGGCGGCAGTGTGCTGGCCACCACCTCGCGACGCACCCCGCGCCCGGTCACCGAGGCACTGCTGCGTGCCTTTGATGATGTGCCGGGTGTGATCTGGAGTGATGGCGGTGACGGCTCCAATCCCTATGCGGGGCTGCTCGGTTGGGCGGACCGCATCATCTGCACCCCCGACTCCGTGAACCTGTTGTCCGAAGCCTGCGCCACGCGGGTGCCGGTCGGTGTGTTGCTGGGTCAGCGCGCGCAGGCCCGGATGGCGCATTTCCAGGCCGCGCTGCGGGCGCGTGGTCGACTGCTTGATGGGCTGGCGGTGTTGGATGCCGGTCCGTCGCAGGCCATCGAGCCACTGCGCGAAACCGAGCGCATTGCCGCCGAGGTCAAGCTGCGCTTGGGGCTGTAGGGACAAAGCGCGGCCAGGGAGCGTTCCCTGGTTGTCTGCCGGACCGTCATTCCCGCATGAATGGAAGTGACGGCACAGAAGCGGAAACAGAACCAGGCGCGGAACAAGAACAAGGGCAATAGCAAAGGCCGAAGCCCTCTACCTAACGATTCCTTTCCATCTCCATGCAAGGATGCGCGCCGATGAAACGCCGCAAAACACTACTGCTCACCGCACTACTGTCCTTGGCGATGCCCGCCTTCGCGCAACCGGTGTGTGCGCCGCGGTATCCACCGCCGACCACCGTTGCAGCAATGTTCGACATGGCCGCCATCACCGCCGATACGCTCGATGCCCTGCCCGACGTGGATGTGGCCATCGCTGCGCGCGGTGGCCAGGACCTGAGCAGATACGGCCTGCGTCACAGCCACCTCGCGTTCCTGGTCCGCAATGACCAGGGCGGCTGGGACGTGGTGCACCTGCTCAACCGCTGCAAGACCGATGCATCGGACCTGTACCGCGAGGGCCTGGTGAACCTGGTAGGTGAAAGCTCGATCACCACCGACCTGCGCGTGGGCATTCCCACCCCGGCGGTGCGCGGCGCGTTGAAAACCATGCTCAATGGCGCCGCGACGCAGGCCCGCGCCCTGCACGAGCCGCGCTACAGCATGCTCGCCTACCCGGGCAGCACCGAATACCAGAACTCCAACCAATGGATACTGGAAGTCGCTGCCGCTGCGATGGTGCAGTCGGCCGGTGGCACTGCGCTGGCGAACCGCACCGCCGCGCTGGATTGGCTCAAGCAGCAGGGTTACACGCCTACCCGCATGCATATCGGCATCGGCAAACGGCTGGGTGCACGCTTCTTCGCCGACAACGTGGCCGTTACCGACCACCCCGCCAGTGAGCGCATTTCCGGCAACTATTCAGTGGTGACGGTGGAGTCGGTATTCGATTTCCTGCATCGCAGTGGTGCACTGGAGCGTGAGCTGTCCATTCCCCATCAAACGCCGGTACCCGCAGTCGCAGCTACGGGCGTGCAACCCCCTGTTCAATGAAAGGAGTCAGACCATGAAACAGTTCCTCCACCACGGCGCCCTGGCACTGGCGCTCACCGCCTGTCTTGGCGTGTCCCTGGCGCCACGCGATGCGCACGCCGGCGAAGGCAACCTCAATGGTTCGGAAATTTCGGTACTGGTGACCAGCGCAAGCGTCGCCATGGTGGTCTCCGGCCCGTTGTTCCTGTCGGCGGCCGGCGTGGGCAAGACCGTCGATGCCTCCAAGGCATCGACCGAGCGCCGGGACGACAAGCGGCGCCGGATCAGCGCTGGCCCGCTGCCGGACATGCAGGTGAAGTCGATCAGCAATACCGCCGAAGGTGGCCGCAGCGTGGCGCTGGAAGATCCGGCCAATGCCGAGAACACCGCCCAGCTGCAGTGGCCGCAGCGTGAGGACAATCCGGCAGCGAACTTCGTTGTGGGCCAGACCGTGGCCTTCACGCCCAGCCCGCAGGGTGCAGGCTGGATGCTGCGCGCCGAGGACGGCGCGGTGCTGACGTTCGTGCCGACGGCCGAGGCAATCGACGAGAGCCGTACCTCGACGTTGTGAGATCACCCGCGAGGCTGATTGCTCCCTTCTTCCCCGGGGAGAAGGTGCCCGCAGGGCTGATGAGGATTCGGGGCGGAAGCCCTCACTGCGGTTTGTCCATGAGACTTCGCACGCCCCCCTCTCCCCAATCCCTCTGCTGCTAGGGGAGAGGGGCTTTGAGATCGCAGAGAGCTCATTGCTCCCTGCTCCCGCCTGCGCGGCGACAACTTGGCAGGACTGCCGGGTTGCATGACCAAGCCGCCCGAAGGGTGAGGCACAGATGTACCGGATACAGGTATCCAAAGGGCGGATCAGGGGGCATTGCGCCCACATCACGGTGCTCACGGAACGCGCTGTTCCCCCGCGTTGACATGCCCAGCGGGCTTGGACAGGTACAATCTCGCCCTGCGCGCCTGCCGGTTCCGGCTTGGCTGCCCTTCTTTCTCTCTTTTTCTGTAGCGCCTTGCGGTGCTGCCAATGCCATTCATGTCTTCGCATCCGTCCATTCGCTTCGCACCGCTTACCCCCACCTCGCTGCTGCTCGCCGTGCTGGCGATGGGTGCCGTCGTGCTCGGCTCGAACGTGCTGGTGCAGTATCCGATCAACGACTGGCTGACCTGGGGTGCCTTCAGTTATCCCATCGCGTTCCTGGTCAGCAATCTGATCAACCGTCGTTTCGGCCCGCAAGCCGCGCGGCGCGTGGCCTGGGCCGGTTTCGCGGTGGCGGTGGTGCTGTCGATCTGGATCGCCACACCGCGTATCGCGGTGGCGTCATGCTCGGCGTTCATCGTCGCGCAGCTGCTCGACATCACCGTGTTCGACCGGCTGCGCGCTGGCAACTGGTGGCGTGCGCCGATGGTGGCCACCACCTGCAGTGCCACCGTGGACACCGCGATTTTCTGGTCCATCGCCTTCGCCGGTTCGTCACTGCCATGGGTCAGCTGGGCACTGGGCGATCTGGCCGTGAAGCTGGCCATCGGTGTCTGCCTGCTGGCACCGTTCCGCGCCCTGTTGTGGAAGATGGCGCCTGCGCGCTGACCCTTCTCAGCGCCGCCTGCGGCGCGGGATGCTCCCCTGACGGCTAGGCATGCTTGCCGGGTTCAAAAGGCAACTCCTTGGCGATGGCCGCCGCGGTGATCGCCGCGCAGGCCGCTTCGATCTCCGGCGTCGGTACGGCCATGCGCGCGCGTCGGTCCAACGTGCAGGACAGTCCGGCATCCAGCAGCGTGGCATGTGCGTCGTGCAGTGCGATCGCGGTGTCGTTGGGCAGCCAACCCGAGGCTGTCAGTGCGGCGATCAGCCGCGGTGTTTCGCGAGGCTCGGACAGTGCCGGGTTCCGCGAGGCGCCAGCCAGCACACCGGTCTGCAGCACGAACTCCAGGTCAACCAGACCACCGGCACCCTGCTTGAGATCCAGCCGCGCCGCATCGCTGCGGTCCAGCTCGGCGCGCATGCGGGCACGCATCTTCAATACGTCGCCAAACAGCGTGTCGTGATCGCGTTCGCGGCCCAGGGTGGCGGTGCGTACCTGCTCGAAATCGGCCAGCAACGACGGATCACCGGCCACGCCGCGTGCGCGCACCAGCGCCTGGTGTTCCCAGGTCCAGGCGCGCTCACGCTGGTATTCGGTGTAACTGGCCAGCGACGACACCAGCGCGCCCTTGCCGCCATCCGGGCGCAGGCGCACGTCGATGTCGTACAGGCGACCGGCAGCAGTGACCGCCGCCAGCAATGCCATCACCTTCTGCGCCAGGCGCGCGAACCAGCGGCCGCTTTCCAGCGGCCGCGGGCCATCGCTGGCCTCGGCTTCGGGCGGATGTGCGTACAGGAACACCAGATCCAGGTCGGAACCGAAGCCCAGTTCCAATCCGCCCAGGCTGCCGTAGCCGATGATTGCAAAACGTCCCCCAGCGACTTCGCCATGCGCGCGGACCATGTCCGCACGCGCCATTTCAAGCACGGTCACCACCACCGCGTCGGCGAGCTGGGCAAGTTGCTGGGTGCAGTCCACCGCACGTTGGCGACCGTCGTGGAAGGCCAACGCCATGCGGAAACTCAGCGCCAGACGCACTTCGTTGAGCGCGCGCAGCGCCACTTCCGGATCATCGATGGCCAGCGCGGTGGCACAGGCGTCGTGCATTTCCTGCGCTTCAGGCATGGGCCCGGCCACACGCGTGTCCAGCAGCTCGTCCAGCAGCAACGGGAACGCGACCAGCCGTTCGGACAACAGCGCACTGCGCGCCAGCACGTTGACCAGACGGGTAAGCGCGCTGGGTTGTTCGTCGAGCAGGGCAAGGTAGCTGGTGCGGCGCAGGATCGCCTGCAGCAGCCCCAGCACCCGGCGCAGCGCCGCGTCCGGTTGCGGTGAGCGGGTGGCGGCCAGCAGCAGGGCCGGCAGCACCCGGTCCAGCCGCGCACGGGCGTTGTCCGACAGCGACTTCACGCCCAGCGACTGGGCAAACTCCCGCAGCGCCTGGTCGGCACCGTTGGCGTCGGCGAACCCGGCCTCGGCCAGCACCTCGGCATTGCCGCTGGCTGGCAGCCCGCGCCAGTAACTGGCCAACGCGTCGGGGGCGGCCTGGCCCTGCCGGGGCGCCAGCAGCGCACCGAATTCAGTGCTCACGCGGTGGCGCTGCTCATCGAGGGCATGCAGCAGCGCATCCCAGTCGGTGTAGCCCAGGCCCAGTGCGATGCGTGCGCGATCCAGCGGATCGGTCGGCAGGCAGTGGGTCTGCGCGTCACGCAGCATCTGCAGGCGGTTTTCCACCCGGCGCAGGAAACGATAGGCGGTGGTCAGGTCATCACCATCGGTGGCAGCCATCTGCCCGGCCTCGACCAGCGCGCGCAGCGCCGGCAGCAGGCGGCGTTCGCGCAGCGCAGCCTCGCGGCCGCCGCGGATCAGCTGCAAGGCCTGTGCAAGGAATTCGATCTCGCGGATACCACCGGGGCCACGCTTGATGTCGTCCAGCCGGTCCTTGCGGGCGACCTCGGCAGTGATGGCCGCCTTCATCTCGCGCAGGCCGTCCAGCGCGGTGAAATCCAGGTAGCGGCGGTAGACGAACGGCCGCAAGGTCTCCAGCCACGCTTCACCGGCGGTGATGTCGCCCGCCACGGCGCGCGCCTTGATCCACGCATAGCGCTCCCAGTCGCGGCCCTCGCGCTGGAAGTACTGGTCCATGCCGGCGAAGGACAGCGCCACCCGCCCGGCCGTACCGAACGGGCGCAGGCGCAGATCGACGCGGTGGCAGAAGCCTTCGGCGGTGGTTTCATCGAGCAGCCGCGCCAGGCGCTGGCCGAGCCGGGCGAAGTACTCCTCCGCGGCCAACGGGCGGGCGCCGTCGGAGGACCAGCCATCCGGTTGTTGAAAGCCGCCACCGTTCGGGTAGGCGTAGACCAGGTCGATGTCGGAGGAGAAGTTCAGCTCGCCGCCGCCCAGCTTGCCCAGTCCAAACACCACCAGCCGCTGGGCTTCGCCTTCGGCATCACGCACCACGCCGTGGCGACTGGCGAATTCCTGCTCCAGCGCGACCAACGCCAGCTGCAGGCAGTCCTCGGCCAGCGCCGTGGCCCCGGCCAGGGTCGCATCGACGTCGTCGGCGCCACTGAGGTCGCGCCAGATCAGCCGGGTGGAGGCCGCCGCGCGATAGCGGCGCAGTTGGGTCGGCCAGGCGCTGGGCTGCAGCGGGTCGAGCTCAGGCGCAGTTACCGGAGCCGGGTCCGGCTGGCCCAGCAATGCCAGCAGCTCCGGCTGCCGGCACAGGGTGTCGATGGCGAAATCGCTGGTCACGGCCAGCTGACGCAGGCCTGCCTCGAAATCGGGGGTCTGCGGCCAGTGTGCCGGGTCCGGCACGGCCAACTTGAGGCGGGCAATGGCCCGGTCGACGACCGGCGCGACAGATTCAGGAAAGGCGGGGGCGGGCAGATTCATGCTGCCGATTCTGGCATCTGGCCATGGCCGCGGTCGCCATGTCCGGCGAACGGGCATTAAAAAAGCCCGCTGACAGCGAACTGTCAGCGGGCTTTGCTCCCTCCCCCACGTCGGGATGCAGGGCGATCCTGCGGGGTGCGCGAACAACTTGCACGCTGCAGTGCAAAACAGTACTTGCCGGTACAAGAGCCCCTGATCAGCAAAGACCATCCCACCAAGGTAGAACACCCGTGTTCACGGTGATCCGCGATAATCGGCCATCCCCACAAGAATTCCTGGTCGTCATGTCTGTCGAACGCATCCTGGACCCGCGCCTGCGCGACCGCATCGTTTCCGCCGAACAAGCGGCAGCTTTCATCCAGCCGGGCGAAACCGTCGCCATGAGCGGTTTCACCGGTTCCGGCTATCCCAAGGCGGTGCCGCTGGCGCTGGCGCAGCGCATCGAGCAGGTGCATGAACAGGGCTTGCCATTCCAGATCAAGTTGCTGACCGGTGCCTCCACCGCACCGGAGCTGGATGGCGCGTTGGCCAAGGCCGACGGCATCGCGATGCGCATGCCGTTCCAGAGTGACCCGGATGCACGCAAGCGCATCAACGAAGGCAAGCTGGATTACATCGACATCCACCTTTCCCACGTCGCGCAGCACGTCTGGTTCGGTTTTTACGGCGACATCGACACCGCGGTGATCGAGGTGTCGGCCATCCGCGAAGATGGCGCGCTGGTGCCGTCCACGTCGGTGGGCAACAACAAGACCTGGCTCGACCTTGCCAAGAAGGTGATCATCGAGGTCAATGAGTGGCAGCCCGAAGGCATCGAGGGCATGCACGACATCTACTACGGCACCGCCTTGCCGCCGCACCGCAAGCCGATCCCGCTGATCCATGCCAACGACCGCATTGGCCAGACCACGCTCAACGTCGATCCGGACAAGATCGTTGCGGTGGTGCGCACCAATGGCCCGGACCGCAACAGCCCGTTCAAGCCGATCGACGATGAAAGCAAGCTCATCGCCGGCCATCTGATCGAGTTCTTCAAGCATGAAATCGGCAAGGGCCGCCTGCCGCCGAACCTGCTGCCGCTGCAGTCGGGCGTGGGCAACATTCCAAATGCGGTGCTTGCCGGTCTGGCCGAAAGCGGCCTGCGCGGGCTGACCTCCTTCACCGAAGTGATCCAGGACGGCATGCTGGATCTGCTCAAGTCCGGCGTGCTGGAGTACGCCTCGTGCACCGGTTTCGCGCTGAGCCCGGAGGCCAACGAGACGTTCAAGCGCGACATCGCGTTCTACCGCGAGCGCATCATCATGCGCACCCAGGAGATCTCCAATCATCCGGAGCTGGTGCGTCGCCTGGGCTGCATCGGCATGAACGGCATGCTGGAAGTGGACCTCTACGGCAACGTCAATTCCACGCACGTGATGGGCAGCCGCATCATGAACGGCATCGGCGGTTCGGGTGACTTCACCCGCAACGGTTTCCTGTCCACCTTCCTGAGCCCGTCCACCGCCAAGAACGGCGCCATCTCCTCGATCGTGCCGATGGTCAGCCACGTGGATCACACCGAACACGACGTGGCGATCATCGTCACCGAGCAGGGCCTAGCCGATCTACGCGGCCTGCCGCCGCGTGCCCGCGCACGCGTCGTGATCGACAACTGCGCGCACCCGGATTTCCGCGACCAGCTCAACGACTACTTCGACCGCGCATGCCGCGACAGCTATGGCAAGCACACGCCGCACCTGTTGCCGGAAGCCTTGTCCTGGCACCAGCGCTACATCGACACCGGCAGCATGAAGGCCTAAAACGCCGGAACGCTGCAAACAGAAAACCCGGCATGATTGCCGGGTTTTTTGTTGCTGCAGAGCGCAGCCGTACGTACTGTGGCGTCGTCGACAGCGCTTGTGCCGAGCATGACTCGGCGTTGACGTTATTGCTGAGTGCCGCCGTGCAGGTAATCCAACGACACCTGCAACAGCGCGCGCAGGCCCACGTCCAGCGCCTTTTCATCGAGCAGGAATTTGGGCGAGTGGTTGCTCGGCGCGGTAGCCGGATCGATGCCCTCCGAGGTGGAACCGACGAAGAAGAACATCGACGGCACCTGCAACGCATACAACGAGAAATCCTCCGAACCCATCTGCAGCGGCGGCTCATAGACGTTGCTGCTGCCCACCACTGCCTGCAGGCTGGGCAGCATGCGTGCGGTCAGCGCCGGGTTGTTGACCGTGGCCGGGTTGCCATCCTTCTCATAGATGTCCGTGGTGGCGGTGGCACCGTGCGCGGCGGCGGTGTGTTCGGCAACGTTGCGCAGGTCGGCGAAGATCTGCTGGCGCATGTCCGGATCGAAGGTGCGGATGGTGCCGACCATCTCCACCGAGTCGGGAATGATGTTGTAACGGATGCCACCCTTGATCGCGCCGAAGGTGACCACAGCCGGCTGCTTGGACAGGTTGGTGCGGCGGCTGACGATGGTCTGCGCGGTGCCGATCAGGTCCGACGCCGCGACAATCGGATCGATGCCGTTCCACGGTGCCGAGCCATGGGTCTGGCGGCCATTGACGGTGATCGAGAAACGATCCGAGGCCGCCATCAGCGGGCCACCGCGCACTGCGATCTGCCCGGCCTGGACGCTGGAGAACACATGCAGGCCGAACACCGCCTCGGGCTTGAAGTCCTTGAACAGGCCTTCCTTGAGCATCAGGTCGGCGCCGCCCTGCTCCGGCGGCGGCGCGCCTTCCTCGGCCGGCTGGAAGATCAGCATGACTTCGCCGGGCAGCGTGTCGCGCATCGCCACCAGCGCATCGGCCACGCCCAGCAGGGTGGCGGTGTGGGCGTCGTGACCGCAGGCATGCATCACCCCCACCTGCTCGCCGCGATACTCGGCCTTGACCTTGGAGGCGAACGGCAGCCCCGTTTGTTCGGTGACCGGCAGCGCGTCCATGTCCGCGCGCAGGGCGATCTTCGGGCCGGGCAAGCCGCCCTTGATGATCGCCACGACGCCATGCACGGCCACGCCGGTCTGCGGCTGCAGGCCCATCGCGCGCAGTCGCTCGGCGACCTTGGCGGCGGTGCGCTCCTCGCGGTTGGACAGCTCCGGGTGCGCATGGAAGTCACGGCGCCAGTCCACCACCTGCTGTTGCAGGCGCTTGGCGGCAGCGGCCACTTCCGGGCGCTGCGCTACGTCTGCGTGGGCAACCAACGGTGACAGCGCGCATAACAGCGCGGACAACAACACGGTCTTGCGGGCCATCGGCAACTCTCCTTGGGACGGGGTGATGCGTTGACTGTAGGCCAGTTGGGAGCGGAGCGGATGTCAGGGGGATGCCTGCGACTGCTGGCGGTAGAGCAAAGCCATGCTCCGCTGGAGCATTGCCGGCAACGCCTCTGCCGAGCATGGCTCGGCACCACGGGCACCTTTCCCCTCTCCCGAACCCCACTAAACCCACGTCAACCAATCCCGCCGTGGAACGTTCATCACTTATCGCGGTCTGAACGCGTGGCCCATCGGTCACGAACCAGTCCGGCACACCCCAGCGGTATCCTCTGTAGCTTCGCCGTTCCACTTCCCCTACCGGTTCCTCAGGAGTTTTCGCATGTCGCGTTTCTGGAAGATTGTGCTGCTGGTCATCGCAGTGCTGCTCGTGGTCGGTATCGGCTACCGGGTGATGGGCGGCGGCAAGCAGAAGGCACCGGCCGCGGAAGCAGGCATGGGACAGGGCAGTGGCGACGGCCGGGACAGCGCCCCGGTGCCGGTCACCGTGGTCACCGCCGAGCGCAAGAACGTGCCGGTCTACGTGACCGCCCAGGGCACCGTGGCCGCCTACAACACCGTGGCGGTGAGCCCGCAGGTGGGCGGAGAGCTGCTGAGCGTGAATTTCCGCGAAGGCCAGCCGGTCAAGAAAGGCGACTTGCTGGCGCAGATTGATCCACGCACCTTCCAGGCCCAGTACGATCAGGCTGTCGCCAGCAAGCGCCAGAACCAGGCCCTGCTGGCAACCGCGCAGTCCAACTTCGAGCGCTCCAATTCACCGGAGTACCGCCAGTTCGTCGCCCAGACCGACCTGACCACGTTGCGCAACCAGGTGGCGCAGTACCAGGCCGCCGTGGCTGCCTCGCAGGCCTCGGCCGACCAGGCCAAGGTGCAGCTGGACTACACCCGCATCCTCTCGCCGATCAGCGGCGTCACCGGCATCCGCGCGGTGGACCCGGGCAACGTGGTCAGTGCCGGCACCCAGATCGTCACCGTGACCCAGCTGCAGCCGGTCTATGTGATGTTCAACCTGCCCGAGCAGCAGCTCGATGCCGTGCGCACCGCGCAGCAGGAAGGCCCGCTGCAGACCTCCACGCTCGACCGTGAAGGCGGTGCGGTGGTCAATGCCGACGGCAAGCTGCAGGTGGTGGACAACCAGATCAGCAGCAACAGCGGCACCTTCCGCCTGCGCGCCGAGTTCCCCAATGCCCAAAGCGCGTTGTGGCCGGGCCAGTTCGTCAACGTGCGCATGCAGCTCAACGAGCTGCCCGACGCGGTGGTAGTGCCGGCCGAAGCCGTGCAACGCAGCAGCTCCAGTGATTTCGTCTACCTGATCAAACCCGACAGCACGGTCACCCTGCGCGATGTGGTGCAGGGCGGTCAGGTCGACGACAGCCACGTGGTCATCAGCAAGGGCCTGCAGGCGGGCGACAAGGTGGTCACCGAAGGCCAGTTCCGGCTCAAGGAAGGCAGCAAGGTCACCCAGCTGGCACCGGGCCAGGCGCCGCCGGAACCCACTGAAGATCAGCTCAAGGCGGCCAGCCAGAAGGGCCGTGGTGGACGGAGTGGCCCGCCGCGCTGACGCGCCGCACGCCACCCCGCCCTCTTCCCCCGCACCAGGAATCGCCCGTGGGCTTCTCGACTATTTTCATCCGCCGTCCGATCGCTACTTCGTTGTTGATGGTCGGCCTGATGCTGCTGGGCATCCTCGGCTACCAACGCCTGCCGGTAGCCGCATTGCCCGAGATCGAAGCCCCCAGCCTGGTGGTGACCACGCAGTACCCCGGTGCCAGCGCGCAGACCATGGCGTCGCTGGTGACCACGCCGCTGGAGCGGCAGCTGGGCCAGATTTCCGGCCTGGACATGATGACCTCCGACTCCTCGGCCGGTCTGTCCAGCATCGTGCTGCAGTTCTCGATGGAACGGGACATCAACACCGCCGCGCAGGATGTGCAGGCCGCGATCCGCCAGGCCACCCTGCCCAGCTCGCTGCCCTACCAACCGGTCTACAACCGGGTAAACCCGGCCGACGCGCCGATCCTCACCCTCAAGCTCGCCTCCGACACGCGACCGCTGCGCGAGGTCAACGACCTGGCCGATTCGGTGCTGGCCCAGCGCATGTCGCAGGTCGACGGCGTGGGCCTGGTGTCCATTGCCGGCAACGTGCGCCCTGCGGTGCGCATCCAGGCCAACCCGGCGCAGTTGGCCAACATGGGCATGACCATGGAGGACCTGCGCAGCGCGCTGACGCAGGCCAACGTCAATGCGCCCAAGGGCTCGCTCAACGGCAAGACGCAGAGCTACACGCTGTCCACCAACGACCAGCTCAGCGACGCGGCCGACTACAACGACATCATCATCCGCTACCAGAACGGCGCGCCGGTGCATCTGCGCGACGTGGCCAAGGTGGTCGATGGCGTGGAGAACGACCAGATCGCCGCGTGGGCCGACGGCAAGCCGGCGGTGCTGCTGGAAGTGCGCCGTCAGCCCGGCGCCAACATCGTCAAGACGGTGGAGAACATCCGCCAGATCCTGCCCAGCCTGCAGGCCATGCTGCCCGCCGACGTGAAGCTGGACGTGTTCTCCGACCGTACCGTCACCATCCGCGCCTCGGTGCATGACGTGCAGTTCACCCTCATCCTCACCATCTGCCTGGTGGTGGCGGTGATCTTCGTGTTCCTGCGCCGCCTGTGGGCCACGGTGATTCCCTCGGTGGCGGTACCGCTTTCGTTGATGGGCACGTTCGGCGTGATGGCATTTGCCGGCATGTCGCTGGACAACCTGTCGCTGATGGCACTGACCGTGGCCACCGGCTTCGTGGTCGACGATGCGATCGTGATGATCGAAAACATCGTGCGTTACATCGAACAAGGCAAGGACGGCCAGGAGGCGGCGGAGGTTGGCTCCAAGGAAATCGGCTTCACCGTGCTGTCGCTGACCGTGTCGCTGGTGGCGGTGTTCCTACCGTTGATCCTGATGCCCGGCGTCACCGGGCGCCTGTTCCATGAATTTGCGTGGGTGCTGACGATCGCGGTGTCGATCTCGATGCTGATCTCACTGACGCTGACACCGATGATGTGCGCCTACCTGCTCAAGCCGGATGCGCTGCCCGAAGGTGACGACGCACACGAGCGTGCGGCCGCCGAAGGCAAGGTCACCGCCTGGTCGCGGCTGGTGCACGCCTACGAGCGCAGCCTGGACTGGGTGCTGCGCCACCAGCCGCTGACGCTGGGCATCGCGCTGGCCTCGGTCGCGCTGACGGTGCTGCTGTACATGGTAATCCCCAAGGGCCTGCTGCCCGACCAGGACACCGGCATGATCACCGGCGTGGTGCTGGCCGACCAGAATGTGGCCTTCGACCAGATGCAGCAGCGCACCCAGGCGGTGGCAGCGGCATTGCAGAAGGACGAAGCGGTGAGCGGCGTGGCCGCCTACATCGGCGCCGGCACCATGAACCCCACGCTCAACCAGGGCCAGCTGAGCATCGTGCTCAAGGACCGTGGCGATCGTGACGGACTGGATGTGCTGCTGCCGCGCCTGCAGGCCGCCGCCGCGCATATCCCGGGCGTGGCGCTGTATCTCAAGCCGGTGCAGGACGTGACCCTGGATACGCGCGTGGCCGCCACCGCCTACCAGTTCTCGTTGTCGGACATGGACAGCAAAGAGCTGGCCGCGCAGACCGAGCGCGTCACCGAGGCACTGCGCCATCTGCCGGAACTGGCCGACGTCGACAACAACCTGGCCAATCACGGCCGCGCCCTGCATGTGGAAGTGGATCGCGACAAGGCGGCCCGCTACGGCGTGCCGATGCAGACCATCGACGACACGCTGTACGACGCGTACGGCCAGCGCCAGATCTCCACCATCTTCACCCAGCTCAACCAGTACCGCGTGGTGCTGGAAGTGGCGCCGGAGTTCCGCAACAGCGATGCGCTGATGAACCAGCTGGCCATTGGCAGCAACGGCAGCGGCACGCTGACCGGCAGCAACGCCACCTCGCTGGGCCAGGTGACATCGAGCAACTCATCCACCGCCACCGGCATCGGCAACAGCAACACCGGCATCGCGCTGGGCGCCGGCGGCAGCATTCCGTTGTCGGCCATCGCCACCGCCATCCCGGGCACCGCGCCGTTGATCGTCAGCCACCAGCAGCAACTGCCGTCGGCCACCATCTCGTTCAATCTGGCACCGGGCTATTCGTTGTCCGAAGGCGTGGATGCGATCAACGCTGCCGTCGCCAAACTGGAACTGCCGCAGCAGATGCAGGCGCAGTTCGTCGGTACCGCCGCGGAGTTCTCCAGCAGCCAGACCGACGTGGTGCTGTTGCTGCTGGCCGCCATCGCGGTGATCTACATCGTGCTGGGTGTGCTGTACGAAAGCTACATCCACCCGTTGACCATCATCTCCACCTTGCCGCCGGCCGGTGTCGGCGCGCTGCTGGCACTGTACCTGTGCGGCATGAGCCTGTCGGTGGACGGCATTGTCGGCATCATCCTGCTGATCGGCATCGTCAAGAAGAACGCGATCATGATGATCGACTTCGCACTCGACGCGCAGCGTTCCGGTGCCAACGCCTACGACGCCATCCGCCGTGCCTGCCTGCTGCGCTTCCGCCCGATCATGATGACCACGGCAGCGGCCATGCTCGGCGCGCTGCCACTGGCGCTGGGCACCGGCATCGGCTCGGAACTGCGGCGGCCACTGGGCGTGGCCATCGTCGGCGGCCTGCTGCTGTCGCAGCTGGTCACGCTGTACACCACGCCGGTGATCTACCTGTATTTCGAGCGCCTGTCCGAATGGGCCGCCAAGCGTCGTGAACAACGCGCGGCCGCACGCCTGCAGACGGCCCGGTAACGCACCGGCATGAATATCTCCGCGCCTTTCATCAAACGCCCCATCGGCATCGGCCTGCTGGCCATCGGCCTGTTCTTCGCCGGACTGGTCTGCTACCTGCGGCTGGGCGTTGCCGCCCTGCCCAACCTGACCATCCCGGTGATCTTCGTGCAGGCGTCGAACATCGGCGCCGACGCCAACACCATGGCCGCAACGGTGACCGCGCCACTGGAACGCCATCTTGGCCAGGTGCCGGGCATCGACACCATGCGTTCGAGCAGCAGCGACGGCCGCAGCATGGTGTTCTTGATGTTCAACACCAGCCGCGACATCGACTCGGCAGCGCAGGACGTGCAGGCCGCGATCAACGCCGCCATGGCCGACCTGCCGGCAGGCATCGGTACACCGACTTACCAGAAAGCCAACCCCAACGACGATCCGGTGATCGCGCTGGCGCTGACATCCGACACCCAGTCGGTGGCCGAGCTGTACAACATGGCGGACTCGCTGCTGGCACAGCGGCTGCGTCAGCTGCCCGGCGTATCCCAGGTGGATATCGCCGGTGCGTCCACACCGGCGGTGCGTATCGACCTCAACCTGCGTGCGATGAACGCGCTAGGGCTGAGCCCGGATGACCTGCGCAATGCGATGCGTGCGGCCAACGTGGCCTCGCCACTGGGCTTTCTGAGCGACGGCAGCAGCCAGACCGCCATCGTGCTCAACGACCAGATCCGCAAGGCGCCGGATTTCGCCAACGTCGCCATCTCCACCCATGACGGTGCGGTGGTGCGGCTGAAGGACATCGCCACCGTCTATGACGGCCAGCAGGACGCCTATCAAGCGGCCTGGTTCAACGGCAAGCGCGGCGTGCTGATGTATGTGTACCTGCGCAGCGGCGCCAACCTGGTGGCCACCGTGGACCGCGTGAAGGACGCCGTCCCCGCGTTGTCCAATTACCTGGACGCCGGCACCACGCTGACGCCCTACTTCGACCGCACCCCGACCATCCGCGCCTCGCTGGCCGAGGTACAGATCACGTTGATGATCAGCCTGGCGATGGTGATCCTGACCATGGCGCTGTTCCTGCGCCGCCTGGCACCGACCTTGATCGCCGCAGTGACGGTACCGCTGTCGCTGGCCGGTGCCGCCGTGGTGATGACCATGCTGGGCTTCACCCTCAACAACCTCACCCTGCTGGCGCTGGTGGTGGCGATTGGTTTTGTCGTTGACGATGCCATCGTGGTGATCGAGAACATCATGCGGCACCTCGACGAGGGCGTGCCACGCAAACAGGCAGCCATGGCCGGTGCGCGCGAGATCGGCTTCACCATCGTCTCGATCACCGCCTCGTTGATCGCGGTGTTCCTGCCGATCATTTTCGCGCAGGGCATGATCGGTGCGTTCTTCCGAGAGTTCACCCTGACCCTGGTGGCGGCGATCGTGGTCTCGGCGATCGTCTCGCTGACGCTGACGCCCGCGCTGTGCGCACGCTTCCTGCAACCGCATTCGGTGCAGGTGAAGCCTTCGCCCATTGGCCCACTGCTGGATCGGATGCATGCCGGCATGCTGCGGTTCTATACGGTGGCACTGGATTTCTCGCTGCGCCATTGCCTGATCCTGTCACTGACACCGTTGCTGTTGATCGTCGCTACCTTCTATCTGGCCGGTTCGGTGAGCAAGGGTTCCTTCCCCGAACAGGACACCGGCCTGGTGTGGGGACGCGCCAGTTCCAGCGCGACGGTGTCGTTCCAGGAAATGAGCGAGCGCCAGCGTCGCCTCAGTGACATGTTCCTGGCCGACCCGGCGGTGAAGATGGTTGGCTCGCGCCTGGGTTCCAGCCGCCAGGGCAGCAGCGCGCAGTTCAACATCGAGTTGCGCACGCAGCAGGAAGGCCGCAAGGAGCCGACCAATGTCGTTGTCACCCGCCTCAGTGCCAAAGCCGCGCAGTTCCCGGATCTGGATGTCCGCCTGCGTGCCATCCAGGATCTGCCCTCCGATGGCGGCGGTGGTGGCTCGCAGGGCGCGCAGAACCGCGTGACCCTGCAGGGCAACGATGCCGGGCAACTGGCCGAATGGCTGCCCAGACTGGTGGAAGTGCTCAAGCAGAATCCCAAGCTGCGTGACGTGGGCTCGGACGTGGACAAGGGCGGCCTGATGCAGAAGATCGTCATCGACCGCGACAAGGCCTCGCGCCTGGGCGTCAGCATCGGCGCCATCGACGGTGCGCTGTACGGCGCCTTCGGCCAACGCCAGATCTCCACCATCTACGCCGACCTCAACCAGTATGGCGTTGTGGTCAATGCATTGCCCGGGCAGACCGCCAGCCCGGCCGCCATCGAAGACCTGTACGTGCGCTCCAGCAGCGGGCAGATGATTCCGCTCACCGCCATCGCGCATCAGGAACCGGGGCTGGCACCGTCACAGGTGACGCACCAGAACCAGTACACGGTGATGGACCTGAGCTACAACCTGGCGCCGGGCGTCAGCAGCGGAGAAGGCGATGCCATCGTGCAGGCGGCGATCAACGGCCTGCGCATGCCCGGTGACATCCGCCAGGCCGAGCGTGGTGGTTTCGGCCGTGCCATGGACCCGAGCGCGATGCTGATGCTGGTCATCGCCGCCATCGCCACGGTCTACATCGTGCTGGGCATGCTGTACGAAAACCTGGTGCACCCGGTCACCATCCTGTCGACACTGCCAGCGGCGGGCATGGGTGCATTGCTGGCGTTGTGGATGACCAACACCGATCTATCGGTGATCTCGATGATTGCGCTGGTATTGCTGATCGGCATCGTCAAGAAGAACGCGATCATGATGATCGACTTCGCGCTGGTGGCGCAGCGCGAACATGGCAAGTCGCCGGCGGATGCTGTACGCGAGGCCTGCATCGTACGTTTCCGTCCGATCATGATGACCACGATGGTGGCCATTCTCGCGGCACTGCCGCTGGCCATCGGCCTGGGCGAAGGTTCGGAGCTGCGCCGCCCGCTCGGCATCGCGATGATCGGCGGCCTGCTGATCTCGCAAAGCCTGACCTTGTTGAGCACGCCGGCGCTGTACGTGATCTTCTCGTGCCTGCAGCAGCACTGGCGCAGTTGGCGTGGCCGGCGCAAGGAACGCAAACGTCTGCGCAAGCTGGCGCAGGCCTGAGCGCGCTCAACGGCGGATCGGCAGCCCGGGTGGCCGCGAGCACACCCGGGTTTCCATGGTCAGGACAGATCGGCTTCGGTCATCACCAAGGCGCAAAGCTGACGATCAACGCCAGCGCGATCACCAACGCGCCGATGATGATGATTCCGCGTTTGGAAAGAATGCGATTGCGCTTCATGGCCGACTCCCTTCATCGTGGATGCGTCACCAGCACAATGCGCGCGGCGCTGTTAAGAAGCAGCATCAGCGTGTGAAAGCCGGGCAATCCGACCACGTCCTTGCAGCAGCGGGGCAAGCCGACGACGCCCTTACCGACTCTGCGCCTCCCGTTGTTACCCGCGGACCTGCTCAACCTGTTTCTGCAGAAAAAGAGCCAGAGCGCAAAACCCACTCTGGCCCCGGCCCCTTACTTCTCGCGGCATTGCCGCGGCACCATTCGACCGACCGTATAGGTCAGCTCGCTACCCTTGCCGCGCAAGCTGTGCATCGGTGTTCCATAGGCAAAGCCAGAACCGGTGACCTGCTCAGGCAGCTCCACCGTGCTGCCATCGGGCTGCACGACCCGCGCCACATTCCCGGCATAGACAACGGTCAGATCCGGCCCGCCTTCGCAGCTGTAACTGACCCGACGTTCGGTGACCGCCCCGTCTGACGGCTGCGTGGCGCAGCCGACCAACGAGGCCGCTACCAGACCCATAAGCAACATTTTCACGTATGCATCCCTCCGCTCAAGTGCAACTGGCTTGATCCTGTTGATACGGTACGGGCACACCCGACGTCCGATTCGGCGTCAGCCTGCCTCCGTTCTGGTGAAACCTCTGTGAGTCCTGGCCGTGGGAGCGGCCTGCGGGACAGCGGCGCCGCCCGTCACTTCAGATCACAGGCCCAGTCCTTCAAGCACTCTTCCAAACAGCGCCATCGGTATCTGGCAAACCCCGTAGTCCCTGCCGCCGAACCAGTTGCAGGCAAACCACCCGAATGGCGTCATCAACAAGGCAATCAGCAAACCATCCATCAGCCAGTTGAATGTCCGTCGTCGTGCAAGCTGCACAACGAAATCAACACAGAAGCCCAGCAACATCAGCAGTGTCATCGCACCGAGCAGTACCGCGATGCCCAACGCACCATCCCCGCGATGTGCCTGGCCGGCCGCTTGCAGCGCTGACCAACGCGAGAACAGATACAACACCAGCAGCGGCAGGAAGAACACAAGCGCGCGGACGATCACCGACCAGGGGTAACGACTCATCGCTCCGCTCCGTTGGCATCCATCATGATTCGGTTACCTCAAGTGAGACTGGCGGCGACAACGTTGCCTCGATCATCGCAGGCATTCGGCGTCCTGCTGAACTCAGAACTGACCGCGCTCTGTGCCCTGCATCCAGGCATCCGGTCGCGGCGTCCACTCACCTTCACCGAGCACCGCTTCAAGCAGGTTGTGGAGGGGAAAGCCAAGGTTCTGTTCCGCAGACAGGCCACCGTCGCTCATCTGTGCCGCTGCCACGAATGCGCGGAACGCACGCTCATCCCCCGCTGCCAGCGAGGTGATCTTCTTGGCCAGATCGTAGGAGAGTCGGTTGCCATCGTCCATCGCCAGGAATGACTTGCCTGACCAGAACGTCTGGATGCTTTCCTCATTCCAATAAGCCGCATGCTGGGCGGCAATCTCATGTGGGAAGTACATCTGCGCGCTGGGTGCGGCCAACTGCGGAAACAGGGTGTGTTCGGTATTCACCGCCAAGCCCTCGTTCAACCAGGCCGGAATCGGCAGATGCTGCAGCAGGCAATGCGTGAGTTCGTGTGCGATCACCGGTTCCATCGCATCGAGGATTTCCAGTGGCATCACGAAGTGACCATACCCGGCCTTGATGAACATGCCCGAAGACATCGCGTACTCGCCGTCTTCGGGGTAGTAGTGCGACACATAGGCGTAGTAATCCTCAGTGTCCGCGAACACCATCACCACGTACTTGCCCATGCCCTGTTCAACGGCAAGCTCACCGAGGCTGCGGCTGATGCGCGACAGCATGCGCTGGCAGGTTTCCAGCACCACCACGGCAGGCCGATCCTGCAGGTTCGACAGCAGCAGGAAATCGGCGGACTCGTTGATCCGGTAATGCTCGCCGAGCTGCTGATTGAGCGCTTCCAGCCACTCCCGCGCCGCCGACGTCCGGTAGACATGCACCGCCTCGGCATTCATTTCTGCCGGTGCGTCCTGGCTGATCCGTTCCCAGTCGGCGATGGGCAGCTGGGTGCCGTCATACCAATGCATCTGTACCGGCACACGCGGCAGTGCCTTCGGCTGCGCGAGCTGCTTGCTTCGCGATGAGCGCTTTGTCAGCCATCCGAGCAGAAAGAAGATAAGCAGGAGCACCACCACAAGACCCAGGATCAAAAGGCTGGCGTTCTTTTCCTCCGCCCGGTGCATTTCCTGCTCGAAGAGTGTCGCGGCGTCTTCCGGCGGCACAACGATGGTTGCCACGCGCAACGGGGTTTGCAGGACATTCACCGGCGCACCGCCGACATTATCCGGGGTGCCAGCGAACGCGTTGCCCACCATCTGGGCAAGCAGAAGAACCAAGACCACAATCCCCTTCATGGCGTGTTGCTCCTCGACAGGGAGAAGCCTGATTTCGGTTTGATCACGCTGCACTTCCTTGTCTCTAAGCGCGAATGATAAGCGCTCGATGTTTGACCCGAAATGCCAGCCTCGGCGAATGCAGGGGAGCTAAAACAGAAAGGCCGAGCATCCGCTCAGCCTTTCTCGATCACTTCAACGTCTGGATTTCGATGCAAGCCGGGGGAAATCCGGCTCGGCTCAGCCCAGCCCTTCATTCGCAGGGCAATGCGTCACTCAGCAGCGCAGGATCGACCGGCGATCGGGTATCCAGCAAAGCGCGTTGCGCGGCGGTCGGCTCACCCAGCCACCACACTTTGCACTGCGTCAGCAGGCGGCCCACCATCTTCGACTGCGTCGGCTCGTAGAGCATCACCAACTGGTTCGTATTGCACTGATGGGCCTGGCACGCGGAGTAGTACCACCACGTCTTTCCATCCACTTCCATCGGCTGGCCCGGCGCGCTGGGGCCACTGAGCAGGCGATCGCGCAACGGTGGAACTTCCGTATCCGGCGATTCGGCCTTTGATGTCCCGGCCATCAATGCATCAAACGCAGCAAGCGCCTTGGGATCAGCACGACCGCAGTTGTCCACCGAGTTCCCGCCCACCAGGGTGAAGAAGTGCGTCGCCAGCGGCTCCTGTTCACAGCTGATCTCAGCGCCGGGCGTTTCCCCCTCCGGCTCGCCCTCGTTGTCCCACACGGATGGGTCCACGCCGGCCTCCACATCGTCCGGGACCGTGGTCGCCATTGCGGACGCGGGCTCCGCTGCTGCCTCGACGGCCGCCGCAGGCACCGCAGCCGTATCTCCGCGCGCATCAGATACCTGCTCGCACCCCGCAAGCAGAAGTGCCAACACAGATACACCAACAATTCGACGCTTCATTCCCTGTCCTGATCAACCCATGCGATGTCCCGATTCTTCGCGGATGTGGCGCGCGTCGGGGAGCAGGATTGTAACCAGCGGGCACGGACCAGGATGTCTCTGCGACGAGCAAGGCGACGGGGCTTTTACTCGCGGGAAAGAAAAGGGCCAGAGCGGAAATCCGGCTCTGACCCTTTCTCGTCATTGACTCTGTTTCTTCAGATCAGCTGCAAGCGCCGGCCTTGTGTGCGCCAGAGGTCGCCTCGCTCACGGTGTACTTGTCACCGGCGCTCGAGGAAAGCTGCTCGATCAAGCCCTTGCACGAGAAGCCCTGGATGCTGAGGTACTGTGCTGCGGACTTCGCCGCCTGCTCGTTCCAATCAGCGTTCAGGCTGTCCACCGCAAAGGTGGCATCGGCAACGCTGAAACCCTCGCCAGCATCCGCCGAAAGCTGATTGATCAGCCCGTTCCGCGAAAAGCCACCCATGCTGAGGTACTGCTCGGCGGACCTGATCGCATTCTTCTGTGGCCCGGTCAGGCTGGGTGCCGCTGCCGCTGCCGCTGCCGCTGCCTCTTCTTTCTTTGCTTCGACCGGCGCGGCTTCTTCCTTCTTCTCTTCAACGCGTGCGGCTTCTTGCTTCTTTGCCTCGGCGCGCTCGGCGGCCTTCTGCTCGCGCGCAGCAGCATCAGCGGCCTTCTGCTCCGGCGACTTGGTTGCTTCGATGATCATGCCAAGCGCGAGCAGACCGACAAAAGCAATCAAAATCCATTTCAGAAACTTCTTCATTCTTCCCCTTACATTGGTTGCAAAAACGTTGTTCTTAGTCACCGGTAACGCAGTGAGTGATAACTGCGGCCCGCCTTGAAACAGCCTCCGGGATCGCAGGCGTGGGCCGAATCATCAAGCCGCATGTGATCGCTGTCAAACATGGAATTGCCATTGATCCACAACACTTGCGCCAAAAATTTGGCGCCCACCCATCGAAGGAAACCCTCACCTTTCACCCACTTCCCGGCCGTCCCTCAAGCCCCAAGGCCAGAGCGAAGAGTGCCCTCCCCGCTTCTATTGTTCCCGGACTCCGGCATCCACCCTAAGCTGAGCCCTGACGCCTCATTGCAAGGCGCCGCTCTACAGCCCAGCTCAACTTCGACGCAATTCGCAGGATATGGAAATGGAAGCCAAGCAGTACCTCGTCATTCAAGAACATACCAGCGAGTTCCCCACGCCAATTTCCTTCGCGAAAGGCGCGCCGCTTGTTGTAGGCGAGACGTATGAAGGCCCTGAAGGCTGGGACAACTGGCTGTTCTGTGACACGCCAGGGCAAATAAGCGGCTGGGTACCAGCGCAGATCATCGAAATCATCGATGGCAACACCGCGCGAGCGCTTGAGGACTACACCGCCAGAGAATTGAACGTACAGGAAGGGGACCTGCTGCTTGGCATGAAGACCCTCAACGGCTGGGTTTGGTGCGAAAACTCCACCACCTCGGAGTCTGGATGGGTTCCACTTGCAAACCTCAGTGAAGCTTCCCGCTGATCCCTGCTATCGGGCGGGGACGACGATCGGTGCCCCGCGCAGCTGGGAGAAAAGGTGGAAGCCCGACTCTGACCCCAGTTTCGACGTTCGCTATCTGAGAGCGTTGCCTCTACATCTTCGACGGAGTGCTAAGCAACTCGGCGATGGTGTCCCCCAGATAGCGGAAGACCGTGCTCACCCGTGCAACGCCTCGCAGGCTTTCCGGCATGGCAATCCACACGTCCGTCCGAAAGTCGAAATCCTTTTTCAATACTCGAACCAGTCTCTGACGCCGGGCCATGACACTGTGGCAGGGGCCGATGCCGAGACCCGCGCGAATTGCCGCCAGCTGTGCCAGATGATTGTCGACCCTGAGCGCCGACCTGATTTGATACAGGGGGTATCCAAGTTGAGCGAGTACGGCCCAATCCCGCGTTGATCTGTCGGGCGTGATCAGTGGCCAATCAGCGAGCTGCTCGAGATTCGACGGTGTTCCATGGTGCTCAAGAAACTCCTGCGTGGCATACAAACCCACCGTCGAGCTTCCAAGGCGCCGTGCAACCAGCGCGTCATGAGCGGGCTTCACCGTCCGTATCGCGATGTCCGCATGATGATCGATCAGGCTCTCAACGTCATTCGACACGGCCAGCTCAAGCTGAAGATTGGGATGACGAGTCCGCAACGACAGCAGCAACGGCGGTAACAGCTCCCCGCCCCATAGTTCACTGGCCGCAATCCGGACGGTCCCGCCAAGTTCATTGACGTTCGCGCTGGCGCCGCGCTGGAAGGCAGCTGCTGCCTGCTCCATCGCCTCCAGATGAGGCAGCAGATCAAGGACGGATTGCGTGGGTACAACGGTTGCCGCAGTCCGGGTAAAGAGCACAGTACCCAGTGCATCCTCCAGGGCCTCGATGCGACGCCGAATGGTGGGCTGGCTCACCCCCATTATCCGCGCGGCCCCCAGCAGGCTCCCTTCCCGCAGCACAGCCAGCAGGATGCGTTGGTCATCCCATTGAGGCGTGGTCATGGTGAACAAATGTGTTCAGTAAGTTGGCCAATTCTATCAATTTCAACCGACTGCACTTCACGCCACCATGAGCCTCCCTCTCATCCAACGGGCCTGCACTGTGTCGTCAATCGTCAATGTCCATGAAGTCCAGGTTCATCCGCTTCCCGCGCCATATGCGCCCACCGGTCGCGCGGCGGAAACCCACGCGCCATTGTTGGCCCGGCTTGCCGGCATTCCTGGCAGCCCACAACTGGGCGCCAACCTGGTGGCGCTTGCACCGGGAAAGTGTGCGTTTCCCTTTCATTCGCACCGGGTGAGCGATGAACTCTTCTACATCGTCTCCGGAGCAGGAGAGCTTCGCTTCGGCGAGCATATCCATCCGCTGCGCGAAGGAGACTTCATTGCCTGCCATGCCGGCGGCCCTGAAGCCGCGCACCAGATCCGCAACACCGGCGCGTCCGAGCTGCGCTACATCGCCATTGGCACCAACCCGCCTGCAGATATCGCCGAGTACCCGGACAGCGGAAAGTTCAAGACCTACTCGCTCGGCGATGGCACATCACGCTTTGATGCGACTGCCAAGATGGACGAGGACAGTTCCGACTATTGGAGTTTGGCTGACGGATGAGCATATGCTGCTCGGTGATACGGAGCGCGCTCGCTGCGTGTAGAGCTGGCCGCACAACGATCCCGCATTGAGGAAGGTCGATTGGCAACCCTACTCTTCTCCCCTGTTTCGCAGCCCTGTCCACCAACGCGATATCCCGATGCTTCGCCGAAATAGCGCGCGTCGGGGCAGGATTGTAACCAGCGAGCACGGAAGGTGATGTTTCTGCGACGAGCGGACGATGAAGCTCTCACTCACGGGAAGGAAAAACGATCAGAGCGGAAGCGCGACCCTACCTCCTGCTTTCGCGTCCCCGCACCCGGCGCCAATCGACGTAGCGCACTGTCGGGAGCGAGGCGGAAGCTCAACCCTTAGCCTGTTTTTGACGTCAAGCATCCAACATCGACCATGCCCCTGTTTCCGTTGCTTTTCCCTAAACTTCGGCTGGCGTGTAGTGGTTCTGTTGCTCGCGAATGCAGGAGGCATTGAATAATGCGGCACAAGTACAAAATCCTGACAGCGTTACTGCTTGTCGCTGGAGGCAGTGCATACCTGTGGGGTGGGCAAGATAGCGAATCGAATCGATCCGCTTCATCGCAAGTCACGTCGAACGAATCAGGGCAGTTGAGCGGCGCCGGGACTGGTGACGCATCCCAACGGCCCAACGAATCGGCTCGCCATCGGGAGGCAACGAGAGGCCACGGCGATTCGGGCTCTACCGTTCTCACATTCAAGCAAGCCACCGACTGTCTTGCCTATCATGAAGCCGTTAGCGAGGTTCGTTCCATGTTGGAGGATGAACGGCTCGAAGATCTTTCAGACGAGACATTGGAAACCCTTCGCGCCATGGACACGGCAAGCTCCAGAAATGTATCGCTGGTTGAGCGGCTGGAAGCGTTCTGCAAGGGATCCGACAAGAGTCAGTTGGCCCGGGTGTTCTCCAATGCCGTCTTCGATGCCGCCCTCAAGGGGGATCCAGACGCACAGGCCTGCACTCTTTTGATGGGACCATCGTCCTGGCAAGGGAGCGGGCCGATCCCCGCAGGAGCCGCAGAGATCGGACGCTATTCCCAGCACGCTCCCGAATTTACACAGAAGGCCTTGCAGCGAGCGGACCCACGCGTAGCCGTGAGAGCGCTGCACAGCTACGTGCAGTCACCTACCGGACATGCCTCGTGGACAGATGGGTTGCCAAAGCCCGATCCAGCGCTGACGTGGCGTGGTGCCCGCCTGGCATCGTTACGCGCACTCCCTGTCCAACGCGCTGTCATAGAACTCCAGCTATCTGCGTTCGGTACAACGGGGATTCTTTCACCATCCGACATTCAGAGCGCTGACCGTTGGGCGCAGGGAACGTTCGAAAGAGAGTTCCGCGGGGAGGACGCCATCAACGTGGACTCTCCTGTGCCGTGCTACTCGTCGCAGGATCTGGCTCCCTAGCCTCCACTGCGGGGAAGGCAAGCCCTGAGTCAGCCTATTGGTTGGCGAGAAAGCCACCATCGAACTGTCGTACGAAGCGAAAGGCCCCGCCCTCATCATCGACAATCCATCCTCCTGCCGCTTTGCCGAGACCGGCGTGGAATGCCGCTCCTGGCAGGTCGAACTGTCCTGCACACAACACAACGACCTTGCGCTCAAGCGCGTAGACAGCGGCACCGGCATGATCGGCTTGATCATTCCCATCAACGCGCGCCCGTCCACGTTGGGAATCTACCGGCGCATCTGAGCAGCGGCCAAGCCTGACGACCTGCGTCAGCTGCAGCGTTCCAGGCCAAAGCGGAAACGCGACTGCGCCCAATATTCCTCTGCACCAGACAAGGCAAAAGGCCAGAGCGAAAGCCCGACTCCGACCCTTGGCTTCATCCGAGATCAGAACGGCGCTGGAATTCGCCTGCTCACTTGAAGGGACTGTGGGCCCTGCGCGTTGTAGCGAATCTCTGTTACCAACTGTCCTGGGGTTCCCAGCCAGACATAAACCTCTTGCCCCTGCCGGCCGACTTGCCACGGACGAAGGTCGCCGACTACCTCTGCGAGGGAATGATCACGATTGCACTGTTGATCGCCGAATTCCTGAGCGCAGGCCAGCCTTACACGCGTGGACAGAACGATCGGCTCGCGTAGTCGTTCAAGTACCGCGATGGCCTGGATGGACGACATCCCCGGATTGATGCCCGCATAGCCGACTAGGGGGCATGCTCCTTGGCTCAAAGCAACTTCGCCTGAGGAATGCACCCTCACTGGTTGCAGGCCGGCACGGCGACCATCAGGCACAGACACATGCCAGCGCTGCCTCACGCAACCCGCACCCTCGCGCCTGGGCGCTTCAAGCAGATCGAATGTCTCTACGCCGGGAAGATGGCTGCGCACGCTTCCCGGCCGTTCCAGATTTTCGATGGGGCCATGATCTTTGTCAGCGAGGTAGATCGCCGCCAGCTCTTGATACGTCCCGCCATCGGCCGCCAACCCCACTGAGGCCCACGCAGCCAGAAGCACGACAACGGGAATCTTCATCTGAACTCCTTTCGATGGAGCTTCAAGCCTAAGCCAGTTCATGGGAACAGTGGGAGGCTGAAACACGGTCCGACGTCGTGCTTTCCCCACCGCCCAAGAATCATTCGAAACGAAAGGCCGGAGCGGAAACTCGACTCTGACGCCTGTTTCGTCCGTGCTCGACTGCCGGTCATCCCCCTGCAGTTTCCTCGCCAAAGGCCAACCGTAATGCTTCGGTGTCGCCATTCAGCGCGGCACGCATGCGGCTCTCGTCCAGCGGGCGCACCACCCATTCGACATCCCATTGGAAGCCATTGCGCCTTGAAACCGGAATGGCCAGATACCAGCTCGGCCCGGGGCCCACGCAGTACCAGAATGCATCGTCCGCGGCCTGCCCCATCCAGCGCGGCTCCGGTTGCTGCATACCATCGAACCGCCCGTGCCGCTGTTTCACCACCCGCACCTGCGCACCGGTGAGGACAACGCCATCGCGCGACGGAAATCGCAGCCGCTCGAACGTTTCCTGGCGGGCAGCCCGCAACCGCTGCGGGCCGGAGAGTTGCGCGGCAGCCGACGCCACCACCACTACCATTCCCGCCAACATCACCAATGCGCTCTTCATGACATCCTGGCCGTAGTACCACCAAAGTCGTCAATGATAGCGATCAGCAGCAGGATGCTGCGCTACGGCACCGGCAGGAGAACGTCGAGTAAGCCACCAGAGCAGGAAGGCCGCAGCTGGATTGACCTTTGCCTCGCCCCTTCAACTCACACTCGTTCGCGCTCAAAATCCATCGGCGCGCCTCAGCAGAGGCAAAGCCTGACAAATCGTAATAGCCACAGCGTTCAAGGCCAAAACGGAAGCGCGACTCCGCCCATCATTCTCTACAGCAAACAACGCAAAGGTCAGAGCAGAAACCCGACTCTGCCCTCTGCTTTTCCTCACTTATGCACCCCCAAAGTGAACCGCCCAATATCGGACGCTTGAACTAACGAAACGCCGCCGTCCGTAGGATTAAAGAACACATAGACGTCTCCAATTCTCCCCGCGAGATTATGCCCTTCCAGTTCAGGCGAGGGGGCAATGAGTAGAGCCCCTCTTTTACCCATAACAACGTCATTGGCCTCACGCATCCCAAGGTAGTGAGCCGCAAGAGAAACGTAGAAAATTGAAAACGCAACATAAGGTAGTAATTCTGCATCACCAATGATCTGCAAGATCCGAGGCGAACGATACGCCCCCCATATCGAGATCCACGTTGCCACAACTCCGACAGCTAGATACCCCCCAAAGTCGACCAGGAGAAAAAGTGCAACAAGTGACCCTACGAGGGCTACGATTACGACAACGACCAAGAGCTTTCTCTTCTCCAGATGGTTGCTAAGCGATCCTCCTAAAGAGGCGGCGACTAGAGCGACCGCGAACATCATTGCAATCGTTACCCCAACCCCAGTCATTCCGACCAAGGCCAAGTCACTTACGCCACCAAACTGAAAGGGATTCAGACCAAAGCGCCCCCAATATGCCTTGAGGTAAATGACACCTTGAACAAGCCCAAAACCCAACAACACAGACCCCCATGCCAATATCTGCGCGTTAGATAAAGACACCTTATTCGACACACCCCCTCCAGCCTCATTAATTAACAAAGAACGAGAGAACGGCGCAGAGTGGAGTTTCGCAAGAGCTCAAAAATTAAGCCTGATCTCTGTGCGCTACTTCCCCTCAAGAATAAGGTCAGGGCGGATAACCGAATCTGACCTCATTCCAACCGCTCTCCATCACCATCCTTTCTGGACCACAACAGGGACTACACCGCCGCGCCCTGCGCCTCAAATAGCTTGACCGACTCAATCAAACCTTCGGAATTGGCATATATATCATCAACACCGTCAATCGGAATTCTCAACTCGGCTCTCGATTGATCCAGCAGTCCCAAGTATTTCTGCGCCCTATTAAAATGAAGCCTGCATATGGTCTTTCTATTATTGTCATCAAGAAGGATGGCGCAGTAGCTTTGGTTGTCGCGCATCACGATCCGTTTAACGTCAACCACGGATCTCAGAATTGCACGAACAACCATAAACCCCTCACGCTCCTCTTCAGTTGTTACAACTTTCTCGAGCGAATCTTCAGCCTGCGACAACGTCGATTGAACCACCTCAATCGCCGGTGCAGCGACACTCCCAGGACCGACAATCGCTGATTTCAACCGGTCATTGGCCTGATCATTCAAGAATTGCACGGCCGCCTTTCGCGTCAACTCAGAGAACAACTCCCTGACCTTCTGAGTAATCGTTCCGTCATATACGCGCGTCGCCACGAACCTTACGAAGTCTTCGTCCGGGCTGTTGAGTAAACCCGTCAGCAGCTTCTTAATTCTGCTCACGTATTTCAGTTCACCTGCCGCATTGACTATGGATTCAACATCAAACGCGGCCTTTGTAAGCTTCACCAACTCAGGGATCACATGCTCATCTACGTCAAGTAGATCAAGCTCCATGAATGGCTTCTCATCCATTTTATTCGGAGCATCCAGATCAGTGAAAAAGCTATAGAAGCGCCCATTGGTAAGAATCGCGACCCTGGCGCTGGTCACATGAAAGTACCTAAACAACTGACTTGCATGATTGATACTGAGCGGCTCGCCAATTTTCTTGCACTCAATGAGGATTTGAACTTCACCACCCTTCAGAATGGCGTAGTCAATCTTTTCTCCCTTCTTTGTTCCGACGTCACACACATATTCCGGAATCACTTCAGAAGGATCGAAAACGTCGTACCCAAGAACTGAATGTATGAAGGGCATCACGAATGCATTCTTTGTCGCCTCTTCCGTTTGGATCGCCGAGGCCTGTTGAGCAACTTTCACACTTAAGCCGGCCAGACTATTGGTAAAGTCCATATCACCCTCGTGAGCTTCAAGAAACCCGATACTAGCCCAAACAAGCGGGCAAGAAAAAACCCGGCTTTCGCCGGGTTTCTCTTACCGCCTGTCCTTTCAAATCAACCGCACTTGCTATACCCACAATTCAAGCAGGTCTGGCAGCCGTCCATGATCACCAGCGCCTTGGTGTTGCACTTGTGGCACATGGTGGCACTGGCCGGGAAACTGCCGTTGTCGGCGCTGTCGATGATTACCAGCTCTTCGTCGTCGGCCGGTGCAGCAACCGGCGCTGCGATTACTTCACTGTTTTTTTTTGAGCGCTCTTCGAACTGCTTGCGCTTTTCGGCGATCAGGGCGCGCTGGTGCACGCTCATTTCCGGGTCGTGCAGCAGGCCGATGGACTTCATGTGGTCTTCGACGATGGAGCCCAGCTCGGCGACCAGCGACGGCATGTACACGCCACCGGCCTTGAAGTAGCCGCCCTTCGGGTCGAACACGGCCTTCATTTCATCGACGATGAAGGTGACGTCGCCGCCCTTGCGGAACACGGCGGACATGATGCGGGTCAGCGCCACGATCCACTGGAAATGCTCCATCGACTTGGAATTGATGAAGATCTCGAACGGGCGACGCAGCTCGTGCTCGGTGTCCTGGTTGAGCACGATGTCGTTGATGGTCACGTAGAACGCGTGCTCCACCAGCGGTGATTTGATCTTGTAGGTGCTGCCGATCAGCATTTCCGGGCGCTCGATGCGCTCGTGCATGTGAACGATGTTGTCCGCCGGGGACTCGACCGGGGCCACCGTCAGCGCGGCCTTGGCCGCTGCAGCTGTTTCGCGGGCTTTGTCGTCCGGAGTAATGACGGAGTAGCCCTTGATTTTCTTGTCGATCTTGACGGCCATGGTGCGAGTCCTGGTTATGCGTTGCGTACGGATTGCGGCAGCAACCCCGCCCCTGACGGGACGGGGTGCGCGGTGCGGCTTAGGCTTACTTGCGGGCAGCCTTCTTGGCGGCCTTCTTTACTGCGGTGGCTTTCTTGGCAACGGTCTTCTTGGCCGAAGCTGCCTTCTTGGCGACAGTCTTCTTGGCAACCGTGGCCTTACGGGCAACCTTCTTCTCGGTGGCCTTCACCGTCTTCTTGACGGCGGCGACCTTCTTGCCGGCCTTCTTCTCGACCTTCTTCACTGCCTTTTTGGCGGCGACGGTCTTCTTGCCGATGACCTTGGCAACCTTCTTCTGGGCAGCCTTCACCGTCTTCTTGGCGGCGGCGGTCTTCTTGCCGACGACCTTGGCAACCTTCTTCTCGGCAGCCTTCACCGACTTCTTGGCTGCGGCGGCCTTCTTGCCGACAACCTTGGCGACCTTCTTCTCGACGGCCTTCACCGACTTCTTGGCGGCGGCAGCCTTCTTGCTGACGGCCTTGACCACCTTCTTCTCGGTCGCCTTGACCGACTTCTTGGCGGCAGCAACCTTGGTGGCAGCCTTCTTCTCGACCTTGGCGATGGCCTTCTTGGTCGCGGCGCGCTTACCGGCGCCCTTCTTGGTCAGCTCGGCGGCTTCAGCCTTGGCGTTGGCCTTGGCGGTCTCCAGCTTCTTGCGCACGGAGGTCACCGTCTTCTTCACTTCCTTCTTGGCGGTGGCGGCCTTCTTGGCCACAACCTTCTCCGCCTTCACGACGGCCTTCTTGACCTTGGCCACCTGCTTCTTGGCGCCGGCTTCAACTTTGCGCGCGCGGGTTTTCACCACGGCAACGGCTTCAGTGGCGGTGGCAGCGATGGTTTCGCCCAGGTGAGTTGCAGTTTCTTTCACGTTTTCAGCAACCTGGGAGACGGTCGCCGTTACACCATTACCATTGCTCATGTTGCCCTCCTAAGGGCGTCGGGTCTGTAATGCTGGCGATGCTATATCGAAGCGGATGCGACGGGAAACAAACGCACAACAAAAACCCGGTGGCGGCGACCACCGTCGTGCCACCCCGCGTAGTCCGCGGGGCAGCGTTGGAAGCTTTTAGAACTTGCCGTAGTAGCCTTCCTTGAGCGCGTCGAACAGGTTGGCGGCGGTGTGCATTTCGCCGTCGTACTCGATCTGCTCGTTGCCCTTGACCTCCACTACCTGGCCGTCGTCCAGCTCGAAACGGTAGGTGGTGTTCTCAAGGTCGGCTTCCTTCACCAGCACGCCCTGGAAGGCGGCCGGGTTGAAGCGGAACGTCGTGCAGCCCTTCAAACCCTGCTCGTGGGCGTAGCGGTAGATGTCCTTGAACTGCTCGTACGGGTAATCGGTGGGTACGTTGGCGGTCTTGGAGATGGAGCTGTCCACCCACTTCTGCGCGGCGGCCTGCACGTCCACGTGTTCCTTGGGCGAGATGTCGTCGGCGCTGATGAAGTAGTCCGGCAGCTGCGCGCCGGGCTCGTCGCTGAAGGGCATGGCCTTCTGGTTGACCAGCGCGCGGTAGGCCAGCAGCTCGAAGGAGAACACGTCCACCTTTTCCTTGGACTTCTTGCCTTCGCGGATCACGTTGCGGCTGTAGTGGTGCGCGAACGAGGGCTCGATGCCGTTGGAAGCGTTGTTGGCCAGCGACAGGCTGATGGTGCCGGTCGGGGCGATGGAGCTGTGGTGGGTGAAGCGCGCGCCGGTTTCGGCCAGGGCTTCCACCAGCTCCGGGGCCACCGTGGCCACGCGCTGCATGTAGCGGCTGTAGCGGGCGTGCAGCACCTTGCCAGTGATCTTCTGGCCGAGCTTCCAGCCGTCCTTCTTCATTTCCGGGCGCTGGCGCAGCATGGCGGCGGTGACCTTGAACTCTTCGTCCATGATCGGCGCGGCGCCCTTTTCGCGGGCCAGCTCCAGGCCGGTTTCCCAGCCGGCCACGGCCATGTCACGGGCGATGGCGTCGGTGAATTCGCAGGACTGCGCCGAGCCGTACTTCATCTTGAGCATGGTCATGGTGCTGCCCAGGCCCAGGAAGCCCATGCCGTGGCGGCGCTTGCGCATGATTTCCTGGCGCTGCTGCTCCAGCGGCAGGCCGTTGACCTCGACCACGTTGTCGAGCATGCGGGTGAACACGCGCACCACTTCCTTGTACTCGTCCCAGTCGAACGAGGCCTTGTCGGTGAACGGGTCCTGCACGAACTTGGTCAGGTTGACCGAACCCAGCAGGCAGGCGCCGTACGGCGGCAGCGGCTGTTCGCCACACGGGTTGGTCGCGCGGATGTTCTCGCACCACCAGTTGTTGTTCATCTCGTTGACGCGGTCGATCAGGATGAAACCCGGCTCGGCATAGTCATAGGTGGACACCATGATCATGTCCCACAGGTGGCGGGCACGGATGTGCCCGTACACCTTGCAGGCCACCAGGCCGTCGTCGCGCACGATGTAGTTGTCGTGGGTCGGCCATTCGCGCCAGACCACATCGGCCGAGTTCTGGTCGACTTCGGCCTGTTCCTTGATGTTGATCGGGAACACCAGCTGCCAGTCGGCGTCGTTCTTGACCGCGTCCATGAAGCCGTCGGTGATCAGCAGCGACAGGTTGAACTGGCGCAGGCGGCCGTCCTCGCGCTTGGCGCGGATGAAATCCTTCACGTCCGGGTGCGACACGTCGAAGGTGCCCATCTGCGCGCCACGACGGCCACCGGCCGAGGACACGGTGAAGCACATCTTGTCGTAGATATCCATGAAGGACATCGGCCCGGAGGTGTAGGCACCGGCGCCGGCGACGAAGGCACCGCGCGGACGCAGGGTGCTGAACTCGTAGCCGATGCCACAGCCGGCCTTCAGGGTCAGGCCCGCTTCGTGGACCTTTTCCAGGATGCCGTCCATCGAGTCGGTGATGGTGCCCGACACGGTGCAGTTGATGGTGCTGGTGGCCGGCTTGTGTTCCTGCGCACCGGCGTTGGAGGTGATGCGGCCGGCGGGGATGGCCCCGCGGCGCAGCGCCCACAGGAAACGCTCATACCAGTAAGCGCGTTTCTCGTCGGTGGCTTCGGCATCGGCCAGGGCACGCGCGACACGCTGGTAGGTGCCGTCGATATCGGCATCCAGCGCTTCACCTGCCTTGGACGTAAGGCGGTACTTCTTCTCCCAGATGTCCTGCGAGGCAGGCTGCAGGGGAATCAGGTCCGACTTGGTTTGATTGCTGACCACTTCCAGACGCACCGTACTCATGATTGTGGGAATTCTCCTGGGGCACCTTGCGGTGCGATCTACTTTTCCCTGCTGGCAGAGCTGCAACGACGACGACGCGCAGGCGCGTGATTACGCGCCTGCTGGCGGGATGGGAGGAATCCGGGGACTACCGGTTTTCTGCATCACTGTCGCGGTCATTGCACGCCTTCCGTTGGGGTGCTTGCACCCCGAGCGATAACCCTACTGCTTGGGGACGTTTTTCACATCAACCCAACATCTAGTGGGTGATGGCGAGACCAAGCTTACCCACCGCCGGGGTGAAGTCAAACAAAAAATCTGCATCTGGACTATTGCATTTCGTGCAGGGCGCGCCGGCCTTGGGATTGCGGTGCGGAAGAGAATTTCATTGTCGATTTAGGCACCACCGGCCACACTCGCGTTCAGCAATCCGCCCCGCCCCGGGCCGCCGTCGGCGCCCCTGCATGGAATCTCTCGGCTTATGCGACCGCTCCCCACACTGCTTACCCTGGCCCTGGCCGCAGCCTTTGGCGGCTTTACTGCCAGCGCCATCAATGCCCATCTGGACAACCGTGCCGAGGCCGCCAACGCCTCGGCGGTGCTGCCCACCACGGCCGCCCTGCCTGCCGCCGTCGCCGGGCAGGCAGTGCCGTCGCTGGCGCCGATGCTGGAACAGGCCATGCCGGCGGTGGTCAGCGTCAACACCAAACAGGTCGTGCGGGTGCGCAACCCGTTCTTCGACGACCCGTTCTTCCGCCGCCTGTTCCCGCAGGTGCCGCAGGAGCGCATCAACGAGTCGCTGGGCTCGGGCGTCATCATCGACGCGGCCAAGGGCCTGGTGCTGACCAACCACCACGTCATCGACAACGCCGACGACGTGCGCGTGACCCTGGCCGATGGCCGCACCGTGCAGGCCGAGTTCATCGGTTCGGATCCGGACACCGACATCGCACTGATCCGCATCCCGGCAGAAAAGCTCACCGCGCTGCCGCTGGGCAACAGTGACCAGCTGCGCGTGGGTGACTTCGTGGTGGCCATCGGCAACCCGTTCGGCTTCAGCCAGACGGTGACCTCGGGCATCGTTTCCGCCGTGGGCCGCAGCGGCATCCGTGGGCTGGGCTATCAGAACTTCATCCAGACCGACGCCTCGATCAACCCGGGCAACTCCGGCGGCGCGCTGGTCAACCTGTCCGGCCAGCTGGTCGGCATCAATACCGCCAGCTTCAACCCGCAGGGCAGCATGGCCGGCAACATCGGCCTGGGCCTGGCCATTCCCTCCAATCTGGCACGCGACGTGGTCGAGCAGCTGGTGACCAAGGGCGTGGTGGTACGCGGCACGCTGGGCGTGGAAACCCAGAATCTGACCCCGCAGATGGCCAGTGGGCTGGGCCTGAGCGAAACCCGGGGCGCACTGATCACCCGCGTGCTGCCCAACTCCGGTGCCGCAGGCGCGGGACTGAAGGCCGGCGACGTGGTACTGGCCATCAATGGCCAACGCGTGGACAACGCGCAGGCGCTGCACAACTTCGAAGGGCTTTCCACGGTGGGCCGCAGCGTCGATCTTGACGTGCGCCGCGACGGCAAGCCGCTGCAACTCAAGGCCACGCTGAAGGAACAGCCGCGCGCGGTCGCCGGTGACTCGCTGGACCCGCGCCTGGGTGGCGCCACCTTTGCCGATCTGCCCGAATCACTGCGCCAGGCCGGCATCAACGGCGTGCTGGTCAACGACGTGGCGCGCGGCAGCCGTGCCGCACAGTCGGGATTGGCCGGTGGCGACGTGATTCTGGCCGCGAGCAGCGGCGAGTTCACCGACCTGGCCAGCTGGCGTGCAAGTTTCAGCCCGCGCCCGCAGCAACTGGTGCTGAGCATCCTGCGTGGCAACGTCCGTGGCCAGTTGGTGATGCGATGATGCAACGCGCGCAGCAACGTGTTCATCCGCATTTCCAGGTACGTTCCGGATGCGCTTGTGTTGTCACGGTGAATGCGCTCTAACGATCCTTACACCCGACAACTGCTATTGATGTCGTTCTTGCTGTTACCCGCGCGCCGCACATCGGCGCATATAGCTGAAACCAGGAGATCACGATGAGCCCCACCAACACCGACAATCTGAAGGAACATCTGGGCGAGGCTGGCGCGCATTTGAAGTCCGCCGCCTCCGCTGCCGGTAGCGCCGTCAAGGGCGCCAGCGGTGCCGCCGCCGATGAACTGCGCCTGGGCAAGGCCAACCTGAAGGCCGAACTGTCCGACAGCGCGCTGTCCGGCCTGGCCGCCGCCGAACTCTCCGGCGCTGCCGCCAAGGAGCAGGTGGATGCCCTGATGGACAAGAGCAAGGACCTGATCGACAGCGCCGCCGAGCTTATCCGTGAGCGTCCGCTGGCTTCGTTCGGTGTGGCCTTCGCGGCCGGCTGGATCATCGCCAAGCTCGCCCGCAGCAACGACTGATCGGCGTGAGCGAAAACGCGACACCGCCCGTCGACGACGATTCCACCCCGGACAACGCGCCGGGGCTGGAAGAAAGCATCCGCCAGGTTGGCGCGGCCGGCCGCCAGACGCTGGATTCGGCCAGCCACACGCTGCGCTCGCTGCGGCGTCTGGCCTCGGCCGATATCGCCCTGGCACGCAGCGCTTTCGGCCGCGCACTGGCCTGGAGTGGCGTGGCCATCGTGTTCGGTGCATCGGCGTGGCTGTTGATGGCGGCCACGTTGATCGCCTTCCTGCAGTACATCGGCCTGTCACTTTTCGTCGCGCTGCTGATCACCACGGTCACCAGCCTGGCCATCACCGGTTACGCGGTATGGCGGGTTTCCTACTTCTTCCACCACACCGGCATGCATGCCACCCGCAGGCAGCTGTCGCGGCTGGGCCTGTTCGATGAACCCGGTACGGAAGATCCGGACGCCGACGTGAAGATTCCAGAGAAGGAAACGCCATGAATTTCGACGCACTGCAACGCCGCGTGCGCCGTGCCGAAGCCGTGGTGCAGGTCCGCAGCGAGGAAACCACCCGGCAATGGGGCGCGCTCAACAGTGTGTGGCGCAGTGCCTGGACACCCGGCCGCATCGTCATCGCCGGCCTGGCCGGTGGCTTCCTGGCCGGCAAGCTGGAACCGGGCGGCGCGTTCAGCGGCGCCCGTTGGCTGCAGATGATCGGTTCGGTTTCCGGGCTGGTGGCCTCGGCCCAGGCATCGGTGGCCTCGTTCGCCGCCGCTGCTGCCGGCATGGCCGCTGAAGCGGCGGGCGACGCGGCCGAAGGCGCCGAGCAGGCCGCAGAAGCCGCGCAGGCACCGGCACGCGACACCACGACCGCCAATCCCATGCCGCCCCGCGCGGCCGAAGCCGCCACGGAACTGTCAGAATCCTGAGCACGGCGCGAGCACGCGCCTTCCGTCATCCGGGGCACCATCCGCATGTCCTCGCCGCTGCCTGAAACATCCCCGCAACCTGCCGAACCGACCCCGCTACCGCCACGGCCGCGCGCACCGATGGCATTGGTGGTGCTGGCCACGCTGGCCGTGGGTTACACACTGTGGGCCGCGCAGAGCGTGATCCTGCCGGTGCTGCTGGCGATGTTCTTCGCGCTGGTCGGCAACCCCATCATCCGCCTGCTGCAGAAACTGCATCTGCCGCGCCTGCTGGCTGCGCTGCTGGTGGTGCTGGGCGGGCTGGCCGCCTCCGGCGCGCTGGCGGTGCAACTGGCCGGCCCGGCCACCGAGTGGGTACAGCAGGCACCTCAGCAGATGCGGCAGATATCGCGCCAGGTGCAGGCGCTGGTGAAGCCGATGCAACAGGCCAATCTGGCCGCCGAGAGCTTTGCCCGCGCCGCCGGTGGCGAGGACAACCGCAAGGTGCAGGTGGTGCGCACCCAGCTCGACGATCCCTACAAGGCGCTGGTGCGCACGCCCAAACTGGCGGCATCGGTGTTGGCGGTGGTGCTGCTGACGCTGTTCTTCATGATCTATGGCGACAGCCTGCAGCGGAACGTGATTGCACTGATACCCAACCGCCAGCAGAAGCGCTTCACCACCGAGATCCTGCGTTCGATGGAGCGCGAGATATCGCGTTATGTACTCACCATCACCGTGATCAACACCGTGCTGGGGCTGGTACTGGTGGGTGTGCTGTTGCTGCTGGGCATCGAGCTGCCCGACGCCCTGCTGTGGGGCACGGTGGCGGCGCTGCTGAATTTCGCGCCATATGTCGGGCCATTGATCGGCATCGTGCTGATGCTGCTGGTGGGCTTTGTCGAGTTCCGCGACCCGCTCACCGCCACCTTGCCGGCGCTGTGCTACCTGGCCCTGCACACACTGGAAGGCCAGCTGGTCACGCCCATCGTGCTGGGCCGCAGCATGGCGATATCGCCGTTGATGCTGATCCTGGCGCTGATGCTGTTCGGCTGGCTGTGGGGCATGGTCGGCCTGCTGCTGGCGGTGCCCTTGCTGGTCTGCGTCAAGCTGGTGCTGACCCGGCTGGACGGCATGCACGGCTGGGCCAAGCTGCTGGAATAGGCCATGCCGTTCACGTTGACCACACGCACGCCAACGGCCGTCAACAGGCCAGCGGCGGCTTGCCGTAAAATGGCCGGGTGAATTTTCCTGTCCTAGCCATCACCCTCGACCTGGACGACACCCTCTGGCCATTCGCGCCCATCGGCGCCCGCATTGACCAGGTGTTGCACGACTGGATGCTCGAGCACAGCCCCGCCACCGCAACGATGTACCCGGTGGCGGCCATGCGTGAACTACGCGAACGCTCGTTCCGCGACAACCCGCACCTGCACTATGACCTCAGCGCCCTGCGCCGGTTGACACTGGCCGAAGCGCTGGAAAACAGCGGCGCGGACAGCGGCCTGCTGGAGCCGGCGTATGAAGCGTTCTATGCCGCGCGCAACCAGGTGGAGTTCTACCCGGATGCGCTGGAAGCACTGCACCGCATCGCATCGCGCGTGCCGGTGGCGGCGGTGAGCAACGGCAATGCCGACCTGCAGCGCATTGGTATCGGCGAGCTGTTCGCCTTCCAGCTGGGCTCACGCGAATTTGGCGCAGCCAAGCCGGACCCGGGTATTTTCCATGCTGCCTGCGAACGCCTGGGCGTGGCGCACACACACGTCCTGCATGTCGGCGACCACGCCGAAATGGACGTTGCCGGCGCGATGCGCGCGGGCCTGCGCGGTTGCTGGATCAACCGCGAATCACACACATGGACCGACCCAGCACTGCAGCCTGACCTGCAGTTCGACACCCTGACCGGGTTGGCCGACTGGCTCGATGCCAACGCATCGACGCAGCGCTGAACCAACGGCCACCTTCAGATACGAGATGCAGATCATGACGCCCCTCAACGGTTTCACCTCCGACGCCAACAACACCCTGCCGCTGTACGTACTGGACCGCGACGGCTTTGCCGCGTGGAACGCACAGCAGCCGGCCGCCGTACAGGCCTGGTTGGCCGCGCAGCAGTTCACCGCAACCCATACCTCGGTAGCACTGCTGCCGGGTGCCGACGGCATTGCCGGCGCGGTGCTGGGTGTGGGCGACCACGCCGATGCCTACGCCTACGCGCATGCGCCGTTCGCGCTGCCGGCCGGCACCACCTGGAAGGTCGCCAACCCGCTGGATCCGATCAGCGCCACCAACCTGCAGCTGGGCTGGGGCCTGGGCAGCTACCGCTTCGCCCGTTACCGCAAACCGCTGCGCGCACCGGCGCAGTTGTTGGCCAGCCCGTCGCAGGAAGTGCTCGACGTGGTCACCGCCTGTCTGCGCGTGCGCGACTGGGTGAACACGCCGACCGAAGACATGGGCCCGCAGCAGCTGGAAGATGCCGCACGCGAGCTGGTCAACGCCCACGGCGGCGCGCTGGAAGTCATTGCCGGCGACGAGCTGCTGGAACTGAACTTCCCCACCATCCACGCGGTAGGCCGCGCCTCGCACCGTGCGCCGCGCCTGATCGTGCTGCGCTGGGGCAAGGAAGACGCACCGCATCTGGCCCTGGTCGGCAAGGGCGTGTGCTTCGATACCGGCGGCCTGGACCTGAAGCCGGCCGACGGCATGCGCAACATGAAGAAGGACATGGGCGGTGCCGCGCACGCGCTGGCGCTGGCCGGGCTGGTGATGGCACAGCAGCTGCCGGTACGCCTGACCCTGATCGTGCCGGCGGTGGAAAACGCAGTCGGTCCCGATGCGTTCCGTCCGGGCGAAGTGATCACCACGCGCAAGGGCATCACGGTGGAGATCGACAACACCGACGCCGAGGGTCGTCTGATCCTGTGCGATGCGCTGACCTACGCCAGCGAACAGCAGCCGGAAACGATCATCGATTTCGCCACGCTCACCGGTGCCGCCCGCATCGCGCTGGGCCCGGACCTGCCAGCGCTGTTCTCCAACAATGACGAGCTGGCCAACCAGTGGCTGCAGGCCGGCGATGCCACCCGCGATCCGCTGTGGCGCATGCCGCTGTGGCGTCCGTACCTGCGCTACCTCAACAGCGGCATTGCCGACCTGGCCAACTCCGGCTCGCGCATGGCCGGCTCGGTCACCGCCGCGTTGTACCTGGAACGCTTCATCAATGAAGGCCAGGTGTGGGCACATCTGGACGTGTATGCCTGGAACGATGGCGAGCGTCCGGGCCGTCCGGCCGGTGGCGAAGCCCTGGCGCTGCGCTCGGCGTGGGCGATGTTGAAGGCGCGCTACGCCTGATCTGGAGCCGGGCATTACCCGGCCTCCGGTTGAACCCATAGATCCCCGCTCCGGCGGGGATCTGTCGTTTCGGCAAATGTTGTCGAAAAAGTGAATATCGGGCTGACAGCTTTTCTGACAGCATCCCTGCGTCGCCCACCCACACGCATCGTGAAGGCAGGAATCCCGTCATGTCGCTTTTCGGCCATACCCGCTCCGGCCAGGAACCACGCGCCGCCCGTTCGCCGCTGTTATGGATCACGCTGATCGCATCGATCGCCGGCCTGCTGGTGCTGGCCTTCGCCTGGCTGGCCGGTTGGATCGGTCGCGACCGTGCCACCGCCCAGACCTTCACCGACAGCATCGAAGCCACCGGCGCGGCGCATCCCGGCTTCCGTCGTGCCCATAGCAAGGGCGTGTGCGTTAGTGGCAGCTTCCAGGGTACGCCGGAGGGTGCGGCGCTGAGTTCGGCGCGCGTGTTCCAGCAACCGCAGGTGCCGGTAATGGGCCGCCTGTCGATCGGTGGTGGCGACCCGCACGGCGCCGATGCCAATGCGCGCGTACGCAGCATGGCGTTGCAGCTGATCAGCGATGACGGGCAGGAGTGGCGCACCGCGATGAACAGCTTCCCGTTCTTCGCCGTGCCCACCACCGAGGCCTTCCTCGAACAGACCCGCGCCGGCATCCCCGACCCCGCCACCGGCAAACCGGATCCGGCGAAGATGGCCGCGGTGCAGGCGAAATATCCGTCGGCGCGTGCGTTCGGGCAGTGGGCCAAGACCGCGCCGTGGTCAAACAGCTGGGCCAATACCGACTACAACGGGATCAACAGCTTCCGCTTCATTGCCGCCGACGGCAGCGAGCGCTTCGTGCGCTGGAGCATGCGCCCGCAGGCGCCGTTCGTGGAGATGACACCGGAACAACGCGCACAGGCCGGGCTGGATTACCTGGCCGACGAATTCCAGCAACGGCTGGCGCAGGGCCCGGTGCGCTGGGACATGTGGGTGACCCTGGCCGAAGCCGGCGACCCGGTCGACGACCCCTCGCAGGTGTGGCCCGAGCAGCGCCGTCAGATCAAGGTCGGCACGCTCAGCCTGACCTCGATGCAGGCGCAGGCCGACGGCGCCTGCCGCGACGTCAACTACGACCCGTTGATCCTGCCCCGTGGCATCAAGGGCTCGAACGACCCGATCCTGGCCGCGCGCTCAGCGGTGTATTCGCAGTCATTCAACCGCCGCGAGCGCGAGATCGCCAGCGGCAAGGCAGCCGACGCCACCGGCAAGGAAGGTGCACGATGAGCCGCGATGCAGGCCACTTCAATCTCACCGCCCGCGTCCTGCACTGGCTGATGGCGGCGATGATCCTGACCATGTTGTTCGTCGGCGTGAGCATGGTCGCCTCGCTGCATTGGCGTCCGGTGCTGATCGACCTGCACCGCCCGCTCGGCATCGCGATCCTGCTGCTGGTGCTGGTGCGCCTGTACAACCGCCTGCGCCACCGGCCGCCGCCGCTGCCGGCAGACGTGCCGGCGTGGCAGGCCGCCGCCGCGCATGCCTCGCATTGGCTGTTGTACGGGTTGATGCTGGCGATGCCGTTGATCGGCTGGTCGATGCTGTCGGCGGGCGGCTACCCGATCGTGATGTGGTCGGGCCTGAACCTGCCGCCGATCGCGCCGCACGATCCGGCGCTGTACGCCACGCTGCGCAACGCGCACAGCCTGCTGGCCTACCTGTTGTTCGCCACCGTGATCGGGCATCTGTCGGCGGCGCTGTTCCACCTGTGGGTACGCCGCGATGGCGTGTTCCAGGCGATGGCAAAGGGACCGAAATACGACGACGCCCGCTAAAGCCGGTAGAGAGCGGAGTCATGCTCCGCTGAGGCCCTACTGGCGGTGCCGCGCATGGCTCGGCACACCGGTTGTTCGCTTACAGCCAGCCTTTCTGGCGCGCCAGCCGGTACGCCTCGATGCGGTTGACCACGCCCAGCTTGCCGATGCATTCGGACAGGTAGTTGCGTACGGTGCCGTGCGACAGACCGAGCTGCTCGGCAATCTCGTTGGCCGAGCGGCCTTCGCCGGCCAGCCGCAGCACCTGGCGCTCGCGGTCGTTGAGCGGATCGGCTTCGGACCATGCTTCGATCGCCAGCTGCGGGTCGATCGCACGGCCGCCGCGCTGCACCTGACGCAGTGCTTCAGCGAGCTTTTCGGCCGGTGAGTCCTTGAGCAGATAACCCTGCACGCCGGCATCCAGCGCACGCCTCAGGAAACCGCTGCGGGCGAAGGTGGTCACGATCACCACCTTCACCGGCAACTGGTGGCGCTGCACGCGCTGGGCCAGTTCCAGGCCGGTGAGGTTCGGCATTTCGATATCGGTGACCAGCACGTCGGGTTTCAGGCGTTGCAGCTCGCGCCATGCCACTTCGCCATCGGCGGCCGCGCCGACCACTTCCAGATCGGTTTCCAGATTGAGCAGGGCCGACAGCGCACCGCGCACCATCGCCTGATCTTCGGCCAGCAGGATGCGGATCATGCGCGTGCCTCGCGTGGCGCGATGCTGTCCTGCATCGCTGCGGCCAACCATTCGGTGGGTGCCGTCGTCGTGGCGTTGATCGGGATGCGCACTTTCAGCCGCGTACCGCGCTCGCGCGGGGAATCGATCTCCAGGGTGCCGCCCAGCGCATCCACCCGTTCGCGCATGCCGGCCAGCCCGTTTCCGTTGACCGCCACCCCACCACGGCCGTCGTCCGCCACTTCCAGCATTACCGCGCTTGCATCGCAGTGAATACCGATCATCGCCTCGCTGGCCTGTGCATGACGCGCGATGTTGGTGACCGCCTCGCGCAGGATCATCGCCAGCCCGGACTCGATCCACGCCGGCATCGGCGGCGGCACGCCGTAACGCAGGTGCACGCGCGAGGATTCCAGCAGCAGATGCGCCGAGGCCAACTCGGCAGCCAGGTCGGCGGCGCGGAAGCCGGTGACCGCGCTGCGCACCTGTGCCAGCGCGTCACGGGCAATCTGTTCGGCCTCGGCCAGCTCGTTGCGTGACCGCTCCGCATCGCGGTCGAACAGCTTGCGTGACAGCTCCAGCTTCAGCGTGATCAGCGAGAGCGTGTGGCCGAGCAGATCATGCAGGTCACGGCCGATGCGTTCGCGCTCGGCCGACGCGGCCAGGCGCCGCACTTCCTCGTGCGACAGGCGCAGCGCTGCATCCTTCTCCTGGCCGGCGCGCTCGCCGCTGACGATCAGGCCGATGATGGTCGACAACACCGGCACCCAGGCGATGGCCTGCCATGGATAGCCCACCCACACTGCCTGCACCACGAACACCGTGTTCAATGCCGCCAGCTCGCACAGATAACGCACCGTGGAGATGCAGCGATTGATGCGCAGTGCCACGCAGCCGAAGACGAAGTAACTGAACGCCGAGGGATAAACGCTGAGCAGCGATATCCCCAATACCACCATGCCGACGGCGTAGATGGACACATTGCGCCGTGAGGACAGCAGCGTCAGCGCATACAGCAACACGAACACCGGGTACGAGAGCAGCGTTATCCACATCCAGCGCAGGGTGTAGCCACCGGCGAACATCGGCGTGATGAACACCCACACCGTCCACAGCAGATGGATGGCATCCAGCCACGGCCACTTGCCGAGCTTGATGTTGTCGGCGACCACCGAATCCGGTGCCGGTTTCAGCCAGGCGGGAAGATGGCGCGACATCAGTGGAGAACTCCTGTTCCAGTGCGGCCCATGATGCCATCAGCCAAAGCGGCGCAGGCGCCAGCCGGCCAATGCGACGGTCACCCCGGTGAATGCGGCCAGCCACAGCACGTGCGGCCAGGGACTGCTGGTGTCAAAACCAACGGCCGATTGCGCGAGCATGTTCAGGTGATGGCTGGGCCAGACCGGTGCAAGGTTGCGTAGCAGCGGCGGCAGCACCGAAAGCGGGAACCACAACCCCGACAGCAACGCCATCGGCAGATACACCAGGTTCACCAGCGCCGGCGCGGCATCGCCCTTGACCAGCGTCCCCAGCAGCAGGCCGAGCGCGCTGAACGGCAATGCCCCCAGCACGCAGGTTGTGGTCAGGCGCAGCATCTGCAGCGGCGTCAGCTGCACACCGGCAACCATCACCGCCAGGCTCTGCAACAGCACGACGATCATCAATGCCATCAGCATCGCCATCACCATCTTCCCCAGCAGGTACGCCGCAGGAGGCATCGGCAATGCACGCTTGAGCGTGAGCAGGCCGTTGCCACGCTCAAGTGCCAGCGACACGCCGAAGCCAAACAGGCCCGGCCCCATCACCCCGAACGTGGAATAGGTACCGAGCAGAAAGCGCGGCGCATCGACCGAATTGCCCATGCCCAGCATCACCGCGAACATCAGATAGAAGGTGGCGGGGAACAGCATCGTGGGCAGCACGAAACCCGGGCTGCGCAGATAGCGCAGGCATTCGGCACGCGCTTCCTGCGCGTAGGCGCCCAACAGGCGCAGGCCCGGCATGCGTGTGGCGGCGCGGGCACCATCCAGAAGCGGAGTCGAAATGTTCATCAGGCAGCCTGCTGTTGTGGATTGGTGAGATCACAGAACGCTTCTTCCAGGCCGGCTGGTTTGACCTCCAGCGCCGACAGCGCGGGGTCGGCTTCCAGCAGCCGTCGCACCACCGCTTCCACCTGGTCACAGGCCAGGTGCAGATGCGCACCTTCGCGCAGCGCCTGGCGTACGCCCGGCCAACGTTCGACCTGCATCACATCCAACTGCGACTGGCAGCGCACCGCACGGACCAGCACCCGTGCACGCAGGGCATCGACGCTGCCATCGCTGACGATCCGGCCACGCAGCATCACGCAGATGCGATCGGCCAGCTGTTCGGCCTCTTCCAGGTAATGGGTAGTCAGTACGACAGCACAGCCTTCGCCCACCAGCGTGCGCACGCTGGTCCACAAGCGCCGGCGCGCAGCCAGGTCGAGCCCGACGGTCGGCTCATCAAGGAACAGCAAGCGTGGGCGGCCACAGATGGCGATGGCGAACTGCACCCGCCGCTGCTGGCCACCGGAGAGCTTTCCGTAGGGGCGCCGCAGCAGGTCCTCAACGCCGGCCAGCGCCGCGGTTTCGGCCAGCGCGCGCGGCGTCGGATAGTAACTGGCGATCAGCCGCAGCAATTCCTGCACGGTGAGTGTCTCCGGCAGCTGTGCGTCCTGCAGCATCACCCCGATGCCACGCCGCGCGGGCAGTTGCTGCGGATCATTGCCGAACAGCCTCACCTGGCCGGCATCGGCGCGCAGCAGGCCCAGCAGCAGGCCGATGGCCGTGGTCTTGCCGGCCCCGTTGGGGCCAAGCAATGCCAACACCTGGCCAGCATGCAGATCCATATCCACGCCATCGAGCGCGGTGAGCGTGCCATAGCGCTTGTATACGCCACGCAGGCTGGCCAGTACTTCATTGCCCTGCACCATCGTCGTCACCTCCCGCGGGGAATGGCGTCAAGGTAGAGCAGCGGCCAGGTAGCCGACAGTCACGGCGGTCAGGCGAAGCGGGTGACAACCGTCACCTGCTTCCCGCGCACGGCATGCCTATCATCCGTTCCGTTGCAGACCACCTGGAACACGGGTTTGCGGTACCTTTCGGTCACATTTCCCCTCTTGCGCCGTCCTTTCCCACATGAATGCATCTGCTGAACTGCTGAAGGAACTCCGCATCGACCGCTCGGCCGCACCGCCGCCGCGCGGTCCGTCCTCTTCACGCCGCTGGTTGTGGGTGGTGATCGGGCTGGTACTGGCACTGCTGCTGGCGCTGGTCATCGGCGCGCTGGTCAGCCGCAAGCCAACCATCACCGTGGAAACCGCACCGGTCGTGGCCATGGCCCAGGCCGGCGGTGGCAGCACCGCGGTGCTGGATGCCAGTGGTTACGTGGTCGCAAGGCGCATGGCCACGGTGTCGGCCAAGATCACCGGCAAGGTGCGCGAGGTGATGATCGAGGAAGGCATGCGCGTGGAAGAAGGCCAGGTAATGGCCACGCTGGACCCGATCGACGCCAACGCACAGCGCAGCCTCAACGCCGCACAACTGGACGCCGCACGCAGCCAGATCGGCGGCCTGCAGGCGCAGCTGCGCCAGACCGAGGCCGAGGCATCGCGCCTGCAGTCACTGGTCGGCCAGCAACTGGTTTCACGCTCGCAGTACGACCAGGCCGTGGCCGCACGCGACAGCCTGCGTGCTCAGCTGTTGACCGCACAGCACAACGCCAAGGTGGCGCAGGACGCACTGTCCATCGCCGACCTGGGCGTGGACAACAACATCGTGCGTGCGCCGTTCTCCGGCGTGGTCACCGCCAAGGCCGCGCAGCCGGGCGAGATCGTGTCGCCGCTGTCGGCCGGTGGTGGCTTCACCCGTACCGGCATCGGCACCATCGTCGACATGGATTCGCTGGAAGTGGAAGTGGAAGTCGGCGAGGCCTTCATCGGTCGCGTGCAGCCGAAGATGGCGGTGGAGACCGTACTCAATGCCTATCCAGACTGGAAGATTCCCGGCGAAGTGATCGCGATCATCCCCACCGCCGACCGCGGCAAGGCCACGGTGAAAGTGCGTGTCGCACTGGGCGTGAAGGACCCGCGCATCGTGCCGGAGATGGGCGTGCGCGTGAGCTTCCTGGAGAAGGCCGCCCCCGTCGGGGCCGAGGCGCCGAAGGGCGTGCGCATCCCCGCCACGGCCATCGTGCAGCGTGACGGCAAGCCGTCGGCCTTCGTGCTGCAGGCCGACGACAAGGTGCAGCTGCAGGCACTGGAGACCGGCGCCACATTGGGCAAGGACAAGCAGGTGTTGTCGGGCCTGAGCGCCGGGCAGACGGTAGTGATCAATCCGCCGGAAGAACTGAAGGACGGTGACAAAGTAACGCTGGCGGGCGCCGACAAGTAAGCGCTTCACTGTTGTTGCTCTTAGCTCTTAGCTCTTAGCTCTTAGCTCTTTGTTTTAGCTCTTTGGCTCTTTGGCTCTTTGGCTCTTTGGCTCTTTGGCTTATTGCTGTTGCTCTTGCTTCAAAGCCTCTGACTTACCGGGTACCCTTCCGCAGCGACGGAGCTGACGGATAGGACCCCGCAGGGGCGGCGTGCATGGATGCACGTCGTTTTTCGACGAGACAGGGATGTCTCGTCGAAAAATCCCGGCAGCGTAGTGAACCTGTAGCGCGCAGCGCGGAAGGCGCGCAGGCAGGGTGTGCTTTCTTTTGGTTAGCTTTTCTTTGCACAAGCAAAGAAAAGTAACTCGCTCCCCGGATGGGAGTGAAAGCTCTTGCTGTTGTTGTTTCAACAGGTATCAGCAAGAGCAAGGGCTTTCGCCCTCCTACGGAGTGCGAGCACACCTTTCTTTGCTTGTGCAAAGAAACGTGGCCCAAAGAAAACACACCCTGCCTTCGCGCCCACGCCGCTACGCGACGCGGGTCCACTCCGCCGGCAGGATTTTTCGACGGAACATCCCTGTCCCGTCGAAAAACGACGCACATCCTTGTGCGTCGCCCCATTCGGGGTCTTGTCTGCCAGCTCCGCCGCTGCGGAAGGGAACCCGGTACAGCAACCGCCGAAGCAACAGCAACGGCAACTGCAACTGCAACAGCTGCCCTCACCCCTACCCCTCTCCCGCAGGACGGGAGAGGGGATGCCAATCACCAACGCTGACCCAACCCACTCCGCTGTTGCCGACATCCACTCCACCGCTGAGGACCACCCATGAGCACCCTCGTCTCCCTGCGCAACATCACCAAGACCTATCAGCGTGGCCCGGAAAAAGTACAGGTGCTGCACGGCATCGACCTGGATATCACCCGCGGCGACTTCGTCGCGCTGATGGGGCCTTCCGGCTCCGGCAAGACCACCCTGCTCAATCTCATCGGCGGACTGGATACCCCCACGGGCGGTGAGATCAACATCGAAGACCAGCGTATCGACCAGCTCGGTGCCGGGCAGCTGTCCACCTGGCGCAGCCACCACGTCGGCTTCGTGTTCCAGTTCTACAACCTGATGCCGATGCTCACCGCGCAGAAGAACGTGGAACTGCCTCTGCTGCTGACCAACCTCAGCGCTGCCGACCGCAAGCGCCGGGCACAGATCGCACTGACCCTGGTCGGCCTGGCTGATCGCCGTGACCACCGCCCCAACGAACTGTCCGGCGGACAACAGCAGCGCGTGGCCATTGCCCGCGCCATCGTCTCCGACCCCACCTTCCTGATCTGCGACGAGCCCACCGGTGATCTCGACCGCCAGAGCGCGGAAGAAGTGCTGGGCCTGCTGCAGCTGCTCAATCGCGAACACGGCAAGACCATCATCATGGTCACCCATGATCCGAAGGCCGCCGAGTACGCCACCCACACCGTGCATCTGGACAAGGGCGAGCTGGTCGACGCCCCCGTGCACTGAGGAGCGCGACCATGAAATATTTTTCACTGGTATGGGCGCAGCTGTTCCGCAGCCGCACACGCACGTTGTTCACGCTGCTATCCATCGTCACGGCCTTTCTGCTGTTCGGCATGCTGGATTCGGTGCGCGTGGCCTTCAACAGCGGCGGTAGCAGCGTGGCCGGCGCCAATCGCCTGATCGTCTCCTCGCGCTTGTCGATCACCCAGTCGCTTCCCATCCGCCTGGAATCACAGATCCGTCAGGTGGAAGGCGTTCGCGACATCACCTACGGCATGTGGTTCGGCGGCATCTATCAGGATCCGAAGAACTTCTTCGCCAACTTCTCGGTCGCACCGAACTATTTCGACGTCTACAGCGAATTCGAGATTCCCAAGGCGCAGCTGGAAGCCTTCCGCACTACCCGCACCGGCGCCATCGTCGGTGAAACGCTGGCCAAGGAGTTCGGCTGGAAGATCGGTGACACGATCCCGTTGCAGGCCACCATCTTCCCGCGCGGCGGCAGCAATGACTGGCCGCTGCAGATGGTGGGAACGTTCCGCTCCAAGGACCGTGCCGTGGCCAACAACGAGGAACGCCAGTTGATGATGAACTGGAAGTACTTCGACGAATCCAACGACTACATCAAGAACCAGGTCAGCTGGTACACGGTGACGCTGGACAACCCGGATCATGCTTCCCGGGTTGCGCAGGCGATCGATGCGATCTCGGCCAACTCCGACCACGAAACCAAGAGCCAGTCCGAATCGGCGTTTCAACAGGCTTTCGTCAAACAGTTCGCTGACATCGGCATGATCGTCACCTCGATCATGGGTGCGGTGTTCTTCACCCTGCTGCTGCTCACCGGCAACACGATGGCGCAGGCGGTACGCGAGCGCATCCCGGAACTGGCAGTGCTGAAGACGCTGGGCTTCAAGGACGGCACGGTGCTGATGCTGGTCATGGTGGAAGCGGTGCTGCTGGTCGGTCTTGGTGGCGTCATCGGGCTGGGCCTGGCCGCGCTGATATTGCCAGGCATGGCCACGCAGGCACGCGGAATGCTGCCGCCGCAGGTTCCACTGCAGACCTGGGCGATGGGGGCGGTCCTGATCGTGGTGATCGGGCTGGTGGTGGGCGTGTTGCCGGCGCTGCGCGCCAAACGCCTGCGGATCGTCGATGCACTGGCCGGGCGCTAACGGAGAACGACATGAAGACATTTCTTTCAAACGCGCTGATGATCGTGTTGTTGGCCGTGGGCCTGGGCATCTGGGTGGCGCTGCCCTGGTACGGCGTACTCGCGATGGTCGTGATCATCGCGCTGTGGTTGCTGCTCACCCGCAGCGGCCGCTTGGCGCTGGCGGCAACACGCATTGGTCTGGCCAGCCTGCCGCAGCGCTGGGGTGCCTCTTCCGTGATCGTGATCGGCATTGCCGGGGTGGTCGGGGTGCTGGTGGCAATGCTGGCGATGGGCCAGGGCTTCCAGGCAACGCTGGAGAGCACCGGCGATGACAGCACCGCCATCGTGCTACGCGGCGGCTCGCAGGCCGAGACCAACTCGGTCATCACCCGCGAGCAGGTACCGCTGCTGGAAACCCTGCCCGGCGTGGCGCGCGGTGACAACGGCCGCCCGCTGGTATCGGCCGAAGTCTCGCAGGTGGTCAACCTGACTTCCCATGGGGATGGCACCGACGTCAACGCGCAGTTCCGTGGCGTCGGTGAGCAGGCCTGGGCGGTACACGACAAGGTGCGCATCGTCGAAGGCCGCAAGTTCGGCGCCGGCCTGCGCGAGATCGTGGCGGGGCGCGGCGCGCAGAAGCAGTTCCAGGGGTTGGAGGTGGGCAAGACGCTCACCTTGGGCAACCAGGCGTGGACAGTAGTGGGCATCTTTGAATCCGGTGATGCGCACGAATCGGAACTGTGGACCGATGCGCAGACGCTGGCCAGCACCTACGACCGCAGTGCGTGGCAGTCGATCAGCATACGGACCGACGGCAAACAGGGCTTCGAGGCGTTCAAGGCAGCCGTGGCCGCAGACCCACGGCTGAAACTGGATGTGGAAACCACCGCCGAGTACTACCGCAAGCAGGGCGGCGGCTTGAACAAGCTGCTGAAGGTGCTGGGCACGGTGATCGGCGCGATCATGGCGGTGGGTGCGGTGTTTGGCGCGCTCAACACGATGTATGCAGCGGTGGCCACGCGTGCGCGTGAGATTGCCACGCTGCGTGCCATCGGCTTCCGTGGCGTGCCGGTCGTGACCGCGGTGATGCTGGAGACCATGTTGCTGGCGTTGCTCGGCGGCCTGCTCGGCGGCGTGATCGCGTGGCTGGCATTCAACAACTTCACCGTATCCACGCTGGGCAACAACTTCAGCCAGGTGGTGTTCCAGTTCAAGGTCTCGCCACCGCTGCTATGGAGCGGGCTGAAATGGGCACTGGGCATCGGCCTGGTCGGTGGCCTGTTCCCGGCACTGCGTGCAGCACGCCTGCCGATCACCACGGCACTGCGCGAAACCTGAGTCCACCAAAGCTGTCCGCAGAATGAACAGCCCACCCGCACGCAGCGGGTGGGCCGGCGGAAGTTATCCCTTCACGCATCTATCCGATTGGTTCATCATGCGCGCCCGCCCAAGTCCCGGCGGCCAGCGGAGCTGTGATGGCGGATGCTGCGTCCCTCCCCCAACGGTGATGCATCTGTCACAGCGCCCCTATAAGGGCGCTTTTTTCGTAGTAGGTATAAAGGAAAACCGAAAGAGATGTCTTTGAAGTCGACCCCGCTGTGCTCCGCGATCACCCTCGCGTTGGCCAGCAGCTGCAGTGTCACCGCGTTCGCGCAGGACGCCAACGATTCCACCACCACGCTGGACCGCATCGAGATCACCGGTTCGCGCATCCGCCAGGCCAACGTCGAGACCGCACAGCCGGTGATCGCCCTGAGCCGCGCAGAAATCGAGAAGAAGGGCTACGTCAACGTCGCCGACATCCTGCAGGATGTCACCGCTGCCGGCGCGCCGTCGCTGAGCCGTGCCTCTGCGCTGTCCTCCGGCCGCGACTACGGCGGCATGTTCGTCAGCCTGCGCAACCTTGGCCCGGAACGCACCCTGGTGCTGATCGACGGCCGCCGCATGGGCGTCAGCGCCGGCGGCTACTCCGACGTCGGCTCGATCCCCTCGGCCATCGTCGAACGCGTTGAAGTGCTGACCGACGGCGCCTCCGCGCTGTACGGCTCGGACGCCATCGCCGGCGTGATCAACGTCATCACCCGCAAGAATTTCGACGGCGGCAACGCCAGTGCCTACGTCGGCCAGTACAGCGAAGGCGATGGCCAGAAGCGCTCCTACAGCGCCAACTTCGGCAAGACCTTCGACCGCGGCTGGTTCAGCGTGGGCGCCGAGAAGTCCAAGGAAGATCCGGTGCTGGGCGGCGCGCGTGAGTTCACCGCGTACCCGAACGGCCCGTATCACCCCGGTGATGGCCTCAACGGCACCACCGCATGGGGCTCGGTCACCGTGGACGGCAAGGTGCTCAGCGTCGGCCCGGGCGGCGATCCGTCGAAGGTGGAGAACTTCAAGCCGCGTGACCCGGCCACCTACGCCAACACCAAGACCAACATGACCCTGCTCTCCTCGCTGGAGCGCAAGTCCGCGTTTGCCAATGGTGGTTTCCAGATCACCGACGATCTGCGCGTGGTCGCCGACGTGCTGTACAGCGAGCGTGAGTCGGTCAAGCAGCTGGCCGGTTACCCGTATTCTGTTTCCCAGGCGCAGGCCAACAGCGGTGCGCGCGCGGCACTGTCCAAGGACAGTGCGTTCAACCACTGGGGCAAGGACGTGCTGTTCTCGCATCGCACCGAGGAGTTCCCGCGTGCGACCAACAACAGCCTGACCACCAAGCGCGCCAGCCTGGGCCTGGAAGGCAGCTTCGAAACCGGTTCGCATTTCTGGGACTGGAACGTCAGCTACATGTACAACCGCAATGAGGGCGAGCGTCGCACCCTGCAGAGCATGTACCAGCCGAACGTGAACCTGGCCGTGGGCCCGTCCTTCATCGACGGCAACGGCGTGGCCCGCTGCGGCAGCGTTGGCAACGTGATCGAAGGCTGCGTGCCGTGGAATCCGCTGGCGCCGATGGGCAGCAACAGCCCGGGCTCGCTCAGCGGCGACCCCGCCGTGCGCGACTATCTGTTCAAGAGCTTCGTCGATGAAATCCGCAGCACCACCAAGGTGGTCAGCGCGAACATCTCCGGTTCGCTGTTCACCCTGCCGGCCGGCGACATCATGGCCGCGATGGGCGTGGAACACCGCACCGAAGAAGCCAGCTACACCCCGGACATGATGGTGCAGAACGGCCAGATCGCCGGCACCAGCGGCAAGCCGACCCAGGGTGACTACAAGCTGGACGAGGTGTACATGGAACTGCAGGTGCCGTTGCTGGCCGACCTGCCGTTCGTGCGCGAACTGTCGCTGGATGTGGCTGGCCGCTACTCGGACTACAACAACTTCGGTGGCACCACCAACGGCAAGTTCGGCCTGAAGTGGAAGCCGATCGACACGTTGCTGGTCCGCGCCACCTACGGCACCGGTTTCCGTGCACCGACCGTGGACGATCTGTACGGCGGCACCGTCACCACCCGTGACCGCATCACCGATCCGTGTGACCGCTCCTTCGGCGCCGCCGCACGCAACAGTGAAGTGGCCGCACGCTGCACCGCCGCCGGCATGGGCGCCGGTTTCCGCCAGAAGACCGGCGACGGCGAACTGGCCACCACCTCCGGCGTCCAGGCCGTCACCGACTTCACCTCGGGCTCCAACCCGAACCTGGAGCCGGAAACCGCCAAGACCTGGACCGTGGGCCTGGTCTACAGCCCTGACTTCGTCACCGGCCTGGACCTGAGCCTGGACTGGTGGAAGATCCGCATCGACAACGTGATCGTTGGCGAGTCGGCCACCGACATCCTCAACCAGTGCTACGTGCAGGGCATCGCATCGGCCTGCGACCGCTTCACCCGCTACGCCTCCGGCACCAACAAGGGCCAGGTCAGCGACATGAATCGTTCGTTGAACAATGCCGGCTACGAAGAGACCGCAGGCTATGACCTCGGCGTGCGTTACCGCCTACCGGAAATGGCGTTCGGCCAGCTGTCGCTGCGCTGGAACACCACCTACGTGGACTACCGGTCGCGCAAGAGCGACAACGTGGACACCACCCCGGTCGAGCAGTTCACCGGCTGGGAAGGCAACTTCCGCGTCCGCTCCAACCTGACGATGGATTGGCAGAACGGCAACTTCGGCGCGAGCTGGACCACCCGTTACACCTCCAGCATGAAGGAGAAGTGCTCGTACGATCTGGAAGGCGGCCCGGAGTGCAACATGCCGAACTTCCAGTCGCCGTACACGGACATGCAGCCGAGCCGCAAGCTGGGTTCCAACACGTTCCATGACCTGCAGGTGCGTTACGCGTTGCCGTGGGACGGTACCGTGTCGCTGGGCATCAACAACGTGTTCAAGCACGAAGGCCCGATCATGTACAGCCAGCCGAACAGCAGCTTCACCTACTACGGTGGCTTCGACATCGGTCGTTTCATGTACATGAAGTACCAGCAGCGCTTCTGATCCAGACGCCGCAACGGTGCGGATTCAACGCGTCGTGATTGCATGATTGAAAGCCCCTCTCCCGTTCGCGGGAGAGGGGTTGGGGTGAGGGCAACCCCTTTGGGGCTACCCTCACCACCTCGCTACGCGCTTTTCCCGCGGAAAAGCTTGAACGAGCGCAACGCTCGCACAGCAGCCGGAGGCGACAAGCCCCTCCTGCAACCCGAACACCACACAACGGTCATCTTCCTGTCATCACCACGCGGTAGATGCGGCGCTTGCTTGTGGCTACGGTGACGCTCTCCCTACATCGGTTCCCGCCATGCTTCGTTCGCTGGCGCTGGCTGGCGTCTGCGTGATGCTGGCCGGCTTTGCCCTCTCCCCTCCCGTTCCATCGCTGTCGCTCAGCGAGCGCCTTGCCGCGCCCGGCGGTACCTCTCCGCTGGTTCCCACCGAGCGCATCGACGCGCTGTTGGCGCAGCTGCCTCATCAACAGGGCAGCGTTGCCGGCACCGATGGCGTCGCGCTGCATTGGGTTGCGTTTGATCCCGGCGACTATCGGTTGGACTACCGCTATCTCGGCAAGGGCCAGCAGTTTCCCGAGTTCTCGATGGAAGCCTCGTCGCCGGCAACGTCCGACATCGCACCACGCGGCACGGTGATCCTGCTGCATGGCTGGATGATGGATGGCGGCTCACTGCTGCCCTGGGCGCTGGAGCTGGCACAGAACGGCTATCGCACCATCGCACTGGATCTGCGCAACCACGGCCGCTCCGGGCATGCACCGTCAGGCTACGGCACGCGTGAAGGCGAGGACGTGGTGGCCGCACTGCAGGCCTTGAAGGCCGAAGGCCGGATCAGCGGCCCGGTGCACCTGCTCGGCGTCTCTTATGGCGCGGCGACGGCCATCTTCGCTGCGCGCGAACTCGGCCCACAGCTACGCAGCGTGGTGGCGATGGAATCCTTCGACAACGCCGGTCAGGCAATCCGCACGATGGTGCCGCACATGCTGTCGCGCCCGCCCGAACGCCTGAGCGACTACCTCGCCCTGCCACTTGCCCGCTGGCAATACGGCGGCAGCGGCCTGGACGACGCCATCGCCGCGACCGACCGCAAGCTCGGCATTGATCTGGACCGCGTGGATGTCGGCCAGGCGTTGGCGCAGGTACCGGCCTGCGTGCTGCTCGTACACGGTCGCGACGATGAGCACATTCCGGTCAGCCAGGGCCGTGCACTGGCGGCCGCTGCCCCGCATGCGCGTTATCTGGAAGTGGCAGGCGAGGATCACCTGACCCTGCCGATGCGACTGGACCGCCTCTCCGGCGTGATCAACCACTGGTTCGCCGAATCCGGTGACAACGCGCATTGCCCCGCGGTGGATGCTGCCGCGGTTTAGTCAGTGGAGCGGAAGCGAGAGCTTTACTCACGCACGCGCAAGCCGGGCCTTCCGTGCCGCACGCACACCCGCTACCGCAAACACCACCAGGCCCGACCAGATCAGACAGAAGCCCACCAGCTGATTCGCATTGAACGGCTCGCGCAGGATCAGCACGCCGACCAGAAACTGCAGTGTCGGCCCGATGTACTGCAGCAGGCCCACCACCGACAACGGTATCCGCCGCACGCCGTAGGCGAACGCGATCAACGGCACCGCGCTGACCACGCCGGCCAGTACCAGCAGCACGTCGTTGCCCCAGCCCCAACCGGAAATGAAGCCCCCGCCGTGGCCGCTTTCTGCCCACAGCACGTACAGCAGCGCCGGCAGCACCATGAACAGGCTTTCCACGCCCAGCCCGGTCACCGCCTCCACGGCCACCAGCTTGCGCAGCAGGCCGTACAAGCCAAAGGTGATCGACAGGCCGATGGCGATCCACGGCGGACGCCCGCTCTGCCAGGTCAGCCATGCCACGCCCAGCGCGGCCAATCCGACCGCAACCCACTGCAACTTGCCCAGGCGCTCGCCCAGCACCACCACACCCAGCACCACGCTCAGCAACGGGTTGATGAAGTAGCCCAGGCTGGTTTCGATCACATGGCCGGCATTCACCGCCCAGATGTACAGGCTCCAGTTGGCACTGATCAGCAGGCTCGACAGCCCCAGCAGCCAGAACCGACGCGGCGTGAGCCACACCTCATGCAGCCAGCCCCAGCCGCGTGCAATGGCCAGCCCACCGATCAGCAGCACCGCGCTCCACACGATGCGGTGGGCGATGATCTGCGAGGACGGCACTTCGGCCAGCAGATGCCAGTACAGCGGAAACAGCCCCCACATGACGAAGGCCAATGTGGCGGCGAGTAGACCGTTGCGATGTTCGGTAGCAGGGTTCATGCGCGACGTATCCGTGCCAGGGTGATGACCACGACGCCGGCCAGGATGACCACCATCGCTCCGATATCCGACGTACTGAAGCGCTCGTGCGCGATCCAGGTGCCCAGCGCCACGGCGATTACCGGGTTCACATAGGCGTAGCTGCCCGCCAGCACCGGCCGCACGTTCTGCAGCAGCCACACATATGCCGTGAACGCGATGATGGAGCCGAAAACGGTCAGGTAGCCGACCGACAGCACGCCCTGCATGCCCGGCCAGCCGTCCACGCGCTCACCGCGCAGCAGGCCGACAGCCACCAGGATCGCGCCACCACACAGCATCTGTCCGGCGGCGGTCATGAATGGCGAAGGCAGATCGCGGCCGCGCGACCAGATCGAACCGGCGGCCCAGCCCAACGGTGCGATCAACAGAAACACCAGGCCCTTCGGGGTCGCGGTCAGGCTGCTGCCGGCATTGAGCCACAGCACACCCAGGAAGCCGATGCCGATGCCCCACCACTCACCGCGCGTGACCTTGTCACCACGGAAGGCGGAAAACAGCGCCATCCACAACGGTACCGATGCCACTGCCACGGCAGCCAGCCCTGAGGACACATCACGCTCGGCCATCACCACCATGCCGTTGCCGAAGAACAGCAGACACAGGCCCATCACTGCCAGGGTTGGCCATTGCGCACGCGTGGGCGCGGCCATGCCACGCCAGCGCAGGAAGGCGTAGAGCACGCCACCGGCAATCACGAATCGCGTGCCGGAGATCACCGACAGCGGCGGCAGGCCGCTTTCCAGCGCCAGATGAATACCGAGGTAGGTCGACCCCCAGACCACATAGACCAGGAACAAGGCCAGTACGACAAGGCCGCTCTTGGGAGCAGCCGGCGAAAGTGGGGGGGAAGACATGGGGCGGACACCACCATCAGGGGAACGCGAATTCTAGGCCAGTGAGGCACGGGTTATCAGTACGGAAAACGGCATGCTGTTTTCGCCTGGCGTTGATGGCCCATCAACGCGGTGTCTACGCGGGCAACCAAAGGGCTGAAAGATGCATCGCCCCCTCTGCCAGCAACAAGAGCCCCTCTCCCGTCCACGGGAGAGGGGCGTGATGAGGGCCAACGAAACCCGCTCAGGTCAACACCCCTCACCGAAGGTCAGCCCCAACCCAGGCTCAGGAAGCAACGCCCCCCCCTTCTGAGCTGACCTCAGCACCTCCCCCCTACGAAGTCATTACATCGCCCAACACCCGGCTGGAGTACGGTGAATCTCGGGCCGGCGGCAGAATGCTCCCGGCCAGGCGCGCACGTTCCCGCTTCACTTGCAGGAGACGCTTCCGCATGAGCACCGCCCTATCGGCACACCCCGAACGCGCCGCGCTGCGCCGTTCCATCTCCAACACGCTGAAGGGCTCGGCCGGCAATCTGGTCGAGTGGTACGACGTTTACGTCTACTCGGTGTTTGCGCTCTACTTTGAATCGCAGTTCTTCTCGGCCGCTGACAAAAACTCCACGATGTATGTGTGGGCGATCTTCGCGGCCACCTTCCTGATGCGCCCGATCGGTGCGTGGTACTTCGGCCGCTTCGCCGACCGCTTCGGGCGGCGGCGGGCGCTGACGGTATCGGTGTCGGTGATGGCCGGCTGTTCGTTCCTGATCGCCATCACCCCCACGGCCTCGCAGATCGGCATCTGGGCGGCGATCATCCTGTTGCTGGCGCGCCTGCTGCAGGGCTTCGCCACCGGTGGTGAGTACGGCACCAGCGCCACCTACATGTCCGAAGCCGCCATTCCCGGGCGACGCGGCTTTCTGTCTTCGTTCCATTACGTCACGTTGGTTGGCGGCCACGTGCTGGCACAGCTGACGTTGCTGGCCATGCTCAGTTTCTGGGACAAGCCCGAGATCTCCGCCTGGGGCTGGCGCATCGCCTTCGGCATCGGTGGCATCGCCGCGCTGGTGGTGTTCTGGCTGCGCCGGAGCATGGACGAATCGCTGCAGGAATCCTCCATCGAGGCCGCCAGGGAAGGACGTGCCAAGGCATCCGGTTCGATGTACGAACTGTTCGTCCACCAATGGCGTCCCTTGCTGCTGTGCTTCCTGATCACCGCCGGCGGCACGGTGGCGTTCTACACGTACTCGGTCAATGGGCCGAAGATGATCCAGAGCGCCTTCGCCGGTGATGACGTGATGACCGGCACGCTGATCAACCTCGGCGTATTGACCTTCCTGATGGTGCTGCAGCCACTCGGTGGCTGGCTGTCGGACATCGTCGGCCGCAAGAGCCTGCTGGTGTTCTTCGGCATCGGCGGCGTGCTCTACACCTGGTACATGGTGACCGCGCTGCCCAAGCAACATGACGCACTGATGGCCTTCCTGATCCTGGCGGTGGGCTTCGTCATCCTTACCGGCTACACCTCGATCAATGCCGTGGTGAAGGCCGAGTTGTTCCCCACCCATGTACGCGCACTCGGTGTTGGCTTTGGCTATGCGCTGGCCAACTCGTTGTTTGGTGGCACCGCACCGCTGCTGTACCAGGCCGCGTTGAAGACCGACCACGTCAACACGTTCGCGCTCTATGTCACCGCCGTGATCGCGGTGTCACTGGTGGTGTACGTGTTCTTCCTTAAGAACAAAGGTCCGAACTGGCTGGATGGCACGCGGCAGTAGCACCGCTCGGATCTTCAGTTCGCACGTTTTTGCTTTTGCGCTTGCGCGTCATTTCCACCCCGGCGGGAATGACGAACAAGGCGCCCTCGCAGCAAAGCTGCTCCGGCAGCCAGGATCGCTTCGGCCCCTCCCTTTCGCACAGCGAAAGGGAGGATTGGCAAGGTCTTCTCGATAAAGCCCCAGCGGAGCGAGGCTCCGCTCTATATCGACGTGATGCTCAGCCCAGCAGCATCGCCATCAGTTCATCGGCGCAGTGCGTCACTGGCTTCGCGGGCGGCTTCAAACTCCGCGCCCTTGTCCCATTGCGGCCACTGCCGGCCATTGGCCAGCTCCAGACCCAGGTCATAGACCAGCAGCGTGTCAGCGGCCAATCCGCGTGCATCCCATTGCGGCGACCATGCATCGCAGGCCTGGTGATAGCACTTGGCGAAGTAGGCATCACGCAGCGCGCGACCGGCAGCTACGCCACCGTCGAGCTTGTCCAGGCCGGCGCCGACGGTGATCGCCGGCACACCCTTGCGGGCAAAGGCGAAATGATCGGCGCGGTAGAAGAAGCCGGCCTCCAGATTCGGGTCCGGTGACCAGCGGCGGCCACGTGCCTTGGCCACACGGTCCACGTCGCCCTCCAACGAGACACGCCCTTTGCCCCAGGTCGCGATATCGGCGGTTTCACCGTCCGGACTGAACATCTCGATGTTCAACACCGCTGCGGTGGTTTCCAGCGGCGCCAGCGGGTGCGCGGCGTAGTAACTGGCACCGAGAAGGCCCTTTTCCTCGGCGGTGAGTGCCAGGAAGTACAGGCTGCGCTGCGGGCGCGGGCCGGCAGCGAACACGCGCCCCAGTTCCAGCACCGAAGCGATACCGGTGGCGTTGTCGATGGCGCCGTGGCGAACGTTCTGGCCACTGGCGTCGGGCTCACCGATGCCGAAGGCGTCCCAGTGCGCGGAGAAGATCACCGACTCCTCCGGGTGGGTGGCGCCTTCCAGCTTGGCAACCACGTTGCGGGTCACCACGCGCTCGCGATTGACCCAGAAACTCGTCGACAAACGTGCATCGCCCAGTTCCACCGGACGGAACTCGGTTGTCATCGCCTTGCGTTTTTCCGCTTCAAAATCCAGGCCGGCCGCGCTGAAGATGCGCTCGGCCAATGCACGCTGCACCCAGCCACGCACCGGCGTGTGCGCAGCCAGCGCTTCTTCCTGGCTGCGTTCGATATCGAACAGCGCCGAGGTGCCAGATGCCTTCACCGTCGCCCACGGATACGCCGCGCCGGCCGTCTCGTGCACGATCAGCACGCCCTCGGCGCCACGCCGCGCGGCTTCTTCGAACTTGTAGGTCCAGCGGCCGTAGTAGGTCACCGCCTTGCCATCGAACGCACCCGGGGCATCCGCCTCGAAGTCGGCGTCGTTGATCAGCACCACGGCGATCTTGCCGGCCAGGTCCACGCCCTTGTAATCGTCCCAATGACGCTCCGGTGCGGAGATGCCATAACCGATGAACACCAACGGCACATCCTGCTGGTCGACCACGCCAAACGGGCTCAGGCTCTGCAGGGTGATGTCCTCGCCGTTGACCAGCGGCAGCATCTTGCCGCCGAGCGTCAGGTGCGCGGCGACCTTGCCATCGACGGTGGCGCGCACCAGCGGCACTTCCTGCACCCAGCTGCCGTCCTTGCCGCCCGGTTGCAGGCCCGCCTTGCGGAACTCTTCGATCAGGTAATCGACGGTGCGCTGCTCACCATTCGTTGCCGGTGCACGGCCTTCGAATTCATCCGATGCCAGGATGCGCACATGCCGCGACAACGCTTCCGGATCGATGCCGCCGCCCGGCAGATCATTCGCCGCATTGGCGATACCACCGACGAACAGGCAGGAGGACAGCAACAGGATGCGCATCGGGTTCACGGCAGATACCAACAAGCAGACAGAGCTGCAGATTCTACGGAGGAAAGACCGGGAAGAGTGAATCAAGCGCGGGAACAACGGCGGCGCAGGCCGAGATGAAAATCCGGCACTCGCGGCGACTGCAAGGCGGGGGGCGGACCTCAGCGCTTGTCTCGATCCAGCCAGCACGCCAAACCCTGCGCATTGAGCTCAATATCCATCTTCAACACCCGCAGCACCTCGGCGTCGACCAGCGCACTGTCGTGCCTGCGGGCGCGCGCCACATACAACGCACTCAATGCCTCCACCAATACGTGATGCCGCTCCGGCAGAGCCGCGCATTGGCGGGCAATGGCCACCATCGCGTCGATCTGTTCGTGCAGGTCGCCGGCCAGGCGTGCGGTGTCCTCCACGCGCCCGTAGTGGGTGAGATACATCGCCTGCGGGCTGCGCGCCATCAAACGGTCGATGGATGCATGCATCGCATCGGGCTCGAACTGCACCGGCGAGGAGGTCGGAATGATGAAGGCACCGGCGCCGCCATCCAGTTCGCGGTAGGACAGCCCAAACGTATCGCCGGTGAACCAGCTGCGGCTGGCTTGATCCCACACGCAGAAGTGATGGCGCGCATGTCCCGGCGTATCGATGCACAGCAGTTCCCGCCCGGCCAGCAGGACGCGATGCCCCTCCTCGGCCACCACCACGCGCTCGGCCGGCACCGGCACGATCCGCCCGTAGCTGCGCGCGATTTCCGCCTCGCCGTAAACCGCGGTGGCACCGGCAATCAGCCGCGTCGGATCGATCATGTGTTGCGCGCCGCGCGGGTGCACCACCAGCCGGGCATTGGGCAGCTGTTGCATCAACGCACCGGCACCACCGGCGTGATCCAGATGCACATGGGTGACGATCAGCCAATCAATGTCGGCAGGTTGCAGGCCGGCCCGCTGCACGCAGGCCAGCAGGTTGGGCAATGAATGGCTGGTGCCGCAATCGACGAAGGCACCGCGCCCGTCCTGCACGATGAGGTAGGCCGCATCGAAATGATCGCGCTGGAACGCGGTATCGATGGTGTGGATGCCATGGTCAACGGACATCGGCGCAACTCCTTCGTGGGCGAGCTTCGATCCTGCCAGCCGCCCCGTCAACGTCACATTGCACCTTGGTCGCAGACGTACGGGATCAGTACTGCAGCACCCGCGGGCGCAGCAGCAGGGCCAGCACCATCACCGCCAGGAAGCCGCCATAGGCGTACAGCACCGCCATGATCTGCTTCCACAGGCCATCGGCCACTTCGGCCGCACCAACGCGGTAGCCCCAGTGCATCAGGCCGATGCTGACCAGCAAGGCCAGCACCAGCATGACGGTGTCAAACAGGGTGCGGGCGCGGTGCCGTGGCTGGCGTGGAAACCACCAGTACAGCGCGCCCATCACGCCAAACCACGGAAGAAACAACAACAACGACAACCAGGCCATCGACGTGCTCCTTCGGGTGGCAATCAATCCTTGGCGGCAGCCTCGCGCAGTGCCTGCAACGCAGCCAGCACCGGCTCGATTTCGCCTTCGATCTTGAACAGCTCGCTCTGCAGCGCATCGCCCTGCTCGGCCTGCTTGATCACGGCGATCAGCTGGCCGGCATCGCGCGGCGAATCAAAGCCCTCGCTCTGGATCAACAGCTCGCCTTCACCGTCGAGCAGCTTGAAGTAGAAGCGGCCATCCTTTTCGCGGTACTGCTTGAACAGCGGCAACGCCGCCTTGGCCACGGCTTCAACCTTGGGCTTGTCACCTGCGGCAGACAGATCACGCAGGCCCACCGCGTGGCGCAGCTCCTTCAGCAGCGGGATGGCGAACTGCTCACGCAGCTGCTGGCCACGCCTGCGCAGGATCGCCTCGATCTTCTCCGGCTCGGCCATCAGCGCGTTGTAGCGCTCGCGCAGCGGCGACAGTTCGGTATCAATGCGCTCGAACAACTGCTGCTTGGCATCACCCCAGCCGATGCCGTCGGCGAAGGCCTGGGCGAAGGCTGCGGTCTGCTCCGGCGTGGCGAACGCCTGGTACATCTGGAACAGGGGCGAGCCTTCGGTGTCCTTCGGCTCGCCGGGCAGGCGCGAGTCGGTGAGGATCGAGAACACCAGCTTCTTCAGCTCATCGCGCGGGACGAACAGCGGGATGGTGTTGCTGTAGCTCTTGCTCATCTTGCGGCCGTCCAGGCCGGCCAGGGTGGCCACCTGTTCGTCGATGACCACTTCCGGCAGGGCGAAATACTCCTTGCCGTAGACATGGTTGAAACGCTGCGCGAAATCGCGCGCCATCTCGATGTGCTGGATCTGGTCGCGGCCCACCGGCACCTTGTGGGCGTTGAAGATCAGGATGTCCGCGGCCATCAGCACCGGGTACATGAACAGTCCGGCGGTGACGCCTGCATCATCATCCAGCTGTTCTTCGCGGTTCTTGTCCACCGCCGCCTTGTAGGCGTGGGCACGGTTGAGGATGCCCTTGCTGGCCACCGCGGTCAGGAACCACATCAGCTCGGTGGTCTCCGGAATGTCGCTCTGCCGGTAGAACCACACCGTCTCCGGGTCCAGGCCGCAGGCCAGCCAGCTGGCCGCGATCTCCAGGGTCGAGCGCTGGGTACGCTCGGGTTCCTGTGACTTGATCAGGCTGTGCAGGTCGGCCAGGAAGAAGAAACTCTCGATATGCGCAGCACGGCTGGCGGCAATGGCCGGGCGGATGGCGCCGACGTAGTTGCCCAGGTGGGGAGTGCCGGAGGGGGTGATGCCGGTAAGGACGCGGGTAGTCATGTACGCAATTGTGACGGACGGATTAACCGGGCCAGTGTAACCGCCATGGGCCAACCCCGCTTTGCACGCCCGGCCGTTCACTGCAGCGTCCCCCGTGCAGGAGCCTGCCATGTACCGCATTTCAGCCAGTGTGTTGTTGGTCATCGCCCTGTGCGGGTTCCGCCCCATGCCACCGCCTGTGCAGGGCCCGGTGGCGCTGTCCATCATCGACCGCGATGCGGACGAGGACCTCGACCAGTACCCGCATCGGGGCCAGCGCTGGGTGGCCGGTGCGCCGGGCCACCGCTACAGCGTGCGCATGGAAAACCGCAGCGGTGAGCGCGTGCTGGTGGTGTTGTCGGTGGACGGCGTCAACGCCATCACCGGCCAGACCGCCTCGCCCGAGCAATCCGGCTACGTGCTGGAGCCGTGGCAGAGCAGCGAGATCACCGGCTGGCGCAAATCCAACGCCGAGGTGGCGCAGTTCGTGTTCACCGACCACGGTGACAGCTACGCCAGCCGCACCGGGCGCCCGGCCAACGTCGGGGTGATCGGTGTCGCGGTGTTCAACGAGCTGCGTCGCCCGGTGTACGACGTGCGCCCGCGGCCCGCGCCCTACCCCATGCCACGCGCCGCGGCGCCACAGGCCGAGTCCAGCGCCAGCAACCGTGCCGCCGATGCGACCGCGGCCTACGGCAAGGCGGAAAGCCGTCAACAGCTGGGCACCGGCCATGGGGAGCGTGAGTGGTCGCAATCGTCATCGACCCGCTTCGAACGCGCCAGTCGTGCACCGGCACAGGTCAGCGAACTGCGCTACGACACGCGTTCACGGTTGCTGGCACTGGGTGTGATTCCGCGGCAGCGCCCCGGCAACAGCCGACCGCCGCAGGCGTTCCCCGGCGGCTTCGTCCCCGACCCGCCGTACGGTCGCTGATACGCAGAACGACAATGGGCCGCATCGCTGCGGCCCATTGCTCATGCAATTGAATTACCTACGCATGATCAGTGGAAATCCGGATAGTCCTTGTGCAGGGTTTTCTGGAAATCGCGCACCTCGGTTTCAGCGCGATCCTTGGCCCAGCCATAGCGTTCCTGCAGACGCCCGGATAGATACTCGGCATTGCCTTCGGCGACCTTGAAATCATCATCGGTCAGGTCACCCCACTTGGCCTGCGCCTTGCCCTTCAGCTGGCTCCACTTGCCGGAAATGATGTCTTTGTTCATCCGTTTTCTCCTTTCGGGAAACGCGGTGGATCCGCGTGGGGCCAGCATGCGTCCGGTGGTGTTGCTGCAGGGTCCAGATTCCGTTGGATGGCACTGACGATCTTGAACACATCTTCAGGTTCATGCCATCGGCTACGAAAAAGGCCGGCAATGCCGGCCTTTTCCTGATTCCGCCGTGAGCGCGTCACTTCTTGGCGGCGCCCTCTACTTTCTCACCCGCCTTCTGCACATCCTTGCCGGCACCGGCAATGGTGTTGCAGCCCGCCAACACGGCAATTGAGAACAGCGACAGCAGCATCAAGGAAACCAAACGCTTCATGTTTTTCTCCTGTGGTGGTTCACGAGTAACGCGGCTCCAGCGGAGCCACGGCGATCATCAGCACTTGCCGTCGTTGCAGTCTTTGGCCTTGTCTTCAACCTTCTCGCCGGCCTTTTGCATGTCTTTGCCCGCACCGGCAACGGTGTTGCAGCCGCTGAGCATCCCCACCGAGAACATGCCCAGCAGGGCCAACATCAGTATTCGCTTCATCAGGCGTCTCCCTTCTTCGCTTGGCAACCGCAGACCCCGGAGAAACCGAAACCTGCGTGCCGCGTGTGAAGACGAATCTGGCGACTGGGGTGTGCAGCGCGCGTGAACACCGGCCACTGGCGTTCAGCCAGGTGGCGGTGCCGTCAATCCCGCATCAGGGTGGATTTGCCGAACAGGCTCTCCACCAGGTCCACCGCCAGCTCGGCCGTGCGGTTCTGGTGATCCAGCAGCGGGTTCAGCTCGACGATGTCCAACGAGCCCATCAAACCGGTGTCGGCGATCATCTCCATCACCAGCTGCGCCTCGCGGTAGTTCACCCCGCCCGGCACGGTGGTGCCCACGCCCGGTGCGATGCTTGGGTCAAGGAAATCCACGTCGAAACTGACATGCAGGTGGGTGTTGGCATCAACGCCTTCCAGCGCTGCCTCCATGGTGCGCTTCATGCCTGCTTCGTCGATATGGCGCATGTCATAGACATCCACCTGGTGGTGCTTGATCAGCCGCTTCTCTTCCGGGTCCACGGAGCGGATGCCGATCTGGTGCACCTGGCTGGGCGAGATCGCCGGCGCACTGCCACCGAGCCGGGTCAGCACGTCCGGGCCCAGGCCACACAGGCAGGCCACCGGCATGCCGTGGATGTTGCCCGAGGGCGTGACATCGGAGGTATTGAAGTCCGAGTGCGCATCCAACCACAACACCCGCAACTGCTTGCCCTGCTCGCGACACCAGCGCGCCACCGCGGTGATGGAACCGATGCCCAGGCAGTGGTCACCGCCAAGCATGATCGGCATGCGCCCATCGCTCAGTTCGGCGTAGGTGGCTTCCATCAGCGCGTGGTTCCACGCCACCACTTCATCCAGGTGACGGTAGCCCTGCACCGGCCCGGTCCACGGATTGCGCGGCCCCGCCAGGTTGCCGATGTCGCGCACATCCACACCACGCGCGACCAATGCCTCCGGCAAACCGGCAACACGCAGCGCCTCCGGGCCGAGGCTGGCGCCCCGGTGGCCCGCGCCCACGTCAGTCGGCACACCAATCAATGAAACAGGACGAAAACCGGCCATACCACCTCCGTTGCAAGTGAAAGCAGTTTAGCCAGCAAGGGCTGAAACAACTCGCGGCAGCGCAGCAGGAAGCCGTTGCTGAACCGGTGCAGTGCTGCCGTTACGGGCTACGGTGCCCGCATCCACGCTGAGGGGGTTGCAACCCGGTTGCCGGGTGCAGGGCCACCATGCCCGGTCATCGGGCAGCCGGCCAAACCACGGCTGCGCCGGAAGCGGAGTTGTACCTTGCAGATGCCCGCAGGCGGCTGGAAAGCAGCCCCCCGCCGCCATTCACCGGGCTTTGAGGCGGGTCAACGACTGAACCTGCCCTTCCTTGGTGACCATGCACAGATAGCGGCCATCCGGATAGTCCACGATCAGTTCGTCCACGGTGTCGTTGACGGGAACACGCGTCACCAGCGCACCGTCCGCATCCGCTCGCAGGTTGCAGGCACCGAGCAGGACGCCACCGCTGCTCGCATGCGGTGACCCTGCGCTGCCATGGCGGTCATGCGAGGTATTGCGGAACACGGCACGGCAACCCTCTCTGACCCACACGGAGTGGCGACTCAAGCCCCAGCTCTGCCCTTCAACGCACGAACTGTGACTCAGCTGGCGGACGAGCTTCACCTCACCACGGGTATCCATGCTGCACTCGGCCTGTTCTTTGCCGCGCGATTCACAGGTCACCTCGGTAGCCGAACTCGTGCCGGACATGGCATCAGCGTGGCCCTGCGGTCCGTCGGCCTGTCCGCCCGTTCCGTTGACCGTGCAGACACCATTGGCGCCGCCATTGCCGGTATAGGAAAGATCGAACCCGCCATCCGGCTTGCGACTGATCGACACCGTGACACCGCTCTGCGCATCCCGCGCTTCGTAGTAGTTCTCGTTGAACGGCTTGAGCGTGGTTTCGCGTCCGTTGATGTACACCGGCCCACCCTGGTCGGCATGTACTTCGATGTTCCCCGGGCAGGTGCCATTGAGAAGGGGAACGGCAGCGGTGGCGGCCTGGGAAAAGCCGACGAGGCCACAGACCGCGATGATCGGAAGGAGGAGGACACGGCGCATCGGATGACCCCGTTGACTGAGAGCCCAATCGTAGCAAACACCTACCACACGGACTGCTCCCGGAGTGCCCCTCCCCCCGTCACAGCAAGCACCGCACCACTCAGGCCGACGAGGGCTGGGGCCTTCCAGCGCGACCGGGAAACGGAAACCTCATGAACTCACCGGATAGGCAACAATGCGCTTCCCGGCCAGGTTCATGACCCTCTCGATGAGGTCCAGGTCCGCGGGATGATCAAGGTCCAGCATCTGTCGTATCAGCTGATGGCTCACCGACAGTCTGAGAGCGACGTCTTCCATCCCGAGCCGAGCTTGGATCATCTCGTTGAAAGTCATCACCTTCATCGCCTCTCGCGACGAGAGCGGAACGAAGAACTCCGCACAAGGCTTCGCCTTGGGCAGGGGGACTGGTTCCCGTGATCGAACCCGGCCGGCTATCGCGCGCAACAGAACGCCTCTCAGCTCTGCTACCGGATCCTTCCGCACAACCGTCGACACTTCAGGCCAGTCGACCAATGAAACGGTCACCGCTGCCCAATCGATCTTGGTCCGCACTGCGTATTTGAACATATGAGCGACTATGCGGAGCTTCCGCAGTTCCCCTGAGAATTTGATCGCCATGCAACACAATCGAGGAAAGGAATCGGCTTCCTCCTGACTACAGAATTCCTGCTTCCGCATCCCATTGATGCCTGCCAACCATGTCCACGGCTGCCTCAACCGAGTGCTCGGCGGAAAGCGCGCTGTCACATGCCCGCAATACCAGGCGATCAATCAGAACGTCGTCCTCGGCATCCGCATCCAGCCGCGCGGTAGCGTGGAGCAGCGATGCAAGCCGGTCACAGCGCTGCAGAGGTGACAGGAAACGCATTTCCCTTTCCAACGATTCGACGAACTCGGTCAGTACGATCAGTTGTGGATGCGGCATTCCAGACAGAACCAGAAAGTTTTGGACAAGTCCGCAACTGGCGGACGGTGAGGCACTACTGGCCAACAAGTAGCGAAAGCAGCAAGGCGCGGCTGTTCGGCACGGCCGGAACGGCGCACCGCCGCGTTCGGCCCTCCCGCTCCAGCAATCTCCCCCACGCGCACCTGCATCGTTCAAAGCAATGCACACCAATCCCCTGTGGCTGTTTTCGACTTTCGCGGGTGGAACGGATCAGCGCCCCATCACCCAGCAGTTCCAGACATATGTACTTACCGAGACGAACTTCGGGCGCTGGACAGGACATCGGCCAGGCGGGCCTGCCATCGCCCTTCGCCCCCAGGAATCCCGAGGCCGAGAAGTCAGAGACGATGGATGCGGCCAGAACAGGACATCGCCCCATGAAAATACTCGCCACAGGCCTGCCCGGGTGCCTGGAACCGCCCCGTCATACCGCTTTGATTGACTTACCCTCGGCGGGTATGCCGAACTATGCGGGACGAACGGATCGCTCTCTGCCTGACCAACGAAACCCGGCAAGAAAGGAAACAGATGGAGGCCATCAACACCGAGGCGCTGCCTGCCCAGGATACCGTGGGCGCAGTCACGCAGTTGCTGATGGATGCGCATGCCGGAAAGGCGAACGCCTGGGACCAGATCTACACACTGCTCTACAGCGATCTGCATCGCCTTGCCCGTTCGCAGCTCTGGCGAAAGTCAGATCAGACGCTCTCGCCGACCGCCCTTGTCAGCGAAACCTGGATCAAGCTGTCGCGCGCGAAGATCAACGCCGAAAGCCGCCGCCAACTCGTTGCACTCTTCGTCACCGCGATGCGCTCGGTGATCCTGGATGAGGTGAAACGCAAGATGACCGAGAAGCGCGGCGCCGGCGTAAAGGTGTTGTCCCTGTCCGATGGCTGGGATTCCGGTGACGCCGATCGCATGGAGCAACTGGTAAGCCTGGATGCGGCCCTCACTGATCTTTCGCAGCACATGCCGCGCCTGGCACGCGTGGTCGAATGGCGCTATTTCGGCGGGCTTTCCGAAGAGGAGATCGCCAACCTGCTGGATGTCCACGTCCGCACCGTGCGCCGCGACTGGCAGGCAGCGCGCAGCTTCCTGCTGCAACGGCTGGACATGACCGAGGCCGGTGCACCATGAAGTCGACACGCGATGAACGCCTGGCACTGCGCTGGGTTCGGCGGCTGATCAGCATGCCGCAGCCCCTGCGCCGTGGCTTGCTGGGCTTGCTTTCCATTCGCAGCAGAGCTGCTGCGGATATCGCACGCGCGATGCTGCAGGCCAGCGACACCTCCATCAGCATTCTTGAACATCCGCCGCAGACACTGATCACTCCCCACCCGCCCGGCGCCGATACGGCGGCAGTTGGCAATGCCGAACGACGCATCGGTCAGCACATCGGCCCGTGGAAGATCACCGCGCTCGTGGGCATGGGCGGAATGGGGACGGTGTACCGGGCCAGCCGCAACGACGGCACCTATGAGCGCGAAGTGGCGCTGAAGTTCATACAGCACGCCCTGACGACCCCTGCCGCGCTCAATGCCTTCATGACGGAACGGAACGCATTGGCGCGACTGAACCATCGCGACATCGTCCCGATCCTGGACGGAGGCGTCGACGTCGATGGCACTCCCTGGTTCGTCATGCCCTTCATCGAAGGCAGCACCATCGATCAATGGTGCGACGCTCATCGAAGCGACATCCGGGCGAGGATCCGGTTGATCAGCGCCGTCTGCGAGGCACTGGCCTATGCGCACTCGCGTGGTGTCCTGCACCAGGACATCAAGCCATCGGCAGTACTGATCGACGCGGATGGAAATCCGAAGCTGCTTGATTTCGGACTGGCCGACATCACAAGCAGCACACCGTTGCCGGCCGACAGCCCCCGCCAGCATGCCTACAGCCCGGGCTTCGGCGCCCCCGAGCTTCTGGCAGGTGCACGCCCATCGGCGGCGATCGATGTATTCGGCATCGGCGCCCTGCTCTGCTTCCTGCTTTGCGGCAGGACATCGGCCACCTCGGCCTATTCCACGCCGCTGCTGCTGAAGGACACGCGCCTGGTGCAACTCCCCAGCGAACTTGCGCAGGATGCTTCCCCCGATGCGTTGCGTCGAAGGAACTGCACGTCGGCGCGCGCCTTGCAACGGCAACTCAAAGGCGACCTGGATGCGATCGTCCAGCGTTGCACCGCGCCGGATCCGGACGAACGCTATCCAACCATCCAGGCGGTACGCGATGACCTTGACCGATGGCTGCAGGGCCGACCCATTTCGATACGAACCGGCAGTGCCTACAGGCTGAAGCGGTTCTTCCGCCGCAATGCGCTGCAGACCACGTTCGCGCTGATTGCCGCGACAATCGTCGCTCTGCTCGGCGCCGCTGCGCTCTGGCAGCAGTACGAAGTCAAGCAGGAACAGGACATATCCACGCGGGCGGACCAGATCTTCAGCCAGTCACTGGGTGCCGCTGCATTGTCACAGACGCAGACGCTCCCGCTCACGGCCACCGCCCTGCTGGAACGCACCGAATCCAATCTGCGGCGATTCGCATCGAAGGACTCCACCAATGTTCTGGCGCGTGGCCTGTCCATCCTTGCACGCAGTCAGACCGACGCCGGCAACTACGCCAAAGCCGAGGCGCTGGCGTCCGAGTCGCTCCGCCTCGGATCCGGCACATCACTGCAGTTTGCCTTCAACCAGGTCACGATCGCGCGCCTGCACAATCTCCGCGCACATCACGACATCGCCGAGCGCGACGCTCGCATTGGCCTGGAAAAGCTGCGGTACTCCTTCACAGATCAGGAGAAGGTGGCACAGCTTCAACTGCGCATGCAGTTGGCCATCGCCCAGGAAGGTCGGGACGAGGCACAACCCGCGATGGCCACATTGAACGCCGCGATCGAAGAAGCATCAGGCCTGAAGACGTCGGCAGGCGATCTGGCGCTCGCACAGATGCTCATCGTACGTGGCAACTGGTACCGGCGGCGTCTGAGGCTGGAGGAGGCCGAGCAGGACCTCAATCGCGCGATCGAACTGGCCAGCCAGACGGAACCACGCATCGTCGATGATGCCCGCGAGTTGCTCATCCGTACGACGCGTTTGTCGAAGGTTCCGCAGAGCGAGGCACGCGCAATGGCGATTGCCAATACGCTTCTGCAGAGCCGCAGCACGACGCTTGGCGCAGAGCATCCGCTGACCGGCGTCGCCTGGGGCGAGTTGGCCTTCATGCAGATGCTTGACCAGCAGTACGCAGCGGCACAGACATCGACCGACAACGCTGAACGCATTCTGCGATCGACGGTGGGCATCCAGCATCCCGCCTATGCAAGAGTGCTGGTCGCACAGGCTCATCTCATGACGTTTTCCTCCCGGTTGGATGAAGCCGTGCGCTGTACGCAGAGGGCATTGGCAATCCTTGAAGAAAACTACGGGAAAGCCCACGAACTGGCGTTGGATGCGCGCTTCCTGCTGGCCAATCAGTACTGGTGGCAGTCCAGAGTCACCCCTTCCGCACTGTCCACGGCGATGGCATTGATGGATGACTCCATCGCGCTCTATCAGAAACGCAATGGAGAGGTCCCCGCGCTGCATCGCATCGCCTACTCCGACCTGCTGGCCGAGTCCGGGCGAGGGATCGAGGCACAGGAGCAGATTGCGATCGCGAAACGCGATGCCGTGCGGCAGTACGGCGCTGATAGCGAAGAGATGCTGCACGTCCGCAGCAGCGAAATCGACGTGAAGATTGCCAATGGCAGCCAGGAAGACCTGCTGCCCGTGATGAACCAGCTTGTCACTGACGCCCGTTCGGTTGACTCACTCTACGCACGGGCAATCGAATTCTCGACGCTCATGACGAAAGGCGGCGTGCTACGGGATGCCGGCGATATCCCTGCCGCCCGTGCATCGTTTGCGGCGGCACGGAAGGTCGCCGTTGCGGCCAACAACGATGCATGGATAAAGCGGATCGATCCCCTGATCGACGAATTGCCCGACGTGTCAGCAACCCCAGGTAGCGCCTCGCATGTTTCCCGCCACTGATTCCAGGCAGGCCACCGCGGCGTGCACTCACACGCCGCGATAGCAGTGGGTAAAGACCCAGACGACCAGCCAGTTGCCAATCACGATGCCTGCCGCACGGGGTGGGTGCCGTTGCGGCCAAGGCAAATCACGGGGTATGCCGTACCAGGATCCATCAGCCCGAATTGGAAGGACAGCAAACTGGGCCATTCGCTACCCGCCACCGATGCCCTGAGGCAGGGTTCGGATGGCACCCCCGGTGGAGGTCCCGGGGGAAACCCCTTCTACGTATGTGCTCACACTCAGCGTGTGGTGTAACCGCCATTGGCAAAGATGGTCTGACCGGTAATCCACCAGCCCTCCGTAAGCAGAAACCGAACTATCGGCGCGATGTCCTCGATGTCGGTCAGGCCCGTCTTGCTGTACTTCCCCAGCGCGGCCGCCGATTGGTGGTACGCCACGGCCTCGTCGCTCTCCTGCCCGTAGAAGAATGAGGTATCCATCGGACCGGGCCCGATCGCGTTGACGTTGATCCCACGTTCGCCCAACTCTTTGGATGCCGCGCGGGTGTAGTGCTCGACTGCGGCCTTGCTGCCTGGATAAATTGCGTAGAACGGCGTGTACGCCGCCAGCAGGGAGCTGACGATGGTGATGATTCCCCCCTTTTCCTCCAGCACACGGCCGGCCTGCTGAATGAAGAAGAACGCGGCCTTGGCGTTTGCGTCGAAGCTCCTGTCGTAGTCGGCTTCAGTGATGTCGGAGATCGGCTTCTTTATCACGACGCCCGCGGTGTTGACGCCGATATCGACCTTCCCGAAATGCGACTTGGCCAGGTCGAACATCTTGATGTTGTTGTCGACGACCGCCAGATCCCCCTGGAACGTGATCACGTTCGTCCCGCGCTCCTTGAGCGCGGCAGCTGTGGCTTCCGTCTCGGCCTTCGAGGCATCGCTGTTGTAGTGCAGAAGCAGGCCCGAGGCACCCGCTGCCGAGAAATCCTTCGCGATCAGCGCACCGAGGTTTTTTCCACCCCCTGCGATCACGGCTACTTTGTCTTTGAGACTGCGTGCGGACATGTTCTTCTCCTGAGTTGTGCTGTCTGGCGCTGGTATGCACCGGTTCTGATTTGCGCCGTACGAGAGGGTGGGTACCCCTGCACGTACTCCATGCCGCATGGCCCCGACACCGGTTGACTGCATGCAGGGAATCCGACGCGGCCATGACGCAACCTCAGTGTCCAGATTCCTGCATGCCACGCCGGGCCGGGCAGTGCTGCTGATCGATCGTGGCTATCCCGTCGATGAAGTCCCTTGCCCATGAGACGACGGAAGAACCACGGGCAGGACATCACCCGGGACCGACCCTGATGCCGTTCTGCGGGAAGCAGGACCGGCCAATCTTCTTCGTTGAACTCCATGTTTCATGGACGCCCCCAGGTACGTCCATTGGAGCGGGAGGCACGTGGAACCTCGATGAAGGCGCAAAAAAAAGCCCGCATTTCCGCGGGTTCCTTTTGAATCCAGAACTTGCCTTGATGCCATGCGATCAGGTGATCGGTGTCGCTCATCCGAATCAGATACTCGATGCAAATGCATGTGCTCATACCCAGATACCCGACCGCAGAAAGCTAGATATCAACGTATTTCATTTGATGTCACACATTTCATCCACCAAGCGGTTTCGTAGTTTATTTCCTGCCTCATTTCGGTGACCAAAACTGAATCTTCCATTACAGTCCGGTGGCTTCGTTCAACTTAGGTACACATGTAACGATCCAGCCGTTTCCCGTTCATCCCCGAGCGAAGCGCATTCTTAAGCAGGAGAGAGAACACTAATGAAGACAGTTAAGGTACTGACCCGTTCCGCTCTGGCAGTTGCCCTGATGGGCGCGGTGATGAGCTTCGGTGCAAATGCGCAGTCCACATCCGGCGCCATCAGCGGGTCGGCCGACGCCGGAAGTACTATCGTTATCGAGAGCACCTCAGGCCTCTCTCGCTCCGTGGTGGTAGATGCCAATGGTCGCTACAACGTTGGCAGCCTCCCGGTAGGCAGCTATACCGTGAAGCAGATAAAGGATGGCGCTACCGTCGGCACCCGCAACATCACCGTTGCGGTGTCGTCCACCTCGGACGCCTCATTCGATGCCACGACGTTGTCGGTTGTCGAAGTTGTGGGATCCCGAATGCAGCCTATCGATGTGACCCAGGTCGATTCGCGCATGGTCATCACAGCCGAACAGTTGGCCAAGCTGCCGATCGCTCGTAGCGCCGATGCCATCGCACAATTGGCTCCTGGCGTCATTCAAGGGTCCAACGACTTTGTAAATGCCTCGAACGGTCAGCGTCTGTCTTCCTTCGGTGGTGCCTCTGTCTCCGAGAACGCCTACTACATCAACGGCATGAACGTTACCGACCCGCTGAAGGGTTTCGGTGGCATCGAACTGCCCTATGGCTCAATCGAGCAGCAGGAAGTGCTGACCGGCGGCTACGGAGCTGCCTACGGACGCACCACGGGCGGTGTGATCAACCAGATTGGTAAGCGCGGCACGAATGAGTGGAAATTCGGCGGACAGCTGCAGTGGACTCCCGAGTGGGGCAAGGGCGCGCCACGCAACACCTATTACTCCGATGCGCTGCCGGGCTCCGTTGGCAGCAAGGACCTGTATCAGTACCGCGAGGACAATGTGGGCTGGTCGACGGTGCAGAGCGCCTACGTCGGCGGCCCGGTCATCCAGGACAAACTGTATTTCTTTGCCTCTGTCGAGGGTGCCCGATCCGAAGATTCGCTGGTGGGTACGAAGTCTTCGTCTTCCCAGGTCGCCGAGCGCACCTTCAAGGACCCGAAGTGGTATGCCAAGGTTGACTGGAACATCACCAACGACCACGTGCTGGAACTCACTGGGGCATCAACGCAGCACAAGGTCTCGGGCAAGAACTACCAGTACGACTACAACATCTTCAGCCGTGGTGACTACCTCGGCGATATGACCGCGACGGACACCAAGGCGCTGATGTGGATCGCCAAGTACACCGGCTACCTGACGGATAACCTGACGGTCAACGCTCAGTACGGCGAACAGACGACGGACCTGAAGTCCAATCCGGACAACAAGTACTCCGATCTGATTCCGGTCGGTGGCAGCACAAACCAGAACCCGGACTTGAACGGCGGGATTCCGATTACCAATGCGAACAAGCTGGCACAGATCAGCGACCCCAAGCATCAGACCTTCGGTGCGAACTACCGCTTGGACGTGACCTACCATCTGGGTGATCACGCGATCACCGCCGGCATTGACAATCAGCGGACCGAAGATCGCAACGACAGCACCATCATGGCGCCGGATGCCGGGTTCTATTGGCTCTATGGCCGCAAGTCGAACGCGATGACGGAGATCAGCGAAGGCGAAGTCGACGCTCCCGGCAATTACCCGGGCGGCGAGAAGGGCTACTACGTTTCCAAGTACATCCAGGAAACCCGTGCCTCGGTCAAGGTCATGCAGCGTGCTCAATACATCGAGGACAACTGGCAGGTCAACGACCGTTGGCTGGTCAAGCTTGGCCTGCGCAATGACCAGTTCATCAACTACAACCCGGAAGGACAGGCCTACATCAAGCAGACCAAGCCACAGTGGGCGCCGCGACTGGGCTTCGCCTGGGACGTCAATGGCGATGGCACGTTCAAGGTGTACGGTAACGCTGGGCGCTACTACCTCGCGCTGCCGACCTCGCTGGCTGCACGTGGTGCGGCAGGCTCCATCTACACCAACGAGTACTACACCTACACCGGTATCGATGCGAACGGCAACCCGACCGGGCTGACCGCGATCGACACCATCAACGGACCGGGTGCCCCCTACTCGGCCAATCGCGAATACGGCCAGTCGCCAGATCCCAAGACGGTTACGGCGAAGAACCTCAAGGCCCAATCCCAGGATGAGTTCATCGTGGGCTTTGACAAGGTCTTCAACGAAAACTGGAACTACGGTGCCAAGCTGACGTACCGCAAGTTGAACAACGCCATCGACGATACTTGCTACATCGAGAAGTTCGAGGAAGTGGCCGCTGCTCAAGGCATTGACACCACCGGCCTGCGCGGCTGCTACTTCTTCAACCCCGGTGAGACTGCGGTGTTCAACCTGCCAAATGGCCAGGGCGGTTACAGCGAACTGACGCTCACCAACGCGGACCTCGGTTATCCGGCCGTGAAGCGCACTTACACCGCGCTGGATGCTTACATCGAGTATCCGTTCGACGGCAAGCTGTGGGGGCGCATGACCTATACCTATGCCCGCAGCCTCGGCAACACCGAAGGTCAGGTGAAGTCTGACATCGGCCAAGGCGACATCTCTGCTACACAGGACTGGGACTACCCATACCTGATGGAATACGGCAGTGGCCGCCTTCCGAATGATCGGACCCACCAGCTCAAGGCAATGGGCATGTGGCAGATCAACCCGGAATGGAGCATCAGCGGCACGCTCCAGGTCATGAGCGGCACGCCCAACTCCTGTCAGGGTGCCTATGGTCCCGATGAAACCTATCCGGCCTATCCGGGCAACTACTACCACTGGTGTGGAGGCAAGCCTGCCAAGATGGGCGACGCCGGTGAAACGCCCTGGATCAAGAACCTCAACCTCAGTGGCGAGTACCGCCCCTCGTTCGCCGACGGCAAGCTGGCTTTCACCGTTGACGTGTTGAACGTGTTCAACGAACAGAAGGCTACCCGCCTGGATCCGGATTACAGTCCGGGCACCTACCGTCAGGTCATGTCCTGGCAGGCTCCGCGCAGCATGCGCCTTGGTGTGACTTACGACTTCTGATCCACTGCTGTGAACAAAAGGGGGCGCAAGCGCCCCCTTTTGTTTTTACCCTTAATGACCGAACGCAAGGACAAGCGGTGCATGCAGCGACCAAGGACATCTGCAGAGCTACCTCTAGCGCTGCATTCCCGTATCGAGTCTTGGCTACAGCTCGAATCAGTGCCGTGACGAAGCCCGATTTGCGGGAGTGAACTCATCTTGCACAAGAGACCGCACGAGAGCTGATCTGTTGGATACCTGCTAGTACAAGCCGCTGCCAGGATGCTCCCAACCAGTCAGCACACTTCGACCAATGATCCAACTGACCGAAAAGAATTTCCCTAAGCATTCACGGCAATTAGCCGGACCGCCACAAAAAGAACAGAACAAGAATAGTTGATGGCCAGCAGGCTTATCGCCCAACCATGGATTGCACGAAAGAAGCCACACCCCGCTCTCAGAAGCTCACATTGAATGAAACGCTCATGAGTGATTTCGTGTTGTAAGCTGGAAATATGCAGAAAGAAGATAGTTGTGCTCGCAACCTCTGGCGCATCTCCTCCGAATTTACCGACTCAGCCGATCACATGCCTAAGCGCACACGGGCCATGGAAATTCTGGTCGTCGAAGACGACATTGTGTTTCGCGAGGAGGTCCTGACCCCTCGTCTCAGCGATGCAGGCTTCAAGGTTCTACGCGCCACCAACATCCGCGAGATGTATCGCGAACTACTCGTAACCGAGCCCTCGCTGGTACTCATGGATGTCAGCCTTCCAGACGAGAGCGGCTTCAGTGCTCTGAAGCACCTCAAACGCGTGGGGAAGTACCCGATAATCATGTTGGCAGATCGATATTCCCTGGATGATCTGTTCTTGGGTCTGGAGAATGGAGCGGATGCCTATCTACCCAAGAGCGTCGATGCCACAAGCTTGATCGCCACGTTGCATAGCTCCATTATTCGACATGGCCGATTCGCTTCACGCATCAACACCACTGATATCGAACATGCTGCCAGTCAGAATCCAGGAATGGGCTGGCATCTAGATCACATTTCCTGGCAGATGCTTTCCCCAAAGGGAATCAGAATCTGGCTCAATTCCGCCGAGCGGATTATCGTTCAACACCTCTGGTCATCACAGGGAAAGCCCGTACGCCGTGAGGTGCTCATCGAATCCCTCACTGCCGACATGAAGGGCTTTGATCCTCACCGCCTGGAAGTCGTCGTGCATCGACTACGCAAAAAGGTAGTTGATCTGGCCGGTGAGCACCTCCCAATCACGACGCTCCGTAACATCGGCTACGCAATGTCCCCGAACGACTGACGTCGTCACGCACCGCTCAACGCCACCAAGTCCTTGTGAGTATCACAGCATCTAGCGGCAGGGCCGGCGATGCCCTTGGCTCGTGCCCTATCCGCTGCATTCGATACCACGACATTCTCGCCGCAGAGTCCTACGGCTGGCCCCCCACGCATAAGCAGCTTGATTCGGGAGCCAAAAAACCGGTGCTTCTGGAGATGGACTACGCGCATCAACTCAGCAACAACGTTCGCAGCATCAATCATGCAGGCATGATGGCGGCTCTTTGTCGTGTTCAGAATATCGCCAAGCGCTCTAGCGGGATCACGTCCAGCCTTTCAGTAGCCATCGCTCTGCAACACACAGGTATTGCGGGCGCTATTCGCCAAGCCCCACGACAGCAATGACTGAACGAGCGAAGTGACGACCAGCTCCAAGAGCGGGGTGGAACTGTACATCGAGTGCTGCAGGGCCATGGACATCTCGCAGCCATGCCTCAACGTGTTCGGCGGTCAGGGCGCATCGTCAAGCAGGAATCTGATGAGTTTTTCGACCAGGCGGATCATCTGTTCCCGGTCAATACTCTCGCCAACCGCGCCACGCACCATCAGCCCGTTGAAAATCGCGGAGATCATCTTCATCCGCAACTCCACCTCGGCTTCGTCCAATCCGTGGGGCAAGCCAACCCGATTGGACAGGGCCATGAATTCGCTGGTCACCACAGCGTCCGATTGCCTCAGAATGCGCCGGATTGTGGGATTGCGCGCGGCTTCTGCTGCCAACTCCAACTGCAGTTCAAGATAGGCAGGGTCCAGACACCTGTCCACGGAATCCGGCACCTGGCGTGCCACCCGAGCGGCCAGATTACCGCCGCTTTCATCCTCCTGGACCTTGCGTGCGAGCTCGAAGATGTCCTGCTCCTCACGCTTGGCAATCGCCTCGACGATGGCTTCCTTGTTCTCGAAGTAGTGATAGATGTGGCCGGGACTCATCCCGGCGACCTTGCAGATCCGCGCGATGCTGGTGCCGTGAAATCCACTGCGACGGAAGCACTTCGTTGCCGCATCCAGCACCTGTTGACGCCGGGCCTCGCCTTTTTCGGTGGCCGGCAGAGTGTTCGTGACGGAACTCATAGGGTGGACCTTTGGGGGGATAGGGCTTCGTGGAGGCATGACGGCAAGCGCTTGATGTAGTACGATCATTCTAACTAGAACGATCATTCTATTTCTTGCCGCATTCAGAATTTCCTGCCTGTCTTTGGGGCAAGTGCGCCGAAGGATCCCCCATGACCACCCTGCTGAAAGACATCGCCGTTCTCTTCGATGCCAGTGAACCGGGCCAACACGTACTTGAGATTGCCTCGCGACTCGCCGGCAGTCACAAATCACATCTGATTGGCATCACGGCACTGACCCAGGAACCTGCACCGATACAGGCAGGCTTTGCGAAGGGGAGCGCCATTCATGAGGTGATCGTCCGGCAGCAATCGGCCATGGCCGCACATGCGGTTCAACTAGGGCAGAGCTTGACCCGGGCATTGCATCGGCACGACGCGAGTGGAGAATTCCGCGTTATCTCGCATGCAGAATCCAGCAGTGAATCCTCCCTGCATGCGCTTTATTGCGACCTGCTTGTAGTCAGCCACCCGGACATAGCGGGGTCACCGTTGAGCTGGTCTGCACCGCAGATCCTGCGGCAATCCGGGGTTCCCATTCTGATTATCCCGTTTGGTTGGCGTGACCGGCCGGTGGGGAAAAGAGTGTTGGTGGCGTGGAATGGAAGCAGACAATCGCGGCGCGCGATCGCAGATGCCATGCCAATGCTGATGAGTGCAAAGGAGGTCACCCTGCTACTCATCGATCCCGAACGTACTGCTGAATTGCATGGCGATGCGCCCGGCACGGATATGGCCGCCTATCTTGCAAGACACCACGTCAAAGTCGAACTCAAGCGCGTGATCTCCGGTGGTCTCCCGGTCGCGGAGGTCATCGTCTCGCACGCGAAGGCCAGCCAATGCGACATGGTGGTGTTCGGTGCTTATAGCCGCCCCAAGTTGAGTGAATCGCTATTCGGCGGTGTCACCAAGACCCTCCTGACAGAAGTACCAATACCGCTGTTTGTTTCCCAATAGCCAATGATTTTGGCCTCTACTCCGTCATCAGTGGCACAGCGGTTGAAGCTCATGTCGCTGCCCCCTATCTCCCGCTGACTCTCCTTCGGCAGAGATATCTCCTTGGTCATCTCCCCGGCCAAGGAGACCAGCAGTCCCATGGACTGCGCGAACGTCGTGATGACGCCCGTCCCCCGGGGCTGCGGTCGAGCCCGCCCCCGGGGCTTTTTTCTCACCACCTCATAAAAAGCGATGTGAGATTTGCAAATCACACATGCTTTTACGTCCGGGAAATATCCACCTTCCCCGACAAGATGGCTGTATGGCGACTACATGCCGACAGCCGGGCATGACCGCAAGTTCACGATCCCCCTCCCAGCGTCAGAGGGCTTGGCTACGACTGCTGCTTCCAGCCCTTTAGAAGAAGAGCTGTCAGGCAGCAGCAAAGTGTTTTTCCAAGAGACGGGCCGTTCGATCAAACAACTTTTTCGAGGCCACAAGCTCGGAGCAGGACGCACAAAAAAGCCCGCGTTTCTGCGAGCCTCTTTTGAATTCAGAACTTACCTGGACGCCAGGCGATGGTGCCGCTTATCCGAATCGAACGGATGACCTACTGTTTACAAGACAGTTGCTCTACCAACTGAGCTAAAGCGGCATGGGTATTGCGGGCGGAGCCTTGGCTCGCCGGCATCGGGTCGGTGGTGCAACGCGACGCGGGCGCCATTCTAGCGCAGACGCGCGCAGTTCAGCGATTGTTGCTGCGCGGCGCTGGCACGCTGCTTCAGCACGGCCGGGTCGGCACTGCTGGCCACGTCCAGCCACCAGCTGGCGGGGGTCTCGCTACCGTTGACCACCAGCTTGGCCGGGAAGCCTGCCGCCACCAGGGTCGACAGCCGGCGCTCGGCGCCCTCACGGTTGCGGTACTGGCCCAGCGCCACGGCGTGGGCTTCCTCGCCTTGGGAGACGATGAAGTAATCACTGAACCCGGCTTCGACGATGCGCTTGGCGGTGGCCTGCGCTTCTTCGCGCGAGGCTGCGGGGGGAATCATCACGCGGTAGCTGCTGGCCGCCTTGCCCGGAGTTTCACGCAGATGCTGGCGCCGCACGTCACTGCCCAGCCTGGCAAGCGCGGCCTGCGCGGCGGCTTGGTCGGCGAACGGCCCCAGGCTGCTGCACTGCTCAGGTAGCGGGGGGACAACCGCGGCGGCGGCTGGCGGCGGCTCCGGTTTGGCTTCCGCCGGCGCGGCAACTGTCATGGCTCCCTTGTTCTCCTCCTCCGCAACCAGCGGTGTGGCGGGGGCTGCTACCGGCGCGGGTGTGGCGACAGGGGCAAGCGCGGGCTTGCCCGGTGACGGTTGCAGCAGTTCCAGCGTGGCCACGCCCGGCTCGGCGCGGGCTGCAACAACCGGTTCGGCCGGACGGGATGTCATCCACCACAACGCGACACCGACATTGAGGACGGCAAGGATGACGATCAGTAAGCGGGTCAGCATGGGGTGATCCTACCGCTCTGCGATGCGATGGTGCACTGCCCAGCGCGCCAGGCCATCGAGCACCAACGCCGGCCGGTGTTCGGCCTGCGGCAACAACGGCAGCAACGGCACCGCGCCGCCGCCATGCACCAGCAGCTGCGGCACCGCACCGAGCAGTTCGCCGGCCTGGCGCAGACTGCGCTCGACCAACGCAACCGCCGCACCATCGCAACCGGATGCCAATGCATCGGCGGTGTCGTTGGCGAATTCGGTGTAGTCGCCACCGGTTGCCGGCAGCTGCACCGCGCGCGCGTGCAGCGCCTCGCGCATCACCGTCGGCGAAGCGCCAATGCGGCCACCGCGATGCAGTCCGCCCGCATCCATCAGATCAATCGTCAACGCGGTACCCACGCCCACCACCAGCACCGGCTGCCGTGATTGCACCGCGGCAAGCAGGCCGAGAAAGCGATCCACGCCGAACTTCTCCGGTCGGGCGTAAGCCACCGTGACGCCCGCGCATTGCGGCAGGGTACGCGCCATTCTTACCTGCACGAAACGCTCACGCAGCACGCGCATCACTTCCTCGGTCAATGCCGGTGCGGCAACGCTGGCTACCCACGCAGTGCCGCCCTGCGGCAAGGCTTCCAGCGCGCTGGCGGTCATGGTTTCGGCACCATGTGCCCATGCCTGCACGCTGCCGGCGTTGTTGCCGTGCAGCGGTGCGAACTTGAAACGTGAATTGCCCAGGTCAAACAACCAATCGCTCATGCCGCCCTCACGCTGACTTCGCCCGCATGGAAACAGGTTTCGCGCTCACCGATGCGCACCTTCAGCGCACCGTCTTCGGCCAGCCCGCAGGCGGTACCTTCATGCATCACGCCCGCTTCCTCCACACGCACCGCTCGGCCGTGCAGCACATCCATCGCCGCGTAACGCGGCAGGAATGGTGCAAGGCCGTGTTGCTCGAATTGTTCCAGCGCCGGCAACAGCGCCGACAACAAGGCGCTGACAACGGCATTGCGCGACACCTGGCGGCCGGCGAGTGAGTCCAGGTCGGTCCATGGCTGGGTGATATCGGCAGCGGCGGCGGCCGGCATGCGCACGTTCAAGCCCAGCCCGATCACCACCCGCGCAGGCCCGGCGAACTCTCCGCCGCCCTCCACCAACAGCCCCCCCAGCTTGCGGCCTTCGATCACCACATCATTGGGCCATTTCAGCCCCACATCCTGGAAACCCTGGGCATGCAGCGCCTCGACCACGGCCACGCCCATCGCCAGGCTCAGGCCCCCCATCCGCGACAGGCCGCCGGCAAAGGCGCGCGACAGTGACACGTAGATATGTGCCGCCAGCGGCGAGGCCCAATGTCGGCCACGACGGCCACGGCCGCCGGTCTGGCGCTCGGCCAACAGCACCTCCACGCCGCGCAAAGGCGCGCTGCGTTGCAGCAAATCGGTGTTGGTGGAAGCCAGCGACCAGCCGATATCCAGCCCGGCCAGCAGCGCCTGCACCTCGCCGCTCAAGGCCGAACAGATGGTCTCCTGGTCCAGCAGCTCCAGCGGTTGCGCCAACCGATAACCATCACCGGCGCGGCCTTCAATCGCCACGCCGGCCGCGCGCAGGCCTTGAATACGCTTCCAAACCGCAGCCCGGGTCAGCCCCAGCTCACGCGCCAGAGCGTCACCGGACAACGCACCGGCACCCAGCTTGGCCAGCAATTGGCGGTCATCCACAGGCAGGCTCCTCACAACAGACCGCGAAATTATGCGGCATGCCCTGCGGGGCGCCCAGCTGACCGTCCAATTCAGACAAAAAAGCAGGCTAGAATCGGGAACTCACCTGCCCCCGGATGTTGACGATGCGCCACCTCGCTCATTGCCTGATCCTGCTGCTGGTGCCGGTTGCAGCGCAGGCTTCGGATGCGCTCGGCGGCGCCGGCCAGAGTGGTTGCAGCTATGCACCGGCCGAAGTGGAGCGCGTGGCCGTGCCGGCCGCCTCGGTGAGTATTGCCAACTCGGCGCCAGCGGCACCGCCCGCCAAAGCCAAGCCTACCCAGACCACCGGTGGTGGCAGCGACGACGACATCATTCCCCGCCTGCGTGCTCCACGCTGGCACCGCATGTTGCCCGGGATGTTCCGCTGATCCAGTCGTTCCTGCGCTGGTGGCAGCGCAACCCGCCTTCACTCGACGAAACCCTCTGGCGCGACGTGTGCCGTGATTGCCCGTGGCTGCATGTCCTGCAACCGACACAGCACGCGAAACTGCGCGATCTGACCGCGCGGTTCCTTCAGCAGAAGACCATCACTCTCGTCGCTGGCCTTGAACTGGATCCCGGCCAGCGCATGCTGTTGGCGGCGCTGTGTTGTCTGCCACTGATTGAGTTCGGCCGCGAAGGCCTGCATGGCTGGTCGGAACTGGTGGTCTACCCGGAAGCATTCCGCGTGCAGCGCAGTCATATCGACGCGGCCGGCGTACTGCACGAATGGGACGATGAGTTGATCGGCGAATCCTGGGACAGCGGCCCGTTGATCCTGTCGTGGGCTGATGTGCAGGCTGACATCGCCGACCCGCATGCCGGCTTCTGCGTGGCGGTGCATGAAATGGCGCACAAGCTTGATGCGCTGGACGGCGCGATGGACGGTACACCGCCATTGCCGCGCGAATGGCAGCGGCAATGGGCGCATGACTTCCAGCAGCACTACGACCAGTTCTGCGCACGGGTGGATGCCGGGCACGAAACCGCCATCGATCCTTATGCGGCCGAAGCGCCGGAAGAGTTCTTCGCCGTGGTCAGTGAATACCATTTCTCCGCGCCGCATGTGTTGGAGCAGGAGATGCCGGTGATCGCCGCGCATCTGCGGCGGCTGTATGGGACTTTTACTGCGCGGGAGTGAGTTGAAGCAGAGGTAGAAGCAACAGCAACTGTCCGCTTCGCTGCGCGAAGGGGAAAGTTGGGGCGGGGACTTTCAACGCCCTGATTGCCTGCTGAAACACGGCAGAGAAATGCAGCGCCAAGCCACGCTCGGCTGAAACATCATCGAGTAGCTCCAACGGAGCATGACGCTGCACTACCGCCGTCCTCAAATACCCGGCGGCAAGGTCACTTCAAAACGCGCGCCACCCAGTTCGGCCGAACGCTTGACCTGCAGTTCGCCGCGATAGGCCTTGATCAGGTCCTGCACGATCGACAGGCCAATGCCGTGACCCTGCACCCGCTCGTCACCGCGCACGCCACGCTGCAGCACCTTGGCGATGTTGTCCTCGGCAATGCCGGGGCCATCGTCATCCACCGCCAGCACCAGGCCGGCGCGGCGCCCGGGGGTGCTGGAAATCGGCTTGGCGGTCAGCAGTACGCGACGGTTGGCCCATTTGAAGGCGTTCTCAAGCAGGTTGCCCAACAGTTCCTGCAGATCGCCCGGCTCGCCGTAGAAATTGACGCCTGGCGCCAGATCGAACTCGCACAGCACGCCCTTGGTGGCATACACCTTTTCTAGACCACGCACGATCTCCTCGGCACTGGCCTCGATCGGCACCGGCGCGGAGAACAGCTTGTGACCCGAAGACGCCGCGCGCGCCAATTGGTAGGACACCAGGTTGTTCATGCGCTGCAGCTGCACACTCACTTCCTCGCGCAGCTCCTGGTCACTGCTGGTGCCACTGTCCAGCTGCGTGCGCAGCACCGCCAGCGGGGTCTTCAGGCTGTGTGCGAGGTCGGCCAGGGTATTGCGCTGACGCTCCAGGTTTTCGCGCTCGCTTTCGATGAAGGCGTTGATGCTTTCGGTCAACGGTTCCAGTTCGCGCGGATGCATTTCACTCATGCGCTCACGCTCGCCGCGCTGCACTTTGGTCAGCTCGTTGATCACGCGTTTGAGCGGGCGCAGGCTCCACTGCAGCACCAGGGTCTGCAGCAACAGCAGGATCAAGCCGGTCACGCCCAGCCAGAACCACACCGCTCCCTGGAACCCGCGCAGCTGTTTGCCCAGCGCGCGCGAATCTTCCAGCACATAGATGGTGTAGGGGAACTCGGCCTCGGGCGCGCCGTCGCCGCCCCAGATCAGGCCCATGCCGTAGCGGTAAACCTCGCCGGGCGTGCCGTCGATCTGGATGATCGGCAATGGGCCCTCGAAGACCTCCTCGTTCGGCTTGAGCATGTGACCACTGACGTCGGGCAGCATCGGCCCTTCGGCGGACATCGAATTGCCGTAGCCACCGGGCATCACCACCTGCAGATACAGGCCGCTGCCGGGAACATCGAAACGGGGATCCGGTGGCTGCTCGCGGATGTACAACGAGCGGTCGCGGGTGAAGTCGATGCCACCGGCATAGGCGGTGGCGTAATTCTTCAGTCGCTCACTGAGATTGGCGCGCGCGGTGTCGGCGAACATCGCATTGAGGGCGTAACCGGCCAACGCCAGAAACGCCACCAGGCCCACGGAGGCAGCCAGCAGCTGGCGTGCCTGCAGGGAGCGGGGCCGCCAACGCTTCAATAGCCACTGACGGCTCGACATACCGCACTGCCCCTAAGGGGCTCAGCCCTCGTTGCGCGGAATCGCGAAACGATAACCGCGGCCACGCACGGTTTCGATCGGCTTCAACTCACCATCCGGATCGAGCTTCTTGCGCAGGCGGCCAATGAAGACTTCCAGCACGTTCGAGTCGCGATCGAAATCCTGTTGATAGATGTGCTCGGTGAGGTCGGCCTTGGAGACCAGTTCACCGGCATGCATCATCAGGTATTCAAGCACCTTGTATTCGTAGCTGGTCAGGTCGACATTGCTGCCGGCAACGCTCACCGTCTGCGCGGCAAGGTCCAGTGCAACCGGGCCGCATTCCAAGGTCGGCTTGGACCAGCCAGCGGCGCGGCGCAGCAGCGCGTTGACGCGGGCCAGCAGCTCTTCGACGTGGAACGGCTTGACCAGGTAGTCGTCGGCGCCCTGCTTCAGGCCCTCGACCTTGTCCTGCCAGCTCGAACGCGCGGTCAGGATCAGCACCGGGAATTTCTTGCCCTCGTCGCGCAGCGCCTTGATCAGTTCCATGCCGGACATCTTCGGCAGGCCCAGGTCAATGATGCCCACGTCGAACGGCACTTCGCGGCCCATGTACAGACCTTCCTCGCCATCCTGCGCCGCATCCACTGCGAAACCTTCGCGCTTCAGGCGGGCTGCAAGGGTTTCCCGCAGCGGGGCTTCGTCTTCAACCAGAAGGATACGCATGAACTCTCCCTAGTAACTTGGGCCGGCTGTGTGCCGGCGTTTGTATGCGGAACGCGGAACAACTATCGCTGTTCAGGAGTTATCGCCGCGTGGTGGCAACTCTGCCCGGGGGCCGCGTGGACCTGAGCGGCTGGGCTGAGGATCATCCATATAGCGCACGCGTCCCCGGTCATCCATGTACTTGACCCGATTGATGTCGCGGCCGTCGTAGGGCACGCGCTCGGCGCCCAGGATGCGGCCGCCGGTCTCGCGCTGCACGCGGCGTACCGCGTCGGACAGCGAACGACCCTGCTCCTGACGAGCCACCCGTTCGGCGCTCGGTTCCGGCCCCCGCACGATCTCCTGCGGGCGGGCCTGCTGCTGTGCCATGGCTGCAACCACGCCTGGGCCAGCCACGATCAACGTGGCGACAAGAGCGGTGAACAGACGGCGGTGCTGGAGCGGGTGCATGGGAGTGATCCTAGCGGACTGCGAGGCTACGTTCAAAATTCGTAAAAGCCGCCGTTCAAACTCTACGTCGGCCCTAGTGAAATCAAGGCAAATTCTTGATTTTTAGGGGTGAATCCGATCTGAACTCCGCCACTGTACACCCGCCCCGTTCAGTAAATTGGCCGGACAAATGCGCACCACCTGCCTCTGCGGCATCCTCCTGTTCAGCATTCCACCCAGGACTGCGCTGATACAGGACACTCGTCCCGGCCCGACTCAGGCAACCCGGGCCGCCTGCAGGCGGGTGACCTGCAGCGCCTGCTCCAGCAAGTCCCAGCCAGCGCCAGGCCGATGTGCGCCTTCGCTCAGAATCTGCCGGAACGCGCGTCCGCCTGGCTGACCGTGGAACAAACCGAGCAGATGCCGGGTGATGTGCTTGAGCGCCAGCCCAGCCTCCAGCCGCGCCTCGATGTAGGGCCGCATTTCGACCAGCAGGGCTTCGCGCGAGCGCAGCGCCATGCCGGTCTGGGCCGCTTCCAGCGCATGCAGCACATAAGGGTCGTGGTAGGCAGCGCGGCCGAGCATCACGCCGTCCAGCTGCTGCATGTGCGCCTGCGCGGCCTGCACGCTGGCGATGCCGCCGTTGATCACCACCGGCAGCGACGGCCGTTCCTGCTTCAGGCGGTAAGCCCAGTCATACCGCAACGGTGGGATTTCGCGGTTCTCCTTGGGCGACAGGCCCTTGAGCCAGGCATTGCGGGCATGCACCACCACCATCGCCGCGCCCGCCTGCACCTGCCCATCCACAAAGGCGGCGAACAGGTCGTAATCGTTGTCCTCATCCACACCCAGCCGGCATTTGACCGTGATCGGGATATCAACCGCCGCCACCATCGCTGCCACGCACTCGGCCACCAGCGCCGGCTCGCGCATCAGGCAGGCGCCAAAGCGCCCGGCCTGGACGCGGTCGGACGGGCAACCGCAATTGAGGTTGACCTCGGCATAGCCCCAATCCGCGGCAATGCGCGCGGCCTGCGCCAGCGCAGCAGGCTCGCTGCCGCCCAACTGCAGCGCAAGTGGCTGCTCGGCGGCATCGAAACCCAGCAGGCGCTCCCGGTCACCGTGGATCACCGCATTGGCATGCACCATCTCGGTATACAGCCGCGCGCCCGGCGCCAGGATGCGGTGAAACACCCGGCAATGGCGGTCGGTCCAATCCATCATCGGCGCGACGGACAGGCGCAGGGAGGCGTCATAGCGGGCGCCTTCACCGTGCAGCGGTGTGGTCAGGGTCATCTGGGGATGTGCACTCACGGCCATTCGGGTTGACTTCAAAGACGGGGCGTCCGCGAGCCACTTGGTCAAGGGTGGCATCAGCGGTCATGGCAAACCGGGTCCGATAGGGTACACGCGCACCGGCCTTCCCACCTGCATGCCGCTGGTCCCTCGCGTTCAGCTTTTCTGGCAGAGACAGCCCGGCCAAGTCAGTCGTCCAACTCGGCACAGACGGCCCGATCAAGAGGACACGGACCAAGGAAACGCCTGCCAACTGCAGCGCGTGCTCCGGCATTCAGCCAGAGACACCGACGTTCGGACCGATCGTGCGAACGCACTCTACAACTGACGCAGGGTTAAACAGCACGCTCACTCGATGACATCAAAGGCAAAGAAGCGAGATGACTTCACGACCGCATAAATACAGGCATTTTTCTCGAAATTCGGCGAAGCAGATTCAAAAAAAAGAGTCGGAGAGAGCTGCGCGAAACCACTTTCGGACTTGACCTATTCATCGCAATTTCTTCGGCAACTAACGTTGCGTCCATGCCTGCAAGGGACATGGATACCCATTGCACGCGATTCCACTTTCCGCGTGCGCGCCACTTCGGCGCCACCCATTCAACTACTGCAGATGCATCCGCTCTGCGGCATAGATCAGGTGACCAGTTTCATGAACATCATTTACAAGCTTGTGTGGAATCCCGCCTTGGGTGCCTTCATGGTGGCCAGCGAATTCGCAGCGGGCAAGGGCAAGCGTCGCAACGCCACCGCATCACGAAAGCGCTTTGTGGCACATACATTTTCTGTGGTCGTCGCCACGCTGATGAGTGCTTCCGTGGCGCATGCAGACGCCACCAAACTCGGCACGGGCTCGAATGCAACAGGCAGTGGCGCCAGCAACACCGCCATTGGCTACAACGCGCAAGCGACAGGCGCACTATGGAACATCAGCTCACTCGGGAATCGTCGTCTGGATGGGCTTGGCTTCGGCATTTCTGCCGCCACCCTCGATGCCAGCAGCATCGCATTGGGTGACACGGCCAAGGCGCAGGACGGCGGTTCCATGGCTATCGGAAGCCGGGCTGTGGCTGCTAGCCTGGGCGCATTGGCCACCGGCGTATATGCCAATGCACTGGGTCGTAACAGCATCGCCCATGGTTCTGGCTCCCACGCCAGCGGCACGCAGGCAATCTCCTTCGGCACGTTCTCTGTAGCCAATGCTGCGCGTGCCGCCGCCTTCGGCACCAATGCCACCGCGACCGGCACAGACGCCACTGCCATCGGCACGTCGTCCACCGCCAGCGGCGCACGGGCAATCGCGCTGGGTTCGGCGTTGACCGGCGGTTCGGACACCACCGACACCAAGCAGAACATCACCGACCAGACCCGTGCAGGTGGCGCCGATGCCATCGCCGTGGGCACATCGGCCAACGCCGTCGGTGACAACGCAATCGCCATGGGCCGGGCGGCAAGCGTCACCGTCAAGAATGCGGTTGCCATTGGCGTCAATGCCAGTGCCACCCACGAAGGCAGCGTCGCGCTTGGCTCGTCCAGCACCACCACTGCCAATCTGAGTGCTGTGGCATACACCTCCAAGACGGGCGCCGTACTGGCCGGCGCCACGGCGGCTGGCGAAGTCTCCGTGGGTTCGGCGACTGACAAGCGCCGCGTGACCAACGTCGCAGCCGGCGCCGAAGGCAGCGACGCTGTCAACGTGAGCCAGCTGCAGGCCGAGGCCAGCAAGTCGAACACAACAGCTGCCGGCATCGCCGCGGCAATCGGTGGCGGTGCTGTCTATGACGCTGACACCGGCACGTTCACCGCGCCGAGCATGGTCGTGGGTGACCAGACAGTCACCAGCATCGGCGATGCCATCACCAACATCGATGGCCGCACGTCCGGAAACACGACCAGCATCGCGACCCTGAATTCCGATCTCAACAGCGGCGCCATCGGCCTGGTGCGGCAGGATGCCGGCTCGAAGGCAATCAGCGTGGCCGGCGACACCGCCGGCACCTCGGTGAACTTCGCCGGCACCGACGGCGCACGCGCCCTGACCGGCGTACAGGCCGGCGCCTTGGCCGCCGACAGCACCGAGGCCGTCAATGGCTCGCAGCTGTTTACCACCAACACCAACGTGACCGCGCTGGGCGGCCGCATGGATACGGCGGAAGGCAACATCACCGGCCTGGACGGTCGCATGACCACCGCCGAAGGTGACATCACCGCGATCAATGGCGATATCGGCAGCCTGGGGGATCGTGTCACCACCGCCGAGGGCAACATCACCACGGTGCAGGGTGATATCTCCACGATCAACACCAACATCACCACCATGCAGGGGGACATCACCAGCCTGGACAACCGCACTATGCTCAACGAAAGCAGCATCACCTCGCTTCAGGGTGACATCAGCACCATCACCACCAACATCAACAACGGCAGCGTGGGCCTGGTGAAGCAGGATGCCGACTCGAAGGCAATCAGCGTGGCCGGCGACACCGCCGGCACCTCGGTGAACTTCGCCGGCACCGACGGCGCACGCGCCCTGACCGGCGTACAGGCCGGCGCCTTGGCCGCCGACAGCACCGAGGCCGTCAACGGCTCGCAGCTGTTTGCCACCAACAGCAACGTGACTGCGCTGGGCGGCCGCATGGATACGGCGGAAGGCAACATCACCGGCCTGGACGGTCGCATGACCGCCGCCGAAGGTGACATCACCGCGATCAATGGCGATATCGGCAGCCTGGGAGATCGCGTCACCGCCACCGAGGGCAACATCACCACGGTGCAGGGCGATATCAGCTCGATCAGCACCAACATCACCACCATGCAGGGTGACATTGCCAGCCTGGACAACCGCACTTCTCTCAACGAAGGCAGCATCACCTCGCTTCAAGGTGACATCAGCACCATCACCACCAACATCAACAACGGCAGCGTTGGCCTGGTGAAGCAGGATGCCGATTCGGAAGCAATCACCGTGGCCGCAGCCACCGGTGGCTCATCGGTGAGTTTCGCAGGCACCTCCGGCGCACGCATCCTGACTGGCGTGAAGGCTGGCGGACAGGCGCTCGACGCGGTGAACGTCGCCCAGTTGCAGGCGTTCGCGGCGGGCATTGGCGGCGGCGCAGCAGTCAACGCCGATGGCTCGATCACGGGCCCGAGCTATGTCGTGACCAACGCGGATGGCTCGACCACGACCGTGGCCAGCATGGGCGATGCCATCACCCACATCGATGACCGCGTAGCTGACAACAGCACCCAGATCGGCGGGTTGACGACACAGCTCAGCGACGGATCGCTCGGCCTGGTAAAGCAGGATGCCGCCACTGGCGACATCACTGTTGCCGCCGACAAGGCTGGCAGCAGCGTGAACTTCGCCGGCTCCCAGGGGGCACGCGTGCTGGATGGCGTTGCCAATGGTTCTGTGAGCGCCTCCAGCCTGCAGGCCGTCAACGGTGCGCAGCTGCACGGCGTGAGCCAGTCCGTTGCCACCCACCTGGGCGGTGGCGCGACGGTCAATGCCGACGGCTCGATCTCCGCACCGAGCTACTCGGTGGGTGGAAAGACCGTCAGCACCATCGGCGATGCCGTGGCCAACATCGATGGTCGCACCACGCAGAATGCCAACGACATCACCGAACTGAAGGCCGGCATGGGCGACATCAGCGGTAGCGTGGCCGGCATCAATGACCGCATCGATTCCGTCAACAACAGCGTGGGGCAACTCGACAACCGTGTCAGCCAACTGGAAACCACCATTGCCGACGGAAGCTTCGGTGCTGGTGGCATGATCAGCAGCAACATCGGCGATGGCACGGAGCAGCTCGCCCTGGCTTCGGGTGAGGGCACATTGGCACTGGGCAACGGTGCCGTGGCCTCCAGCAAAGACAGCACCGCATTGGGCAACAACAGCCAGGCTACCGGCAACAGTTCGGTAGCTCTGGGCAACGGGTCGCTTGCCAGCCGCGACAACAGCGTGTCGGTGGGTTCAGTGGGTCAGGAACGTCAGCTGACCAATGTCGCCGCCGGCACCGAAGACACCGATGCGGTGAACGTCGCCCAGCTCAAGCAGACCGTGCGCTACGACCAGAAGGCCGACGGCAGCACTGACTACAGCCATGTCACGCTCGGTCATCAGGGCATACCGGTGACCATGTCCAACGTGGCACGTGGTCGCGTCAGCGCTGACAGCACCGACGCCATCAACGGCTCACAGCTGTACGACTGGACGATGAACCGGAACAACGAGTTCAGCAACGCCAGCCTGGCTTACCGCATCGGTGAGCTGGAGAGCAGCATGCATGCGGGTATCGCCACCGCGATGGCAGCACGTCAGGCACCTTATGTGGCCGGCAAAGTAACCTACTCCGTTGGTACTGCCACCTACAAATCGCAGGGTGCGGTTGGCATCAGCAGCCGCTACACGGCTGAAAGCGGCCGCTGGAGTCTGGAAGGTGGCTTCTCCAAGAACGGCGACGGCTCCGGTGCCTACGTTGGTGTCAGCGGCGTGCTGGGTGACTGACACGCGGCGCGCGTCATCAGCTGCAAAAGGCGAATACCCCGGCTTGTCCGGGGTGTTTGCTTTCTATCGGATGGGAAAGCCTCAGGGCAATGCCGCGCTGGCAGCCAGCACCACCCAAACCACCTTGCAGGCGACGTGCAGCAACTGATCGACGTTGTAGCTGATGCGATGCCCACACTTGAGATCGTCGATCAACATGTGGCAGATCACTTCCAGCACGCCGAGGGTAATGCTGCCGGTGATCCACCCCACTGCGCCACCATGGATCACCGCATGTGCACCCAAGGCCTGATACCACGGTACGCCGGGAACCGGGGCGAAACGGTTCTTGGCCTTGGCCAGGAACTCACCCTGCAAGGGGTAGTCCGCCAATGCGTGGCCAACCAGCAACAGCACGAACATCTGGAACAACTCGTATGAAGTCATCAGCAGACGGGTGTCGGGTGAAGGCCGAGTCTGCATCAGTCACGCATCGCCGTGAAGGGGATGTCTTCGCCATGCACGTGCGCTCGACGGGGCAACGCCAACTCTTACGTAAGGCCGCGCCAGAACATTGCATCGAAACACGTTGATAAGCAGGCCAAGTAGAATCGAACGTGCGCCGATTACGTCGCCAACCTGTTTTCTGCCCATGAATGCCTACGCACTGCTGGCCTGCGCCATCGCCCTGGAAGTCCTTGCCACCTCGCTGTTGAAAGCTTCCGACGGCATGACCCGGTTGTGGCCGACGCTCGGTGCAATGCTCGGCTACGGCGTGTGTTTCTGGTTGTTGTCGATCGTGATGAAGACCGTACCCACCGGCATTGCCTACGCCATATGGTCCGGCGTCGGCATCGTGTTGATCTCGCTGATCGGCCTGTTCGTGTTCAAGCAGAAGCTGGACCTGCCCGCATTGATCGGCATTGGCTTGATCTGCGCCGGCGTGGTGGTGATCAACGTGTTCTCGCGCTCCACGGCGCATTGAGGAATTTGCAGGATTGGGGATTCAAAACGCAGGCCTTCCCCCTTCCTCCGCCAGCGGGAGAAGGGAAAGCCCCCGATCCCCCGATTCCAGACTCCCCCATCAATCCCCTTGACCGCTGCCGGCAAGCGGCCTATTTTGTGCGCGCCGAAGGTATCCATCCCTTTATCCGCATGAAAGGATGAATTTAAACGGGAATCCGGTGAAGCCGGCCGCAAGGCCTGTCATTCCGGAGCTGCCCCGCAGCGGTGAATGGAAACGACCGCCGTCATCAGCACTGGGCCAACGCCCGGGAAGCGACGGCCAGTAGGTAGGTGCATCCGCACCCGCGTCCATCAGCCCGAATACCGGCCTCGGCCGGGGGACCTGCCGTCCCCTGTTTCGACCTGGAGTCTCCGCGGGGAGGCGGCCGGCGCTGTCCCTGCCTGTGCGCGGGGTGGCGCTCCGTGTCCACGCCATGAATCCGGTTCGCCCGCGGGGGCGAAGGTCGCTGGCGTGGCGGGCATGGCTGCAAAGCCGCGCACGGCGCGCGGTTCCTTCGTTCCTCAATGCCCATGCAATGAGGAAAGAGTCATGACTACCGTTACCAACCTGGGGTTCCCCCGGATCGGCGCACGCCGCGAGCTCAAGCACGCTCTGGAGGGCTACTGGCGCGGTGAAAGCGATGCCGCGCAGCTGCAGGCCAGCGCCGCTGCATTGCGCGCACGCCATTGGCAGCTGCAACGCGATGCCGGCGTGGATGTGCCACCCAGCAACGACTTCAGCCTGTACGACCACGTGCTCGATACCGCCGTGCTGTTCGATGCGATTCCGCAGCGCTATCGGCAACTTGCCGAGCGTGCACCGCTGGACGCCTATTTCGCCATGGCCCGCGGCCTGCAGCGCGATGATGTGGACCTGCATGCACTGGAAATGACCAAGTGGTTCGATACCAACTACCACTATCTGGTGCCCGAGCTGCAGCGCGACCAGGTGTTCACACTGCGCGGTGACAAGCCGCAGTCCGAGTACCGCGAAGCCCGCGCATTGGGCATCGATACGCGCCCGGTGCTGCTCGGGCCGGTCAGCCTCCTGCTGCTGTCCAAGACCACCGACGGCAGCAATCCGCTGGACCTGCTCGACAACCTGCTGCCGGCATACGCGCAACTGCTGGGCGAGCTGAAGCAACTGGGCGCCAGCTGGGTACAGCTGGATGAGCCGGTGCTGGTGCAGGACCTGGACGACGCCACCCGCGCTGCCTTCGTGCGTGCCTACGCGGTGTTGGCCGACGTGCCGCGTCCGGACATCCTGCTGGCCACCTACTTCGGCGCGCTGGACGACAACCAGTCGTTGGCCGCCACGTTGCCGGTGGAAGGCCTGCATGTGGATCTGGTGCGTGCACCCGAACAGCTCGACGCCGTGCTGCGCGCGTTGCCGGCCTCGCGCGTGCTGTCACTGGGCCTGGTCAACGGTCGAAACATCTGGCGCGCGCCTCTGGACAACGCGCTGATCCTCGCGCGCTATGCCCTGGGTCATCGTGGAGCGGACAAACTGTGGCTGGCACCGTCCTGCTCGCTGCTGCACTGCCCGGTGGACCTCACTCTGGAAAAGAAGCTGGATGGAGAACTGCGCAGCTGGCTCGCATTCTCGCGACAGAAGCTGCAGGAGCTCCGCACCCTGGCCGATGCACTGGACGGCGACACCAACGCCGAGCCCGCGCTGGCGCAGGCACGCGAGGCCATCGAGTCACGCCGCCGTTCGCCACGCGTGCACAACGCCACGGTCAAGGGCCGCCTGGCTGCCCTTGCCGCTGCCGATGCCGTTCGCGCCACACCGCATGCGCAACGTCAGTTGCTGCAGGCCCAGGCACTGCGCCTGCCAGCCTTCCCCACCACCACCATCGGCTCGTTCCCGCAGACACAGGAAGTGCGCGAAGCGCGTGCACGGCACAAATCCGGCAAGCTCACCGCCGACGACTACGATACGTTCCTCGCCGCTCAGACCGAGCACTGCGTGCGCGTACAGGAGCAGATCGGCCTGGATGTGCTGGTGCATGGCGAGTTCGAGCGCAATGACATGGTCGAGTACTTCGGCGAGCAGCTCGACGGCTTCGCCTTTACCGGCAATGGCTGGGTGCAGAGCTATGGCTCGCGCTGCGTGAAGCCGCCGGTGATCTATGGCGATGTCAGCCGCCCCGCGCCGATGACGGTGCGTTGGTCGCAATACGCCCAATCGCTGACCGACAAGCCGATGAAGGGCATGCTGACCGGCCCGGTGACGGTCCTGCAATGGTCGTTCGTGCGTGACGACCAATCGCGCGCCGACACCTGCCGCCAGATCGCTCTGGCATTGCGCGATGAAGTCTGTGACCTGGAAGCCGCCGGCATCCGCGCCATCCAGATCGACGAACCTGCCCTTCGCGAAGGGCTGCCATTGCGGCGTGCCGAATGGCAGCCCTATCTGGACTGGGCGGTGGATGCGTTCCGCATCAGCGCCAGCGGCGTGGCCGACGCGACGCAGATCCACACCCACATGTGCTACGCGCAGTTCAACGACATCATCGAAGCGGTGGCGGCATTGGATGCGGATGTGATCTCGATCGAGACCTCACGTTCGCGCATGGAACTGCTGGATGCCTTCGCCCGTTTCGACTACCCCAACCAGGTCGGTCCGGGTGTGTATGACATCCATTCGCCGCGTGTACCGGACACCGCCGAAATGGTGGAGCTGCTGCGCAAGGCCAGCGCCGTGCTACCCGCGCAGAAGCTCTGGGTGAACCCGGACTGCGGCCTGAAAACCCGTGGCTGGGAGGAAACCCGTGCCGCGCTCGAAGCAATGGTGGATGCCGCACGCACGTTGCGCAGTGAGCGTGCCGCGGCATAGTCGTGAATGAACAGGCGCGGGGAGTGAGCGGACGCAGCGGCATTGCGCATCACTCACTCCTCGCGTCCTGCACCTTGGCCCGAACCACGCCCATGGACGAAGGCAGTGCATCACCCACTTCCCGCAGCCGGGCATTGCTGCAGCGGCGTCATGGCCCACGCGCCTGCGTGGACAGTTCCACCGACACCACGCCCTCCACCGCACCCAGCCGCTGCGCCTTGGCCAGCAGCTGCTCATGCGCAAGGGGTGGGTCGCAATCGATATCGACGATGTCATTGCCTTCATCGCGACGCCGCAGCGTGATGCGTTTCACCGGCAGGCCGGCATCCTCGGCAGCGGCCTGCACCTTGGCCAGCGAGGTGCCTTCAGCCAACCGCAGGCGCAGCCGGCCCGTGCGTGCGCGGCGGCGCAGATAGCGCTGTTCCAGCGGCTTGAGCAACGCCAGGATCGCCCATAGCAGCAGCGTGGTCATCAGTGCCGCCAGATACAACCCCGCGCCGGCGGCAAGCCCCACCGATGCCACCGCCCACAGACCGGCGGCGGTGGTCAGCCCACGGATCACCTGTTCACGTTGCAGGAACAGAATGGTGCCCGCACCCAGGAAACCGACACCGCTGATCACCTGCGCGGCGATGCGCGAGGGGTCGAGCATGACGTTCGGGCGTCCCAGCACATCGTCGAAGCCGAACGCCGAAACGATGATGGCCAGCGCGGAGCCCACGCAGACCAGCATATGGGTGCGCAATCCCGCCGCCCATTCCAGACGACCGCGGTTGATGCCGATCACCGCGCCCAGCACCGCTGCCAGCAACAACCGCAACCCCAACTCCGACCATGAAATCATCATCCACGCTCCTGTCCGCAAGCCGGTTCCTGTCGCTTCGTCCGGCCTCTGCCAACCCGTAGTCGTAAACTGTGCACACCCCTGCGTCAGGAAGCCGTGGATGTACGCAAAAGACATAGCGCTGTTGGTGGTGGACCTGCAACCGGATTTCATGCCTGGCGGCGCCCTGCCATGCCACCAGGGCGATGCCATCGTGCCGGGCATCGCCGCGCTGCTGGCCTCGCGGAAGTACGCAACGGTGGTGGCCACCCAGGACTGGCATCCCCATGACCACGCCTCATTCGCCAGCCAGCACAGCGGTCACAAGCCGCTGGAGGTGATTACCCTGCATGGCCAATCGCAGACGCTGTGGCCTGACCACTGCGTGCAGGGCAGCGCCGGCGCCGCCCTGGATCCGCGCGTGGACTGGAACACCGCCAATCTCATCCTGCGCAAAGGCAGCGATCGTCAGGTGGATTCGTACAGCGCCTTCCGGGAGAACTTCGGGCCACGTGGTGACCGCCCCGCCACCGGCTTGGCCGGTTGGTTGCACGAACGTGGCATCACCGAAGTCCACGTCTGCGGACTGGCGCGTGATTACTGCGTGTTGTGGAGTGCGCAGGATGCCGCGATCAGCGGTTTCCGTGTGCGCTTTCTGTGGGAGCTGACCCGGCCGGTGTCGGCAAACAATGATGCGGCCGTACGCATCGCGCTGAGCGAAGGTGGCATCGAGGTTCTGTAGTTAAGGGAGGACCAGGAGTGAGGGCGACGGTGCAAGCCAGAGCCGGAGCAGAAGCTCCCCCATCCGCCCTTCGGGCGCCTTCCCCCGCAGGCGGGGGAAGGGATAAAAACCCCCGTTCCCCGCCTCAGCGGAACACTACCGTGCGGTGGCCATTCAGCACGATGCGGTGTTCAACATGGCGCCGTACCGCGCGGGCCAGCACCTGTGATTCGGTGTCACTGCCCAACTGCACCAGATCGCGCGGTGTCATGGCGTGGTCCACACGGGCCACATCCTGTTCGATGATCGGGCCTTCATCCAGATCCGAGGTCACGTAGTGCGCGGTGGCACCGATGATCTTGACCCCGCGTGCGTGCGCCTGGTGGTACGGCTGTGCGCCCTTGAAGCTGGGCAGGAAACTGTGATGGATGTTGATCGCGCGGCCGGCCAAAGCCTGGCACAACCGCGGTGACAGAATCTGCATGTAGCGCGCCAGCACCACCAGGTCGATGCGTTCACGCTCGACCAGATCGATGATCTGCTGCTCCTGCTGTTCGCGGTTGTCCGCGTCCACCGGCAGGTGGTGGAACGGCACGCCATAGGAACCGGCCAACGCGCCGAAATCGGTGTGATTGGAGGCTACCGCTGCGATATCCACCTTCAGCTGGCGGCTGTGGGTGCGGAACAGCAGATCATTGAGGCAGTGGCCCTGTTTGCTGACCAGCACCAGCAGGCGCGCACGCCGGCGCGCGTCGTGCAGTTCCCACTGCATGCCGAACTCCTCGCCCAGTGCCTGCAGCCGCATGCGCACGCCTGGCACGTCCCCCTTGTCGGCGATATCGAAATGCACGCGCAGGAAGAAGCGGCCGCTTTCCTCATCGCCGAACTGCTGCGCATCCAGGATGTTGCAGCCGGCGTCGAACAGCAGGCCGGAAACGCGGTAGACGATGCCGGTACGGTCCGGGCAGGACAGGGTGAGGATGAAATCAGGGCGCATGGCCGACAACATTGCACGGGGGGTCGCGGACAGTAACCGGTCTTGCGGCGTCGGACCAAAAGCAGTTGCAGCTGACACGAATCACCCCCTGCCGGCAGCCGGCTCAGTGCGGGTGCACCGTCAAGCCGACCAGCCGCACCACCAGCGGGCGCACCACCAGCACACAGCAGAACGCCACCGGCATGGCCAGGCAATATGCCGACAACACCCGCATCGGGTACTGGCCATCAATGCCGGCATTGGCGGCGGTGATCACCAGGCACATCAGCATGGCCATGATCCCGGCCATGAAGAAGGCAAAAACGAAGGGCGTGGCCCGCGCGTGCAGCTTCCAGGCGGGGACGGGGGTGGTGCGGGGTTCCAGCATCGTGCGTGCTCCTTGAACTGCCGGTCGGCGATGGCGAGCCGGGCACCATAGGCAGCACTTCCGGTTTCGACTAGATCGCCCGGGCTTGGCGCTTTATAAAGAAATACTTTGCAATCACCCCGGACAATGCCGCCCGGCATGAACATCCTCCACGCCATCCGCAGCTTCATCCGTACCGCCGACGCGGGCAGCCTTGCCGGCGCCGCGCGTACCTTGGGCATCAGCGCCGCCGCCGTGGGCCAGAACATCGCCCGCCTGGAAGCCCACCTGGGCGTACGCCTGTTCAACCGCACCACCCGTCAACTGGCGCTGACCGAACGTGGTGCGCTGTATCTGGCGCAGGTGCGGCATATCGAACGCGACCTGCAACGCGCACAGACCGCTGTGACCGACCCCGATGCGACACCCGCCGGGCGCCTGCGCATCGCCAGCAGCGCCGCGTTCGGCCGGCATGTGCTGGCGCCGTTGCTGCCGGGGCTGCAGCAGCGTTATCCACGGCTTGAAATCGAATTGTTGCTCGCCGACCGCAGCGTGGACCACGCGCACGAGGACGTGGATGTCAGCATCCGCATCGAACCACAGCTGGAAGAAGGCCTGGTCGCACGCCCGATCGCGCAGGTGCCGTTTGTGTTCTGCGCCGCACCGTCCTACCTTGCCGATGCCGGCACACCACGCACGCCGGAGCAGCTGCGGGAGCACCGTTGCCTGTTGTTCCGCTACCCGCTGGACGGCCGCTACCTGCGCTGGGGCTTCGTGAGGGAGGGCCTACGCTTCGACGCCGAAGTGCAGCCGTCACTGGTCAGTGACGACATCGATGCCCTTGCCGCGATGGCGGCCAGGGGCGGTGGCATCACCCGGTTGGCGGCGTTTGTCGCTGCACCGTATCTGGCGCGCGGTGAACTGCAGGCCTTGTTTGAAGACAACGCTGCTGATGAAGCCCAGGCCGCGCCCGAGCCGATGCGCGTGTTCCTGTGCGTGAGCGACCGCCGCGATCTCACCCCGAAGGTGAGATCGCTGCTCCAGCATCTGCTCGCCGCCCTGCCCGCTGCGTGGCGGGTCGACCTCACTGCCCGGCAAGCATCGGCCGCCTGAGGCAGCTGGCACCGGCACCGGCGAGATTCAGTCGCAGCGGGCGACGTCGAACAGACCGCGTGCCTCATGCGGCTCACAACGCAGGTACTGCGGCGATGCGCTGATATGCGTCCCCAGCGCGGCCGCCGCATGCCACGGCCAGCGCGGGTCGTAGAGGATGCCGCGCGCAAGGGCGATGGCATCAGCACGCCCTTCGACCAGAATCGCTTCGGCCTGGGCCGGCTCGGTGATCAGGCCGACCGCAATCACCGGCGTGCTGATCTGTGCCTTGATCGCTTCAGCGACCGGCACCTGATAACCCGGGCCCACCGGAATCTGCTGGCGCGGGTCCAGCCCGCCACTGGAGACATGCAGGAATTCATTGCCGCGCGCTTCAAGCGCCTTGCCCAGTTCGATGCTCTGCGCGACGTCCCAACCACCGTCGACCCAATCGGTCGCGGAAATCCGCACACCCACGGCCACCTTGGCCGGCACTGCCGCACGTACCGCGTCGAACACGCGCAGCAACAGCCGCATGCGATTTTCCAGCGAGCCGCCGTATTCATCGGTTCGATGATTGCTCAGCGGCGACAGGAATTGATGCAGCAGGTAGCCATGCGCCGCATGCAGTTCGATCAGGTCCAGGCCCAACCGCACGGAACGTCGTGCTGCTTCGGCGAAGGCTTCGACCACCGCATCGATACCGGCAACATCCAATGCCTGCGGTGTCGGCTCACCTTCGAGGAACGGCAACGCCGATGGCGCCATCACCTGCCAGCCATGTTCCTGCTCCGGGGCGATCGCACGACCACCGTCCCACGGCCTGGCGGTGGAAGCTTTACGGCCGGCATGCGCCAGCTGCACGCCGATCGGCATCTTCGACCAGCGCCGCACCGAGGCCAGCACCTTGGACAGCGCTGCTTCGGTGGCTTCATCCCACAGCCCCAGGTCCGCCCAGCTGATGCGTCCTTCCGGCAGCACCGCGGTGGCTTCCAGGATCAACAGACCGGCGCCGGATTGGGCCAGCTGCCCCAGATGAATGGTGTGCCAGTCAGTGGCCTGACCCTCTTCTGCCGAGTACTGGCACATCGGCGCGATGACGATGCGGTTGGAAAGCGAAAGCGGGCCCAGCGACAGGGGCGAGAAAAGATGGCTCACGTGGGGTGATCCGGAAAAGTGGATGCGCCCATTCGACGCCTCTGCCCGCGCCGATTCAACCGGCGTGGTGGATCACTGCGTCTTGGTGCCGTCGAGCAGGAACGCCAGCGCCTGCGCGCAGGGCATTTCAACCTTCAGTGACAGCAATGCATCGGCGCGTGTCCGCCCCAGATTCACTGCCGCCACCGGCAGGCCGGCCTTGGCCGCCGTATCGACAAAGCGGAACCCGGAATAGACCATCAAGGACGACCCCACCACCAGCACCGCATCGGCGCGCTGCAGGTGCGCATGCACCGCTGCCACCCGCTCACGCGGCACGTTTTCGCCGAAGAACACCACGTCGGGTTTGAGGATGTCGCCGCACTGAGTGCAAGCGGGCACCTGGAAACTGGAAAAGTCCGTTTCAAGGTCGGCATCGCCGTCCGGGGCGATGCCCGCATCCAGCGCGCCCCAGCCCGGGTTGGCGTCGAGCAGGCGCTGTTGCAGCAGCTCACGCGAAGAACGCGCGTCGCAGCCCATGCAGCGCACCTGGTCCAGGCGTCCATGCAGGTCGATCACGGTCTGACTGCCCGCACGTTGGTGCAGGCAGTCCACGTTCTGGGTGAGCAGCAGTTCGATGCGGCCGTCGGCTTCCAGTGCCGCCAACGCATGGTGCGTGGTGTTGGGCTGGGCGCGGCCGAACGTCGACCAGCCCACCAGGCTACGCGCCCAGTAGCGCTGCCGAGTGGCGTGCTCGCCCATGAATGCCTGATAGGTAACCGGCGGCGTGCGCTTCCACTGTCCGTCGGCATCGCGGTAGTCGGGTATGCCGGAATCCGTACTGCAACCGGCGCCGGTCACCACGAACAAGCGTCGGTGCCGGGCGATGAATTCCGGCAGCTCGGTGATCACCGCTGGCGACAGGCGCTCGATGGAAGCTGACCAGGACGTGCTCATCGGCGGGTGCTTCAGTCCTGCCGCGGCAGTGCCGGCACGGTGGTCGGCTGGCCTTCGGCATCCAGCGCGATCATCACGAAGGTGCCTTTGGTGCACAGCTTGCGCTCACCGGAATGCAGGTCTTCGGTCACCAGTTCCACTTCCACGGTCATCGAGCTGCGCCCCACCCGCACCACGCGGCCAATGGTTTCCACCATCTGCCCGACACGGATCGGCAACTTGAAATCCACCTGATCCGAACGCGCGGTCACCACCGTGCGGCGTGAATAGCGTGCGGCGGCCAGGAATGCCGCCTTGTCCATCCATGCCAATGCCTGCCCACCGAACAGCGTGCCCATGTGGTTGGTGTGGTTGGGAAACACGATCTCGGCCATGCGGACTTCGGTAGGCGGATTGGTTTCGGGAATGGGGGTCATGGCGATACCGGCTTTCAGATGAGTGCCGATGATACGCCCGGCTTCCTGTGCAGCCGGTGTATGCGGGGTGATGAGGCGCCAGTGCTGTGTGGATAACGCTGGCCGGATACCGCCGGCTTCGCGGCCAAGGTCGCTCCTGCAACAGGCAGCCACGGCCTGAAGTCATCGCCGAGGAGCGCCTTCACGCGTGAAGCTGGCGATCCTCCAGGACACGACCGGCATGGCCGCTCAGGAACAACAACGCCCCGAGGCTTTCGCATCGAGGCGTTGGGGCATGCAATTGCTGGTTTTGTCGCAACCGAGCGACTGTCTGCTTCGCGGCCAAGGCCGCTCCTGCAACAGCCCTCCAACAGACCGCTTAGAACGCCATGTCGAACGATACTTCGCCCTGGACGCCCACCTGGTAGGCCGAGACGCGGCGCTCGAAGAAGTTGGTGAGCTCCTGCACGTCCTGCAGCTCCATGAACGGCAACGGGTTGCGCACGTTGTACTTCTTCGCCATGCCCAGCTTGACGAAATGGTTGTCGGCACAGTGCTGCAGGTACTCGCGCATGTCACGGGTGGAAATGCCGGCCACGCCGCCGGACAGCACGTCCTCGGCGAACTGCACTTCGCACTCGATCGCTTCAGCCAGCATGTCGTAGACCTCCTGCTCCATCCTGGCGTCGAACAGGTCCGGCTCCTCGGCGCGGATGGTACGCACGCATTCGAAGGCGAAATCCATGTGGCAGCTTTCGTCGCGGAACACCCAGTTGGTGCCCGAGGCCAGACCCGGCAGCAGACCACGCGAACGGTAGTAGTACACGTAGGCAAACGCGGCAAAGAAGAACAGGCCTTCGATGCACGCGGCGAAGCAGATCTGGTTGAGCAGGAACTGGCGACGCTGCTCGCGCGTTTCGATGCGGGTGATGCCCTGCAGCGAGTCGATCCACTTGAAGCAGAAATCCGCCTTCTTCTTGATCGAGTCGATGTTCTCCACCGCGGCAAATGCCTTGAAGCGCTCTTCCGGGTCCGGCAGGTAGTTGTCCAGCAACGTCAGGTAGAACTGCACGTGCAGCGCCTCTTCGTACAGCTGGCGCGACAGGTACATGCGCGCTTCCGGCGCATTGAGGTGCTGGTACAGATTCAGCACCAGGTTGTTGGAGACGATGGAATCACCGGTGGCGAAGAACGCCACCAGACGATGGATGAGGTGGCGGTCGGCCGGCGTCATCTTCTGGTGCAGGTCGGTGATGTCGATCTGGAAGTTGATCTCATCGACGGTCCAGCTGTTCTTGATCGCGTTGCGGTACATCTCGTAGAAATCCGGGTAACGCATCGGCCGCAGCGTCAGCTCGAAACCGGGATCGAGCAGCATCTGGGTGGGTTTTGTAGACATCGGCAAATCTCCTTTTCCCTTCTCCCGCCGGGAGAAGGTGGCGCGTAGCGCCGTATGAGGGGTGGCGGGGCGGCGCTTGCTTACCAAAGCGCCTTCACCCCAACCCCCGCTTCGCACCCCGGCCCCTGCGCTAGCGCAAGGGCGTTCGATGGGCCGCGAACCGGTGGTTCGCAAAATGGCCCCTCTCACCCCGCGAACGGGAGAGGGGCTTCAAGCGTTACTGGCAGGCCTCGCAGGCTTCCGGGTTTTCCAGCGAGCAGGCCACCGCTTCCACCGGGGTGTAGCTGCTGACCGTGGTCTTGGCGATCTTGGTGGCCGGGCGCGAGCGCAGGTAGTAAGTGGTCTTTACGCCCTGCTTCCAGGCGTACATGTACATGGAGGACATCGCGCCGATGTTCGGGCTTTCCATGAACAGGTTGAGCGAGGCCGACTGGTCGATGAAGGCACCACGCTCGGCGGCCATGTCGATCAGCGAACGCATCGGCAGCTCCCATGCGGTGCGATAGATGTGACGCAGCGCTTCGGGAATCTGCAGCACGTTCTGGATCGAACCATCAGCCAGCTTGATCGCGTCACGGACTTCCGCCGTCCACATGCCCAGCTGCTTCAGCTCGCCGACCAGGTGGCGGTTGATCTGCAGGAAGTCACCGGACAGCGTCTCGCGCTTGAACAGGTTGGACACCTGCGGCTCCACGCACTCGTAGCAGCCGGCGATCGAAGCGATGGTCGCGGTCGGTGCGATGGCGATCATCAGCGAGTTGCGCAGGCCGTGCTGCTTGATGCGCTCGCGCAGTGCGTCCCAGCGCGCGGTGTCTTCCGGCACCACGTTCCAGGCGTCGAACTGCAGTTCACCGTGGGCCGCGCGGGTGTCGCTGAACGAGGGGTGCCTGCCGCGTTCGGTGGCCAGCTCGCATGAGGTTTCCAGTGCGTGGAAGTAGATCGTTTCGGCGATCTTCTTCGACAGCGCGCGCGCTTCGGCCGAATCGAACGGCAGGCGCTTGCGGAAGAACACGTCCTGCAGGCCCATGCAGCCCAGGCCGACCGGGCGCCAGCGCAGGTTGCCGCGACGTGCGGTTTCAATCGGGTAGAAGTTCAGGTCGATGACACGGTCGAGCTGGCGCACGGCAAGGCGCACGGTCTCTGCCAGCTTGTCGAAATCGAAATCACCGTGCTCGTCGAAGTGGTTGCCCAGGTTGATCGAGCCCAGGTTGCACACTGCGGTTTCGTCGTTGGAGCAGACTTCCAGGATCTCGGTGCACAGGTTGGACAGGTGGATCACGTTGCCCGGGCGCAGCGTCTGGTTGCTGGCCAGGTTGCACTTGTCCTTGAAGGTCATCCAACCGTTGCCGGTCTCGGCCAACGTGCGCATCATGCGGCCGTACAGCTTGCGTGCGCTGATGGTGCGCGATGCCTTGCCCTGGGCTTCGGCCTGCACATAGGCCTGCTCGAATGCCGGGCCGTACAGATCGGTGAATTCCGGCACCACGCGCGGATCGAACAGCGACCATTCCTGGTCGGTCTCCACGCGCTGCATGAACAGGTCCGGCACCCAGTTGGCCAGATTGAGGTTGTGGGTACGACGCGAGTCGTCACCGGCGTTGTCGCGCAGTTCGAGGAAGTCCTCGATGTCGGCGTGCCAGGTTTCCAGGTAGACGCAGGCCGCGCCCTTGCGCTTGCCACCCTGGTTGACCGCGGCCACCGAGGAATCCAGCGTCTTCAGCCACGGCACGATGCCGTTGGAGTGGCCGTTGGTGGACTTGATCAGCGAACCGCGCGAACGCACGCGGGTGTAGCTCACGCCGATGCCGCCGCTGAACTTGGACAGCTGCGCGATGTCGCCGTACTTGGCATAGATGGATTCGAGCGAATCCTGCGGCGAGTCGAGCAGGAAGCACGAGGACAGCTGCTCATGGCTGGTGCCGGCGTTGAACAGGGTCGGGCTGGACGGCAGGTAGTCCAGGCTGCCCAGCCGCTGGTACAGCGCCAGGGCTTCAGGCACGTCTTCGCTCAGTGCGCTGGCGATGCGCAGGAAGAACTGCTGCGGATTCTCGATGACCTTGCGCGTATGCGGGTGGCGCAGCAGGTAACGGTCGTACAGCGTGCGCAGGCCGAAGTAATCGAAATTCAGGTCGAACGTCGGGTCGATGGCGTCGTTGAGCTTGCGCGCGTTGATCTGCACGAAGTTGAGCAGGCGGTCGTTGATCAGGCCCACTTCGTGGCCACGCCCCACCGACTGCGAGAACGCATGGATTTCCTGGCCGGATACTTCCTTGGCGATGAAGTTGGCCAGCAGGCGCGCGGCCAGGCGGCCGTACTCGGGTTCTTCACCGATCAGCAGCGCGGCGGTGCGGATGGACAGCTCGTCCAGTTCCTGGGTGGTGGCGCCGTTGTACAGGCCGGAGATGGTACGGGTGGCCACGCGCATCGGGTCGACCGAATGCAGGCCCTCGCAGCAACGCTGGATGGCGCGGACGATCTTGTTCAGGTCCACCGGCTCGGTATTGCCATTGCGCTTGGTCACGCTCATGGCGGTAGCGGTGGGCGGCGGGGTCAGTTCAAAGCCGGCCTCGGCCGGGGCGACTTCAGTAGCGGAAGTGGTCACGACGGTGTGTCCTTCATGGCGTGGTGCACGCAAGCCCCTGCCCTCGCAGGAAACCGGGGCCGGTGGCGGGATCAGGAGCATGGAAGGACGGCGTCGCAGCAACCGCGACGCACCCGACCATCGGTCGGCGTCAACGGCACCACGTCGCCAGCCATCTTCCCCTCGAAGACACCGCAGCCGGCACCGCGCGGTGTGCTTCGCGCGGCTGTCGGCAGGTCTTCGGACTCATGGGCATGAAGGCGGGGGCCTTCTCCTACTCCGTCGCTTCCCAAGGTCTGAGCCTCAGTGCATTGACGGGGTCGTTCCCATTTACCGCTGCGGGGCAGTGCTGGAATAGCCTGTCAAGGCGTCACCAGCTTCCCTTTCAATCCGGTGAGCGCAAACCCACCAGAACCGACGAGCCACAAGATAGTGGGGGTAGATGACACGGTCAACACGAAATGTGGTGAATTTTCGTCAGGCCTTGCGGCGCAAGGCTTATGCCTTTCAAGGCCGGTTCGGCGCGCCGGCGCCTGCCCGAACGGACTGCGCAGTCAAGCGGTTTGGAGACTTTTTTTGTAGGGAAACCACTCGTCTTTATGACGTAAATTTCTGATGAAATTTCGAGGGTGACTTCCGGCCGGCGCCACTGCTGCCGCCGACCGCCAAGCTGGCCGCATCCTTGTGTTGAGCCGATCACCGCCATGCGCCTGCTGCCCATCACCACTTTGCTGGCCCTGCTGCTACCACTGGTGGTACACGCCGGCCCCGCCAGGACGCCGGATCTGTCCGCAGACCAATGCGGCGTGTCCACCGACTACAACGTGCTGGTCGACGGCGGCGGCATCTGGTTGCGGCGCGATGTGCTGCCGATGCGCGAGATCGTGTTCCACGATGGCCAGCTGAGCATCGACGACCAGATGCAGACCGTGTCGGCCGCGGATGCGCAGCGTCTGCGCGCACTGGAGGATGGCGTGCGCCAGCTGATGCCGGCAGTCACCGGCATCGCCAACGAATCGGTGGGCATCAGCTTCGATACGCTGGACTCCGTTTACGAAGGCCTGACCGGCAACGCCAACTCACGCAAGGTCCGCAAGCTGCGCAAGGAGGCCGAACGCTTTGTCGAGCAGACCATCGGCCGCGGCCGCTGGGATCAGGACCTGTTCAATGAAGGCTTCGAAGCCCGGGTCCAGGATGCAGCCGAAACCCTGAGCGGCTCCATCGCACGCAGCATGCTGTGGGCGGTGTTTTCCGGCGGCGGGGACAAACTGGATGCGCGCGCAGACAAACTCGACGCCGAACTGGAGCAGCGTCTACAGCACCGCGCCCATGCCCTGGAGCAGCATGCGCAGGCGTTGTGCACGCAGGTGCAGGCCCTGGACCGACTGCAGTCGGCGCTGGAGTTCCGCCTCGATGGCCAGCCGCTGCAGATGCTGCGCGTGACGGGCAATGCCGCGACAACAACGACCCGCGACTACCGGCAGGACAACAGCATCCCGTTGCCACCGAGATAGCCCAGCTCCGATCTCACAACCCGGGCGGGAACCGCGTCAGGGGCCTTGCCCCGCCAGCGGCAGTGGCTATCCGCAGACGGCCACCAGCCCCCTCCCTGCACCTGCAACGCAGGGAACAGGGCTTCCGCCCATGTTTTCGAATCACCCGTCGTGACGTGTCAGCTCTTCGGCAACTGCGCCAGCTCCTCACGCACCAGCCGCACCACCAGCTTGTCCAGGGTATCAACCGAGTAATTGCCCACCTCGTGCACGGTCTCGCTGCCGGGGCCACTGCTCGGGTCGGCGGCATCCTTGTAGGTGAGGAAGATGAAACGCCCGCCGGTGTACTGGGCGATCTGTCGCTGCACGATCTCGCCAGTGGTGTCCTGGCCGGACGCGGCCACGCTGAACACCTTGATGCCCTTGCCCAGTGCGGCCAGCATGGTCTGGTCGTAACGCGGCTGCGGATAGCCCATCTGCGGCGGCGCGTCGGCCAGCGATACCAGCACGCGCGTGGTAGACGGGCCGCGCCAGTTCAGCGCCTGCACCGAATGATCGAACGCTTCGTTCATGGCCTCCGGGTAGTCACCGCCGCCATTGGCCTGCACCCCATCGAGCACCTGCTGGAACGCGGCCACGTTGTGGGTCATGTCCCAGCCGCGCACGAAGTACTCATCACCACGATCACGGTAGGTCACCAGGCCCAGGCAGATGTCCGGGTTGGACGGCAACTTGCCGATCTCGCGCACGATGCCCTGTAGTGAATCGCGCAGCTTGTCGATTTCATCGCCCATCGAACCGGTGGCGTCGACCATGAACACCAGGTCCAGTTTCGCCCGCGTCGGCAGTGCGGCATTGGCCATCACCACCTGCAGGGTGTTCTTCTGCCCGCGCTGCAGCGGCGCGCTCACCGTCCTGCCGCCGCGACGCACCTGCACCTGGTAACTGGCCGAGTCACGGTCATCGAAAGCATTGGGGTGCAGCCACACCTGGCCACCGGCATCGGTGCGCGCCCACATCCGCGCGCCGTTGCTGGCACTTACCGCCACTTCGGCGTCGGGCACCGGGCGGCCTTGCGCATCCACCACGCGCAGGCGCTGGCGCACGCTGATGTCGCGACCCAACCGCTTGGATTCTTCATGCCCCTGCAGGAACTGCAGGAAACCGCCGAAGTCAGCATTGTCATCGACCATGCCCGCGGTGACCGGCGTTTGTTGCTGCTGGCGAATGGGGGCGCTGGCAGGTGGCGTGGAAAGCGGCTCCGTGCGAAGCAGCATGCCCTCTGTCGAATAACTCTTTCCCTCGACCACCATCGACAAGTCGGCAGGCAACGGCGAAGGCGGCGGAGGCGCTGGCATCACAGGCGGAGCAACCATTTCCATCACTGCCGCGTCGCTGTCCTTGATGCTGGAGCGACGGCTGCGGCTCGTACTCAGAGGCCGTTGCTGCTGAGGATTGGGGTCAGCCACTTCGCGCAGCACCGGCGTATCACTGCAGGCGCTCGCCGTGGGTGCCTGGAAGTTCGGCCGGGTCTGCCGCACCCGCAACGAGGAGGGTGCCTGCAGGTCGCCTTCGACCACCGAGGCCGAAGCCGGCCCCAGACGCGCGGCGGTCACCACCGGCAAACCGACCAGCAGGGTCGCCACTGCAGCAAAGGCGGCGGTACGTACCGGCCGGCGCTTCAATGTGGGTGCATTCCGGTGGTTCATGGTCCCTGCTCCTGTGCGTGAGAGTGCCGCGTGTCGCGGCGTGCAGGAACAGGAACGGGCGGCGATGGGAAGTGGGGTTAAGCGACGCGCCGAGCCATGCTCGGCTGGGGCGTTCCCGCTGACACATGGCTTCGCTTTACCCGGCAACGGGCTTCGTCCCGCTCCCCCTCATCCGCCCTGCGGGCACCTTCTCCCGCACGCGGGAAAAGCGAACACCCGCTCCCCGCCCTACCCGTTCCGGTGCGCGGTACCCAGGTACTCGGCGCTCTGCATTTCGATCAGGCGGCTGGCGGTACGCTCGAAGGCGCCGGCCAGACGGGTGCCGGAATACAGCAGCGGCGGGGCGTCCTGCGCGGTGCAGACCAGGTTGACCTGGCGGTCGTACAGCTCGTCGATCAGGTTGACGAAGCGACGCGCGGCGTCTTCGTTCATGCGGTCGAAATGCGGGATGCCACCGAGCAGCACGGTGTTGAACTCGCGTGCGATCTCGATGTAATCCGACGGCCCGCGCGGACCTTCGCACAGGGCAGCGAAATCAAACCAGACGATGCTCTTGCCGCGCCCGCGCACCGGGATCTTGCGCCCCTCGATGGCGATGTTGCCGCTGCGCGAATCCTCACCACCGCTCAGTTCCTTCCAGCGTCCGCCCAGCCACGTTTCGCTGTCGGCATCCAACGGCGCGCGATACACGGGCGAGCGGGTCAGCGCGCGCATGCGGTAGTCCTCGGTGCCTTCGGCATACAGCTCCACGCAGTGCTTCTGCAGCAGTGCGATGGCCGGCAGGAAGCTGTCGCGCTGCAGGCCGTTGAGGTACAGATTCTCCACGGCGGTGTTGGAGGTGGTCACCAGGGTGATGCCTTCGGCGAACAAACGCTCCAGCAGACGCGCCAGCAGCATGGCGTCGCCGATGTCGGTGACGAAGAATTCGTCCAGCACCAGCACGCGCAGGTTGTTGCGCCATTCCTGGGCGATCTTGGCCAGCGGGTCGCTCTGCCCCTGGTGCTCACGCAGGCGCTCGTGGATGCCGCGCATGAAGCGATGGAAGTGGGTGCGGTACTTCTGCTCTATCGGCAGGCCGTCATAGAACAGATCGACCAGGAAGGTCTTGCCGCGGCCCACGCCACCCCAGAAATACAGGCCCTTGACCGGCTCGGGCTTCTTCCAGAAAGCAGACAGGCGGTCCAGCCAGCCGTCCTGCGCCGAATCCACCAGCGCCTCATGGATGCGGTCCAGCTCGGCCAGGGCCGGGTGCTGGTCGGGATCGTCGCGCCAATCGCCACGGGCCACGCCGGCGGCGTAGCGTTGTGAGGGGGTCATCGTTTCCATGCCTCAGCTGCTGCTGTCGGGCAGCCAGCGCCGCACTTCATGCTGGATCGCGCCGCGCAGGTCGATCAGCTTGCGATGGAAGAAATGCGAAGTATCGGGCATGCGCACCAGCTGCGGCGGGTTTTCCAACGACTCCAGCCATTGGTACACGCCCTGCGCATCGACGATCTCATCGGCGTCGCCCTGCACCACCAACCAGTTGGACGGCGGCTGCACCTGGCTGAAATCCCAGGTGCGACGACCCACCGGCGGCGCAATCGAAATCAAGGCCTGCGGCTGCAATGCGGCGGCCGCACGCAGCGAGACATAGGCGCCAAAGCTGAAACCGGCCAGCCACAACGCGCTGTCGGGGCGCTGGCTGCGCACCCAGTTGGCCACCGCTCGCAGGTCATCGCCTTCGCCTTCACCGTTGTCGTAGATGCCGGCCGAAGCGCCGACGCCCCGGAAATTGAACCGCACCGTGGTGACGCCCAGGTCGCGCAGCGCGCGCGAGACCATGGTCACCACCTTGTTGTGCATGCTGCCACCTTCGGTGGACAGCGGATGGCAGATGACCGCGATGATGGGACGCGGCGCGGTTTCACCATCGGGAAAGTCGACGCTCAGCTCCAGCGGCCCGGCCGGGCCATCCAGGGTCAACGTCGCCGATTCGTGGGGGAATGAGGGCGTTTGCATGCCGCCATAATACCGGCCCTGTCCGGCGGCTCCACCGCCATCGCCTTCACGGTAGCTGAAACGATGCTTTTCCTGATCCTGAGCGTGGCCTGCAGCGTGCTGGTGTCGGTGCTGCTGAAACTGGCCCCGCGTCGCGGTATCGACATCGCCCAGGCGGTGACCTGGAACTACCTGGCCGCCAGCGTACTGTCGTTGCTGGTGCTGCGGCCCTCGCTGCAGACGCTGCAGGGCGGACACACGCCGTGGCTGGCACTGCTGGGCCTGGCCGTGGCGTTGCCGGGCATTTTCCTGGTGCTGGCACGCGCGGTGCGCGAGGCCGGCATCGTGCGCAGCGATGTGGCGCAACGGCTGTCACTGCTGCTGTCATTGGCCGCGGCGTTCCTGCTGTTTGGCGAACATGCCAACGGCTGGAAGCTGGCCGGCCTGGGGCTGGGACTGCTGGCCATCGTCGGTGTCAGTGCACGCAACGGCGAAGCCGGCGGCAGCACACGCGGTACCTGGGGCTGGCTGCTGGGCGTTTGGGTCGGCTTCGCGCTGATCGACATCCTGCTCAAGCGCGTGGCGCTGGCCGGCACACCCTCGACGGCGGCATTGCTGGTCAGCTTCGGCATTGCGTTCGTACTGATGCTGGCGTGGCAGCTGCAGCGGCACTTCAGCGGCACCTCGAAACTCACGGCGAGCAACCTCGGCTTTGGGTTGCTGCTGGGCGTGATCAACTTCGGCAACATCCTGTTCTACGTGCGTGCGCACCAGGCGATGCCGCACAGTCCGGCGACGATCTTCGCCGGCATGAACATCGGCGTGGTGTGTCTGGGTGCGCTGGTCGGTGTGCTGGTGTTTGGTGAAAAGACCAGCCGGCTGAATCGTGCAGGGCTGCTGCTGGCGGTGGTGGCGATAGGGTTGATCGCACGCGGGACGTTGTAGCGTTTCTTTCTGTTGGAAGACTCCAACAGCAACTACCCCCTCTCCCGCCCTCCCCTTCGTCTTTGACCAAAGGGGGCGCTTGGGGAGGGGGCTTTCAAGCTCCAGAGCTTACGGTTCAAACCCCAGCAGCAGCGGATCGTGATCCGAACTGCGCCACGGGCCCGGCACATTGCGCCCCTGGTAACCGGCGTCGTCAGCCTCATCGGCATTGGTGTGCCACTCGGCCGCGCCCTTCAACCGCGCGGCCATGCCCGGGCTCAGCAGGGCGTGGTCCAGACGCCCGGTCAGGCCGTTGTAGACGTAGCTGTACGGCTGCGCCACGCCTGCGACCTTGAACGCATCCTGCCAGCCGTCGGTATTCAAGGTGCGGATCGGGTCTTCCATCGCATAGGCGTTGAAGTCGCCCAGCAACACCGTGTCCTTGCTGCCGCTGCCGGTGGGGTCACTCTGCAGCCACTGGTGCAGCAACCGTGCCGACGCGACGCGGGTGGCATTCCAGCAGCCCTGGCCGTCATTCTGGTCGGCATCGGCGCCGCTGGCGTCGGAGCAACCCTTGGACTTGAAGTGGTTGGCCACGACCACGAACGGTGCGCCATTGCGGCCCATGCGGAAGGCTTGCGCCAGCGGCACGCGGCTGCGCTCGCCGAAAGGTTCGCGCTCCAGCACCGCCGGCTTGCCGACCGGGCTCAGCTTCGCGCTGCGATAGATGATGCCGACGCGGATCGGGTTGTCGCCGGGGCCCTGTTTGGCATCGACGAACTTCCAGTCGCCATCCTTGCCCTGCCCTTCGTTGAGTGCACGCACCAGCTGGTCGATGGCCGAACCCGGGCCGTAGCCGTCGTTCTCCAGTTCCATCAACGCCGCGACATCGGCGCCGAGGCTGCGGATGGTGGTGATCAGCTTGGCCTGCTGTGCGGCCTGCTGCTCTGCCGTCTTGGCGCCGCGCAGGGTGGGATAGCCACCGCCCTTGCCGTCGCCATTGAAATAATTCTCAAGGTTGAACGCCGCGATGCGCAGGCCACCGGCCACGGTCGGCGGCTGCAGCGGGCGCAGGTCGCCACTCACCTTCAATGGCGCGGTGAGCTGCAGGCGGTAATCACCGTCATAGCGTTGATCGACGATGCCCTGCACCTCGCTCAACTGCGCGCCGGTCCGCAGCACCACGCCTTCGGCCAGGTACGACACGCCACCCGGGTCGCGTTTGCTGCTGCCATCGTCCAGGCGCAGACGGCGGCGGGCGTTGTCGGCGATCACGGCGGCCTGCTCCGGGCTGCCGGCAGCGGCCACTTCACTGGGCTGCCACAGACGGTCACCGAACGCGGCGGTCAGTTCGCCAAAGCGCTGCAATCCATCCTGCCCAGCCAGGGTCAGCGGTGCGACGATCCGGACCTGCATGCCTTCCAGCGCTTCCCAGTCAGCCGGCACGGCTTCGATCACGGTCACTGCCGGTGCGGCGCGCGAGGCGACCGCCGTCACCTTGTCGGCCTGCAGCGTGGTCAGCGATTGACCACCCTTGCCGGCGGCCTGTTCCTGCACCGTGCCGCTGATGCGCAGCCATTGGCCGACCTGCACTGCCTGGCCGTCGGGCAGGCGCACGAACAGCGCATCCGACGTTGCCGCATCGCCATCACCGGCGTCCTGCACGTACACCCCACCCAGACCGTCGCGCATGTCGGCGGTGACCATGGCTTCGACCGTCACCGGCTTGCCTTCGTACGGGCTGCGCTCACCGCTGCCCTGCACCTTGCCGATGGGCAACGGGGTTGCCGGGGAGGCCGCCAGAGCCGGGCCGGTGCATGCCGCAGCCAGGGCCAGGGCGAGGAACGAAGGGGAACAACGCATGGACGACTCCGAAGGAAAACGAAACATGGGAAGCGAAAACAGAAGCGCCGCCTCAAGTAGGCGGCGCTGGATATTCTGCAGCAATCAGGCCGGTTGCCCGCTGCCGAGTCTGGCGGCTTTCTATTTCAGGTTTGCGAGCATCCAATCCACGGCTGCGTGGATCTGCTCCTCGCTGAGCCCGGCATTGCCACCCTTGGGCGGCATGATCCCGCCATCCGGGCCGGTGTAACCCTCCATGGCGTGCTTGTAGAGCGTGTCCTTGCCCTGGGCCAGGCGCGCATCCCAATGTGAGTGATCCAGCGTCGGCGCCTTGCCCACGCCCGTGGTGTGACAGGCGGTGCAGAGGTTGTCGAAGATCACCTTGCCATCCAGCGTGCCGCCGTAGGCACCACTGGCCATCGCCGCGGCGGTGGCAGCGGCCGCAGCAGCGGCCTGGGCGGAAGCACCCGTGGCGCCGGCGTACACCGCACCGACCGGCGCAATGCGTTCTTCAACGCGTTTGAGCGCCGTGGGCGAGACCTCGGTGGGAATGGTGCGCTGCAGGTAGGCGGCGAAGATGATCAAACCGATCGTGACGATGGCCAGAATGGCGATCACGATCGAAAAACGCTTGAGAAACTCGAGGTCGTAATTCCGCACGTCTCAACACCCCTGGCGAGTAGTCGGTGGACCATGGCTGCCGGCGAGTATAGACCAGCGAATGCCACCGCCCGCAATGGGCACGGACACGGCAGAACGTGCGGCAACGCAGCATCCGCATCGTGCTGTGATGGCCGAGCGTTTGCGCTCAGGCGGTGATCGGCGCCCCCGCTGCGCGCAGGCACAGTGCGCCGATCGCATCGACCAGATGCTCACCATCGCGCAATCCATCGCGACTGGGTGCAGTGGGCCCGACCAGCGCTTCGGTGAAGGCACCGACGATGCAGGCCGCGCTCACCTCCAGATCCTGCGCTGGCAGCTCACCGCTGCGCACGCCGTCATCAAGGATGCGTTTGAACACATCGCCGAACAGCCGCCGGCAGCGGATGCGCTCGGCTTCCACTTCCGGATCCACCGGTTCGGCGATGAAGGCATAAGCCAGACCCGGGCCGGCCATCGCGCGGCGCACGAACGAGGCCACCGCCCGCTGCAGGCGCTGCGGCGCCGGCAGTGGCTCTTCGGCGATGGCCGACAGGATTTCCAGTTCATGCTCCACCGCAGCGGTGAGCACCTCCACGAACAGCTCGGCCTTGGAGGGGAAGTGACGGTAGATCAGCCCGGTGGACACCCCGGCTTCGGCGGCCACGGCGGTGATCGGCGCGTTGCGGTAGCCGCCGGCGGCGACCAGACGGCGGGCGGCGGCAAGGATTGCCTCGCGGTTGCCGGCGAGCCGTTTTTCCATCAATTCCGAGCGCTTGTAAGCCATGGGTTGATTCTATGTTCAATTTTTGAATTTGTGTTCACTTTTTCGCCATGACCCGCTAGGCTGCGCGCAAACGCCCGTGCTGACGGCCCAATCCGTCACCCCCAACCCGGAGCGCCCCCTCGCCAAGCCGTACTGGAGTCGCCCCATGCACATCCCCTCCCTGACCTTCGATCTCGGCGAAGAGATCGACATGCTGCGTGAAAGCGTGGCCCAGTTCGCCGCCGCGCACATCGCGCCGCTGGCCGAAGAGGCCGACGCAACCAACCACTTCCCCAATCAACTGTGGCGCCAGTTCGGCGAGCAGGGCCTGTTGGGCATGACCGTGGAAGAGGAATACGGCGGCACCGGCATGGGCTACCTGGCGCATGTGGTGGCGATGGAGGAAATCTCCCGCGCCTCCGGCGGCATTGGCCTGTCCTACGGTGCGCATTCCAACCTGTGCCTCAACCAGCTGCGCAAGAACGCCAGCGAAGCACAGAAGCACAAATACCTGCCCAAGCTGTGCAGCGGCGAACACGTCGGTGCATTGGCGATGAGCGAACCCGGTGCCGGCTCGGACGTGGTGTCGATGAAGCTGCGCGCCGACAAGCGCGGCGACCATTACGTGCTCAACGGCAACAAGATGTGGATCACCAACGGCCCGGATGCGGACGTGCTGATCGTCTACGCCAAGACCGACCTCAACGCCGGTTCGCGTGGCATCACCGCCTTCATCATCGAAAAAGGCATGAAGGGCTTCTCCACCGCGCAGAAGCTGGACAAGCTGGGCATGCGTTCGTCCAACACATGCGAGCTGGTGTTCCAGGACTGCGAGGTGCCGGTCGAAAACGTGCTGGGCGAAGTCGGCGGCGGCGTGAAGGTGTTGATGTCCGGTTTGGATTTCGAACGCGTGGTGCTGTCTGGCGGCCCGCTCGGCCTGATGGCTGCGGCGCTGGATGTCGTGCTGCCTTACGTGCATGAGCGCAAGCAGTTTGGCGAGGCGATCGGCACGTTCCAGCTGATCCAGGCCAAACTGGCCGACATGTACGTTGGCTTCAATGCCTGCCGCGCCTATGTGTATGCCGTGGCGAAAGCCTGCGATCAAGGCCGTACCACGCGCCAGGATGCGGCCGGTGCGATTCTCTATTCCGCCGAGAAGGCGACGTGGGCCGCTGGCGAAGCGATCCAGATCCTCGGCGGCAATGGCTACATCAACGAATACCCGGCCGGCCGTTTGTGGCGCGATGCCAAGTTGTATGAAATCGGCGCCGGCACCTCTGAAATCCGCCGCATGCTGATCGGGCGTGAGCTGTTCCAGAAGACCGCATGATGCCGCTCAAGCCCCTCTCCCGTGAACGGGAGAGGGGTTGGGGTGAGGGGAGGCTCACGGCAAACGAAAGCCGAAAGCTCCCCTCATCCGCCCCTTCGGGGCACCTTCTCCCGCAAGCGGGAAGAAGGGAAGCAACCGCCCTGCTCCCGCCTTTGCGAGCCCGGGCATGCTCCAGAACCTCCAGGATTCCGCAGCCATGACCATCCTCACCACCCAGCTGCAACCCGGCAGCGACAGCTTCGAAGCCAACCGTGCTGCCATGCAGGCGCAGGTTGACGATCTGCGCGCGACGCTGGAAACCACCGCACGCGGCGGCAGCGATGCAGCGCGGGCCAAGCACACCGCGCGCGGCAAGCTGCTGGTACGCGATCGCATCGACGCCCTGCTCGATCCGGGCAGCCCCTTCCTCGAAGTCGCGCCGCTGGCCGCGCACGGCATGTACGACGATCCGGTTCCGGGCGCGGGCATGGTCGCCGGCATTGGCCGCGTGTCGGGCGTGGAATGTCTGATCGTGGCCAACGATGCCACCGTCAAGGGCGGCACCTACTATCCGGTCACGGTAAAGAAGCATCTGCGTGCGCAGGAAATCGCCCAGCAGAACCGCCTGCCGTGCATCTATCTGGTCGATTCCGGCGGCGCGTTCCTGCCGTTACAGGATGAGGTGTTCCCGGACCGCGACCATTTCGGCCGCATCTTCTACAACCAGGCCAACCTGTCGGCGCAGGGCATCCCGCAGATCGCCTGCGTGATGGGCAGCTGCACCGCCGGCGGCGCGTATGTGCCGGCGATGAGCGACGAGACAGTCATCGTCAAGGAACAGGGCACCATCTTCCTCGGTGGTCCGCCGCTGGTGAAGGCCGCGACCGGTGAAGTGGTCAGCGCCGAGGAACTGGGCGGTGCCGATGTGCACACACGTATTTCCGGCGTTGCCGATCACATGGCCGACAACGACCTGCAGGCGCTGGCGCGGGTGCGCGCCATCATCGCCAGCCTCAACTGGCGCAAGCCCACGCCGGGCGTTGCGCTGCTGGCAGATGAAGCACCGCTGTTCGATGCGCATGAGCTGTACGGCGTGATTCCCAGCGATACGCGCAAGCCTTATGACGTGCGCGAAGTGATCATGCGCGTGGTCGATGGCTCGCGCTTTGACGAGTTCAAACCGCGCTACGGCAACACGCTGGTCACCGGCTTCGCACATGTGCACGGCCATCCGGTCGGCATCATCGCCAACAATGGCATCCTGTTCTCCGAGTCCGCGCTCAAGGGCGCGCACTTCATCGAGCTGTGCTGCCAGCGCAACATCCCGCTGGTGTTCCTGCAGAACATCACCGGCTTCATGGTCGGCCGCAAATACGAACACGGCGGCATCGCCAAAGACGGCGCCAAGCTGGTCATGGCCGTAGCCAACGCGCGCGTGCCCAAGTACACGGTGGTGATCGGTGGTTCGTTCGGTGCCGGCAATTACGGCATGTGCGGCCGTGCCTATTCGCCACACTTCCTGTGGATGTGGCCGAACGCACGCATCGGCGTGATGGGTGGAGAGCAGGCCGCCAGCGTGCTGGCCACGGTCAAGCGCGACGGCATCGAAGCCAAGGGCGGGCAGTGGTCGGCATCGGAAGAAGATGCGTTCAAGCAGCCGATCCGCGACCAGTTCGAGCAGCAAGGGCACCCGTACTACGCGAGTGCGCGCTTGTGGGACGACGGCGTGATCGACCCCGCCGATACCCGCCGCGTCCTCGGCCTGGCGCTTGCCGCCAGCCTCAATGCACCTACGCAGGAAACACGCTTCGGCGTGTTCCGCATGTAACGGCGACCGGAGACCTTCCATGTTCAACAAGATCCTGATCGCCAACCGTGGTGAAATCGCCTGCCGCGTCATCAGCACCTGCCGGCGCCTCGGCATCGCCACGGTGGCGGTGTATTCCGATGCGGACCGCAATGCGCGGCATGTGCGGCTGGCCGACGAAGCCGTGCACATTGGCGCTGCACCGGCAGCGGAAAGTTATCTGCGCGCGGATGTGATTCTCGACGCTGCGCGCCGCACGGGTGCGCAGGCCATCCATCCCGGTTACGGCTTCCTTTCCGAGAATGCCGGCTTCGCGCGTGCCTGCGCGGAAGCTGGCGTGGTGTTCATCGGCCCGCCGGCCAACGCCATCGATGCGATGGGTGACAAGAGCGCGGCAAAGGCCTTGATGCAGGCGGCGAATGTGCCGCTGACGCCGGGCTATCACGGCGACCGTCAGGAGCCGGAGTTCCTGCGTGCGCAAGCCGATGCCATCGGCTATCCGGTACTGATCAAGGCCAGCGCCGGTGGCGGCGGCAAGGGCATGCGCAAGGTCGAGGCCAGCGCGGATTTCGAGGCCGCCCTGGCCAGCTGCCAGCGTGAGGCGCAGTCGGCGTTCGGCAATGCGCATGTGCTGGTGGAGAAGTACGTCGAGCGCCCGCGCCACATTGAAATCCAGGTATTCGGCGACAGCCAGGGCAACGTGGTGTATCTGTTCGAGCGCGACTGCTCGGTGCAGCGCCGCCACCAGAAGGTGCTGGAAGAAGCCCCCGCTCCCGGCATGACGCCTGAGCGCCGCGCCGCGATGGGCAAGGCCGCGACCGACGCCGCACGTGCGGTTGGCTACGTGGGCGCTGGCACGGTGGAGTTCATCGCCGGGCCGGATGGCGATTTCTATTTCATGGAAATGAACACCCGCCTGCAGGTGGAACATCCGGTGACCGAGATGATCACCGGCACCGACCTGGTCGAATGGCAGCTGCGTGTCGCCTTCGGCGGGCCGTTGCCGAAGACGCAGGAACAACTGCGGATTCACGGTCATGCGCTGGAAGCCCGGTTGTACGCCGAAGACGCCGACCGCGGCTTCCTGCCCTCCACCGGCACGCTGCGTCACCTGCAACTGCCGCAGACCAACGCCAACGTGCGTGTGGATGCCGGCGTTGAACAGGGCGATGCGATCACCCCGTACTACGACCCGATGATCGCCAAATTGATCGTCTGGGACGTGGACCGCGGCAGTGCATTGCAGCGCATGCAGCGTGCTCTGGCGCAGTGCCAGGTGGTTGGTGTCACCACCAATGCGGCGTTCCTGCGACGCCTGGTGATGACCGATTCGTTCCGCCACGCCAACCTGGATACCGCACTGATCGAGCGCGAGCGCGCTGCGCTGGACATCCAGCACAGCGTGGCGACAACCGCCGATTGGGCATTGGCCGCTGTACTGGCGTCCAACGAGAATGCGGCTGCCAGCGACAACGCATCGCCTTGGGCCATCAACGACGGTTGGCGCCTGACCGGCCCGGCCGCACGTTCAATCACACTGGAACATCTACAGCAACAACACGTGCTGCAGGTACGCCGCAGCAGCGAAGGCTGGCAGGTGCGCAGCGGTGACGAAATGCAGCAAGTGACCGGCCACGCAGATGCCAACGGCTACGCCCTGCAGATCGGCGATCGCCTGTATCGCGGCAACGCATTGCGCGATGGCAACGTCCTGCATGTCTTCGGCGATGAGCGACAGCAGCGCTTCACCGTGCACGACCCGGTCGCCGAGGCCGATAGCGCCAACGACCATGGCGGCAGCCTGCTCGCACCGATGCCCGGTCGCGTGGTCACGTTGCTGGTCGAGCCCGGCAGCACCGTCACCCGCGGCACGCCGCTGCTGGTGATGGAGGCGATGAAGATGGAACATACCCTGCAGGCCCCGGCAGACGGCACCGTGCACGGCTTCCGCGCCAAGGCCGGCGATCAGGTGGGCGATGGCGCGGTGTTGGTGGACTTCGAGGTCACCCAGGCTTCCTGATCCCCGAACAGGACAGGTCGTTGGCAACGCCCTAGGGACCCAGCGACCGGTTCTTCAGGCTTCGACGGACGATGCCTGCCAGACCCGCTCTGCGGGATCGAGCTCCATCGTCACCATCTCCGGTGCCCTCCAGCCGAAACCACAGACGGCCAGCACGCCCTCCGCCATCGGGTCCAGGCCGAATGCCTTCTCAAGCAGGGTCTCATTGACCGCGCAGGTAACGTAGGCCCCCAGCCCCATCTCGGTCGCGGAAAGGTAGAGCGTCTGCGACAGATGGCCGGCTTCCAGTACCAGTGCACGGTAGGCCTTGGCGTGGTGCCTGTACTTCCAGAAATTGCGGAGGTAGCGCGGCGACAGCACCACCATCACGTGCGCATCGGCAAACCAGTGCTGCTGCGCCAGTGCATCAAGCATCAGCTGGTCAAGTGGCAGCTCCGGGGCGGGCAGTGGCTCAAGCGCATGCGCGACCGGGTGATAGTGATACAGGCCATCCGCAACCCCATCGACGTTGCGGATCAGCAGATAGGCCTCGATCGGGTGCAACCCTCCCCCCGACGGACTGCTCTTCTTGAGGAAGACGGTATCGTCCGTTACCCGCACGCACGAGCGGGCGCGGAACACACGGCCGATCAGGCGGGACAGCATCTGCCCCGGCAGTCGACGCGACGTATCGAAGTTGCGGCAGGTGACACGGAGCTCCAGCAACCGATCGAAGTCGTTGCATGCATCCTCCGCAAGTGGAATGGAGTCATTCTCCGCAACGCGGCTTATCGTCTCGGGCGGCGGCGTGCCGAGTTGCTCCCTCAGCTCGGCCGCAGTCGATGTTCCGGTCTCCTGCATCGCCTGCACCGCGTCGGCGCCACTCCAGCGGGTGAATGCATGGAAGGTTGCGGCCAGTGGATGCCAATGGCGTGCCCGCACCTCTTCATCCTTCCTGCGCATCTCCACATAACGCGCGTGCCGCCCGACAACCAGACCTTTCCGTAAGAGTGAGCGCAACGCGCTGGCCATCTCGTCACCAAGCGCACCCGCCTCAACCCATGCCTCCGGACTGATCCGGCCTAGCAGCAGGCACTCGGCCTCATCAACGACCACTTCATGGCCAAGATGGGGTGCCAAAGCCACCCAACGGCAACCCCGCGCAAGCCCGTCACCTCCCGACAGCAGGGCGGCCAGGTTGAACTCCACCTGCTCCCTCGGCTCAACGTGCAGAATCGAACAGCGTCTTACCTTCATGCTCCCCTCTCATCAAACGTATAGTTGACGAACCCCTGATTGGGGCGGGGCGCTACGGCCATCCGTGACGCCCGACATAACATCCAGCTGAAATCTACAGCGAAGGAGACAACATGACGACGAAATCCGGAAAGCCCACAGCGCAAATTGCACTAGAGCCCACCATTGCCGATCGGCTCCTTGACCTGCTGAGCACGGACAACAGTTTTCGCCGGTCCTTCAAGAAGGACCCGGCCACTGCCCTGCTGCAGATTGGCCATGTGCCGGCGAAGCAGGATGCTACTGTCGAACTGGCCTGGTTACGCGCCAGTCTTACGGTCGAGCACCTTGCCACGAAGGAGTGCATCGCTAAGTCCCGCGAGGAAATCCGCAAAATGCTCACTCAAGGGCTGGCGATGATTCCCATCCAGTTGAATGCAGCAACGGGTTCGAATTTCGTGAGCCGTGCCAGCTTGGCGGCAGCGCCCAGAACCCACGCACCGTCGTCGAACTCACTGCACGGCCACGATACCCTCCGACTTTCCTGATCCGACAGGCTGTCGATCCACCGCTGATGGGCCATGCCGGTCGCATCACACAGCCAGGTCACCCGCATAGCCGCATGAGGTACAGCCCACATGCGGCTATGCGTTCACCAGATGTGCGCATGGGGTCGAACTCTGCCATCACCTGTTCCTCTGCGCGTAGCGGAATCCACCGATGATCGCGACCACAGTGCAGGCAATCCGAACGGCTGCCCCAGCTGGACTTCATTGATGACTGTGGCTGGAATGCAGCAGAGGCCTCAACGGTGCGCTGCTGGTGGACTTCGAGGCGGGTGAACTACGCCCAGACACGATGGGCCGGATCGAATTCAGTGGTCTCCTGCCGCCCCGCGCGCCAGCCGACGCCGAAGATCGCCACAGAACCCTGCTGGATCCCATCCAGCCCTAATGCCCGGTCCACGTCTACCTCATTGATGGCAGCCGTGACGAACGCACCGAGACCCGCCTCGGTCGCGCACAGGTACAACAGCTGAGACAGGTGGCCCACGTCGAAAAGTACCGCACGATAGGCCTTTGAGTGATTGCGGTACTTCCAGAAACAGCGTTCGAAGCGAGGAGCCAACACAATCATCGCCGGTGCATCCGCAAACCAGTCCTGACCGGAAAGTGCTGTGCATGCCAACCGGGACATCTCACCTGCTGGTGGAGATGGCAACGCGAGCAATGCATGCTCGAGCGGGTGGTAGTGATAAAGGCCAGGCGCCAACCCCTCCACGTTCTGGACCAGTAGATAAGCTTCCACCGGGTGCAATCCGCCTCCGGATGGGACATTCTTTTTGAGGAATACGGTATCAGGAGCCGCCTCGAACCCAGCCTGCGCCATCATTCCCCGCTGCATCAGCTGCGCGAGCAATTGCAGCGGCAAAGCGCGGTCACGATCGAAGTTCCTGCAGGTTGTCCGCCGCGCCAACATGGCGTCGAATGCGCTATCCGTCTGCCTTGGCAATGGTGCATAAACACCCTCGTACTCCTGGACAGCCGACGGCGGTGGACCGAGATTGCGTCGCAGATCATTGGCGGTAACGAGCCCTTGCGATCGCATGTCACCAACGCTGTCCACGCCTTGCCAGCGCGAATGCCTATGCACGATTGCCGCAGGTGACCACCAGTGGACCTCACGTACCGCCTGGTCCCTGGACAGATACTCGGCATGTTCGACCTGCTCGCTCAGCAGCAACCCTGATTCCAGCAGCTTCACGCAGGCGGACGAGCGGCTGACGTCCTGACTCAGCTCCTGCCAGCGATATGCGCTGACTTCAGACAACAGGGCACGTTCGGCCGCATCTACGACAACCGCGCGCTCCAAGTGTGCAGCCAGCGCAACCCAGGTCACCTCGCCCCCAACCTCGACCCGGCCACGCAGGATGGCGGCAATACCAAACGAGATCTGCTCACTTGGCTCCAGCAGCAGGTGCATACAACGGCGGACACGCATGAGATTCTCAAACTCTAGTTTGTCGGATGGCACAATGAGCACCGGTTCCAGCGGTGGCCAGTGAACAGCCACCCACCCTTCACCGGACGGATGGCTAAGACCTCAATGCTCCGGTTTGTTCGCGCCCACTGCAAGAACCCCTCAACTCGAACCGACAACAGCCGATACAACGCTCTCTCTCTGGAAAATCACCATGCCCTCAGGCCAGTTGACTCCTGCCGAAGCATCCACCCTTTTGGATCACCTAATCGGCGACGCCACATTCCGTGCTCTGCTAACCGCAGACCCGGTTGCCGCACTGGCCTCCATCGGGCTCTCCATTGATCACAGGAAGTGCCTGGAAGTCGATGTTCTGGCATCGCCGGAAGAGCTGCTGCTGGTGCGCGATGAACTGGAGGCATACCTCACCTCCGCATGCACCATGCCGATGACCGTGGTCTTCTGCTTCGAAGCCGGCAAGATCAGCGACGCAATCGACTGATCCTGGGTCAGGGGGCACCCGCATTGATTGCCGGTGCCGCCTTGGCCACGTCATGCACATTGAGCGGCTGCAACAACTGCATTGCCATCAATTCACCTATGGCCCGGCCACGATGGGCAATCAACCACTGCTGCTGGCGATCGGCCCCGGCGGCGTCGCCCTGCAGGCGATATGCCTTCAACAACAACACGTGGACCTGCAAAGGCTCGCTACCGTCCAGCAACGGCTGAAGGATCGCTATCGCTGCATCCGCCCTACCCTCCTGCAAACGCTCCATTGCCTGGACGAGGCGATACCACTTGGCAATGACCGGGCTACGTTGCGACTCGAATACTTCACGATTTTCCCGCAGGAGGCGGGAGGCCAGAGCGTCCTGGCCCTGTCGTTGCGCAAGATAGATCAAGCCCAGCATCTGCAGATTGTAGTCACGCCACGCGGGATCATCGGCCTGGCGCAGTACAACGGAAAGAGTCGCAGCAATCGAAGATAGTTTTACATCACTAGCTTCGTCGCAAACCACTCCCGCCACCACGTGTTGCAATTGCAGATGAATCTTCTGATAAGTCACGGTAGGTTTCGTCTGGTCTGATCGCAGCGCATCGTGCATGGCGCGGCAATCTCCACGATCCGCAGCCACCAGCAGACGCGCTCGCAGACTCATCAGGCCCTGCAGTGACTCACCACCGCCATCGAGCCCGGCCAATACCTGCTCGGCCTCTTCGTAACGACGCATCGCAACCAGCGCGTCTATTCCTGCATCGTCCACACCTCTGCCGCCTCCAAGCTCATGTGCTTGTTTCAATGTTTCCTGGGCACGTTCCGGCTGGTTGAGCGCGATCTGTATCTGGCCGAGCTGCACCATCGGATAGACCCGTAGGTGATCCTGTGGGACTGTCGCTGCGCGAGCATATGCCTCTGCCTCTCCAAAACGGTTGTCCTGGAATAGATACCAGGAAGTATTGGAAAGACCTGCAAACGAATCCGGATAGAGCGTGGCCAACACCCGCCAATCCTCCAGTGGCCATCCACCTGGCTCCAGTTCGGCTTGCCAAGCCTTCAGGTACAGTCGTTCGCGGTGTGGCAATTGCGACTGCAATGCCAACGCCTTCTTCAGCTGTTCACGAGCCGGCTGCATGTCACCAGTGCGGGCATACAGCTTCGCCAGACCGGCATAGGCCAATGCAAACTCTGGGTCTATTTCCAACGCCGTCTGGTAAAGGGTACGCGCCTCCTCGAACCGACGCTGACCGATTGCGATTTCCGCCAAAGCATAGGATCTCAACGCTCGTAGACTGCTGGTGGATGCCCGCGCTAAAGGAACCGATCTCTGCAGTTCGGCAACCGATTCCCCCAAGCCCCCGCGAAGTTGGCCTACAACGTTGTCCACTGCCGCCGTCATCTTGTCGGTACTGCTGGCAACGGCGTAGTACGTCCGCACCACGGTGTCCGAATCGGGTGCCACCAGCCCAATGGCAATCCGATAGCCTGCGCCTTGCTGAGTCACCATCGGCAGCAGTACGGCACGCGCGCCCTCGCGGACAGCCACGTCCACTGCCAAGCTGCGCTCGAGCTGGCTGTCGGCCGGCTTTTTTGCCAACTCAAGACTTTCGCGGATCTTGCCCTCGGACAGCACATTCACGTATTTCGACTGGTCCAGTCCAAGCATGATTGCCTGTCGGATCGACGCGTCGAACACCGTTTCATTGGTGCCATTAACGACATCCGCCAGAACCACCCAATCCCGCTCGGCAAACGCAATCGCCGGCTCCGGTCGCACCATCACCCAGGCAGTCACTGCCAGTGCAACCACCAGCGCCACTTCAGCCATCAACGCCACCGGCCGCCGCCACAGCGGAAGCTCGCGGCGGGCCTTGGCCGAGCCCGTCGGCATGCGCAGCGGTGCACGCCCTTTGCGGCCTACTTCGAATACTTCGTGCCCGGTCGGCATGCCCTTGAAGCGCCAGCGACCATGCGATTTCCATTGCAGGTTGGTGCCACGATCACCCAGTTCACGCTGGCCGCTGCGCATCATCGACTCGGCGGCCGATGACATAAGGATCTGGCCCGGGCGCGCCAATGCCATCAACCGGGCCGCCATGGGTTTGGCCAGCCCTTCCACTTCCAGCGATTTGGCACCGGCAGCGACGGCTTCTTCGCTGTTGAGCCAGGACAGTACGTAGCCCACGTGCACACCGACGCGCGCCTGCAGCGGCAGCTTCAACTCACGGCCCAGCGCGTCCAGTTCGTCGACGTAGTCCAAGGCAAAGCCCAGCCCATCCACCGGCACATCGAACAGCAGGAACATGCCATCGGAGCGATCGATCAGACGGCCGTTCCAGCGCTGCAGCAATTGCAGTACCTGCGTGTCGAGCCTGCGGAAGAGATCGGCAGCGGCGGTATCGCCAATACGCTCGACCAGCGTCACCGAGTCACACAGGTCCGTGAGGATCAGCGTCTTGAATTGACGGTTGGATTGCAGATTGTCGGATTCAACGTCCACGTCAGCCCCCGTGGCCGCTCAGCCAGGTGTCCATTGCATGCGGCCGCCGCCCAGCCGCTTGGCCTCGTAAAGTGCACTGTCGGCACGCGAGTAGGCATCGTTCCAGTGATCACGCCCATCCATCAGCACCAGACCAATGCTGACCGAGCACGCACCCGGCATCGCACCGGGGAAGGCCACCAGCCCGCGCACGGCTTCAAGGATGAATCCGGCCACGCGCGCCAGCCGCTCTGGGTCCGCCTCCTGCAACAGCACGCAGAACTCGTCGCCACCCAGGCGGCAGGCGATGTCGTCCTTGCCAGCTACCGAGGTCAATACCCGTCCGAGGCACTGCAGCATGTGGTCGCCGGCCAGGTGCCCCTGGGAATCATTGAGCCCTTTGAAGTCATCACAGTCGATCAGCAGCAGACCCTGCGGGCGACGATCGGAGCGGTGCGCGTTCTGCAGATACACCGTGAGTGCGCGGCGATTGCCCATGCCGGTCAGATCGTCGGTGTAGATCAGCTCGCGGGTGTGCTGCAGCTCATGGCTGGCGCTGTACAGATTACCGAGTGCGACTTCCAGTTCTTCATTGCGACGGCTGAGCTGGCTGATCAACCGTTGTTCACTGGAGACCACACGCCATAACGTGCGACGCAGGAAGAACACCACGGTCGCCGGATCCTGGTCGATCAGGCGATGGAAACTGGCGCAGCTGACTTCAAGCAGCTCGGTGGTGCAACACGCCCGTGCCGCCGATGAGCGCGAGTGGCTGTCAATCAGCAGGCCCAGCTCACCGAAGAAATCGTTGGCACCGAGTTGCTTGGGTGCCTGGCCGGGGCCGAAATCCAGGCTGATGGCACCGCTGATGACGATGAACATCGACGAGCCGGTGTCACCACGCTGGAACAGGACTTCATCGGTGGTCAGGATACGGCGGCGGCCGAACTGGGCGAACAGGGCGCACTCCATGGCAGAAACCTGCGCACGGCGTACGGCTCCCCCTGTGGCTGTCGAGCCCACAGGAAGTTCTGCTTGCAACGCCAGCCCCCCCACTCCCATGCCGCTCATCCCTCGCCTCATGGATCCCCGCCATGGTTGGCGAGTCATCCGGCGAGATTAGCATCAAAATAAGGTGATGCGGGTCTCAACTTCAGCGAAAACCCGCACTTTGGGTCAGGCAAAAAAAAGGGGCTCGTAAGAGCCCCTTTGAAACGACCTTAACTAAGCGCTCAAGCAGCTTCTTCGGCCTGGAACTGTTCTTCTTCGGTGGAGCCGGTCAAGGCGGTGACGCTGGAGGCGCCGCCCTGGATCACGGTGGTCACATCGTCGAAATAGCCGGCACCCACCTCCTGCTGGTGCGAGGCGAAGGTGTAACCCTTTTCACGTGCGGCGAACTCCGGTTCCTGCACCTGCTCCACGTAATGGCGCATGCCTTCGCCACGGGCGTAGTCGTGGGCGAATTTGAAGGTGTTGAACCAGTTGATGTGGATGCCAGCCAGGGTGATGAACTGGTATTTGTAGCCCAGCGCGGCCAGCTCATCCTGGAACCTGGCGATGGTCCTGTCGTCCAGGTTCTTCTTCCAGTTGAACGACGGTGAGCAATTGTAGGACAGCAGCTTGCCGGGGCTGGCGGCGTGCACGGCCTGGGCGAATTCGCGGGCGAAGCCCAGATCCGGGGTGCCGGTTTCGCACCACACCAGGTCGGCATGCGGGGCATAGGCCACGCCGCGGCTGATGGCCTGCTCCAATCCGTTCTTGACCCGGTAAAAACCCTCGGGCGTGCGCTGGCCAGTGACGAACGGTGCATCGTTCGGGTCGAAGTCGCTGGTCAGCAGGTTGGCCGCTTCGGCATCGGTACGCGCCAGCACGATCGTCGGCACGCCCAGCACGTCGGCCGCCAGACGCGCCGCCGACAACTTCTGGATGGCTTCCTGCGTCGGCACCAGCACCTTGCCGCCCATGTGGCCGCACTTCTTCACCGCCGCCAGCTGGTCCTCGAAATGCACCGCGGCGGCGCCGGCGGTGATCATGTTCTTCATCAGCTCGTAGGCGTTGAGCACGCCACCGAAGCCGGCCTCACCGTCGGCGACGATGGGCAGGAAGAAATCGATGGCGTCCTCTTCCTTCACCTTGCCGTCGATGATGTTCTTCCACTGGATTTCATCGGCGCGCTGGAACGTGTTGTTGATGCGGCGGACCATGGTCGGCACCGAATCGTAGGCGTACAGCGACTGGTCCGGGTACATGGTTTCGGAGGTGTTGCCGTCGGCAGCCACCTGCCAGCCGGACAGGTACACCGCTTCCAGCCCGGCCTTGGCCTGCTGCATCGCCTGGCCGGCGCTGATCGCACCAAACGCATTGACGTAGCCCTTCTTCGCGCTGCCATTGACCAGCTCCCACAGACGCTCGGCACCGCGCTTGGCCAGTGTGTATTCCGGCTGCACGCTGCCGCGCAGGCGCACCACGTCGGCGGCGCTGTAGGTCCGCTGCAAACCCTTCCAACGCGGGTTGGTGTCCCAGTCCTGCTGCAGGGCATCGATCTGTTGCTGGTAGGTGCTCATCGTGTCGTCCTCGAATGAAGATTGCGTGCGTAAGGGGAAGGAGGGTCAGTCGATCTGCCGGTAGGCCGGCAGGGTCAGGAAGTCAGCCAGTTCATCGGCCCGGCTGAGTTGGTCGAGCAGGCCGATGGCCTGGGGGATGCGGCCACTGCCGGGCAGCGCAGTGGTGTCGCCCAACCGTGCCGGCAAGGCGCGCAGGGTGCTTTCCAACAGGGCGAGGTCGATCGCGGTGCCATCGTCCAGGTGCTGGTTGCCGGCGTGCAGCCACTGCCAGATCTGGCTGCGGCTGATCTCGGCGGTGGCGGCGTCTTCCATCAGGTTGTGGATGGGCACGCAGCCATTGCCGTCCAGCCACGCGGCCAGGTAGCGCACGCACACTTCGACGTTGTTCTCGAAGCCGGCACGGGTGACGGTGCCACTGCACGGCGCAATCAGTTCCTCGCGGCTGACCTGCACATCACGACGCAGCACCTGGTGCTGGTTCGGCGTGGGCATGTGCTCGTCGAAGATGGCGCGTGCCACCGGAATCAACGCCGGATGGGCGACCCAGGTGCCATCGTGGCCGGCGGTGACTTCCCGCAGTTTGTCGGCACGCACGCGCGCCATGGCCTGTTCGTTGGCGGCGGCGTCGTGGTTGATCGGAATCTGTGCGGCCATGCCGCCCATCGCGTGGGCACCACGGCGGTGGCAGGTCTTGATCAGCAGTTCCGAATAGGCCTTCAGGAACGGCTGGGTCATTGTCACCTGGCTGCGCTCGGGCAACACCTTGTCGGCGTGGCGACGGAAGGTTTTCAGGTACGAAAAGATGTAATCCCAGCGTCCACAGTTCAGGCCGACGATGCGGTCACGCAGCGCATGCAGGATCTCGTCCATCTCGAACACCGCCGGCAGCGCTTCGATCAGCACGGTGACCTTGATCTGCCCATGCGGCAGGCACAGCATGCCCTCGATGTGCGACAACGCGGTCTCCCACAGTGCGGCTTCTTCCATCGACTGCAGCTTGGGCAGGTAGAAGTACGGGCCGCGGTCGTTGTCCATCAGCGTGCGGGCGTTGTGGAAGGCAAACACCGCCGCATCGAACAGGCCACCGGCAATCGGCTGGCCATCGATCAACACATGCTTCTCGTCCAGGTGCCAGCCGCGCGGGCGCACGATCAACACCGCCTGCTCGTCGAACGGGCGCAGCGTGTAGTGCTTGGCCGGCTTGCCGTTGGCCGCCGGCGAGGTGAAGTCCAGGTCACCGCGCACCGCCGCACGCATGGTCTGCTGGCCTGCCAGCACGTTGCGCCAGGTCGGCGAGGTCGAATCCTCGAAGTCGGCCATGAATACCTTGGCCCCGGAGTTCAGCGCGTTGATGACCATCTTCGGATCGGTCGGGCCGGTGATTTCGACGCGGCGGTCCTGCAGCGCGGCCGGAATCGGCGCCACCGTCCAGTCACCCTCGCGGATGTCGCGGGTGTCGGTGCGGAAATCCGGCGCGCCACCCTGGTCGAAATAGGCCTGGCGCAGGCCGCGCGCCGCCAGCCGTTTCTGCCGTTCCGGCTCCACCGCCCGGTGCAGCGACACGAGCAGCCCCAGTGCACCAGCCGGCAGCAAGCCGGACTGACCGGCCAGCTGGGTGGTGACGGTGATACCCGGGGTCGGGCGGGGAGTGGTGTGTGCCGGGATGGCCTGGGCGACGGCGGACATGGGCAGTTCCTGCGGGCTCGTGGGACTCCAACGTGCGTCCGCAGGCACTTATTTAACAAAACAGTTTTTGCAATGTTATTTATAAGTTGTGCTAATAATTGCCTTGAAATGCCCAAGAAGACTTCGCTAACTCCGCGTTTTTCCTACAAGTCTGACCGGCTCAAGCCACTGCGCGCCTTCCTCCAGACGGTGCGGCTCGGGTCGGTTTCACGGGCAGCGGAGGCACTTTTTGTCAGCCAACCGGCTGTGAGCCTGCAGCTCCAGGCGCTGGAACGGGAGCTGGGCGTGGTGCTGCTTGAGCGCAGCGGGCGACGCCTGGTGCCCAGCCGCGAGGGCCAATTGCTGTACGACATGGCCCAGCCCCTGGTGGAAAACCTGGACGGGCTGCTGCCGCGGTTCCGCGAGAAGATCAGTGGACTGGATGCGGGCGAGCTCAACATCGCCGCCAACTCGTCAACCATCCTGTATCTGCTGCCGAAGATCGTCGAAAACTTCCGTCGCCAGCATCCGGACGTGCGCCTGACCCTGCACAACGCCATTAGCGCCGACGGCACCGACCTGCTGCGCAGCGACGCGGCCGACCTGGCGATCGGTTCGATGATGGATGTGCCCGCCGACCTCAGTTACGCGCCGGTGTACCGCTTCGAGCAGGTGCTGATCACCCCGCCCGATCACCCGCTGGCGAAGAAGAAGGATCTGACCCTGGAGGACCTGTCGCCCTGGCCGTTGATCCTGCCGCCGCGCCGGCAGATCACCTGGCGTCTGGTCGACCTGGTATTCCAGCAGCACCGCGTGCCGTACACGGTGGCACTGGAGGTTGGCGGCTGGGAGGTGATCAAGCAGTACGTAGCGATGGGCATGGGCATCTCCATCGTCACCGCCCTGTGCCTCAATGACAGCGACCGCGACAAGCTGGCCACGCGCGCAATGAGCGAGTACTTCCCACCGCGCAGTTATGGCGTGGTGGTGCGCCGGGGCAAGGTGCTGTCACCGCAGGCGCGGGCGTTCGTGGAACTGATCCAACCGGATCTGTTTGCGCCGAGGCAGTACGACGATACGGGGCATTCGGAGCGGTAGGCGCTTGGTTGTTCGGCGCTGCCCTGTCCATAGGCGGAGTGGCGAATTGCGAGCTGCCCGGAAACGCTCCGCACCTCGCGCCATGCCCTGACTACAATCTGTTCACTCTCTCCCGGACGTCCCCATGGCCCTGGAACTCCGTCATCTGCGCTACTTCCTCGCCGTGGCCGATACGCTGCACTTCGGTCGCGCTGCCGAGCGCCTGGGCATGTCACAACCGCCGCTCAGCCAACAGATCCGCCAGCTCGAAACCCTGATCGGCGCGCATCTGTTCGTGCGCAGCCATCGCCGCGTGCAGCTCACCCCGGCGGGGCAGGTGCTGCTGGAGCAGGCGCGCGACATCCTGCAGCGCGTCGATACAGCGATGGACATGGTGCAGCGCTCGCAACGCGGCGAAAGCGGCGAACTGCGCATTGGACTGACCCGCGCCACGCCCCTGTTGCCGCAGATTCCACGCGCCTTCTTCGCCTATCGCCAGCAACATCCGCAGGTGCAGTTGCAGCTGCGCGAGATGAACAGCCTGCGTCAGATCGATGCATTGCTGGCCGACGAACTGGACGTGGGCATCATCCGCAAGCGCGTGCTGCCTCCGGAACTGGTGGCCAAGCGATTGCTCGACGATCCGCTGGCGCTGGTGCTGCACGCCACGCATCCGGCGCTGGCGGGCAAGGACCCGGCCAGCGCACGATTTTCGCTGCGCCAGTTCGCACTGGACCCGTTTGTCGGCTTCTCACGCGATGCCGGCGCTGGCATCCATGACCATGTGATCACGTTGTGCCGCAATGCCGGCTTCAGCCCGCGCATCGTGCAGGAAGCCGGCGAGTCTTCGACGTTGATCAGCCTGGTTGCGGCCGGCCTGGGCGTGTGCGTGCTGCCGTCCTCGTGCAGCCATATCCAAGTGGAGGGTGCGTGCTTTGTGGCGTTGTCCGACCGCGGCGCGGCATCGGAAATTCAACTGGCTTGGCGACGCGAAGCGGTGACACCGCTGCTGCGGCAGTTCATTGGCCTGTTGAAGCGGGAAGTGGGCCCTGTTGCCAAAAGCTGAGCCGCCGCCCGCAAGGAGCATGGGATACCCTGCAATCAACGCCCCGCAACCACCAACGGTGCCGGCGTTCCAACCTGCAACTGATGCCACAGCCGCCACGCAACACCCACGCCCAGCAGCACCAGCACCAGCGTGAAACCGCAGACTCCGGCCCAGCCCCAATGCGTGTAGAACACGCCACCCAGCGCACCCAGCACGCTGGAGCCCAGGTAGTACGAGAACAGATACAACGCTGACGCTTCGGCACGCATGCCACCGGCACGTACGCCGACCCAGCTGCTGGCCACCGAATGCCCGCCGAAGAAACCAAACGTTGCCAGCGCGATACCCAAGGCCATCGTCGCCAACCACGGCAACATCAGCAGCACCACACCCCACAGCATCAACCCGAACGACAATGCCAGTACCGGACCACGACCGATGCGGCTGGCCAGTTGCCCCATCCACGCCGAGCTGACGCTGCCAACCAGGTACACGGTGAAGATCAGCCCGACCACGGTCTGGCTCAGGCCGTACGGCGGCGCCAGCAGGTAGTAACCGAGATAGTTGTAAAGCGTGACAAAGACGCCCAGCAGCAGGAAACCACACGCGAACAACCATGGCAGCGCGGCGTCGCGGAACAGGCCGGCGAACCGCGCAGGTAATTGCGCTGGTTCGACCCGCTTGGCACGGAAGTGGCGCGAGGCCGGTAACTGCGTCCATAGCATCACCGTTGCCAGCAGCGCGATCACGCCGACCGCCGCAATGCCCATGCGCCAGCCCCAGTGGTCGGCCACCACACCGGCAATCAAACGACCACTCATGCCACCCACCGCGTTGCCGCCGATGTACAGGCCCATCGCCAACCCTAGCGAGCGGCTGTCCATCTCCTCGACCAACCAGGTCATCGCCACCGCCGGCACGCCGCTCAGGCTGACGCCCAACAGCGTGCGCAGCACCAGCAGCGTGCTCCAATCGTCGACAAGCGCGGTGGCCAGGGTGAGCAGCGCCGAACCGAGCAGCGAAACCACCATCACCGGGCGACGCCCGATGCGGTCGGAAATGATGCCTGCCACCAGCATTGCCACTGCCAGCATGCCGGTGCTGACCGACAACGCCAGCGCACTGTTGCCGGCACTCACGCCGAAGTGGTGGCTGAAGCCCGGCAGCAGCGACTGCACGCAATACAGCACGCCGAAAGTAGCAAAGCCGGCCATGAACAACGCCAGCACCGCACGACGGAATTCGGTGGTGCCCTGCAGGATATGCGGCTGCTCGGCGACCACCGTCAGTGCGGCGGCCGGGGCAAGAGATTCACGGCAGGCAGGCGCGCCGTTGCGTTCGAGTTCCATCGCATCAAGGCCGTCGAGGCCGCACCGGTTCATTGGAGATGCGGGAAGCTTGAACCTGTAGAACAGGTCGATCCATAACCTGCTGCGTACGGATTGATATGTACAAAGTATCGATTCAGGAGCCGAAGCCGACGCCGAACTGCGTGACGGGGGACGCCATCCCTTCTCCCGTGTTTGGGAGAAGGTGCCCCGAAGGGGCGGATGAGGGCAGCTTTGGCT
>NZ_LDJI01000059.1 GCF_001431415.1 Stenotrophomonas humi | reverse complement strand
CGACTCCAGCCACGTCACCGCGTCGGCCTGCACCAACGTGTGCTGGCTGCCGGCCTTGCCGTTCAGCGCGAGGTTGTCGGCGCACCACTGCAGGTAGGTGCCGGACAGATCGACGCTGGTGGTCGAACTGGCGCCAGCCATCGCTGCCTGCACGCTGGCCACGCCGGTGTAGCAGAACAGGTTGAGGAAGCGCTTGCCGCGCGCTTCCTCGGCCATGTGCCGGCGCAGCGGGCGATGGTCGAGGAACAGGCCGGTGTCCAGGTAATCAAACAGATTCACCCGCAGCAGCGCGTTGTTCTCGCGCACCAGGATGAATTCACCACGCTGTTCGAAGCGGCCGTACTTGCTGCCACCCTTGCCACGCTCGCGCGACTTCAGCGCGACCTGTTCGGCCGGCACCTGGAACACCTCACGTACCGCCGACAGCAGTTCGTTGCGGCGACGGCGTACATCGACATCGGGAATGGTGGCCGGCGCGGCGTATTCCTGCACATGCAGGAAGGTGCGGCCCTTGCCGCCGTCCTCGCGGTAAACGTCGATGGCGGCCGAGTATTCGGGCAGGTCGGCGTCGTACGCACGGAAGCAGCTGATGCCTTCGCGCGACAGCCAATTCTTGAACTTCTTCAGATTCTTGCGCAGGCGGTTGGCCACCATCTGCGCGCCTTCGCTGAGCTCGCGCGGCTGGCCATCGTTCTCGCGCGCCGGAACGGCGATGGGGTCGCAGATGATCAACGCGCACTCGATGGCGCCGTTGAACAGCTGGTAGGTCTTGCGCGCACGCAGGCCGGTGGCGAACGCCAGATCGGCACTGCCACACAGCAGGCTGGCACGCCACTGCGGCACCGCGCGCTTGAGCGCGTCGCCGATGCGACGGTAGAGCATGGCGTCGGCGGCCAGGCGCTCGTCGTATGGCGGATTGCAGACCACGCAGCCGTGTTCCTGCGGCGGCACCTGCATGTCAGCCACGTCGCGCACGCCAAACCAGATGGCCTCACCGACGCCGGCCACTTCGGCATTCTCCTTGGCCGCACTGATCGCCTTCGGATCGATGTCGCTGCCGTGGATGACCTGCTTCAACGCGGCGCGGCCGACGGTCTCGCGCGCACGCGCTTCGGCCATCAATTCCTTCCACTGCGCCTGGTCGAAACCGCGCCAGCGGCTCGGCGGCAGGCTGCCATGGCGTTGCAGGCCCGGTGCGACGTCGGCAGCCATCAAGGCGCCTTCGATCAGCAGCGTGCCGCTGCCGCACATCGGATCAAGCAGACCACCGCCTTCGGCATGCATCTTCGGCCAGCCGGCGCGCATCAGCACGGCGGCGGC
>NZ_LDJI01000058.1 GCF_001431415.1 Stenotrophomonas humi | reverse complement strand
ACAGGGTCAGCTCGGAGCTGATGTGCTGGTCCCACGGCATGGCGACCACGCCCTGATACAGCGAGCCCTCGTCCGGACATTCAAACTCGGCCAGCGGCCACAGCACGCGGCTGGCCAGGCGTGACCACAGCACCACCCGCTGCGCGTCGCGCAGTTCACCTTCGGCGTTGACGCCGGCAATGGTAGCGGTGGCCTTGGTCAGGCCCATCGCCAGCAGTTCGTCGGCGAGCAGGTACTCAAGGCCCTTGGCGCAGGAAACAAAGAATTTCACGGGATCGGATCAGCTGTCAGAAAGGAAGGGATGCGGGCGGGCACGATGACCGGCCCCGGAGGGCATCCAGGGTCGCCATTGTAGGCAGTTGCAGGCCCGGGCGCCGGATCGGCTGGCCCGGGCAGCCTTCACACGCGGCCTAGAGCGAGCGCAGCAGGGCCTCGAAGGCCTGTGCGGAGGCCTCGACGTGGTGGCTAAGCCGGTGGCCGTCATCGACCAGCAGCAGGCGCGCCGAGCGTTCGCCGGCCCAGCGGATGACCTCGGCCGCCGGGATCAGCTCATCGCCCCAGGCATGCACCACGCTGATCGGCACCGGCGCGGCATCCAGCGCCGGCATCGGGCCCATGGTGGTGGGCGGCACCATCAGGAACAGGCCTTTCACCGGCACTTTCAGCGAGGTGATCGCCGAGATATAGGCCCCCAGGCTGGACCCGGCCA
>NZ_LDJI01000057.1 GCF_001431415.1 Stenotrophomonas humi | reverse complement strand
TGACCCTGAGCGTTCGTGAGTGCGCAATCAACCTCTGGGCACTACTCAGCCTGAAAACGCGGCGATACTTCAACCGCGGGTTGGCGGCCCTCTAACAATTCCGTAAGGAACTTGCCGTCAACCCTGGGCAGGGTCCCCTCACCTTTCGCGCAAGACATGCACGCATCCGTCGTTGCGACGCGCCCTCGTTGATTGTTCCTCACAGACATGCGCTCCAAGCAGCTTCCACAACAACTGCACAGACTGCCACTCAACATACCCTCGCCTCCGGGAGACGTCTCATGCCGCTTGATGCATCCAGTAATGCCCCATCGGATTTTGATTTCGTGCTCGGCGACTGGCATGTCACCCATCGCCGCTTGAAGGAGCGCCTCAACGGCTCCAACGAATGGGTCGCGTTCGATGGCCGGATGTCCACCCACAAGGTGCTTGGGGGCTACGGCAATGTCGAAGACAACCTGCTCAACCTGCCTGAAGGCGCTTACCGGGCGCTGGCTTTGCGCGCGTTCAATCCGCAAACCGGGCAATGGTCGATCTGGTGGCTGGATGGCCGTTTCCCGGGGCAACTTGATGTGCCGGTTGTTGGTCGGTTCCAGAATGGCGTCGGCACCTTCCTTGCGGACGACACCCTCAACGGCATTCCCATCAAGGTCCGCTTCCTCTGGTCAGCCAGGAACGTAGACAACCTGCATTGGGAACAAGCGTTCTCGAATGATGGTGGCGCCAGTTGGGAGACCAACTGGACGATGGATTTCTCGCGAAACTGAAACCGGCGAGAATCCCTTGGAACCGAATGCGGAGTCGACGTACTTTTGCGACCTACCTCGTCCCCGCCAAGCAGGTTCGCGAATCGCCTCGAGTCTGACGTTGCACACCACCTTGCACCCCGCCACCCATCTCCGGCTCCAGCCCACAGAGCATCACCCATGACCCGCTCCTTGCTGCTCTCCCTTCTACTCGCAATGTCATCAACCGCCAGTGGCGTCGTCATTCGACACGACGTTGATGACTCGAAGTATCGGATTCCTGCCTCTGAGTTCCCTGCCCTCGTCGACATGCCCGGCGAGGGGCACGGCGTACTGATTGCCCCGCAGTGGGCCATGACCGCCGCGCATACGATTCCGGCGCACTCCAAACTCAAGCAGGTGACCATCAACGGAGTCACCAGGGACGTCGAGCGCGTCGTCGTGCATCCCGGGTACAAGACACTGCCACAGGAGTTGATTGACCAGGCAACGGCCAGTGGCGAGGCGATGTTGATCGTGGTCGTTCTTGCCTCCTCTGACGACATCGCACTGATCAAGTTGAGCCAGCCCGTGACGGATGTCACTCCCGCCGCCATCTACGAACGCAGCGACGAGCCCGGCCAGATCGTCAAGATCATCGGCAAGGGCGCCACGGGAACCGGCGACATGGGCCACGACCCACGAGGCCCCAACCGCACCGAGCTCCGCCGCGCGTTCAACAAGGT
>NZ_LDJI01000056.1 GCF_001431415.1 Stenotrophomonas humi | reverse complement strand
GCGCATGCAACTCTGCCTCGCATGTCCCGGGTGTGACACCACACGATGCAGACCCGGAGGTCATCAAGGAAAACTGTGCGCTTGCACGGGAGAGGGAGAACGAAGCGGCCATCGCTCATTGGTGCAAGGGCTTGCAAGCCGGCTCCCCGGGAGGCTCTGCGGCACCCGGTTACGCGGTCGGGAGCCGCTAGGTGATTGCTCCAGGCAATGGCAAACGCACTGCGGAACTATTCCCATCGCAAACAACAAGGGCGCCTCTCGGCGCCCTTGTCCATCCACTACCCGCTCGCGGGAATTCAATGCGTGGCGGTGGTGCTCTTGGCACCGGCGCTCAATTCCGCGGCCAGGTTGCGCTTGTAGGTATCGAAGTCGATGCCCTGTTCCGCCACTTCGGCGTGCGCGGCGTCCTTGAGGGCATCGGAGTACATCAGGCGCACGGGGGTGTTGTTGCGTTCATGCAGTTCGGCAGCGCGCATGATCAGCGCCAGTACCCGGGCAGCACTGGTGGTTTCACCGGCGATCTTGCCGTTCATACCCAGCACCCACTCACCCTCGCGGCGCACGATACCGGCCAGCAAGGTGCGGTCCTGGTCGCGCAGTTCCGCATGCGGCTCCACTTTGGCTTTCGGCACGGGATTGGCTTCGGCCTGGTTGCGCTCGCGCTCGGCCAGCTTCTTCTTCGCCTTGCGGCGGCCTTTGGATTGAATCGACATCGTTGGGGGCTCTTTTACCGTCGCCGCTGATGGCGGCCTGCTT
>NZ_LDJI01000055.1 GCF_001431415.1 Stenotrophomonas humi | reverse complement strand
TACAAAAGCCTGGGCGATTCATAGGGGCAATCACGAAGCATGGGTCAAAGAGCGCCTTCGCCAGTCCGACAGAGCGGAGGCCCCTACAATCGTGCGGTCAGCCGCTGACATTCCTACTCATCTCCTACTCGTTACATCTGCAAAGACATTGCTGGATCACGCTGCAGGCTGCCACGGCCGCTACTACGACTACCCCGACGATCTTTCAGAGCCTGATCTCGATGCTGTAGGCGCATTCCTGCAGAATCTGACAGATTGGATTGACGTTGGTTTGGACGAGCCCCACGAGAGGATAAGCGCTCAACGTTCGCTAGCGGAGAACATGATGGACCTGGACGAAGCCGGTCTACGGATCTATCTGGCCCGAGAACGGCAGCAGTTACGTGGCGGCATTGCGGCACCCTCGGCATTCTATGTGCTGCATCTCCGAATAGTCAGGCATAACGACCCAGGGCAAATTTCCTTGGGATCGTCCGAAAGCCGTTAGGCCACTTAAAATTCATCTTTACGAAGTTCAAGTGTCAGCCGGGAGCTGCTGATTTGACCTTCGGCGAGGCAGAGCTTGGCAAGATCGACAACGCGCTCGCGCTAATCGACATCAAAGGCGCACCGCTACCAGTGGGCTGGGATGCTTCCATCGATCGCTGATATCTCCATCCAGCCCCGAAACCTGCAGTGGAAGCTCGCCGAGTAACGCAGCAACATCCATTCTCGCTGTCGCGGCAGGATTCGAGTGGCGGCGGTATGCTGCCGCTCATGGTCGGAATTCTGCTTCGCTTGCTCGGAGGGTGTACCGAGTTGACAGGCACTACGGTCCTCCCGATGCAGTCCATTTGCGATAGCGAAAAAGACGGCTGGGATGAACAGACGGTAAGCAGAGCTGGCCAGGCGTGGGCCAAACAGCACTCTCAAGATTCAAGTGCAACACGGGATTAGAATGCTTCGACTTCCGCCTCCATCCAAATCGCGAGACACAGCACCCACTGAAAAATCGGTGACAACTCTACGGAAAATTGGTTGCAAAAAGCTAAATACCGGAATGGAATCGACACGCACTGGAAGTGCTGCGCGAGCCGCTGGAGTCCGGCACGGTCACCATTTCCCGTGCTGCACGCAGCATCGAGTTCCCCGCGCGGTTCCAGTTGGTCGCGGCAATGAACCCGTGCCCGTGCGGGTGGGCCGGTGACAGCAGTGGTCGCTGCCGTTGCTCGCTTGATGCCATCGGCCGCTATCGCGCGCGCATTTCCGGGCCATTGCTCGACCGCATCGACCTGCACCTGCTGGTCCCTCGACTGGCGCCGGCAGCGCTGCGTGGCGATGCGCCCGCCGGGGAAAGCAGTGCCGATGTGCGTGAGCGGGTGGCGCAGGCACGCGCGCGGCAGCTGCAGCGCGCCGGCACCGCCAATGCCCACCTCGATCAGGCGCAGACGCTGGGTGACTGCCGTTTATGCTCGGCCGACCACGACCTGCTGGAGCAAGCCATGGATCGCCTGCAGCTCTCGGCCCGCTCGATGCATCGCATCCTGCGCGTGGCCCGCACCATCGCCGACCTTGCCGGTGCCGCCGACATCCAGCGCAGTCACCTGACCGAAGCCATCGGCTACCGCCAACTGGATCGCAGCCCGCAAGACCATTGAGGTGCATCATCGGCAAACTGCCAGCCGGTACAGGCATCTGCGCATGGGGCGAAGATGCGGCACAGGCGCACAGGCACAGGGATCTGACCATGGAACGCATCGAACGTCCGTACTTTCCGATCATCTACGTCCGCGGCTACGCGATGACCCGCGATGAGATCGTCGAAACCACGTCCACGCCGTTCATGGGCTTTGAGGCGGGCTCGACAAAAATGCGCCAGGCGCAGGACGGTTCCATCGTGAAATTCGTGTTCGAGTCACCGCTGGTGCGGCTGATGAAGGACCACAACTACCGCGATGTATACGAGTTCGGGGCCGAGCGGCGCAGCCGCATCTCGCCGCGCTGCATCGTCATCCATCGCTACTACGATCCAGCCGACCCCGCATTCGGTGACGGCAGGACGCCTTCCATCACCGATGCGGCCGCGAGCCTGGGCCGGCGCATTCTGGAGCTTCGCGACAGCATCTGCGGCAACAACGCAGCCATGCGCAAGGAGTTCCGCGTCTACCTGGTAGCGCACTCGATGGGTGGGTTGATCTGCCGCTGCCTCCTGCAGAACCCGGAAGTTGGCACCGCCGAAACACGGGCGATGGTGGACAAGGTGTTCACCTACGCCACCCCTCACAACGGCATCGACGTGGCCGGCATCAACGTGCCCAACCTGCTGTCGATCAACGACATGAACAATTTCAACCGCACCACCATGGGCAAGTACCTGAAGGTGCCCAAGGACAAGGTCAACACCCTGGGCGATTCCGGTTTCCCACCCGAGCGGCTGTTCTGCCTGATCGGCACCAACAGTCGTGACTATGCAGCGGCGCACGGGCTGTCTTCGTTCGCGGTGGGCTCGTTGAGCGATGGATTGGTGCGCATTGCCAATGCGTACGTGGATGGCGCGCCGCGTGCCTTCGTCAACCGCAGCCACAGCGGCTACTTCGGCATCGTCAACTCCGAAGAGGGCTACCAGAATCTGGTGCGCTTCCTGTTCGGCGACACCTGCGCCACCGCGCAGCTGGACATCAAGACCTTGCCGTTCCCACCGGAGATCGAGGCGGCACGCAAGCGCGGCAAGAAGATCGAGTCGTCGTACTACATCGAGGCCACGGTGGCACCTCGCGGCGCCTATACCTACGAACTCACCTCGCGCACCGAAGCCAACCAGTGTGCGATCCGGCGTGAGTACAACGACATGTTCAACGCCGATGGCAGCGTCAGCGCGCAGGCCCGCGCGCCGGTGTTGTTCTCGGTGTTCCTGGACAGCAGCAAGATCATGGCCGGCAGCGAGATCGCTTTCTCCATCAACCTGGCCGTGACCAATGCCGGCTACCAGGTCGATGGCGCGCTGTTCCTGAAGAACCACATCCCGGGCGAGCATCTGTTCCGCAATACGCTGGTGCTGTTCGCGCGGCCCGCCGAGGATGGCAGCTGGCGTCTGCGCTATGTGTGGAGTGACGACCAGTGGGCCGGCGGCCCCAAGAACGAAGCCGAACTGGATGTCGCGCGCAGCACCGCCATCGGCATCGCCCAGCAGGCACCGAACGTATTCAGGGTGCCACTGCGTTCCGGCAAGGGCTTCGAGGCGGAACTGAAACTGTCGCTGTCGGATTGGGCATGAACATCCGGCTCGGCCGATCATGGGGCTGAAAGCGCCCCGGAGCTGCTCTGCATTGCCACTGAGCAGTGGCCGCAGCGATTACGCGTGCCGATCGAGTGGCGTACAACGCACGCTCATTCACGCTGACAATATCGGCGGCAACGGCAAAGGTGCTTCGGGCCTTCCGGCCCGCGCGGACGGCACGCTTGAAGAATCGCGCCGCTGAGACCTGCCGTCAGACAGCAGAAAGCCCCGCCGAGGCGGGGCTTTCTGGCAACACCCGCACGAAGCTGGTGCAAATCTGGTGCGCCCGGAGGGATTCGAACCCCCGACCAATGGCTTCGGAAGCCACTACTCTATCCGGCTGAGCTACGAGCGCAGTGGGAACCGTCCGACAATATCGGACGGACGCGCATTCTAGCGGCAAAGCGCGCGCAGGTCTGCCCCCATCTTCGCAAAGTCGCGTGCGGGAGGGCTGGCCCGGTGCAACTGGTAACCTTTGCACCCATGAGCCGCCTCCCCCATACCCCACCCACCGCCAGCACTTCCTCGCGGTTCGGGCACTACTGGAAATTGATGCGCGCCGATCGCCCGATCGGCACCCTGCTGCTGCTGTGGCCCACCTGGTGGGCGCTGTGGCTGGCCGCCGATGGCACGCCGCCGCTGTGGACGCTGTTCGTGTTCACCGCCGGCGTGTGGCTGACCCGCTCGGCTGGCTGCGTGATCAACGATTACGCCGACCGCTGGCTCGACCCACACGTCAAGCGCACCAAGGAGCGGCCGCTGGCCACCGGTGCGGTGTCCGGGCGCGAAGCGCTGGCGCTGTTCGCCGGCTTGATGCTGGTGGCGTTCGCGCTGGTGTTGAGCATGAACGCGCTGACCATCGGCCTGAGCTTCATCGGCGTGTTCCTGGCCGCCAGCTACCCCTACCTGAAGCGCTACACGCACCTGCCGCAGGTTTATCTGGGCATGGCCTTCGGCTGGGGCATTCCGATGGCGTTCGCCGCCGTGCAGGGTGAAGTGCCGCCACTGGGCTGGGTGCTGTACGGCGCCAACATCCTGTGGTCCACCGCCTACGACACCTGGTACGCCATGGTCGATCGCGACGACGACCTGAAGATGGGCTCGCATTCCACCGCCATCCTGTTCGGCGATCTGGACCTGGTGATCCAGGGCATCCTCTATGCGTTGTTCTTCGGCGCGATGGCCTTGGTGGGGCAGCGCGCGGAACTGGGCATGGCCTACTGGGCGAGCATGGCGCTGGCGATGGCGATGGTGGCCTATGAGTTCTGGCTGTGCCGCAACCGCGAGCGCGAGCCCTGTTTCAAGGCCTTCCTGCACAACAACTGGGTCGGCGCGGTGTTGTTTGCCGGCATCGTCGCCAGCCAATACCTTCCCTGATATGAGACAGCCCGCCTCGCGGCGGGCTGTCTGCTGGCACCTCGGGCAGCAGCCTCAGACGGCCTTGCCCAGCGAACGCAGGCGGAACGCGACAATGATCTGCAGCACGCCGTAGACCAAGGCCAGCGCGCCGATCCACAACGACGTCACCACCAGCCCCGACAACGGGTTGAGCGCGAACATCACGCCCAGTGCCACGGCCAGCAGGCCGCTGACGATCAACAGCCACTCGCCTTCGATCTGTTTGCGTACGCGGATCGCGAACACGATGCGGTAGATGCCTGCCACCACCAGCCATGCGGCCAGGAACAACAGCAGCACGCTCGCCGTGGCCAGCGGATTGAGAATGGCCAGCACACCGAAGGCGATGGACACCAGCGCATAGAACACCGCCCATCCGCGCGATACCGGCGCCGAGCCCTTGATCGCGGCGATCAGCACCACTATGCCCTCGACGATGGCCATCACCCCCAGCCACCACGCCAGCACCGCGGCGGTACGTATCGGCGCCATCACCGCGAGCACGCCAAACACCACCGCGAACAGCCCGAACAGCAGCACCACCCACCAGTTGCGCGACAACGTGGCGAACAGTGAGCCCGATGGGAAACCCGTAGATGCACTCATCCGATTACTCCTTTGCTTCTGCATTGAAGACATAGCCATCTCCGCTACTGTAGACCTGACCTTGTGGCGATAGCGTGCTCAAGGCACCCGCGCGCAGACCCACGCATCCACCCGCGCTGCGCCGGCCCGGCGCAGTGCCAAGGCGGCAGCCTGCAGAGTCGCGCCGGTGGTCATCACGTCGTCCACCAGCACCACATGTGCCGGTACCGGTGCATGAGCCGCAAACGCCGAGCGCAGGTTGCGGCGGCGCGCGGCAGCATCCAGCTCCGATTGCGGCGCGGTGGCGCGGATGCGGCGCAGGCCCCGCCAAAGTGGTACTTCCAGCACCCGTGACAGGGGGCGCGCCAGTTCCAGCGCCTGGTCGTAGCCGCGCTGACGCAGCCGTGACGCATGCAAGGGCACCGGAACCAACACCGGGGGCCGCTCGGCATCGGCCAGACGCGCCTGCATCAAACCGGCCAGCAAGCGCCCCGCCGCCAGGTCCTGGTGGAACTTGAACCTGCGCAGCAGGTCGTCCACCGGCGCGGCATAGATGAAGGCCGCGCGCACCTCGTTCAAGGGAGAGCTGCGCTGCCTGCAAACGCCACAGAGGTGCTCGTCATCGGCAACCGCCAGCGGCAGTGCACAGCGGCGGCAACTGGCCTCCAGGCAAGGCAAAGCGGCGCTGCAGGCGCCGCAGATATCACGGCCGGCGATGCCCGGCTCGGCGCAGACCAGACAGCGCGGCGGGAACAGCCAGGCCGACATCCGCGCCTGCATCCTGTAAACCAAACCACCACAACCAAGGTTGACAGTCTCATCCATGCTCACCAGACTGCGCCGCTTCCGTAGTCCCAACTGTCAGGTAACACCGATGTCCGCCGTCATCCGCCACGACTGGAAACGCGAAGAGCTGCAGGCCCTGTTCGATCTGCCCTTCCCCGACCTGCTGCACCGCGCTGCCAGCGTGCACCGGCAGCATTTCGATCCGGCAGAAGTGCAGGTCTCCACGCTGCTGTCGGTCAAGACCGGCGGCTGCCCGGAAGACTGTGCCTACTGCCCGCAGGCGCAGCGCTATGACACCGGCGTGGACGCACAGAAGCTGATGGACACCGACAGCGTGGTCGCCCGCGCGCGCGCCGCCAAGCAGGCCGGCGCCTCGCGCTTCTGCATGGGCGCGGCATGGCGCTCGCCCAAGGACCGCGACATCCCCAAGGTGGCCGCGATGATCCAGGAAGTGAAGGCCCTCGGGCTGGAAACCTGCGCCACCCTGGGCATGCTCGAGGGCCACCAGGCCCAGGCACTCAAGGAAGCCGGGCTGGACTACTACAACCACAATCTGGACACCGCGCCGGATTATTACGACTCCATCATCCACACCCGCCAGTACCAGGACCGGCTGAACACGCTGGAACATGTGCGCAATGCCGGGCTGAAGACCTGCTGCGGCGGCATCGTCGGCATGGGCGAGACCCGCGACCATCGCGTCGGCCTGCTGCTGGCGCTGGGCAACCTGCCGGCACACCCGGATTCGGTACCGATCAACCGCCTGGTTCAGGTGGCCGGAACCCCGCTGCATGGCAGCGCTGAACTGGACCCGTTCGAGTTCGTGCGGATGATCGCGGTGGCCCGCATCGCCATGCCACGCTCGATGGTGCGGCTGTCGGCCGGCCGCGAGAGCATGAGCGACGAACTGCAGGCGCTGTGCTTCCTGGCTGGCGCCAACTCCATTTTCTATGGCGAAAAGCTGCTGACCACGGGCAACCCGGACACCGAACGCGACCAGGCCCTGTTCGCTCGCCTGGGGATCCGGCCGATGGCGGTGACGGTGGATGCCGATGACCACGACCACCCCGGCACCGTGCATCTGGACATCGCCCCGGTCTGCGCCCGAAGCGCCTGAGGGCGTGTCCGGCAACCCCGCCCCGTCGCAGGAATTCTGACGGGCAACCGGGTACGCTAGCCGGCCGCCCGACCATGAACCACCGCCATGGCCCGTCCTGACCTCCACGAACGCATCCAGCACCAGCGCAAGCTGCGGCTTGCCCAAGGTCGCATCCGCACCCGGCGCACGGTTGGCCGGCGTGATGGTGTGCGCCTGGAGATCGACGGCCGCTCACTGGTCGGCTTCTGCAGCAATGATTACCTGGGCCTGTCGCAGCAGTTCGAGGTGGTGGCCGCACTGCAGGACGCCGCCTCGCGTGAAGGCGCCGGCAGCACCTCTTCGCATCTGGTCTGCGGCCATCACAGCCTGCACCAGCAGCTGGAACGCGAGATGGCCGACTGGCTCGGCTATCCACGCGCCCTGCTGTTCGACAGTGGCTTCATGGCCAATCTGGCCGTGCAGCAGGCACTGCTGAGCGAGGAAACCGACGTCTGCGTACAGGACCGGCTCAACCACGCCAGCCTGCTCGACGCCAGCCGCCTGGCCGGCTGCCGCCTGCGCCGTTACCCACACCTGGACAGCGAAGGCGCCATGCGCCAGCTCAAGAACACCGCCGACGGCGCAGCCATGCTGATCACCGACGGCGTTTTCAGCATGGATGGCGACATCGCCCCGCTGCGCTCGCTGGCTTTGGTGGCGCGCATGCAGGAAGCCTTGCTCTACGTGGACGACGCCCACGGCGTGGGCGTGGTCGGTGAACACGGCCGTGGCTGCGTTGCCGCCGCCGGTCTGGGTGTGAATGAAGTGCCGCTGCAGCTGGCCACGCTGGGCAAGGCGCTCGGTGGCCATGGCGCGGTGGTGGTGGGTGATGAAGCCCTGATCCAGCACCTGGCCGAAACCGCACGTCCCTACATCTACACCACCGCCCTGCCGCCGGCCCAGGCGGCGGCGTCGCTGGCGGCGGTGAAGCTGGCGCGTCGCGACCACTGGCGCCGCGAAAAACTCACCGAACTGATCGCGGCATTCCGCGAAGGCGCGCGCCGTCAGGGGCTGGAACTGATGCCCTCGGAAACGCCGATCCAACCGCTGTTGTGTGGCGACGAATCAACGGTGATGGCGCTGTCGGCAACGCTGGAGCAATCCGGCTTCCTGGTCAGCGCGATCCGGCCGCCGACGGTGCCCGAAGGCAAGGCACGGCTGCGGGTGACGCTGTCGGCACTGCACAGCGTCGAGCAGGTCAAAGCCTTGGTCGACGCCATCACCCGCGCCCGCGACGTGGTGCTGTACCAGCGCTCGTTGAACACCGTCAACGCCTGAGTCCACGGTCGTTTCCATGCATATCGAAGTCACCGGCAGCGGACCGGCATTGGTCCTGATCCACGGCTGGGCATTGCATGGCGGCATCTTCGCGCCCCTGGTCGAACGGCTGGCGCCACAGTTCCAACTGCACATCGTCGACCTGCCCGGCCACGGTCACAGCCGCGACGACAGCACGCCGCTGCGCCTGCCGTATCTGGTCAATGCCATCGCCGCCGCCACGCCGGCGGCGGTGTGGTGTGGCTGGTCGCTGGGCGGGCTGGTGGCCCTGCACGCTGCGGCGACGCTACCGCAGGTGCGCGGGCTGGGGATGCTCGCCGCTACCCCGCGTTTTGTCCGTGGCGATGATTGGCCCGACGCGGTCGAGCCCTCGGTGTTTGAACAGTTCGGGCGCGACCTCGAGCAGGATTACCGTGGCACGCTGGAACGTTTTCTCGCGCTGGACGTGATGGGCTCGCAGCACGCGCGCAGCGAATTGCGCACCCTGCGCGAGTCTCTGGTCGAACGCGGTGAACCGGCCCCACGTGCCCTGCATGAAGGCTTGGCCTTGCTGGAACGCAGCGACCTGCGCGGCGCCCTGCCCCGCCTGCAGAAACCCGGCCTGTGGATTGGCGGCCAGCGCGACCGGCTGGTATCGGCGCGTGCCATGCACAGCGCGGCCGCATTGGCGCCGGTCGGCCTGCACCACGCGCATACCATCGAAGGCGGCGGCCATGCCCCATTCCTCGGCCACGCCGATGCCGTCGCCGATCTGCTGCAACAGTTCGTTGCGGGCTGCGCGTGATGCGTTGCATGCCCGTTGGCGCGGCATGCTCGATCATGTCGCGCAACCACACCTCCTAATTCCGCTCCCAGCGTTGTAACCGTCATGCCTTCCCTGTTCGATCCCAAGCACGTCCGCCGCGCCTTTTCGCGCGCCGCCACCAGCTACCAGGCCGCAGCCGTGCTGCAGCAGGAAGTCGCCAAACGCCTGCTGGAATCGCTGGACTACCTGGAAGAAAAACAGCCGCAGGTGGTGCTGGATATCGGCAGCGGCCCGGCATATTCGACCGCAGCGATGAAGAAGCGCTGGCCCAAGGCGCAGGTGATCGCGCTGGACCTGGCCATGCCCATGCTGGTCGAAGCCAAAAAACAGGCCGGCTGGTGGCGCCCGTTCTCACGTGTGTGCGCCGATGCGCGCGCGTTGCCGTTGGCCGACAACAGTGTGGACGTGATCTTCAGCAACCTGTGCCTGCAGTGGGTGGAAGACCTGCCAGCCGTGTTCGCGGGGTTCCGCCGCGTACTCAAGCCCGGCGGCCTGCTGGTGTGTTCCACCTTCGGCCCGGACACCCTGGTGGAACTGCGCGAGGCCTTCGCCCACGCCGATGACACCGCGCATGTCAGCAACTTCGTACAGATCGCCCAGTTCGGCGATGCCCTGATGATGGCCGGCTTCCGCAACCCGGTACTGGACCGCGACCTGTTCACGCTCACCTACGACGACCTGCCCGCATTGATGCGCGAGCTCAAGGCCATCGGCGCAACCAATGCGATGAGCAACCGCCGCCATACCCTGACCGGCCGTGGCCGTTTCGCCGCCGCACGCGACGCCTATGAACCGCTGCGCCGGACCGACGGCAAGCTGCCCAGCAGTTGGGAAGTCATCTACGCCCAGGCCTGGGCGCCGGAACCGGGCGCCCCGATCCGTGAGCAGGGCCACGACGTGGCCGCAGTACCGGTGTCAGCGATCCCGATCCGGCGCAAGCCGCGGGAATAAACACTGAGGGAGTGGGGACTAGAAGCGAAAGCCCCCCCTTCAACTTCGGTGAAAGAGTGGAGTAGAAGCACTGCCCCTCCCTTGCACGCAGCGCAGGGGAGGGCTGGAGAGGGTGCCGTTGCTCTTGCTCCACCCCCTGTTCTCTATTTCCTGCCCTCAAGCGCCCTTGACGAACAGGTCGCGGTGGAAGAAATAAACTTCCTGCAGCAGGAAACGCCAACTCGTGTGGAAGCTGCGGAAGCGCGTGCTCGGGGTGGACGATGCCAATGCGTCGATATCCAACTCCTTGGACAACCGCAGCGCGCGCGCCATATGCAGCGGGTCGCTGACCACGATCACCCGGTGCAGGTTGTTCTTGGCCATCACCTGCTTGGCCTCGACCAGGTTCTGCCGCGTGGTGCGTGACTTGGTTTCGATCAGGATGTCCGCCGCCGGCACCTTCTGCTTGAGCGCATAGCGACGCGCCACCTGCGATTCGGAAAAGCGCGCGCGGGAGCCGCCAAAACCTCCGGTGAAGATCAGCTTCGATGCGTAGCCCTGGCGATACAGATCCAGGCCATGGCGGATGCGCTCTTCAAACACCGGCGATGGCTTGGCGTCATACGCGGCCGCGCCCAGCACGATGATCGCGTCGGCTGGCGCAGCCTGGTCGCGATCACCCACCCAGATGATCCACGCCGCCACGCCCAGCAGCCACAGCAGCAACAACGCACCCAATCGCCACAACCAACCCATCAAACCGATCCGCCGACGTCCACTCATCCCTACCCCCATGGCAAGGCATCCAGATCCACGTTGCCACCGGACAGCACCACCCCGACAGTGCGCCCGGCAAAACGCTCGGGTCGGGCCAGCACCGCGGCCAGGGCGATCGCCGACGACGGCTCCACCAGTTGCTTCATTACCTGCCAGATCAAACGCATCGCGGCCACGGTGTCGGCATCATCCACGGTGATGACCTGGGCATTGCCCTGCAGCAGCGCGAAGTTCGGCCAACCCAGCGCGCCGCGCAGGCCATCGCAGAGTGTGTCGGGAACGAAATCCAGCTGACGTTCGCCTGCGGCCAGCGATCGTGCGGTATCGGCCGCGCCTGCAGGCTCGGCCAACACCACATCGCAATCAGGCAGCAGTTGGCGCACCGCCAGCAGGGTACCTGCGGCCAGCCCGCCCCCGCCCACCGGCACCACCAGCACATCCAGCGTGGCACCGGCCTGGCGCATCAGCTCCAGCGCCGCCGTTCCCTGCCCGGCAATCACCCGCGCATCGGCATAGGGATGCACCAAGGTTGCGCCGGTTTCCTGCTGCACGCGCGCGCATTCGGCCTCACGTGCAACCTGGGTTGCCGCGCACCGCCACAGCGTCGCGCCGTGGCGGTTGATATTGGCCAACTTGGTCGCGACCGCGCCTTCCGGCACCACCACATGGCAGGGAATACCGCGCGAGCGGGCAGCCAGCGCCAATGCGGCGCCATGGTTGCCCGAGGAATGCGTCACCACGCCATTGCCAGCCTGCTCGGCATCCAGCGACCACACCGCATTGCAGGCTCCCCGGAACTTGAACGCCCCGCCGCGCTGCAGATGCTCGGCCTTGAAGTGCAGGCTGGCGCCAGCCATCGCATCCAGTTCGCGCGAGCGCAGCACCGGAGTGACCGTTGCGTGGGGCGCAATACGTGCCGCTGCCGCCAGTACCTCGGCAAATCCGGGCAGGGGGAGTTCATTCATGGGGAAAGGTTAGCGTAGGCTCACCGGGTTGGGCCATCTCCACAACGGTACCGTCGCCACACTCTGCCTCGGCCCGTGCGGCAGCGGCATTCAAGGCAGGTGTGGCCGGGCATGCGGGGCACAGCCGGCATTCAGCGGAGCACCCCTGGATTAAGGGCCAATTCAACGCGCCAGCCCGATGCTGGCGTCATTCCCATTGGGGGGACTCACATGATCAAGCGCCTGATTGTTTCCGCCGGCCTGTTGATGGGCCTGTCCGGCTGCGCCACGTACGACTATGTCGGCGGCAGCTCGGGCGGCTATTACCACGGCTCCCCGTCCACGCAATACAACTATCCGTACGGCTATCCGTCCGGGTCGGGCTACGGGTATGGCAGTGGCTATTACGGCTATGGCAGCTATGGCTATCCGGTTTATCGGCCGTACTACCGTCCGCAGCCGCCCTATCACGGCAATGGTCACCGCCCACCGGGCCATGGCAATGGTCACAACCACAATGGCAACCGACCGCCACGTCCGGGCAATGACGGTGGCCGGCCACCGCGTCCAGGCAATGGCGACGGCCGTCCGCCGCGTCCGCCGCCGGCCAACAATGGTGGTGGCGGAAAATCGCCGTGGCGTGACCTGGATCGCCTGCAACGGCCGCAACCGCGTGCCGACAACGCGCCGATGCAGCGGGCCATGCCGCGACCGCAGGCCATGGCCGCGCCACGCCCCGCCATTCAGGATCGGCCCGCAGCCCCCCGACAGCCGTCACAAGTCCGAAATAGCCAGGGCGTCAGGACATTTGAACGGTAAAGGGGTTGCATTTGGCACAAATGCAGGCATTCTTGGCGTCACGAGTGACCGGCAACGTCGCAATCTGACCTAAACCGGCGTCACCCAACCGCTTCAATGTCGATGTCCGCCAGAAAATCTGGATCCCCCCTGTTCCGGCCCTGTCGGACATCGGCGCCTAAAACGACAAAGCCCCGGCCATGGCCGGGGCTTTGTCTTTGTACCGCGCCAGAATCCTGGCGGATCAAAAAGAAACAGGGCCGGCAGTCCCCCGACTACCGGCCCCTTTGCTCCCCCAGCATGCGCGTCAGTCGGCCCCTGTTCCAATTCCGACCATTTGCGCTCAAGTCGCATGCCACGCTGGGTGCAATGTATTAGCTGCAGGTAGCGTGCCAACTTTAGGGTGCAAATCGTCCCTCGCCGGCATTGGCGGTAAAATCGACAAACACGCCGTCACCGCGCGGGACCACCCCGCAGACGGACTTCACACTTCTCTTCGATCTCACGCGCATGAGCGACACCTTCTACCGTTACGACGTCATCGTCATTGGCGGCGGCCACGCCGGCACCGAGGCCGCGCTGGCTGCAGCGCGCGGTGGTGCGCGCACCCTGCTGCTGACCCACAACGTCGAAACCGTCGGCGCGATGAGCTGCAACCCGGCCATCGGCGGCATCGGCAAGGGTCACCTGGTGAAGGAGATCGACGCCCTGGGCGGGGCGATGGCGCACGCCGCCGACCGCGCCGGCATCCAGTGGCGCACGCTCAATGCCTCCAAGGGCCCTGCCGTACGCGCCACCCGCTGCCAGGCCGACCGCAATCTGTACCGCATGGCGATCCGCGGCATCGTCGAATCCCAGCCCAACCTGACCGTGTTCCAAGCGGCGGTGGATGACCTGGTGATCGAGGGCGACGCCGTGCGCGGCGCCATCACCCAGACCGGGCTGACGTTCCATGCCGCCGCTGTGGTGCTGACCGCCGGCACCTTCCTGGCCGGCAAGATCCATATCGGCGAAACCCAGTACACCGCTGGCCGCATGGGCGACCCGCCGGCCACCACGCTGGCCGCGCGCCTGCGCGAACGCCCGTTCGTCATCGACCGCCTGAAGACCGGTACGCCGCCACGCATCGACGGGCGCTCGCTGGATTACAGCGTGATGGATGAGCAGCCCGGCGACGATCCGATGCCGGTGATGTCCTATCTGGGCAACGTCAACGAACACCCGCAACAGGTCAGCTGCTGGATCACCCATACCAGCGAACGCACCCACGACATCATCCGCGGCGCGCTGCACCGTTCACCACTTTACAGCGGCCAGATCGAAGGCATCGGCCCGCGCTACTGCCCGTCCATCGAGGACAAGGTGGTGCGTTTCGCCGAGAAGAACAGCCACCAGATCTTCGTCGAACCCGAAGGGCTGGACGTGGTGGAGATCTACCCCAACGGCATTTCCACCTCGCTGCCGTTCGATGTGCAGCTGGAGCTGGTGCGCAGCATCCGCGGCTTTGAGAACGCGCACATCACCCGGCCGGGTTACGCCATCGAGTACGACTTCTTCGATCCACGCGGGCTGAAGAACACGCTGGAAACCCGTCAGGTTGCCGGACTGTTCTTCGCCGGGCAGATCAATGGCACCACCGGTTACGAAGAAGCCGGCGCGCAGGGCCTGCTGGCCGGCGTCAACGCCGCGTTGTTCGTGCAGGGCAAGGACGGCTGGTGCCCGCGCCGTGATGAAGCCTACATCGGTGTGCTGGTGGACGATCTGATCACCCACGGCACCACCGAGCCGTACCGCATGTTCACCAGCCGCGCCGAATACCGGCTGCAGCTGCGCGAGGACAACGCCGATACGCGCCTGACGCCGATGGGACGCGAGCTTGGCCTGGTCGATGACCGGCGCTGGTCGGCGTTTGAAACCAAGCAGGCCGCCGTCGCCAGCGAAAGCGCGCGCCTGCGCGGCTTGTGGGCGACACCGGCCAATGCACTGGGCCGCGAAGTGGCCGAAGCCACCGGCGTGTCGGTGAGCCGCGAAACCAATGTGCTGGACCTGATCAAGCGCCCGGAACTGGATTACGCCAAGCTGATGCAGGTGGCGTCACTCGGCCCTGGTGTGGACGACGCGCGCGTGGCCGAACAGGTGGAAATCAGCGTCAAGTACGCCGGTTATCTTGACCGCCAGCGCGATGAGATCGAACGCCAGCAGCGGCACGAGACCACGCTGATTGCCGAAGGCTTCGACTTCGCATCGGTGCATGGTCTTTCGGCCGAGGTCCTGCAGAAACTCGAACGCGTGCGCCCCCAGACCATCGGCCAGGCGCAGCGCATTCCCGGCATGACACCGGCTGCGATCTCGTTGCTGCTGGTGCACCTGGAGCGGGCAAGGCGCGGCAGGGTGGCCTGAGTTTCGCTGCCTGCGCCGCAGCGAACGCCCGCAGCCGATGGCGGTGCCGGCGCGGGAACATTGCTTCTCCATGACTGCAACGCGGCATCCCGGCCGTAATGCGCCGGAGAAGCACCCTTCCTTGATATTCATCAATGAAGCGGCGGCCGCAAAATGGGTTGATGGTGGCACCCCCAAAAGGAAGCCATACATCATGCTCACTGCCACCCAACGCGACCTCATCAAGGCCACTGTTCCGCTGCTGGAAACGGGGGGCGAGGCGCTGACCAAGCATTTCTACGGCCGGATGCTGAGTGAGAGCGATGTCGCTCGCCCCTTGTTCAACCAGGTGCACCAGGCCACCGGCGACCAGCCGCGTGCGCTGGCCAACTCGGTGCTGATGTACGCCAAGCACATCGACCGGCTGGAAGCGCTGGGTCCCTTGGTGGGGCAGATCGTCAACAAACACGTCGCCCTGCAGATCCTGCCGGAGCACTACCCCATCGTCGGCCACTACCTGCTGCTCTCGATCCGTGAGGTACTGGGCCCGGACGTGGCCACCGACGAAATCATCGACGCCTGGGGCGCCGCCTACCAAGCATTGGCCAGCCTGCTGATCGGTGCCGAAGAGGCGGCGTATGAGGCCAACGAGAAAGCCCCGGGCGGTTGGCGCGGCGCTCGCAGCTTCCGTGTGGCCGAGAAGGTGCCGGAGAGTGCGGAGATCACCTCGTTCCACCTGGTGCCGGTTGATGGCGGCGCGGTGGTGGATTTCCAGCCGGGCCAGTACATCGGCATGAAGCTGGCTATCGATGGCGAGGAAACCCGTCGCAACTACTCGCTGTCGCGTGCCGCCGATGGTGTGGGCTACCGCATCAGCGTCAAACGCGAAGCACACGGCAAGGTCTCCAACCATCTGCATGACAATGTGCAGGTCGGCGACACGCTGGAGCTGTTCGCCCCGGCCGGTGATTTCACCCTCGCGGCCAGCGATCGCCCGGTTGCGCTGATCAGCGGCGGTGTCGGCATCACCCCGACCCTGCCGATGCTGGAGCAGGCATTGGCCAGCGGCCGCGATGTGCACTTCATCCACTGCGCACGCAACGGCCAGGTGCATGCATTCCGCGAGTTCATCTCCGAGAAGCAGAAGCAGCACCCGCAGCTGCGCAGCTACACCTGCTACAGCGAAGCGCTGCCGGGTGATGCCGCCGACGCCGAAGGTTTCCTCAGCCGCGAACTGCTGGAGCAGTGGCTGCCGGATGCGCGCGGCATGGACGCCTATTTCCTTGGCCCCAAGCCATTCATGGCCCAGGTGAAGAAGCTGCTGCGCGATGTCGGCGTACCCGAAGCGCAGAGCCGTTATGAATTCTTTGGCCCCGCCGCCGCGCTGGAGGCCTGATCGAAGCGTGTTGTAGACGTGCGACGAGGTGGAAAAGGCCGGTGGGCAACCACCGGCCTTTTTCTTTGCGGACCTGTCTGGCCGGCCGAGGCCACCTCCACGGAGATTCACGGCCCGGATGGACGCTGCGCAGGCCGTGCGTGGAGCGCTACGATGCACGCATCATCGGGAACGAGGGGAAACGCATGAACGTGTATGCCGTAGTGCTTGCCGCTGTCTCCAGCTTTCTGCTCGGCGGGCTGTGGTATTCGCCCGCGTTGTTTGGCCGTGCCTGGAACCGCGAGAACGGCGGTGAAGTGCCGCAGGGCCATCCCGCCAAAGTGTTCGGCATCAGCTTTCTGTTCTCGCTGGTGGCCGCGTTTGCGTTTGCCTGGTTCCTGGGCCCGGCACCGGAACTGCGCAAGGCGCTGCTATGCGGCGCAGTGGTGGGCTTGGGCATGGTCGCTGCCAGCTTTGGCATCAACTATCAGTTCGCACAACGCAGCGGCAAACTGTGGGCGATTGATGGCGGCTACCACACCGCACAGTTTGTGCTGTTCGGTTTGATTCTTGGGTTGTGGCATTGAGCTGCGGAAGAACGTGATAGGTCAAAGGCAACAGCGAAGGCAAAAAGCAGAAGCGCCCTCACCCCTACCCC
>NZ_LDJI01000054.1 GCF_001431415.1 Stenotrophomonas humi | reverse complement strand
GCGAGGCAGAGTTGCATGCGCTCAACGCGAGCAGTCCGCACAGGACCGATAAAGCGACAGCAACGGGGTTCACTGGGCTGCTCCTGTTAGTCCCATGACCTGTCACGGCACATTGCTGCCGTAGTTCCACAGCGGGCGGAACGCCGTGCGATGCAGCCATGCCAGTACGACGAGATAGCAGAAGTGGAACGTTCCCCAGGGCCATTGCTGATTGAGGAACAGGTGGAAGATGAAAATGCCGGTGACCAGTGGCGCCAGAACCGCGATACCCAGTGGCGCGGTTCGACGGAAGAACAGCAGGCCGCCACCGACAAGGCAAGCTCCGGCGATGAGCGGTTCAACGATGCCACTGGAGGTCAGGGCGGTGGTGAGCGCCTTCGCTGCCGGCGCTTCTTCGTGATCGGGCCAGGCGGTGCCGAACAGCTTGTGGGAGAGCCACGATGCGCCCGTGTAGGCGTAGAACAGGGCGTACAACCAACGAGCGACAGCGATGATCTTGTTCATGCGATCTACTCCAGTTGTTGCTGGACAACGCAGGGATCAAGCCGAACCGCGAAGCAACCAAGGCGTGAGTGTGGTGTTCGGTAAAAGCACGGCAGACATCATTCCGCCAATCGTTACGTGCAGCGCAAGCTGCCTCAAGTAGCCGCCAGATACGCTGAAGACGACATGCCAAAGGCGCTTGATGATGCGCTTTCCCCATCGTTGGTACAGGAGCCGGGCATACGGCAGAACCATGCTGCCGATCAAAACACTCAGCTGGGCGGAAACAAGATAGATCAGAACCTCCATTCCCAGCGCATCCAGCACGGGGACGAAAGCCGCGAGCTCGGGATTGGATGCGATGCAAAGAATGATGATCGTGGTGAGCACGGCGAGTACCTTGTCTCGGCCGGTTCCGGATTTGATATTCAAGAGGTTCATGAATTCTGCTGAAAGTCTGGGTTGGACCGCTTGCGAAGTATCTTCGGTTTGAAGGGGGGGCTGTACCCTGCGGCCAAGCGGAACGGCGAGGCATGGAGACGACATCACTGTTCTGCCGGCGGGTTTCCGGTTGGCGTGTCCGGCACGCTACGCTGCTGCGGTGGTGCGTTCAAATTGTCCATGTCCGAGAAGATCTGCCACGACCCGCCAGGTGCGCGATGCAAGGTGAGCGTGAACTTCCCCATGTCGCGGGATGCATCACCGAAACGGTACGCACCAATGATGTGGCCGACGGTGTCTGCAGCGGCAAAGGCGAGTGCGCGTAGCTGTAAAGGGCTGCCCTCCACCTGGCCTTCGTAGGCCGCCTGGATCGCCGGGCGACCACG
>NZ_LDJI01000053.1 GCF_001431415.1 Stenotrophomonas humi | reverse complement strand
ATCCACCTTGGGCTTCGGACCATCTGCTCCCGGGAAACGGGGCAGGGGCGGCTCGTATGTACCCTCATTGGCGTCCACCAAGACAGGGCGCTTGGGTCCTGGTGGCGGCGGACTTCGGTGGTATCCAGCTACGCCGTGTGGCCCCCTTGCCGAAGACATGCCTTCGGCGCGATTCGTGGCACACTCCGGCGTACCGGCTGACAGAGCGGTGCCATAGCAGGTCGTCCGTATTAACGGGGGGAGCGAACCATGCATCGTCTTGCCGCGCTGGTTGTCGCCGCGCTTGGTCTATCGCCGTTGCTGGCCGCTGCACAGGCAGCAACCAAATCGAGTTTTATCTTGTGTACGTTGACCGACACCGGGCGGACGCCTGCGCAGGTGTGGGCTTCGCCGGTGTTCGAGTTTGTGGCCCCGGTACATGATATGGAGCTGCTCAATCGATTGGCAGGCGAGTTTCATCGCCATGTCGCCGGATTCGGCGGCGCGGGGGACAAGAGCTGCGTCGCGTTGGCCACGCGGGCAGAGGCCGACGTATTCCGCGAGGAGCAACGTGCGCTTTGGGACAAGCGGATGTACTTCATCAAGGTCGGCAACTGGCATGACGTGGCCTGGACGCCATCCCCCGA
>NZ_LDJI01000052.1 GCF_001431415.1 Stenotrophomonas humi | reverse complement strand
CCGCTGCGCCGGCGTAACGGCCGGGACGCGGGGGTTGGTGAGAGCCCCCGAAACGACGAAGTAGAAATCCCTGTCGCCCCCGTTGATCGGGCAACGCGCCGTTGCTGGCGCTGATACGGCGTGGATGACGGCGAGTATTCCTTCAAACGCCCCCCAGGTTGTATCGACTGCGGAAACCTCGAACGTCGCCCCCACCTGGCAGCGATGCGGACGGTAATTGACGCTGCGCCACGAAGGACCCCGTCGGTCGCCGCTTGCGGTTTGTTTTCGGATTGCCCAAAAACAAAACCCCCGCAGCCAAGGCAGCGGGGGTTTGGGGTTTAAAACCTGGCGATGACCTACTCTCGCATGGCTTAGGCCACACTACCATCGGCGCAGCTGCATTTCACTTCCGAGTTCGGGATGGGATCGGGTGGTTCCACAGCGCTAATTTCACCAGGAAGACGGTAGGAGCAGCGCGTTGCGCCGGCTCGAATTCGGTTCCCTGCAGGAATGCGGGACCGAGCAAACTCGGTGTCCTGCATGAAAAGTAAAACCCCGCTGCGTTGGCAGCGGGGTTTTGGGTAAAGCCCCTGACGA
>NZ_LDJI01000051.1 GCF_001431415.1 Stenotrophomonas humi | reverse complement strand
GGGTTGGGGGAGGGTGCAGTTGGCAGTTGTGGTTGCACCTAACGCACATGCACCGCCGCAATCGGCATGCGATCCAGCGCCAGCCACGCATCCTCGATCACCCCGCGCACCTGTTCCCAGCGCAAGCGTGATTCCCCGCGTGATTGTTCCCAATGCTCGGCCAGCTCCACTTCGGTATCGGCATTGCCGCGCGGCCAATCCGCAGCATGGGTCACCAGAGCAAACGCATAGGCCGGCTGCAGATCACGCCAACGCTGGGCACCCCGCCGTCGACGGGCATAGTCATCCAGGCTGTACTGCACGAAGTCCTGTGCGACCTCACCGGCATCGTGCTTGCTGCGGTTCAGGCGCCCACGCCGCATCACCGAGGGATCGGCACTGAACAGTGAGGGCGGGGCCCGGTTCTCAGTACGGTCGAGACGGAACATGGCACTAACCTCTCTGCTGGGGGGACACAGTTACCCCCGGCCCCGTCAGCTGCCTGTGATACGTCCGTTACACAACGGTGAAACCCCTTGCCGTGCTGTGCGGAAAACGAGAAGAGGAGGCATTGCCTTCGCTCATCACTCACGCCTCGCTACCGTCCATTGGCCCGTTACCACGCCCACTGCAATCCGGCCGAATACGCCCGATCCGGACCCGGCTCGTAGTAGCGCTGGTTGCCGTCGTTGACGATGACCGAACCGATGTAGCGCTGGTCCAGCAGGTTATCCACACGCGCAAACAACCGCAGCGGGCCGCGTGCGGTGTTCCATTCGCGCGCCACTTCCAGGTTCAGCAGTCCATAGCCGGGTGCGCGGGTATCGCCCAGGTCACTGACGCCGATGTCGCTGGCGGCCACCATTTCGGCCGCCCATTGCCAGGCCCCCGGCTGCCATTGCCAGCGCGCGCTCAGCTGTTGTCGCGGTACACCCGGCAGGCGTGTGCCAGGCGCAACCGGGTTGAGCGGCACGGTACAGGGGGCGGGCAGGCCGGTGCAGGTCAGGTAGCCCTCGCGCACCGTGGCCTGCAGCCAGGTCCACGCCAGCTGCAGGTGCTGGTCGTTGGGCAGCGGTTGCCACCAACCCAGTTCCACGCCCTGGCGGCGGGTGGCGCCGATGTTGCGGAAGCTGCTGCGGCCACCGCTGTTGCGGGCCACGGCCAGTTCATCGTCGGTGTCAGCCCGGAACAGCGCCAGCTCCAGCCGCGCACCGTTCTGCGCCCGCCATTTGCCGCCCAGCTCGTAGTTGCGGCTCAGTGCCGGTGACAGATCCAGCGCCAGCCCGGCACCACCGTCGGCGCGGTAACCCAGCTCGTTGAAGGTAGGGGTTTCAAAGCCGCGTCCGGCCGAGGCGTAAAGGCGCAGGTCGTCATTGGCGCGGAACACCAGGCCGGCCACCGGCGTGGTCGCCGAATAGTCGCGGCGCCCGCTGTCATCCGGGTTGCCGGGGGTGATGTAGCGGTCGTCGGAGCGGAACCGCACCTGGCTGTGCCGCGCGCCCACCAGCGCCGACCAGCGCGGGCTGAACTGCCACCAGGCCTGCACGAACTGGTCGATGTTCTCCACCCGGTCGCGCTGATCGCGACGCAGGCGGCCCTTGATGCCCAACGTGTCGCCGACGAAGTTCTCGTAGCCGGTGCGATCCTGCCGCTGGCGGTCGGCATTGGCCCCCATCACCAGTTCCAGCGGTTTGCCGGCCAACGCGCCGTGCCAGGCCCAGCGCGCGTCGATGCCACCGTAATCGCTGTCCAGGTCGATCACGCCACCGGAATGCAGCGGGCTGTTCTGCGGCCCCGGCGGAATCGCCAGGAACTGCTCGACCGCGCGCTGCCCGGCGTAGCCCATCAGGCGCCAGGTCTGGCGCTCGCGGTCGAGCGTGTAGACCGCGCCGGCCTGCGCCTGCCGCACCGATTTGCGGGTGTTGTACTGGCCGGCAACGGCAGTGGCCTGATGCGGGTTGGCGCGCACCTGCTCGCGGCTCAGGCCCAGCGGGTCCTGCGCATGTGGCGCATCAAATGCGTTGATCAACAGATCCAGACGCTGGCCCGGTGCAAGGTCGAAACCCAGGCGGGCCGTGAGCGACTCGCGCCGTGCCGCGCTGTGGTCGCGCCAGCCATCGGTGCGGAAGTGGTTGGCCGCCACGTTGTAGTGCATGGCCGCTGCCTGGCCCTTGAGCTGCACACCGGTGCTGATGCTGTTGTTGCTGCCGTAGCTGCTGCGCAACCGCCACGGATCGCCGCGCTGGCCGTCAGCGCTCCATAACTGCAGTACGCCACCAGAAGAGTTGCCGTACAACGCCGAGAACGGCCCGCGCAGCACCTCGATACGCTCGGCACCGAGCAGGTTGAAATGCGACAGCTGGCCCTGCCCGTCAGGCATCGTCGCCGGAACCCCATCCACCAGCAGGCGCACGCCGCGCACGCCGAAGGTGGAACGCGCACCAAATCCGCGTATCGACAGCTGCGTATCCTGCGCGAAATTCTGCCGTTCACGTGCCAGTAGCCCCGGCACACCACCCAGCGCCTCGGATATCAGCGCACCCCGGCCGTTGCCGTCGGTATCCACCGTGGTGGTGGAAGCGGGCAGGTCGAAATCGGCCACCGCGTGCACCTTGGCGACCTGCACCTGCACGGTGCCCAGCGTGACAGGCACTGGCTCGGCGGCCTGCGTGGGCAGGCCCAGCAGCAAGCCGAAAACAGCGAAAAAGCGTTTACATGGTCCCATCGCGCCATGATCGCCGAAACGGCGTGCCAGCCGCATCGGGCGGGCGGGCGAAGTTCCACCTGAAACCCCTGCGGCCAGCGGCGTCCAGCCCTGCTACGATGTTGCGGTTCTGGCCGCCGCTTGTACCTTCCGCGCCGAACACCCCCACTCCCCGCCACTGATACGAGTACCGCCGTGTCCTTCTTTGCAAACGTCGAACAGGTTCCTGGCGACCCGATTCTGGGTCTGACCGAGGCTTACAACGCTGACAGCCGCCCGACCAAGGTCAATCTTGGCGTTGGCATCTACTACGACGAGAGCGGCCGTATTCCGCTGCTGCGCGCCGTCAAACAGTACGAGCAGCAGTTGGTGGCCGAGGGCAAGCCGCGCGGTTACCTGCCCATCGACGGCCTGCCGGCCTACACCCTGGCCACCCAGAAGCTGGTGTTCGGCGAGGGTTCGGACCTGCTGGCCGCTGGCCGCGTTGCCACCTCGCAGACCATCGGCGGCAGTGGCGCACTGCGCATCGGTGCCGACCTGCTCAAGCGCCTGCTGCCGCACGCCACCATCGCCATCAGCAACCCCAGCTGGGAAAACCACCGCGCCGTATTCGGTGCCGCCGGTTTTGACGTGGTCGATTACACCTATTACGACGACGCCAGCCACGGGCTGAACTTCGCCGGCATGCTGGCCGATCTGCAGAAGCTGCAGCCCGGCTCGGTCGTGCTGCTGCACGCCTGCTGCCACAACCCGACCGGCGCCGACCTGAGCACCGAGCAGTGGAAGCAGGTTGCCGCGCTGCTGAAGGACCGCCAGCTGTTCCCCTTCATCGACATGGCCTACCAGGGCTTCGACAAGGGCATCGCGCAGGACGGTCAGGCCGTGCGCATCATTGCCGAGGCCGGCATCGACAGCTTCATCGTCGCCAATTCGTACTCCAAGTCGTTCTCGCTGTACGGCGAGCGCGTCGGTGCGTTGTCGGTGGTGGGCCCGGATGCGGCGTCGACCAAGGCCGTGCAGTCGCAGGTCAAGCGCATCATCCGCACCATCTACTCCAGCCCATCCACCCATGGCGCGGCCCTGGTGGCCGGCGTGCTGGGCAGCGCTGAGCTGCGTGGCGTGTGGGAAGCCGAGCTGACCGAAATGCGCGAGCGCATTCACGCCCTGCGTGCCGGCATGGTGCAGAAGCTGGCCGCCCTGGGCGCGCCGGAATTCGGCTTCATCCAGCAGCAGGCCGGCATGTTCTCCTACTCCGGCCTGAGCAAGGCCCAGGTGGACACGCTGCGTGACGATTACGGCATCTACGCCGTCGGCACTGGCCGCATCTGCGTGGCCGCGCTGAGCCAGAAGAACCTGGACTACGTCGCCAAGGCCGTCTACGACGTCAGCCGCGGCTGATTGGTCGTAGCGTCGATGTAAACAGAGGCCCGGGGAAACCCGGGCTTCTGTGTTTTGGGGGTTTGGAATCGGGTCTGCGGGATGAGGTTGTGGATAACACGACAGAAGCGCCGCAGCCTTGCGCCGTAGGCGAAGGGGAGGGCCGGGAGGATTCAGTACCTGGCTTTTATCCACAGCCCGCTGTGGATATCCCTTTCGCCGCGCTCCCAGATCACCTTGCCATCGTTCGGGTCAGCACAGTGCGCCCGGAACGCCAGGCAGGCCCAGCCTTGTCCATCCAAGCCACATGAGTTATCCACAGCAGCAGCCCCGGTGTGCTTCGCTTCCCCGATCAACGCTGGCACGCCTGTGGATAAAAACCACGCCACGCGCCAACAGCACCGCAAACTCCCATGACCAATCCTGTCCCTAACAGGACAACCCAAGGTCATCGCCTCGTAAAAAAACGGACAACCCGCGACAATAGCGCCCCTTTCGTCTGAAGGTAGCTCCCGTCCATGTCCCGTACGTCGCTCACCCGTTTTCTGATCGAAGAACAGCACGCCCAGCGCATCAACGCCGATCTGCGCCAGTTGGTGGCGGTGGTGGCGCGCGCCTGCACCAGCATCTCGATCGCAGTGAGCAAGGGCGCCCTCGGCGGCGTGCTGGGCGATGCCGGCACCGGCAACGTGCAGGGCGAGGCGCAGAAGAAACTGGACGTGATCTCCAATGAGATCCTGCTCGAAGCCAACGCCTGGGGTGGTCATCTTGCCGCCTGCGCCTCGGAGGAGATGGACCACAGCCAGCTGGTGCCGTCGGAATATCCACAGGGTGATTTCCTGCTGCTGTTCGATCCGCTGGATGGCAGCTCCAACATCGACGTCAACGTCTCGGTGGGCACCATTTTCTCGGTGCTGCGTGCGCCCAAGGGTGTGGATAAGCCTGGGGATGAACACTTCCTGCAGGCCGGCACCCAGCAGGTGGCGGCCGGTTACTGCATCTACGGGCCGAGCACGATGCTGGTGCTGACCGTGGGCCACGGCACCCATGCCTTCACCCTGGACCGTGAAACCGGCGAGTTCGTGCTGACCCAGCGCGGCATGCAGGTGCCGGCGGACACCCAGGAGTTCGCCATCAACATGTCCAACCAGCGCCACTGGGAAGCGCCGATGCAGGGCTATGTGGCCGATCTGCTGGCCGGCAAGGAAGGCGCGCGTGGCAAGAACTTCAACATGCGCTGGATCGCCTCGATGGTGGCCGACGTGCACCGCATCCTGACCCGCGGTGGCATCTTCATCTATCCATGGGACAAGAAGGATCCGTCCAAGGCCGGCAAGCTGCGCCTGATGTACGAAGCCAACCCGATGTCGCTGCTGGTCGAGCAGGCCGGTGGCGCCGCCACCAACGGCCGCGAGCGCATCCTCGACATCGCCCCGGACCAGCTGCACCAGCGCGTGCCGGTGTTCCTCGGCTCGAAGAACGAAGTGGCTGAAGCGACCCGCTACCACCGCGAGCACGACGCCAAAGCCTGATCGCTTCGGCTTCGGCTTCGGCTTCGGCTTCGGCTTTGGCTTGGGCTTCTGCTTCGGCTTCGGCTTAAGCCCCTCTCCCGCTGTGGCGGGAGAGGGGTTGGGGTGAGGGCGCTCTTCGCTTCTCAGTTGCCCGTCAAGCTCAACACGGCACTACACAGCCGGCGCCATTCGCGCCACCATCGGCGGCAGTTCCCGGGAGTGCCTGCCAATGCGCCTGCTGACCGCCGTACTGCTGTTGCTGGCTCCCTGCATGGGCTGGGCGCAAAGCCCACCGACACTGGAACAAGCCGACACCGACTGGAACCGCCTGCGCCTGCATGGCGACGCACAGGCCTTGGCACCGTTGCTCGCCGACGACTGGCTGCTCACCCATTCCGATGGCCGCATCCAGCACAAGGCCGACTACCTGCAGGAGCTGGCCACGCGCCAGCGTCGCAATACCCGCATCGACAACGAAGACGTGCAGGTCCGCCGTTATGGCGACACCGCGGTGATCACCGGCACCAGCGTGCAGGCGGCAGTCAGCGACGGCAAACCCTGGGAAGGCCGCTTCCGCTTCACCCGCGTGTGGGTGCAGCGCGACGGGCACTGGCAGATGGTGGCCTCGCATTCCTCACGTCTGGCCGAAGCCGCCCCATGAGCGCAGTGGATTTCATCGAGGTCTACGACGCGGCACTGTCCAGTGCAGACTGCGCGGCCATCGTGCAGCGCATGCAGCAGAGCACGCAGCTGCAGCCGGGCCAGGTCGGCGGCGGCGTACATCCGGAGCTCAAGCGCAGCCGCGACCTGCGCATCAGTGGCAATGCGCAATGGCTTGAGGTCGAACAACGTCTGCAACAGGCGGTGTTCTCCGGACTGCTGCGTTATCTACGGCGTTATCCACAGGTTCTGATTTCGCCGCTGATGCTGCAGGTCGAAGCCAGCGACGGCCAGCCACGGCGACTGGCCGCAGACGATTTCCCCGGCATGGACGACGCCGCGCTGGTCGAACTGGCGCGTACCTGCCTGCGCCCCGGTGCGATCAACCTGCAGTGGTATGCGGCAGGCGAGGGCGGCTATCCGTATTGGCACTGCGAGCTGTTCCCGCGTGATCCCGGCGGCGAAACCCTGCACCGCCATCTGCTGTGGACGCTGTACCTCAACGACGACTTCAACGAAGGCGAAACCGAATTCCTGTTCCAGCAGCGCAAGGTGGCGCCACGCACCGGCAGCCTGTTGATCGCACCGACTGCGTTCACCCACACCCATCGCGGCAATCGCCCGCAAGCTGGGGACAAGTTCATCGCGACGAGTTGGATTCTGTTCCAGTCGGCGCAGCGGTTGTATGGCCAGACAGCGGGGTGAGGCAGGACATGAAAGCCGCATTGCTCTCCGCGTTGTTCCTGCTGTTGCCTGCCTGCAGCTGCCCCTCATCCACTGCGGTTTCAGAATCTGCGGTACCCACGGTGAACAGTTTCTGCGAGCGTCACATCGGCGTTCCTCAATCCGTTGACCTGGGCGAACTGATCAGCAATGGGCACAGGTATGAGGGCAGGGCGGTCACCGTTTCGGGCTATTACCGTCCGGTCTTTGAGCACTCGGCGCTGTATCAGCATGCCGGCGTCGACCCGTACACGGCTGACTTCAGCCAAGGCATATGGGTAGACGGCATTTCTCCCTTTTTCGACGGAGAAGCCCACGTCCTGCTAACCGGGATCTACACGCAGAAGTCCCAAGGACACCTGGCACAGTGGCCGGGCAGCCTCTGCGTGGCACAGATGAGGCTCGCATCCTGAGCAACAGCAACGCCGGTGGAACGGAGCCTCGCTCCGCTGAAGCTGTGCGTGAGGATCAATGCCGGGAACCGCTCGGCACTTCCATAGTCGCTAGAACAACTCGCCCTGCAGCGACGGCTTCTTCGGCGGCAGCGGTGCGACGAACTTGCTGCAATCCAACCAGGGCCATTGCTGGCGGGATGCATTGAACCCCAGCCGCTTGCTGGCGAGCTTGAAGCGGTTGGCCAACAGCTCTGCATACACACCTTCGCCACGCATGCGCTTGCCGAACTGGCTGTCGTAATCCTTGCCGCCACGCAGCTGATTGATGGTGCTCATCACGTGCTCGGCGCGCTGTGGATAATGTGCCTGCAACCAATCGCGGAACAGCGGCGCCACTTCATACGGCAGGCGCAGCAGCACGTAACCGGCGCTGCTGGCACCGGCATCGCGCGATGCTTCCAGCACCGCTTCCAGTTCCGCGTCATTGATCCACGGAATCACCGGCGCCACCATCACCCCGACTGGAATGCCTGCATCACTCAGCCGGCGCATCGCGCGCAGGCGGGCATGCGGTGCGGACGCACGCGGTTCCAGCTTTGCCGACAGGTGCGAGTCCAGCGAGGTCACCGAGAAGTGCACGCTCACCAGTTGCTGTTCGGCCAGCGGTGCCAGCAGGTCGATGTCGCGTTCAACCAACGCATTCTTGGTGATCAGCGAAAACGGATGCCGGGTTTCCTGCATCACTTCGATCAACTGACGGGTGATGCCCAGCTTGCGTTCGATCGGCTGGTAGGCATCGGTGTTGATGCCCAGCGCGATCGGCTGCGGCACGTAGCCCGGTTTGGCCAGTTCGCGACGCAGTACCTCGGCGGCGTTGGTCTTGGCGAAGATCTTGGTTTCGAAATCCAGCCCCGGCGACAGGTTCAGGTAGGCGTGCGTAGGGCGCGCAAAACAGTACGAACAGCCATGCTCGCAGCCCCGATAGGGATTGACCGACTGGCTGAAGCCCACGTCCGGCGAGTTGTTGCGGCTGATGATGCTGCGCGCGGTTTCCGGGCGCACGTCGGTACGCAGGCGGGGCTCGGCAAATTCCTCGCTCTCGTCCACCGACCAACCGTCATGGACGGCTTCGGCTATCTGGGTTTCAAAACGGCCGGCGAGGTGACTGGAGGCACCGCGGCCCTTGATCGGTGTAGGCATTCGCCTACGCTACCGCGCGCTGGTCGCAGATGCCGCGACGGGCCGTATTCAGCGGGAATCGGCTTCAGCCGGCCTTGAGCTTGCCGCAGCCACTGCGTCCCGACCCGCTGCTCAGCACCGGCAGTGCCCGACAACGCTGCCCCGGAAAAGTTGTCCACACGCTTATCCCCCGCACGCTTCGTCACCGGGCATGGCTAGAATCGGCGGATGCGCGAAGCCCTGCACGTCCTCTGGACCACCCTCTCCGACATTCCCCATCTGGCCCAGATCCTGGCCGCTGCCTATGTCGCTTATCTGCTGGTGCTGGCCTGTTACATCGTGCTGCAGAAGCGCGAGCCGGTGGCCACGCTCAGCTGGATCCTGTCGCTGGCGGCATTGCCCTATATCGGCCTGTTCGTGTTCTACGTGTTCGGGCCACAGAAAATCGTGCGGCAGCGCCTGCGCCGTGGCCGCTCCCGCGAGGGCATGAGCACCTACGAAACCCTGTGTCCGCCCGATGACCGCTGCACCGAGCTGGCTAGAGTGGGCCAGGCCACCACCGGGCTGGCACCCAGCACCGCCACCGATGTGGACTGGTTGGTGGATGGTGCGGCCACCTATGCGGCCATCATCGCCGCCATCGGCCAGGCACGGCGCCACGTGAACCTGGAGTACTACATCTTCGAGCCAGACCACGCCGGCACCGCCATGCGCGATGCGCTGGTGGAGCGTGCGCGGGCCGGGGTGAAGGTACGGCTGCTGCTCGATGCGGTGGGTTCCTCGCGCATCCGCAAAACGTTCCTGCAGCCGCTGCTGGAGGCTGGTGGCGAAGTGGCCTGGTTCCATCCGCGGCAGCTGCTCAAGCCGTTCAAGCGGCCCTGGTTGAACCTGCGCACCCACCGCAAGCTGGTGGTGGTGGACGGCGAGGTAGCCTTCACCGGCGGCATCAACGTCACCGACGAGGAGGACGACAGTCGCAACCACAACGCCTACCGCGACCTGCACATGCGTATCCGCGGCCATGTCGTGCACAGCCTGCAGCTGGTGTTCCTGGAGGACTGGATCTACGCCACCGGGCAGACCGACAGCGCGTTCCAGCGCAACGACCTGTTCCCGCCCAATGTTCCCACCCGCAGCCAGGGCAACATCCAGGCGCAGGTGCTGATTTCCGGGCCGGATTCGGCATGGGAAGCCATCCATCGCCTGCATGTGGCCGCCATCCAGGAGGCCAAGCGGCGGGTGTGGCTGGTGACTCCGTACTTCGTGCCTGGCGAAGCCGCACGCATGGCGCTGACCTCGGCCGCGCTGGGTGGGCTGGACACACGGCTGATGGTGCCCAAGCAGAGTGATTCCAGGTTCGTCACCCTGGCCGCGCGCTCGTATTTCGACGAGCTGCTGGAAGCCGGCGTGCGCATCTACGAATACGGCCCGCGCATGCTGCATAGCAAGGCGTTCATCGCCGATGACCGCACCTGCATCGTCGGCACCGCCAACTTCGATCACCGTAGCTTCCGCCTCAATTTCGAACTGTCGATGATGTACAACGACCGCAAGCTGACTTCGGAGCTCGAGGCCATCCTGCGTGAGGAGTTCAACAGCGCCACCGAGGTGCGGCTGAACCGTCATCGCTCGATGTGGCGTGAACGCCTGCCCGAGGCCTTCGCCCGCCTGGCGTCGCCGTTGCTCTGATCCAATTCGCCAACCTGGCAGCATTCAGTTGTCCACAATCATCTGTGGACAAGTTTTCGTGCCAATCGGGCCGCCATCCCACGCATGCGCTGCATCGTGGATATCCACAGCAGCCTGTGGACAACTGGCTGGCCTCGGCAGCATGGATGTTTTCTTCCGGCGCCAGCTCCGGGCGGTATCCGCACGAAGTCCCCAGCAACCCAAACAACGGTGGCATGCGGCGCACAGTGGAAGATATCCACATCCCTCTGTGGACAACTGCCAGGCAGGCGTTTACTCCGCACCGTCACGCTGGAGGCGCTGTCGCTCCGTTCTGAAGCACGGCGGGAAAGACAGGTTGCAGCAGCCTGTTCCTCGATCCGTCGCTGTGCTCTGAAAATACCCACAGCCTCCTGTGGACAACTTCTCAAGCAGGAACGTCCTCCACATCGGGTCCGCAAAGCAGTGTTATCCACAGCTCGTCTCCGCGCTGCAGCCCAGGTGCCCCTCTGGGAGCACCTGACATGCACGGTGCTTGGCCATTGCAGCACTCTGTCGAGGTCGCCCGCCTTGCCGACCGCACAGCTGGCTGGCTTCTAGGTGTCCGAGGTGCGGGGCTCGGAGTGCGGCGCGCCGACAGGGAAGATCGGGAAGATTTCCCCTTTGCTGCGACCGGCCTCCCGACTCCCTTCAGCCCCGTCCTGGCCAGGCTCCTCCCGCCACCGTTGCGCCTCGCCCCAAGGCGGATGGATGAAGTTATACACAGCCGTCGCCGACCAGCGGTAGCGGTTCGGCAGGCAGACGGCACAAGCCTGGATACAGCCATGCATCGGTGTCCAGATCACCTCGAAAAGGTGGCATGACACGTGGAACAGCAGCGCCCGGCGCCGTTACACTGCAGCCCTCTACGGGGAGATCGTGTCCATGTATTGGCTGTTTCTGCTGCTCGCGCTCGGCGCGTTCGTGCTCGCCATTTCGACAACGCAGATGTGGTTGCTGGTGCTGTCGCTGTTCGCTTCGCTGTTGTTCGCGGTGCTGTGGATAAAAGGCCTGTTCGCCGCCCGTGTAGGCGGTGTCGTCGGCGATGCACCGCGGCCGTTGCATCCTGCCGAACTGCAGGCGCTGCGTGATCAACTCCGCAGCCAGAACGCACCGCAGCAACACGTGCAGGAAACCCCGACCAGCAAGAACGACCCGGCACAGCCATGACCAGCCTCAGCGTCAACGTCAACAAGGTCGCCGTGCTGCGCAACTCGCGCGGCGGCACCGATCCGGATGTCGTGCGTGCAGCGATGACCTGCCTGCGCGCAGGCGCCCACGGCATCACCGTGCACCCGCGCCCGGATCAGCGTCATATCCGGGCAGACGATGTGTTCGCGTTGTCCGAACTCACCCGCCAGCACGGCGTGGAGTTCAATATCGAAGGCAACCCGTTCGCGCCGCCGCGCGAGGGCTACCCCGGCCTGCTGCAACTGTGCGAGCAGACCCGTCCGGCGCAGGCCACGCTGGTACCCGATGGCGATGGCCAGCTGACCTCCGACCACGGGTTTGATTTCGCCCGCGATGGCGAACGTCTGCGCCCATTGATCGCGGAATTGAAGAGTTACGGCTGCCGTGTCAGCCTGTTCGTCGATGCCGGCAATCCCGACATCGCACAAGCGGCCGCACTCGGCGCAGACCGCGTCGAGTTGTACACAGGCCCGTATGCCGAAACCTTCGCCAACGGCAACGTGGAACAAGCGCCGGCCCCGTTCGTCACCGCCGCACGCCGCGCGCAGGCGGCTGGTCTGGGCGTCAACGCCGGCCACGATCTGTCACAGGCCAATCTCTACCACTTCCTGTCACACGTTCCCGACGTCCTGGAAGTGTCCATCGGCCACGCCCTGATCGGCGAAGCGCTGTATGACGGCTTGGAAACCACCGTCACCGAATATCTGAAACTCATCACCCAGGCTGACAGCCCGGCAAGCTGAGCAAGGCAGCCGGGCAGGGCGCCAGCGCTTCTGCCTGAGCAACGTGGGTGCGCGTGGTCCTGCGCGGATGCATGGCAGCGCGCAACACTCGCGCGCGAACCGCGTGCGTTCGATCAGCTGTGGATAAGCGAAACACCTGTGGATAAATGCCGCGCGCATTCTCCTGCTTTCCGAGAAAACCGTTTCAGGCCAACCGCGGATTCATACCCAGCTGGAAATCCATGGCCCGGCCAAGCGCAGCGCACCCGGAACGTCGCTTCCCGCGCCATTTTTCGATGCCGCCGATGCAGGTCAAGTGCTCGCATCAACCAACTTGTCCACAGCCCTGCAAACAGCACTTGTTGCGTTGCGTCGAGCCATGCACGGCGACGGACTTCTCGATGAAATGACAACGGGGTAGGGCTATGCGTTTTGGCTACTTCCATCTCAGCAGAACCGCTCCTCGCCCTGTCTGCATTCCACCTTCATCGCACCGGCACGCATCACCTTCAAAGATCGGCTTCGCACGGCTCCGCCAGCCACCGCACACCGGTCGCATTCCACGCTTTGCAAGCGCAGGAAAGAAGCACCACAACGTGATGATCCATGGCGATCACAGCCGCGCCGGCAACCGCCACAAGCTGCTCAAGCCACTTCGTTCGCCCTCAAAAACGCACAAAAAAAGACGCCTCCGAGTAACGGAGGCGCCTTCCAGTCGCGTCATGACTTGGTGTTACGTCACTGCACGAAACCGATCTTCTTCATCTGAGCATTTTTCGCCTGGGCCAGAATCTTGGCCATGACGTCGTACTCCGAATCCGGGCTGGCTTCGATGCGAAGTTCCGGCTGGTTGGTCGGATCCTTCTGTACTTCTTCTTCCATCTTCTGCTGCAGGTCGCCCACGTTCACCGGACTGTTGTTCCAGTAAACCTGGTTGCTCGCATCCACACGCAGATCAATCGGCGGCGGCGGCTCGCGCAACTGCGGCGGCGGGTTGATGACCCGCTGCGGCAGATCCACGGCGATCGGGTACGTCATGATCGGCGCGGTCACGATGAAGATGATCAGCAGCACCAGCATCACGTCCACGAGGGGCGTGACGTTGATGTCGGCCATTGGGCCCTTGTTACCACCACTACTGAATGCCATCGCTTATTGCCCCTTTACTTTGGTGGCAACGAAACCGACGTCCAACATGCCCTGACCCTGCGCGATCTTCGTTACTTCGTTGATCACGCTCATCTTGGTGGTCTTGTCACCACGAAGATTCAGCGGCGGCTGCGGCGTCTGCTGGGCAGCGGTGGCGAAACGCGATTCCAAGGTCTCCTTGGAGACCTTCTCGTCGTTCCAGTAGAGCGTCCCGTCTTCCTTGACGGCAACCGTGATCGGATTCGGACGCTTTTCAGCATCTTCCGGATTCTGAATCAGGTTGGCCTCGGGCAACTCCACCTTGACCTTGTGGGACATCAGGGGAGCCGTGATGATGAAGATGATCAGCAGCACCAACATCACGTCCACAAGGGGCGTCACGTTGATGTCGGCCATCGGGCCGCTGCTGTTGCCACTACTGAAAGCCATAACGGGCTCCGTCTATATCGTTGCGATGACTGCTCGGCTTACTGGCTTAGCGAACGCGCGAGCCAGTGGCGAAGAAGTCGTGCAGGTCGTGAGCGAACGTATCGAACTTGCTGATCGTGGCGCTGTTGATCTTGCTGAAGAAGTTGAAGGCGAACACGGCCGGGATAGCCACGAACAGACCGATGGCGGTCATGATCAGTGCTTCACCCACCGGGCCGGCAACGGCGTCGATCGAGGCAGAACCGGTTGCACCGATCTTGATCAGCGCGCCGTAGATGCCCCACACGGTACCCAGCAGACCCACGAACGGAGCGGTTGCACCGACGGTGGCCAGAAGGATCATGCCGCCCTGCAGACGGTTCGATTCGCGGGTCACGGCCTGACGCAGGGCGCGATCAACGAATTCCGAACGGCTCAGGGTTTCGCCGGCACCAGCCTGCTGGTGGTGGGCAGCGGCCTGGGCAGCGTCCAGAGCGATCTTCGAGAACGGCTCCGAAGCGGGCTGTTCTTCCATGGCGCGGATGGCGTCCTGGGCGTTCGGGGCATCCCAGAACAGGCCCGGCACGCGATCAGCGGCCGACTTCAGGCGGGTGGTGCGGAAGATGTTGATGACAGTCCAGTACCAGGACATTGCCGACATCGCCACCAGGGTGATCAGCACGACCCAGGAGACGGCGAAGTCGCCCGGCTTGGAGGTCATTTCGTGGATCAGATGCTCGAAGCCCATCTGCGAGAGCGCGTTGTTTGCGTTGCCCCCGGCAGCGGCGGCGATGAAAATTTCCTGCAGCATGACGCTTACCTTTGTTGTGTGTGGTGTTGAAGAGTGTTGCTAATGTCGAACTGTTGGGTGGGCGACCGCAAGGGCCGCCACGCCTATCAGCTCAGCGCAAAGTTGACCGGGACGCGGACGCGACCAGCCGCCTTGGACCCACCGCTCTGGGCGGGGTTGAACTTCCACTTACGCGCCGCTTCCATAGCAGCTCGGTCGAGGTCGCGGTTGCGGCTGGACTTCTCGACGGAAACATTGGTGACGTTGCCGTTGGCATCGACATCAATGATCAGGATGACCTCACCCTGAATACCTGCGCGGAATGCGGCCGGCGGGTAACGTGGCGGGTTCATAGCCTTGGACGAGATGTCCACGCTGGCCTGGATATCGACCGGCGGTGACGGCGGCGACGGCGGCGACGGCGGGGTTACCACGTCATTGGGACGCGGCTCCGGCACGTCGATCACCGGGGCTTCCGGCGGCGGCGGCAGCGGCGAGGGCTTCGGCGGCGACAGGTTCTTGACCGGCGGCGGCGGTGTGTCCTGCGGCGGCGGCGGCGGCGGCGGTGGCGGCGGCGGCGGCGGTGCGTCGAC
>NZ_LDJI01000050.1 GCF_001431415.1 Stenotrophomonas humi | reverse complement strand
CGCGCCATCGCCGCCCAGCTCAAGGTGCGTTCCTGATGCTCTCGCGCCTCCTGGTCGCGGCGGTCAAGGTGTTCATCGGTGCCTATCCGCGCTGGGTCGGCAGCCGTCCCACCGATACGCAACGCATCTACTTCGCCAACCATTCCAGCCATCTGGATACGGTGGCACTGTGGTCGGCACTGCCGCCTGCGCTGCGCGAACACACCCGCCCGGTCGCCGCACGCGACTACTGGAGCAAGGGAATCCGCAAGGTCATCGCCAACAAGGGGTTCAATGCGGTGCTGATCGAGCGTGACCGGAACAAATGCGAAGGCGACCCGCTGCAACCCTTGTACGACGCGCTGGACGCTGGTGATTCGCTGATCCTGTTCCCCGAAGGCACGCGCAATCACGAGGAACTGCTGCTGCCCTTCAAGGCAGGCCTGTTCCATCTGGCGCAGCGTTATCCGCATGTGGAACTGGTGGCGGTGCACCTGGACAACGCGCGCCGCGCCCTGCCCAAGGGCAGCATGGTGCCGGTGCCGCTGGTGTGCACGGTGCGTTTCGGCGCCCCGCTCAACCGTATCGCCGATGAAGACAAGGTGCAGTTCCTGGAACGCGCCCGGCAAGCCGTGGTGGATCTGGCATGAACAACGTGTTCCAACACCTGCCACTTGGCAGCTTCCTGCAGCAGGCCATCGACCGCGCGCCGCCGAAGTTCTGGTGGATGATCGGCGGCGTGATTGGCGTGCTGGTGCTGGCCAGCGTGATCGGCTTCATCCTTGGCCGCATCAAACCCGGCTCGGTGGTCGACAACCTCAACGCGCGCATCCGCGCGTGGTGGGTGATGGCCGGCGTGCTGCTGGTCTGTTTCCTGATGGGCAAGATCGCCACGCTGGTGTTCTTCGGCCTGCTTTCGTTCTTCGCGCTGCGTGAGTTCATCTCGCTCACGCCGACGCGGCGCGGTGACCACCTGGCGCTGTGCCTGTGTTTCTACATTGCCATTCCACTGCAGTACTGGCTGATCGGCATCGACTGGTACGGCCTGTTCGTGATGTGCATCCCGGTCTATGGCTTCCTTGCGTTGCCGGCGATTTCCGCACTGTCCGGCGACACCGAGAACTTCCTGGAGCGCAACACCAAGATCCAGTGGGGCGTGATGCTCACCGTGTTCTGCCTGAGCCACGCACCGGCGCTGATGCTGCTGCGCATCCCCGGCTATGAAGGCCAGAACCTGATGCTGCTGTTCTACCTGCTGCTGGTCGTGCAGCTGAGTGACGTGCTGCAGTACGTGTTCGGTAAGTTGTTCGGCAAGCATCTGCTGGCACCGCTGGTAAGCCCCTCCAAGACGGTCGAAGGACTGGTTGGCGGCGGGCTGGCCGCAACCGGAGTGGGCGCTGCCCTGTACTGGATCACTCCGTTCACCCCGCTGCAGTCGGCCGCGCTGTCGTTGCTGATCGTGATCTGCGGGTTCCTGGGCGGACTGGCGCTGTCTGCGGTCAAGCGCAGCCTCGGCGCCAAGGATTGGGGCGAGATGATCGAAGGCCATGGCGGCATCCTGGATCGACTGGATTCGGTGGTGTTCTCCGCCCCGGTGTTCTTCCATGTGGTGCGCTACAACTTCCAGTAACCGCGCGGGACAACCGCTCAAGCCCCCTCTCCCGCATACCGAGCGCATGTGGTTCGGGCGTTCGGTTCCCGCGCAGGCCACAGGCCTTCACCCGCAAGGCGGCAAGGGAGACGCATCATTCCCGCTGTCGGGCTGTCCGGCTCTTCCCTGCTGGAGTAGCCTTCGATTCCTGTCGTGAGGTGCCGTCATGTCCGAACCCAAATCCCACCAGTTGTCGATGACCGTATTGATGACCCCGGAGATGGCCAACTTCTCCGGCAAAGTCCATGGCGGCGCGGTACTGCGCCTGCTCGATCAGGTGGCCTATGCCTGCGCCAGCCGCTACGCCGGCAACTACGTGGTCACGCTGTCAGTGGACCAGGTCGTATTCCGCCAGCCCATCGCCGTCGGTGAGCTGGTCACCTTCCTGGCCTCGGTGAACTACACCGGCACTTCCTCGCTGGAGGTCGGCATCAAGGTAGTGGCCGAGGACATCCGCAAGGCCAGCGTTCGTCACGCCAACAGCTGCTTCTTCACCATGGTGGCGGTGGACGACGACGGCAGGCCAACACCGGTCCCGCCGTTGCAGCCGGAAACCAGCGACGAGAAGCGCCGCTTCGCCGCCGCCCAGATCCGCCGCCAGCTTCGGCAGGAAATGGAGCAGCGCCATCTGGAACTGCTCAAGAGCAATCCTTCCGGCGAGGCGGATTTCCCGGCAGACGCGGCAAAAGCCGCCAGACCAGAGCTGACCTGAGAAGCCGCAAACGCCCCCAGCCCTGCAGCATTCGGCCCGCTCCACATTCGCGGGCCGGTCAGAACGCGCTGAAACGACCAGATCGCGAGCCTCCCGGATGATTTCGAGGCGCATGCAACTGCTGCGCCCGCCGGATCAGCCGGTGTTCTGCACGCCCTGCGAGACGCCATTGACGCAGGCCACCAGCGCGCGCAGCAGTGATTCATCCTCACGTCCGCTCGCACGCCAGCGCTGCAGCAGATCCACCTGCAATGTGCTGATCGGATCGATGTAGGGATTGCGCAGACGAATGGACAACGCCAGACGCGGGTCGTGTTCCAGCAACTCCTGCTGGCCACTCAAGCGTTTCACCCAATGCGCAGTCAGGGCCAGTTCTTCACGGATCAACGGAAAGAACCGCTCATGCAGCGGGCCAGCCAAGCGCGAGAACTGCTCGGCGATATGAATGTCGCCCTTGCTCAGCACCATCGACATGTCGTCGAGGAAGGTCTCGAAGAACGGCCAGTCATGCGCCATCTCGCGCAGGCGCTCCTCATGCCCGGCATCGGCCGCAGCCTGCAGGCCGCTACCCACCCCGAACCAACCGGGAATCACCGCACGCGCCTGGCTCCAGGCGAATACCCATGGAATCGCACGCAGGTTGGTCAGCGCAGCGTTCTCGCCGAGCCGACGCGAGGGACGCGAGCCCAGTGTCATGCGCTCGATCACATCAATCGGCGTGGCCTGGCGGAAGTAGTTCATGAACTCCGCATCGCCGACAAAGGCACGGTAGGCACGTGAACTGTGCTCCGCCACCACCGCCATCACCGGCTTCCACTGCTCCTCGCGCGGTTCGGTCGCACGCGGACGCAGGCTGGCGCGCAGCACCGCACCGGCAGACTGCTCCAGCGAGCGCAGCGCCAAGGCGCGGATGCCGTACTTGCGATGGATCACCTCGCCCTGTTCGGTCACGCGCAGGCGCCCGTCGATGCTGCCGCGCGGCGATGCGTTCACGGCATGGGTGGTCTTGGTGCCACCGCGGCTGATCGAGCCCCCACGGCCGTGGAAGAAGGTCAGGTGCACCCCGAATTCATTGGCCACTTCCAGCAGTTCCACCTGCGCCTGCTGCAGCCCCCAGCGCGATGCGGCAATGCCACCGTCCTTGCCGCTGTCCGAATAGCCCAGCATCACCATCTGCACGTCGTCGCGTGCGGTCAGATGCGCGCGATAGACCGGATCGGCCAACAGGTCGCGCAGCGTGGCGGTACCGCGCCGCAGGTCGTCCACCGTCTCGAACAACGGCGCGATATCCAGCGGCACTGCGTTGCCGGCGTCCAGCAAACCGCCACGCCGCGCCAGCGCCAACACCGCAAGTACGTCACCACGGTCATGCGCCATCGAAATGATGTAACTGCCCAGCGCATCCGCACCATGGCGGCGGCGAGCATCGGCCAGTGCGCCAAATACGTTGTCCAGACGCTGGCCGACCTCATCGGCCCCGTGCGCCAGCACCGCCTCGCCCGATGCATAGGGCGAAAGCGTCTGCGCACGCGCCGCATCACCCAATGCGTCGAACGCTTCCTGCCCGCCCAGCACTTCGGCCAGCGCGCGCGAATGCACACTTGATTCCTGGCGGACATCCAACCGTGCCAGGTGGAAACCGAAGGTACGCACGCGCCACAGCAAACGCCGCACCGAAAACCAGCCGGCATGCTTGCCCTTGTTTGCTTCCAGGCTGTCGAGGATCAGCTGGATGTCGCTGCTGAATTCTTCCGGTGACGCATATGCCCCGGGTGCATCGGCCAGGGTGGCCTGAAGGCGTGCGCGCATGCGGTCATTGAGCAAGCGGTACGGCATGTCGGCATGACGCGGGCGCGACTCCACGTCCGGCAGCAGCTGCCGATAGTCGGCCACCCGCGCCACGACCGCATCGCTGACCCCGACCAGTTCGGTGGACTGACTGAGCAGACTGGCAAGCGCGAGCATGTCCTTGAGATACAGCTCCAGCACTGCCGCACGCTGCGCGTTCAACGTGGCGGTGATGGTGCTGGCATCCACGTTGGGATTGCCGTCCATGTCCCCGCCCACCCACGTACCGAAACGCAACAACCGTGGCAACGGCAGCGTGCGCCCCCAGGTATCAAGCAGCGCCTGTTCCAGCGATTCATAGAACACAGGGATCACCCGGTACAACACGCGGGTGAGATAGAAGCCCACATGTTCGCGCTCATCATCGACGGTGGGACGTACCGGTGAGGAATCGGTGGTCTGCCAGGATGCGGTGAGTGCCATGCGGAAACGCGCGGCATCGGCGGCCTGTTCACCAGGCGTGCGTTGACCGTCGAGGTTGTCGACCAGCGAGGCCACCATCAACTGTTCTTTTTCCAGCAGCGCACGACGCACCGCCTCGGTGGGATGCGCGGTGAATACCGGCTCGATGTCGATGCGCGGCAACCACTGCGCAAGCTCTTCGAGCGACACGCCCTGCGCCTTGAGCGCAAGCAGGGCGTCATGCAGACCATCGGGTTGCGGGCGTTTGGTGCCTGCACGCTGGTAATCACGGCGACGCCGGATGCGGTGCACGCGCTCGGCGATGTTCACTACCTGGAAATAGGTACTGAATGCACGCACCAAGGCTTCGGCCTCACGCGGTGAACGACCCGCAAGCTGCGTGCTCAGCGTAACCAGCGGCGCATTGCTTTCGCGGCGTGCGATGGCGGCCGTGCGCACGTCTTCCACTTCATCGAGGAAGTCGGGCGAAACCTGTTCGGAAAGAAGATCGCCGACCAAGGTGCCAAGGCGGCGTACATCGTCGCGCAACGGCAGGTCGGGGGTGGCAAAGACTACGCTGCTACGGTACTCGTTCATCTACGACGCACAAGCCTTGAGAGCGGAAACGGACCAAGCCTACCCGAAAAAACAATTGGTTTTTGCAGTGCATCAAACCTGCGGATAGTTGCATTTGCATGTTGTCTGGCGCTTGTCCAAGCGGACAGCACAACGGGGCGAAATCGCCCCGTTGTGGACATGCATTGGCACCAGTTGATCCTGCTGAAGCGGAAGCGCCCCTTCCCCAACCCTCCCCTCCGCTGCGCGAAAGGGAGGAGGCTTGGATCAACGCTTCTTTGCTTCACCCGCCTTCGGTGCGGCCAGCCATTTGTCCAGCCACGACTCGCTCTCCGCCAGCATGGTCATGATCGATTCGCGTGCGCGGTAGCCATGCGATTCGTTGGGCAGCATCACCAGGCGCGAGGTGCCGCCCAAGCCCTTTACCGCTGCGAACATGCGCTCGCTCTGGACCGGGAACGTGCCGGAGTTGTTGTCGTCCTGGCCATGGATGAACAGGATCGGGTCCTTGATCTTGTCCGCATAGTTGAACGGAGACATCTTCAGGTAGACATCCTGCGCCTGCCAGTAATTGCGCTCCTCGGCCTGGAAACCGAACGGTGTCAGCGTGCGGTTGTAGGCGCCCGAACGGGCGATACCGGCCTTGAACAGGCGCGTGTGCGCCAGCAGGTTGGCGGTCATGAAGGCACCGTAGGAATGCCCGCCCACGGCGATGCGTTCGCGGTCACCCACGCCACGCTTGACCACTTCATCCACCGCTGCCTCGGCGCTGGCGACCAGCTGCGGGACATAGGTGTCATTCGGCTCGGCATCGCCCTCGCCGATGATCGGCATGGTCGGGTTGTTGAGCACGACGTAGCCCTTGGCCAGGAACGCCTGCGGCCCCCAGTAGCTGACCGCGTTGAAACGGTACTTGGAACCGGTTACCTGGCTGGCATCTTCAGCGGATTTGAACTCGGCCGGATAGGCCCACATCAACACCGGTCGCGGACCATCCTTCTTCGGGTCATAGCCGGGCGGCAGCAGCAGGTCGGCGGTGAGTTCAACGCCATCATTGCGCTTGTAGCGGATCTGCTCTTTCTTGACTCCGCGCAGCTGCGGCAGCGGATGCGCGAAATGCGTCAGCTCGACCGGGGTGGCATCGGCGGCCAGACCACGTGCGAACAGATTGGCCGGTACATCGTTGGATTCGCGGTAGGTGAGGATGCGCGCGTTGTCACCTTCGATGATGGTCAACGGCATTTCGTAGTACGGCGCCTGCGAGTGGAACAGACGTTCGCTCTTGCCGCTTGCCAGGTCGATGCGGTCCAGGAACGGACGATCCCCTTCCGCCGAGGCACCATCGCCAATGCGGTAGTAGCTGCCACCATCGGCGCTGAGCTGCAGGCGCACACGGCCTGCATCATCGGCCCGCAACAGGGGCTCACCCGGATCGCTGTAACGGTCATCCTCGGAGCGCTCGGACAACAGCGTCGGTGCCTGCTGCGGATTGTCCGGGCTGATCTTCCACTGCTTCACCTGGCGGGTCTTCCACCAGTATTCGTCCAGCAACGCGACGTCGCCACTGCTCCAGGTGATGCCGGCATAGCGCGAGCCCAGCTGCGCCAGCGTGACCGGCGGCTTTTCAAACGGTGCGGCCTGCACCAGTACGGCGTCACGGATGGCCGCCTCACGCGAAGGATCACCGCCGTCCTGTGCTTCCGCCCACACCAGCATGGCCGGCGCATCGGCGCGCCAGGCGATCGAACGCACGCCGGTTGGCACGGCGTCGTTGCCGGTCGGCAGGCCATCCACCAGCGGCAGCTTGGCAACGGTGTGCACCACCTTGCCCTGCGTATCCAGCACTTCGATGTGGCGCGGGAAACGGCTCACCGGCACCGCGTAGGAGAACGGCCGTTCCACCCGCTGGCTGAGCAGGTAGTTGCCGTCCGGTGAGGACGACAGCCCCAGGAACAGGCCCGGCGCACCGATCGGCGTGGCCTGGCCATTGATGGCAACGCGAACCGGCTGAGACTTCAGGTAGTACTCGAACAGGCGCGCGTCGTCTTCGTTCTTCAGCAGGTCCTGGTAGGTACGCACCGTGCGCACGCCCTGACCGGCGATGGTTTCCTGCACGGCCGGGCCGGTCGGGATGCCGTCACCCTTCGGCGGCTCACCCTGCCCGGCGGGACGCTGCAGCACCAGCAGCGCGTCGCCGCCCGGCAACCAGGCATAACCGTTGCCGACGATGCTGTTCAGGTTTTCGGCAACGCGGCGGGCGCTGCCGGACTCCACATCCACCAACCACAGCTCGTTGGCACCGGTGGCCGGATCCAGCTGATTGAAGGCCAGGTACTTCTGATCCGGTGACCATGCCAACGACGCCACCGACAACGGCTGCGGCAGACCCGTGATCTGGCGCTCGGCGCCGTCGCTGTTGGAAACCAGCCACAGCTTGTTGCCGAACGAGAAACGGCTGTCGGATACGGTCTTCGGGTTGATCCGCAGCCCGGCGAGCTTCAGCTCCGGTGCCGCCACCTGGGCGATGGACGGCAGCGCAGGGGTCTGCAGCAGTGCGGTCAGATCGCGCCGGGGCGACAGGGACAGGCTGGGCGCACGCGGCGCATCCACCACCGCCTGCAGCGCCGCCGAAGGCAGGCGGTAACCCTCGCCCTGGCTGGCCTTTGCCGCTGGCGGCGGGGTCAGCGCAAGTACCGGCGGCACCGACAGCAACAGGCCGGCGCACAGCACCAGGACGGCGGAGGTCCGCTTGGCGCGACGGGCGGGAAACTGGGTCATGGCAATCCTCAACAACGGGGCAATCGACCAACTTAACAATCTCTGTCGACAATCTCCCCTGCCTTTGGTTGGGCAGCGGGTGTTGCCCCGCCGCCGCGATATAATCACCGGCCCGTTCCGAGGGGCGCTGCGACCGTTGGGTGGACCCCCTCCACAACGGCCAGGCTCGGACGGCTTTCATGCAACAACGGCGCCCGGCGAACGCGAGCCTGCTCGCACCACACCGGAGCTATGAATGAACGTTGCTGCCAAGACCTTCTCGCAGGAAGGCGATTACAAGGTTGCTGATATCTCGCTGGCCGATTGGGGCCGCAAGGAACTGGACATCGCCGAGCACGAGATGCCGGGCCTGATGTCGATCCGCCGCAAGTACCAGGCCGAGCTGCCCCTGAAGGGCGTGCGCGTGACCGGCTCGCTGCACATGACCATCCAGACCGCGGTGCTGATCGAAACGCTGAAGGACATCGGCGCCAACGTGCGCTGGGCCTCGTGCAACATCTTCTCGACCCAGGACCACGCCGCCGCTGCGATCGCCGCTTCCGGCACGCCGGTGTTCGCCTGGAAGGGCGAGTCACTGGAAGAATACTGGGACTGCACCCTCGACGCGCTGACCTTCACCCTGGCCGACGGCACCCTGACCGGTCCGGAGCTGGTGGTCGACGACGGCGGCGACGTCACCCTGCTGATCCACAAGGGCTACGAGCTCGAGAACGGCAGCAACTGGGTCAACGAACCGGCCTCCTCGCACGAAGAACAGGTCATCAAGAACCTGCTCAAGCGCGTTGCCACCGAGCGCCCGGGTTACTGGGGCCGCGTGGTGAAGGACTGGAAGGGCGTCTCCGAAGAGACCACCACCGGCGTGCACCGCCTGTACCAGCTGGCCCAGGCCGGTACCCTGCTGATCCCGGCCATCAACGTCAACGACTCGGTCACCAAGAGCAAGTTCGACAACCTGTACGGCTGCCGCGAGTCGCTGGCCGACGGCCTGAAGCGCGCCATGGACGTGATGCTGGCCGGCAAGCTGGCCGTGGTCTGCGGCTACGGTGACGTGGGCAAGGGCTGCGCCGCCTCGCTGCGTGCCTACGGCGCGCGCGTCGTGGTCACCGAAATCGACCCGATCTGCGCCCTGCAGGCCGCGATGGAAGGCTTCGAGGTCAACACCATCGAATCCACCCTGGGCCGTGCCGACCTGTACGTCACCACCACCGGCAACAAGGACATCATCCGCATCGAGCACCTGAGCGCGATGAAGGACCAGGCCATCGTCTGCAACATCGGCCACTTCGACAACGAGATCCAGGTCGATGCGCTGGTGGGCTTCAAGGGCGTGCAGCACGTCAACATCAAGCCGCAGGTGGACAAGTACATCTTCCCGAACGGCAACGCGATCTTCCTGCTGGCCGAAGGCCGCCTGGTCAACCTGGGCTGCGCCACCGGCCACCCGAGCTTCGTGATGTCCAACTCGTTCGCCAACCAGACGCTCGCGCAGATCGACCTGTGGGCGAACAAGGACAGCTACGAGAACAAGGTGTACCTGCTGCCGAAGAAGCTGGATGAAGAAGTGGCGCGTCTGCACCTGGAGAAGATCGGCGTGAAGCTGACCACCCTGACCCAGGAACAGGCCGACTACATCGGCGTGCCGGTGGAAGGCCCGTTCAAGCCGGAACACTACCGCTACTGATCGACAAGCCATCTGCTTTTGCTCAAGCCCCTCTCCCGCCATGGCGGGAGAGGGGTTGGGGTGAGGGAAGGCTTGCAAAGGAACGGGCGCCTCACGGCGCCCGTTTTGTTTGCGGCACAATCGGCCCCTCACCGCTGATTACCCGTCGCCATGACCACGCAGGTTCCCGAGACCATCGCCAGACAAGCCACGCTCGCGTGTGATGTCATCGAACAGCGACTGGCAGACAATCTGCTCGGCATCCATCTGTACGGCTCTGCAGTGGATGGCGGCCTGAAACCCTTCAGCGACATCGATCTGCTGGTGACCGTAGCCGAACGGCCCGACGCAGCCACGCTGCGCACGCTGCAACGCGAGTTGTTGAACATCTCCGCCCCGCCCGGCCAGCACCCCACCCTGCGCGCATTGGAAGTCACCGTCATCGCCCGTGGTGAAGTCGTGCCCTGGCGCCACCCGGCACGGCGCGAACTGCAGTTCGGCGAATGGCTGCGACAGGACGTGCTTGCCGACGTACTCGAACCGCCCACGACCGACCCCGACCTGGCCATCCTGCTGACCAAGGCGCGTCTGCACAGCCTCGCGCTGTCCGGCCCCGACATCACGACGTTGTTGGACGCTGTCCCACGCAGCGATTTCATCCAGGCGCTGGCCGATACGCTGATGCAATGGAACACGCCCGATGATTGGCAAGGCGACGAAACCAATATCGTGCTCGCGCTGGCGCGTATCTGGTACAGCGCGCAGACCGGCGACATCGCAGCCAAGGACGTTGCCGTCGACTGGCTGCTACCACGCATTCCTGCCTCGTATCACCCCGTTGTCGCGAAGGCCCGGCGAATCCATCTCGGCGCAGACGAAACCACTGCGCCGGATGCGGCATTGGCGGAGTTCATTCATTTCGCCAAGGCCAAGATCACCGCCTTGCTGCAAGCGCAGGACTGAATCGCCAGCGCACCCCATTTCAGCGATCATTCCCCCAATCTCATCCAGCAGGAGCAGCGCATGAGCACCAGCGACAAAGTCCAGGGCCCCGCCTCGTACTTCCCGTCGATCGAGAAGACTTACGGAAAGCCGGTCGCGCACTGGTTCGCGCTGCTGAACAAGGTGAAGGACCAGAAGCACATGGAACAGGTCGCTTTCCTCAAGGAACAACACAAGATCGGCCATGGCCACGCCAATGCACTGGTCGCCTACCACCGCGCGCAGAACGGCAGCTGAGCCGTCGCGCACCCCACACCGTCAACACCAGCCATCGCTCGCACCCTCGACGCGACGACCTTCGAGAACCACCACCATGCAGTCACGCATCATCGAACTCCCCGGCTTCACCGTCGTCGGCATGGAGTACCTGTTCCGCGAAGGCGACAACGGTTTCGGCCAACTGTGGGAACGCTTCATTCCCCGCGAAAACGAAGTCACCGGCAAGCGCGAGCCTGCGGTCAGCTACGGCGTCTGCGCTCCGCACACCGATGGTTGGCTGCAATATGTGGCCGGCTTCGAGGTCGATGAGGACGCGGTAGTTCCGGAAGGCATGGTCCGCATCCAGGTGCCGGCGCAACGCTATGCCGTCTTCACCCACGTCGGCACGGCCGCGCAGATCGGCGCGAGCTTCGAAGCGATCATGGATCACCTGCTGGACCAGCATGGGTTCCAACCCTGTGAGGGCGTGGACCTGGAGCGTTACGACCAGCGCTTCGATGACCCGTTCGATTCCGCCTCGGAAATGGAGCTGTACATCCCCATCCGCTGAGCCATGACGGCCCGGCGAACCCAGCGATGCCGCAATGGAAGCAAACGTGATGACCGAGCAAGACGAAGCACTGCAACAGCTGCACGAACGCGCCTATGCAGCCGTGGACGAAGGCGAACTGAGCAACGCCGCGCATGATTTCACCGCACTGCTGGAGCAGGTTCCGGAAAACCCGTACTACCACTACATGCAGGGGCTGGTGCACAAATACCTGCTGGACTGGCCGGTCTCGCTCCGCCACAACCTGCAGGCCATTGAACTGTCCGAAGAGTTCAGCCAGGCCCAGCACTGGAATGCGGCCATCGCAGCGACCGCTTTGGGCGAATGGAAAACCGTTCGCGAGCTATGGTCGGCCTGTGACATCGCCCTGCCCGAGGGTGACGGCCCCATCGACGGCGATTTCGGTGTCGCTGCGGTCCGCTTGAATCCGTGGCAGGGCAGCGAGACGGTGTTCATGCGCCGCATCGATCCGGTGCGCGCGCGCCTGCTCAACGTACCGCTACCGGAAAGTGGCCACCGTTTCGGTGACATCGTGCTGCACGATGGCGCCTCGACCGGCAGCCGCTTCGATGGCGAGCGCGAGGTGCATGTTTTCAACCAACTGGGCCGGCTGGTGCCGTCGGAGTTCCAGACCTTCGTCGTGTTCGTGCGCGCCGACAGCGAAGGCGAGCTTGATGCACTGCTGAAGGCAACGGCGCCCGGCATCGGCTATGCCGAGGACTGGACGCGCAGCATCCGCCACTACTGCATGCGCTGCAGCTACGGTGCACCACACCGCCACGACCACAAAGAGGACAAGGAAAGCGACTGGCAGACGGAGCGCAACCTCGGCATCGCCGCGCAGAGCCGCAAGTCGGTGGAGAAACTGCTCAAGGATTGGGCCAGCGGCCATGCCGGGCGTCATGTCGACGCCATCGAAACCCGCGAACACACGCCACCGGCCTGCGTTCCAGGTGGCAGCTGGTGGATGTCACTCGAGGACGAAGATGAAGGCGAAGAAGACGATGAAGAAAGCGCCGAAAACGAAGAAACGTAAACGGATAGACGGGCGCGGCAGCAGCACCGCGCCCATCGATACTCACACGCCGGCGAATACCGGTTCCAGCAGGCGGAAGCTGCCTGCATCGGCATCCATCTCCACCCTGCCCCCGACCGGCACGATGAACTGCTCGCGGATATGGCCGATCATCGCCCCGCGGTACGCCGGAATCTTCAACGGCACGATGTAGTCATCGAATATCTGGTCCAGCGTCAGCGAGCCGTAGCCGTCACCCGGTTTGCAGTCGGTGCATTCGCCAAAGATGAAACCGGCGATCTTGTCCAACGCCCCCATCAGCTTCAACGTGCTGAACATGCGGTCGATGCGGTAAGGCGCCTCTTCCACGTCCTCCAGGAACAGAATCTTGCCGGTGAAGTCCGGCAGGTACGGCGAACCGGCCAGCGCCGTCAGCACGGTGAGGTTGCCGCCAACCAGTTCGCCCTGGGCGACGCCGCCACGCAGCGTGAGCGTGCGGTTGCTTCGCGGCACCAGTTCGTCGTCGGCGTCCACCACCGTGTTCTGGTAATGCATCAGTTCGCGTTTGAAGAACAGGCGGTCGAACTGGTCGGCATTGAAGCGGTTCCAGGTCCCCGAACCGATCTGCCCATGGAAGGTCACCAACCCGGTCCGCGCCTGGATCGCGCTGTGCAGCGCGGTGATGTCGGAGTAGCCCAGCAGTATCTTGGGATTGGCGCGGATGCGTTCGTAGTCCAGCAATGGCAGCAGGCGCGCGGCACCGGAACCGCCGCGCACGCAGACGATGGCCTTGACCTGCTTGTCACCGAACATCGCATTGATGTCACCGGCCCGCTCGGCATCGGTGCCGGCAAGGTGGCCATAGCGCGCGTCGTAATGCGCACCGGTCTTCACCTTCAGCCCGAACGCTTCCATCGCCTCGCGCGCCAGCTGCAGGCTGAGCCGGTCGCTGGTCGCCGAAGACGGGCTGACCAGTCCCACCGTGTCGCCTTTACTCAAGGCTGGCGGCAACAAGCGCCCGCGCGGCGCAGCCGCCACGCCCTGCAGGCCGATCAACGGCAGCGTTGCTGCCAAGGCGGTACCACCGATGAAACGCCGTCTGTCCATGATGCCGCCTGTCGTTGAATGTCCGGCCCAGAGTAGCAACCGCTTCCCTGGCCGGACAATCCAGCGGACTGGTTTACATGTTGCGGCGGTACTCGCCACCCACGTCGTACAGCGCGTGGCTGATCTGGCCGAGGCTGTGGGTCTTGACTGCTTCGATCAACGCCTCGAACACATTGCGGCGGTCACGCGCGGTCTTCTGCAGGTACGCCAGGCCGTGCCCGTCATGTGCGTCACCTTCGTTGGCAGGTGCGCCTTCAACCTCATGCGAATGGGAGGTCTCGCCGGCCGGTGCCAGCGCGTTGCGGTTGCGCTGCCAGGTGTGCACGTTCTCGATCTGCTGACCCTTCTCTTCCTCGGTCGAACGGATCAACTCGATCTCGGTCGCCACTTCGCCCGCATGCTCCTTCGGCAGGAACATGTTGACGCCGACCAGCGGCAGGCTGCCGTCGTGCTTCTTGTGCTCGTAGTACAGCGACTCTTCCTGGATCTTGCCGCGCTGGTACATGGTGTCCATCGCACCGAGCACACCGCCACGTTCGCTGATCGCCTCGAACTCCTTGTACACCGCTTCTTCGACGATATCGGTGAGTTTGTCGACGATGAAGCTGCCCTGCCACGGGTTCTCGCAGAAGTTCAGCCCCAGCTCCTTGTTGATGATCATCTGGATCGCCACCGCGCGGCGCACGCTCTCCTCGGTCGGCGTGGTGATCGCCTCGTCATAGGCATTGGTGTGCAGGCTGTTGCAGTTGTCGAACAGCGCATACAGCGCCTGCAGCGTGGTGCGGATGTCGTTGAACTGGATTTCCTGCGCGTGCAGCGAACGGCCCGAAGTCTGGATGTGGTACTTCATCATCTGGCTGCGCTCGTTGGCGCCATAACGCTCACGCATCGCGCGCGCCCAGATGCGGCGCGCCACGCGGCCGATCACGGTGTACTCCGGGTCCATGCCGTTGGAGAAGAAGAACGACAGGTTGGGCGCGAAGTCGTCGATCTTCATGCCACGCGCCAGGTAGTACTCGACGATGGTGAAACCGTTGGACAGAGTGAAAGCCAACTGGCTGATCGGGTTCGCGCCGGCCTCGGCGATGTGATAACCGGAGATCGACACCGAGTAGAAGTTGCGCACCTTGTTGTCGACAAAGTACTGCTGGATGTCACCCATCATCCGCAGCGCGAACTCGGTGGAGAAGATGCAGGTGTTCTGTGCCTGGTCTTCCTTGAGGATGTCCGCCTGCACGGTGCCGCGCACGGTGGACAGCGTCTCGGCCTTGATGCGCGCGTAGGTGTCGGCATCGACCAGCTGGTCGCCGGTCACGCCCAGCAGTGCCAGGCCCAGGCCGTTGTTGGTCGGCGGCAGCTCGCCGTGGTACTGCGGGCGGGCGCGGCCTTCAAAGATCTTCGCGATCTTCGCCTCGGCCTCCGCCCAGCGCGCGGAATCTTCCTGCAGGTATTTCTCGATCTGCTGGTCGATGGCGGTGTTCATGAACATCGCCAGGATCATCGGCGCCGGGCCGTTGATGGTCATCGACACCGAGGTGGTCGGCGCGCACAGGTCGAAGCCGGAGTACAGCTTCTTCATGTCGTCCAGCGTGGGGATGTTGACGCCGGAGTTGCCGATCTTGCCGTAGATGTCCGGGCGCGGCGCCGGGTCCTCGCCATACAGCGTGACGCTGTCGAAGGCGGTGGACAGGCGCGCGGCCGGCTGACCCACGCTCAGGTAATGGAAGCGGCGGTTGGTGCGCTCGGGCGTACCTTCGCCGGCGAACATGCGGATCGGGTCCTCGCCGGTGCGGCGGTACGGATAGACGCCGCCGGTGTACGGGTACGAGCCCGGCAGGTTCTCCTTCTGCAGGAACACCAGCAGTTCGCCCCAGCTGCGGTAGGTGGGCGCGGCGATCTTGGGGATCTGCTGGTGGCTGAGCGACTCGCGGTAGTTCTCCACGCGGATGGTCTTGCCGCGCACCTGGTATTCGTTGACCGGCTCGGTGATCGACTTCAGGCGCGCGGGCCATTCGCGCAGCAGGCGCAGCGCTTCGGAATCCAGCGATTGCACGGCGTCGTTGTAGCGCTGGCGCAGGGTGCGGATGCTGTTGTCGGCAGCAGCATCGGTCAGGGCGTCGGCCGGATACAGATCCAGCGCGCCAGGCAATGCCGCCTCACCCAACTCCTTCAGGGCCTGCCACAAGCTCTGCGCGCGCTCGGCCACTTCAGCCTGCGAGTCGATGCGCGCATTGATGCCACGTCCCTGCTCGGCAATCTCGGCCAGGTAACGCACGCGGCTGCCCGGGATCAGCACCGTCGCGCGCGGCTCCTTGAGCGTGGTGTCGATCTGCGGCTGCAGGCCAGCATCGGCCTTCACCTTTTCGCGCAGCAGGCGGCACAGGTTGGCGAACATCCAGCTGATGCCCGGATCGTTGAACTGGCTGGCGATGGTCGGATAAACCGGCACATCCTCGTCCTTCATCGTGAAAGCGACGCGGTTGCGCTTCCACTGCTTGCGCACGTCACGCAGCGCATCTTCTGCACCGCGCTTGTCGAACTTGTTGAGCACCACCAGCTCGGCGTAATCGAGCATGTCGATCTTTTCCAGCTGGCTCGGCGCACCGAAATCACTGGTCATCACGTACATCGGGAAATCGACCAGGTCGACGATCTCCGAATCACTCTGGCCAATACCTGCGGTCTCGACGATCACCATATCGAAATGCAGCGACTTCAGGAAGCCGATGCAATCGCGCAGTACCGTATTGATCGCAGCGTGCTGGCGGCGGGTCGCCATCGAACGCATGTACACGCGCTTGGAGCGCAGCGAGTTCATGCGGATGCGGTCGCCGAGCAGTGCGCCGCCGGTGCGGCGACGGGTCGGGTCCACCGAGATCACCGCAATGCGCATCTGCGGGAAGCTGGCCAGGAAGCGGTTGAGCAGTTCATCGGTCACCGACGACTTGCCGGCGCCACCGGTACCGGTGATGCCGATGACCGGCGTCTTGCCGGCGGCCAGCTGCCATTGCTTGCGCAGGTGGCCCAACTCGGCTTCGGAGTGATTGCCGTCTTCCAGCTGCGACAGCACGCGACCGATGCCGATCTCATCCTCGATGGCCGGTGTGTCGTTGTCGGCATCAAGCGCGCGGGCATCACGCGCCTTGCCGGCACGCGCGACCACATCCTCGATCATCTCCACCAGCCCCATCTTCATGCCGTCGTTGGGGTGGTAGATGCGTTCCACGCCATAGGCCTGCAGCTCGCGAATTTCCTCCGGAGTGATGGTGCCGCCGCCACCGCCGAACACCTTGATATGGCCGGCACCCCGCTCCCGGAGCATGTCCACCATGTACTTGAAGTACTCGACATGACCGCCTTGATACGACGACAGCGCGATCGCATCGGCATCTTCCTGCAGCGCAGCGCGCACCACGTCCTCGACGCTGCGGTTGTGGCCCAGGTGGATCACTTCCGCGCCCTGCGCCTGGATCAGGCGACGCATGATGTTGATGGCCGCATCGTGGCCGTCAAACAGGCTTGCGGCGGTGACGAAGCGCAGCGGGGTAGTTTCCGGCTGCGTCTGCGGGAGCTGGGAGGCGGGGGTACTCATGGGCCGTGCAACATCCGGTTTCTGTTGCAACCGATCATAGAACCGCGTGCGCGGGAGGTCAGGTTGCAGCGCAGCGTGACCTTTTCGGGGTTTGCGCTATCGGTGGCAGCCGTGAAGGCCCGTGAGGATGGGTGAAGCCCCTTATCCGGCATGCTTGCCTGAACACTTCCCCTACCAGGAATGCTTTAGAATGGCGCCCTCGCGACCCGTCACCCCAACGACGAAGTCGCATTTTTGTTTTATGGGCCGCCATTTGGCTGCAAGATCACTGACGTTGTGGCAAAAACCGCCATCGGAGCTTCCATGCTTTTCGAAACCCTCGAGACTTCCGGCCATGAACAGGTCGTGTTCTGTCAGAACCGCGAAGCAGGCCTGAAGGCGATCATCGCCATCCACAACACCACCCTGGGCCCGGCCCTGGGCGGCGTGCGGATGCGCCCCTACGCCAACACCGATGACGCGCTGCGTGATGTCCTGCGCCTGAGCCGGACCATGACCTACAAGAACGCCCTGGCAGGGCTGAACGTAGGCGGCGGCAAGGCCGTCATCATCGGCGACCCGAAAACCGACAAGAGCGAAGTCCTGTTCCGCGCCTTCGGCCGGCAGGTCGAGGCACTGGGCGGGCGCTACTTCACTGCCGAGGACGTGGGTACCGACGTCAACGACATGGAGAACATCTACCTGGAAACCGGCTATGTCACCGGCGTGCACCAGGTGCATGGCGGTTCCGGCGACCCGGCACCGTTCACCGCCTACGGTGCGCTGCAGGCGCTGATGGCCTCCATCAAGCGCAAGTTCGGCCATGAGGAAGTGGGCAAGGTCAGCATCGCCGTACAGGGCCTGGGCCACATCGGCATGGAACTGGTGAAGCTGCTGCGCGAACGCGGCGCCAAGCTTTACGTGACCGACCTGGATCCGGTGCTGGTGCAGCGCGCGGTCAGCGAATACGGCTGCGAGGCCGTCAAGCCCGATGCGATCTACGACGTGGCTGCCGACGTATTCGCGCCGTGCGCGATGGAAGGCGGCATCGGCATGGACACGCTTGACCGGCTCAAGGCCAAGGTCATCTGCGGTACCGCCAACAATCAGCTGGCCAGCCACGCGGTGGGTGATGAGCTGTACAAGCGCGGCGTGCTGTGGGCACCGGATTACGCGGTCAATGCCGGCGGCGTGATGAACGTGTCGCTGGAAATCGACGGCTACAACCGCGAACGCGCGATGCGCCTGATCCGCAGCATTTATCACAACCTCGGCAAGATCTTCGACCAATCCGAACGCGACGACATTTCCCCGCAGCGTGCAGCCGATCGCATCGCTGAAGGCCGTCTGGAAGCCATCGGCAAACTGAAGCTGCCGATGGGCCGCGCCACCCCGCGCATGAATCGTCTGCGCGGCGAGTAAGCGGAAGCAGGTCAGTACAAGCGAGGCGTGCGAGAGGAGCGACACTGCTCCCTCGCTCTCCTCACTTTTTTGTCTCTAACACCTGCAGAACACGCGAGCAGGGGCAGGAATGAGAGAAGGCCGCTACCGCCCTTCCCTCACCTATCAGCACTCACTCCCGCATCAAAGCTCACGCTGCAACCGCAGCGACACCTGACGATTATCGCCGCGCGGGCCGAAGCGCTGGTCGTAGCCCAACGACAGCCGTGTCGTACGCGACAACCATGCGTCCGCCGACATCCCGAGCAGACCACCCGAGCGCGTAGGCTGCAACCCTGCGAGCGGGGCCCATGCATCCACACCGACGAAGCCGGCGTCCAGGGTCAGGCCACTGCCATCCAGCGTCTGCTGCCATTCGGCGTAACCGTTGAACGCGAAGTGCTTCCACAGATACTGCCCGCGCAGACCTGCCAAGGCCTGGGTGCGACTGCTGCTCCAGTCATCAGCCCGCAGACCGAATCCATAGCCGCCCTGTTCGCGGAAAGCATCGTTATCGATACGGGTGTACTCCGCCCCCAGGTAAGGCGTGAGTGTGGCTGCACCATGCCCCAGGCGATAGCCACTTTCCACGCTGCCGGACAGGAAGTTGCCGCCGTAACGCGACTGCACGCCCGCACGCTCACTACCGAGCAACAGGCCGCGGTCCAGTTCGCGCTGGTACTGGCCAAACCCTGCCTGCCCCAGCACATAGGCGCCGCCCATGCGCCAACCTGCGTACAACTGCGACTGGGCCTGCCGGTCACGGCTTCGGTCCTGGGCCACACCGACGGTGGTGTTGGCACGGGTCTCGCCGAACGCGAACCCGAGCACGCCATTGCCTGCCACGGCCACTTCGCCGCCCATCATCCAGCCGCCCACGTTGTAGTCACTGCCGAGGTAACCACCCTGCCCGCCGCCGCCCAGCGCGCGCGTCCAGCTGCGGCCCTGCAACGGTCCAGCCGAGGTATCGGCAAACTGCGCAGAGAGCGCACGACGGTTCATGTCAACGCTGTCGAAAGTCATCGCCGTCGCTGCCGCATGCGCCTTGCCTGACAGGCTTTCAAGGCTGTTGCCCAGTCCGTTGAAGCCGCCACCAACCTGCTGCATGGCAGCCGCCGCAGCACCGAACGTACTGCCCTGCAAGGCGATGTTTCCATCCAGCAGCTCGAACGCCTGCTCCACGCGCTGCGCCACCGACATCGCCTGTATGCCCAGCCCTGCCGAACGTGCCGCGCTGGTCACGCTCACCTGGTCCAGCACCAGCCATGCATTGTTGGGGTCGTAGCCGTAGTGGCTCTGCAGCAGACTGAGGCCGGTGTTCTGCGTCACCGTGGCGGGCGCGGCGAATACTCCACTCACGCCGCTGCCGGCATGGATCAGATCCTGACGCTTGCCGTCCTGTGGGACGTAGCCATTGACCATGCCGTTGATCAATACGCCGCCGTCCAGTGTCGCCGTCCCACTCACCTGCAGCGCCTTCGTCCCCAAGGCGATCATCAACTGCGCACCGGCCCGCTGCACGTAGTTGCCCTCGATGGTGCCGCTGCTGTCCGCCCCCAGCAGCATGACGCTGCCGCCATTATCGACATTGCCCACCACCCGCGTATCGCCGTTGAGGAATTGCAGGCCCGCCGTGGTTGGGTTGGACTGCGGGGTAATGGTGACGTTGGAGCGGATCGAGCCACCATCGCGCAGCGCCAGGGTTCCGCGCTCAATCCGGGTGGCGCCGGCATAGGTGTTGTTTCCCGACAGACTCAGCGCGGCATCCCCCTGCTTCACCAGCCCGCCACTGCCACTGATGTCATTGCTCCACACCGATCCCAATCCGAACTGATTGACGTTGACCACCGCATCGCCCCAGTCGAACTTCGCCGGCCCCTTCACCGCCTTGCCGACGTTGAGCAGGCCATAACCAAATTGCGCATCCGGGCCTGGTGTCCCCAGGTCCGTGGCGGTACCAAGCAGCGTCTGCCGCACCAGATCATTGTTGAAATATGGAAACGCCTGCCACACCAACGCCGCGGCACCGGACACCAACGGTGCCGAGAACGAAGTGCCGCTGTTGTACTGATAACTCAGGTTGCCCGCGGTGCTTTGCGCGCTGACATAGGCCGCCGTACCCGGCGCGACCAGGCAGTAGTTCTTCGCCACGCCACAGGCGTTGGAATAGGACGCCAACTGCGTGGGATTGGCGGTATCCAAAGCCGCCACCGCAAGCCAACCGCGCTCCAGGTCCGCTGCCGGCAAGGTGCCATTGGGGCCGGGCTGGCTTGGCAACGCCGCCATGCTGGACGGGTTGGTGCGTGACTCATTGCCGGTGGCAAACACCACCAGGCCGTCATTGCTGATGATGAAGGGCCGGTACTCGGCCGCAATGGGCGCCGTGGCCGTGGGCTTGCTCCAGTACAGGCCGCCCCAGGAGTTGTTCATGATGCGCACGCCAGCGCGGATCAGGTCGTCGTGGATCGGTGCGAAACCGAGTGCGCCATCTACTTCATTGCCCTGCCCGGAACCATCATCGGTGGGCCGCGTGTCGCTGATGATGCGTGCCGAGACAATCTGCGCCCCCGGCGCGATGCCACCCGGCCACGTACCGACCGCCGCACCCGCCGCCAGCTCGGCCACTGCCGTGCCGTGGCCGACCACATCATCAACGTTGGCGTTGTTCCTGGCGGGGTCCAGATAGAAATAGTTGGCCACCACGCGTCCCGCCAGAGCCGGGTGATTGCGCATCACCCCCGAATCGACCACACCGATGCGGAACCCCGCACCGGTCAGGCCCAGCGCCTGTGCTGCGCGGGCATTGGTCAGTGCCAGGTGCGCGTCAACGGCCGGCTGCGGGATTGGTGGCGGTGTGACGGGTGGTGGCGTGGTGGGCGGTGGCGATAGCGGTGGATTGGACTTCGATCCACCACCGCCACCACACGCGCTCAACACCAATGCCAGCGAACTGGCCAGCGCCCCCTGCACACATGCATGCCTGCCCATACCGTTCTCCTTTCCTTGTTGGGTACTTCTGCCAATTCAGGTATTACCGGCAACCAGCTCCGTGGTACCGACCTTCTATACTGCAACGACAATCCACAGTCCGCCGGATGTGCCGTTGGTCCAATGGGCCCCGCGCCGGCGACGTTCGATAATTGCCGCAAGGTATAACCGAGATTGCTCATGTCCGACATCGTCATCGCCGCCGCCAAACGTACCGCCATTGGCTCCTTCCTGGGTCAGTTCAATGGTGTACCCACTCCCACCTTGGGCGCAGCCGCCATCGGCGCGGCCATGGAGCAGTCCGGCGTTCCCGCCGCCGACGTCTCCGAGGTAATCATGGGCTGCGTTCTGCCGGCCAACCTGGGCCAGGCACCAGCTCGCCAGGCTTCATTGGCTGCCGGCCTGCCGACCAGCACCGGTGCCACCACGCTCAACAAGGTCTGCGGTTCTGGCATGAAGGCCATCATGCTCGGCCATGACCTGATCAAGGCCGGTTCGGCCAGCATCGTCGTCGCCGGCGGCATGGAATCCATGTCCAATGCCCCGCACATGCTCCCCAACTCGCGCACCGGCAACCGCTATGGCAACTTCCAGGCGGTCGACCACATGGCATGGGACGGCCTGACCAACCCCTACGACGGCCAGGCCATGGGCGTGTTCGCCGAAGGCACCGTGGCCAAATACGGCTTCACCCGCGAAGAGCAGGACGCCTACGCGATCGAGTCGGTCAAGCGCGCCCAGGCCGCACAGGCCAATGGCGCGTTCAATGACGAGATCGTTGCGGTCAAGGTTGCCACCCGCAAGGGCGAGGTCGAGTTCAACCAGGACGAGCAGCCGGGCAAGTCGGACATCGCCAAGATCCCGACCCTGCGCCCGGCATTCAAGAAGGACGGCAGTGTCACCGCCGCCAGCTCCTCCAGCATTTCCGACGGCGCCGCCGCAGTGGTGCTGCTCTCGGCCGATGAAGCCGCACGTCGCGGGGTGACGCCGCTGGCCCGCATCGCCGGCCATGCCACGTTCTCCCAGGAACCGGAATGGTTCACCACCGCCCCGATCGGCGCGATGAAGAAAGTGCTCGACAAGGCCGGCTGGAAAATCGAGGACGTCGACCTGTTTGAAATCAACGAAGCCTTCGCCGTGGTGGCCATGGCCCCGATCCGCGAACTGGGCATCCCACACGAAAAGATCAACGTGAATGGTGGCGCCTGTGCATTGGGCCATCCGATCGGTGCATCAGGTGCGCGACTGGTGGTTACGCTGGTAAACGCATTGCGCACACGCGGCCTCAAGCGTGGCGTTGCGTCTCTTTGTATCGGCGGCGGTGAAGCAACCGCTATCGCCATCGAATTGATTTGATTTGGAAATTTAAGAATTTCTGAAATATGAATGCGGGATCGCTTGACAGTCGAAATGGGCTTGTCATCATGTTCCCGGCGCGCAATGGCGCGTTGCCAAATTTCCACGACGAGGATTACACAATGAGCATCAACAAGCTGCTGATCGCGATGGCCCTGGGCCTGGCCCTGACCGCCTGCTCCAAGCAGGAGCAGGCTGCTGACGCCGCCGCTACCGCCGACGCTGCCGCTACCGAAGCCCAGGGCGCTGCTGACGCTGCTGCCACCGCCGGCGCTGCTACCGCTGACGCTGCCCAGGCTGCTGCTGACACCGCCGCCACCGCTGCTGACGCTGCTGGCGAAGCCGCTGCTGCTACCGCCGGCGCTGCTACCGACGCCGCTGCTGGCGCCGCTGCTGACGTTGCCGAAGCCGCTAAGGACGTCGCAACCGAAGCCAAGGACGCTGCTGAAGAAGCCAAGAAGTAATAACTTCTTCTTCGACGCAAGTCTCGAAAGCCGCTGGTTCGCCAGCGGCTTTTTTATTGCCTGTCCGTTGCGTGATCTCCCTTGCCGCACTTGCTTCAGCCGCGCTCGCATCGATGTGGCACATCACGTCGGCGCACGCTTTGACGCGGCGTGAATACGCCTGCGCCTAGGCTGCACGCGTGGGTTCCCACCAGGAGAAACGCAATGAAGCTGTTTGTACCCCTACTCGCAGGAAGCCTGGTCTTGGCACTGGCCGGCTGCAACGACCACGCCGCTGAGCAAGCCAAGCGTGATGCCGCTACCGCCGCCGAAGCCGCCAAGGAAGCTGCGCACTCCGCCGCCGATGCCACCCGTGATGCTGCCAGCCAGGCCGCCGAGGCCACCCGCAATGCAGCCGCCGAATCCCAACAGGCGCTGGACAACGCGGTAGATGCCACCAGCGAGGCCGCCAGAGATGCGTCGGTCTCGGCCAAACAGGCTGCCGCCGATGCCAGTGCCGCCAGCGCCGATGCCGCACAGAAGGTCGCCGACCATGCGCATGACGTCGCAAAAGACGCACGCGAGAAGGCGGACCAGGCCAAGCATTGATAGACTCAGCCACGCAGCCACCGTTCACGCGGTGGCTGCGTGGCTCGCAACGTTTATGCGTTGCCATTGGGAGAGGGATCCCACGAATAAATTGGTCAGAAAAGCTGGCGCAGGATTGCACCGGCTTCTTCCACTACGCACCCAAGGTGGCGATGCAACAACGCACTCGCAGCAAGATCGCACTGACGTTCTCCGCACTGGTCTTCGTTGCCATCGGCATTGGCGTATTTGCCGGCGCCCGCTGGTTCATTGCCGATGCCCGCCTGGTCGCGCATACCCACGAAGTCATCGGCCGCATCGATGAAATCCAGTCGATGGTGCTCGATGCCGAATCCGCCGAACGCGGCTATCTGCTCACCGGCAGCCAGGCGTATCTGATCGATTACCAGATGAGCGTGGAGCGCCTTCCACTGGTGCTGGCCACCCTCTCCCGCTCTGTTGCCGACAACCCCGAGCAGGCTGGAAACGCACGCAAGCTTGAGAAGCTGGTCAACCACCGTTTGGGACAGATCCAGCATGTCGTCGGCATCTACGACAGCCAGGGCCTGGAACCGGCACGCGCGGCCATCAACCAGAATGCGTTCCGCACCACCAGCGCCATACGCGAACAGGTGCGGCTGATGGTGCAGGCCGAGCATGCATTGCTGGTGGAGCGTGCGGCCAGCTCGCGTCGCAGTGCCGACCTGCTGCTCGGCCTGGCCTTCGCCGGCATTCCGTTCGGCCTGGCGGTGGTGGCTTCGGTGTACGGCATTCTGTTGTCGGAACTGCGCCGGCGTTCGCGCGCGGAAAAACGTGCGGCCAGTGCCGGCCAGCAGCTGGCCATCAATCTGGAACAGCTGGAGCGTTCCAGCGCCGACCTGCAGACGCTGGGCCGCTATACCGGCCTGTTGCAGAGCTGCGCCAATCCTGAAGAAGCATTGGAGATCACCGCGCGCACGCTGAAAGTACTGCTGCCCGAAGCTGCCGGTTCGGTCTACCTGCTGCGCGCTTCCAATGACCGCGCAGAGAACATCGTCAATTGGGGGGTGCCGCTGGTGGAAACCAGCGCGTTCCTGGTACCCAGTGACTGCTGGGCCATCCGTCGTGGCCAACCACACCTGAGCGACGACCTGCACCGTGACGCGGGCTGTCCGCATATCGGCCGTCCGGATGAAGGACTGAGCGTGGCGACGGCCTGCATCCCGATGTCGGCGCAGGGCGTGCAGATCGGCTTCCTGTTCCTCAGTGGCGCCGGCCCCGGTCCCCTGCCGCGACTCACCGTGGCCGAGTCGGCGGTGGAGCAGCTGTCGCTGGCATTGAGCAACCTGCGCCTGCGCGAATCGCTGCGCCTGCAATCCATCCGCGACCCGTTGACCGGCCTGTACAACCGCCGCTATCTGGAAGAGTCGCTGGCACGCGAGATCGCCCGTTGCGGGCGCCGGGATTTCCCCCTGTCGGTGTTGATGTTGGACGTGGACCACTTCAAACAGTTCAACGATACCCACGGCCATGGCGGCGGCGATGCCTTGCTGGCAGCGGTCGGCCAGCTACTGTCCTCACGCTTGCGCGGCGAAGACATTGCCTGCCGCTATGGCGGTGAAGAATTCACGGTGATCCTGCCCGAATCCGATCGCGCTTCGGCGCTGCGGCATGCCGAGGAACTGCGCATCGCGCTGTCGCAGATGAGCGTGCCCTTCTCAGGCAAGACGCTGCCGCCGATCACGGTGTCGCTGGGCGTGGCCACCTACCCGGTGGATGGCGTGGCCGGCATCACGCTGCTACGCAAAGCCGATGCGGCGTTGTATCGCGCCAAACGCAGCGGCCGCAACCGCGTGCTGCCGTTCGACGCCAACCTCGATGGTGCCGGCTGATCAGTTGGCCGGCAGCGCACGCGCCAGGACGTCGGCAAACGGCGTTGTGGCATCCAGCACGCCGTAAACATGGCCTGCGCCACCGAGCCGCGACTGCACGAAGGTCGTAGCCAGCGGGCTGCCAACACGCAACAACGTGGCGGCCTGCAACAGCACAGCCAATCGCGCGACCAAGCTGCGCGCATCGGCCTCGGGTGTCGCGGCCGCTGACAATGCGGGTGACACCGCGGCAAGCGCACGATCGTAAACATCCGCCCGACCACTGGCCTGCTGCAGTTCCTCGAGCAGCGCCGCACGCGCCTGTGGTTCGCGTGCCAGCGCGCGCAGCACGTCCAGGCACTGCACGTTGCCGCTGCCCTCCCAGATCGAATTGAGCGGCGCCTGCCGGTACAGGCGCGGCAGCATCGACTCCTCGACATAGCCCGCGCCACCCAGGCATTCCTGCGCCTCGTTGACGAATGCCGGGGCGCGCTTGCAGACCCAGAACTTGCCGATGGCGGTGGCAATGCGCGCGAACGCCGCTTCGCGCGGATCCTGCGGTGCGGCATCCACCGCACGTGCGACCCGCATCGCCAGCGCGGTGGCCGCTTCCGATTCGACGGCCAGGTCCGCCAGCACGTTGGCCATCAACGCATGCTCCACCAGACACTTGCCGAAGCTGCGCCGGTGCCGCGTGTGATGCAGTGCCTGCGCCAGCGCCATGCGCATTTCCGCAGCGGCACCGAGCATGCAGTCCAGGCGCGTCAGCATCACCATCTCGATGATGGTGGCCACGCCGCGCCCTTCCTCGCCGACGCGGCGCGCCCAGGCACCACAGAACTCGACCTCGCTGGAGGCATTGGCCCAATCGCCCAGTTTGTCTTTCAGCCGCATCAGATGGAACGCGTTGCGCCGGCCGCAAGGCAACCGACGCGGCATCAACAGACACGTCAAACCGCCCGGCGCCTGAGCCAGCACCAGCCAGCCATCGGACATCGGTGCGGAGAAGAACCACTTGTGCCCCACCAGGCTGTACTCGCCGGGCGTGACCAGCGGGCTTGCGGTGGTGGTATTGGCGCGGACATCCGAACCGCCCTGCTTCTCGGTCATGCCCATGCCGAGGGTGATGCCGGCCTTGTCGCTGATCGGCAGATCGCGCGGATCGTAGAACGGCATCGCCGCCTTGCTGGCCCATTCGGCCAGCGCCGGCTCCTGCCGCAATACCGGCACGGCGGCATGGGTCATGGTCAGCGGGCAGCTCGTGCCCGCTTCGGCCTGATGGTGCAGATAGCTCAGCGCCGCACGTGCGACATGCGCACCGGCCTGCGGTGCATGCCAGGAAAGCCCACCGACGCCATGCGTCTTGGCGGTGGACATCAGCTGGTGGTACGCCGGATGGAAATCCACCGTGTCGATGCGATGGCCCTGCGCATCATGCGTGCGCAGCTGCGGCCGCTGACGGTTGGCATCGAAGCCGGCGCGGTACAGATCGCCGCCGGCAAGCTCGCCGTAATGCGACAAGGTGGCCACGAACGCCTTGCCCCCCTCACGCGATACCGCCTCCTGCAGCGCGTGGTCATCGCGCCACAGGTTGCGCCCGCCAAATGGCGGCGGCTGGTTGTCGACGACATGGGTTTCAAACGCGGGCAGTTGCAGCGTCATGACGGCGGCTCCTGGATGGCACGCCTGATTCTGCCGCATGCACCCGTTGTGCGCCCGTCATCGAGCGCCAGGCAGTTCCTGCAGCGCGGCGATGAATGCGTCCTCCAGCGCCAGCTTGCCGAACAGCCCGTGCTGGGTGCCACTGAGCACACGCAGCATGTGCCCACGGCCACCAGGCATGCGCCCCATCGGCTTGAACAGCATGTCGCGGGCACCGGCTACCCAATTGCGGTCGGACTGGAACACCGGCGTCAGCCAGCGGCTCCAGAACTGGTACAGCCAGACATGGGCCTTGCGCTGGGCCTGGTAACGGGCCAACGCGGCTTCGATCTGGCCTTCGGCACGCAAGGCATCGCGCAACGCCAGCGCGTCCTGCAGCGCCATGTTCACGCCCTGCCCCAGCTGCGGACTCATCGAATGCGCCGCGTCACCGGCCAGCACCAGCCGACCGCGATACCAACGCTCCATCACCGCGTCGCGGTAACTGGCGCGGGCCAGCTGCGTCTGCACGGTGATGCCTTCCAGCCGCTGTCGTGCTTCGGGCCACAACGTCTCGATCTCGTCCAACCAGGCCGCCAACCCGTTCTGCTCCCAGGCCGCAAAACCATCGCGCGGCAGGCTCCAGAAAAAACTCAGGCGGGGTTCGTCATCGCCGGGCCGGGTACCTACCGGCAGCAGGCCGATCATCTTGCGCGCGGCGACATAGCGCTGGCGCAACTCATCGCCGAATGCCCAATCGCCGCGTGGCAGCAGGCACCACAACGCGCCCCACGGGTAGATCCGGTCCAGCCGGGTGCCCTGCACCTGCGCGCGCAGGCCCGAGGCCGAGCCATCGGTCGCGATCACCAGGTCGAACGGCCCATGCCAGTGGCCATGGCTGTCCTGCACACGCTGCAGGGTGTCATCGATGGCGGTGATGCGGCTGTCGACATGCAGCGTGCCCGCCCCCTGCCATGCCGCGCCCAGCAACGAGAACAAGGCGCCGCGCTGCATTCCCACGCCGTACAGGCGCGCATCCAGCCCGGCGTAGTGCATGTCCATCACCGCGCGCCCGCACGGTGTTTCTCCGTACAAGCGACGCACCACCGCGCCATGTTCCAGTACCTGCGGCAACAGCTGCATCTGCCACAGCACCTGCAGCCCGCTGGGCTGCAGCAGGAAGCCAGCCCCCACCGGCCCCGGCGTGGCTGCCTGCTCGAACACCTGTACCCGGTGGCCGTCACGCGACAGCAGTACCGCCAGGGCCTGCCCGGCGGTGCCATAGCCGACGATGGCGATATCCAATGGTTTGCTCATTGCGTTCCTTCGTACCTGCAACTACCTTCGCCGCCCCCTTCCGGTAAACGGACCGGGCCTGGGATGAGGACAGCCTGGGCTCTCAACCCACCATTCAACAAAAAAACCCCGCCGAAGCGGGGTTTTTCGGCACAACCGGGTGAATCACTCGGCCGGCGTGATATTCGAAGCCTGCGCACCCTTCGGGCCATCGGTCACGTCATAGCTGACGCGCTGGCCTTCCTGCAGGCTGCGGAAGCCCTTGGAGTTGATCGCGGAGAAGTGCGCGAAGACATCGGCGCTGCCGTCCTCCGGTGAGATGAAGCCAAATCCCTTGGCGTCGTTGAACCACTTGACGGTACCGTTCGGCATGGTGATGCGAGACCTTGTTCGATGAATGGATTGATGCACGCTGAATGAGGCGTACTGGCGGAGTATGCAAACCTTAAGGCGGGATGACAATCACCCCTTCGCCAGTTCACCCACCAAAGTCGGCAAACCCGCCGAGGCCGCCTCCACATTTGCCAGCACCTCGGCCATGGTGATCTCCTCCGCTTCGCCACAGCCGGCGGCCCAATTGGCGACGATGGCCAGGCAGGCGTATTCCAGCCCCAGCTCGCGCGCCAAGCCGGCTTCCGGCATACCGGTCATGCCGACCAGGTCGCAGCCGTCCCGGCGCATCCGCGCGATTTCCGCATTGGTTTCCAGGCGCGGCCCCTGGGTGGCGCCGTAACAGCCGCCGTCCTGCATCACCACGCCCTTGGCCTTGGCTGCGGCCAGCACTTTGGCGCGGAAGGATGGCGTGTAGGGATGGCCGAAATCGACATGCAGCACCTCACTGCCAGCTTCCTCGCTGAGCGTGGAGATACGGCCCCAGGTGTAGTCGATCAGCTGATCCGGGCAGGCCAGCACGCGCGGACCGAAATTGTCGGTGATGCCGCCAACGGTGTTCAGCGCCAGCACCCGGGTCGCGCCCAACTGCTTGAGTGCGGCCAGATTGGCCCGGTAATTGATCTTGTGCGGCGGGATCGAATGACCCTCACCGTGGCGTGCCAGGAAGGCCACGCGCTGGCCATTCAACAGGCCCACGCGGACCGGGCCAGAGGGCGCGCCGTAAATGGTTTCCACGTCGTGGGTCTGGACATCGTCCAGCGCGGCCAGCTTGTAAACGCCGGTGCCGCCGATCACGGCCAGGGCGATAGGTTCCATGTCTGATTCCTGATGCGGTGTTGCACAGCGCCCCAAGGCGGCCTGTCGGCGCGCCAGGGTCGCATCGTTGCCATCGACAGCCCGGGGCGCTAAGGCACCCCGGTGCGGCGTGGCTTATTCCTTCATCGCGTAGATGGCAGGCAGCGTGCGCAGCGATTCGTTGACGTCCATACCGAAGCCGAACACAAAGCGGTCCGGCAGCTCGACGCCGACGTAATCGGCCTTGACGTCCGGCAAAGCGCGGTCGTGCTTCTTGACCGTCAGCGCGGCGATGCGCACATCCGTGGCGCCCTGCTCCATGCACCACTGGCGCACGCCCTGCAGGGTGAAGCCTTCGTCGAGGATGTCGTCCACCAGCAGCACGCGACGGCCGAACAGCGCGGTGGCCGGGCGGTGCTTCCACACCAGATCGCCGCCGGTCTCGCCGTGGTAACGGGTGGCATGCAGATAGTCGAACTGCAGGTCCTGGCCGCGTGCGCCCAGTTCCAGCGCAAGCTGGCCAGCGAACGGCAGCGCGCCGTGCATGATCGATAGATAGACCGGGACTTCACCCTTGTAATCGCGCGCGATCGCGTCGGCGATGCCGGCAATGGCCTTGTCGATGGTGGGGCGGTCGACCAGCAGGTCGGCCTGGGCCAGGGCCTGTTCGATAGTGAGGTTGGGCATCAGACGGTTCTTCCAAGGTTTTCAAGCAAACGGTTGCGGGTATCGCCATGACGGCTGTCGGCCAGCAGGCCGCCCCAGGCCATCGCGCCGCGGGTGATCAAGCCCAGCAGCGCAGCGGTATTGAGGCTGCGGCCGGCAACGGCCTGCAGCGATTCTTCGACCAGCTCCGGGTGGCAGACCAGCACCACGTCGCAGCCGGCATCCAGGTGGGCATCAACCCGGGCCTTGACGCCACCAGCGGCGAACGAAGCCGCCATGCCGATGTCGTCGGAGAACACAACGCCACGGAAACCCATGTCCTGGCGCAGGATCTGGTTGATCCAGCGCGACGAGTAACCGGCCGGCTCCGGCGCGACCTGCGGGTAGATGACATGGGCCATCATCACCGCATCGGCGCCGGCGGCGATGCCTGCACGAAACGGTACCAGATCAAGGCTTTCCATTTCCTGCAGCGAGCGCGGATCAATGGCGGTGTCGACGTGGGTGTCTTCACGCACGGTGCCGTGGCCGGGGAAGTGCTTGAGCGTGGCGGCCATGCCCACCGAATGCATGCCGCGCACATAGGCGGCCGTGAGCGCGGCCACGGTCTGCGGGTCTTCACCGAAGGCGCGGTTGCCGATGGCCAGGTTGCCATGGCCCACATCCACCACCGGGGCGAAACTCAGGTCCAGGCCACTGGCGCGCACTTCGCTGGCCATCAGCCAGGCGTGCTGTTCAGCCAGCGCCAATGCGCCGCCCGGGTCGCTTGCATACAGCCTACCCAGGCCATCCAGCGGCGGAAGCTCGGTATAGCCCTCACGGAAGCGCTGCACGCGCCCACCTTCCTGGTCCACGGCCAGCAACAGCGGCCGAGCGGTGGCGGCACGGATGGCCGAGGTCAGCTCGACCACCTGCTCGCGGGAGGCGAAGTTACGTTTGAACAACACCACGCCCGCGACCGCATCGTGCTGCAGCCAGTCCCGCTCCTGGGCAGTCAGTTCGGTGCCGGCAACGCCGATCAAAAGCATGCATGGACTCCAGGTCGCCGCAGGTTGCGGCGTAGCCCGGCATTGTCGCAGATGACGCCTTTGTCGTCAGACGCTGCAGCCGTCCGGGCCGCAACCGTGTTCATTGTCTGCCGGCGCCGCAGGCGCGCCCTCGGCAGCCACTTTCTCCAGCACCTGGGCGATCACTTCCGGCGGTTGCGCGCCCTGCACGGCGTACTGGCCATTGATGACGAAGGTAGGCACCGACTGGATGCCCAGCGCCTGCGCCTGGCCCAACCCGGCACGGACCTCGGCCAGCCCCTCCTCGGAGCCGAGCATCGCGGTGACGCGTTCGGCGGGGATGCCGCCAGCCGCGGCCGCTTCGATCAGCACCTGCGGGTCGGCCAGATTGCGGCCATGCTCGAAATGCGCGCGGAACAACGCCTCGCCTACGGCCTCCTGCACGCCCTGGGTGCCGGCCAGCCACATCAAACGGTGCGCCGGCAGCGTGGTGACCTTCACCTGGCCCCGGTCGAAATCCATCGGCAGACCTTCGGCCTGCGCGGTTGCCTGGGTCTGCGCCAGCATCTGGTTGGTACGCTCGACACCACCGAATTTGGCCGCGTAAGCCTCGCGCAACGGAACCGGCGTGGCATCGGCATCCGGTGCCAGCAGGAACGGGTGCCAATGCACGTCCACCTCCGGCGCCCTGTCGCCCATCAGCGCCAGCGCACGCTCGAAACGGTGCTTGCCAATCCAGCACCAGGGGCAGACCACGTCGGACCAGATATCAATGCGCATGAGCAGGTTCCTATGTCGTGTGGGCTGCCGTAGCCAACTCACGCATCAGATGCGAAGCCGGCATGCCGCAGCAGCCAAGGAGGCGCAGTGTATTTCGGAAAAGGCGGATTCACTGGGTGCCCTGTACGAACACACTGTCACGCGCAGCGACAGGAATGCCTGCCAAAGCCGCTTCGCACGCTGCGGAATCCGCCACCGCACATGCACCCCGTCGCCCGGGTAAGCGCAAGCGTATTCGGGGAGAGCAACAGGTGGATCGCGCAGCTGTTGATCGCGGCGGATCGTTTGGCAACTGGCAGGCAACCCCGGGTGTGCTGCGCCAACCGGCGCCACAAACGCGTTGCGCGAGCTTGCGACCGCTGGGCCGGGAATTCATCCCAGCCCATGTCGGACTCAGTCGTTGTTCTGACCGCGCTCTTCGGCGCTCCACGCACTGTACGGGCGCGAGGCCAGTGCCAGATTGTAGTAACGCAGCTCATCGGTGACTTCAGCGCCTGCCCAGTCGGGCTTGTCGAAGCGCTGCCCGGCGCTCTCCAGTTCGACTTCGGCCACCACCAGACCAGCGTTGTCGCCGAGGAACTCATCCACTTCCCAGAGCAGACCGCCGAAACTGACCATGTGCCGACGCTTGTCGATCAGGCCGCCCACGCACAGCGCCAGCAGCTCGCGGGCCTCGTTCACCGGCACCGGGTAATCGAACTCCTGGCGGGTGTGGCCCAGCTCCCGCGACTTGATGTTGAGGTACGCGTCCTGGCCCTGGATGCGCACGCGCACCGAGGCCTTCTGCGTGCCGTTGTCCATCGCCGCCATGTCATTGATGTAACCCTGCGCCATCGGAATGACGGCGTGCGCGGCAGCGCGCCAAGCGTCACTGGTGACCAGGAACTTGCGCTCGATCTCGATGCCCATGGCTTATTTCTTCTCGAACACGGCGATGCTTTCGACATGCGCGGTATGCGGGAACATATCCATCGCACCGGCCGACACCAGGGTGAAGCCCTGCTCGTTGACCAGATAACCCGCATCGCGCGCCAGCGAGCCCGGATGGCAGCTGACATAGACGATGCGCTTGAACTGCTTCAACGGCAGCTGCTGCAGCACGTCGATCGCGCCCGAGCGCGGCGGGTCCAGCAGCAGCTTGTCGAAGCCCTGCTTCATCCACGGCGTGTGGCGCTGGTCCTGGGTGAGGTCAGCAGCGAAGAACTGCGCGTTGCTCAAACCATTGCGCTCGGCGTTTTCCTTGGCGCGTGCGACCAGTCCGGCCTCGCCTTCCACGCCGACCACTTCGCGCACGGTGCGCGCCAGCGGCAGGGTGAAGTTGCCCAGACCGCAGAACAGGTCGAGCACGCGCTCGTCCGGTTGCGCATCCAGCAGGGTCAGCGCGTGCGCGATCATCTGCTGGTTGAGCTTGGCGTTGACCTGGATGAAGTCCAGCGGACGGAACGCCAGTTCCACATTCCACTGCGGCAGCGCGAACGACAGCGCCACGCCTTCGGCCGGCCACAGCGGCTTCACCGTTTCCAGGCCGCCGGATTGCAGGTAGATCGCAAACCCGTGTTCCTGGCCGAACGCGATCCATGCCTGTGCGTCAGCATCGGACAACGGCTGCAAATGGCGCACGGTCAATGCAATGGCCGCATCACCACCGATGAATTCGATCTGCGGAATATCGCGCTTGCCATCCAGCGTTTCGATGAACGTGGACAACGCCGACACCTTGGTGCCGATCTCCGGGATCACCGTCAGGCACTGCGACAGATCAGCGACGAAGCGCGGATCCAGCTCGCGGAAACCGACCAGCGTCTTGTCCTTCTTCTCGACGCGACGCACCGAGAAACGGCCCTTGCGCCGGTAACCCCAGCTGTCGCCCGCCAGCGGCGGCAACACGGCGCCCGGCTTCACATGGCCGATACGCTCCAGGTTGTCCATCAGCACGCGCTGCTTGGCGATGATCTGCTGTGACTCTTCCAGATGCTGCAGCACGCAGCCGGCGCACACGCCGAAATGCGGGCAACGCGCTTCCACGCGGTGCGGCGAGGCAGTCACTACTTCAACCGTACGCGCCTCATCGAAATGCCGGCTCTTGCCGGTCTGCTCGGCCATCACCGTTTCCTGCGGCAACGCGCCGCTGATGAAAGTGACCTTGCCGCCCTCGCCATCACGGCGCGCGACGCCACGGCCATCGTGGCTCAGGTCGAGGATCTCGGTCTGGAACGGAGTCTTGTCTATGCGGGGGGATCGGGATCGGGCCACGTGGCAACAGGCTGCGGGCAAAAAGGGGGCGTATTGTCGCAGATGCGCGACAGAACCTCTTCCGCCGCTTGCAGATGCTGGCCCCCTCGCTAATATGCATAAAACGCGCTGGCATGGAGGCAGCAGATGAATACGCACGTACAGGGATCCGTCCCGCACCTGCTACTGGTCGAGGACGACATGACCAGCCAGGGTTTCTTCCAGTTCGCACTGGAATCGCTGCCGGCAACGGTGGATATCGCCGACTCGTTTGCCAGTGCGATGCAGCGCGCCGAATCCTCGCACTACGATCTCTGGTTGATCGACGTGAACCTGCCTGACGGCGACGGCCCTACCCTGCTGCAACGGCTGCGGGCCAAGTACCCGCGCGTATCGGCACTGGCACATACGGCCGATGCAAGCACCGAGGTCCAGCAGGCACTGCAGCAAGCCGGCTTCAGCGAAACGCTGATCAAGCCGATGACCCGTGACACCCTGCTCAAGGCAATCCGCCGCACCCTGGCCAAATCGGCCGTAAGCGGCGACAGCCGCGATGGAACCGATGTACCCCATTGGGATGAAGCGGTCGCTCTCACCGCACTGAATGGGCAGCAGGCTCATCTGCGTGCACTGCGCGAACTGTTTCTGGCGGAACTACCCGTCGCGCGCGATGCAGTGGGCCGTGCGCTGGATCGGCACGACGACGCTGAACTGCGCAACCAGCTGCACCGGCTGCAAGCCAGTTGCGGTTTTGTCGGCGCGTTGAAGCTGGCCCGCTCGGTCCGCCAGCTGCATAACAACCCCAGCTCGACCAGCGCCCGGCAGAACTTCGACTCCGCCGTAAGCGCACTGCTCGGCTGAGCAGCCTTTCACTCTGCCGGGCGGCTGAGGTCGCCCAGCATTTCCCAGGACTTCAATCCGCGCCCGCCCAGATGGTGCAGCAACACCGCGCGCATCTGCAGGCGCAGGCTGGCCAGGTCGGCCGCCGCGGGAAGCCGGTCTTCGGCCAGCGCCAGCAAGGCGGCGCCGGTGGCCAGCCCGCGACGCTCGGCACTGCTGCGTTCGCTGAGCTGACGCAACGGCCCCTGTGTCGGATCCAATTGATAGCGCGCGGCAGGGTCGACGGCCTCGCCGTCGGCCGCACAGGTCCAATCGAAACCCACGCCCAGGGCTTCCAGCAGGTCACGCTCGAAACAGCGCAGCGACCATGCCAGATTCCCTGGCAGCTCCAGACGATCGCGCAGCGTGCCGTAAGCCGTGTACAGCTCCGGCGACGGATCGTTGCGGGGCGCAAGCCGCATCACCAGTTCGCTCATGTAGAAGCCGGCCAGCATCGCGTTGCCGTGCAGGCGCGGCGCCACGTCCTGACTTTCGGCACGCCGCAGCTGTGCCAGTTCGCCGCCCATCACCGCATCGAAATGAATGGACTGCAGCGGCTGCAATGCCGCGCGCAATGCCTGTTTCTTGGGCCCTTGCACGCCCCGCGCCAGCAAACCTAGGCGACCGTGCTCCCACGTCAGCACTTCGACCAGCAGACTGGTCTCACGCCATGGGCGTGCATGCAGGACGTAGGCAGGCTGGTCGTCTAGGCGCATGAGTCTTCAATGGAACGGGGGAGCGGCAATGAGTCCGGGCGGCGAGCCAGTCGCCAACACCCACACACCGGAACAGGACAGCGCAACCCAAGGGGCACACCACCCATATTTCTCTTTCCCGGATTCCCGCCGCTTGTGCTTACTCGCCGTAACCGAACGCCTTCAGCGCTGCTTCGTCGTCGGACCAACCTTCGCGCACACGCACCCAGGTTTCCAGGAAGACCTTGGCACCGAACAGCCGCTCCATCTGCATGCGGGCCTTGGCACCGATGTCCTTCAAACGAACGCCGCCCTTGCCGATGACGATGGCCTTCTGGCCTTCGCGCTCGACCCAGATCACCGCGCCGATGCGCAGCAGGTTGCCGTCCTCGGCGAAGCGTTCGATTTCCACGGTGGTGGCATAGGGCAGTTCTTCGCCGAGCTGGCGCATCAACTGCTCACGCACCAGTTCACCGGCGAGGAAGCGCTGGCTGCGGTCGGTGATTTCGTCTTCGCCGAACATCGGCGGCGCCTCCGGCACCAGGCCGATCAGGTCACGGACCAGCGATTCCAGACCATTGCGCTTGAGCGCGGAAATCGGGTGCACGGCGGCGAACTCACGGCCGACGGTGATTTCCTGCAGGAACGGCAGCAATGCGCCTTTGTCCTTGAGCCGGTCAACCTTGTTGACCACCAGCACCACCGGAATATTGGCATCGCGCAGCACATTGAACGCCAGCGTGTCTTCTTCGTCCCAGCGACCGGCTTCGATCACCAGCAAACCAGCGTCGACACCTTCCAGCGAGCCGCGCGCGGCACGGTTCATCACCCGGTTCATCGCCCGCTTCTGCTGGCGGTGCAGGCCGGGTGTATCAACCAGCACCAGCTGGCCTTCCGGATACGTGGCGATGCCCAGCAGACGGTGACGCGTGGTCTGCGGACGGTTGGAGACGATGCTGACCTTGGCGCCAACCAACGCATTGGTCAGCGTCGATTTGCCGACATTCGGGCGGCCAATGACAGCGACGCTGCCACAACGATGGGGGGAGGTGTCGTTCACTTGGATTCCAATTGCGCAATTGCGGCCGCAGCCGCTTGTTGTTCAGCCAACCGGCGCGAAGTACCTTCGCCCTCGGTAGCCACGGCAGGGTCTGCCACGCGGCAACGCACCTGGAAGTGCTTGGCGTGGTCGTCGCCGGTTTCCGATACCAGCTCGTACACCGGCAGCCCCTTCTGCCTGGCCTGCAACCACTCCTGCAGGCGTGTCTTGGGGTCTTTTTCGGGCTTGCCCACCGGCACGGCGGCCAGTGATTCCTCGAACCAAGGCAACACCCGCGCGCGGCAGGCGTCAAAGCCGACGTCCAGGTAGATGGCCGCAACCACCGCTTCCACGGTGTCGGCCAGGATCGAGTCACGGCGATGACCGCCGGATTTCATTTCACCCGGCCCCAGCGTCAAGCGCTCGCCCAGCTGCAGGGTACGCGCGATGACCGCCAGCGCACCTTCACAGACCAGCATGGCGCGGGCACGGGTCAACGCGCCCTCGTCAGCCTTGGGCCAACGGCTGAACAGCGCCTCGGCGATGAGCATGTTGACGATGCTGTCACCCAGAAATTCCAAGCGCTCGTTGTGCGGAGCGCCGGCACTGCGATGGGTCAGGGCCTGCTTGAGCAGATCCTGGTCCTTGAATGGGTGACCGATCAGGTCACCCCGTTGGAACGTCTTATTCAACACTGCGCGAAGTCAGATCCTGTGAGTTTTCAAAACGGCCGACGATATCGAGATTGCCGACCAGCGGGCGACGTACTTCGTAACTGACATTCATGCGCCAACCGCCGTCGATGCGCTCGAACTTGATGTCGTCACGCTTGACGCTTTCGGAGTAATTCATGTCCATGCGCTTGAAGAAAAGCTCCTGCGCCTTGGCCGGTGCCATGTCAGCACTGCCGGACTCGTTGGCCAGGGCCTTCATCGAGGTCTTGACCGCATAGAACTCCTGATACATCGGGAACAGCTTCATGCCGATGTAAAGCGCAAACCCGACCACTGCCAGCACCGCCAGGAACGAGGTCAAGGTCATGCCATGTTGCTTGTACTTCATTGCGATCTCCCCAGATACACGTTGTTGATCATTGAATATGCTCCCCCAGCAGGGTCGGCTCGGAACCATCATCGCAGCGCGGCGCTGCACAGGGATTCCAGGCCCGCACCGCCCTGCCCAGGACGTTTTCATGGGGCAGGAAGGTTTCCGGCGACCAGAAGCGGCTGTCATCGCTGTTGTCGCGATTGTCACCCATCACGAAGTACCGGCCCAGCGGCACCGTCCACTCCCCCTGTCCTCCGGGGCCAGCAGCGTCCCGCGTTTCCAGCACCGTATGGGTACGCCCCGGCAGCCGTTCGGTCAACCGGCGGATGTCCGAGCCTGGAACCACGGGGCCAAGGTCGTCGTACTGCACCGGCAGGCCGTTGATGGACAACACGTCACCATGAAAGGCGATCCGGTCACCCGGCAGGCCGATCACCCGCTTGGCCCAGACTTGCCCGGAGGCATGCGGCGGCGTGAAGACCACCACGTCACCACGGGCCACCGGCGCGCGGACGTAGGCCAGCCGGTCCACCATGACCAGCGCCCCGGCATCCAGCGTGGGCGCCATGGAGCTGGCTGGCATCCGGTAGAGCTTCCAGACAACCCCCAGCCCCAACACCGCCAGCATCGCCAGTCCGGCACAAAGCACCAACAGGAGCAGCAACAACCGCTTCCATCCGCTGACACGCGGGCGCTGGGCAGGCTGCTGCATGCCGATTATTGAATACGGTTACCGATGCGGGACGGCTCAAAGCTGTTCTTGCAGAACCAGCCGCTGCAGTTGAGCCAGATCAGGAATGCCTTGCCACGCAGGTTCTGCTCGGGCAGCACACCCCAGAAACGGCCATCGTCGCTGTTGTCGCGGTTGTCGCCCATGACCAGGTAATGGCCCTGCGGCACCTCCCACTCACCCTGTCCGCGCGGGTCGGCCACACCCAGCTGCTCCAGCACGGTGTGGGTACGGCCCGGCAGGTTCTCGGTCAGCAAGGTCTGCCCGGTCTGCTTGCCGTCGAACAGGTACTCGCCCTTCACTTCATAGGACACCGGCTGGCCATTGATGGACACCGCATCGCCATGGAAGCTGATGTGGTCACCCGGCAGGCCGATCACGCGCTTGATGAAGTTCTCACCGATCTGCGGGTCTTCCGGTTGGCCCGGATGGCCAGGGAACTGGAACACCACCACGTCGCCACGTTCCGGCTCGGACACGGGAATCACCTTGGTATTGGTGACCGGCAGGCGGAAGCCATAAGAGAACTTGTTGACCAGGATGAAATCGCCGATCAGCAGGTTGGGCATCATCGAGCTGGACGGAATCTTGTACGGCTCGGCGATGAAACTGCGCAATATCAGCACCACCGCCAGCACCGGGAAGAAGGCGCGGGAGTAATCCACGACCACCGGCTCTTCGCTGTCCAGCAGGCTGGCCTTGGCGGCCCGGCGCTTGGCCAGGAACAGCTTGTCCAACAACAGCACCAGACCCGAGCCAAGCGTCAGTACAACCAGGGCGATTTCAAACCATTTCATTCGTGTTCCTTTGGCATGGGAAAAGGGAGCGCGGGAGGGGAGATGGGAGCCCAAGCGAGCTCATCCCGATCCCCGATCCCGGTTCCCGATCCACCGTTACTTGTCCATCTGCAGCACGGCGAGGAAGGCCTCCTGCGGGATTTCCACGCGGCCCACCTGCTTCATCCGCTTCTTGCCTTCCTTCTGCTTTTCCAACAGCTTTTTCTTGCGCGAAATGTCGCCACCATAGCACTTGGCCAACACGTTCTTGCGCATCGCCTTGACCGTGGTCCGGGCGATGATCTGCGCACCGACGGCGGCCTGGATGGCCACGTCGAACATCTGCCGCGGAATCAGATCCTTCATCTTTTCGCACAACTCGCGACCGCGCCGGTCGGCGTGGCTGCGGTGGACGATCAGCGACAGTGCATCGACCTTGTCGCCGTTGATCAGTACATCCAGACGTGCAAACGGGCCCGCCTCGAAACGCACGAAGTGGTATTCCAGCGAGGCATAGCCACGGCTGACCGACTTGAGCTTGTCGAAGAAGTCCAACACCACTTCGGCCATCGGCAGCTCATAGCTGATCTGCACCTGGCTGCCCATGTAGTTGATGCCGATCTGGCTGCCACGCTTCTCTTCGCACAGCTTGATGATGCTGCCGATGTACTCCTCGGGGGTGAGGATGTTGGCGCGGATGATCGGCTCGCGGATTTCTTCGATCGTATTGATCGGCGGCAGCTTGGCCGGGTTGTCCATCATCACGATGCTGCCGTCGCTCTTGAGCACCTCGTAGATCACCGTCGGCGCGGTGCTGATCAGATCGAGGTTGTACTCACGCTCCAGGCGCTCCTGCACGATTTCCATGTGCAGCATGCCGAGGAAGCCGCAGCGGAAGCCGAAGCCCATCGCTTCGGAGCTTTCCGGCTCGAAACGCAGCGCGGCATCGTTCAGGCGCAGCTTGTCCAGCGCTTCGCGCAGGTCCGGGTAGTCCTCGGCATCCACCGGGAACAGGCCGGCGAACACGCGCGGCTGCATTTCCTGGAAGCCAGGCAGCGGCTCGGACGCCGGGTCGGCCAGCAGGGTCAGCGTATCGCCGACCGGTGCGCCGTGGACGTCCTTGATGCTGGCATTGATCCAACCCACTTCACCGGCACGCAGCGCCGGCATTTCCTTGCGCTTGGGGGTGAACACGCCGACCTTGTCGACCAGATGCCAGCGGCCGGTGGACATGACCTGGATCTTGTCGCCGGGCTTGATCTCACCCTGCATCACCCGCACCAGCGAGACCACGCCGAGATAATTGTCGAACCACGAGTCGATGATCAGCGCCTGCAGCTTGTTGCTGCCACGGTCGACCGGGGCCGGGATGCGGTGCACGATGGCTTCCAGCACCTCTTCCATGTTCAGGCCGGTCTTGGCGCTGACTGCCACCGCGTCGGAGGCATCGATACCGATCACCGCTTCGATCTCGGCCTTGGCGCGGTCGATATCGGCGGTCGGCAGATCGATCTTGTTCAGCACCGGGACCACTTCCAGTCCCTGTTCGATGGCCGTGTAGCAGTTGGCGACCGACTGCGCTTCCACGCCCTGTGCAGCATCGACCACCAGCAGCGCACCTTCGCAGGCGGCCAGCGAACGACTGACTTCATAGGAGAAGTCGACGTGCCCGGGGGTGTCAATGAAGTTCAGGAAATAGGTCTGACCGTTGCGGGCCGTATACGGCACCGACACCGACTGCGACTTGATCGTGATGCCACGTTCGCGTTCGATGGGATTGTTGTCGAGCACCTGCGCTTCCATTTCGCGCGCGCTCAAACCGCCGCATAACTGGATGATGCGGTCGGCAAGCGTGGACTTGCCGTGGTCGACGTGGGCGATGATGGAGAAGTTGCGGATCATCCGCATTGAATCGTGGGGCATAGGTAGCGGCGGCGGCGCGGCGTCGACAGGATAACGGGGCATTATCGCATGCCCGGACACAGCCCCGCACAGGCGTTGTGCGGAGCTGAACGAAAGGAGCCGCCCGAAGGCGGCTCCCGTTGCTACAGCAGGCTTTCAGCGGATCAATCGCCTGCGCGCAGGGCCACGAAGGCGCTGTTGGCGCCGCTGCGGACCAGCAACATCACCACATCGCCCTTCTTGACGCCGGCCAGTTCGCGATTCAGCGCGGCAACGCTGCCGACCGGGGTACGCCCCACCTGCATCACCACCACGCCCGGGGCCAGCCGCGCCTCGCGGGCCGCCTGGCTGTTCACACCGGTAATGCGCACGCCCTCGCCCGCCCCGAGCCCCAACTGACGGCGCTCCGCGGCGGTCAGGTCGGCCAGCTCCAGGCCCAGCAGGGCATTGGCACCGGTCTGCGACTTGCCCGCGTCGGCGCCCTCGGCGGTGTTGCCGCCACGCTGCGCGTCCTCGGCCAGCTCGCTCAGGGTCACGGTGATGTCCCGCGCCCGGCCGTCACGCACGATGCCCAGACGCACCTTGCTGCCCGGCGGCATGGCGCCGATCAGCGGCGGCAGCTCGCTGGAAGAGTTGATCTCGGTGCCATTGACCGAGCGGATCACGTCACCCACCTCGATACCGGCCTTGGCAGCCGAACTGTCCGGAACCATCTGATTGACCAGCGCACCGCGCCCATCAGGCAGCTTCAGCCCTTCCGCGGCATCCGCGGTGATCGCGCCAACCATCACCCCCAGCTGGCCACGGCTGACCTTGCCGGTCTTCTTGATCTGATCCACGGCATTCATCGCCAGATCGATCGGAATGGCAAAGCTGATGCCCATGTAGCCGCCCGAAGCGGAGAAGATCTGCGAGTTGATGCCGACCACTTCACCGCGGGTGTTCAACAGCGGGCCACCGGAATTGCCCTGGTTGATCGCCACGTCGGTCTGGATGAAGGGCACATAGCGCTGATCGGCATACGGGTTGCTGCGACCGGTGGCGCTGACGATGCCGGCAGTGACCGAGTGGTCCAAGCCAAACGGAGAACCGATCGCCAATACCCACTGGCCCGGCTTGAGCGTGTTGGAGTCACCCACGCGCACGGTCGGCAAGTTCTTGCCGTCGATCTTCAGCAACGCCACGTCGTACTGCGCATCGCTGCCGACCACCTTGGCGGTGAACTCACGACGGTCGCTGAGCTTGACCTTGACCGACTCGGCGCCATCGACGACATGGTGATTGGTCAGCACATAGCCGTCGTTGGAAATGATGAAGCCCGAGCCCATGCCACGACCGCGCGGACCATTGTCCTGGCCACGCGGGCCGGGGCCCTGCTGTCCCGGCCCGGGGAAATCCGGCCCGAAGAAGCGGCGGAAGAACTCCGGCATCTGGTCCATGTCCGGATTACTGGCCATGCGTGGATCGCGGCGCGCACCGATGATGGTTTCCACGTTCACCACGCCCGGACCGACCTGGTCGACGAGCTGGGTGAAATCAGGCAGGCCACTGACCAGCTGGGGCGCAGGCGCCGCCGGTCGCGCGGCGGCAGCCTGCTCGGCCGGTGCACTGGGGTTGGGCGCCGTGGTCTGGGCGCACGCCGCCAATGGCAAGGTCATCGCCAGCAGGCCAAAAATCTTGGAGTGGATACGGTGATTCATCGGCAACAAGCCTCCGGTTCATCGGGATACGGAAAGGAAGTTCTGCGCGGCCACGCCAGGCAATGGCATGTTGGCAGGATCAGCGGGAGGTGCCGGTGAGCAGACGCCGACCGGCACCGCAAACTCAGTGACGCGGCGCCAGCCGGGGCAGCTCGGCGTTTTCGGCCTCATGGGCTGGCAGGCGCGGCTCGAACGGGTAGAACGTCGCTCCACCCTGCTCCCGCACCGGGAAGTTGGCATTCAAAGCGCCCCCCTGCGAAAGCGCTGGCGACAGCGTCGAACGCGGCCACGGCCGCGCCTGCAGGACACCGGCGGCAGCGAACGGATCACGCTGCAGATTTTGTGCGGCAGGCAGGACCGGCGCGACGGCCAGCGCGCGTTGCGGCTCGGTGGCCCGGGCGACAGAAGAAGCGCGCGCGGCCTGCTGGGTGCGGGTAGCGCTGCCACGGCGCTGCGCGGCATCCTGACGACGGGCCACGGCAACCGCGACAGCCGGCGCAGCGGCGACCAGCGCAGCTGCATCGCCGACCACCTGGCCCGAATCGGTCGCGGCCTGCACGGGCGCGCTGGAAACCTGGGCGGTGGTGGCGATCACCGGATCGGGCAACGCCTCACCCGGCAACTGCTCACGGGCCATGAACAACGCCACGGCGGCAACCGAAGCGGCCAACGCCGCGCCACCACTCCAACGCATCCAACCGCGACGCGGCGGGCGCTGCAACGTCACCTGCGCAGGGCCATTTTGCTGCACGTCGGCGGCGATGGCCGCGCGCACCCTTGCACTGAAATCCAATGGCGCCGGCGCACAGGCCTGCCCGCGCAGCGTATCGCCCAGCATCTGCCAGCGCTCCTGACAGGCCGCCAGGTCCGCATCGTGCTCCAGACGACGCAGCATGAAGCGTGCCTCGTCGGCAGCCAGCTCACCATCCACCAATGCCGACAGCTGCTGCCGGTAGTGGAGTTCAAACTTGTCGGCAGTGCTGTTCATGTTCTCCGGGGTACGACCTGTGCTTTTCATGTGCGGCTCCTTTCACGGGTTGCACTGGCGGTATCCAGCAAGGGCCGCAGTTGAACGTCGATGGCCTCGCGTGCACGGAATATCCGCGAACGCACCGTGCCGATCGGACAACCCATCTTCTGTGCGATTTCCTCGTAACTCATGCCTTCCACCTCTCGCAACGTGATGGCCGAACGCAACTCTTCAGGTAACGCTTCGACCGCCTTCATCACGGTTTGTTCCAGCTCCTGGCGCATCAACTCACGCTCGGGCGTGTCGGTGTCGCGCAGCCGGATGCCGCTGTCGAACTGCTCGGCGTCACCGATGTCGACATCGTCGGTCGGCGGGCGCCGGTTGTGTGCAGCCAGATAGTTCTTTGCGGTGTTCACTGCGATCCGATGCAACCAGGTATAGAACTGGGCGTCGCCACGGAAGTTTCCAATCGCGCGGTAAGCGCGGATGAAAGTGTCCTGGGCCACGTCCTGACATTCACTCCAGTCGGCGATGTAGCGCCCGACCAGGGCAACGACACGATGCTGGTACTTGCGGACCAGGACATCGAACGCTGCGCTCTCGCCGTGCTGCACTCGCCGGACCAGTTCCAGGTCCAGCTCCTGTGGTGTTTCAACCTCGGCCATAACGGGCCGCACTCCTGTCAGCCCAACCGACGTCGGGCAATGAGACCGCTGCTCGCGGAAAAAGTTCAGTCCCCTCGCCGGAGGGGGACGCACCGGCTTTTAACTCCCGTTCGGCTAGGCTGTCGGGAAGCAGTTGCCGGCGCGAACGCATCACACTCCAAAGCATTGGGATTTGACGCCGGGGAAACAACCTCTGGATCATAGCGATCTTCTCCATACACAACCGGATGGAACGTCCCATGCTCTCAGGCTTCGACGGGCTCCGCTTCAATCATTGGCACTCCGAACTGCGCGAGGACGGCATTGCCGTGCTCAGCCTCGACCGCAAGGACAGCCCCGTCAATGCGATGTCGCAGGACGTGCTGCTGGAACTGGGCGACATCGTCGAGCGGCTGGCCATCGACCCGCCCAAGGGCGTGGTGGTGCGCTCGACCAAGCCAGCCGGCTTCATTGCGGGCGCGGACCTGAAGGAATTCCAGGAGTTCGACCGCCGCGGCACCGTCAATGACGCCATCCGCCGCGGCCAGAATGTTTACCAGAAGCTGGCTGAACTGCCCTGCCCGACCGTGGCCGCGATCCACGGCCATTGCCTGGGCGGCGGCACCGAGCTGGCGCTGGCCTGCCGCTACCGCGTGGCTTCCAACGATGCCTCCACCCGCATCGGCCTGCCGGAAACCCAGTTGGGCATCTTCCCCGGCTGGGGTGGCAGTTCGCGCCTGCCGCAGCTGGTCGGCGCCCCGGCGGCGATGGACATGATGCTGACCGGCCGCACCCTGTCGGCCTCGGCCGCGCGCAGCATCGGCCTGGTCGACAAGGTCGCCGCGCCGGCGGTGCTGGTGGATGCGGCGGTGTCGCTGCTGCAGTCGGGCGTCACCCGGCCGTTCAAGCAGCGCGCCACCGCCTGGGCGACCAACACCTGGCCGGCACGCAAGATCCTGGCACCGCAGATGGCCAAGCAGGTCGCGCGCAAGGCCAAGAAGGACCAGTACCCGGCACCGTACGCACTGATCAGCACCTGGGAACGCACCGGCGGCAGCCCCATCCAGAAGCGCCTGGACGCCGAGCGTCGTGCCGTGGTCAAGCTGGCCAGCAGCCCGACCGCGCGCAACCTGATCCGCATCTTCTTCCTGACCGAGCGGCTCAAGGGCCTGGGCGGCAAGGACTCCGGCATCCAGCATGTGCATGTGGTCGGTGCCGGCGTGATGGGCGGCGACATTGCCGCATGGGCGGCCTACAAGGGCTTCACCGTGACGCTGCAGGACCGCGAGCAGCGTTTCATCGACCCGGCCATGACCCGCGCCCAAGCGCTGTTCGACAAGAAGGTGAAGGATCCGGCCAAGCGACCCGAAGTGGCTGCACGGCTGAAAGCCGACCTGGCCGGTGACGGCGTGGCCCAGGCCGACCTGGTGATCGAAGCCATCATCGAGAACCCGGAAGCCAAACGCGAGCTGTACCAGACGCTGGAGCCGAGGATGAAGGCCGACGCGCTGCTGACCACCAATACTTCGTCGATTCCGCTGGTGGAGCTGCGTGACCACATCCAGCGCCCGGCGCAGTTTGCCGGCCTGCATTACTTCAACCCGGTCGCACAGATGCCGCTGGTGGAAATCATCCACCACGACGGCATGGCGCCAGAGACCGAGAAGCGCCTGGCGGCGTTCTGCAAGGCGCTGGGCAAGTTCCCGGTGCCGGTGGCCGGTACGCCGGGCTTCCTGGTCAACCGCGTGCTGTTCCCGTACATGCTGGAAGCGGCCACCGCGTATGCCGAGGGCATCCCCGGCCCGGTGATCGACAAGGCCGCGGTGAAGTTCGGCATGCCGATGGGCCCGATCGAGCTGCTCGATACCGTGGGGCTGGATGTCGCCGCTGGCGTGGGCAAGGAGCTGGCACCGTTCCTGGGCCTGCAGATCCCGGCGGCGCTGGCCAGCGTGGAACCGGGCAAGCGCGGCAAGAAGGACGGTCAGGGCATCTACAAGTGGGAGAACGGCCGCGCGGTGAAGCCGGAAGTCGCCAAGGACTACCAGGCACCGTCGGATCTTGAGGATCGCCTGATTCTGCCGCTGCTCAACGAAGCCGTGGCCTGCCTGCACGATGGCGTGGTGACCGATGCCGACCTGCTGGATGCCGGCGTGATCTTCGGCACCGGCTTTGCGCCGTTCCGTGGCGGTCCGATCCAGCACATCCGCGCTACGGGTGCTGATTCACTGGTGGAGAAGCTGAAGACCTTGCAGGCGCGCCATGGTGATCGTTTTGCGCCGCGCCAGGGATGGGATATGGCAGTTCTGCGTGAGCCGGTGGCTTAAGCGGGCTTTAGTGATTGATTGAATGAGAAACGGAGCCTTTAGGCTCCGTTTTTCTTTGATTGATTCGTGTGTGCTTTTTTGAGTTGAAGGGAGCGCTTGGCGCTACTCAACGATGCACATGCCCGTGATGCCCCTGCCGATCCGAATCGTGCGAATGCCCTTCGTGATCGTGATCGTGATCGTGACCGTGACCATCGTGCGACTTCACTTCCGCGCAGTCATCACCGCAGTGATCCGTTTCCACCTGCAGCGTCACATGGTCGATGTCGAAGCGCTCGTGCAGCAGGTCGGCCAGTTCCCGGCGCAATGCATCCGGCGCGTGCCCGTCGTTCATCACCACATGCACGGTCAGCGCCGGTGTGCTCGAGGCCAGTGCCCATACATGCAGATCATGGATGCCGGCCACGCCGGCATGACCGCGCAATGCCTGCTCGATATCGGCCAGCACCACTCCCTTGGGCACGCCTTCCAACAGCACGTTGATGGCCTCGCGCAGCAGCACCCACGTGCGCGGCAACACCCACAAGCCGATCAGCACCGCGAGGATGGGATCAACCAGCGTCCAGCCGGTGAGGTAGATGATCAAACCGCCCAGAATCACCGCCACCGAGCCGAGCATGTCGCTCCACACTTCCAGGTACGCGCCCTTGACGTTCAGGCTCTCGCCGCTGCCGGCACTGAGCAGGCGCATCGCGATCAGGTTGACCACCAGGCCGAATGCGGCCACCCACATCATGCCGGTGGAAGCGATGGCCTGCGGTTCGCGGAAACGCTCCGCCGCCTCCCACAGGATGTAAATGCCGACGCCGAACAACAACAGGCCGTTCGCTACGGCGCCCAGCGCTTCCAGTCGTGCGTAGCCGTAGGTGCGACGCGCATCGGGCGGACGCCGGCTCAGGCGCACGGCGGTCAGCGCGATCATCAGGCCCAGTGCGTCGGTGGCCATGTGTGCGGCATCGGACAACAGCGCCAGGCTGTTGGTCCAGAACGCACCGACCACTTCCACCACCAGGTAGGAAGTGGTCAGCCCCAGTGCCCACCATAGGGGCTTCTCGTGACGGATTTCGCTGGGCAGATGATTGTGGTCGTGGCTCATGGGCTGGCTCCGGAAAACGGGGCCAGCTTAGTCAGGCGTGTGCGGCGGAGACTATTACATCGCCGCACACGCCCGGAGTGGGTTCAGCGCGGCCCCAGCACGGTCTGCAGGTCGTTGCCCTGCGGCATGCCCGAGCGCATCTGCACGGTGCCGTCGGCGTCCTTGAACAGGATGCCCGGGGTGCCCTGGAAGCCAAGCTCCAGCATCAGCATTTCGTTGCTGCGCAGCTTGGCCTGGACATCCGCCGGCACCGTTGCCAGCGGCTTGATGCCGCCCTTGGCGAAGTTGCGCTCGTTCTCCAGCAACGCCGCTTCCGGCGAGGCCGCACCCAGGATCGCGGCGGCCTTGTTGGCGCTGTCTTCGCGGATCACCCCGACCAGGATCTCGCGGATCTGCACCTTGCCCGACTCCACCCATGGCCGTGCCGCTTCCCAGAAGTGGTTGCAGTACGGGCAGTTGGGATCGCTGAAGGCGTAGATGATGCGCGGTGCATCCGCCTTGCCGTCGGCCACCCAATGGCTGGCTTCGACCTTGGTCCACGCCTGGGCGCCCATCGGGCCGGAGACCAGTTCCTTGAGCTTGTCCGCACTGGCGTCTTCGCCCTTGGCATTGACCAACGTGCCGACCACGGCGTACTGGCCGTCCTTGGATACATACACCGCCAGCGGACGCTGCCCGGCCACGCCGGCATAGCCGGTCAGGCCGATTGGCGTTTCGAAGGTGCCCATGAATTCCACGCCCTGCGTGCGCAGGGTTTTCACCACCGCTGGTTCGTTGGCGTCGGCGGGCTTGGCGGTCGCCGACGCTGTTGTTGCAGCGGGTGCCGGCTTGGCCTGCTCGCCATCTCGGGCACAGGCGGTCGGAGCCAACACGACGGTGGCCAACAGGAGCAGCATGGAATGCGATCGAATCATTGCTTACCTCTTCAGAAAAAACGGATTCACTGCAGTTCGCGCAAACGCGTTTCCAGCGTCGCGCGTGAAAGTTCACCCATGTGCACGTTGCGCAGGCGACCATCGGCGCCAAAAAACAACGTAGTGGGCAGTGCTCTGGCGCCGGTTTGTTGCATCACTTTGGAGGCGTCGTCCAACAACACGTTATCCAGCAGCATCCGCTCGGATGCCAGATAGGCGGCGACTTCTTCGCCGGTTTCGCCTTGATTGGCAAACACGAACTGCACTTGCGGATGTGCTTGCTGAGCCGCCGCCAGCACGGGCATTTCGCGACGGCAGGGCCCGCACCAGGTGGCCCACAGGTTGATCACCACCGGCTTGCCGGTAAAGGCGGCCAGCGGCGCCGGCTGGCCCTGCATGTCCACCAGTACCGCGTCGGGGAGCGGAATCGCCGAACGCTGCACCGCGAACAATGCCATGCCACCCACGGCCCACAGCGCTGCACCGGCAGCAAGACCCAGCAGTACCGGCTTGCGCGGCGCTTGCTTGCGGGTTTTCCACAGCGCATAGCCGACGGCCACCAGCAGGCCCGCCCAAATCGAGTAACCGCCATCACCCAGCCGGATGATCGACAACGGCTGCGCCAGATAGTCACGCCAATGCAGGGCCACATGTGCCAGACGCGCGCCCAACAGGCCCAGCAGAAAGGCATCCAGCACCACCGCGCCAACACGGCTGCGCAATCCGTCTGCGGCGGGAGTCAGCGCGCGTGCGAAGCCCCAGCCCAGCCCCAACGCGAGCAATGCCACCAATGCCATCAACGGAAACGGACCGGCGCTGATCATCGGCAACACCCCGCATCAGCGATCCCACAAGCAATCAGGGGGACAGACAACACAATGTTCCGCACAGTTTCTCCTCAAACAACGACGATACTTGCCGATAATCACCCTCTGCCCCATGGCAGCCGGCCAATCCTACGCATGAACAACGTAACCTCCCACAACGCAGATGCAGAAAGCTCTGCGCTCGTCATCGACTGGAAGAACAGCCTTGCCGCAGCGGGCCCGCAGGCCAGCCAGGTGCTGGCTGATCTGGGCGATCAGCATGCCGCCGAGCTGGCCGCGCACTTCTACAAAGTGATGATGAACGACACGCGCGCATCGCGCTCGCTGTCTCACGATCAGGTACGCGGGCGCCTGCAACCCGCCATGCAGCGCTGGGTGGGCGATCTGCTGCGCGCAAACCCTGACAACGTGGAAAGCTTGATCGCCGCCCAGCGCGTGGTCGGCGACGTCCATGCACGTGTGGGCATACCGGTTGATCTGGTCACCCGGGGTACCCGCGTGCTGAAGCAACGCATGTTCACCTTGATCGCCGAAAGCGCCGGGCACGGCAAAGCCGCGCATGCAGCCATTGCCAGCCTGACCGCCTCGTTCGATATCGCACTGGAAGGCATGACACTGGCCTACTCCAACGCACGCGATCGTTCCTCACGCACCGATGCGGCTTACCGCCTGTTCTCGCTGGTGCAGAACGTCAGCACCGAGCGTGAGCGCCAGCGCGCCCTGCTGCTGGACTGGGAAAACACCCTGCTTTACGCCTTGGCCAGCCAAGGCGAGGTAGCCGGTTTCCAGCCGCTGGCGCAATCCGAGTTCGGCCTGTGGTTCACCCACAAGGGCATCCCCAGCTTTGGCGAAAGTTCCGAGACCCAGCAGATCAACGCCTTGGTCAGCGGCGTCGATCAGCTGTTGCAGCACACGCTAAACCGGGACAGCGAGCCCAGCAGCCGCGCCCTGCAGCTGCAGGAAGTGCGCACGAAGGTCAGCCAGATCCGTAATCTGCTGGGCATGTTGTTTGAACGCATCGGCGAACTGGACGCCGGCTGCGATGCGCTCACCAACCTGCTCAACCGCCGCTTCCTGCCAACGGTGCTGCGTCGTGAGATCGATCTGGCGCACAAGTCCAACGGCAGCTTCGCGGTGCTGCTGCTGGACCTGGACCATTTCAAGGCCATCAACGACGAACACGGCCACGAAGCTGGCGACCGCGCCTTGCAGCATGTGGCCAGCATCCTCAACCAGTTCACCCGTGGCAGCGATTACGTGTTCCGCTACGGCGGCGAGGAGTTCGTGGTGGTGCTGGTGGCGGTGGAAGAGCAACAGGCATTGGTGATCGCCGAAGGCCTGTGCCGACGCATCCATGACGCACCGGTACCACTCTCCGACGAGCAACGCCTGTCCATCACCGCCAGCATCGGCGTGGCGCTGTACGACGGCCATCCCGACTATGAGCGGGTGATGGCGCGTGCCGACGCGGCCATGTACCAGGCCAAGAAGCAGGGCCGCAACCGCGTGATTCTGGGCACTGACTCACTACCGCCGGCACCGGGTCTGTCCCCGCTGCAGCGACGCTGAGCTACCTGCGACATTCGCTCGATGTGGGCTGCGAACGCGCTTCGTGCAGGCGCCAACCCGCCCACCACAGCAATGCCAGCAGACTGGTGCCGGCTCCCAGCTGGCACAGTCCAAGCCAGCCGGAGCGTGCCTGCACCCAGACGCCAATGGCTGCGCCAAGACCGCTGCCAACCGCATAGAACAGCATGTACAAGGCAATCAAACGGCCATGCAGTTCCGGGCTTCGTCGCAGCAACACACTCTGATTGCCGACATGCAATGCCTGCCCGCCCAGATCAAGCAGCACGATGCCGAACAGCGGCATCAGCACTGCGAACGGCAACGCGGACAGCGGCCACCAGGCAAACAGCATCAGCATCAATGCGCACAGGCTTACCCGTTGCACATAGCCCTGATCAGCCCAGTAGCCCACACGGGATGCGAGCAGCGCACCGACGACACCGGCAAAGCCCAAACTGCCAATTGCAGCAGTGGACCAAGCCAATGGTTGCGCGGATAGCAACAGTGGTGACGCTGCCCAGAACATGTTGAGTGCAGCAAACAGCAGCAACGCCAGCACACCGCGCTCGATCAACTGCCGATCAGATCGCAACAAGCCGGCCATCGAAGCAAGCAGCCGGGGGTATGCAGCCGCCGGCGCTGACAGGGTGGGCGGCAGGCGCCGCCACAACAGGCCCGCCAGTACCGCCATCAACAGCGCCGAGGCGAGGTAAACGGCCTGCCAATCGAAAGCCTGTGCGATCACGCCGGAGAACACGCGCGCCAGCAACAGGCCGATGAATACCCCGCCCTGCACCATGCCTACCCACTGCCCCCGCTGCGCGGCCGGCGCCAGCGACGCGGTATATGCGATGAGCCCCTGGGTAAGCGCGGTGCCGAACAGGCCTGCCAGCAGCATTCCCATCAGCAGCCACATCACGCCCTGAGCCAGAGCCAGCAGCAGCAACGAGATCACCAGCGCCAGCAACTGCAGTCGCAGCAGGTGCCGCCGATCGCGGCCATCCAGCAATGGCAGCAGCACCAGCAGCGCCAGCACACTGCCCAACTGGGTGGCCGACGTCACCGTTCCGGCGCTCGCTCTGCCCATGCCAAACACAACCACCAGCCGGTCCAGCAATGGTTGCGCGTAATACACGTTGGCAACGGCGGCTCCTGCGGTTACGGCCAGCAGCAATCGCAGTGAAAGGGAAAACGGAAGGGGCAAAGGCATCTTAAGTGGTTTCAAAACGAAACTAGATGAAGAATGACTGAGCCGGTCTTAAAATGCAACCAGAATCCCCGGATACCTTCCCATGCCGACCTCCTCCCCCTGCCCCGTCGCGCGCAGCGCTGCATTGCTTGGTGATCATTGGTCACTGTTGCTGATCCGCGACGCATTCGACGGTGTCCGTCGCTTCAGCGACTTCCAGCGCAGCGTCGGCGCCGCGCGCAACATCCTCAGCAATCGACTCAAACGCCTGGTCGAGGCCGGCATCCTTCTCCAGCAACCAGCCTCGGATGGCTCGGCCTACCAGGAATACGTACTGAGCGAGGCAGGACAGGAGCTGTTCCCACTGCTGGTGGCATTGCGGCAATGGGGTGAACGGCACTGCTTCGCTGCTGACGAAGCGCATTCAACGCTGCTTGAACGCGCCACCGGGCGACCAGTGCCTTACATGCAGCCACATGGCAGCCACGGCGAACCGCTCGAAGCATCCAACAGCCGCGTGCAGAAACTCGATAGCGACCTGCGCTGAGTTCCCTCTCCCATTGCCACATCAGATGACTTGGTCCAATGCACTTGGACAATGGCGGCGTCCGCTGCATGCTCCATGACCGCGCTTCGCTCACCTACACCGAGTACCCAATTCCGATGCATGGCCTTCCGCTGCTGCGTACCGTTTCGATCTGCATCCTGTCCGTGCTGTCATTGGTGGCGTCGGCCAAGGAAGTCCCTGCGCCGGCCGAATACGTCGATAGCGACGGCCCTTACGTGTTCCGCAACGGCGACACACTGCTGGCACGCTGGATCTGCGATGACAAGGTCTATGCGTACAAGCTGTTGGAAACACCCACCACGCTCCCCGCCGAATGCGGCTATCCGCATGCACTGGCATTGCAGCCGCCAGCCGCTGTGACCACGTCCACCTTGCCGGCAGTGCCGCGCATCGTTGCGGTGTCCGACATCCACGGGCAGTACGAGCTGTTGCGAAAGCTGCTGCGTGCCAACAAGGTGATCGACACGCAGGACCGGTGGATGCGGGGCGGAGACACACTGGTGATCGCGGGCGATGTCTTCGACCGTGGCCCGCAGGTCACCGAAGCATTCTGGTTGCTGTACAGCCTGCAGCGCCAGGCGGCAGAGGCCGGCGGTGCGGTGCATTTCGTCCTCGGCAATCACGAGACGATGGTGCTGTATGACGACCTGCGCTACGTCAATCCCAAATACCTGCGCAGCGCACAGCTGCTTGGCCGCAGTTACCCGCAGCTGTATGGCGCCGATTCGGTGATCGGCCAATGGCTGCGCACCCGCCCGGTGCTGCTGCGCATCGGTGACACCCTGTTCCTGCATGGCGGTATTTCACCGGAAGCGTTGCAGCTGGCGCTCGATCCAGCGTCCACCAATGCCGCGTACCAGGCTTCACTGGGAACCCCCAAAGCCGAGGTGAAGGCGGATCCCGCCACCGCGCCGCTGTATGACGGCAAGACCAGCCCGATCTGGTACCGCGGCTATTTCGACGGCCGGTTGGATACGGCCGGCGTGCAGTCGGTACTGGACCAGTTGGGCCTGCAGCGCATCGTCGTGGGCCATACCTCGATGCAACATGTCAGCAGCTTCCATGGCGGCCGCGTCATCGCCATCGACAGCAGCATCAAGAACGGCGAGAACGGCGAGTTGCTGTTCATCGAGGACGGAAAGGTCAGTCGCGGCTTGCTCGACGGCTCGCGGGTAGCGTTGGCTGACGGTGTGGTCGCGGCGGACGACTGAGCCCCCGTTCCCTGTGTTGCAATTTGCGACAGTGGCCCGACCACGCACCGGGCCCGCAATCGTCACATATCACTCACGCTCACAGTTGCGAACGCCGATCACGCCGTTTGTATCAAGGCCTCATGAAAATCGCGATCCCGCACGCCTGTTTCGCAGTGCATAGCGATTGATTCACACATCCGTCATCACTTTTCGGACAACGTAACCCGGTCGCATCGTCCACCTCAGGAAACGGTGGGCGATACGCACTACTGACAGGCGAATGCAGACACCGTGACCGGTTTCGTGCCGGTTGCGCGTGGGACTTTTTCTCGTTGGAACGGGCGATGAAACCACGAAACATTGCTGTTGCGTTGTCCTTGGCAGCGGTCCCCGGATGGGCCAGTGCACAGGATTCGGTGGCCTCTCTCCGTCAGGAGATCACCCAGGTGCAGAGCCACCTGCAGGCACTCACCGAGCGATTGAACGCGCTGGAGCGTGGACAGGGCAGCACCCCGCCCGCAGCCGCACAGACGCCGGCATCCACACCGCAGCACCCGGCGCTCGCTCAGGACACAGCGTCGACACACTCACTCCCGCCCACTCGCTCTGCGGCGTCTTCGCCGTCCGTTCTCCCTTATCGCGACTCGGTGGCTGATCCTTCCATCGCCGCATCACGACCCGACAACGCACCCTCGCCCACCGACCCGGAACTGAAGGGCTTCTTCGCCATCCCCGGCACCGAAACCATGATCCGTCTGGGTGGCTACGCCAAGCTCGATGCGATCGCCGACAACCGTGCCGCTGGTGATACCGAACAGTTCATACCGTCATCGATTCCGGTCGGCGGCCCCCATCACGATGTCTCGCACTTCGGCATGCACGCCAAGCAGACACGCTTCAGTTTTGAGGCGCGCCGCCCCACGACCCACGGCAACCTGCGCTTCTACATGGAGAATGACTTCTTCGGCAGCAGCGACAGCTATCAGTATCGCCTTCGTCACGCCTATGGTCAGTTGGGAAACACTTACGCGGGCTACGGCTACTCCACCTTCATGGATGCCGACTCGCTGCCGGATACACTGGATTTCGCCGGTCCCGGCGCTGCCGGTTACCTGTTGGTGGCGGGCATCCACCACAGCTTCGCACTGGGCAAAGGCAACAGCCTGACCATCGCTGCCGAGGACCCGGATTCACAGTTGGCCAACATCGGCGACTCGGACATCAGCACCGAGCGCCTGCCCGATGTCAGCCTGATCGCACGCATGGAGCGCAGCTGGGGCCACCTCCAGCTGGGCGCGGTGGCACGCAGCCTGGGATACGACGGCGACGGCCGCAGTGACCGCACCTTCGGCGGCGGCGCGCAGTTGAGTGGTTCGTACACCGTGGCCGAACGCGACTTGTTGCTGTTCGGGCTGGTCGGCGGCAAGGGCATCGGCCGTTACACCGCCGACCTGACCGGTTCGGGGCTGGATGCCGCCATCGACGCCAACGGAAAACTCAAAGCACTGCCGCTGTACGGCGGGTTCTTCGGCTACACCCACTACTGGTCGGAGATGTGGCGCTCCAACCTGATCTACGGCGAGCTGCATGTCGACGATGCCAATGCATTGGCCAGCGATGCGTTCCGGCGCAGCCGCTACGGCGCATTGAACCTTATCTGGAGCCCCGCGCCCTCATGGACGATGGGCATGGAAGTGCTCTACGGCCAACAGGAACTCCAGGATGGCCGCAGCGCAGATGCGTTGCGGCTGCAGGGCAGCCTCCAGTACAGCTTCATCAAGTAACCCAATGCCCCTGCGTTGCACCACAACCTGCAACGGCAGAGGCACAGGCAACGTCTTTCCCCTCGACGATGCACCGGCGTTGCCGGTGACAGGAGACTTCCATGGCAGGTCAAAAGAAAATCGGTGTAGTCGGAGCCACCTTCCTGGTGGCCGGCAACATGATGGGCTCGGGCGTGTTTCTGCTGCCTTCCAGCCTGGCCAAGATCGGTACCGCATCCATCTGGGGCTGGCTGATCACTACCGCTGGCGCGCTGTTGCTGGCATTCGTATTTGCCAAGCTCGGCAAGCTCTCGCCTCAGGCCGGTGGTCCATATGCATACGCGCGTGACTGGTTCGGCCCTTACATGGGCTTCCAGACCAACACCATCTACTGGTTCGCCAACTGGATCGGCAACGTCGCCATTCCAATCGCAGCGGTGGGCTATTTCAGTTACTTCTTCCCGATCCTGTCCGATCCGCTGCCGCGCTGCATCGCGGTGCTGGCACTGGTATGGGCATTGAGTTTCGCCAACGTGATCGGCCCGGCATTCGTCAGCAAGGTGCAGACGGTGACCACCAGCTTCGCGCTGATCCCGATCCTGGGCATCGCCATCTTCGGCTGGTTCTTCTTTGACCCAGCCATCTTCAAGGGTGCGTACAACGTGTCGGGCGAATCGAACTTCGGCGCAGTGTCCAGCGCAGCCGCTTTGACGCTGTGGGCATTCATCGGCGTGGAATCGGCATCGGTCACCGCCGGCGTGGTGGAGAACCCGGAGAAGAACGTGGCCCGTGCCACGCTGGCCGGCGTGTTTCTGGCAGCCATCGCCTACATCGCCAGTTCGTCGGTGATCATGGGCATGGTGCCCAACGCGGACCTGCAGGTCTCCGATGCCCCGTTCGCACTGGCAGCCGCCAACGCGGTCGGCGGCTGGGGCGGCGCACTGGTCAGCCTGTGTGCCTTCATCGGCGCGGCCGGCTCGCTGGGCGGCTGGATCCTGTTGACCGCGCAGAGCGCCAAGGCCGCCTCGGATGACGGCCTGTTCCCCAGCATTTTCAGCAAGATCAACAAGGACGAAGTGCCGGTCAAGGGGGTACTTATCGTCGCGGTGCTGATGACCCTGGCGGTGTTGGTCACCTCGACCTCGGCCACCGCATCGGCACAGTTCGACATCATCACCTCGGCCGCCGTGGTGCTGACCCTGCTGCCCTACATCTACTCCTGCGTGGCCTGCTATTTCGTCGTGGAGCGCTCGCACACGCTGGCGCATACCGGTGCGTTCTGGGCACTGACCAGCATCACCGTCGTCTACTGCCTGTGGGCGATCTTTGGCTCGTCCGGCAGCATCGTCCAGTACGCCTTCCTGTTCGTCCTGTTCATCACGGTCTTCTATCCGTTCTTCAGCGACGAGCGCCGCAAGCAGCGCCTTGCCAAATTCAATCCCTCGGGCACCGCGCGTGCCACCACGAACTGACTCCCCCGCTCGGTAGAGAAGGAAAAGCCCATGTACTTCAAATCCCTGGATTACCCACTAGTCATCATTGATGCCGACTACGACTCGCCGCGCATCAACGGCATCCTGATCCGCGCCCTGGCCGAAGAGCTTCGCAAGAATGACCAGCGCGTGCTGTCGGGCCTGACCCTGGACGATGCCCGCGCCGGAGCACGTACCTATGTCGCCGCCTCGGCGGTACTGATCTCCATCGACGGGACTGAAGAGGGCGACGGCCAGTTCCAGCAGCTGCTCGCCTTCCTGCGCGAGCAGAGCCAGCGTCGTGCGAATCTGCCCGTATTCCTGTACGGCGACCGCCGCACCATCGAAAAAGTGCCGGCCAAACTGCTCAGATACGTGCACGGCTACATCTTCCTGTTCGAGGACACCAAGAGCTTCATCGCACGCCAGGTGATGCGCGCGGCCGAAGACTACATGGCCAATCTGCTACCGCCATTCTTCAAGGCACTGATCCACCATGCGGCCGAGTCGAACTACTCCTGGCATACACCAGGCCATGCCGGTGGCGTGGCGTTCACCAAATCGCCGGTAGGCCGTGCGCTGCACCAGTTCTACGGCGAAAACACGCTGCGCAGCGATCTGTCGATCTCGGTGCCCGAACTGGGTTCTCTGCTCGATCACACCGGCCCCATCCGTGATGCCGAAGCCGAAGCCGCCCGCAACTTTGGTGCGGACCACACGTTCTTCGTCACCAATGGCACCTCCACCGCCAACAAGATCGTGTGGCATGGCACCGTGGCGCGGGGCGACATCGTCTTCGTCGACCGCAACTGTCACAAGTCGCTGCTGCATTCACTGATCATGACCGGCGGCATTCCGGTGTACTTCACTCCCAGCCGCAACGCGCACGGCATCATCGGCCCGATCAGCCTGGAGCAGTTCTCCGAACAGGCGATGCAGAAGATGATCCAGGCCAACCCGTTGGCCAGCAAGGCGGCCAAGCCGGGCGTCAAACCGCGCATCGCGGTGGTCACCAATTCCACCTATGACGGCCTCTGCTACAACGCCGAGAAGATTGCCGACAACCTCGGCACGGCGGTGGACTTCCTGCATTTTGACGAAGCCTGGTACGCCTACGCCGCGTTCCACCCGTTCTACGAGAATCATTACGGTATGGCCAAGGGCAAACCGCGCGAGCAGGACGCGATCATTTTCACCACCCACTCCACACACAAGTTGCTGGCCGCGTTCTCGCAAGCCTCGATGATCCACGTGCGCAATGCCTCCACGCGCGAGCTGGATGCGGAGCGGTTCAACGAATCGTTCATGATGCATACCTCGACCAGCCCGCACTACGGCATCATCGCCGCGTGCGATGTGGCCTCGAAGATGATGGAAGGCGACGCTGGAAGATCGCTGGTGCAGGAAATGCATGACGAAGCCGTCGCCTTCCGTCGCGCGATGCTGCATGTCAGCGAAGACCTGGGCCGCGACGAATGGTGGTTCAAGGTATGGCAGCCTGATGGCGTGGAACGCACGCTCGTCAATGGCGGCACCGACGCCAAGCCATTGGTCACCTCGCGCCCGGACTGGTACCTGCGCCCGGATGCACGCTGGCATGGTTTCGACAACCTTGCCGATGAGTACGTGCTGATCGATCCGATCAAGGTGACGCTGCTTACGCCCGGCCTGTCGATGGACGGCGACATGGGCAAGCTCGGCATCCCCGCCGCCGTGCTGAGCAAGTTCCTGTGGTCACGCGGCATCACCGTGGAGAAGACCAATCTGTACTCTGTGCTGTTCCTATTCTCGATGGGCATCACCAAGGGCAAGTGGAGCACCCTGGTCACCGAGCTGATGGCGTTCAAGGATCTGTATGACGCCAACGCACCACTGAGCCAGGCGCTACCCAGCCTGGTCCAGGACCATCCGGCGGCATACGCACAGTGGGGCCTGCGTGACCTGTGCGACGCACTGCATGGTTTCAATCGCGAGTTCCGCGTCGCCGAGGTGATGCGCGAGATGTACGTGGACCTGCCCGAACCGGTGATGACCCCGGCCGAGGCTTACAACCATCTGGTGCGCGGTGAGATCGAGCGCGTGGACATCGACCAGATCAGCGGCCGTGTCGCCGGCACGATGCTGGTGCCCTACCCGCCGGGCATTCCGACGATCATGCCGGGCGAACGCTTCGGCGCACAGGATGAGCCCATCATCCAGTCGCTGCGCATCGCCCGCGAGCAGAACGCACGCTTCCCCGGTTTCGAATCGGATGTGCATGGCCTGATCATCGACAACAGCGGTGACAAGCCGACTTACAAGGTGGAGGTGTTGAAGCTCTGACCGCGAAGCAAAGGCAACTCAGGCCTTCGCTGCTCCCGCCTGCGGAGCGAGGTGCCCCGAACGAGCGGATGAGGGGATCTGTCGGTTTTGGCTCCGCTCTTCTCAATACCTGCTTCATTCACCAAGAAGCGCCCTCACCCCAACCCCTCTCCCGCTTGCGGGAGAGGGGCTTGAGCAAACAGCCCAGGCCCTGCCATACAACCAATGACCAGCACCCGCCAAGAACAACGCGTGTTGCAACTGTCGATCGCGGCAACCATCGTTGTCGCTGCGATCGGCTTCTCCGGCGGCATGCTGGCGCGCTCACAGGCCATCCTGTTCGACGGCATCTACAGTCTGGTCGACGTCGCACTGACGCTGGTGGCGTTGGCGGTGATGCGACTGATGGCCAACGAACAGAG
>NZ_LDJI01000005.1 GCF_001431415.1 Stenotrophomonas humi | reverse complement strand
CCCCGACACGGCGACACGGTTCCAATGGCGGCCTGTCCCCGATAGAGTTTGAACGGCAGTACGCACTAAACGGCTGAAGAGTGTCTACAAAAGCCTGGGCGATTCAAACCCTTCGTCGCTCGCCATCGAAATCAAAGCGTTGTACAAGAGCCGGCGAAAGCCGGTTCTTTCGTATATGCGTTGCAGATTGCTTCTGCTTGGCTTCGGTGTGCTGTGGTTGAGCAAACACGTACTCACCGCGTCCGCTTGACCCAAGCACGAATCACCAGCGCCACCAACGCGCTGAACACCAGCCACGAGATCACGTCGAATATGCCGTCGCCGATCAGAGCGCTGACCAGACCGAGCAGGCTGGCGGCGGCGATCCATGCCGGGGCGACGAAGGGATTGCGGGGTGCGGGCGCGGGTTTGCTCATGCACTGGCTCCGGTCTGCGCGGCGCGCTCGAGTTCGGTGATGCGCGCTTCGGTGCTGCCGCGTTTTACCCATAGATACAGGCCGCTGATCAGCACCGCGATGGTGAGTAGGTCAAGCAACGCCCACAGGATTTTCAGCGGCAGGTGGCCGTAGTCGCCGAAGTGCAGCGGTTGGCTGAGCAGCAGCACGCTCATGTAGACCGGCAGCTGTGGTTGCGCGGTGAGTACGCTGGTCTGTGCGTCGATCAACACCGGGCGGTACAGGCGCTCGGTCAGGGGAGTGTTGCCCTGCATGAAAACGCCGTAGTGGTGGTCGCCGCTGTAGCCGGTGCCGGGGAAGCTGACGAAGGCCGGGCGCATGCCGGGTGCGGCAGCGCGTGCGGTGTCCACGGCGGCCTGCAGTGAAGCCAGTTGGGTGGGGCGGGGCTGGCCGGCGTAGCGTGCGGCGAACTCGCCGAGCTGCTCGGTCTGCCAGGCTTGCTCAAGTGGCTTGGCGATGGTGTTGATGGCGCCGGTGATGCCGACCACCAGCGCCCAGCCGAGGGTGACGATGCCGAGCACGTTGTGCAGGTCCAACCACGCCAAGCGGCGACTGCGGCCGGTACGCAGGGTGCCGAATGGCTGGCGACGCATGAAGGGCCCGTACAGCACCAGGCCGGAGATGATTGCCACGGCGAACAGCAGCGCCATCACGCCCATGAACAACATGCCGGGCAGGCCCAGGAACAGGTCGGTGTGCAGGCGGTAGAGGAAGAACATCACGCCTTCGTTGAACTGCGCAGCCGGCAGCACGTCGCCACTGACCGCATGCAGCAGCGCGGTGTGCATCTGCGGCGGTGGCGTATCCGGGCGCGCGCCGGTGTTGACGTACACCGTGGGGGCATCCGGGTCCCAGCCGACGAACAGCGGGACGTCGCCGGGATATTCGGCCAGTGCGCTGCGCACTTGTGCATCCAGATCGCGCGGCGTGGCGTCAGGTGCGACGGCGGCGACTTCGGGTTCACTGAGGTGGGCGATTTCCTCGCCGAACACCAGCGGCAACCCGGTCAGGCACAGCAGCAACAGAAACAAGGTGCAGACCAGGCTGGTCCACTTGTGCACGAGGAACCAGGCTTTGAGGGTCGAACGTTGCATGGGGCTCTCTGGCGATTGCTTGAGACGATGCGATGGCGGGCCCGGTCAGCATGATGCCGACCGGGCCGGGTGAAACGTCAGAACCGGTAGCTGATCGTGCCGGTCACGGTGCGCGGGTTGCCGCTGAAGCAGTCACCGAAGTTGCGGCAGGGTGCGAAGTACTGCTTGTTCGACAGGTTGGTGATGTTCAACGCCATCGTCCAATCGGTGACCTGCACTTCCATCAGCGCATCGACCAGCGTGTAGCTCGGCGTGCGGATGAAACCGCCGTAGCCCAGCGACTGGGTGTTGCCGACATAGCGGCCGCCCACGCCCACGCGCAGACGCGCATCGTCGTCGAGCTGGAAGCCCTTGGCCACCCACAGCGAGGACAGTTCCTGCGGCGTGTCGTTGAGGCGCTGGCCCACTTCCATGGCGAAGTTGCTCTTGGTCACCTCGGCCTTGTTGCGTGCATATGCGGCGGTGAGGGTCAGATCATTGGCGAAGGAGAACTGGCCTTCCAGCTCCACGCCCTTGGACTCGATCTCACCGGTCTGCACCACGTTGAGCACGTTGTCCGGGTCGTTGGTCTGGCGGTTGGTTTCGGTGATGCGGTAGACCGAGGCGGTGACCAGCATGTTGCGCGCCGGCTGCCACTTCACACCGGCCTCGCTCTGACGGCCCTGCATCGGCTTGAACGCGCGGCCGTACAGATCCTGGCCGGTGACCGGCAGGAACGATTCGCTGTAGCTGATGTACGGCGAGAAGCCTGCACCGATGTCACCGATCAAGCCGGCACGATAGGTGGTGGCGTTGTCGGTCTGGCTGGGCAGGCCTTCGGTCTTGCTGCGTGCATGGTCGCGGCGTGCGCCGAGCACCAGCGACACGCGCTCGGCCCAGCGGATCTGATTCTGCACGTATACGCCGATCTGCGTGTTGCGCTGCGTGGGCAGGCGGTTCCAGCCATTGACGATGACGCCGCCGGAGACCGGCGCGTAGATGTCGATCGGCGTGGCGGTGGCATCCACGCTGGATGATTCCTCGCGGTAGTCGTTGTAGTCCACGCCAGCCAGCAGCAGGTGTTGGAACGCGCCGGTGGCGAAGTCGAACTGCAGTGCGGTGTCGCTGGTCAGCACGCGCACGTCGGGCTTGATGCCGTAGGCGTTGCGGGCGAGGACGCGGCCATCGGCATCGATGAAGGGGTTGGTCGGGTTGCTGTAGCTGTCCGGGAACAGTTCCTGGAAGGTGGTCTTGCCGTCCAGGTAACGCACCGACGCGCGCAGGCTGATGCTGTCGTTGAAGGCGTGATCGAACAGGGCCGAGACGCTGTACACGCGCGAATCAAGCTTGTCGAAATCCGGATCGCCGAGGAAGGTCGACGGGTCCAGGCGCGGACGCCCGACCGGTGCATTCAAGGTGGCGGCAACCGGCAGGAACTGCTGGCTGGAGGCGGTCTGGTCGCGCTGGTAGCTGGCCAGCACGGTGAGGTTGCTGCGCTCGCCGCGCCAGCTGATCGACGGTGCGATGTAGATGCGGTCATCGTCGACGAAATCGGTCTGCATGCCGGCGTCGCGGACCACACCGACCACGCGCCCGGCAACGGTGCCGGCGTCATTGAGCACGCCACCGACATCACCTTGGAACTGCTTGCGGTCGAAGTTGCCGAGCTGCACGCCAACCTCACCGCCGATGTCGCCGAAGGTGGGGCGCTTGGTCATCGCATTGATGATGCCGCCGGTGGCGCCGGCGCCGTACAGCACCGAGGACGGGCCGCGCAGCACTTCCACGCGCTCAAGGCCGTAGACCTCGGTACGCGCCATCGGGCTGAAGCCGTAGCTGCGGCGCATGCCGTCCAGGTACTGCACCGGGTCCAGGCCGCGCACGGTGCTGCCGTCGCTGCGCGTGTCCAGGCCCCAGGCATCGGCGGTGACGCCGGCGCTGTAGCGCAGGGTTTCCTGCAGGTTGTGCGCGCCACGGTCGGTGAACAGGCTGCTGGTGACCACGCTGATCGCCTGCGGCGTCTGGGTCAGTGGGGTGTCGGTCTTGGTCGCGGTGCTGGCGCGCTCGGCAACCACGCTGACGGCGTCGAGGGTGCGGGCTTCGGGCGAGTCCTGCGCCTGGGCGAGCGGGGCGGCCAGCGCGGTTGCGATGGCAAGGGCGAGCAGCGGGCGACGGGACTGCAGTGAAGCGGGCATCGGGGGTGATCCGGCAATGGCAATGAGGGTGGATTATCCGGACGTAATAATGCGAATACAAATGATTATCAACATTAACGGTCAGTTGATCCTGGCAGGCGGCGGGCTGTACCGGATGCCGGCACGCGGGCCGGATTCAAGCTGAACACGCAGCCATGTTCGCTTCGGTGCAGTTGTGGCTAACTAGCGCCCTGAACTAACGATGGATCGACGCGTGAAGAAGGCAGGACGATGGGGGCTGGCGCTGTTGATGCTGGTTGCGGCGTTGTGGGTCACCGGCATGTTGGCCTTCCAGCTGCCTGGGCCGAGCTGGCTGCGTTGGGCAGTGATCGCGGCATGGCTCGGGTTTGCACTGACCACGGTGGTGGCGGTGGCACGCGCACGCGCTGGACGTTGGCCGGGTGTGGTGTACGTGTTGGCGCTGGTTGCCACCGGGGTGTGGTGGTTGTTGCTGAGCCCACGCCAGGATCGGGTCTGGGCCGACGATGTGGCGCAGCGGCTGAAGGTGGTCGAAGTCGATGGCTCGCATGTGGTGCTGGACAACGTCCGCAACTTCAACTGGCGTGCCGACAAGGATTATGACGCGCGTTGGGAGCGCCGCGAGTACGATCTGGATCAATTGCGTTCGGCTGACCTGATCCTCTCCTACTGGATGGGCCCGATGATCGCGCACACGCTGATCTCGTTCGGATTCGAGGATGGCAGGCAGCTGGTGTTCTCGCTGGAAATCCGCAAGGAGCGCGGTGAATCGTTCTCAGCACTGGGTGGCTTCTTCCGCAAGTTCGAGGTGACCCTGGTGGCATCGGAGGAAACCGACATCGTGCGTGTACGCAGCAATGTGCGCGGCGAGGATCTTTACCTGTACCGGCTCGACATGACCCACGAGCAGCTCAAGGGCCTGTTCCTGTCCTATCTCGGGGAGGCGCGCCGACTGGACGCCGAACCGGCGTTCTACAACACGTTGACCAGCAACTGCACCACCATTGTTTACGACCTGGCCAAGCAGATCGCACCGGGCCTGCCGCTGGACTATCGATTGCTGGCCTCCGGCTACTTCGCCGAATACGCCTACAAACTAGGCGTGCTCACTCCGGGCGTTGAATTCGCAACGCTCAAGGCACGCGGGCATATCACCGAACGCGCGCGCGCGGCCGGCAATGATCCTGAATTCTCCCGATTGATCCGCCGTGGCGTGCCCGGTGTCGAGCAAGGAAGCACGCAATGACGTTGTCCCTGGAAAACCTTTCGCACCGTACGTTGCCGCTGCTGGCCATGGTGCTGTTGCTGCTGGGCAGCGGCTGCGCGATGGTGAAGATGAAGCAGGTCACCACCACCGACCATGTGATGCTCAAGCGCGGCGACATCCTCAACAGCGGCAAGTTGAGTGCGTTGTCGCAGGAGTCGCTGTCGGTGATCGGGTTGACGGCATCGGCCTGCAGCAAGGATCTGCCCACCTGCCGCAGCACCGTGGCCACGGTGGAGGGCCTGCAGACAGAGCAGCGGCTTTCCACGTTGGCCGAACTGTGGATGGAAGAAGCCCTGGCACTCACGCCCAAGGCAAAGCTGGGGCAGGCGACCGAGCTGCCGGCGCCTGCACTGGATGCGTGGCTGGAAACCGCGCGCTATTCGTACGCCTACCTGTTCTTCAGCGGCCGCACGCCGGCGCAACGTGCGCTGGAAGACCGGCTCACGCAGGTGCGTGACTATTACAACTATGCCGCCGAGCAGACCGCATCGGTGGTGTTCCAGCGCACCCGCGCATTGGCGATTGAAGGGCAGGACTTCACCGGCCCGATGCAGGTGGATCGCTGGACGATCAGCACCAACTTCGAGCAGTTGCCGCTGACCAGCATTCCGCAGCAGTTGGTATCGGCCTCATCGGTGAGTTTTGCCGGGCTGCGCAGTTCCTATCGCCGCGACGGCTTTGGTGCCGAGCTGGTGGTGGTGATGGAGAAGGCCGCGCTGACGGCGCCGCTCGAAGGCACTATAGAGGCACCGCAGCTGCCGGTGTTCAGTGAGATGCCGGCGATCAACGCGACGGTGCTGTTGCACTTCAGCGGGGAAACCCTGGAGGAAGTACTGGCGACGCGTGACATCCGCCTGGAATCCTATTCGCCGGATAACACCACTACGGTCATGCTGCGCGGCCAGGAGGTTCCGCTGGCGGCCAACTTCACCGCAGCCTATGGCGTGTGGCTGGCGCAGTCGGGCTTTGCGAGTGAATCGTTGCGCACCTTGTTTGGTCGTGGCGAAGGCATCCGTGAGCCGCATATCTATTTGATGCAGCCATACGACCCGGACCGCCGCATCATCTTCATGCTGCACGGCCTGGCCAGCAGCCCGGAAGCCTGGGTGAACCTGGCCAACGAGATCATGGGCGACCCGGAAATGCGCAAGCATTATCAGGTGTGGTCGGTGTACTACCCGACCAATGCGCCGATAGCGCTGAACCGTTACACGGTGAGCAATGCCTTCAACAGCACGTTGAAGCACTTCGATCCGAAGGGCGACGCGCGCGCCACGCATGACATGGTTTTCATCGGCCACAGCATGGGCGGCGTGATCGCGCGTTTGATGCTCAGCAGCTCCGGTGAAGTGTTATGGGACGATGCGTTGACGCGCTTCAATCTGCACGGCGAGCGCTTGAAACGGGTGGAAACACGGTTGGGGCCGTTGCTGCATTTCACGCCGCAGCCGAATGTGGAACGTGCGATTTTCATCGCCTCGCCACACAAGGGGACCGATGCGGCGGGCAATCGCCTGGGGCGCATGATCGGCAAACTGGTGCGTTTGCCGTTGACCATTCTGGGCAAGTTTGGTGACGTGTTCCTGGCCCTGCAGAATCCCGACGAAGCCGGTGACAAACCCAAGGAACCGCGCATCACCACCAGCATCGACAACCTGAAGGCGAGCGATCCCTTCATCGAGAAGTCCGCGACGTTGCCGTTGGCACCGGGCCTGAAGTACCACTCGATCATCGCCAACAGGAAGGCCGACGTGCCGACCGCGGAGTCCGATGACGGGCTGGTGCCCTACTGGAGTTCGCACCTGGATGGCGCGCTGTCGGAGAAGGTGGTCATCTCCGGGCACAGCGTGCAGGAAACACCAGAGGCCGTGCTCGAAGTGCGCCGCATCCTGCGCGAAGACCTGCGCGAAGTGGACGGCGTGGACTGATCCGCCGCAGCCCTCCTGTGCAGGCGTGGGAAGATTGGGTTCCAACATGCCGGTAACTGCCGGCGCATGCAACGAAGGCCACTTTGCAGTGGCCTTCGTCGTTTCAGATCAGATTGCCGCTTCGATGGCCGGCATCGCCATGCGCGAGCGGGTGAGCGCCATGCCAAGATTGGCGGTACGGCGGCAGACGAACACCATCACGTAGTCCGGGTACAGCTTGCCGCGCATGAAGATGTGGATCAGGTTCTCGCTGTTGACGATGATTTCCTGGAAGTAGTGCGCGCCTTCCTGCTCCTGCAGGCCACGGGCGCGACGGAACATCTGCTCGATGCTGCGGATGTTGGGCCCTTGGTACAGATCGGCGGTGGCGGCGGCGACCAGATCCAGGACTTCACGCGGATGCGAGTCCACGGTACGGACCGACAACAACATGCCGGAGCTGATATCGACATAGCCGGCGGCGACACATTCGGGAACGGAGGCGACGGATTGCTGCAAAGTGCTGTCTAGAGACATGGAAAGATCCTTGGGGGAGGCGCAAAGACATGCCCGCGTGGCGGGCACGGTGTGATGAAACTGGGGAGTCAGCGGATCAGCAGGCGCGGATCAGCAGGTTCTCTTCCAGTGCATGCAGCAGGGTTTCCTGCTCCTGTGACTGGACGAATCCGGGCTCGATGGTGCGCAGCCGGCGCAGTGCTTCCTCGGCGCTCAGGCCTTCGCGGATCAACCACGCAGCCAGCACCATGCCGGTACGGCCGAGCCCGGCCAGGCAATGCACGGCAACCACGTCGCCTTCGCGCAGCATCACGTCGATCTTGGCCAGCAGCAGCTTGGCCCACAGCAACGGTGGCGCGCCGCGGTCTGGAATGCCCAGGTGATAGCTGCGCAGGCCATGGCGGGCCAGCAGCTCGGAGGACATGGCGGTTTCGGTCAGGTTGACCAGCACGGTGACGCCCATGCCGCGCAGCAGCGCCAGGTCATGGTCGGGGGCAAATACGACACCGGGCATCGGGCAGCCGGCCAGCCGGCCGGGCTGCAGCCAATGAAAGCCGTTCGGGCCGCGTCGCGACGGGGTTGCTGGCAGCGCAACCTGCGCCGGCGCCAGGCGCAGGGGCGCAGCGGCCACTACCGGCGTAACGGGCGGTGTGGGGATGCTCGTGATCGGTGCGGGTACGGTGATGTTGTCGCTCAGCTCTTCGGCACGCGCATCGGGTGCGGGCACATGGCAGCTGCCGGTGCGCAGGAACTGCGCCAACACCGGGTGCTGCATGCGGTTGGCGAAGAACGCATCGGCCGGCGCGTCCACCTGCACGTAACCGCCGGCCAGCAGGATCACCCGCGATGCGATGCGGCGTGCCTGGCCTTGGTGATGCAGGGTGACCAGGCAGGCATGCGTGGTCGCCAGTCGTTCGATCAATGCAAGCACCGCCTCTGCGTCGTCGGTGCTCAACTCGCTGGTGGGCTCGTCGATCAGCAGCAAGGGGCTCGCACTGAACGCTGCACGTACGATGGCCAGTTGCCGTGCCAGGCCGCGCGGCAGGTCGATCACCCGCTGCTGCAGCTGGGCCAGCAACGCATCGGCGCCGAGTTCGCGCAGGCGGGTGCCGATCTCATCACGCAGTTCCTGCGGCGTGCTGCTCTGCCGTTGGCGCAATGCCGCGCTCAGGTTTTCCTGCACACTGAAGCCGAGTTCGCGTGGTTGTTGATGCACCAATACCGGCGGCTGAGTGGCCGCATGCAATGGCTGCCCCTGGAAATACATCTGCCCCCAGCGCTCGCCATGGGCGTTGTGCTGGCCCGACAGCGCATGCAGCAGCGAGGATTTGCCGGTGCCGCCCGGGCCCATCAATACGGTGATGCCGGGGCCATCGAGGGTCAGGTCAATCGAAGCCAGGATCGTATGCCGGCCGCGGCGCATGCCCCAGTTTTCGATCTTCAGCAGTAGGGAATCAGGGGAATGCGGAGGTGCTGAAGAGAACGGCATGATCTGGTTCGGCGGCTGCGAGCAGGGGCCTGAAATCTTTCGATGCAAGTTGGGCTGACAATTTTATCCGGTATCGGTGTCCGACCGGACATTGCTTGTCCTTTTTGGATGTTGGCAGTGCAATGTCTGACGTGCGATGTGCAGCGTGCGGCGCGGGAAATGCATCGGCTGGCGCTCATTGCCAATGCATCCCACGCCTGCTCCGCGAGGTCAGGCGCCAATGCGGCGGGTGACAACGCAACCCAGCAAGGCCAGCAGCAGGGCAATGGAGAAGTTGATCAGATAGCCTGCCTGCACGGAGTGGTCGAGCAACGCCGCAAACAACGAGCCTCCCACTGCCAGGGTAGTGGCCACGGCAATGGCTTCGCTCAATTGCAGCGCCGAGCTGTTGGCACCTTGGCGCTCGGTTGGCGACAGTGACAGGGTGAGCACCGACAGGCTCGGGTAGGTCAAGCCCATGCCGAGGCCCGTGATGGTCCAACCCAACAATACGATCCACAGGGGGGCGGCGATGACCACCAGGGTGGTCAGGCCCACGCCGCAGGCGATCATGATCGTGCCCATCTGCAGCACGCGGTGACGGCTGATGCCTTGGCGTTGGTGGCCTTGGAACCAGGAGCCGGCGCTCCAGCCCAGCGCGCCCAGGCTCAGGATGACGCCGGCCATGAACGGTGACAGCCCGCGTTCGCGCGACAGCAACAACGGCAGGAATGCCTCGCAGCCGAAGAATGCCGCACCGATCATGCCGCGCAGTGCGATGACGCTGGGAAGACCGCGTCGCAGGCGCAAGGTGCCGGCGGGCAGCAGCTTCCAGCTGCACAGAACAAGCAAGGCGATGGCCGGCAACAACAGCGCCAATGCCTTGATGTCGTGATATTGGCCGCCGACGTACAGCAACAGTGCGCCACTGGCGGCGCCAATCGCCCATGGAACCGGCGAGGCTTCTGCAATAGCGGTGTTTGCCGGTTCGACAGCGGCGGGCTTGTCGGCAGCGATCCGGCGCAGGGCCGGGCGCAGCACCAAGGCGGCCGGCACGGCGAGGATCGGTACGCCGAGAAACACCCAGCGCCAACCGGCGTGCTGCACGATCAGGCCGCTCAGTGCGGGCCCGATCAGTGAAGGCACCACCCATCCTGCGGAGAAGGCTGCGAACACTTTTGGCCGCAACGCATCGGGAAACACCCGGCCCGCCATCACGTAGAGCGCGACGATCAACGCGCCCGCACCCAGCCCCTGCAACAAGCGCCCGACCACCAGCATCGGCATGTTGATGGCGAAGCCGGCCACCAGCAGGCCGAGCAGAAAACAGCCCAGTCCGCTCCACAACGGCCCAGCCGGACCGCTTCGGTCGCTCCAGCGGCCGGACAGCGGCATGCCGATCACGCTGGTGGCCAGGGTTCCGCCAAAGGCCAGTGCATAGAGCTTCAGGCCGTCGAGTTCCCGGGCGACCGTGGGCATTGCCGTTGCGACCGCAAGGGCCTCGAATGCGAACAGCGCGACCAGCGCCACCATTCCCAGGGTCGTGGCGCGGTACTGGGGGGAGAGGATGGAGACGGCGCTGGGGTCGATCGGGGCTGCCGTCGTGGGGGACGGAGCCGTGGAGTGGGACGACATGGGGATTCCATTGCAAGTGAGGTGCCGGGTGCAGCTGTTCCGGCGAAGCGAGGTAGCATGCAACCTCAACAATGGTTGAGGTCAAGCAGATGGTTGCGCGTGAACTGGCAGTGGGCGAGGTGGCGCAGCGTAGCGGCCTCAGTGTATCGGCATTGCATTTCTACGAGCGCAAGGGGTTGATCCACAGTCTGCGGACGGCGGGCAACCAGCGCCGCTATCACCGCGATGTGTTGCGGCGGCTGGCAGCCATCCGCATCGCGCAACGTGTGGGAATCCCGTTGGAGGCGGTGGCGACGGCGTTTGCCACGCTGCCCGATTCGCGCACACCCACGCGCGCGGACTGGGCGCGGTTGTCGGCATCCTGGCGCGATGAGCTTGAGCAGCGGATCGTGCAGCTGCAGCGCCTGAAAGAGCAGTTCACCGACTGCATCGGCTGCGGTTGCCTATCGCTGCGGCGCTGCCGCCTGAGCAACCCCGATGATGCGCTGGGCGTGCGTGGCGACGGGCCGCAGCGGTGGGGCGATAGCGGTTCGGAGTAAGGCGGTGACCGCTGGCTGCTCAGAAGCCGCGTTCAAAACGCAGTGTGCCGTTGTCACCGGCTGCGGCGACCTGCACCGCGAAGCGCAACGTGTCGTGCTCGCTGATCTGCACGCTGCCAACGTGGTCGGTGTAGGTGCCGGTTTTCACCGTGCGCAGGACGATCTGCTGCTGGCGGCCTGAAAGATCCGTTGCCGTTGCGGTCACCATGCCCTCGACGGGCTGGTCTTCGGCGCCGCTGCGCTCGCGCAGGGCGACCACCAGCAAGGCCTGGTCGGCGCTACGCTGCACGCCATAACTGCGCGCGACACTTTCGTTCATCGCCAGCGTCGGCAGCAGGTTGTAGTACACCCGCAGCGCGCCGAAGTCGGCCTGGCTGGAATGCCCCTGTGTCGGCGTCACCAGCCGTGGCGCCTGCTGGCCGGAACATGCGCTCAATGACATCAACATTGCGACCAGCAACAACGGTGCGGCACGAAGCATGGGGATCTCCCGGTCAGTCGTTGGCGGCGGACAGTTCCTTGCCACGACGCGCGGCCGCGTCGATGGCCTTGGCGGTCAGTGCTTCAAAGCCGCCGGCCTGGAAGGTTTCAATGGCCGCCTGGGTGGTGCCGCCGGGCGAGGTGACGCGGCGGCGCAACTCGGCGGGGGCTTCTCCGGATTCGGTGAGCATGCGCGCGGCACCGAGCACGGTGTCCAGCACCAGGGTGCGTGCGGCTTCGGCGGGCAGGCCTTGTTCCAGTGCCGCCGCTTCCATCGCCTCTGCCAGCAGGAAGACGTAAGCCGGGCCGCTGCCGGAGACGGCGGTCACCGCATCCATGCGTGCTTCGTCGGCGATCCACACCGTGCGTCCGGCACTGGCCAGCACCTGCTCGGCCTGCGCGCGCTGCGTCGCGGACACCTGCGCGTTGGCGAACAGGCCGGTGACGCCGGCGCCGAGCAGGGCCGGCGTGTTGGGCATGGCACGGACGATGCTCTGGTTGCCACCCAGCCAGCGCTCCAACTGCGTGGCGGTGATGCCGGCGGCGATGGAAACCACCACCGGTTGCTGCTGTGTGGCGACAGCGGCCAGCGACGCGCAGACCTCCCGCATCACCTGCGGCTTGACCGCCATCAGCCACAGCCCGGCGCGGACCACCGCATCGGCGGCAGCGCTGTGGGTCTGCACGCCGAAATCCTGTGCCAAGGCTTCGCGCAGTGCCGGCACCGGCTCGGCCACATGGATACGTGCAGTCGGCATGCCGCGCCGGACCAGGCCGGCGATCAGGCTGCGGGCCATGTTGCCGCCGCCGATGAAGGCGATATCGATATCGGGAAGGGCGGCGGTAGCGGAGGCGGTCATTGGTTGGGTCTCGACAATCAGGAAGTAGGGCGTTGGCCGAACAGGGCGGTGCCGACACGCACCATGGTCGAACCGGCGGCAATGGCGTCGGCATAGTCGCCGCTCATGCCCATCGACAGAGTATCCACGTGTGGATGGTGCGCGGTCAGGCCGGTGAACAGTTCATGCATGCGCTGGAAGGCAGCGCGCCGCTTTTCCGCCTCGGGGAAGGGCGCCGGGATGGCCATCAGGCCGCGCAGCCGCAGCCGTTCCTGGGCGGCGATGGTCGCGGCCAGGTCGGCCACTTCGGCCGGCTGGCAGCCATGCTTGCTGTCTTCGTCGTCGATGTTGACCTGGATCAGCACGTTGAGCGGCGCCAGCCCGGCTGGGCGGTGGCGGGCCAGGGCAGTGACCAGCTTGTCGCGGTCCACGGTCTGCACCCAGTCGAAGATGCGTGCGGCGATATCGGCCTTGTTGGACTGCAGGTGGCCGATGAGGTGCCACTCCAGGTCAAGCGCTGCCAGCGCCTGGACCTTGTCGGCGGCTTCCTGCACATAGTTTTCACCGAACGCGCGCTGTCCTTGTGCGGCCAGCGCGGCAATGGCCGAGGCCGGCTGCAGCTTGGAGACGGCCAGCAGGCGGGCTTCCCGGCCCGGTCCGGCAGCGGCGGCGATCTGGTTCTGGAGTGTGACCAATGAAACGGTTTGCAACGGGGCAACCTCAGCTGGACCTGTCTGCGACCCGCCCCCGGACAAGGCCGGCCAGCCGGGGGCTGGAAGCGGTGGGCCACATGCGCAGGTTCTTACATGGGAGGGCTATACTGCCCTGTAGGGGAAACACCTTCCAGATACTCGCAACGCATGGGGACATAGCGGCGTATGGATATCGCTGAACTTTTGGCGTTCTCGGTCAAGAACAAGGCCTCGGACCTTCACCTTTCCGCGGGCCTTCCGCCGATGATCCGTGTTGACGGCGATGTGCGCCGCATCAACATACCGGCCTTGGACCACAAACAAGTGCACGCGCTGGTGTACGACATCATGTCGGACAAGCAGCGGCGCGACTACGAAGAATTCCTCGAGGTCGATTTCTCCTTCGAGATTCCTTCGCTGGCGCGCTTCCGTGTCAACGCCTTCAACCAGAACCGTGGTGCCGGTGCGGTGTTCCGTACCATTCCCTCGGAAGTGCTGACGCTGGAAGACCTTGGCTGCCCGCCGATCTTCCGCCAGCTGATCGAACAGCCGCAGGGCCTGATCCTGGTGACCGGCCCGACCGGTTCGGGCAAGTCGACCACGCTGGCGGCGATGATCGACCACATCAACAAGAACGAATACGGCCACATCCTCACCGTCGAGGATCCGATCGAGTTCGTGCACACCTCGCAGAAGTGCCTGATCAACCAGCGCGAAGTGCACCGTGACACGCATGGCTTCAACGAAGCACTGCGCTCGGCACTGCGTGAAGATCCGGACATCATCCTGGTCGGCGAATTGCGTGACCTTGAGACCATCCGCCTGGCGCTGACCGCCGCTGAAACCGGCCACTTGGTGTTCGGCACCCTGCATACCAGCTCGGCGGCCAAGACCATCGACCGAATCATCGACGTGTTCCCGGCCGGCGAAAAGCCGATGGTGCGCTCGATGTTGTCCGAGTCGCTGCGCGCGGTGATCTCGCAGGCGCTGCTGAAGAAAGTGGGCGGCGGCCGCATCGCCTCGCACGAAATCATGGTGGCCACCCCGGCCATCCGCAACCTGATCCGTGAGGACAAGGTGGCACAGATGTACTCCTCGATTCAGACCGGCCAGCAGGTGGGCATGCAGACCCTGGACCAGAATCTGCAGGACCTGGTCAAGCGCAGCCTGATCACGCGCAACCAGGCCAAGGAATACGCCAAGGACAAGAAGCAGTTCGAATAAGCAGGGAAGGGGAAGCAGTGCATCGGGTGCGACAAGGTCGTGCCCGGGCCTGTTTTCCAGCTCGCTTTCAACGACGTTCTGTTTTTCGTTTTCCTATCCTGGTTTCGAAGGAGCATTCCATGAGCAGCATCGATTTCACCTCCTTCCTCAAATTGATGGCGCACCAGAAGGCGTCGGATCTTTTCATCACCGCCGGCATGGCGCCATCGATGAAGGTCAACGGCAAGATTTCGCCGATCACCCAGACACCGCTGACGCCGCAACAGTCGCGCGACATGGTGCTGAACGTGATGACGCCCGCGCAGCGTGAGGAATTTGAAAAAACCCACGAGTGCAATTTCGCCATCGGCCTGTCCGGCGTTGGCCGTTTCCGCGTGAGCTGTTTCTACCAGCGCAACCAGGTGGGCATGGTGCTGCGTCGTATCGAGACGCGCATCCCGACCGTGGAAGAGCTGAGCCTGCCGCCGGTGATCAAGACGCTGGCAATGACCAAGCGCGGCATCATCCTGTTTGTCGGTGCGACCGGCACCGGTAAATCGACCTCGCTGGCAGCGATGATCGGCTATCGAAACCAGAACTCGACCGGCCACATCATCACCATCGAGGACCCGATCGAATTCGTGCACAAGCACGAGGGCTGCATCATCACCCAGCGCGAAGTCGGCATCGACACCGACAGCTGGGAAGCAGCATTGAAGAACACCCTGCGCCAGGCGCCGGACGTGATCATGATCGGCGAAATCCGTACCCGCGAGGGCATGGACCATGCCATCGCCTTCGCCGAAACC
>NZ_LDJI01000049.1 GCF_001431415.1 Stenotrophomonas humi | reverse complement strand
GCCTCCGCCTCCGCCCTCATAGGAGTAGCAGTTTCCTAGACCCGAGAAATTGCCATCCACGAAGGTTTCGACGCACCACACGCCTCCGCCGACGTGAATCATGGCGGAAGATTCGCTGACAGGTGTCAGCAGTAGAATCGGCGTCACGGCGCCGACGATGAACCAACGAGAGATGCCCATCCGTTTGCCCCTCACCTTGTTGAGATGTTGGTGTTCGCCGTCCTGACTGGAGCGGCTGCGGCATAAGAGCACCTCATGTTTATGAATGTCAAATAAATGAAATCACCATTACTGAGTGCAATAATGGCGTTAGCTCATCTAAGAGGCCTGTGTTGCGGCGTTTGACGGAAGCTTAGTAGGCGGGCGCGTGGAGGCTGACCAGATAGTTTCGGGCGGACTTTGCGCGCAGGTCCTCGCACTGCTCAAGAGCGCTGATCCGGCTGTGTGCCCGATGCATGATTCCATCAAGGTTGCAGAGGATCCTGACTTCGTCGTCTGAACCTTCGACCTCAAGAACTATCTTCGCAGCAAGGATGCATAGCTCCTGCATTTTGCTGCTGCGCTCGGTAGGAGACAGCCCAAATCCTTCGACGACGATCTCGAAGGCCAGGTTATCGAAGTTGGCACGCAGGCTGTCGTAGCTCATAGGCATCCACCTATGTGGCTGCACGGGAAGATACAGATCCTGGTGTCAGGGATTCTCCGATTCCATGCGGAATATCCCCGAATGACTGTAGGGGAAATCTGACTAACTTGTTGGTCAAGCCATTCTTAATAGGCTCGCCGCTGGGAAACGAGAGGGTCAGGGATGATGAAGGAGCTCTTGGTACTGGTTGTCGCGGGCGCTTTGGCTGGGTACGGATACGGAAAGGTCAAGAATGGGCACGGTCCAAAGATGCTGTCTTCCGTACCAGCTCTGGCGCAGGTTGACCCTGTCGCGACAACAGCGGAGTTCAGTTGCGACGGGCGAACGCATTGCTTTGATATGCGCTCCTGCGCAGAAGCGACCTACTTCATCAGCGAAAAGCCTGAACAGTCACTCGTCTGAATTGGCGGAGTGCTTGGCCTTCAACAATAGGCCGGTGCCGCTTGCCAGGCATGCTGCGATGGTCGCGATCGACAGTGGCAGGTTGAACTGCTGGTGCCCGGTGGCTGCAAAGCCTGCATGCAGCAGTGCGGTGAGTACGCCTATGCCTCCACAGAGCAGGGCATATCGGCTTGCGTGGCGCGTGCCCAGTACCACCTGGCGGTAGCCGTACAGCAACAGCCCCACAGCCACTGCGTTGAATACGAGAAACCCCTGGATGCCGCCGGGAACCCGGAACATATCCCATTCGTGCCAGTAGGCCGCGTCGATCTGGTGAATGATCAGGGACAGCAATGTGGCGGTGTACCAGCGATCCATCGTGTTCAAGCTCCAGAGGGGGGGGGCAGTCTAGTCAACCGAGCGCCGGAATTGCCGCGCGATGCACTCCGCGGCACGTCGGGATTAACTTCGCGGCGACCTTTCTGCGACGTTCAGGGCGGGAGGATGCCTGCTTTCGATCTCGACCAGTTGGGTTCAGTCATGCAGCAACGCGATACGCGCCATCTGCAAGCCATGGTAAATGGTGTCGGTGCCCGGTTGCGGCAGCGCTTACTGGCGCCTGCGCCGTTCTATCTGCTGTTGTCGGCGCTGGTGCTGACAACGGTCTGGGCCGGGCGCTTGTATTGGCCGCCGCTTGCACCGCTGGTGTTGTTGCTCTGCGCGGTGCTGGTTGGCTGGATGCGCTCGGTACGGCGGCGTTGGCTGGGCGTGTACCTGCTTGCCGTTCTGCTGCTGTTGCTGCTGCAGTCGGGATGGGCCGGGCTGGAGCCGGCTGGCGTGCAGCGGACGGCGTTGGCCGCCATGGCTCTGGGCTTGGCGCAGGTGCTGATACGGACCGCGCGGTTGGTCCAGCTTTCGCGGGCCGTGCAGTTGCAGGCTGATGGGCTGGAAGATGCGGAGATATTGGCCCTGTTATCACCGGACGCGGCTGTCGCGGCCCGGCAATGGCTGGCCGGTGAGGACCGGCACGCGGCGGAGCTGTCTGAAGTGGTGAGCTTGAGCGTGCTGCATGCAAGCCTGCAGCGGCCGGGGATGCTGCGCCGTCGGCGGCGTGATGTGCTGCTGGGCTAGAGCTTCTTGCGCAGGTAAATGCGCTCATGGCCTAGAGGAAAATCGGCCAGTCGCCCAAATACTTCGTAGCCGTGGCGCAGATAGAAGCCTTCGGCCTGCCAGTCGAAGGTGTCGAGTAGCACGCCATGCGCGCCGGCAGCCTTGGCTTGTTGCTCTGCCTGCAACAGTAGTTGGCTGCCCAGTCCGTGGCTGCGATTGTCCGGATCAACCCACACTATGTGGAGGGTGAGCCAGCCGGCGCAGATTTCGCCAAGCAGGCCGGCGACGAGCCTGCCTTCGGCGTCGTGACTGGCCAGTTGCAGCGGGGACTCGTCGAAGCCGAAGCCGCTGGCCTTGCGGTTGAAGGCCAGCAACCGTGCGCACAACTCCTGCACATCCTGCGTGCTGGCGACGCGCACCTCAGCACTCGCCACGATCAGGCGTTGCGGTTGTGGTTGCGCATGGCGCGCTGCTTCTCGATCGCCCAGTCGCGATCCTTGGCACTGTCGCGCTTGTCGTGGGCCTGCTTGCCCTTGGCCAGTGCGATCTCGAGCTTGATCTTGTTCCTGCTCCAGTACATCGCGGTGGGCACAAGCGTGTAGCCGTCGCGTTCGATGCGGCCGATCAGCTTGTCGATCTCGCGCCGGTGCAGCAGCAGCTTCCGCTGGCGGCGGTCTTCGGGAATGGTATGGGTCGATGCCTGGATCAGCGGGGTGATCTGGGCACCGATCAGGAAAATCTCGCCGTCCTTCACGTAGGCGTAGGCGTCGGTCATGTTGCCACGCCCGGCGCGGATGGCCTTGATCTCCCAGCCCTGCAGTACCAAGCCGGCCTCGAAACGCTCTTCGAGGTGGTATTCGTGACGGGCACGCTTGTTCAACGCGATGGTTTTGTCGGCCGTCGCGCTCTTTGCTTTATCCTTGCCGGTGTTCTTGCTCATTTACGTATTGTCTCCGATTCGGAGGCATTCCGGATATCCATCGTATTCCTCATGCCTACCATCCGCCGAAGCGCTCTGGTCGAACACTCTGCAGAGCGAATGTTTGACCTGGTCAATGACGTCTCCGCCTATCCGCGCCGGTTCCGCTGGTGTGACAGAGCGGACATCCTCGAACAAGGGGAGGACAAGCTGGTTGCGCGGCTGGATCTGGGGCTGGGCTCGTTCCGCACCTGGTTCATGACCGAGAACACGCTGCAGCGCCCGCGCAGCATCGATATGCAGTTGCGCGACGGTCCGTTCAAGCGCTTGCACGGCCGCTGGGATTTCCAGCCGCTGGCCGACAACGCCTGCAAAGTGACCCTGGAGCTGGAGTTCGAGCCGACTTCGCGCTTGCTGGGGCCGGCGCTGGCACTGGGTTTCCAGGGGCTGGCTGACCGCATGGTCAACGATTTCGTGCGTGTGGCCGACCAGGAGGACTGAGTCATGCGCGTGGAAGTCGTGCTGGCCTGGCCGGATCGCTATCAGCGGCAGGAGCTGGAACTGCCTGAGGGCTGCGTGCTGTCCGATGCGGTGGAAATGGCTGCGCTGGATGTTGGCGGTGAGGCGGTTGCCTACGCTGTCCACGGCTTGCTGGCGCGGCCGCAGCAGCTGCTGCAGGACGGTGACCGGGTCGAGTTGCTGCGGCCCTTGTTGGCCGACCCCAAAGAAAATCGCCGCCGGCGTGCGCGCGGCGGCGATTGAGTTTTCAAGCAGCGGTGGTGCTTAGCGGCCGCCGCGCTTCTTCTTGTCCTTGGCCAGGTTGCGGCCAAACTGGCGCACGCTCTTGCGGGCGAGTTCGGCGTCTTGGGTCGGGAAGTAGTCACCCTCCCAGCGCGACACCTGGTCGTTCTCGAAGAACACCGTGAAGTTCTTCACTTCGGTGCGGCCGAGGCGGTCAACGCGCTGGCTGGCGGTGTAGTCCCAGCGCTGCGCGTGGAACGGGTCGGGAATGGACGGCGTGCCCAGCAGCGCATTGACCTGCTGCTTGCTCTGGCCAGCCTGCAGCTGGGCCACGGACTGCTCGCGGATGAGGTTGCCCTGGTAAATGGGCTGCTTGTAGATGATGCCGCAGCCGGTGGTGGACAGGGCGACTACGGCGATCAACAGGAGGTTGCGCATTGGGTAGGGCGATTTAGGATATCGAGCCGATGATACACTCCCCGGCACCCAGCGCGATCTGACCGGAGACAACTGGCGGGAAAACCGCCAATGAACACGATGGCCATGGAATCCAATGACCTGCGCAAAGTCGGCCTGAAGGTGACGCATCCCCGGATGCGCATCCTTGCCCTGCTTGAGCAAAACACCCCCCATCACCACCTGACCGCCGAAGATATCTATCGGCAGTTGCTTGATTGCGGCGACGAGATCGGCCTGGCCACGGTTTACCGTGTGCTCACGCAGTTCGAAGCGGCCGGGCTGGTGCTCAAGCACAACTTCGAAGGCGGCCAGGCGGTTTATGAACTGGACCGCGGTAGCCACCACGACCACATGGTGGATATGGACACCGGCAAGATCATCGAATTCGAGAGCCACGAGATCGAACAGCTGCAGCGCAAGATCGCAGCCGATCACGGCTACGACCTGGAAGAGCATTCCCTGGTGTTGTACGTGCGCAAGAAGCGGCGTTGAGTCGGTAGCGCGGCCTTCTGGCCGTGTCACGGGAATGGAAAACACCGGCCTTGGCCGGTGTTTTTGTTTTTGAGGAAGGGACTTTTGCTCCCTCCCTTCGCCGCAGGCCGAAGGGAGGTTTGGGGAGGGCACTTTGGGGGCGGGAGCTGGAAAGCCCGGGAGCTGCCCTCACCCCAGTCTCTGTCGCGCGGGCGGGAGGCAAGACTTTGAGGCCCAAAGCCCAGGCTCAAACCCAAAGTTCAAGCCTTATGGCTTCAAGCCTCCGTCAGCAGCTTGCGGGCGGCGGCGCGGGCTTCCTTGCTGACTTCGGCGCCGCCCAGCATGCGGGCCAGCTCTTCCTCGCGGCCCTTGGCGTCGAGCAGTTCCACGGCGCTTTGGGTCATGCCTTCCACCGGCGCTTTGCTGACCCGGTAGTGCGAGTGGCCCTTGGAGGCGACCTGCGGCAGGTGGGTGACACACAGCACCTGCCGGCGTTCGCCGAGGGCGCGCAGCTTCTTGCCGACGATGTCGGCGATGGCGCCGCCGATGCCCGAATCCACCTCGTCGAACACCATGGTCGGCACGGCGTCCAGCCCAAGGGCGGCCACTTCGATGGCCAGGGAGATGCGCGACAACTCACCGCCCGAGGCGACCTTGCGCAGGGCGCGAGGCGGCTGGCCAGCGTTGGCGGCCACCAGGAATTCGACCCGCTCGGCACCGTTGGGGTCCGGGCGCAACTGTGGCTGAGGCTCCAGTGCGATCAGGAACTGGCCGCCGCCCATGCCCAGTTCGCCGATCAGTGCGGTCGTGGTGTCTGAAAGCGCACTGGCGGCAGCTTTGCGGCTTTGGCTCAGTTGTGCGGCCTGGGCCTGCCAGTGACTGGCGGCCTTGTCGATTTCACCTGCCAGCTTGGCCAGGCGCTCGTCGGCGCCGCGCAGTTGTTCCAGCTCCGTTTCGATGCGGTCGCGGGTGCTGGCGAGTTCTTCCATCGGTACGCGGTGCTTGCGCGCCAGATCGTGCAGGCGGCCGAGGCGGCGTTCGATATCCTCGAAGGCGTCCGGGTCGCTGTCCAGGTCGTCCTGTACGCGGTCCAGCTGCGCCAGCGCTTCATCCAGCTGAATGCCGGCGGCGTCGAGCATGCCGTCGACGTCACCCAGGCGGCTGTCGTGCTGGCTGACACGTGCCAGCTCCTGACGCACCTGCTGCAGCAGGGACAGCAGGGACGGTGAATCGTCGTCGCCATTGAGCATGCCGCCTGCGCGCTGGCAGGCTTCGATCAAGGCGGTGGAATGGGCCTGGCGGCGGTGGCTGCTGGCCAGGTTGGCGATGGCGGCCGGTTCCAGTTCCTCACGCTGCAGCTCACCTTGCTGGTGTTCAAGGAAGCCGATGCGGTCGGAGACGTCACCTTGCTGGGACAGCGCGTCGCGCTCGTCCAGCAGGGCCTGCCAGCCGGTCGTGGCGGCGCGCACGGCAGCGCGTTCGGCTTCGTTGCGGGCAAAGGCGTCCAGCAACGACAGCTGGCTGGGCCGCGAGAGCAGTGCCTGCTGATCGTGCTGGCCATGGATTTCGACCAGGAAGGCGGCCAGTTCAGCCAGCTGCGATACCGGTACCGGGCGGCCATTGATGAAAGCGCGTGAGCCGCCGTCGGCACGGATCACCCGGCGCAGCTGGCATTGGTCTTCATCGTCGAGTTCGTTGTCGCGCAGCCATTGGCGGGCCGGCATGTCGGCTTCAAGGCTGAATTCGGCCGAAAGCTCGGCGCGGCTGGCGCCGTGGCGGACCACGCCGGAATCGGCGCGCAGGCCGGACAGGAAGCCCAGTGCGTCAACCATGAGCGATTTACCCGCACCGGTTTCACCCGAAACAACGGTCATGCCCGGCCCAAACTCCAGCTCGGTGGCACGGACAACAGCAAAATCCTTGATCGAAAGATGTTTGAGCATGGCAGGCAGCTAGTGGGGCCGGGCAAAGCTAGCATGTGCGCCGGGCAGGTCAATGCAGAGGTGCTAGCTGTCGCAGGATAGCGACGCACTGTCTCAAAAGATGAGCCGGAACCTTGAAACCGACCGCAACGCCCACATACGGGGCGGGGTAGGCGGGCAGAACCTCCGCCAGGGAACCGGAAATGAACCAAGATCACCCCGAAACCAATCTTGAAACCGGTGCTGATGGCGTGTTGGCCGATCAGCACGAAGCGCAGATCCAAGCCCTGCGTGCCGAGTTGGAGCAGGTCAAGGCGGACGCACTGCGTGAGCGCGCCGACCTGGAAAACCAGCGCCGGCGTGTGGCCCGTGATGTCGATCAGGCCCGCAAGTTCGCCAACGAAAAGCTGCTGGGCGAACTGCTGCCGGTGTTCGACAGCCTGGACGCCGGTCTCGCTGCCGCTGGCACGGAGCCCAATCCGCTGCGCGAGGGCATGGAGCTGACCTACAAGCAGCTGCTGAAAGTGGCTGCCGACAACGGCCTGGTCCTGCTGAACCCGATGGGCGAGGCCTTCAACCCGGAACACCACCAGGCCATCAGCCAGGTCGACGCCAATGGCGCGGCCCCCGGCAGCGTGGTCCAGGTGTTCCAGAAGGGCTACCTGCTCAACGAGCGCCTGCTGCGGCCGGCGCTGGTGGTGGTGGCCCGGGTCGACTGACCCACCCGGCTGGCCGCTGGTTAAACGGCGCCGGCCAACAGCAATCAGTGTTCCGGGGATGGCTTGAATGTCATCGCGCCGCCCCCCACATCCCATTCATCCCCGGCAGTTGCCGGCACCAGAATTTTCAGGAGTCCTCCCATGGGCAAGATCATTGGTATCGACCTCGGCACCACCAACTCGTGCGTGGCGATCATGGACGGCGGCAAAGCCCGCGTCATCGAAAACTCGGAAGGCGACCGCACCACGCCCTCCATCGTCGCCTACACCAAGGACGGCGAAGTGCTGGTGGGCGCCTCGGCCAAGCGCCAGGCGGTCACCAACCCGAAGAATACCTTCTATGCGGTGAAGCGCCTTATCGGCCGCAAGTTCACCGACGCCGAAGTTCAGAAGGACATCGCACACGTCCCGTACGGCATCCTCGCCCATGACAATGGCGATGCCTGGGTGCAGACCAGCGACGACAAGAAGATGGCGCCGCAGGAAATCTCCGCACGCGTGCTGGAAAAGATGAAGAAGACCGCCGAAGACTTCCTCGGCGAGAAGGTCACCGAAGCGGTCATCACCGTGCCGGCCTACTTCAACGACAGCCAGCGTCAGGCAACCAAGGACGCTGGCCGCATCGCCGGTCTGGACGTCAAGCGCATCATCAACGAGCCGACCGCCGCTGCACTGGCCTATGGCCTGGACAAGGGCGACAACAAGGATCGCAAGATCGTTGTGTACGACCTGGGCGGTGGCACCTTCGACGTGTCGATCATCGAGATCGCCAATGTCGACGGCGAGAAGCAGTTCGAAGTGCTGGCCACCAACGGTGACACCTTCCTGGGCGGCGAAGACTTCGACAACCGCGTCATCGAGTACCTGGTTGATGAGTTCAACAAGGACCAGGGCATCGACCTGCGCAAGGATCCGTTGGCCCTGCAGCGCCTGAAGGACGCCGCCGAGCGCGCCAAGATCGAGCTGTCGACCGCGCAGCAGACCGAAGTGAACCTGCCGTACGTCACCGCTGACGCGTCGGGCCCGAAGCACCTGAACATCAAGCTGACCCGCGCCAAGCTGGAAGCCCTGGTCGAAGAGCTGATCAAGCGCTCGATCGAGCCGTGCCGCATCGCGTTGAACGACGCTGGTCTGCGCACCAGCGACATCAGCGAAGTGATCCTGGTCGGTGGCCAGACCCGCATGCCGAAGGTGCAGCAGGCCGTGACCGAGTTCTTCGGCAAGGAACCGCGCAAGGACGTCAACCCGGACGAAGCCGTGGCACTGGGTGCTGCGATCCAGGGCGGCGTGCTGGGCGGCGACGTCAAGGACGTGCTGCTGCTGGACGTGACCCCGCTGTCGCTGGGTATCGAAACCATGGGCGGTGTGTTCACCAAGATCATCGAGAAGAACACCACCATCCCGACCAAGGCGTCGCAGACGTTCTCGACCGCGGAAGACAACCAGTCGGCCGTGACCGTGCACGTGCTGCAGGGTGAGCGCGAGCAGGCCCGTTACAACAAGTCGCTGGCCAAGTTCGACCTGTCCGGCATCGAGCCGGCACCGCGCGGCATGCCGCAGGTCGAGGTGTCCTTCGACATCGACGCCAACGGCATCCTGCACGTGTCGGCCAAGGACAAGAAGACCAACAAGGAACAGAAGGTCGAGATCAAGGCCGGTTCGGGTCTGTCCGAGGAGGAGATCGCACGCATGGTCGCCGACGCGGAAGCCAACCGCGAGGAAGACAAGAAGTTCCAGGAGCTGGTGCAGACCCGCAACCAGGCTGATGGCCTGATCCACGCCACCCGCAGCGCCATCACCGAGCATGGCAGCAAGGTTGGCGGCGACGTGATCGGCAAGGTCGAAGCCGCGCTGGCGGACCTGGAAACGGCGATGAAGGGCGATGACAAGGCCCAGATCGAAGCCCGTGCCAAGGCGCTGGAAGAAGCCGGCCAGGCGTTGTATGCCGCCGCTTCGGCTGGCGAGCAGGGCGGCGCGGCACCGGATGCCGCTGCTGCAGGCCAGGCGGCCGATGACGTGGTGGACGCTGAGTTCACCGAGGTCAAGGACGACAAGAAGTCCTGATCCAACAGGAGCGCGGGGGTGATGGTTTCGGCCATCACCCCTTTCCTGTCCTGCAACACCTGGTCCTGACAAACGGGCAAGCCGACGTCGGGGCGCCCAGCAGAGGGGCGGAAGCGGTTCCGCTCCTTTGTTTTGACGAATCCCGAGCCACGGAACCCGATTCCCGAAATGAGCAAGCGCGACTATTACGAAGTACTGGGCGTAGCCCGCACCGCCACCGACGAGGAGCTGAAGAAGTCCTACCGTCGCTGTGCGATGAAGTTCCACCCGGATCGCAACCCGGGTGATGCCGGCGCCGAAGCCTCCTTCAAGGAGTGCAAGGAAGCCTACGAAATCCTGTCTGACGGCAACAAGCGGCGCATGTACGACGCCCATGGCCATGCTGCGTTCGAGCACGGCATGGGCGGCGGTGGCGGCGGCCCTGGCGGTCCGGACATGAACGATATCTTTGGCGATATCTTCGGCAATATTTTTGGCGGTGGTGGCGGCGGTCCACGCCAGCCGCGTCGCGGTGCCGACATCGGCTACGTGATGGAGCTGGACCTGGAAGAGGCGGTCGCCGGCGTCGAGCGTCGCATCGAAATCCCGACCCTGGCCGAGTGTGGTGACTGCGACGGCAGCGGTTCGGAAGACGGCAAGGTAGACACCTGCAACGTCTGCGGTGGTCGTGGCCAGGTGCGCGTGCAGCGCGGCATCTTCGCGATGCAGCAGGCCTGCCACAACTGTGACGGCCGCGGTCAGATCATCGCCAAGCCCTGCCACACCTGCCATGGCAATGGCCGTGTCGAGGAAGACAAGGTGCTGTCGGTGAAAGTGCCGGCGGGCGTGGATACCGGCGACCGCATTCGCCTGCAGGGCGAAGGCGAAGCCGGCCCGGCGGGTACGCCGGCAGGTGATCTGTACGTGGAAGTGCGCGTGCGTGACCATCCCATCTTCACCCGTGATGGCGACGACCTGCACTGCGAAGTGCCGATCCGCATCTCGCAGGCGGCGCTGGGCGATGCGATACGCGTGGGCACGCTGGGCGGCGAAGCGGAAATCCGTATTCCGGCTGAAACCCAGACCGGCAAGCTGTTCCGTCTGCGCGGCAAGGGCGTCAAGTCGGTGCGCAGTCGCACCGAGGGCGATCTGTATTGCCGCATCGTGGTCGAAACACCGGTCAACCTCACTGCCGACCAGCGCAAGTTGCTGGAACAGTTCGAGGCAAGCTTCAGTGGTGACGATGCGCGCAAGCATTCGCCGAAGTCGGCGACCTTCCTGGATGGCGTGAAGGGCTTCTGGGAACGCATGAAGTCCTGAGCGCAGCGGCAGCAGGGATCCGTGCGCCGTTGAAGTGTCACCGGTAATGCCGCTGTCGGGCATGGCTCGGTACCGTATCGCACCGTCGCAGAAAGCCGCAGTTCGCTGCGGTTTTCTGCGTTATGGCATTTGGTATTGGTTGCGCACGCAATCGTCAGCAACCGCATGCCGGTGTGCGGACGTAGAATGCAGCCATGAATGAAGTCGACCATAGCCATCTTGTGCACGGTCGCCGGCAACGCCCGGATGGGCCGTTGCCGGTGGACGTGATTTCCGTCCAGTCTCAGCTGGTTTACGGCCATGCCGGCAACAGCGCTGCGGTGCCGCCGTTGCGCGCGCTGGGCCTGCGCGTGGCGGAGATTCCTACCACCTTGTTGAGCAACGCGCCGTTTTATTCGACGCTGCGCGGGCGCGTGTTGCCGGCGGATTGGTTCGCCGATCTGCTGCTTGGCACGCAGGAGCGCGGCCTGCCGCAGCGTGCCCGCATGCTGGTATCCGGCTACTTCGGCAGTGTCGACAATGGCACCGCGTTCGCCGACTGGCTGGATGAGGTGCTGCCGCAATCGCCGGACCTGCGTTACTGCCTGGATCCGGTGATCGGCGACACCCATACCGGGCCCTACGTCGAGCCTGGGCTGGAGCGCGTGTTTGCCGAGCGTCTGCTGCCACACGCGTGGTTGGTGACGCCCAATGCTTTCGAACTGGGCCGCCTCACGGGCATGCCGGCGTTGGAGCAGGAAGACGCCATTGCCGCATCGCGCAAGCTGCTTGAGCGCGGCCCGGAATGGGTGATCGCCCATTCGGTGTCCGGCGACCCCGGCGAGTTGGTGACGTTGGCCATCGGTCGCGAAGAAATCTGGCGCTGGACCTCGCCGCATCTGCCGGTGGATGTCGCTGGTACCGGTGATGTGCTGATGTCGCTGCTGGTGGCCTTCCTGATCAAGGGCCATACGTTCGAGGATTCGGTGGGACGTGCCATTGCCGGCGTGCACGCGGCACTGGAAGTCACGCTCAGCGACGGCGTCGAAGAGTTCGATGTGTTGGCGGCGGTGCCGGCGGCACTGGCGACGCCGCATCGCTTCCGCGCCGAGCGGTTGGCGTGAGCGAACCCGCGGTGATGCGTCCGCGGATCGGCATCGTGGGCAGTGGTGGTGCCTATGGGCGCTGGCTGCGTGGCTTCTTCGAGACGCGCATGGGGCTGGAGGTCATCGGCCACGATCCGGTCGACCCGGCATCACAGACTCCGGCGCAGTTGCTGGAGCAGGCGGACGTGCTGCTGTTTTCGGCACCGATCCGCTGCACGCCGGCGTTGATCCGTGACTATGTACAGCAGTCGGCCGGGCGTGAGCGCGGGCGGTTATGGCTGGATGTCACCTCAGTGAAAGCAGAGCCGGTGGCGGCGATGCTGGAGTCGCAGGCGTCCGTTGCGGGCCTGCACCCGATGACCGCGCCACCCAAGGCGCCCACGCTCAAGGGCCGGGTGATGGTGGTCTGCGAAGCGCGGCTGGATGCGCGTTGGCAGGCGTGGCTGGACGAGCTGTGCATCGCCCTCCAGGCCGAATGTGTACGCGGTACCGCCGAGCACCACGACCGGGTGATGGCACTGGTGCAGGCGATGGTGCACGCCACGCATCTGGCGCAGGCAGGTGTACTGCGAGAGTACGCACCCCTGCTGGGCCAGCTGCAGGAGCTGATGCCTTACCGCTCGGCAGCGTTCGAGCTGGATACGGCAGTCATCTCGCGCATCCTGAGCTTGAACCCGGCCATCTACGAGGACATCCAGTTCGGCAATCCACATGCAGGCGAGGTGCTGGATCATCTCTTGGATCAACTGGGCCGGTTGCGCGCCTTGCTGGCCGAGGGCGATGACACCGCACGCGCGGCGTTCCGCCAACAGTTCCTCATCGACAACCGCCAGGCGCTGGGCGAACAGACGTTGCGTGACGGCAACTACAGCTTCGAACGCGTGGGTTACCTGCTAGCCGATCTGACCGACCCGCGCGCCATGAGCGTGCATCTGCCGGAAGATCGCCCCGGGTCATTGCGCGAGCTGCTGCATGTGTTCGAGCGCCACGGTATCAGCCTGGCCTCGATTCATTCCTCGCGCACGCCTGCCGGTGAAGTGCATTTCCGCATGGGGTTCGTGCAGGCCTATGCGGCCGAGGTGCTGGCGTCGGCTGCCGAGGAAATCGACCGCAGCGGTATCGGTCGTGTGCTGGGGCGCTGAGGAGCACAGCAGTGTGCTACTCCCGCATTGCATCGCCCGAAGATACATTCCCGCTGTTGCGGCCGGATAAGCGAGGCGGGCCCGGGATATGGGGCCGTCTCGAAGGGCCCCAATCAACCCTCTCCATAAGCGCCGCACATATCGGCGGCTTGCCGGTGCGCTGGTGATGGGCGACCCGATCAGGCGGCGCGCGTCTCAATCCATGAGATGCGTCTGTGCAGTAATCCACAGCAGGTGTGGATGAGTTGTTCACAACCATGTGGATAATCGTCGGCAGCCCTTGCGGTACAACGCTGTCAAGACACCTGCCTAAATATTGACCAGTTCACGGCCATATCGGCAAAGCCCATTCATCTCAGGCCCGATACGGCTGGCTCAGCGACAGCGTGACCTCACCGTCGGAGGTGGAAAGGCGACCACCTTCGCGTATCAGCGCACGGCCATCGGCCAATTCATAGCGCGTTGAATGCGCGGCGCCGCCGTCCTCATCCTTGAACTCGATGACGATCCAGCTTTCGCCATCTTCGGTGGTTGCGGGGAACTGTCGAAACGCCATGGCGGCCTCCTTTGCGGGAATGCGATGCATGCTGCGCATCGCTTGCCGAGCTTGCCGCCAGCCACGTTATGCCAGCGTCACCTGAGCGTTTTCAATCAATGAACTGCAGCCGCGCCAGTTCGGCATACAAGCCGTCCTGTGCCAGCAGCTCGGCGTGCGTGCCTTGGGCGACGATGCGGCCATGGTCCATCACCACGATGCGGTCGGCCTTGAGCACGGTGGCCAGGCGGTGCGCGATGACCAGCGTGGTGCGGCCAGCCATCAACCGCTCCAGCGCCTGCTGCACCGCGCGCTCGCTCTGGGCATCCAGTGCGCTGGTGGCTTCATCCAGCAGCAGGATCGGTGCGTCCTTGAGCAGGGCGCGGGCGATCGCCACGCGCTGCTGCTGGCCGCCGGACAGGCGCGCACCGCGTTCGCCCAGGTCGCTTGCGTAGCCTTCGGGCAGCTGCATCAGGAATTCATCGGCTTCGGCCGAACGCGCGGCCGCGCGGACTTCCTCATCGCTGGCTTCCAGCCGCCCGTAGCGGATATTGTCGGCGGCGCTGGCCGCAAACAGGGCCGGCTGCTGTGGCACCAATGCGATGCTCTCGCGCAGCTGCGCGGGGTCAAGCTGACGCAGGTCCACGCCGTCGATGCTCACGCTGCCTTCGTCCGGGTCGTGGAAGCGCAGCAGCAGCGACAGCACGGTGCTCTTGCCGGCGCCGGAAGGGCCGACCAATGCCACGGTTTCGCCGGGCGCCACGGTCAGGCTGAACGCGTTGAGCGCGGGTCGGTCGGGGCGCTGCGGGTAATGGAATGACACCTGCTCGAAGCGGATTTCGCCACGCAGCGGCGTCGGCAATCGCTGCGGGTGCGCGGGCGCGGTGATCTGCGGGGTTTCATTCAACAGTTCGGAGATGCGTCCCATGCCGCCGGCCGCACGTTGCAGCTCGTTCCAGACCTCGGCAAGGGCACCCACGGAGCCGCCACCGATCAGCGCGTACAGCAGGAACTGGCCCAGCGTGCCTGCGCTCATGCGGCCGTCGACCACATCATGGGCGCCGGACCACAGCACCGCGACGATCGCGCCGAACACCAGCACCATCGCGATCGCGGTGACCAGTGACTGAGTACCAATACGGCGGCGCGCGGTGGCGATGGTGACGCGCAGCGCATCCTGGAAGCGACCGCGTTCATAGGGCTCGCGCGCATGCGCCTGCACGGTGCGTACCGCGCCCAGGGTTTCGGCCGCCAGCGCGTTGGCGTCGGCGACTCGGTCCTGGCTGGCGCGGGAGATTTTCTCCAGCCTGCGTGCGCCCAGCACGATGGGCAGCACCGCCAACGGAATGCCGATCAACGAATACAGTGCCAGCCGCGGGCTGGTGACGAACAGCATGGCCATGCTGCCGATCACGGTGACGGTGCTGCGCAGGGCAACGGACATGGTCGACCCGATCACGCTGCGCAGCAGTTCACTGTCGGCGGACAGGCGTGAGACCAGCTCACCACTGCGGTTGCGGTCGTGGAAACCGGCGTCCAGGCCGATCAGGTGCGCATACAGTTGGTCGCGCAGGTCGGCGACGACCTTCTCGCCGAGCAGGGACACGAAGAAGAACCGCACTGCGGTCGCCAGTGCCAGAACCAGCGCGACCACGAACATCAGCATGAAGGCCTGGTTGATCTGGCCACCGCCACCGGAGAAACCGTTGTCGATCATCTGCTTGACCGCGATTGGCAGGCTCAGCGTGGCTGTGGAGGACACCGCCAGCGCCAGCAGCCAGCCCACGAACAGCCCGGCATGACGCCGCACGAAGGGCCACAGCGTGCCAAGGCTGCCGAGCTTCTTGAGGCGGCGGGGCGAAGGAGTGTCTTGCTTGGCATCAGTCATTGCTGGTGGGCTCGCTCAGGCGCAGGCGGTCACGGGTGGCGTCGCGCAGGCGGATGGCCAGCGCGTCGAGGCGGTCAGCGGGAAGGCGCACGTGCAGGCGCAGGCCTTCGGGCAGGAATTGTTCGTCGAGTTTTTCGGCACCGGCACTGCCCAGCAGGGTATGGACGATGCCCATGTCTTCAAAGCCGCAATGCAGGATACGTTCGGCCATCGGTATCAAGGGGCTGCGCTGGGCCAGTCGCAGGCATTCGGCGGCAGTGCCGCCATACGCGCGCACCAGGCCACCGGCGCCGAGTTTGATGCCCCCGTACCAGCGTGTCACCACCACCACGACACGGTCGTAGCCCTGGCCATCGATCGCCGCCAGAATCGGCCGCCCGGCGGTGCCGGACGGTTCGCCATCGTCGCTGGAGCGGTACTCGTTGCCGTGACGGTACGCCCAGCAGTTATGGGTGGCATCGACCACGGACACCGCATCGACAAACGCCAGCGCGTCGGTCGCATTGCCGATGGGGGCTGCGTGCGCGATGAAGCGGCTGTGTTTGATTTCCAACTCGTGGCTGGCGGGCGCGGCAAGGGTGTCGAGCATCACCGCCATTCTATGTGGTTGGCGATGGAGCTGTCGGCATGTCGGGAAGTGCAGGGGATGGACGCTTGTCATGCCGCTGCAGTCCAGGATCATTTTCCAGCCGTTGTAACCCGGCCAAGCGAACCGCACCCGGAAGCGTATCGGCACGATGGACCACCGGAGCATTGGCATGCACAGCGCAGGCATCAGCGGCTCCCAGGGCGGGCGGGTTGCTTGCCCGGGCTACGGGGAATATGGCTTCCGCAGAGCGGTGGTCGAGGATGCAGGACGCACGTCGGCGCGCGTCACGCGCCGGCCGGCTTCAATCCTTGAGCAAGGGCCGCAGATCACGGGGAATGCGAGCTTCGGGGTACTCCTGCACAAAACGGCGCAGGCTGGTGCGGGCACCTTCGATGTCGCCATTGTCACGACGCTCGCGGATCTTGAGCAGCCACTTGTGGCGCGACAGCGAGGCGTCGGCATCAACATCGATCAATTGTTGCTGCTGCATGTGCTCGGCAACGACGTTGCCGCTGGCGGCGGCCAGATCCGTCGGTGGCGGCGGTAGTGCACGGAACTGCATCGCGCGCTCGCGCGCTTCGGCTGAGTACGCTTCTGCCTGCTTGGCCTGTACGCCGCTTGCGGTCTTGGTCAACGGCGCTGCAGCAACGGGTGCTGGTGGAGCGGGCGGCGCAGGTGCATAAACCGGAGTGGCCGCCGTGTAGGGGGCGTCCAGTACTTCCTGGTCGGCCGGGCTTGCGAGGGCATCGGCCGCTGGAGCAGCAGCCGGAGCAGGTGCGCTGCGCGCGATGGGGCGGGGTTCGGCCTTTGCCGCTGGCTTGGGAGCGGGTGCAGGCGGCGCCATGGAGCGCATCGGGGCTGGCGCGGGACTTGCCGGATCAGGTTCGGCGATGGCCTGCATATCGGCAGACGCTGCTTGCACAGGTGCGGTGGCGGCGGCTTCGTCGGCCGATTCCTGTTGCATCGGGGGCGGCGGTGTCACCGGGCGCAGCTGCCAGGCCAAGCCGACCACCAGCACCAGCGAGGCCGCGGCCGCCAGCGACGAGAACACGCGGCGACGACGCCCCCAGCGGGTTGGCCGGGTACTTTGCGGAAGTGCGGACAACGGCGTTCCAGCCGCGGCCTGTGACGCACGGGCCATCGCCATGATGTCAGCGTCGACACGGGCGCTGGGGCCTGCGGCAGGGTCTGGGCGACCGAGCAGGCGGGCGATTTCGCGTTCTTCCGGAGTCAGCATGTCGTCGGAGATGTTCATTCGCTCAACCTCGCGCGCAGCTTGTCCATCGCATAGCGCAGCCGCGACTTGACGGTTTCCCGGCCCACGCCGGTGATCTGCCCGATTTCCTCCAGGCTCAGTTCCTGCTCCAGTCGCAGCAGGACCACTTCCTGCTGTTCCGCCGGCAGCTCGGCCAAAGCCTGATGGAGCTGTAGGCGCAGTGCTTGCTCGTCGGCCAGTAATTCAGGGGTACACGTGTCGGCCAAGCGCGCGGTGCGTTCGTCCGCATCGTCCGGTGCCGCCGGGCGATGGCGGGACGCGCGCCAGTGATCGTTGAGGCGGTTATGGGCAATTCGGAACAACCAGGTCGCGAACGCGGCGTCGGGTTTCCAGCCCGCGCGGGCGTGGATCATCTTTTGCCAGACGTCCTGGAACAATTCCTCGGCCAGCGGTCGATCGCGCAGTTGGCCCAGCAGATAATGGAAAAGCCGGGCGCGGTGGCGCGCATAAAGCTGCGCAAACGCCTCGGAGTCGCCGCCAGCGTAGGCCAGCATCAGCGTTTCATCGGTCGGGGCGTGCACGGCGGTATCCACGGGGCGCAAGCCTAAGTGCTGGGGCGGTTTCTGACCAGCGGCCGATCGGGCCAGGGGTTCCACTCATTCATGTAAGTGAAGCGAAAAATTCTGACGCCGGCGGGCCTTCCGCAGGGCGGCCGGGACGGTATGCTGCGTGGCAGGGGGAACTCCAAGTGATTGGGGTCCAGAGAGAGCGGATATAGATGTCGCATAGCGAGCTTGAGGCGCGTTCCGGAATATCACGCGTAGATGCACGAACGCCCATCACCGACGTGGTGGCGACATTGCAAGGGTTGCTTCCTGCCGACACGTCAGTTGCGCTGGCGTGGCGTGACATAACGCTGGGTCAGGGCAGTTGCTGCTTCCCGGCCGTTGCCGATGCGCTGCGCAGGCAAGCGGGGCAGGCGCTGCATGAAGGCCTGACCGCTGCGGCCTTGGCAGCCGGTGCATTTGAATGGGAACACGAGAACGGCGCACGTCTGGTGCTGCTGCTGAAGGCCGAAGGTCCGCTGGCGCCGGCTCCGTTGGCGGCGTGGCAGGACGCGGCGCGGGTGCAGATCGGCTGCGCGCTGGAGTCGATGAGCCAGCGCCTGCAGATCGAAGAGCTGCAGCGTTCCAAGCAACTTCAGAAGGCGCTGTTCGAGATCGCCGACCTGACGGGTGCCGATCTGGCGATGCCGGAGATGTTGTCCTACTTCCATCGCATCCTGTGTTCACTGATGTATGCCGAGAACTGCTACATCGTCATGTGCGACGAGCAGCAGGCTAGCCTGGAATTTCTCTACTTCGTGGATACGCAGGACAGCTTCGTTCCCGAGCCAGGGCGTAGCTATCGCTATGAGGAGATGCCCGGCAGTCTGACCTTCGCGGTGCTGCGCCATGGCCGGGTGATCAGCGGGCCATCGCGCGATCTGGTGCAGTTTCTGGAGCGCCCGGCCGAACGGATGGAGGGCCTGGAAAGCGCGGATTGGCTGGGTGTGCCGATGTGGCGCGACAACCGGGTCTGCGGTGCGATCGTCGTGCAGAGCTACGTGGCCGAGGCCAGTTATGGTGCGGAAGAGCGCGCGGTGCTGAACTTCGTGGCCAAGCACATCCTGACAGCGATGGACCGCCTGCAGGCGCACCTGCAGCTGGAAGACCGGGTGCTGCAGCGCACGCAGGACCTGGAGCACATCAACGATCATCTGCAGGCAGAGATCGTCGAACGACGTCGTGCCGAGCAGTTGCAGGCGGCGCTGTTCAATATTTCCGAACTGGCGATGACCGGGCACGGTCAGAGCGAGTTCCATGCGCAGGTGCACGGCATCATCAGCGGCCTGCTGGATGCCAGCAATTTCTACGTGGCGATGGTGACGCCGGAAGCTGATGGCATCGAGTTCGTCTACTCGGTGGATCGTTTCAACCGTGAGCGGGCGCCGCGTCCCTTCAGTAACGGACTTACCGAATACACCCTGCAGCGGCGTGAGCCGGTACTGGCCACGCGTGCGGATATCGACGCGTTGATCGCTGCGGGAGAGCTGCATGAATTCGGTGCCAAGTCGCAATGCTGGCTGGGCGTGCCGCTGTTCAATGACGACGAAGTGGCCGGCGTGATCGCGGTGCAGAGCTACAGCCCGAACGTGGTGTTCACCACCGACGATCAGCGCCTGCTGGTGTTTGTCGCACGGACCATCGGCAACGCACTGGCGCGCCAGCGCGACCGGCAGCGGCTGGTGCAGGCCCATGCCGATCTGGAGCAGCGGGTGAGCGAACGTACCCAGGAACTGGGTGAGTTGAATCGCAGGCTGCGCGCACAGATCGGCGAGCGCATGCGCGCCGAGCAGCGGCTGACGCACCTTGCGATGCATGATGTGCTGACCGGGTTGCCCAATCGACTGCATCTGCAGGACCGTCTGGAACGCGCCATCGCCAATGCGGAGCAGGGCATCAGCCCGCATTTCGCATTGATGTTCCTGGACCTGGACCGCTTCAAGTGGGTCAACGACAGTATCGGTCACGCAGCGGGCGACCGGATGCTGGTGGAAGTGGCACGCCGCTTGGTTGCCCTTGCCGCGACGGAAGACGTGGTCGCGCGGCTGGGGGGCGACGAATTCGCGCTGCTGGTCAACTGCGAGCGCGGTGCGGACACCGCCATGGAGCTGGGCCGGCGGCTGTTGAAAACGCTGGAGGCGCCGATGTGGATCGATGGGCGCGAGCTGTTTCCTTCCGGGAGTATCGGTATTGCATTGTGGAACCCGCGCTATACCTCGGGTGCGGACCTGCTGCGTGATGCGGATGCAGCGATGTACCGCGCCAAGCTCAGGGGCCAGGATCGCTGTGTGATGTTCGATGGTGCGATGCACGCAGAGGCGATGCGCAGCCTGGAGTTGGAGGCGGACCTCCGGCGCGCGATCAAGAAGCAGGATTTCGTGCCGTTCTATCAGCCCATCGTTTCCTTGCATGACAACCAGGTGGTCGGGCATGAAGCGCTGCTGCGCTGGAAGCATGAGCGGCGCGGGATGCTGGTGCCGGGAGACTTCCTGGAGCTGGGTGAGGAAAGCGGCCTGATCGAAGAGGTCGATTGGCTGATCTACGAGCAGGTGATGGAGGACCTTGCCGGCTCGACGCATGGCTATATTTCGGTGAACGTGTCGCCGCGGCATTTCCGCTCAGCCGAGTTTTCGCTGCGTCTGCTCGGCTTGATGGACGCGGTGGGGGCCGAACCCGGCCGGCTGCGGGTGGAGATCACCGAGATGGCACTGCTGGATGATGCGCCACGGACACTGCGCACGCTGCACCAGCTGCGTGAGCGTGGCATCGTGGTGCAGCTGGATGATTTCGGCACCGGCTACTCGGCACTGTCGTATCTGCACCGGTTCCCGATCAGCGCGCTGAAGGTGGACCGCAGCTTCGTCGCCGGCCTGCACGCCGAGGACGGCAAGAACACCCTGGCCTTGGTGGAGGGGGTGCTGTCACTGGCACGCACGCTGGGCATCGAGACCATCGGTGAAGGCGTGGAAACCGAGCGCCAGTTGCAGACCTTGAAGGGGCTGGGCTGCAACTTCGGCCAGGGGTACCTGCTGGGCTACCCGGCACCACGCGCAGAAACGCTGCTGCGGTAGGCGTTGCTTGCCGATGCGCTGCATGCATCGCGGTGATGCGGCTCCTGCATGAAGTCAGTGGCCCGGGTGCGTTTCGCCTGCCCGGGCGACTGAGACGGAAGCTCGGGGCATTCCGCCAGCGTGTCAGCGCAGTGCGCTGCGCTTCTTTTCGTCAAACCGCGCCGTAGGAAGAGCGATGCGCCGCAGTGTCTGCCGCGTCGCCACGCGCCTGCGTCTTACCGCAATGCGCTGCGTTTCTTTTCGTCAAACCACTTATCCGCCTGCGCCGGCGAGTACGAACGCATCCACTCCAGCATCTGCGTCGAATCCTCGCCGTACCACAGGTCATCGCGCTGTTCCGGGTGCAGGAAGCGCTCGCTGACCATGGTGTCGATCATGTTGATCATCGGCTTGTAGAAACCGTCGATATCCAGGAACGCGCAAGGCTTCTTGCCGATACCGAGCTGACGCCAGGTCAGCATTTCGAAGATCTCCTCGGCGGTGCCGAAGCCGCCGGGCAGGGCGACGAACGCATCAGACAGATCGAACATGCGCGATTTGCGCTCGTGCATCGAGCCGACGATCTCCAGCGTGGTCACGCCCTTGTGGGCGACTTCCATATCGACCAGGTGCTGCGGGATCACGCCGGTGACTTCGCCACCGGCACTCAGCACGCCATCGGCAACCGCACCCATCAGGCCGGTACGGCCGCCGCCATACACCAGGCGCAGGCCTTCGTCGGCGATGCGCTTGCCCAGTTCGGTGGCGCGCTCGACATAGATGGGCTTGGCACCGGGGTTGGAGCCGCAGTAGACGCAGATGGACTTCATTTGGATTTCCTGATGGATGGGAAAGGTGTTCGGACGCCGCACATGAACAGGCGCGGTTTCGGGGGAATGCAAAAGCAAGAAGGCTCCGCCGGGGCGGAGCCTTCAGGTCACAGGCCGTGGAGCTTAGTTGGCCTTGTGGATGGCGCGCTTGGTCACTGCCATCGCCGCATCGTGTACTGCTTCGGACAGCGACGGGTGGGCGTGGCAGATGCGGGCCAGGTCATCGGAGGAGCCGCTGAACTCCATGGTCAGCACACCTTCGTGCACCAGCTCGGAGACGTTGGCGCCGACCAGGTGCATACCCAGCACGCGGTCGGTTTCGGCGTGTGCCAGCACCTTGACGAAGCCAGCCGGCTCGACCATGGCGACGGCGCGGCCGTTGGCGGCGAACGGGAAGCTGCCGGCCTTGTACGGAATGCCCTCGGCCTTGAGCTGGGCTTCGGTCTTGCCGACCCATGCCAGTTCCGGTTCGGTGTAGATGACCCACGGAATGGTGTCGAAGTTGACGTGGCCCGGCAGGCCAGCGATCAGTTCGGCCACGGCGACGCCTTCTTCAAAGCCCTTGTGGGCCAGCATCGGGCCGCGCACGCAGTCGCCCACCGCCCAGACACCATCGACGCCGGTGTGGCAATGGTCGTCCACTTCGATCTGGCCACGCTCGTTGATCTTGACGCCGGTGCCTTCGGCCAACAGGCCCTTGCTGGCTGCGCGGCGGCCAACGGCCACCAGCAGCTTGTCGACGGTCAGGCTCTTCTCGCCTTCGGCATCGGTGTAGCTGACGATGACTTCCTCGCCCTTGATCTCGGTCTTGGAGACCTTGGCGTTGAGCAGGATGTTCAGGCCCTGCTTCTTGAATTCCTTGGCGGCAACCTTGGCGACTTCGGCGTCGGCAGCGGCCAGGAAGTCCGGCAGTGCTTCAAGAATGGTGACGTCCGAACCCAGGCGCTTCCACACGCTGCCCAGTTCCAGGCCGATCACGCCAGCGCCGATCACGGCCAGGCGCTTGGGCACTTCGGTGAAGTCCAGCGCGCCGACGTTGTCGACGATGTGCTTGCCGTCAAACTTGGCGAACGGCAGTTCGATCGAATCCGAACCGGCCGCGATGATGACGTTGGTGCCCTTGAGCTCGACTTCCGAACCGTCGTGCTGCTTGACCTTGACCACGTTGCCGGCCTGCAGCTGGCCGAAGCCGTAGTAGGTGGCAACCTTGTTGGCCTTGAACAACTGGGCGATGCCGCCGGTGAACTGCTTCACGATGGCGTCCTTGCGGCCGACCATCTTGTTCACGTCGATCTTGGCGTCGTTGAAGCTGATGCCGTGCTGATCGAAGATGTGGCCCATGTTCCAGTACTGGCGCGAGGAGTCCAGCAGCGCCTTGGACGGGATGCAGCCCACGCGCAGGCAGGTGCCGCCCAGGGCCGGCTTGCCGTCCTTGCCCAGCGCTGCGTCGATGCAGGCGGTCTTCAGGCCCAGCTGCGCGGCGCGGATGGCAGCGTGGTAGCCGGCCGGGCCAGCACCGATGACGACGACGTCGAATTGTTCAGCCATTTGAGATTCCTTGTTGCCTGTCCCTTCTCCCGCCGGGAGAAGGTGGCGCATAGCGCCGGATGAGGGTGCGGGTGAGGCTGCCCTCACCCCAACCCCTCTCCCGTGAACGGAAGAGGGGCGCAGAGCGGAATTACAGACCGAACAGCATGCGGCCCGGATTTTCCAGCTGGTTCTTGATGTCCACCAGGAACTGCACCGAATCCTTGCCGTCGATGATGCGGTGGTCATAGGACATGGCCAGGTACATCATTGGCGCGATCACGACCTGGCCGTTCTCGGCGATCGGGCGATCCTTGATCGCGTGCATGCCCAGGATGGCGCTCTGCGGCGGGTTGACGATCGGGGTCGACATCAGCGAACCGAAGGTGCCGCCGTTGGTCACGGTGAAGGTGCCGCCCTGCAGTTCTTCCAGCGACAGCTTGCCGTCGCGGGCTTTCTTGGCGTAGTCGGCGATGGCCTTCTCGATGTCGGCGAACGACATGCGCTCGACGTTGCGCAGCACCGGGGTCACCAGACCCTTTTCGGTGGACACGGCGATCGAGATGTCCGAGTAGCCGTGATAGATGATGTCGTCACCATCGATCGAGGCATTGACCAGCGGGAAGCGCTGCAGTGCGTTGGCGGCGGCCTTCACGAAGAAGCTCATGAAGCCCAGCTTGATGCCGTGGGCCTTGACGAACTCTTCCTGCAGTTCCTTGCGCGCGGCCGACACCTTGGACAGGTTGACCTCGTTGAAGGTGGTCAGCATGGCGGTCGAGTTCTTCGACTGCATCAGGCGCTCGGCGATGCGCTTGCGCATGCGGGTCATCGGCACGCGTTCTTCCGGACGTGCGCCACCGGCCTTGCCGACGCCGCCGTTGCGGGCGAAGTTGACGATGTCTTCCTTGGTCACCGCGCCATGACGGCCGGTGCCGGAAACGTCAGCCGGGTTCACGCCTTCGGTGATGGCCGAGAAGCGGGCGCCCGGGGGCAGGGCATCGGCCGAGGACTTGGCAGCCGGGGCCGGCGCAGCGGCAGCAGCCGGAGCGGCGGCTGGGGCAGCGGCCTTCGGTGCCTCGGCAGCGGCCGGAGCCGGAGCAGCGGCAACAGCGCCTTCCTCGATGATGGCCAGGATCTGGTTGGAGGTAACGGTGTCGCCTTCCTGGAACTTGATTTCCTTCAGCACGCCATCAACGGGTGCCGGCACTTCCAGCACGACCTTGTCGGTTTCCAGGTCGAGCAGGTTCTCGTCGCGCTTGACGGCCTCGCCCACCTTTTTGTGCCAGGTGGCGATGGTGGCGTCGGAGACGGATTCGGGCAGTACCGGTACTTTGACTTCGGTGGCCATTTGGCTGATTTCCTGGTTTCGTTTTCTTGTGGAAAAGGGGGCTTATTCGGCGTAGTTGTCGTCGATCTTGTTGACCAGTGCGTCGGCGAGCAGCTGCGCCAGTTCGCGCAGGTGATCGGACATGTGGCCAACAGCAGGCGACGGGGAACGCGGACGACCGGCATAGTGCAGCGCCTGGCCATCGGCCACGCATGCCTGCAGGTGGTGCTTGATCTGGTACCACGCACCCTGGTTCATCGGCTCTTCCTGGCACCACACAACGTCGGTGGCCTTGCCGTACTTCTTCAGCTCGGCAGCCAGTGCCGGGCGCGGGAACGGATACAGCTGTTCCACGCGCACGATGGCGACGTCGTCCTGGCCACGCTTGGTCTGGTCTTCCAGCAGGTCGTAGTAGACCTTGCCCGAACACACGACCACGCGCTTGACCTTCTTCGCATCGGCATTGGCATCGCCAATCAGATGCTGGAACTCGCCATTGGCCATTTCGTCCAGGCTCGACACGGCCAGCTTGTGGCGCAGCAGCGACTTGGGCGACATGACCACCAGCGGCTTGCGGGTGTCCATGCGCATCTGGCGACGCAGCATGTGGAACGCCTGCGCCGGGGTCGACGGCACGCAGACCAGCATGTTCTCCAGTGCGCACAGCTGCAGGAAGCGCTCAAGGCGCGCCGAGCTGTGTTCCGGACCCTGGCCTTCATAACCGTGCGGCAGCAGCAGGGTCAGGCCGGTGATGCGGCCCCACTTTGCTTCGCCGGAGGCGATGAACTGGTCGATCACCACCTGCGCGCCGTTGGCGAAGTCGCCGAACTGGCCTTCCCAGATGCACAGGGTGTTGGGATCGGTGGTGGAGAAGCCGTACTCGAAGGCCATGACCGCTTCTTCGCTGAGCAGCGAATCGATGATGGTGGCCTGTTCCGGCGACTCGACCAGCTGACGCAGCGGCAGGTAGTAGTTGTCGGTCTTCTGGTCGTGCAGGATCGCGTGGCGGTGGGTGAAGGTACCGCGACCGACGTCCTGACCCACCAGGCGCAGCGCATTGCCTTCGTCCAGCAGGGTGGCGTAAGCCAGGTTCTCGGCAAAGCCCCAGTCGCCCAGGATTTCACCGGCGGCCATCTTGCGACGGTCGTCGTACACCTTGGCAACGCGCGAATGGACTTCCACGCCTTCCGGGATGGTGTTGATCAGCGTGGCGAGCTGGGTCAGCTTGCCCATGTCGACCTTGGTGCTGACCGGGTCGGACAGCTTGCCGGACAGATACTTGGACCAATCCACATACATCTTGCTGGTGGCCGGGGTCTTTTCGACCTTGGCCAGCTCGGTGGTGACTTCACCGGAGTCCAGCTTGTTGCGGTAGCTGTCGACCATTTCCTTGCCGGCACCCGCGGCGATCACGCCGGCGGCTTCCAGCTGCTCTGCATAGAGCTCGCGGGTGGTCTTGTGCTTGCGGATCACCTGGTACATCAGCGGCTGGGTGATAGCCGGTTCGTCGGCTTCGTTATGGCCCCAACGGCGGTAGCAGACCAGGTCGATCACGACGTCCTTGTGGAACTGCTGGCGGAAGTCATAGGCCAGCTTGGCCGCAAACACCACCGCTTCCGGATCATCGCCGTTCACGTGCAGGACCGGAGCAGCGACCATCTTGGCGATGTCGGTGCAGTACAGGGTCGAGCGCGAATCGTCGCGGTTGGAAGTGGTGAAGCCCACCTGGTTGTTGATGACGATGTGCACGGTGCCGCCGACGGTGAAACCGCGGGCCTGCGACATCTGGAACAGCTCCATCACCACGCCCTGGCCGGCAAATGCCGCGTCGCCGTGGATCAGGATCGGCATCACCTGCTTGCGCTCGGTGTCGTTGCGGCGTTCCTGGCGCGAACGCACGGAGCCGGCAACCACCGGATCGGCGATTTCCAGGTGCGACGGATTGAACGCCAGTGCCAGATGCACCGGGCCGCCATCGCTGGCGACGTCGGCCGAGAAGCCCATGTGGTACTTCACGTCACCGGCCACGGCGCGGTCGTCGTGCTCGAACTTGCCTTCGAACTCGTCAAACAGCTTGCGCGGGTTCTTGCCCAGGGTGTTGACCAGCACGTTCAGACGGCCGCGGTGGGCCATGCCGATCACCACGTCCTTGACGCCTTCGGCGCCGGCGCCACGGATGATGGTGTCCATCATCGGGATCAGCGAATCGCCGCCTTCCAGCGAGAAACGCTTCTGGCCGACGTACTTGGTGTGCAGGTAGCGCTCAAGGCCTTCGGCGGCGGTCAGGCGTTCCAGGGTGCGACGCTTGGTGTCGGCATCCAGGTTGTAGTTGCCACCGGTGGATTCGAGGCGCTGGTACAGCCACTGGCGCTGCTCGACTTCGGCGATATACATGAATTCTGCGCCGATCGAGCCTGTATACGTCGCCTTCAGGCGCGCAAGCAGATCACGCAGCTTCATCCGCGGCTGGCCGCCCACACCGCCGGTGCTGAACTCGTCGTTGAGATCGGCATCGCTGAGGTGATGGAAGGGCAGGCTCAGGTCCGGCGGATTGACCGGCGGGGTCAGGCCCAGCGGGTCGAGATTGGCGCCGAGGTGGCCGCGCGAACGGTAGGCGGTGATCAGGCGGCCGACATTGCGCTCGCGCTCATCGCCGGCACCGGCGCTGGCACCAACTTTGCCGGCATTCCTGGCGGCTTCGGTGATGTGGGCAATGGCGGCGGAGTGCGGCACATCGCCAGCTTCGCGGCCTTTGAAGCCGTCAAAGTAGGACTTCCACTTGGGGTCCACACTGTCCGGGGAGACGAGGTACTGCTCGTACAGGTCCTCGACATAGGAGGCGTTGCCGCCGGCGAGCTGCGATGATTGCGCAAACTGCTTCAGTAGATTGTCCACGATGGAGAGTCGGATTCACTTGTGGGGTAGTTCTGGGAACCGGCGGACCTTGCTGCAGCGTCCTGCGCGGGCGTGTTCTAACCACCAAATTATACCCCTCACGGGACAGGAAGGGGCGTGCACACTGTCCCCAGTATTAATACGAGGCCAGGCCTTGTCCCATCCGGTCAACGACTCAAATGCCGAGTACGCGCAGCGCGCTGCAGGTGCGTGACCGCTGCCAGATACGCTGGAACAGTTCTTCCTGCACACGCGTGCGTGCTGGCGCATCGAGCCAGAGCTCGCCTTCGATGCGTGCGCCCATTGGACGAAAGTAGCAGTCGCCGTTGTCGTTGCTGATGGCGGCAGAAACCACCTGGCAATCCATCGGGTCCACCGGCTCACGCAGCTGGAACACGCTTGGCAGGCGTTGAGCCAGTGCTACCAGGGCTTCGGGCAGTGCGCGAAGGTCGGCTTCGTGGACGAGCAGCTGCACGGACTTGTCATGCCGGGCTGTCGCAAAGCGGCGCAGTGCGGCCAATACCGGGGGTTGGGACAACAGGCCATCGGTGCCGCGAAGTTGCAGGTGCAGGTGGCGGCGCGCGTAGTGGATCACCGTTGCGGCGGCCGCGCTGGCCTGGACCAGGTCTTCGATGCGCATCGCACCGTCCAGACGCCGGCGCATGGTCTGGTGGGCGATGCCGGCCTCTTCGAAGGGGGTGCCTTCAGCCAGAAAGCCGTTGCGGGCATAGAAGTCGCGGGCATGCAGCTGGGCATGCAGGGTGACATCACCCCAGCCACGCAGCTTGGCCTCGGCAACCAAGACCCGCAACAACGCATCGCCGACACCACGGCCGCGCCAGTCGGCGCGCACCGCCATGCGGCCGATGCGCTGGTCGGGGGTCAAGCGGCCAGCGCCGATGGCATGGCCTTCGGCATCCACGGCAAGGACATGGACGCTGAGTGGGTCCAAGGCGTCGATTTCCAGTTCCGCCGGCACCCGTTGTTCGTCGACGAACACGGCATGACGTACGCCGTGCAGCTGGTCGCGCTGCACGGCGTAGTCGACGGTTTCAACCTGGAAGCCGACAGTTGGGGTCATGCCGAAGGTGCGTCGTCGTCCTCGCAGATGACCACGACCTCAACGCCTTCCTCGCTCACCTGCACGGTGTCGATCTGGGCGCTGGATGGTTCGCCTTCACCTGCCTGGGTGTACTCGAACACTTCGATTTCCACGTCCGGGGAGCCGTCCTCGTCCTCGTCTTCATCCTCGAACTCGACTTCTTCAGCAACGACGAGTGCTCCGTCCTCGCGTTCTTCGGATTCTTCCTCGTCGGCCCAGGCCGCTTTGGCGGCCAGCATTTCCTGGTCCAGCAGCTGGTAGAAGCCACCAGCCATCAGTTCCAGCACGGCATTGCGGCCCTTGGCCGACAGCTTGGCGTAGGCAGCAGCATCCAGCCGTTCAGCACCGGCCAGCAGCTGGGCATCCTTGATCGACAGTGCGAAGGCGTGGCCGGAGCAGTACAGCGATGCACCGCGGGTGGCGCGGCGCCACGCGGTGCGGGCCCACGGGTGGCGCTCGAGCAGGCCGCCATTGGCCAGTTCGGCTTCTACTTCTTCCGGCGAACGCGGCGGCTGCGACGGCAGGATGTCACCGGCCGAACGGTAGGTGGTGATGAAACGGCCGAACCAGTTGCCGAGGCGATCCGGGTCATTCATGCGGATGGCGTTGAGCGCGGTGATCACGCGCTTCATGGCGGCATCGTCGATCTCGTTGACGTCGTCCTGCAGCTTCAGGTCCGGATCCTGGTAACGGATGGACTCATCGGCACCGGCAACCAGGTCGTCCAGGTAATCGCTGATCAGTTCGGCCGAAGCCGGTGCGCGCATGCCGAAGGAGAAGGTCAGGCAGGGGTTTTCGGCCACGCCGTTGTGCGGCACGTTCGGCGGCAGGTAGAGCATGTCGCCCGGGCCGAGCACCCATTCGTGGGTCTTCTTGAACTTCTTGAGCAGCTTCAGTTCAACGTCGGGGCGGAAGTCCAGCGACGGACGCTTGCCGTTGATCGATTCACTGGCGTCGATCTGCCAGCGGCGCTCGCCATGGCCCTGCAGCAGGAACACGTCGTACTGGTCGACATGGGCGCCAACCGAACCACCGGTGGCGGCGAAGCTGATCATCACGTCGTCCATGCGCCAGCGCGGCAGGAACGAGAAATTCGGCACCAGTGCGCGGACGTCCGGGTCCCACTTGTCGACGTCCTGCACCAGCAGGGTCCAGTCGTGGTCAGGCATGCCCGGGAAGTCTTCTTCCTGGAACGGGCCGGTACGCAGGGTCCAGCCGTCGGTGGCGCGGTCGTGGATGACCATGCGCGCCAGCGCGCCTTCCTCGCAGGCCAGGCCGGCCAGGTCTTCGGGCATCAGCGGGCTTTCGAAATCCGGGAACGCGCCGCGGATCAGCAGCGGGCGCTTCTGCCAGTAGTCGCGCAGGAAGATTGCCGGGGCCATGCCCAGCGGCAGGCCGGCGCGGGCCTGGACTTCGATCGGGTAGGTCTTTTGCTTGCGTGCAGCCATGGGGGGAGTCCTTGCAGCGGAAAACGGAATCAGGCGCTTGCGCGCGCGTAGGCGGCCATTGTCCCCTTGTTGGGCGCAAACCGCACGGTGGAAGGCTGATCTGGATCAATTGGTGAGTGGGGTCGGGTTTAGGCTGGCCGTGTCTCAGAAAGCAGAAGAGCCGGCATTGCCGGCTCTTCTGGGGACGCATCGCCCGGAACTTAGATGGCCTTGGCCAGCCCAGCAGCCAAACCCACATAACCACCCGGGGTCAGCTCGCGCAGGCGCTGCTTGGCGTCGGCCGGCAGCTCCAGCGATTCAATGAATTCACGCATCGAATCGGCGGTGATGCCGTGGCCGCGGGTCAGGGCCTTGAGCTGCTCGTACGGATTCGGCAGGCCATGGCGACGCATCACGGTCTGCACGGCTTCGGCCAGTACTTCCCAGGCCGCGTCCAGGTCGGCGTTGAGGCGCTCCGGGTTCACGGTCAGCTTGCCCAGGCCCTTGGCCAGCGATTCCAGGCCGACCTGGCCATGGCCAAAGGCGGTGCCCACGGCGCGCAGCACGGTGGAGTCGGTGAGGTCGCGCTGCCAGCGGCTGATCGGCAGCTTGGCGCTGAAGTGCTCGAACAGGGCGTTGGCGATGCCGAAGTTGCCTTCGGCATTTTCGAAGTCGATCGGGTTGACCTTGTGCGGCATGGTCGAGGAGCCGACTTCGCCTTCCTTGAGCTTCTGCTTGAAGTAGCCCAGCGAGATGTAGCCCCAGATATCACGCGCCAGGTCGATCAGGATGGTGTTGGCGCGACGGGCGGCATCGCCGATTTCGGCGATGTTGTCGTGCGGCTCGATCTGCGTGGTGTACGGGTTGAACACCAGGCCCAGCGAGGTGACGAAGCGCTCGGCGAAGGCCGGCCAATCCACCGCAGGATAGGACACGACGTGGGCGTTGTAGTTGCCGACTGCGCCGTTGATCTTGCCGGTCAGCTCGACCGCGGCGATCTGGCGGATCTGGCGCTCCAGGCGGGCCACGACATTGGCCAGTTCCTTGCCCAGCGTGGTCGGCGAGGCGGTCTGGCCGTGGGTGCGCGACAGCATCGGCTGCTCGGCCTGCTCGTGGGCCAGCTTGCGCAGCGATGCGGCGATGCCGGAGTAGGCGGGCAGCAATACTTCGCTGCGCGCCTGGGCCAGCATCAGGCCGTAGGACAGATTGTTGATGTCCTCGCTGGTGCAGGCGAAATGCACGAACTCCAGCGCCGGTGCCAGCTCGGCGTCGTCCTTGAGCTGCTCCTTGATGAAGTACTCCACGGCTTTCACGTCGTGGTTGGTGGTGCGCTCGATTTCCTTCACGCGCGCGGCGTTGTCGACCGAGAAACCCTCGGCCAGCGCGCGCAGCTTGGCCTTGCCAGCGGCCGTGAAGTCGGCCAGTTCGTTGATGCCCGGTTCGGCGGCCAGCGCCAGCAGCCATTCGATTTCCACCTTCACCCGGGCCTTGATCAGGCCGTACTCGGAGAAGATCGGGCGCAGGGTGTCGACCTTGCTGGCATAGCGGCCATCAAGCGGGGACAGGGCGAGCAGCGTGGATTCCGTCATGTCGGCGGGCATTGGGGCAGTGGCGGGGGCGCACATTCTACGCTGCCCGGCGAGGTCACCGCCGGTGGACCGGTGAATCCCGGCCGCCGCAGATGCCTTCGCCCGGCCCGGAGCGTATCGTGGCGGTAGCCGCCAGCCGGGGAAGACTGCCCAATGCCAGCCGCAGCTTCCCTTTCCCCAACGAAAGTAGTGCGGAGTTGATGATGAGCAAAGGTTCCAACAAGGGGTTCCGGACGGAACACGACAGCATGGGCGAACTGCAGGTGCCCGCCGAGGCCCTGTGGGGCGCGCAGACCCAGCGCGCGGTCGAGAATTTCCCGGTGTCCGGGCAGCGCATGCCACGGGCCTTCATCCGCGCACTGGGCCTGATCAAGGGCGCCGCGGCCGAAGTGAATACCGGCTTGGGCCTGCTGCCCAAGGGCGTGGGCAAGGCCATCCAGGCTGCCGCGCAGGAAGTGGCCGACGGCGCCCACGACGCGCATTTCCCGATTGACGTCTACCAGACCGGCTCGGGCACCTCGTCCAACATGAATGCCAACGAGGTCATCGCCACCCTGGCCAATCAGGGCGGCAAGGCCGGCAAAACCCCCGTGCACCCCAATGACCACGTCAACCTGGGGCAGAGTTCCAACGATGTGATTCCCACCGCCATCCGCGTCTCGGCGCAGCTGGCCACGGTGGAAGACCTGCTGCCGGCGCTCAAGCACCTGCGCAAGACCATCGACAAGCGCGCACGCACGCTCGGCAAGGTGGTCAAGACCGGCCGCACCCACCTGATGGACGCGATGCCGCTGACGTTCGCCCAGGAGTTCGGGGCGTGGTCGGCGCAGCTGGAATCGGCCCAGGCCCGTATCGAGGATGCCCTCAAGCGTTTGCGCCGGCTGCCACTGGGTGGCACCGCGATCGGTACCGGTATCAATGCCGACCCGCGCTTTGGCGGCAAGGTGGCCAAGGTGTTGTCGGCTTCGACGGGGGTGAGGTTCGACAGCGCCGAGAACAAGTTCGAAGGTCTGGCCGCACAGGACGATGCGGTGGAGTTGTCCGGCCAGCTCAACGCTTTGGCGGTGGCGCTGATCAAGATCGCCAACGACCTGCGCTGGATGAACTCCGGGCCGCTGGCCGGGTTGGGCGAGGTGGAGCTGCCAGCGTTGCAGCCGGGCAGTTCGATCATGCCGGGCAAGGTCAACCCGGTGATTCCCGAGGCGACCGTGATGGTGGCGGCACAGGTGATCGGCCACCACACGGCGATCACCGTGGCCGGGCAGACCGGTAATTTCCAGCTGAACGTGACGCTGCCGCTGATCGCCGCGAACCTGCTGGATTCGATCCAGCTGTTGTCCAGCGTGATGAACCTGCTGGCCGACAAGGTGTTCGTCGGGCTGGTGGTCAAGCAGGATCGTGTTCGTGAAGCGCTGGCGCGCAATCCCATCCTGGTGACCGCGCTCAATCCGATCATTGGTTATGAGAAGGCAGCGGCCATCGCCAAGCGCGCCTACAAGGAACAGCGCCCGGTGTTGGAAGTGGCGGTGGAGGACAGTGGTTTGTCCGAGGCCGAACTGAAGCGGCTGCTGGATCCGGCGGCGCTGACGCGCGGTGGGATTCACGAGCAGTAAATGCGGAAGCTGCCGAGGCTGCGGCTTTTAGCCCCTCTCCCGCGCGGGGGGTGAGGGGAGCAGGCTGCGAACCACTGGTTCGCTGCTCCTCGAACGCCCTTGCGCCAGCG
>NZ_LDJI01000048.1 GCF_001431415.1 Stenotrophomonas humi | reverse complement strand
GACGTGGTTGATGCCAACACCGGTGAACTGCTGGCCCAGGCCAACGATGAAATCACCGACGAGCAGCTGCAGAACTTCCGCAAGGCGGGTGTGGATGCAGTCGGCACCCTGTGGGTGAACGACCTGGACCGTGGTGCTTACCTGTCCAACACCCTGCGCATCGATCCGACCAAGACCCAGCTGGAAGCACTGGTCGAGATCTACCGCATGATGCGTCCGGGCGAGCCGCCGACCAAGGACGCTGCACAGAACCTGTTCCACAACCTGTTCTTCACCTTCGAGCGCTACGACCTGTCCACGGTTGGCCGCATGAAGTTCAACCGTCGTGTCGGCCGCAAGGAAGTCACCGGCGAAGCCGTGCTGTACGACCAGAAGTACTTCGGCGAGCGTAACGACGAAGAATCCAAGCGCCTGGTCGCCGCTCACGGCGAAGGCTCCGACATCCTGGACGTGATCAAGGTTCTGACCGAGATCCGCAACGGTCGCGGCGTGGTCGATGACATCGATCACCTGGGCAACCGTCGCGTGCGTTCGGTCGGTGAAATGGCCGAGAACGTGTTCCGCGTGGGCCTGGTCCGCGTCGAGCGCGCGGTCAAGGAGCGCCTGTCGATGGCCGAGTCGGAAGGCTTGACCCCGCAGGAACTGATCAACGCCAAGCCGGTTGCTGCCGCGATCAAGGAATTCTTCGGCTCCTCGCAGCTGTCGCAGTTCATGGATCAGAACAACCCGCTGTCGGAAGTGACGCACAAGCGTCGTGTCTCGGCACTGGGCCCGGGCGGTCTGACCCGCGAGCGTGCAGGCTTCGAAGTGCGCGACGTGCATCCGACCCATTACGGCCGCGTCTGCACCATCGAAACGCCGGAAGGCCCGAACATCGGCCTGATCAACTCGCTGGCCGTGTTCGCACGCACCAACAAGTACGGTTTCCTGGAAACCCCGTACCGCAAGGTGCACGACGGCAAGGTCTCCGACGAGATCGAGTTCCTGTCGGCCATCGAAGAAAACGAATACGTCATTGCACAGGCCAATGCCCTGACCGACGCCAAGAACATGCTCACCGAGCAGTTCGTGCCGTGTCGTTTCCAGGGTGAGTCGCTGCTGAAGCCGCCGGCGGAAGTCCACTTCATGGACGTCTCGCCGATGCAGACCGTGTCGGTCGCTGCGGCGCTGGTTCCGTTCCTGGAGCACGATGACGCCAACCGCGCACTGATGGGCGCCAACATGCAGCGTCAGGCCGTGCCGACCCTGCGTGCGCAGAAGCCGTTGGTCGGTACCGGTATCGAGCGCGCCGTTGCGCGTGACTCGGGTGTGACCGTGAACGCCCGTCGTGGCGGTGACATCGTGCAGATCGACGCTGGCCGCATCGTGGTCAAGGTCAACGAGAACGAGATCACCGACGCCGCTGATGCCGGCGTGGATATCTACAACCTGATCAAGTACACCCGCTCGAACCAGAACACCTGTATCAACCAGCGTCCGCTGGTGAACGTGGGTGATGTGATCGCGCGCGGCGACGTGCTGGCCGATGGCCCATCCACCGACATCGGTGAGCTGGCGCTGGGTCAGAACATGCTGATCGCGTTCATGCCGTGGAACGGCTACAACTTCGAAGACTCCATCCTGCTTTCCGAGCGTGTGGTGGAAGAGGATCGTTACACCACGATCCACATCGAAGAGCTGACCTGTGTTGCGCGTGACACCAAGCTGGGGCCGGAGGAAATTTCCGCCGACATCCCGAACGTGTCCGAGCAGGCGCTGAACCGCCTGGACGAATCCGGCGTGGTGTACATCGGTGCGGAAGTCCGCTCCGGCGACATCATGGTCGGCAAGGTGACGCCGAAGGGCGAAAGCCAGCTGACCCCGGAAGAGAAGCTGCTTCGCGCCATCTTCGGCGAGAAGGCGTCCGACGTTAAGGACAGCTCGCTGCGCGTTCCGCCGGGTATGGACGGCACCGTCATCGACGTGCAGGTCTTCACCCGCGACGGCATCGAGAAGGACAAGCGCGCACGTCAGATCGAAGAAAGCGAAATCAAGCGCGTCAAGAAGGATTTCGACGACCAGTTCCGCATCCTGGAAGGTGCCATCTATGCACGTCTGCGTTCGCAGATCGTGGGCAAGGTGGTCAACGGTGGTCCGAACCTGAAGAAGGGCGACACCGTTACCGACGCAGTGCTGGACGGCCTGAAGCGTAGCGACTGGTTCACCCTGCGCATGAAGGATGACGACGCCGCCGAAGCCATCGAACGTGCCCAGATGCAGATCCAGGCACACGAGAAGGAATTCGAGCGCCGCTTCGCCGACAAGCGCGGCAAGATCACCCAGGGCGACGATCTGGCACCGGGCGTGCTGAAGATGGTCAAGGTGTTCCTGGCCGTGAAGCGCCGCATCCAGCCGGGCGACAAGATGGCAGGCCGCCACGGCAACAAGGGT
>NZ_LDJI01000047.1 GCF_001431415.1 Stenotrophomonas humi | reverse complement strand
TCCGCGCCCCGGCCCTTGCGCGGGCGCAAGAGCGCTCAACGGGCTGCGAACCAGTGGTTCGCAAGCGAGCCCGCATCGCCCCGCAGGCGGGAGAGGGGCTCAAGCCGGAGCCGGAGCCGGAGCCAAACCAACACGGGCGCCCTTCGGCGCCCGCGTTTCATTCATCAATCCTGCAACGCCTCCCAGCGCACACGCAGCTCATCCAACCTCAGATCCGCCGCCGCACCGGGCGACACGCGCGCAGCCAGACTGCCTTCGGGCGTACGCCCCTGCCCGGCAGTGTCTGCCGCTTCGGCAGCGGCCTTGTACGCATCGCGGAACGGCACGCCCGCCACGGCCGCTTCCACTGCCACGTCGGTGGCGTACATGCCCGAATCGATCGCCGCACGGATATGGTCGTCGCGCCAATCAAGGTTCGACAACAACGCCGGCAGCAGTTCCAGAGCAGCAAGGCCACGACCAAAGCCGTGCACGATCGCGCCCTTGGAATTCTGCAGGTCACGCTGGTAACCCGACGGCAGCGACAGCAGCTGCTCGATCTCGGTACGCGCTGCCGCAACGCTGGCATGGGTAGCACGCATCAGTTCGATCACGTCCGGGTTGCGCTTGTTCGGCATGATCGAGCTGCCGGTGGTGTACTGCGCCGGCAGCGCCACGAAGGCGAACTCGCCGGTGGTGAACAGCGACAGATCCCAGGCGATGCGACGCAGGTCCAGCGTCGCGCCACCCAGGGCTTCCAGTGCGGCAAGCTCGAACTTGCCACGCGAGAGCTGCGCGTAGATCGGGCTGATCTGCATGCGCGCGAAATCCAGCGCGGCGGTGGTGTGTTCACGATCCAGCGGCAGGTTGACGCCGTAACCGGCCGCCGTGCCCAGCGGATTGGTGTCGATCAGGGCGCGCGTGTCACGTGCGCGAATGGCGTTGTCGATGAAGGCTTCGGCCCACCCCGCCCACCACATGCCCGCCGAGGACACCACGGCGCGCTGGATGTGGGTGTAGCCCGGCAACGGCTGCATCTGCTCGGCGGCAGCCCGGTCCAACGCGACCTTGGCCACTTCGGTGCTGATCTGCGCCACGCGCTCCAGCTTTTCCTTCAGCCACAACCGCGTGGCCACGAGGATCTGGTCGTTGCGGCTGCGGCCGGTGTGGATCTTGCGACCGGCATCGCCCAGACGCTCGGTCAGGCGCGCTTCGATCGCCGAGTGGCAATCCTCATACTGCTCGTCCAGCACGAACGCACCGCTGCGGAAGTCGTCGGCCAGCGTCGCCAGTTCGCGCTTGAGCGCGGCCAGCTCGTCGGCCGACAGAATGCCGATGTGCTGCAGTCCTTCCGCATGCGCGGTGCTGGCCTGGATGTCATGCAGGAAGAACTCCCGGTCGAGGATGACGTCGTCGCCGGCCAGGAAGGTCTGGATCTTCGCGTCGACCGCGACGCCGGGTTTCTGCCAGAGCAGGTTGGTCATGGTGGTTTCTCGGAATCGAAAAGGTTTGCTATGGGCGAGCTTGCAGGAGCGGCCTTGGCCGCATCCACGAAGGTCGTCAATGCGGAATGGCAGTCAACTCGTCCAGCCCGAGCGCGCGATTGAGGTTCTGCAGCGCCTGCGTGGCCGCGCCCTTGAGCAGATTGTCGATGGTCGCCACCACCACCACCCGCTTGTTGCCAGGCGCCATGGTGAAACCACCGATCTGCACGCCATGCGTGCCTGCGATGCGGCTCACCCACGGCGCTTCATCGACCACTTCAACCAACGGCTCGCCCGCATAACGCTGCTCATACAACGCGACGATCTCCTCGCGCTTGAGCGGCTGCTGCAGCCACAGGTTGACTGTCATGGTGATGCCACGGAAATGCGGCGCCACATGCGGCATGAACTCCACCGGCACGCCAAGCTGGGTGGCCACTTCGCGCTCATGCACGTGGTTGGTGAGCGCGTACGGCATCAGATTGTCGCGCAGCAGCTCGGGGTTGTTCTTGTCCGACGGCGTGGTGCCCGCACCCGACCACCCAGACACGCCAAAGCAGGTGGGCGGCCCTGCCAGCTGCGACAACAGCGGCGCGATCGCCAGCTGCATCGCGGTGGCGTAGCAGCCCGGGTTGCTGATCCGCTTCTGCCCGTCGTAACGGTTGCGGGTCAGCTCCGGCAGGCCGTAGTACCAGCTGTTGTCGAAACGGTAGTCTGCGGACAGGTCGACGATCACCGTGTCCGGCTTCGCTGCATCCAGCGCCGCCACGAACGGTTCGGCCTTGCCGTTCGGCAATGCCAGCACCACCGCGTCCACGCCCTTGGCGGCGACCGCGTCGGCGTCCAGGCTTTCGTAGCGCAGCTCGCCCTGGTAGGCGTCGTTGTGATCGGCCACGCGCTGACCGGCCAGTTCGCGCGACGACACGAAGGCCAGTTCGATATGCGGGTGCGCAGCCAGCAGCCGGATCAACTCGGTGCCGGTGTAACCACGGGCGCCAACGATGCCGACGGTGAAGGACTGGGGAACATTCATGCGTGTGCGTCCAAGCGGTGCTGCAGGTGGCGCTTCACGCCCTGCCATTCCGCATCGATGATGGAGAAGATGACGGTGTCACGCGGGGTGCCATCGGCATGCCGCTTGTGATTGCGCAGCACGCCGTCCTGCTTGGCACCCAGGCGCGAAATTGCGGTGCGTGAATTGAAGTTGAACCAGCTGGTTTCGAACACCACGCTCAGGCACTGCAATCTTTCAAAGGCGTGGCTGAGCAGCATCAGCTTTGCCTCGGTGTTGATGCCGGTGCGCTGCGCCGCTTCGCCGTACCACGTATAGCCGATGCTCAGCCTGGGTACATCCGCTTCAAGGCCGTAGTAGCGGGTGGTGCCGACGATTTCATCGGCTGCATTGAACACCACGAACGGCAGCACCCTGCCTTCAGCCTGCGCCTGCAGCGCGGCCTGGACATAGCCGGTCATGGTCTTTGCGCTGGGCACCTGCGTGTACCAGAGATCGGACAGCCTGCCATCGCCAAGCGCGCCACGCAGACCATCGATGTGGGCCATCTGCAACGGCTCCAGCCGTGCATGCGATCCGGCCAGCGTCGGCACCTTGGTCCAATCGGCGTGATTCATGGTTCAGCCCTCCAGGCTCGGGCTGCGCGCAGCGCAGTGTTCAACATAGGTACGGATCCGCTCGAAGCCATCGGCGCCGAACCAGAACACTTTCCAATGGCCCTGCTTGTAGCAGCCATCGGACTCGGCGTAATAGAAATGATTGACCGGGTTGCCATTGCGCGAGCGCCAGAACAGCTGCGGGGTTTCTTCCAGCATCACGTTCCAGACCGCGCGACCCAGGCCTTCGCCCTGCGCGTCGTCGAGCACGGCGAACTTGTCCAGGTACACACCTTCGGCTTCGTCGGTGAGGATCACCGCGGTGCGGTAGTTCTCGCTGACATAGGCGCGCAGCAGCTTGGTCTTCTCGAAGTAATCCGGCACCAGGGTGCGGCCGAAGCTGGACTCGATCAGCGATTTCAGTCGCGCGGTATCCAGCTCATCCCACGAGGTCGCCTTGATCACCTTCTCGCCGCGCCGCACCAGCGTGCCCGAACCCTTGTGCGTGAACAGCTCCTTGGCCAGATCGGCCGGGCGCGTGATCGACACCGAGGATTCTTCCGGCAAGCGGTCCAGCAGATCCTTGATCTGCTCGATCTTCACCCGCATGCCACCGTGGATCCACGGCTGCGCCATCAGCTGGTCGTATTCGGTGGACAGGTTGATCGACGAGATCAGCGCGCCTTCCTCGTCCAACAGGCCGCCGGTGCCGGTGAGGAAGATGATCTTGTAGGGCTGCAGTTCCTGTACCAGTTCGTTGGCGGCGAAATCGGCATTGACGTTGAGGATCTGCCCGCTCGCCGTCTCGCCCAGGCTGGTGATCACCGGAATCGAACCGGCACGCAGGCTGGCTTCGATCGGGGCGAGGTTCACCTTCTTCACTTCACCCACCAGCCCGTACGTCTCCAGGTCCAGGTATTCGGCCTCGAACACGCCACCGGTGATGGACGTGGCGCGCGCACCGTTCTGCTGCAGCGCCTCGACCAGCTTGAGGTTGGACTGCTGGAACACCTTGCGCACGATGGCCAACGCCTCCGGCGTGGTCACGCGCAGGCCGTTGATGGTCTGCTTCTCGATGCCTGCCGCCGACAACTCGGCGTCCAGCTGCGGGCCGGCGCCGTGCAGCACGATCGGGGTCAGGCCGACTTCCTGAAGGAACGACAGCGACGAGGTCAGCGCCTCCAGATCGTCGCGCAGCACCGCGCCACCCACCTTGACCACGGCGAAGCGTTTGGCATCAAGCTGCGAAAAACGCTTGAGGTACTGACTGATTTCCTTCGCACTGGCCATGCTCGAAAGCAGGCGGACAATGGTCTGGCGGGTCTGGCGATGGGGTTGCATGGCTGGGGACATTGCTTGCGTCTACAAGGCGACCACAACGGTCGCGGGGGAGAAGCCGGCGGTGGGCCGCCGGGCCACTGCGGCTCAGGCGCCGCGCTGCAGGATGCTGTGCACCGACTCGACGTAACGCTGCAACTGCTCCAGCGTGACGAACTCATCAGCGGTGTGGGCCTGGGCAATGTCGCCCGGGCCGTACACCATCGTGGTGTAACCACCGGCCGAGAACAGTGAGGCCTCGGTCCAGAAATCGACGGCGTTGCCGATCGGCAGGCCCAGTTCGTCGGCAACGTCACGGGCGGCCAGACGGCGCTCTTCAGCGCGCGCGATATCACCCGACGGCAGGCTCGGCCCGCGGAAGGTTTCTTCGAAATGCGCAGCCTGTGGCTCGGCAAAACCGGCAAACGTGCCAAGCAGCGCATCGATATCCATCGACGGCAGCGGACGGAAGCCAAAGCGCAGCTCTGCTTCCGGCGCGATCATGTTGGCCTTGATGCCGCCGTCGACACGGCCGATGTTGAAACGCAGGCCAGTCAAGCCACCAAAGCGCGCATGCGCCAGCGACTCGACATGCTCCAGCGCCTTGCCGCCCCAGCGCATCGCCTGGTGCAACGCGCTGGCGGACGGATCCTGCTTGCCGGACGCATGCCCGGCACGGCCCTTGAACTTCATCAGCACCGAGCTGATGCCACGGTGCGCCAGCACCGCTTCACTCATGGTCGGCTCGGCGACGATAACCGCTTCATACGCGATGCCACGCGCCAGGAAGGCTGCGATGCAACGCGGGTCATTGGCTTCCTCGTCACTGGAGAACAGGAAGGCAGCATCGCCATCGGTGACATTGGCGGCAGCGACCAATGCAGCCGCTGCGCCCTTGATATCGCACACGCCCAGGCCGACCACACGGTCATCCAATCGACGCATCACGTGCGGATCGGCGGACCAGTGCGGGGAATCCGGCACGGTATCCAGGTGCACATTGAACAGATACTTCGGGTTGCCACGCACCGCATGGAAGCTGACCGCACCGGCGCCGTGATCAATCACCTCGACATTGAAGCCCGGCAGATTGGCGTGCAGATAGTCGAAGATGCCACCGGTGGTGATCGCACGCGGCGGATTGCGGGTGTCAAAGGACACCAGGGCTTCAAGGTGCTGCAGGGTGGATTCGAGCAAGGTCGTCATGGTGGGCAGCGGCAGGTCATCAGGTCAGTGATTGAAGGCATCCCTTCTCCCGCATGCGGGGGAAGGTGCCCGAAGGGCGGATGGGGGCTTTGTGCTTCTGAATCTCATCAAGCCAAAGCCCCTCACCCCAACCCCTCTCCCGCAAGCGGGAGAGGGGCTTTGTGCATCAGGCGTCAGGCTTCAAGCAGCACTCAGCGATTGACCTGCGCGTACAGCGTCGAGCTCATGCCGAACAGCTTGATGAAGCCTTCGGCTTCTTCCACGCCCCAGTCCGCCGACTGCGCGTAGGTGGCGCCCTTGGCATTGAGGATGTGCGGCGAACGCACGGCCACCGCGTCGACGCGGCCACCGCGGGTTTCCAACACCACTTCACCGGTCACCTTGGCCTGCGATGCCTGCAGGAAGGCTTCGACGTCGGTCTTGAGCGGGTCGTGGTAAAAGCCTTCGTACACCAGCTCCACCCACTTGCGTGCGACTTCCGGCTTGAAGCGGTTCTGCTGCTTGGTCAGCACGGTGTCTTCCAGCGCGCGGTGTGCGGCCAGCAGCGAGACCAGGCCCGGTGCTTCGAACACGATGCGGCCCTTCAGGCCGATCACGGTGTCGCCGGTGTAGACACCGCGACCGACGCCGTACTGCGCGAACAGCTTGTTGAGCTTGGCCAGGATCTGCTCACCCGGCAGCGCCTTGCCATCCAGCTCGACGGCCACGCCTTCGACGAACTTCAGGGTCACGGTCAGCGGCTCGATCGGCCACGCGCTGCGCGGTGCGCACCAGCCGCGTGCACCTTCGCCCGGGGCTTCCCACTTGTCGATCTCACCACCGGACATGGTCAGGCCCAGCAGGTTCTCGTTGATGGTGTAGGCCTGCTGCTTGGCACGCACGCCGAAGCCGCGCGCTTCCAGGTACTTCTGCTCGTATGCGCGGGTCTGGGTGTGTTCTTTCTGGATTTCACGGATCGGCGCGACGATCACGTAGTCGCCCTGTGCCTTCACTGCCAGATCGAAACGCACCTGGTCGTTGCCCATGCCGGTGCAGCCATGGGCGATGATGTTGGTGCCCAGTTCGGCAGCGCGCTTGAGCGCGGCGTCCACGATCAGGTAACGGTCGGACACCAGCAGCGGGTACTGGCCCTGGTAGCCCTCGCCCGCCCAGACGAACGGCTTGACGAAGCCTTCCCAGATCGCCGGGCCGCCATCGACGGTGACGTGGCTGGTGACGCCCAGTTCGGCCGCACGCTTTTCGATGAAGTCACGCTCTTCGGCATCCACGCCGCCGGTATCGGCGAACACGGTGTGCACGTTGTAGCCACGTTCCTGCAGATACGGCACGCAGAAGCTGGTGTCGAGGCCGCCGGAGAAGGCGAGGACGATGTCTTTGCTCATGGGGAAGAAGTCTCTGGTTTTGATCTTTAAGCCCCTCTCCCTCCGGGGGAGGGGTTGGGGAG
>NZ_LDJI01000046.1 GCF_001431415.1 Stenotrophomonas humi | reverse complement strand
TTATTTGCACCCTGCGTATCGTCGGCAGCGTCAGAGGTGTATAAGGGACAGCACCTTCGGCGTGCTGCTGCAATACCCGGACAGCCTCGGCAACATCGGCGACTACAAGGCGCTGGTCGAGGCCGTGCACGCCCGCCAGGGCCTGGTCGCCGTCGCCACCGACCTGCTGGCACTGACCCTGATTGCCGCTCCGGGCGAATGGGGCGCGGACATCGTGGTCGGCAACAGCCAGCGTTTCGGCGTGCCGTTCGGCTTTGGTGGCCCGCATGCCGCCTTCATGGCCTGCCGTGACGCCTACAAGCGCTCGATGCCGGGCCGCCTGATCGGCGTCTCGGTCGATGCCGAAGGCAAGGCCGCTTATCGCCTGACCCTGCAGACCCGCGAGCAGCACATCCGCCGCGAGAAGGCCACCTCCAACATCTGTACCGCCCAGGTGCTGCTGGCGGTGATGGCCTCGATGTATGCCGTCTATCACGGCCCGGAAGGCCTGCTGCGCATCGCCCGCCGCACCCACCGCCTGGCCGCGATCCTGGCCAGCGCGCTGCGTACCGCCGGCGTTGCGGTCGGCAATGACTTCTTCGACACCCTGCACATCACCGGCGTTGA
>NZ_LDJI01000045.1 GCF_001431415.1 Stenotrophomonas humi | reverse complement strand
TCTGGCGTCTTCACAAGATACCTGCGCATACTTTCAAAGAACTTCGAATCAGGCCTCAACGCCGTCTTCGTAGGCTGCGACGTTTCCGTCGTAGCGAGCCGCCCATTATAGCCGGCTTTTCCGCTTCGTCAACACCTCATTTCGAGGCGGTTGACGCTGCTGCTTCTGCGGCAAACCCGAAGGCCTTTCGTCGAAGCGAGCCGCCTATTATGTCAGGCTTTTCGTTTCCGTCAACACCTTTTTGAGAGGCTGTTGACGTCGCTTTGGGCGGGTGGTCACCGAAGTGGCCGGCGCCGTGCAGCGAGGAAGCGAATTCTAGACATCTTTGTGAAATGTGCAATCACTTTGTGTGCTTCTGCAGCAAAAGGCTTGCTGAGGCCAGACTCGGCAAGGTTTGGCCTGCTCATGCCAAGTTTTGGATCCGCCGCCGGGCGTTTTCTGGGTTCTTCCCTGTTTCCTGCCGCTTCTGTGTCCGGCCGAGCGTGCCTCTTGGTAATGGCCTTCTTCTCTATATAGGTGAAAGTGATGCGCCGGTACGAGAGGGGTCTGGTGTAACGCCATCCCCTCATCCGCCCCTTCCGGGGCACCTTCTCCCGCTCGCGGGAGAAGGAGTGGGTGCGGCGGCTCCTTCCGGCCGCTCTGGCGTAAGCGTGACGCTCTGCGGTTCCCTTGGATCGTTTGGGCATGGGGACGTTGTTCGGCCGTCTGTCCGCGACGTGAGCCACATGTCGCTGCCGTCGGCCACAATGCGGGTTGATCCGACCTTGCCTGCACGATGACCGACGCCACTGCACGTTCCTTCTTCAAAGACCTTTCGCTGCCGGCGGTGATTGCCGGCTTCATCACGGTATTGGTGGGCTTTGCCAGTTCGGCGGTGATCGTTTTCCAGGCAGCGCGGGCCGTAGGTGCCAACCAGGCGGAAATCGCTTCGTGGATGTGGGCACTTGGCATCGGCATGGGCGTGACCTGCATTGCATTGTCGCTGCGCTATCGGATGCCCGTGGTGACGGCGTGGTCTACGCCCGGTGCGGCGATGCTGGTGGTCGGCGCGGGTACGTTGCCGTTGTCCGATGCGATCGGTGCGTTCGTGCTGGCGGCCGTGTTGGCGGCGGTGGCCGGGTTCTCGGGCGTGTTCGAGCAGGCGATGCGGCGGATTCCGGTGTCGCTGGCCTCGGGCATGTTGGCCGGGGTGTTGCTGCGCTTCGGTTTGGATGTGTTTGTATCGGTCGGCACGCAGCCGTTGTTGGTGCTGACGATGTTCATCACCTATCTCCTCGGGCGGCGCCTGTTCCCGCGTTATGCGGTGATCGCGACCTTGCTGGTCGGCGTGGCAATTGCAGGGAGCAAAGGCCTGATGCACATGGACCAGATGCAGCTGCAGCTGGCACGGCCGGTATTCACCCTGCCGACGTTGTCGTGGGCGGCGGTGTTCGGTATTGCCCTGCCCCTTTTCATCGTGACCATGGCCTCGCAGAACGTTCCGGGGGTCGCGGTGCTGAAAGCATCCGGTTACGACGCGCCGGTGTCGCCGGTGGTGGGCTGGATCGGCACGGTCAATGCGGTGTTGGCACCGTTCGGCGGCTATGCCCTGAATCTGGCGGCGATCACCGCGGCGATCTGCATGGGCCGCGATGTGCATGAGGATCCGGCCAGGCGCTATACGGCGGCGGTGAGCGCCGGTGCGTTCTATCTTGTGGTCGGTCTGTTCGGCGCGACAGTGGCAGCGGTGTTCGCGGCATTCCCGAAGGAGCTGGTGGCGGCGTTGGCCGGCATCGCGCTGCTGGGCACGATCGGCAACAGCCTGGCGGTGGCGATGCGTGAGGAAGTGGAACGCGAACCGGCGCTGGTGACCTTCCTGGTGACCGCTTCGGGATTGTCGATGGCCGGGATAGGCTCGGCGTTCTGGGGATTGGTGGCCGGGGTGGTGACGCTGGTGGTTTTGCGACGGTGAGACACCGCGCAGGGCAAGACTTTGGGTGTCGCGTACCTGCTGATGCTGTTGCGCTGGCGCCAGGGCGTTAGAGAACCCACGAACTGCAGCCCTCACCCCAACCCCTCTCCCGCTTGCGGGAGAGGGGCTAAAGCAAGAGCTAAAGCGTTAGAGCGGCTTGACCTCGAAGACCTGCTTGAGGGTGTGGCGGCCGCCAGGCGCCAGCTCGATCACATCCGGACCGGCATTGGCCGCTTCCACGCACACATAGTTGCGCCAGGCTGCACCGATGTCGTCCATCTTCGCCGCGCCGGCTTCGCCTGCATTCCAGAGCACGGCGGTACGGCTGCCGGTGGTGGTGATGTCGATGGCGCGCTTGAAGCCAGGATCGCGCAGTACATAGTGGCCGCCCGCCTGGATGTAGAGGCGATCGCTGCGACCCGGATCACGCGGGTCGCGCAGGTTCCAGTCGCCTTTCTGCACATGGGTATTACCGTTGTCGAGCTTGTCCAGGTAGGTGAGCCCGTCCAGGCCGGTGACATCCACCTTCAAGGCGTCGCTGACATTGAAGTAGTTGTGCAGCGCCTGGGTGAAGCTGGTCGCTTGGCTGCCGGTGTTCTCGGTGATCAGCTCCTGCTCCAGCGTGCGGCCGATGCGCAGCAACATCTGCAGGCGCAGGCCGAGGTTCTCCATCGGCGGCGGCGCCAGGGTCAGCACGATGCTGCCATCGGCTTCGCGCTTGGCATCGCGCAATTGCCAGGCGACGGTGCGAACGAAGCCATGCGCGGGCACGTCATTGCCCTGCCCTTGCCGCGAGAAGTACGGCCAGCACACCGGTGCACCGCCACGGATGGGCGTCGGCGGCTGCTTGGCAGTGGGCGAAAGCCACATCACCTCCTGCCCGCCTTTGGGAATGAACGACAGCAGCTGGCCACCGAACACGCTGATCGCCGCGGTCGAGAACGGGGTTTCCACCTTCCAGGCGGTGAAGCCGTTGAAGTCGCCTGTGCTCAGGCCCTGCACATCCTTCATTGAAACGTTGCTCCGTACGATCGGTGATTGGACAAGTTGCTGGTAGCCGGCCGGTAGCCGGAACGCGGTGGGCTCGGCAGGTCTGGCGTCGCGCAGCGCCTGCAGGATGCGGGTGCCGGCGCGGCCATCGGCGTCCTTCCAGCCCAGCCGCTGCTGCTCGACCTGGATGGCGCGCCGGGTGGCGTTGCCGACCATGCCATCGGCGCTGCCGATGTCGTGGCCACGGGCCAGCAGCAGGGTCTGGAGTTCGCGGCGCTCGTCGCGACCAATGCCCGGGTCATCGGTTGGCCAGGCTGCAGCAAGGCCGTTGCCGCCGCGCAGACGATCGGCCAGGGTGGCGATGGCCAACGCATAACTCTCGGCGGCGTTATAGGAATAGATCGCGTCGTAGTTGCGGAACACCAGCAGTGCCGGGCCCTTGGCACCGGCTGGCAGCAGCAGTGCGGCGTTGGCATCGTCGGCGATGGCCGGCACCTGCAACGGCGTACCGTCGACCAGGGTGATGCCGAGCGTGCGCCAGTCAGCCAGTGGCTTGCGCTGGGTGCGGCCGGCAAGCGCAGCGTTGAAGCCTGCCGGGATACGGACTTCGACACCCCACGGCTGGCCCGTGCGCCAGCCGGACTGCTTGAGGTAGTTGGCAGTGGAAGCCAGTGCGTCGGGAATGCTGGCGACCAGATCACGGCGGCCGTCGCCGTCGCCATCCACCGCAATGCGTGCGTAGGTCGACGGCATGAACTGGGTGTGGCCGAAAGCGCCGGCCCAGGAACCGGTCAAGCCAGCGGGGTTGAGGTCGCCCTTGTCGATCAATTTGAGCAGGGCCAGCAACTCGCCCTTGAAGAACGGTTGCCGCCGGCCATTGCAGGACAGCGTGGCCAGTGACTGCAGCAGGGGACGTTTGCCGAACACGCGGCCGTAATCGCTCTCCACGCCCCATACCGCCACGATCGTGGCCGGGTCGACGCCGTATTGGGCGGACACCTGCTCAAGCAAGGCGCGGTGCTGGGCAAGACGGTTACGTCCATCGTTGATGCGCTGGCTGTCGACCAGCGCCGCGAGATAGTCCCAGAGCGGCGTGGTGAATTCCGGCTGCGCGTTGAGCAATGGCAACACGCTGAGATCGGGGGTGATGTCGGCGAAGAGCTGGTCGAAGCGTTCGGCACTGATGCTCTGGGCGGCGGCCGCGTTTTTCAGGCTGGTGCCGCAGGTGCCGAAATCCGTGGTGGCGGCGAAGCCGGGCGCGGCCAGTGTGATGCCGGCCAATATGGCGGCGACGCGCATCAGGTGGGTTGCTTTCATCCGCCGAGCTCCTTGCTGTGGGGGTTGATGATAAGCGGAGTGCGGGAGGTGGTTTTGCTTCGCGTCTGCGCCGGTGGGGGAACGCGGCGCAGATCAATGGCTGCCCTCTCCCGTGAACGTGAGAGGGGCTCAACGCAAGTACGACGGGAGCGGGATTGCCAGCTCAGGCTTCGCCTGCCGCGTCCAGGTAGTACCAGCGGCCGTCGATGCGCTGGAAGCGGCTGTGTTCGGTCATCTTGACCGCACTGCCGCCGCCGATGCGGTAACGGGCGACGAATTCGACTTCAGCGGTGTCTTCGCCAGTGGCGAGGTGCCGTTTCACGCTCAGGCCCAGCCAATGTGTGCGCTGACCGGGGGCATCGTCCAATGAGAGCGATTCGGGGCGGGTATCCGGATGCCAGCTGCTGCGCAGGTAGTCGGCGTCCTTGAGCACATAGGCGCTGTAACGCGAACGCATCAGGGATTCGGCATCCGGGGCCGCGAGGCCGGCGTGATAGCGGCCGCAGCAGGCGCCGTAGCCGAGGTCGCGGCCGCAGGGACACGCGGAAGTGGGAGATATCTGCATGTACGTATTCTCCCCCGATCCCGGCAAGGGCTCCAGCTGCGCTGCCGATGCCGGGCAAGGCGCGTATTCTGTCGCGCCCCGCGCTGGAATCACCATGCTGGAACTGCTGCCACCCGAGCTGCCCTGGTTGCTGGTGATCGCCTTCATCGCCGGGCTGGTGGATGCAGCGGTCGGTGGCGGTGGCCTGATCCAGCTGCCCGGCCTGTTCACCACACTGCCGCAACACACGCCGGCGGCTTTGCTCGGCACCAACAAGTTCAGCTCGGTGTTCGGCACCACCGCATCGGCATGGCGCTATGCGCGCTCGGTGCAGTTCCCGTGGCGGCCGGTGCTGCTGGCATCGGCGGCGGCGTTTGCCTGTTCGTTCCTGGGTGCGACGGCGGTGACGCTGTTGTCCAAGGATGCGGTGCGGCCGCTGGTGTTGACGCTGCTTATCGTGATGCTGGGCTACACGCTGGCCAAGAAGGACTTCGGCGCGCTGCACCGGCCACGTGAGATCGGCCGCAAAGAGTTGACCATCGCGTTGATCATGGGCGGCGTGATCGGCTTCTACGATGGCTTCTTTGGGCCCGGCACCGGCAGCTTCCTGATCTTTCTGTTCGTGCGTTTCTTTGGCCTGGACTTCCTGCGTGCCTCGGCCGCATCGAAGGTGGTGAACGTGGCCACCAACGTGGCAGCGCTGTCGTTCTTCGTGCCCAGCGGCAACGTGTTGCTGGCCATTGCCGTCCCCATGGCGATGGCCAACATCAGCGGCGCGGTGGTTGGCACGCGGATGGCACTGCGTGGCGGCACACCATTGATCCGGAAATTATTCCTGGCACTGGTGGTGGTACTGATCGCGCGTATGGCCTGGGATACCCTGGGCGCGGCATAACCGCGCAGCGCGTACGTGCCGGCGCCACGTGCCCGCCGTACCTCGGTGGCACACGATGAAAGCCATCACCGCGCCTCCTGCTCCCGGCGCGCTGCGTCGAGCCCGCGTACCGCGATCGCAGCGGATGCCGGAACCATTGGCCGTGATGCCGCGCGGGATCGGGTCGGATGGTGACGGAGACCAGCGAGCACCGCCTTCTGCAAGAAGCCAATGCGTCGCGCGTGAGCAACGTGATCCGCGCGCAGTGCACCGAGAGCGAACTCTTCCTCAGCCCGTGCGCATGGGCAGGCTGCTTGTCGGGTCGACATACGGCTGCTTGCGAGCACGCGACATGGGAGATCAGGCAGCAACTGCTGATTGATATTGACGCGTTGATGAAGAAGGTAACCGATTCATGTTGCTGTCTCCTGCAGTGTCCGCGTTTCAAGACATCTCCGCTTGCCGGTTTCTAACGAATTGCTTACAACCGCGAGGCACCCGCCCTTCCGGCGGGCAAGTAGTCCGGCATTCATAGGAGCTTCCCGATGACGTCGTTACCGCTACGCACGCACCGCCTCACGCTCGCCGTCCAGTTTTCCCTGTTGTGCCTGTTGCCCACCGTCGCTGCCGCGCAGGACGCACCCGGCAACAGTGCAAGAACCCTGGACACCGTCCAGGTCACCGGCAGCCGCATAAAAAAAGCGGAGCTGGAAACCCAGGTACCGGTGCAGGTACTCACCCGCGAAGCCATCGATCGCACCGGCTACACCTCGGTGGCGGATGTGGTGCAACACCTGACCGCCAGCGGCGCATCGCTCAGCACCAAACTCAACTCCAGCGGCAACTTCGGCTTCCCGCCCGATGGCGGCGGCGTGGGTGCTGGTGCGGCCACGGTGGATCTGCGTCACCTCGGGCCCAAACGCGTGCTGGTGCTGGTCGACGGCATCCGCTGGGTCAATGAATCGTCCGGCTCGGGCGTCGGCTCGTCGGTGGATCTGAACACCATTCCGTTGGCGCTGGTGGAGCGCATCGAGGTGCTGGAAGACGGCGCATCGTCGATTTACGGCTCCGATGCCATCGCCGGCGTGGTCAACATCATCACCAAGAAGAATGCCGACGGCGGCCACGTCGAAGTGCAGTACGGCGACTACAACCTCAAGGGCGGCGACACCACCAGTGTCGATATGAGCTTCGGCAAGAGCGGCGAGCGCGCGCAATGGATCGTCGGCGCGTCGTGGTTCAAGCAGAAGGAGGTTGCCTCGACCGAGTACAAGTGGGCCACCGTTCCGGTACCGGGTACCGGCCTGGCCAACGGCAGCTCGGCGACACCGCAGGGACGGCTGGTGTTCGCCGACCCCAGCGGCAAGACCTACAACATCACCTCCAACACCGGCGTCACCAGCCCGGTCTTCGACCCCGGCCAGGCCGCCTGCTCCAACGGCAACGTCGGCCCCCGAACCGATGACTACCACTGCTTCGGCACGCCGGACCGCTACAACTTCGCACCGAACAACCTGCTGCTGACGCCCAACGAGCGCAAATCGGTGTTCGGCCAGGTGCGCTTTGAGTTCACCCCGAACGTGAGCGGCTGGTTCCGCGGCATGTACAGCGAGCGCGAATCGGCCAACCAGGCTGCCCCGGAGCCGTTCTTCCTCGGCACCGATGCGGGCGTGTACAACGATTGGGCCGAGAAGAATCTGGTGATCTCGGCCAACAATCCGTACAACCCGTTCGGCTTCGACCTGACCACCATGGGCAGCAGCCCGAACCTGTTCCTGATTGGCCGACGGCCGGTGGAAGGCGGCCCACGCCGTTACGAGCAGGAGGTGAAGACCTGGTACGCGGCCGCGGGCCTGGATGGCACGTTCGAGGTCAACCAGCGCACCTGGAACTGGGACATCAATGCGATGACCAGTGAAAGCAAGGCCACCCAGACCAACACCGGCAGCTACAACATCAAGCACATCAACCAGGCACTGGGCGACCCTGCCGCGTGTGCCGCCATCGCCGGTTGCGTCCCGTTGAACATCTTCGGCGGGCCCGGCACCATCACCGCTGACATGCTGGCGTGGATCTCGCCGATCGTGCGTGACCGCAGCAAGAACACGCTGAGCCAGGCCTCGGCCAACATCACCGGTGAGTTGTTCGACATGTGGGCGGGTCCGCTGTCCTTTGCTGCCGGCGCCGAGTGGCGCCGCTACAAAGGTGAGTACCACCCCGACCCGATCACCGTGGCTGGCGAATACAACGGCGTGCCTTCGGGGGTCACCATCGGCAGCTATTCGGTGAAGGAAGCCTACGCCGAGTTCGACATCCCGCTGGCGCGTGGCGGCTTCTGGGGCAAGAGCCTGGACATGAGCATCGCCGGTCGCTACTCGGACTACTCTACCTTCGGCGGCACCGGCACCGGCAAGATCGGCCTGCGCTGGCAGCCGGCAGACGAACTGCTGCTGCGCATGTCATTCGCGCAGGGCTTCCGCGCACCGTCCATCGGTGAGTTGTACGGCACGCTGAGCCGCTTCGACGCAACGCTGGTGGATCCATGCAACAACGCTGCATCCACCACGCCAAAATGCGTGGCTGATGGCGTACCTCCGGGCTACGAGCAGGCCAACCCGCAGATCTCGGTGGTGACGGCTGGCAATCGTGAACTGGATCCGGAAGAAAGCCGCTCGTTCATGGCCGGCTTCGTGTGGAGCCCTGGCTGGGCGGCGGACAGCAATTGGGCGAGCAAGCTGGACCTGGGCGTGACCTTCTACCGACACACCATCGACGGTGCGATCCAGGCACCGGATGCGCAGTTGATCCTGGACCGCTGTATCGACACCCGCGACGCAGCCGCCTGCGCCAGCTATACCCGCAACGACCGTGGCCAGATCGTCCGCTTCGAGGACATCCTCGCCAACCTGGGCACCATCAACACCAGCGGCTGGGACTTCACCGCGCACTGGCTGTTGCCGGAAGCCGGTTGGGGCCAGCTCGGCTTTGACTGGAAGTCGACCTGGGTGTCGCGCTATGAGCTGATCAACGAATCCGGCCAGCCCGAACCCAAGGGCCCGGGCGTGGAGGTCAATGACAGCGCCATCCCGGAATGGACCTCGACGCTGACCACCAACTGGGATTTCCGCAACTGGAATGCGAACTGGACGATGCGCTACATCGACCGCCTGCGCGAACGCTGCGCTGGCGCCAATGGCTTCCCGATCTGTACCGACAGCGTTGCCGATCAACATTGGCTGGGTGCGACCACGTATCACGACGCGCAGGTGAGCTGGCGTACCGACGCGTGGATGAAAGGGGTCAAGGTCACGCTGGGCGTCAACAACGTGTTCGACAAGAACCCACCGATCTGCCTGAGCTGCACGCTCAACGGCTACGACCCGGGCACGTATGACCTGCCGGGGCGTTACAGCTACGCCAAGCTCAGCATGGATTTCTGAGCCGGGCGATGCAGGGATGCAGGAACGACAAAGGGAGCCGCGAGGCTCCCTTTATCCTGCGTGCTGATTGTTCTCTGCGTTGTCGGTGAACGTTTGGGTGCAGGGGCGGCATAAGCCGCGAAACTGATGACGATCCAACAACGGAAGGATCCGCCAACCAATCGCAGCTGCCCGATCCGATCGGTTTGACTGCAATGATGGAGGGCGCTGCTGGTGTTGCCATCACCGGCTTCGCGGCTGACGCCGCTCGTACAGCGGCCCGATGATCAGCGCAGGACCGCGCCTGCCAATGCCATCGTCAGCAGTGCCATCACCGGCAGCATCGACAGGCCGAAACCCAGACCACGGCTGGACGGTGCACTGATGTAGGCGCGCCAGTAAATGAAACGGCCGATCAGGTAGACCACGCCGATAGCCGCGACCCAGGTCGCCGGCCAGAAACGCGCGGCGACGAACAGCGCCGGCAGCAACGCGACCATCAACTCCAGCGTGTTCATCTGCACGCGATAGGCGCGCTCGAATCTCTCGTGGCCGGTGACCGCCGGTGCCTTCACGCCGTAGCGTCCGCGTGCGCGACCTACCTGGTAGATGAAGAACAGGTACTGCACCACGACCAGCATGGCGACGATTTCTACGTAATGCATGGATGGCTCCTGTTGAAGGGTGAATCGTAGCCCGGCAAGCCTGTTGTGTGCCTCGGCGCATGGGCTCAGTTGCCGCTCCGTGCCCTGGCCCTTGCGCCGGGGCATTCGATGGGCAGCGACCGGTGTCTCGTAAGCGGCCCCTCTCACCCCACAAGGGGAGAGGGGCATTCAAGCAAGCAGCGCTTTGAAATCACTTCTCGGTAGCAGCACGCTTCTTCGCAGCAGCCTTCTTCGGTGCCTTCTTTACCGGCGCCTCGATCACTTCGGCGTCAACCACTGCCGCCTCAGCCGCCTCGATGATCGCTTCGGCTTCCGGTGCGATGGCTTCCACCTGCGGCTCCTGCTTTGCCGCCTGCTCGGCATCATCCTGCGCGCGCGCAGCCGCACCGCGTGCACGGGCCGGCAGCTTCAGGCGGTTGGCTTCGTCGTCGTACTCGATCAACAGCACGCCCGAATCGTGGCGACCGCTGATCTCGACGAAGCAGGCACCACCGATGAACGGCTCCAGCGTCATCACCGACTTCAACGGGGTGGCCACCACCATCTGGAAACCGAAGTTCTCGAAGATGTTCATCGCCAGCGCGGTGAACTCGTTGTCGGCCTTGTCGAAGGCTTCGTCCAGCACCACGGCCGCGTAGCGCGGCAGCTCACCGTCTTCGCCACCCAACTGGTAGCGCAGTGCGGCGGCGAGGCAGGTGGTCGCCAGCTTCTGCCGCTGACCACCGGACTTGCCCGCGCCGCTGCGGTAGATCTCGACCTGCTCGCGGGTTTCGCCATCCAGCTCGACGCCGATGAACTCCACATGCAGACGCACGTCCAGCACCTGCTCGCGCCAGCGGCGCAGCTCCGGCTCCTGTGCACCCAGGCGCCGCACCAGGTCGCGCAACACGTTGAACTGGGTCTCGGCCAGCGAACGGTCTTCGGTCTGCTGATGGGTCAGCACCGCACGCAGCTGCAGCTGGAAATCCTGTACTTCCGGCAGGCGCCGGTCCGTCACGTCGATGGCCAGCACGGTGCCGCGGTTGAACGCCACCTGCTCCAGCGAGGCGTTGACCTCGTCCATGCGCTGCTTGATCGCCTTGTGCGCTTCAGCGGTGTGGCGCTGCAGGGCCAGCAGGTTGTTCTTGCTCTGCGTCTGCAGCAGGTCGAAGAAACGGCCTTCGTGACGCGGCAGTCCATCACTTTCCAGGCGCTGCAGACGCGCAAGGAAATCGTCGGCACTGCTCAGCGACACGGTGAAATCGCCGGAGTCCTCCGGCCATTGCTGGCAGTATTTGCGGAAGCAATCGAGCAGGTGCTGGGTGAGCTTGGCATCGCGGCTCTGGCTTTGCCCCAGCTCTTCGCCCAGACCCCGTTCGATCACACGGAAATGACTTTCCAGCGTGTCCAGGTTGAAGCCCGGCAATACCTGCAGGCGCTCACCAAGACCCTCGCGCTGCGCCTCGGTCAGCGGTGTGCTGGCGACACGGGCAGCACCGTTGTCACGTTGCTGCTCCAGGCGCACACGCTCGCGCGACAGCTGTGCGCGCTCCAGGCGTACGTCCTCGTAAGTGCGCTTGGCCTGGTCGCGCAGGCCGCGCGTCAATTCAATCTGCTGGCCGACACGCGCCAGCGCGTTGTCGCCTTCACGCAGGTCAGTGAGCTGCTCGTCGATATCGGTCAGGCGCTGCAGACGCGGGCCAAGATCGATTTCGTCCCAGTCGCGCTCCACCAGCACGCGCGCGGCCAGCTGCTTCTCCTGGCCGCTTTCGCGCTGCTTGCGCAGCATGGCGACGTCGGCTTCGCTGCGCGCGATGCGCTGCGCCAGCTCCTGCCCTTCGCGCTCGAACACGCGACGCTTGTCGCGGTTGTCGTGGCCCAGCATCCAACGCTTGCGGTCGTTGACCGCGTGGCGGTCATCCTTCTCGTAGCGATCGCCGGGGTGTTTGATCTGGCCTTCGCGGGTCAACGCGCGGTCTTCGCTGCGCAGCTGGCCGGCGTTGTCCACACAGGTGTAGTCGAAGCGACGCAGCAGTTCGTTGTAGACCCAATCACCGAAGGCGTGGTCACGCAGCTGCAGTTTGTGGATCAACGAGCGCTTTTCCGGCTCGCGCGCATGCAGCAGCTCGTTGTCGCGCACACGGAAGTACACCAGCTTGGTGCCAAGGTGCGTGCGGTTGGCCCATTCGGCAACCTGGCTGTGGTGCTTTTCATCCACCAGCAGCGACTGCGCGAAACCGTGCAGCACGCGCTCGATGGCACCGCGCCAACCGATCTGGTCCTCGCGCACCTGGACCAGTTCACCGACGAACGGCAGCACCGATTCCGGCAGACCGGTGTCGTCGCACAGGCGGGCGCGCATCTGCTGCAGCGGCGCCGGGATGGAGCTGGGCGTGGACTTCAACGATTCCAGTTCCACGCGCAATGCGGCGAAACGCTTTTCGTCTTCGCGACGCTCGGCCATGCGCTCGGCGATGGCGTCGTCCACGGTGCCGGCGCCATCGCGGCTGCCATCGATCAGCGAGCGTGCCTGTTCCACCTGCTCGGAGAACGCGGAGGCGGTATCGGCCAGCGCCATGCCCAACTGACGACAGGCGCTTTCCAGCTGTTTGCGGCGGCGCGCACGCTCTTCGACTTCACGTTCGACGCGGGTGCGTTCGCGCTCCAGCTCCTCGATACGCTCACCGCCCTGCTCGCGCTGCAGGCGTTCCAGTTCGACCAGCTTCTGTTCGTGGTTGTCCAGCGCCTGACGGCGTTGGCCCTCCTCACCCATCAGGCCACGGTCGATCACGTCCACTTCGCGCATGCGCTCGTTGACCAGCTCCAGCCGCGTTTCCTCGCGGTAGCCGTCGATGCCGATCTGCAGGTCGCGCAGGTTGGCCACGCCCTTGCGCAGCTCGGTCAGATCGTGATGGAACTCGCGCGCCGGGGTCAGCGTTTCCACCTGACGGCGTGCGGTGACCACGGCGTGGTGGGCGCCATCGAGTTCGGAGAAGTCCTCGACCAGACGATCAGCCGCTTCAAACGTGCGCGGCTCTTCCAGCATGAAGCCACGCAGGAAGGCGTTGAGGTCACCCAGGTTCTTGGCCGACTGCGTTTTGTGCAGCAGGCGCAGCGCCATGTCGTTGCCGATGCCGAGCAGGTGACGGAAGCGCTCGGCGTAACCGGCGAAGCTGTCGAAATGCGCAACGTCCTCGCTCAGACGCAGACGCAGCTTGCGCAGATCCAGATCGAAGCCTTCCAGCTCGGTCAGGTCGAAGCGACGCGGCACCACCATGTAGTGCTTGCGCACGTCATTGGCCGAGGTGCCGGAACCGTTGACCCAGAACATGCGCACGATGGACACCGCGTCGCCGCGGGCGTTGTGGTATTCCAGCGCCAATGCGGTCCAGGTGGCGCCCTTGCGCAGGTACTGGGTGGCGATTTCGCCGGACTCGCTGTCCTGCTGGTCGGCCCACGCACCACGCACGTACGAGACCAGCGAACGGTCGCGGCCGGAGCGCTCGGCTTCGCGCGCGGCGGCGTTGAAGTCGACGATGCTCGGCGGCGTCAGCAGCGCGCTCATGCCGTCGAGCAGGGTGGACTTGCCCGAGCCGGAGCGACCCACGAACAGGAAGCCACGCTCGGCGATCGGCACTTCGGTCAGGCCGGAGAACGTCCCCCAGTTGAGCACCTGCAGGCGGCGCATGCGGAACTGGTTTGCGCGGGCATCGCTGGCCGGGTCGTTGAACAACGCGGCAGCCGGGAGCAGGGTTTGGGTGGTCGTTTCCATGCGGCTCATCCTTCAACCGCCGCGCAGGGCGCGACGGTGGCAAACAAATTTGGGGCGACGCGCGGGCGCGTCATTCGTCGGCGTCGTCGCTGACGGCTTCAATGGCTTCAACAGCACCACCGTCGCGCAGCTGGCGATACGCATCGGCCAGCACCTGCACGTCTTCGGCGGAGAACAGCAGCTTCAATGCCGGCGAGATTTCATAGCGGTCTTCGCTGCCACGCAGCTTGGACAGCAATTGGTTCTCGCGCATCTTGGCGATGGCCGCGCTCACGCGCTTGCCGTAACCGGCCTGGTCGGTGGAGACGTTCTTCTGGTAGATACTCATCGCTTCGACCAGCTGCAACTCTTCCACCACCGCGCGTTCACCGCGGGTATCGGCCTCGGCCAGCTGCTGGCGCAGGAACAGCAACAACACCGACTCGATGAAGGTCAGCGGCGCGCTGCGTAGCAGCGTGGGCGAATCCACCTCGGCGGTATCGGCCTGGCGGGTGAAGGCGATGCCGCCGTCGCGGTCCAGTACCAGTTCCAGGAACAGCTCGCTCAGCAGGCTGCGCACGGCATCTTCATGCCGCAACAGGGCCGCCCATTGCGTGGGCTGGCGCTGCGCATCGACGCTGGGGCCGGCCAGCAACTGGCACAGCGCGCGCCGTGCTTCGGCCGGCAGGGTACCGGTGTCGCCCAGGAACAAGGCGCCGTTGGCCTTGGTTGCCGGCGGCGTTGCGACCGGCGCCGCGTTGGCTTCGGTTTCGGTTTCCAGTTCGGTCTCAGACCAGTTCATCGCGTCTTTCCTTGAGGAACCACACCAGCGGCACGCGTGCACGACGCACGTTGCCGTCACCGCCGGTCCATTCCACGGTTTCCAATTGATCGCGCACCACCATGCCGTGGCGGGTGCCGATGGAGAGATAGCCGATCACGCTGCCCAGGCCCTGCCGCGCTGGCCGCTCGCGCAGTACCTGCGCGATGGACAGCTGCGGGCGCGTGCCGAGCAGCATGAACAGGTTGTCCTTGAGCGTGCGCACGTCGATTTCCGACTGCGCGACCAGGTCGCCGACACTGTCGAGCGAAATCTCGGCCGCCTCGGCCATGAAGATGGAGGTTTCCACCTGATGGCTGCGCGGGTCGTGCAGACGCCATTGGCCGATGGAACGCACCCGCGCCGAGGACAGCGGCAGCACGAAGCCGGTGGCCGCCGTGGGCCGCACCTCATCGCGCAGCAGCAATGCCTGGCCCTGGGCCTGCTTGAGCAACTGGTTGAGGCGGCGCTGTTCCAGGTAGCCACGGCTTTGCACGAAACCGCGCAGGCTGCGTGCGAAATGCTGCATCACTTCATGCACCTGGCCGCCGCGTTCGAGCAGCGTGCTGGTGAAGTTGCGCAGGAAGTTGCGCTCGTTGCGGTCCAGCTTGCGGGTGAAGCCGCGGTTGAGCACGGTGTCCAGCGCGGCATCGAGTTCGGCACTGCGCTGCGGATCGTTGAGCAGGTCCCAGAAGCCCTGGAAACTGCGGCCGGCGTCGGATTCGCCAATCACATCGACGCCGTTGAACAGGCGGTCGAGCACGTCACCGCGCGCGCCTTCGTCGTCGATGATGCGTTCGCGGAAGCGGCGGTTGAGCTGTTCGAAGTCGTCACGCACGCGGCGGAAGTCTTCGGCCAGATCGTCGGCCAGGCGGATCACATCGCGGGTGCGTTCCAGCGCGCGCTTGCCGTCGAGCGTGGCCACCTTGCCGCTGGCGGCCTGGGCGATCTCGGCGTCGATGCGCTCGCGTTCGGCGCGCAATGCTGCCAGACGCGCTTCGGGATCGGCCTCGGTCTGCTGCGCCAGCTGCGAAAGCTGGTGCATGACCATGGCCAGCCGGCTTTCAGTGGCCAGGCTTGCGTTGTGCTCGACACCGGCAATGAAGCGGATGGCCTGCACCGCCTGCCGCGACAGCTCGTACTCCTCTTCGCTGGCGCCTTCCGGCAGACGCCGCTCCAACCAGCCCTGGGCCAGCCAGTAGGCGATGTAGGCCTGCGCGGTACGCGGCAGCTCCACGTCCAGCTCTTCGGCGTTGAGCGCGTCCAGCTGCTGCTGCAGGCGTTCGGCCAGGATGGAGCCCGGCACACGCCGGTCCGCCTCCAGCAACAGGCCCTGCAACAGGCCGATAAGGACGGGCGCGCGATCGGAGGCCAGCAGCTTCCACAGCGGCTGCTCGCGCAGGCGCTGATAGCCGGCAATGCGTTGGGGGTACTTCATCGAGCGCGCGCAGTTCCTTGGATTAACGGCGGGCTTGGCCGACTTCGATGAAACGCAGGAACTCGGCGCGAGTGCGTGCGTCGTCATGGAAGGTGCCGCGCATGCGCGAAGTGACCATGCTGACGCCACGCTTGTGGATGCCGCGGGTGGTCATGCACTCGTGCGCGCCTTCCACCACGATGCCAACGCCCAGTGGCTGCAGCACGTCCTGGATGACATCGGCGATCTGCGCGGTCATCTTTTCCTGCACCTGGAAGCGACGTGCATAGGCTTCGACCACACGGGCCAGCTTGGAGATGCCAACCACGCGGCCATTGGGGATATAGCCGACATGCACACGGCCGATGATCGGCGCCATGTGGTGCTCGCAATGGCTTTCATACTCGATGTCGCGCAGCACGATCATTTCGTCGTAGCCGGCCACTTCCTCGAAGGTGCGGGCCAGGTACTCGCGCGGGTCGTCGTTATAGCCCTTGAACCAATCGCCATAGGCCTCGGCTACCCGGCGCGGGGTGTCGAGCAGGCCTTCGCGGGTGGGATCTTCACCGGCCCAGCGCAGCAGGGTGCGCACGGCGTCTTCGGCCTGGGCTTGGGTGACGGACGGGTTCTTGGAATCGGCCATTACAGAACTGCGCTTGGATTACGGGGTGAACATGCTACCAGCCGGGTGCGTACAGGGGCATGGAGAGCGGCATTCATGGAAGTCGCGCCGGCTCCCATCGAACCCCATCCTCATGTTTTTCAAGGAGTTTCCCCAGCCACCGGGGACTCCTGCAGGGCCGTCCGGGTGTCACGCTCCAGGGCCTGCAACAGGCTGGGTTCGGTGAGCGTGGCGATATCGGCGACCCGCCAGCTGGCGCCGTCGCGCTGCAGGGTCAGGCGCAGGTCCAGCGGATGCTGTGGGTCTGGCGAAGCCAGGCTGGCGCGCAGCCGGCCATCCACCAGCGGATCGATAGTGACATCCAGGGTGCGCAGGTCCTGCGCGATGTCCTGGCAGTCGCAGAGCGGGTCGCCATCGAGATAGCCGACTTCGCCGTTGTACGCCTCACGGTTGGCCTGCAGGGCCGCCAACAGGGCCGGTGCGTAGACCTCCTCGTCGGGCAGGATCGCGTCCAGCCCCGCGTCGGGGTGATAGCCGGCGTAGAGGTGGGTGAGGAAGGCGCGTGCCGAGGTGATGTCGTCGGCGCCGGCGGTGCCCGCCATGGAAGCCGAGGCAACGGTCGGGGAACTGGCAGCAGGCTCCTGATGGCAGCCGGCAAGGGCCAAGACCAGGATCATCATCCCTGTGGTTTTCATACGCTTCCTTTCCGTGAGGGTGTTCGGTTTGTCATTTGTAGACCGGGTTCGGAACGAAGGGAACCTGAGGGCCTTCTTCTGCCGGCGGGAGGGGTGCGCTTCAGCGCTCAACCAACAGCCGTTGCGCCAACCCCGACCAGCGGCTGGCATGCCGTGCCAGCGCCGCTCCAATGACCTCGGCACTACCGGCGATATGCAGCCCGTGGCGGGCGCGGGTGATGCCGGTGTACAGCAGCTCACGACTGAGCACGCGGTTGTCGCGACGTGGCAACTGCAGCCACACCTGGTCGAACTCCGAGCCCTGGGCTTTATGCACGGTCATGGCGAATGCGCTTTCGTGCGCGGGCAAAGCGGCTGGATGGAAGGCGCGCGGGGTGGTTGGTTCGTCGCCGGGGAACCAGGCGGTGGTACCGCGACTGCCACCCTCACTCCCCGAAAAGGGACTCGCTTCGCTTCGCAGGCAGATGCCGATGTCACCGTTGAACAGGCGATGGCGATAGCTGTTCTCGGTGATGATCAGCAGCCGACCGTGGAAGTAACCCGGCCCGGTGCCACGCCGTGTGGTGCCAGCGAGCAGTTCTTCGATGCGGGCATTGAGCCCGCGTGCACCCTGCGGGCCTTCGCGTACGGCGGTAAGCAGACGGGTACGACCCGCCAGGGCCAGGGCCTCTGCCGGGCTGGCCGCAGTGGCCAGTGCTTCCCAGTACTGCTGCAGCGGCTCGCGCCATGCCTGCAGCGGGTCGACTTCATCCTCATGGAACTGCACGCCGGACAGATTGCCTTCGCGTAGCAGTGCCAGCGTTTCGGCGGCATCCCCTTGGCGCATCGCATTGGCCAGCGGGGCCAGTTGCAGGGCTTCGCTTTGGCGATAGCCGCGCTGCAGCTGCACGCGGGCGCCGGCGAACGGGTTGGGCTGCGTTTGGATGGCGGCAGCAGGCAGCGCGCCCAGCAGCGGTTGCAGCACGCGCGCATCGTCGACCGCAATGCGTTGGCCGTCACCGGCGGCACGCAGGATGGCGCTGAGCACGTCGCCGGCTTCCACCGACGGCAGCTGGTCCGGATCACCCAGCAGCACCAGACGAGTACCCTCGGCGATGGCTTCGACCAGCTTGGTCATCAGCGGCAGGTCGATCATCGAGGCTTCGTCCACCACCACCACGTCGTAGGGCAGCGGATTGTCGGCGTGATGACGGAAACGCGGCGAGTCCGGAATCACACCCAACAGGCGATGCAGCGTGGTGCCGGTACTCGGCAGCTGTTCGCACAAGGCGGCATCGATGCCGGTGGCGGGCAGTTGCTGCACGGCGTTGCGCAGACTTTCGGCCATGCGCTCGGCGGCGCGACCGGTGGGTGCGGCCAGGGCGACGCGCGGCGCGGGTCTGCCTTCGGCCTGGGCCTGCGCGGCGAGCAGCACCAGCAGACGGGTGATGGTGGTGGTTTTGCCGGTGCCGGGGCCGCCGGTGACCAGCAGCAGGTTGTGGCGCAGGGCGACGGCGGCGGCGTGGGCCTGGTGGTCCAGCGCCCGACCCTCACCCGCCCTGCGGGCACCTTCTCCCGGGGGGACAAGGAAGGAATCGAGGTTGGCTGCACGGCGGCTGCCCCCTCCCCTCTCGGGAGAGGGCTGGGGTGAGGGTGCGTCGAACAGATCGGCCTGCTGGACGACGGACGCCCCCTGCCCCGGAAACAAGCGCGCAAACACCCCCGCCAAGCCGGCAACATCACCGTCCTCAACCGACGCCTGCCCAATCCGCTGCAGGCCCAGTGCCAGGCGACGCTCGTACTCGCGGTAGCGGCGCAGATACAGCAGCCCGTTCTCCCAGACCAGCGGCGACTGCTCCGATTCCACCGTGTTATCCACAGCCGTGGATATCCAGCGCGACGCGGCCAACTGTGCCTTCCATTCCTCTGGTATCGGCCAGGTCAGCCCTGCATCCACCAGTCGCTGCGGTTGGGCCGGATCAAAGCCCGCATGCCCTTGCGATACCGCCAACGAGGCCAATGCAGCTGCGGTCAGCACCTCATCCGGTGTCGCCACATCCAGCCGACGCAGGCTCTGCGCGAATGCGTGGTCCAGCGCGCGCAGCGCACCGGCCTTGTTCAATGCAGCCAACAGGCTCATGCCCTGCCCTCCAGACGCGCCAACAGGGCCGCATGGCCTTGCTGGCCGCCCGCAAATAGTTCATCCACCGCATGCACCAGCTCCGGCGCGAAGCTGTGCGCGTACAGGCCCGGTGACACCGGCCGGCTGGCATCCAGGCCACGGCAGAACAGATAGCGGATGCCGCCGAAATCACGCGCGTAGTCGTAACCGGCGCCGATGCGGAAGCGCAGCCAGCGGTGCAGCGCCACGGTGTAGATCAGCGCCTGCAGGTCGTATTCGCTGTGGCGCATGGCCGCTTCCAACTGAGCGGGCGCGTAGTCCGGTAGTCGGTTGGATTTGTAATCGAGCACGTACCAGCGGCCGTCGCGGACGTAGGTAAGGTCGATCTTGCCGGTCATCAGCCCTTCCAGCTGACGACGCAGGCCGAAACCGTGGCGCCCGCGCACCACGCCATGTGCGTGCAGCACCCGCAGCAGCGCCGGCACCGTGGTCGGCTGCATGGCGAAATGGAATTCGATTTCCGCGCGGCGCTCACCTGCGTCCAGCGAATGCAGGGCGCCGCCTTCGGGCAGGGTGACGGTGAGGGTCTGGCCGATCAGGCCGGTGAGCAGCATCACGCCGTCGTCGATGTCTTCTTCCACATAGCCATCGCTGCGCAGTGTCCTGGCGATGATCTCGGCCTGCCCTTCGGGCGCGGCGTCACCGGCGTGCCAATCGCGCCACACGCCGAAGTCGACGTTCTCCAGCGCGGCATGCAGCACATTGCCGAAGCGGCTGCCGGCAAAGCGTGGATCGAACACCTCCGGCTGCACGTCCGCTGCCGGTTCGGCTTCCACGTCCACCTGCACCGGTTCATCGGCCGCACCGCCGCTGTCCTCGGTGGCTGCCGCCGAGGTGTCGTGCCCGCCTTCGGCATGTGCCAGCTGGGTGAAGCTGTACACCCACCAGTCGTGCGGCACCACGCGGCGCACCGCACGCACGGCCGGCAATGCCTGCTCGCGTTCGGCGGGCAGGCGCGGCGGCAGCGCTTCCGGGCCGCCGTCAACGATGTGGATATCTGCATGCGCGGCCAGCGCATCCAGATCGCGCAGCATCGGCCCGAGTCGTGACGACGCGAGCCCGGTCAGTGCACCGCCACTTATCCACAGCGCATGCTCGGCACGGGTCAGGCCGACGTAGAGCAGGCGTGCGGTTTCGGCCTCGTCCTCGGCGTTGACCTGCTGGCCGATGGCCTTCCAGTCCGCGTCGTCCTTGTCGATCTTCCAATGCAGCACGCGCTGCTCGCCGTCATGCACGGTGCGGTGGTTGGAAGCATCCGGCGCGTTGGTGGCAATGCCGACAAACGGCAGGTACACCAGCGGATACTCCAGCCCCTTGCTCTTGTGCAGGGTGATGATCTGCACCCGACGCGCGTCCGATTCCAGCCGCAGCAGCTGCGCTTCGTCGCCTTCATCGGCGTGGGCGATCTGGGTCTGCAGCCAATCCAGCAGCCCATGCAGGCCGATGCTGCGGTTGCTGGCCTCCTGCAGTTGTTCGGCCAGCTGCAGGTAGTTGGTCAGGCGGCGCTCGCCATCGACCAGCGCCAGCAGGCGCTCGGCCTGTTCGGCGCACAGGTCCGACAACAGCGCGAACACGCCGCCGCGCTGCCAGCGCTCGCGCCACTGCAGCAGACGCTCCTGATGCGCGCGCTGGCGATCGCCTTCGTGTTCCATCGCCGCGATGGCCGCCGCGCTTTCGCCCAACAACACCGTGGACAGCGCCGCACGCAGGCGGCCTTCATCGGCCGGTTGCAGCAATGCCAGCAACAACAACCGCACGTCATGCGCCTCGCTGCTGGCGAACAGGCTCTGCTTGCCCGCCGCCACCGCCGGAATGCCAACCGCAGCCAGGGTCTGCTGGATGCGCGCCGCTTCCTTGTGCGAACGCACCAGCACCGCGATGTCACCGGGCTGCACCGGCTTGCCATCGACCCGCGCATGACCTTCGCGCGATGCCAGCAGCACCCTGTGGATATCCGTGACGCAGGCCAGCGTGGCCGCATCGCGCGATGCGTCGGCCTTCAACGGCCTGCCGTCGGCATCGCCTTGAATCAGGCACACGGTCAGTGCGGGCGCGACGGCGCCATCGAGCAGATAGTCGTCATCACCACGCTTGCTGCCCGGCAGCACCGGTTCGAACCGGATGCGTTCGTCGAGGAAGGCGCTGCTGCCGGCGTTGTCGTACAACGCCTGCAGGGCACGCAGCACGCCCGGGCGCGAACGGAAGTTGCGGTCCAGCGGCGGTGCCGCCTCGGCCAGGGCCTTGGCCTGCAGGTAGGTGTGCACGTCGCCGCCACGGAAGCCATAAATGGCCTGCTTGGGGTCGCCGATCAGGAACAGCGCGGCATCGTCGCCACCATCGGCTGCGAACACGCGGCGGAAGATGTCCCACTGGCGCGGGTCGGTGTCCTGGAATTCGTCCACCAGCGCGAAGCGGTACTGCGCGCGCAGGCGCTCGGCCAGCAGCGCGCCGTGTTCGCCCTGCAGGGCGTTGGCGACGTTGTCGATCAGGTCGTCGTAGGTCTGCACGCGGCGCTGCTGCTTGAGCTGGGCCAGGCGCTGCCGCACTTCGCCACGCAGTTGGTGCAACAGCAGGATGGATTGCTGCCGTTGCCACAGCATCACCTGCACGCAGGCCTGCATGAAATCAGCGATCAGCGGCTGCAACGGTGACTGCGGCGTGGTCTTGCCCTTGTTGGTCTTGGCGGTGAGCGCCTCCAGCGTGAGCCGCTCCAGCCGTTCGTCCAGTTCGGCAGTCGGATCGGGATGGCGGCTCCACTGCAGCAGTTGCTGGAACAGCGTTTCGATCCATTCGCTCTTGTAGCTGGACTTGTTGAGCACGCCCGCTTCCAGCGCACCCCGCAGCTGCTGCAGATAGCCCTCACCATGTTCGGCAATGCCGGCAGCAAGACGTTTTGCAGCGGCGTCACGGAACGGACGGGGGTCTTCGATCAAGGTGACTGGCGGTTGCGGCAGCAACGGCAGCTCGGCGGTCAATGCCGGCAGATCCCTGGCCAGCGCATCGGGACTTTTCCACAGGCCCAGCAGCGCCTCGAGATTGCCACCCTGCCCGGCATGCAGCCGCCACAGGTCCGCGGCCAGCTCGGCATGCAGTTCGCGGGTGTTGGCCAGCAGCTCGGGCGCGGCGAAGGTATGCCCGCTTTCCAGTGCGTATTCGCCCAGCACCCGGGTGCAGAAGCCGTGGATGGTGAAGATCGCGGCAAGGTCGGTTTCCTCGGCCGCCACACGCAGCCGCCGGCCCAACTGGACCTCGGTTTCACCGCCCTGCTGCAGGTGGCGCTGCAGGATGCTGTGGGTAAGTGCGGTTTCCGGGCTGTCGGTAGCGTCCGCTTCCACGCCCACCAGTCGCGCCGCCAGATCCAGCCGCTCGCGGATGCGCTTGCGCAGCTCCTGGGTAGCGGCGTCGGTGAAGGTCACCGCCAGGATCTGGCCCATGCGCAGCCCCTGCTCCACCACCAAGCGGGTGAACAAGGTCGCCAGGGTGAAGGTCTTGCCGGTACCGGCACTGGCTTCGATCAGCCGCAGGCCATCCAGCGGAAGGTCCAGATAAGGATCGTGCGAAGCGTGGTTCATGCCGCGTCCCCGCCATCATGGCCATCGGATTCGACCGGCACTTTTCCCTCGCGCAGCGCTGAAAATATCAACAGGCTGTTGTGGATAAACCTGTGTGCAGTGTTTTCACTGGCGAACGGATCGAGCCCGCGCAAGGCCAATTGCAGCGCTTCGCCGTTGCGCTCGCCCCAGCTGTAATCGCCGCCGTACCAGCGCGCGTGCGCGGCTTTTTCGCGGCCATCGGCATCACTGTTGTAGATGTCCCAGCCGGTGTAAGGCGCAAACAGAAGCGGCTTCTGGAATCCTTCCGAACGTAGATGCAGCAATGCTTTCAAGGCAGTTTTCGCCCGTTCCTGCGGCAATGCCGGCAGTGTGTGTGGGCCATGCCCGGCCTGCCCGCCGTCATGGAACTGCAACAGCGGCAATGCGGCACCGGCGGCATTGACCAGCAGCCAATCCAGCCCTCCGCGCACCGCATAAGCCACCCCTGCGGGACCAGCGTGCAGGCGTACCAGCCCCTGTGGATGAATTTGATCGACACGCCCGTGCAGGCGGATTCCATCGAGCTGAACTTCGTACAGTTCTGATTGCAGTGACTGCCCGTCATCCCACTGCAGATACGCTTCGGCGCAGGGCCGGACACGCTCCAGCAGCCGCGTGAACTGCTGCCGGCCCAACGCACCGGAAGGCAGCAGCGCGCGTGCGCGCAGCCGTTCGTAAAGGCCCTGCTCGCGGCCTTCCAGCAGCGCGCTCAGCACATGCTGCTGCAGGGCCGAGTGCTCACGGCCCCCGCCGGGCAGCACCAACGGCTCGATGTCGTCACTGCTGTCGATATCACCGGCCAGCCGCAGGCCCAGGCGTTGGCCGAGGAACTGGCCCGCCGGATCGGACAGGAAGCGACGCAGTGCATCCAGCGACAGCCGCTCTTCGTTGAGGGCTTCCGGCAGCGATGCCTGCAACGGGCCGCTGAACCACGGTGCCAGCGGCCGGCGATCCCCGCCAACCGCGCCCGCCGCCGGGTACCACTGCCGGCGATAGCTGAAACGACGCGGCTCGGCGACATCCCCAAACGCCGCCGGTGCGAACGGCTGCAGCGGGTGGCGCACCACCAGTTGCTTGCGTACGGCGGCCGGTTCGTCGTGATATGCCGACGCCGCATCCACCAGTTCGCTGACCAGCACCGAGGGCTCTCGCACGCTGCCATCGCGCGCATCGGCGCCGAGGTAGCTCAGGTAGAACACTTCCTGCGCCGAGGCGAACAGCTGCAGGAACAGGAAACGGTCGTCCTCGCGCAGCGAGCGGTCACCGTGGCGGCGGCGTTGCGTGCCGAGTTCGGCGGTGAGGCGGCTCAGGCCGGCAGCCGGGTCGCGACGTGGGAAATCACCGTCATTCAAGCCCAGCACGCAGATCACCCGGAACGGCAGCAGCCGCATCGGCACCATCCGGCCGAAGCTGATGCCGCCGGTCAGCAGCGGCGCACGGGTATCGGCCTCGGACAGCACCGAAGCGAAGTGCGCACGCACCACCTCGGCCGGCACCGGGGCATCGAAGCCGGCCTTGCCAGCCTCGTCGGCGAATTCGTTGATGAGCTTGCGCAGGCGATCCAGCGCGCGCTGCGCGGAGGGCTCGGTGGGCGTTTCCGGCAGCAGCGCCAGCAGCAGACCGAGCAGGCGCTCGCGCCATTGCGCGGGCGTGAGTGCGTCGGCCAGCGTCTTCTGGTGCCTGGCCAGCACGCGCAACAGGCGGATCAGCGCATCCAGCGCGGCCAGGGCGCCGCCTTCCAGTTCCGGCCACGGCGCCACGCCGCCAATGTCCTCGTCGCTGCCGCTGGCATGGCCGAGCAGCAGGCGATCCAGTGCGAACTGCCAGGTATAGGCGTCATCCAGCGGCGCTTGATGCTGCTCCCGGTGCATTGCGTCCAGGCCCCAGCGCACACCCGCCGCCTGCAACCAGCCATGCAGACGCTCGAACGCGGCCGCGTCCAGCCCGGCCGCGCTGGCCAACGGCGCGCTGGCGAGCAGATCGAGGATTTCATTGAGGCCAAACCGTGACACCGGCAGGCCCAGCAGCTGCACGAAGACCTCTGCCAGCGGCTCGCCCTGCAGCGGGCTGGCGTCGGCCAGCGCCCACGGGATGTGCTCGTCACTGCCACCACGGCCACCGAACACCGATTCCAGATAAGGCACGTAGGGATCGATGTCCGGCGCCAGCACCGCGATCTCGCGTGGCTGCAGCGGCGGATCGAAACGCGGGTCTTCCAGCAGCGCGCGCAGTTGGTCATGCAGCACCTGCATTTCGCGCAGGCGCGTGTGGCAGGCGTGGATCTGGATGCTGGGGTCGTCCAGCCGCAGTGCCGGCCGCAACGGCGAGGGCAGCGCGCGACGATGGAACAGGTCGGCCTGCAACCGGTGCAACAGGCTGTCACCCAGGCCGTGCTGGTCCAGGCCGGGGCCGGCATGCTCCTCCGGGTCCACGTAGGCGGCGATTTCGCCGGTCGGGTGCACCACTTCGTAGCTGCCCAGCACCGCCATGAAATCACGCCCGGCCGCGCCCCAGGCCTGCAGCAGCGGGTTCTCGCCTGCTTCCATGCCGAACGGATCGTCAACGCCGCTGCGCAGCTTCTCGCTCAGGGTCTGCAGGTCGCCCCAGTACGCGCGGGTGGGCGTGGGCATGTAGAAGTGCAGCGTGCCGACCCGCGCCTGGGTGGCGATCACCCGCAGCACGTCGGGCGAGACATTGAGCGTGGCGAAGGCAAACAACCGGCCTGGCAAACCCTGTGGCAGCGGCTGGTGTTCGCCTTCGAAGCGCGCCAGGTATTCGTTGATGCGGCGGGCACGGTACTGCTGGCCACCTGCAATATGTCGCCACAGGATCGCCTGCGGGTCGTCCGGCTCGGCGCCATCCTCCCAGCGCAGCAGCCAGTCACGGCGCCACGCCTGGTATTTCTCGAACACCCCACCCAACTCGGCCGCCAGCGCCCACGGGCGCAGCGGATCACCGCGGTCCAGATAGGCCTTAAGCCCGGCCATCGCCGGGCGACGCATCAACTGCGTGTCGGTCAATGCCGCATACAAGCGCCAATGCAGGCCGATGGCGCCCAGGTCATCCCGCTCGCCATTGATGTTGGCCTTGAGCGCCCGCGCCACGAACTCACCGGGGGTGAGGAACTCCAGGTTGGCGGCAATGCCGTATTCGGCCGCCAGCGTGGACTGCAGCCAACGCCGCATCGCCACCTGCGGGATCAGCACCGTATCGGCCGCCAGCAGCGGCTGCCCGGGCGCAGGCTCGCGCAATGCATGGGCCAGCAGCGAGGCCAGCACGTCGAGCGAATTGGAGTGATAGAGGCGGAAGTCGGGCACGGCTGTCATCGCACCATCTTGCCGTAGCCGCATCGCATCCGACGAGACATGAATGCGTCTATCCAGACGGCATCGGCGCGCACTGGACCTCGTTACCGGCCAGACAGTGTGTTTCGGCTGTCGTGTACCCGACCACATCCCCTTGCGGTGAGGGGATGCGACAATACTGCACGGTCCAGTACGCTTATGTTCAGCTGCTGCTGCCAATCCTACAACGTTGGTTTTCCGTTAAAGGCCACCATGACCTCATCCCGGCCACCGCTGGTGCAGTTGTCCAACGTGCGTATCGACCGCGGCGGACGCACCATCCTGCGCGACGTTTCGCTGCAGGTGCCACGCGGCAGCATCACCGCCGTGCTTGGCCCTTCCGGCAGCGGCAAGTCGACGCTGCTGGCCGCGTTGACCGGCGAGCTGCGTGCGGTGAGCGGCAGCGTGCAGCTGTTTGGTCAGGATATTCCGCACGGCAACCGCGCGCTGTTGGAAATGCGCAAGAACGTCGGTGTGCTGCTGCAGGGCAATGGCCTGCTGACCGATCTGAGTGTGGCCGACAACGTGGCCCTGCCGCTGCGAGCGCATACGCGCCTGCCCGAGGCGGTGCTGCACCGCCTGGTGCAGATGAAGCTGCATGCGGTCGGCCTGCTGGCTGCCGCCGATGCCTGGCCGCGCGAGTTGTCCGGCGGCATGGCGCGTCGCGTCGCGCTGGCACGTGCGCTGGCCCTGGATCCGCCGCTGATGATCTACGACGAGCCGCTGACCGGGCTGGACCCGATCGCCTCGGGCGTGATCATGAGCCTGATCCAGCGCCTCAACGACAGCCTCGGCCTGACCAGCATCATCGTCAGCCACCACGTGCATGAAACCCTGCCGATCAGTGATCAGGCGGTGGTGATCGCCAATGGCGGCATCGTCTTCTCCGGTACCCCGGATGCGCTGCAGGCCAGCCAGGACCCGCTGGTGCGCCAGTTCCTGCACGGCGAGCCCGACGGCCCGATCCCGTTCGATGCGCCGACGCGCAACTACGGGCTGGAGAACGCGTGATGGTGCCGATGCACGAAATGCGTGATTCCTGCCCCCTCTCCCGCATGGCGGGAGAGGGTTGGGGTGAGGGCGCTTCTGCGCTCAAGGCTGCCCCCCTCCGCCCTTCGGGCACCTCCCCCCGCAAGCGGGAGGAGGACAACAGCGGCTTCTGCACCTCCAACACTTCAGGAGTCGCTCTCTGATGCCCTTCGCCTCCTCGATCCGCTCACTCGGCCGCGCCGGCCTGTTCTCGCTGACCGTGCTGCGTGGTTCGCTGCCGACCCGCGATTTCCTGGCCGAGCTGACCCGCGAGATCTACAAGATCGGCGCGCGTTCACTGCCGATCATCGCGGTCGGTGGTGCCTTCGTCGGCCTGGTGCTGACCCTGCAGGGCTACCGCACGCTGACCACGTTCGGCGCTTCCGATGCGTTGTCCACGTTGCTGGGCCTGTCGCTGTACCGCGAGTTGGCCCCGGTGCTGACCGCGCTGCTGTTCATCGGCCGCGCCGGCAGCTCGATTGCCGCCGAGCTGGGCCTGATGCGTGCCACCGACCAGATCAAGGCGCTGGAACTGATGGCCATCGACCCGATCGCCAAGGCCGTGGCACCGCGCTTCTGGGCGGCGGTGCTCACCGTGCCGTTGCTGACCGGCATCTTCTGTTCGCTGGCCATCGCCGGTGGCTATTTCGAAGCGGTGCACGTGTTGGGCCAGGACAACGGGACGTTCTGGTCGGGCCTGCGCGGCAGCGTCGACTTCTGGGACGACTTTGCCGTGGCCCTGCTCAAGTCGGCGATCTTCGGCGGCACCGCGGCTTTGGTGGCCGCGTATGTCGGCTTCCACGCCGAGCCGACCATCGAAGGCACCTCGGTAGCGACCACCCGCGCGGTGGTCAACGCATCGCTGCTGGTGCTGATGTTCAACTTCGTACTGTCGGCGTTGCTCTTCCAGTAATGACCCCCACGCCACGCGCCCGTCGCGTGGGAACAGAAACACAACGGCTTCGCCCACCGCGAAGCACCAGATGGATCAGGAGTGAGATAACAACATGGCCATTCGTGGACCACGACTCGAATTTTCCGTCGGCGCCTTCCTGCTGCTGGCCCTGGCCTCGCTGCTGGTGTTGGCCGTCGCTTCCACCAACCAGCGCTTCGGTACCGGCGGCGGTGATTACGTGCTCACCGCGCGCTTCTCCCAGATCGGCCAGCTGCGCAAGCAGGCACCAGTGAAGATCGGCGGGGTGACCATCGGCCAAGTGGCTGATATTCAGCTGGACCCGATTAAATACGATTCCATCGTCACCCTGTCCCTGGACAGCAAGTTCAAGGACATGCCCGGCGATACCTCGGCCGGCATCTTCACCAGCGGCCTGTTGGGCGAGAGCTACATCGGACTGCAGCCGGGCGGTGACCCGGAGCCGCTCAAGTCCGGTGACGAAATCGCCTTCACCCAGCCGGCGGTGGACCTGCTGCAGCTGGTTGGCAAATACATGTTCAGTGGCGGCGGCAATGCAGCCGGTGCCAACGGCAACGAAACCCCCGGCGCAGACGCGCCCGCAACGGAACCGCAACCATGAAAGTGAAACTGCTCACCGCCGTGCTCGCTTCGGCCCTGCTGGCCACCACGCCGTCGCTGGTCATGGCGCAGGCACGTCCGGCCGCCACCGCTGCCCAGCCCTCGGCCGCCGGCCGCACCGTGCTCGATGCCAGCAGCCGCATCCTCACCACCCTGGAAAGCCGTCGCGCCGAATTCCGCACCAATCCGGCCGCGCTGCGCAGCTTCATCGACAGCGAGCTGAGCCGCACCTTCGACCGTGATTACGCCGCCCGCCTGGTGCTGGGCGTACACGGCCGTGGCGCTGCCGATGCGGACGTGAAGTTGTTCGCTGACGCCATGGCCGACAACCTGATGTCGCGTTACGGCTCCACCCTGCTCGACATCCAGGGCAAGCCCAGCTTCCGCTACAAGGCGGAAACCGCGCTGCCGGGTAACCGCGGCGTCAAGGTGTCCACCGAGCTGGTCCGCGCAGGCAGCGAGCCGACCCCGGTCGAATACCTGATGCGCAACGTCAACGGCCAGTGGAAGATCTTCGACGTGATGATCGAAGGCATCTCCTACGTGCAGACCTTCAAGAACCAGTTCGATGCGCCGCTGCGACAGAAGTCGATCAAGCAGGTGGCCACCGAACTGCGCAGCGGCAGCATGCAGGCCGCCGCAGGCCCGGCTCCCCGTGGCAAGTGACGTCACTTTCCGCATCGAGGGCGACACGCTGCATCTTGCCGGCGTGCTCGACCGCGATGCGGTGACCGAACTGTGGCCGCAGCTGGTGCGTGGGCTGGGCCCGCTGCGTCAGCTGGACCTGCAGACGGTCGAGCGCATCGACAGCGCCGGCCTGGCGCTGGTGAGCGAACTGGCCGCGCGCCTGCGGGCCCAAGGCGGCGGCAACGTCACCGGCACGCCTGCGGGCCTGCAGGAACTGTGTGCTGCTTACCGGCTGTCACCGACCCTCGATTTCAACGCATCCTCAGCAGGAAGCTGACATGAGTCTTCTCCGCACCCTCCCCCTCCTTGTCATCATTGCCCTGCTGGCCGCCTGTGCCGGCAAGCCGGCACGTGATGCCGCGCCGCCCGTAGCCACCGTGGTGACGCCGGCCGATGCGCCGGCCACGGCCGAGGCAACGCAGCCCGCTGCCGGTGCCGATGTGCAGTCCGTCGCAGCGGATGCCGGCAGCGATGCCGTTGCGCAGAACGACGTTGCCGGCACCTCCAGCGATGAGGCCGCACCTACCGCCGCCGAAGACGATTTCGCTGCGCTGTATGGCGGCCCGGTGTCCAGCGCAAACGGTGACACCGACAGCGGCGCACCGCCGGCCTACGATCCGTGGGAGAAGTACAACCGCGGCGTGCACCGCTTCAACAACGCGGTGGATCGCAGCGTCGCCCGTCCTCTGGCAACGGCCTACACCCGCGCCGTACCGCAGTTCGCCCGTACCGGCGTGACCAACTTCTTCAGCAACCTGCGCTCGCCGCTGACGATGGTCAACCAGCTGCTGCAGGGCCATGCCGATGATGCGTGGGACACGCTGGGCCGCTTCCTGATGAACTCCACCTTCGGTATCGGCGGCCTGTTCGATCCGGCCAGCAAGGCGATGGTGCCCAAGCGCAGCGAAGACTTCGGCCAGACGCTGGGTACCTGGGGCTGGCGTCAGTCGCGTTATGTGGAACTGCCGTTCTTCGGCCCGCGGACCGTGCGCGACGTGCTCGGCCTGGCCGGCGACATACCGCTCTCGCCGGTCCGCAAGATCGAGATGGACAAGGTACGCATCGGTCTGCAGGGCCTGCAGCTGGTGGACGTGCGTGCGCAGTTGCTGTCGATTGATTCCCTGCGTGACAGCGCGGTGGACGAGTACTCGCTGACCCGCGATGCCTGGCTGCAGCGCCGCAGCTACCAGATCGAAAAGGACCTGCGCCGCGACGGCAAGCATGACGATGACAGCCAGTCGCCGATTCCGGTCGACGCGATGCCGATGCCTGACTGGGGCAACTGATCGCCCTTGCCGCATGAGACAAAAAAAGCCCGGGTTTCCCCCGGGCTTTTTTTGCTGCCCGGTGTGCGCAACGCAGCTGCCCGGATTATTGCGTTATACCGCCTCGGCGCTGGACCGGGCAGTCCATTCCAGAACATGCACGCGCACCGCAAAGGATTCGTTGCCCGGCATTCGGCCTTCGACCATGCGCACCTGCCTGAAACCGCGCGCCTCATAGAACGCCAGGGCTGCGTTGTTGCCGGCCAACACCTCGATCGACAGCGGTCCGTGGGCCAAAGCCGCATCCACCAGCGCCGCACCAATGCCACGACGGTAGCAGGCCGGATCCACGTACAACCAGCTCAGCTCATCGTCACTGAAGGCAACGAAGCCCTGCACCACGCCTGCATCCTCGGCGACCAGCACGGTGTAAGCGAACAGGTCTTCGCGTTCGGCCGCTACTTCCAGCGGAAGGAAGGCGTTGGCCAATCCCGCATCACGCAGTTCATCCCTGCGTGCGTGATCGTGGATGACACACAGTCGGCGCCAATCCTGTTCACGATAGGGACGAATCAACATGTGCAACGACTCCACTCCGATCAGGGCCGATCATCGCATTGATCAGAGATGGCAACGAAAAAGCCCGGAAGAATCCGGGCTTTTTGTTTGGGCATTTGTTCCCGGCTTTCGTATGAGCGGCCGGAGCCGCTCATACCGACAACCCAGTTCGCGTCGCTTACGCCGCCAGCGCCTGGTCGATTGCCGCGCGCAGGCCCGCGTCATCGGCCGCGGTGTCCGGCGAGAAGCGGCCGATCACGCTGCCGTCCTTGCCGATCAGGAACTTCTCGAAGTTCCACAGCACGCCCGGTGCCGGATTCGGTTCGATGTTGAAACCGATCAGCTTCTCGCGCATCGGACCCTCACCGGTGGCCACCGGCTGCGCAGCGGTCAGCTGCTGGTACAGCGGATGCACATCGGTGCCGGCAACGCTGATCTTGGAGAACAGCGGGAAGCTGACATCGAAGTTGAGCGAGCAGAACTGCTTGATCTCTTCCTCGCTGCCCGGCTCCTGGCCGTTGAAGTTGTTGGCCGGGAAGCCCAGCACTTCAAGGCCGGCATCCTTCTTTTCGCGGTACAGCTTTTCCAGGCCTTCGTACTGCGGGGTCAGGCCGCACTTGGAGGCGACGTTGACCACCAGCAATACCTTGCCACGATAGTCGCCCAGCGAAGCCGGTGCGCCGTCAATGGTGGTCAGCGCGGTGTCGTACACGGAAGCAGTCATAGCGTGTTCCTGGTGGGGTGATGGAGCGCAAGCATAAACCGGCAGCCCGCCGCTTATGCGTCACTGGCATCAATGCTCTGTTCTTCGCCTTCGTCATCGCCACCAAGATCGCCCAACAGCGCCTGTGAGGCATCGGCCGACAGTGATTCCACACCGCGCAGCTTGCGTTCGATGGTGCGGGTCTTGCGGCTGGCGTCGCCCAGGCTCTTGCCGACGGTGTTGATCTGCTTTTCCGCCCGTTCGAGGATGCCGGCGAACTTGCCGAACTCGCCCTTCACCGCACCGAGCAGGCTCCACACTTCGGAGGAGCGCTGTTCGATGGCCAGCGTGCGGAAGCCCATCTGCAGGCTGTTGAGCAGTGCGGTGAAGGTGGTCGGTCCGGCGATCACCACGCGGTGCTCGCGCTGCAACACATCCACCAGCCCGGGGCGGCGGATGGTCTCGGCGTACAGGCCTTCGGTAGGCAGGAACATCACCGCGAAATCGGTGGTGTGCGGCGGCACGATGTACTTCTCGCTGATCGATTTGGCCTGCACGCGGATGGCGCGTTCGAGCTGGTTGCCGGTGGTACGCACGGCTTCAATGTCACCGGCTTCCTGTGCATCCAGCAGGCGCTCGTAGTCCTCGCGCGGGAATTTGGAGTCGATGGGCAGCCATACCGGCGTTTCATCGTTGCCGCGTCCCGGCAGGCGCACGGCAAAGTCGACGATCTCGCCGCTGTCCGGGCGCACCTTCACCCCGCGCGCGTACTGCTCGGCGGTGAGGGTCTGTTCAAGGATGTTGTCCAGCTGCACTTCACCCCAACCGCCTCGGTTCTTGACGTTGCTCAGCACGCGCTTGAGGTCGCCCACGCCGGTCGCCAGCTGCTGCATTTCACCCAGCCCACGCTGCACCTGCTCCAGCCGTTCGGAAACCAGCTTGAACGAGGAATCCAGCCGCGTGTTGAGCGTGCTCTGCAGCTTTTCATCGACGGTCTGCCGCATCAGTTCGAGCTTGGCGGCGTTGTCGCCCTGCAGGTCCTTCAGGCGTGCTTCCAGCGTCTGCCGCATTTCGGTGATGCCGGTTTCGTTGCGCTGGGTCAGTTCAAGCAGGCGCTGGCCGAGCATTTCGCCGAAACGTTGCTGCGCCTGCGCGCCCTCCTCGCGGCCCTTGCGGGTATCTTCCAGCAGGGCCTGCTGCAGGCTGGCCAGCTGACGTGCAAAGGCTTCCATCCGCACCTGCTGTTGTTGGCCGAAGACATCGAGTTGGTCGCGAACTTCCTGCAGCCGCGCGCCCAGCAGCTGGGACAGCTGTTGCTGGACGTTGCTGTTTTCATCGCGGCCCTTGCGGGCGTCGTCGGTGAGACTATCGCGCAGCAGGTCCAGGCGCTGGTCGGTGCGTGTGGACAAGTCGGTGAGGTTGCGGCCAAAGCCATCCATGCGCGTGTCCTGCTGGCGGGTCATCGCCTCCAGGTGTTCGCGCAGTTCACCGCGGCCGATGCGCTGTTCTTCGCGCAATGCGTTCTCCAACGCGGTGTTGTCGGCACGACGGAACAGCAGCACCAGCTGCAGCACGACGACGGCGACCAGCAGGCCGGCCAGGATCAGGGTTTCAGTTTGCATGAGGGAAGTTTAGCCTCCTGCGTCTCATCGGCTGCGTCGCATCTGCGATCATGTACGCCCCCACGCGCCGTCCATTCCCATGAAGTTGCTGCCTTCCCTGTTGCTGGGCCTGTGCTGCCTGCTGCCGCTGTCGGCACTGGCCGCCAGCTCGCAGACTGTCACCTCGCCCGATGCGCTGCCCGCCCATGACACGCGGCCCAAGGTCTTCCTGGCCGGCAGCATCGAGATGGGCAAGGCTGGTGACTGGCAGCAGCAGGTGCAGCAGGCGCTGGCCGACGACGGTGTGCTGATGCTCAACCCGCGCCGAGCCGACTGGAATCCCGCCTGGCGGGCTGAAGCCGACGAACCCGAGTTCCGCCGCCAGGTGGAATGGGAGCTGGCGGCGCTGGAACAGGCCGACATCGTGCTGATGTATTTCACCCCCGGTACGCAGAGCCCGATCACGCTGCTGGAATTCGGCCTGTATGCGCGCTCGGGCAAGTTGCTGGTGGCCGCACCGGCCGGCTTCTGGCGCAAGGGCAACCTGGACATCACCGGCGACCGCTATGGCGTACCGCGCTACGACGACCTGCCGGCATTGATCGCCGCCGTGAAGCAGCGCTTGGCCGAACAGCGCGCGCCCTGAGCCCGGAGCCACACCATGCCGTGGATGGGCATCAACGATCTGGGCACCTTCGTGGTGGCCGTGATTCTGTTCCTGATGTTGCCCGGCCCGGGCACCTTCACCCTGCTCACCGCGACCGCGCGCGGCGGGGTACGCGCCGGTTACGCAACGCTGGCCGGTTTGATGCTGGGCGACCAGATCCTGATCGCCATTGCAGCCACCGGCGTGGCCGCGCTGCTGCAGGCGCATCCGATGCTGTTCGCCGGGCTGCGTTACATCGGCGCGGCGTACCTGATCTGGGTAGGCAACCAGCTGCTGCGTGAGCCGGCAGCGGGGAGCAACGGCAGCGGTGCCGTGCAGCATGGCCGGCGCTGGTTCCGCCAGGCGTTGCTGGTCGGGGTGCTCAACCCCAAGGCCATCCTGTTCTACATGGCCTTCTTTCCGCTGTTCATCGACCCGGCCACGCAGCGCGGTGCGCTGACGATGGCGACGATGGCGTTCCTGATCGCGGTGCTGAGCGTGGGTTGGTGCTCGGTGCTGATCTTCGGTGGCCAGTTCATCGCCCGTCGCCTGGCTGGCTATCCGCGCGTTGGCGTGTGGCTGCGCCGGGCGGTGGGTGTGTGCCTGGTGGTGTTCGGGGTGCGATTGGGGATGGAGTAAGGACGGGGCTTCGGTCTCGGCCTCCGCTTTTGGCTCTTCCCTTCTCCCGTTCACGGGAGAAGGTGCCCGGGGGGCGGATGAGGGGAAGCGCGCAGCGCGCGTTCAAGCTGATTGTTGAAGCGCCTGCGTCGAACAGGCACTCCCATTTCGATCGGCCCTCCTCCGCAAGACGCTTGCGGGAGAGGGCTAGAGCACGGGCCTCACACCGCCGCTGCCCTGTACGATCCGGTCATTCCCACGCTTTCGTGGAGGCCCACTGTGGATATCCACTGCAAACGCGCCTACGAGACCGCCAGCGCCAGCGACGGGCAGCGCTTCCTGGTCGACCGGCTGTGGCCGCGTGGCGTCAGCCGTGAGGCGTTGCATGCCATCTGGCTGAAGGATGTCGCGCCCAGCACCGAGCTGCGGCAGTGGTTCGACCACCGCGCCGAACGCTGGGACGAATTCCAGCAGCGCTATTGGCAGGAACTGGCCACTTATCCACAGCACCTCAAGCCACTGCGTGATGCGCTCGACGCCGGGCCGATCACGCTGGTCTACGGGGCGCGCGATACCCACTGCAACCAGGCCGTGGCGCTACGCGACTACCTGCGCGCCCATCCCCGCCATTCACATTGACGGCTGCCATCGGTTTTTGTGCCGGTTCCGTCACCGATGGCAGGGGCAGCCGCCAAGGCTCAGTAAAACCGTGCATGTTTCTGGCTTTGCTGCACTGCATTCGGCGACACTCGCCGACTTCCTGAATCACTACGAACCGCGAGGTCCGCATGCAATCCTGGCTCCGGCGCAAGTCCATCGACCAGCTCACCGAACATGAGGAAGGCCGCCGGCTGATCCCCACGCTGAGTTGGCCCCATCTGGTTGCGCTGGGCATCGGTGCCATCGTCGGTACCGGCATCTACACGCTGATCGGCGTGGGTGCGGACAAGGCCGGCCCTGCGGTGCTGCTGTCCTTCATCATCGCCGGCGTGATCTGCGCCTGTGCGGCGCTGGCCTATGCCGAGCTGTCGACGATGATGCCGGCCGCCGGCAGCGCCTATACCTACAGCTACAGCGCACTGGGCGAGACCGTCGCCTGGGTGGTGGGCTGGAGCCTGATCCTGGAGTACTCGCTGGTGGTCAGCACCGTCGCGGTGGGCTGGTCAGGCTACTTCGTCGGCTTCCTGGAGTGGCTGCACACTGCTTTCGGCTGGAATGTGATGCTGCCGCAGGCACTGGCCGCCGGCCCGCACGTGGAAGGCGGTTTCATCAACCTGCCCGCCATCGTCATCACCTTCCTGGTTGCCGGCATGTTGATGGTCGGCACCAAGGAAAGCGCCACGCTCAATGCGGTGCTGGTGGTGCTGAAGCTGATCGCGCTGGCGGTGTTCGTGGCGGTCGCACTGCCGGCGTTCAACCCGGAAAACCTGCAGCCGTTCATGCCCTATGGCTTCCCCAAATCGCTGAGCGCCGATGGCGTGGAGCGCGGCGTGATGGCGGCGGCAGCAATCATCTTCTTCGCGTTCTATGGCTTTGATGCCATTTCCACAGCGGCCGAAGAGACCAAGAATCCGGGCCGTGATCTGTCCATCGGCATCGTCGGTTCGATGATCGGCTGCACCATCATCTACCTGCTGGTGGCGACCGCTGCGGTCGGTGCGATGAGCTACACCGTGTTCGGCAAGAGCGCCGAGCCGCTGGCGCTGATCATGCGGGAGCTCGGTCACGGCACTGCTGCGCTGGTGATCGGCATCGTGGCGATCATCGCGCTGCCGACGGTGCTGTTGGCGTTCTTCTATGGCCAGAGCCGCATCTTCTTTGTGATGTCACGCGACGGCCTGCTGCCGCGCGGCCTGTCCAAGGTGAACAAGCGCACGGGCACGCCAGTGACCATCACCGTGTTCACCGCCGTGCTGGTGGCGGCGATGGCCGGCGTGGCGCGTCTGGATGAAATCGCCGCGCTGGCCAATGCCGGCACGCTGGCCGCGTTCACCGCCGTGGGTCTGTGCCTGCTGGTGCTGCGCAAGCGCGAGGCTGGCCGCGAGCGCAAGTTCCGCGCGCCGCTGGCATGGATCATCGGGCCGATCGCGATCCTGGGCTGCATCTACCTGTTCTTCAGCCTGCCCACCCGCACGCAGCTGTGGTTCCTGGCATGGAACGCGCTGGGCCTGGTGGTCTATGTGCTGTACAGCCGTCGCAACGCGGTGCTGGGACAGCGCAAGTAATCCACAGGCACTCTGTGGATAACCGGAAAGGCGGGCACGATGCCCGCCTTTTTTGTGGGTGCCGTCCGCTCCGGTGTGTTCGTGCAATCAGGATTACATTCGAAATATTGCTGTCATCCGATACTGGAAGACTGCCCCGGCGACGATGACGCCGGGGCCTCTCACCGCCATTCTGCTGGCCCCGCTCGCCTCGTCGGTTTCTTCCACGATCCAGGACGGGCCGACATTTGGGGATGGCCTGTCCCTCCATGACAGGCAACTCTCCCGATGACGCGAAACCTGCTTGCCCTGGCCATTGCATTGGCCGTGGCTCCCGTTGCTCATGCCGCTGAAACCGCCGGCCCGAATTCCGCCACCGAACTGGATGCCGTCTCTGTCATCGGCAGCGGTGAACTGCGCCAGGTGCAGCGCATCACGCCGGAGAACCTGGACGTGCTGCCACCAGGCACGAGTCCACAGAAAATATTGAACCTGCTGCCGGGCGTGAACGCGCAATCGGTGGATGCACTGGGCACCAACGAGCAGTCGATGACCCTGAGCCTGCGGGGCTTCACCGGCAGCAAACTCGGCTACACGCTGGACGGCGTGCCGCTGGGCGATGGCGCCTACAACAACTACAACGGTCTGAGCATCAACCGCGCGCTGATCTCCGAAAACCTCGGCATGGCCGAGCTGGCGCAGGGCATCGGCAACCTGTCCACGCCGTCCACCAGCAACCTCGGCGGCGCCATCGCTTATTTCTCCAACGCACCACTGCAGCAGATGGGCGGTCGCGTGTCGCAGAGCTTCGGCAGCGATGGCAACCGCCGCAGCTTCGCCCGCTTCGACAGCGGCCAGCACAACGGCTTCTCGATGTACGTGTCCGGCATGTACGCCACCTCGGACCTGTGGAACGACCAGACCGCCTACAACACCTCCACCACCCGCCAGTTCAACACCAAGGCGGTATACGAGAACGAGTGGATGCGCCTGACCGGCTTCGCCGACGCTTCGCGCACCTCGCAGGCCAACGACTTCTACCTGTCCAAGGACGCCATGGCGCGCGGGTTGGGCTGGGACTGGGGCGGCTATGCGCCGAACTGGAACAAGGCCGTGGCCAAGGCCTACTGCAACAAGAACACCTACGTGGCCGCGCGTTGCGACAGCAGCGGCCCGGACACCGATGCCGACGGTGCCTTCACCGCCGGCCAGATCCTGCGCAACGATGACCTGTACTACGCCTCGGCCGAGTTCTTCCCCAACGATGACGTAACCCTGCGCGTGCTCGGCTACCACCACGAAGACCAGGGCGAAGGCCACAACTGGAACAGCGGTGCGTGGTCGAACAAGGGCACCGCCAAGGAACTGCCGATCATCTTCCGCAACACGCTGTACTCGATCGAGCGCAGCGGCGGCACCATCGGTGTGGAATGGCAGATGGGGATCCACCGCCTGCAGGCCGGCGGCTGGTACGAGAGCAACACCAGCAGTGCTTCGCGCTACCAGAGTGCGGTGGACGGCCCACGCGACTTCAGCGGCCTGGCCAAGGGCCAGCCGGATACCGGCGTGTTCGCCCAGGAGACCCGTTGGCAAACCCGTCAGGTGTACCTGCAGGACACGGTCAGCCTGATGGAAGACCGCCTGCGCCTGGAGGCCGGTTTCAAGACCATCGATGCCCGCTCCGATGCGCGCGCGCTGCCGGGCGTGGCCAAGACCCCGATCTCCCCCAGCTCCAACAACCAGTTCGCCACCGGCAGCCTGCGGGCCAAGGACAGCTTCCTGCCCAGCGCTGGCGTCTATTTCCAGCTCGACCCGCACCAGGAGCTGTTCGCCAGCTTCGCCAAGAACATCGCCATGTTCCAGGGCGGCTTCAAGCTCGGCCCGCAGGCTGTCAGCCAGGCCACCTGGAACAGCCAGGCGACGCTGGAGCCGGAGAAGTCGCGCACCTTTGAAGTGGGCTACCGCTGGATCGGTAACAGCCTGCAGCTGTCGCTGGCCGCCTATGACGTGCGCTTCGACAACCGCCTGCTGCAGTACAACCCCTGCGATTCGCGCCAGCCGGTGGGGCCGCTGTGCGGCAACCGCTTCTACAACGTCGGCAGCGTGACCAGCCGCGGTGCCGAGCTCACTGCACTGTGGACCGCCAGCGAACGCCTGAGTTGGTACAGCTCGGCCTCGTACAACGATTCGACCTATGACTCGGACTACACGCAGAACGGCGTCGTGGTGCCGACCAAGGGCAAGACGCAGGCCGATACGCCCAAGCTGCTGCTGTCCAGCGAACTGCGCTGGAACGCCGGTCCGTGGTCGGCTCAGCTGCGCGGCAAGTACACCGGCGAGCGCTTCTACACCTACACCAACGACCAGGGCTTCGGCGGCTACACCACCTTCGATGCCGGTGCCGCCTATGACTTCGGCCAGGTCGGCCTGCTGAAGAAGGTGAAGCTCTCGCTCAACGTGAGCAACCTCACCGACAAGCGCTACGCCAGCAACCTGGATTCGAGCGTGTTCGCCGCCACCGACCCGGACGGCAAGCTGTATGTGTTCCATGCCTCCGCCCCGCGCCAGGTATTCGGCACGCTGGATGTGCGTTTCTAAGCGGAGCCTTCGATGCCACTGTTCGCCACTGCTCTGCTCGCCGCCGGCCTGGCCGGTGCCAGCTTCACCACCCCGCACCTGGTCACGCAGCCGCCACCACGCAGCCTGCAGATCAACGGGCAGCAGTACATCGACCACGGCCTGGTCGCCGCCGGCAGTCTGCCGGCGGCGACGCGGGATTTCCTCGGCGATACCTTCGGCTCGTTCTCGTCACTGGCCGTCGCACCGGGCAGTTGGACGCGTGATGCCGATGGCGGCTACCGCGGCGTGTTGTGGACACTGCCCGACCGCGGCCGCAACGATCCCGGTGCCGGCCTGTTCTACGACTACCCGGCGCGGCTGGAGAAACTGCAGCTGCACATCGCGCCGGGCAAGAACGGCACCGCTGGTGTTGTGAGCCTTCAGGTGGATGGCGGGCTGGAGCTGCGCGATTTCGACGGGCAACCGTTCACTGGCGCCGACCCCGGCAATGCCAGCCAGGTCCGCCACGGCATCCGTCTACCGGTCCCGCGCAGCGGCACCGGGGGCGGCAAGATCTCGATGGATGCCGAGTCGTTGCAGTTCACCACCGACGGCCATTTCTACGTGGGCGACGAATACGCGGCCAACGTGTACTACTTCAGCCCCGATGGCCACCTGCAGGGCGTGCTGGTACCGCCGCCGGCGGTGCAGCCGATGCGCGACGGCCAGCCCGATTTCGGTTCGCTGCAACCGCCGCGCAGTGGCCGCCGCAACAACCAGGGCGTGGAAGGCATGGCCTTGTCACCGGACGGCACGCGCCTGTTCGTGGCATTGCAGAGTGCGCTGGTGCAGGACAGCAGCAGCGGTGGGGCCGATGGCCGCATCAATACCCGCGTGCTGGTCTACGACGTGTCGCTGGACCCGTTGCCGAAGCAGCCGCTGCAGCACTTCGTGGTGCAGTTGCCGGCCTACACCGCCAAGGGCGATGGCGCTGGGGCCAACCGCACCGCCGCGCAGAGCGAGCTGCGTGCGCTGGACACACACCGCTTCCTGCTGCTGGCCCGTGACGGCAACGGCCTGGGCAGCGACAAAACCTGGCCGGCGGTGTTCAAGAGCATCCTGCTGGTGGATACCGACGGTGCCAGCAATCTGGCCGGCAGCGCCTATGAAACCGGCACCACCTCGCTGCTCGCCGACCCGGCGCACAGCATGCTCAAACCCGGCATCATCCCGGCCCGCTGGAGCGAACTGCTGAATCTGCTCGACCCCAGTCAACTGGCACGTGTCGGCCTGCACCTGGACAGCGCGCGCCACAACGACCCGCAGCTGTTCTCGGAAAAGTGGGAGGCCATGGATCTGCAGCCGGCGCTGGACCCGGCGCGTCCGGATGACTGGCTGCTGTTGGTCGGCAACGACAACGACTTCATCGCCCATCACTGCGTCATGCAGGGCGAGCGCTGCGATTCGGCGTTCGACAATGACAACCGCGTGCTGGTCTACCGGCTGACGTTGCCGGCCGCGCGCTGAGTGAGCGAACCCGGGTGCGCTGCGCCTCCCCGGGTTGCACACCGCACCTTGAGGTAACCCGGACACGCGTCAGCGCATCCGGGACCACGCTGCTTACGGGGCAGCCTGCCTGGCGGCGTAATCCTGCGCCTGGCGCATCACCCGCAGCACGTTGCCGCTCCAGATGTTGGCGATCTGCGCCTCGCTCAAGCCACGGCGCTGCATCCACGCGGTGATCTTGGGCAGGTCGCTGGCGTCCTGCATGCCGGTCACGCCGCCGCCGCCGTCCCAGTCCATGCCGATACCGACATGATCCGGGCCGACCACGTCGAGCATGTGGCCGAAATGCTGGAAGAAGTCATCCAGCGTGGCCTTGGGCCGGGGGTACTGCTTGTCCAGCTCGGCCATGGCGCTGGCCAGTTCCGCGCCCTTGGCCATGGTCATGTTTTCCCAGCCACCCAGTCGCTTCTCCAATGCTTCCTCGGCCTGCTTGCGCTCGGGGCTCTTGGTTTCGTCGATCAGGTAACCGCCGTAGGCATTGGCCTGGATCACCCCACCCTTGGCCGCGAGCTGGCGCAGACGCGCGTCGTCGAGGTTGCGCGCGTGGTTGAAGATCGCCTTGGCCGAGCTGTGCGACAGGATGAAGGGCACCGGCATCATGTCGATGAGGTTGTCGAACACCGCATCGGAGGCGTGCGACTGGTCGATCACGATGCCCAGCTTCACCGCCTCGTTGACCAGCGCCTTGCCCGTCGGGCTCAGCCCTTTCCATTCGGCGCCCTTGGGGTCGGTGGCCGAATCAGCGAATTCGTTGTTGGCGAAGTGCACCGTCGACATCAGCCGCAGGCCAGCAGCGTGGTAGAAGCTCAGCAGCGACGGGTCGGCCACCAGCGGGCTGCCGTTCTCCATGCTGATGTAGACCACGCGCTTGCCGGCGGCCTTGATCCGCGCCGCATCGTCGGCCGTCAGTGCCAGCTGGAACTTGTCCGGGTTGGCCGCCAGCATTTCGTGGATCTGCATCATCCGCTGCAGACCATGGTCGCGCTCGGCGCGGTGCGCGGCCTGCGTGCGGTCGCCCTGGTCGGTGTAGATCGCAAAGAAGCCACCATCCAGCGCGCCTTCCACCATGCGCGGGTAATCCACCTGCGACAACGCATTGTGGTCATGCCGCTGCATGATGTTGAAATCCGGCCGGGCGAAGTTGGCCGGCGTATCCAGATGCGTATCCAGGGTGAGCAGCCGCTGCTGCAACGCACTGGCCTTGGCCAGTTCGGCCTGGCTGAACTCCACCGCCGAGGCGGCAAGCGGCCAGCACAGCGACAGGGATACCAACAGGGACAGGGGACGCAGCGTCATGAGGCCTCACCGTGGATGGAAAGGCCGACCTTAACGCTGTGATGGCGCCACCGGCCAGTGACGGACGGCATGGGCGTGGGGCGACAAGAGCCCTCCTCCCCTTCGCCTGTGGCGCAAGGGAGGAAGCCAATCCCGCGAACCGGCAGATTCAGCGCGCGGCGTTCAATCCACCACGCGGCAGAACACGGCCTTGAGGTAACGCGATTCCTGCACGTGCGCCATGAACGGGTGATCCGGGCCGGCGCCGGCCACCTTCAGGATCTGGATGGTGCGGTTGGAATAGAACGCGGCACGACGCAGCATGTCCAGGAACTGATCCTCGGCCACCAGGCCGGTGCAGGAGAACGTGGCGAACAGACCACCCGGCTTGACCACGCCCAGTGCCAGCTTGTTCATGTCCAGGTACTTCTTCAGTGCGGTGATGACCTGGTCGCGGTCGCGGGTCATCTTGGCCGGATCCAGGATCACCACGTCGTACTGCTCGCCGCGGTTGGCCGCATCGCGCAGCCACGGGAAGATGTCGGCCTGCACGAACTTGGGCTTGGCGTTGTTCAGACGCGCGTTGCTCTTGGCGATCTGGATCACGTCCTGGTCGATGTCCACGCCCAGTACCTCACTGGCACCGCGCGCGGCGGCGTACACCGCAAAGCCACCGGTGTTGCAGCACAGGTCCAGCACGGTCTTGCCTTCCACCTGCTGGCTCAACCACTCACGGTTCTCACGCTGGTCGGCGAAGAAACCGGTCTTGTGCGCGCCGGCCGGGTCGGCACGGAACTTGATGCCGTATTCGGTGATCACCGACGGCTCGGTGGTGGTGTTGCCGTGGAAATCGAAGCTTTCCTGCTTCTGCACGTGTTCGTCGGCGAAGCTGTGGAAGCGGCAGCCCGGGAACTGCTCGCGCAGCGCTTCATAGATCCACTCGCGGTGGCGGAACATGCCGGCGGCGAAGAACTCGACCACGATCAGGTCGGCATAACGGTCCACGACCAGGCCGGACAGGCCGTCACCCTCACTGTGGACCACGCGCCAGGCGTCGGAGATCGCGTCGAGCTTGAGCACGTCACGACGCAGCGACACCGCATCGGCGATCTTGCGGGAGAACCAGGCCTGGTCCACCGCCACATCCGGATCGGTTTCCAGAATGCGCACGGCGATACGCGAATGACCGTTATAGAAACCACGGCCGATCCACACCTCATCCACGCCGACCACGTCGACGATGGTGCCCGACTTGGGCTTGACGGTCGGCTTTTCGACCAGCTTCTGGAAAATCCACGGGTGGCTGGAGCGCCACGCGTTCTTCAGGCGTACGACGGGAAGTGGGGTATTCATGGCGCTATTGTAGCCGTGCCGGGCCTCGGCCCCGAGGGGCACTCGTTGACTGTGGCGACCATAGGCCGCAGTATTCAGCCCCAGAAGGGGAGTAGCTCCCAGACGTTGTCGCCGTCAATTCGAGCCGCAAGGCTCCGGTGCAACGGCAGTTCCGACCGCCGGGACTGTGAGCAAGACCTTCGCCGCATTGGCGAAGCTCTGTCCCCGGTCTCCCCTGATTCCGTGTCCAGCTCTTGGCCTGTGTGGTCCCGAGAACCTTTCACATGACCGGAAATCCCCATGATTCAGACAATTGGTAATCCCTGGCTTTGGGGCGGCTTCGTTGCCGTCGTCATTGCCGCCCTGCTGATCGACCTGGTGCTCATGCGCCACGGCGGCCCGCACAAGGTCACCTTCAAGGAGGCGCTGTGGTGGTCGCTGGGCTGGGTGGCGCTGGCCCTGGCCTTCAACGCAGGCCTCTGGTACTACCTCAATGAAACCGCCGGCGTGGCCGTGGCCAACGAAGTGGGCCTGCAGTTCCTGACCGGTTACCTGATCGAGAAGGCCCTGGCGGTCGACAACATCTTCGTGTTCCTGCTGATCATGGGCTACTTCGCGGTGCCCGAGACGCAGCGCCAACGCGTGTTGATCATCGGCATCCTGGGTGCCATCGTGCTGCGCACAGTCATGATCTTCGCCGGCACCGTGCTGGTCAGCCAGTTCCATTGGCTGCTGTACGTGTTCGGCGCGTTCCTGCTGTTCACCGGTTGGAAGATGTGGACCGCCGCCGGCGAGGAGCCCAGCCTGGACAACAACCCGGCGCTGAAGTTCATGCGCAAGCACCTGCGCATCAGCCATGAGTACAACGGCAACCGCCTGGTCACCGAGAAGAACGGCGTGCGCTGGTTCACCCCGATGTTCGTGGTGCTGATCCTGATAGCGGTCACCGACGTGATCTTCGCGGTGGATTCGATCCCGGCCATCTTCGCCATCACCACCGATCCGTTCATCGTGCTGACCTCGAACGTGTTCGCGGTGCTGGGCCTGCGCGCGATGTTCTTCCTGCTGGCCGGTATGGCGGATCGCTTCCACCTGCTGCCGTATGGCCTGGCGGTGATCCTGGCGTTCATTGGTACCAAGATGCTGCTGATCGACATCTTCAAGATCCCGGTGCCGGTGTCGCTGGGCGTGGTGGCCGCGATCCTGATCGCCACCATGATCCTGAGCCTGAAGATCCCGCCGAAGCAGAACCACGGCTGATACCCCGTGCCACCGGCGGGATTGTCCCGCTGGTGGCACGCCTGTTCCCGAACGCGGCCCCCTTGCAATCGCGGGGGCTGCCGCAAGTTCTGATGTCATGGATACGCAGATCGCGCCTGACACCGGCAACGCGCCGGCCCGCAATGACCGCAGCCGCGTGCTGCGCGCCTTCAACCTGAGCCTGGGTTTCGTGCTGCTGCTGGTGGCGATATTCGCCGTTCAGAGCAGTGGCTGGGACTGGCGGGCGTGGTCGGTTGCGCCCTTGGAAAGCCACGGCCTGCTCGGCCTGCTGGGCGCGCCGCTGCTGCACGGTTCCATCGAACACCTGGGCGCCAACGCAGTCGCCCTGCTGATCCTGGGCACGCTGGCCGGCAGTGTTTATCCACAGGCCACGCTGCGCGCGTTGCCTTTGCTGTGGATAGGTTCCGGCCTGGGTGCCTGGTTGCTGGGCGATATCGGCAGCCACCATCTGGGCGCCAGTGGCGTGACCCACGGCCTGATGTTCCTGGTCTTCGTACTGGGCCTGCTGCGCCGTGACCGTCAGGCCATCGCCGCCAGCATGATCGGCTTCCTGTTCTACGGCAGCATGTTGATCACCATCCTGCCGCACGAGCCGGGCGTGTCGTGGCAATCGCACATGGGCGGCGCTGCCGCTGGCCTGATCGCCGCATTGATGTTCCGCCGTGCCGACCCGATGGCAGCGCGCAAGCGCTACAGCTGGGAAGACGAAGAAGAGGAAGACGTGCAGCCGCTGGCTGACAACGAACTGGAGCCACCCGCGCCAGGCCGGGTGCCGGTGCTGTGGCAACCCCGCGAAGGCCGGGACTACGAAGTCGTGGTGCCGCTGCGGCGACGCGACCCGGACAGCCCGCAGTAGGTTTGTTTCTGCTTGTTGGTTGGGGCTGCTTGGGAGCTGCCCCTCAACCCAACCACCCGATCCTCAGGGAGCGCCATCCACCGCACGACGCCCCAGCGCCGGATCGTCGGTAAACAAGGCATCAATTCCCGCCTGCAGGAACACACGCATCTCGGCCACGGAAGCATCGGGATTGCGCGCGGTCTCCGCCCCTTGGCGCAACGCCGGCGGCAGGAAGGGATTCTCAGGCCGGAACGTGTAGACCACCACCTGCAGGCCGGCGGCATGCGCATCGGCGGTCAATGCCGTCGGCGCACCCAACCGGCCCTGCACATCCATCGGCACCACGGCGCGCTTCTCGGCGCCGATGGCATCGGCATAGGCGGCGACGTCACGCAGCCCGGCGGGCGTCATCATCTGTGCATAAGTCAGTGAACCGCCGGCCAGCGTGACATCGGCCGGTTTGTCTGCGGGGTTACCCACCAACTGCAGCAGGCGGATGTTGGAATCCTTGCCCAGTTTTCCGCGCAGCGCACGCAGGTTGTCGGTCTCGAACGACTGCAGCAGGATCGGCGCGACGTTGGTATAGGGATTGCCTCGTAGCGTGGCCAGCAGCTTGTCTTCCATCGGCAGGCCGATGCCACGGAAATAGCTGCCGTGCTTGATCTCCGGTGCCAGGCCGATGCCACGGTTGGCGCGCCCGGCCTGCTGCACCAGGAAGCTGATGATCTCGTCCAGCGAGGCGATGCGGAATTGCCCATCGAAGGCCGTGCCGCGCACCTGCGGCAGGCGCTCGCGGGCGTACAACGTCTTCAGCTCGGCCAGGGTGAAGTCTTCGGTGAACCAGCCTTCCTCGGCCTGCCCGTCGATCACCTTGCGGGTGCGGCGGTCGGCAAATTCAGCGCGCGTGGCGACATCGGTGGTCGAACCGATCTCGTTTTCGTGACGGGCCACCATCACCCCGTCCTTGGTCATCACCAGATCCGGCTCGATATAGTCGGCGCCGTCGGAGATGGCCTGTGCATACGCAGCCAGCGTGTGTTCCGGCAACAAGGCGCTGGCGCCCCGGTGCGCGTACACCGATACCTGTGGATAACGTGGTGCGGCTTGGGTTTCCATTACCCCGCAGAATGCCATGACCCCGCACACCAGCAACCACCCACGCCACTTGGACACCCGTTCACTCCATCGCGCACAACGGCGCCGACCTGCAGAAAGAGGCGGCATTGTGCCTTCGACATGTGACGTCAGGATGTACTTGCGCGACGCGGTTTCAGGAAGGTTGCCAGCGCCAACCTTCCTCCGTGGCCCGCAACCGCGCGCTGATGCCGATGGCCTGCAGAAACGCTTCGTCATGCGATACCACCACCAGGGTGCCGCGGTACTGGCGCAGCAGTGATTCCAGTGCCGCCAGCGCATCCAGGTCGAGGTGATTGCCCGGCTCGTCCAGCAGCAACAGCTGCGCCGGGGGCTCGGCATACAGTGCGCAGGCCAGTGCCGCTTTCAATCGCTGCCCGCCACTGAGCTGCGCCGATGGCAGCTGCGCCTGGGTTGCATCCAGCCCCAGCAAAGACAGGCGACTGCGCAGCTCGCCCTCCTCCATCTGCGGGTTGCATGCACGCACGCCCTGCAGCGCGCTGAGGTGGGCGGGCAACAGCTCCAACTGTTGATCCAGCAACGCCGCCGGCACAAGCAGCTGCGCTTCACCTGAGCGTGGTGCCAGTTGTCCGGCGAGCACTTTCAGCAGCGTCGATTTGCCCGCGCCATTGATGCCGCTGACAGCGACGCGCTCGCCACGACGCAAGGCCAGCTCCAGGCACTGCAGCGATTCCGCAACAAAGGGCAACTGCACCTGCTGCAGCCGTGCGACCCATTCGGGCGCGGTTTTTTCCAGCACCGGAGGCAGAAGCACCGGCGCCGGTTCGTCGATCAGCGCCTGTGCCTGGCGTACCGCATCATGCAGGGTTTCGTGCCGCTGCTGCAGTTGCTGTTTGGCCTTGCCCAGGCTGGCCTGGGCCCGTTGCCGCTGCAATCCCAGCAGGATCGGTGCCTGATTGGCGTTCGCGGCGTCACGATTGCCGCGTGCGCTGCGCTGCTCCAACCGTTGCCGCTGCGCCTGCAGTGCCTGCTCGCCTTTGCGGCGCTCCTGCCTGCGCTGCTGCAGCAGGGTTTCCGCCGCCGCCTTCTCCGCAGCACGCGCCTGTGTATAACTTTCGTGGTTGCCGCCATGGCTGCTTAGCCCCTGCGGCGACAGTTCGATGATGCGCTGCACCTGATCCAGCAACAGCCGGTCGTGGCTGACCAGCAGATAGCCCTGCCCACGTTGTGCCAGTTGTTGCTGCAGCCATTGCCGGCCGGCCAGATCGAGATGGTTGCTGGGCTCGTCGAGGATCAACAACTCCGCCGGCTGCAGCAATGCGCCCACCAAGGCGACGCGCATGCGTTGCCCGCCGCTCAAGTTGTCCACAGGCGTATCAACATCCACGCCTTGCAGGCCGGCATCGGCCAACGCCTGCTGCAGGTTGTCGCGCAAGCCCCATTGCTCGCCCACGGTGTCGAAATCGGCTTGTTGCGTGCTGCCGGCCTCGATCCGGCGCAATGCATCCACCACGTTATCCACAGCCGCAAGTTCAGCCACGCGCTGCCCCGCAGGGGCGGCCACCTGCTGGGCCAGGTAATGCACCCGGCCGATACGCCGGCATTGCCCGGCACTGGGCTCGCGCAGGCCTGCCAGCAGCTGCGCCAGCACACTTTTGCCCACGCCGTTGCGCCCGACCAGGCCCGTGGGCCGTGCGTCGAACCGAGCGTTGAGGTCGGAAAAAAGGCAGCGCCCATCAGGCGTGTGCCAGGCGACGCTGTCCAGCGTCACCGATACGGTTGTCGTCATGCGTTGTTCCATCGATGCCCGAAGCACCCAGCCGCCAACGGCAGCAGGGACTGAAAGGGACCGTCATTGCGACGGTGGCATCAATGGCGCATTGGACTGGCTCCGCAGGCGGGGGGATCCCGTAACGGTGGATAGGCTACTGCGGTGAGGCTGAATGTGTCACTTGCGGCGGATCTGCAATGCCAAGGGCTGCGCCACTGCGAGCGCTTCAACGCCGTACTGCAAGATCGGTGAGCCTTACTTGCCGATGCAGAAGCTCGAGAAAATCTTCCCCAGCAGGTCATCGGCGGTCATCCGCCCGGTGATCTCGCCCAGTGCGTCATGTGCCAGGCGCAGTTCTTCGGCCGCCAGTTCCAGATGGTCGTATTGAAGCTGGGTGGCCGCCATTTCCAGATGCTCGGCAGCGCTGAGGATGGCTTCGACATGGCGCAGCCGTGCCGAGAACTCACCCTGCATACCCTCGCCCGCACCGTCGCTGGCGATTTCGCGAAGCCGCGCGTGCAGTTGCTCCAGTCCTTCGCCATTGGCTGCCGACAAGGCGATGCTGTTTTCGTCCAGATCCTGCGGCCACTGTGGCAACAGATCGCTCTTGTTGAATATCCACAGCTGGCGGGACGCCTGTGCCGCCGCATCGCCAACCGCCTGCCGACCCGCCTCGGGATCGCGTGCATCCAGCACCACGATGGCCAGATCCGCGCGCTGCATCTCGGCGCGGGCACGGCGCATGCCTTCGCGTTCGATCGCATCGCCACCTTCACGCAGGCCTGCGGTATCGACCAGTTCCAGCTCCAGTCCGTCGATGCGGATGGTTTCGCGCAGCGTGTCGCGGGTAGTACCGGCGATGTCGGTGACGATGGCGCGCTCACTGCCGGCCAGCGCATTGAGCAACGAACTCTTGCCCGCGTTGGGTGGGCCGATCAACACCGCGTGCAGACCATCGCGCAGCTTGCGGCCACGCTCGGCATCGATGCGCAGCTGCTCCAACAGCGCGCGGGCCTGCTCCACGCCAGCCCGCACCTGCGCACCGCCCAACGTATCCAGCGGTTCGTCAGCGAAATCGATGGCGGCTTCAACATGGATGCGCAGGCGCACGAGTTGCTCGCCGACGTCTTCCACGCGGCGCGAGAACACGCCATCCAGGGAACGCCGCGCAGCGCGCGCGGCGCGCACGTCACCGGCGGCAATCAGGTCGGCGATGGCTTCGGCCTGGGCCAGGTCGAGCTTGCCGTTGAGGAAGGCCCGTTCGCTGAACTCGCCGGCGCGCGCCTGGCGTGCGCCCAGTTCGATGCACCGGGCAAGCAGTTGTCGCAGTACGACCGGGCTGCCGTGGCCCTGCAGTTCCACCACGTCCTCGCCGGTGAAGCTGCGCGGGCCGGGGAAGTACAGCGCGATGCCGTCATCGATCACCTCTGCGGCCGCGTCGCGGAATTTCGCGTAATGCGCGTGCCGCGGCTTCAGCGGTGGGCATCCCAGTGCAACGGCGATACGCAACGAACTGGGGCCGGACACCCGCAACATGCCGACGCCGCCCGCGGCTGCGCCGCTGGCAATGGCAACGATGGTTTCGCCGCTGGACAGATGATTCATGGTTTACAGCTTCTGCAGTTGCGAACGTGCCTGCGTCGCGCCGCTGCCTTGCGGCTGCAGCTCCAGGTAGGTGGTATACGCCTGCTTCGCCCTGGCCTTGTCACCCACATGGAAGTAGGCATCGCCGAGGTTGAGATAGGCCACCGCGCGCGATGGATCGATCTTCAAGGTGTTCTCCAGCCAGCGCGCCGCTTCGGCATAACGTTGCTGGCGGTAGTAGACGAACCCCAGGTTGTTCGCCGCCAGGGCGAAATCCGGGCGCAGCTTCAGGGCTTCGGTGAACTGCGCGACCGCTTCGTCGTAGCGCTTTTCCCGATACAACTGCAGGCCGCGGTCATTGGCCTGCTGCGCGCGCTGGCGATCCGATGTCGGCGCCGCCGCCGGCACCACCAGCGTGTTGCTGCCGCCCTGCAGGTCGGCCACGGTCACCGGCGTTTCGCCTTCTGCCTTGGCTTCCTGCACTGCATCGACACGGTTGTTGAGCGCGATGGCGTCGGCCGACAGCTGGCGCGTATCCGCGTTGAGGAACTCCTGGCTGTCCGGCACCTGGAACACGAACTCACCGCCCTGCGAACCCGGCAGGCTGCCGAAGGCCGGCGTCTGTCGCGACACTGCTGAAACGGCAGGCGCCACATAGGCCGCCAGTTCGGTACCGGTGATCAGGCCATCGCCGTTGAGGTCACCCTTGCCGCCCAGCGCCTGCAGCAGCACCCAGGTGAATACCGAATGGCCATTCGGGCCGCTGTCGGCCACCTGTTGATCGGCACCGCCAGCGGTCAGCATCTGCCGTGCACTGCGACGGGCGTTCTCACGCAGGAACGAGGAAGACGTCGCTCCGCCACGGGTCAAACCCAGTCCGCTGTAGCAGGCATCCATCACGAACATCACGTGCTTGGCCTGCATGCTCTCGGCGATGTTCTGGATGTCGGTCATCGCAATGGCATCGGTGGCGAACTCGTTGGGGTCTGAATCCACCGGAATGATGTAACCCAGGTCGCGACCGGACGCGAGCTGGCGGGTGGCGCCGTGGCCGGCAAAGAACACGAACACACGATCGTTCTTGCCGGTGCGGTCATCGGCCAGGCGATCATGGAACGCGGCCAGGATGTTGTTGCGCGTGGCTTGCTGGTTCTTCAGCACGATCACCTGCGAGGACGGGAAACCGAACTGTCCGGTCAGCGTATCGGCGATGGACTGCGCATCACGTCCGGCGTATTCGAGCTTCGGCCATTTGGCGTAGTCATCGATGCCAATCACAATCGCCCAGGATTTTTCGTAGCCGGTGGTGACGGTGGCATCCTTGCCAGCGCCCTTGCGTGCACGGCTGACGCTGAAATCACGGCCGTTCCAACCGGCGAACTGGTAACCGTCGGCAATCAGCTGGTCCAGGATCTGCGGCAGCGCCTTCACCGCGCGGTCGTGGATGTCATGGAACAGGATGATGCCCTTCTGCTCTTTCTGTACCTGGTCGACCACGCGCTGCACGATCGATTCCGGCACCGGGTCGGCCCAGTCCATCGAATCGATGTTCCACATGATCGATTTCAACCCGGCCTCGTTCAGCAGCTGCAGGCCTTCGGCATTGCGCGCGCCATACGGAAAGCGGAACAACGGCGCGCGGCGGTTATCCACCCCCTTGAGCAGCGTATCGGTGGCCAGCACCTGCTCGCGCAGCGCATCGCCGCTGGTTCGCGACAACTGCGCATGGGTGAGGCTGTGATTACCCACTGCGTAACCCTGCTCCATCAGGTTGCGGCTGATGCCCGCCATCGGCCCCAGTTTCACCTGGCCATCGGCCTGCACCGCGCCGAGGTTGCGCCCTACTTCAAAGAACACACCGGGCACGTCGTAGCGCTTGAGGATGGCCACCACTTCATCGGTGTAGGCCTTGTGCGGGCCATCGTCGAAGGTCAGCACCACGGTCTTGGCCGGCAGGTCGCGGCCGAATATCTCGCGCTCGCTGTCCTTCATCGACATCGGGTACGGCTCGATCACGCCGTAGTCGCGCAGGATCGCTTCGCGGCTGTATTGCGTGCGCAGGTGTGCGATGTAGTCGTCCCACTTCTCGCGCTTCAACTCGATGGCGCGGGTGCGCTCGAAGCGGCTGAAGATGCGGGTGATTTCCTGGTTGTAGTTGCGCTCGATCTCATCGAGCGCTTCCAGGTCCTCGCCGATGCGCTGGTGCAGCTTCACCGCCGGCAACGACGAATCCGCACCCACGCGCGCATGCAGGTCGCGCAGGATTTCACGGAACGCCAGACGATCGGCGTCGTACAACTCCGGCGAGGATTCGATGTAATCCAGCACCGTGCCCAGCGTGGCGAAACGTTGTGCACTGGCGCTGCGCAGCAGCGTGTCGAACTGCGCGGCGATGGCCAGGCGTTGCTCCAGGCCATCATGGAACAACTGCTGGCCGACGCGGCTGGAGGTCGTGCGGTCAGCCGCCGACTGCTGCGCTTCATCGGCCAGCAACACGATGATCCGGCGATGCCCGTCGAGCAGCTTCTGCAGTGATGTCAGCAACGGTGCCGCCGCAGGGTCCGCCGCAGCGGCGGCCTGCGCGCTGGGTTGGGTCACCGTCTCCGAGGCCGGTGGCGCTGCTTCGTTCCTGCTGCAGGCGGCAATGGCCAGGGTCAGCAGCAGTGAGGGCAACAGCAGGCGGGGCGACAACGACACACGGGGCATGGCGAGCTCGGGTTGTTTCAGCGAAAGCAGGTGCCGGCGATTCTAACGCCGCATGCGAAAAGCCCGCCTTGCGGCGGGCTTTCACGATTACTTGGCTTCGACCTTGGCCGGGACATCCTGGCCGTGCTTCTTGATCATCAACCACTGCTGCAGCAGGCTCAGGCTGCCGTTGACGACCCAGTACAACACCAGACCGGCCGGCATGAAGGCCATCATCACGCCGAATACCAGCGGCATGAACTGCATCATCTTCTGCTGCATCGGGTCCATGCCCACGGCCGGCGTCAGCTTCTGGGTGAACCACATCACGGCGATGTTGATCAGCGGCAGGATGAAGTACGGGTCACGCGCGGTCAGGTCCTGGATCCAGCCCATCCACGGTGCCTGACGCAGTTCCACCGATTCCACCAGCACCCAGTACAGGGCGAAGAAGATCGGCATCTGGATCAGCAGCGGCAGACAGCCGCCCAGCGGATTGATCTTTTCCTTCTTGTACAGCTCCATCATCGCTGTCTGGAACTTCTGCTTGTCGTCGCCGTAGCGCTCCTTCAGCTGCGCGATGCGCGGCTGGAACTTGCGCATCTTGGCCTGCGACTTGAACTGCGCATTGGCCAGCGGGAACAGCACCATCTTCAGCAGGATCACCAGGCCGACAATCGCCCAGCCCCAGTTGCCGACCAGCTTGTGCACCTGGTTCAACACCCAGAACAGGCCCTGGCCAATCACCGCCATCAACGAGAAACGGCTGTAGTCGACCACGCGGTCCAGGCCCTTCACGTCTTCCTTGGCGATCTGGTTGACCAGCTTCGGGCCCACCCACAGGCGTGCCTGGGTGCTGACCTTCTGCCCCGGGGCCACGGTGAAACCCGGGCCGCGCGCTTCGATCACATGACGCGGACCGTTCTGCTCCAGCAGGTACAACGACGACTGGTCAGCCTGCGGAATCCACGCGGTGAAGAAGTGGTGCTGCAGCATTGCAGCCCAACCACCGGTGATGGTGCGGTTGAGCTTGCCGTCGTCCAGGAAATCCGCAAATGCGCGACGCTCGTAACCCTCTTCCGGGCTGTACCAGGTCGCGCCGTTGAAACTGAAGGAATCCGGGTTGGTCATGCCCTTGGTGATCACCGGCGGCACGCGGTCGAGCTTGCGGAACACGTAGCCCTGCCACGGCGTGGTGCCGGTATTGACCACTTCATCCTTCACGCTGATGGCGTAATCGCCACGCTTGAAGGTGTAGGTACGGTGGATGCTGACGCCGTTGGGGCCATTCCATACGAACGGCACCTGCACTTCGGCCTGGCCATCGGCCAGCACCACGTCGGTCACACCCTGTGCCGGCTGGAAGCCGGTGGCACCGGGTACCGGCGAGTTGGCCTGGCTGGCCCAACCGGCGGTGGCGCTGTACGGATGCGCCTTGTCTTCGGTGAGCAGCTGTACCGGCGGGCTGCCGGCGGCCTTGGTCTGCGGGAACTGCAGCAGATCGGCATCGAGCACGCTGCGGCCATCCAGCACCAGCTTGAGCACGTCGGTGGTGACGGTCACACGCGGCGCGGCGGCGCCGGTCGTCGCTTCCACACCAGCAGCGGCAGGTGCCTGGCCCGGCACAGTGGCCTGCGGCACGTTACCGGCGGTCGGCGGTGCCAGGTCCGCATCGGTGGCGGCCGGGACAGCCAGCTGTGCTGCGGCGACGGTGGCCGGGTCCGGCGCGTTCTTCTCGCGACCCCATTCCATCCAGAGCAGCACCGCCACCATCAGCCAGGCAAAAATCAGGAATACACGGGTCTGGTTCATCAGCAGGCAGGCTCGGCTCCGCCGGAGGAAGTTTCCGGCGCGTTCAAAGAAGGAAGAGGATTGACGCCCTCGCGCGGCGGCATTGTGCCGCCCATGCCCGCAGGGGGCAATGCACCAGCACGGCGCAACAGGCGTTCAAACGCCTCGCGGATCTGCTGGTTGTCGGCGGTCTTTGCCGCGGAACGGGCGACGACGACAAAATCGCCAGGCGCCAGACACGGCAAAAGATGGCGTGTTGCATCGCGCAACACACGCTTGATACGGTTACGGCCGACCGCACGTGTATCGACCTTCCGTGACACAGCCATACCCAGCCGAGCGGGGGTTTCCCTCTTCAGCCAGTGGAGTGTCATCAGCGGGTCGGACACACGGCGGGCACCGTTGAAGACCGTTGAATATTCGGCACGCGTACGAACCCGCGCAGAGCGAGGGAATCGCTTGCGCGGGAAGTCACTGCTCACGATCGGATTTGCATTTGCCGCCGGGAGCGGCAACGCAATCAAGCGCTGAGGACTTTGCGACCCTTGGCGCGGCGACGCGACAGAATCTTGCGGCCGTCAGCGGTCTTCATACGAGCGCGGAAGCCGTGATCGCGCTTGCGCTTGAGGTTGCTGGGTTGGAACGTGCGCTTGGTGGCCATGGGGGCACCTGTATGAATGAGACGGAAAGAACCGGAAATTCTATAGACCTCCCCCCTGCCTCGTCAAGCCTACTCAGCGCATGGAGTTCACAGGCCGGTGCATAGCTTGTGGATGATCCTGTGAATAAATCGGGGACAAGCATTCCCGCATCCGGCCGGCGGTGGTAGTCTGCGCCATCCACTTTCCCCCTTTCCGGCCTGTGGCCCGGCGGCTTTCTGCGCCCGGCTGACAAGGCCTTTGAAGATTATTTCTGATGGATGCATGGTCTCTTTGCCTTGAACGTCTGGAGGCGGAATTCCCGCCCGAAGATGTCCACACCTGGTTGAAGCCGTTACAGGCCGACCAACGTGCCGACAGCCTCGTGCTGTACGCGCCCAATGCCTTCATTGTCGAGCAGGTGCGCGAGCGCTACCTGCCGCGTATTGCCGAACTGCTAGCCCATTTCGCCGGTTTCGGCGAGGTGATCCTGGAGATTGGTTCCCGCCCGCGTGCGCCGGAACCGGCGCCGATCGCGATCCCGGCCGGTTTCCCGGCCGCGCCTGCTGCCCCGGTGGTGCCGTTCAACGGCAATCTTGATTCGCATTACACCTTCGCCAACTTCGTCGAAGGCCGCAGCAACCAGCTGGGTCTGGCGGCGGCGTTCCAGGCGGCGCAGAAGCCGGGCGACCGCGCGCACAATCCGTTGCTGCTGTACGGCGGCACCGGCCTGGGTAAAACCCACCTGATGCTGGCGGCCGGCAATGCGATGCGCCAGGCCAATCCGGCGGCGAAAGTGCTCTATCTGCGTTCGGAACAGTTCTTCAGCGCCATGATCCGGGCGCTGCAGGAAAAGACCATGGACCAGTTCAAGCGCCAGTTCCAGCAGGTGGACGCGCTGCTGATCGACGATATCCAGTTCTTCGCCGGCAAGGACCGCACCCAGGAAGAGTTTTTCCACACCTTCAACGCTTTGTTCGATGGCAAGCAGCAGATCATCCTGACCTGCGATCGCTATCCGCGCGAAGTGGAAGGCCTGGAAGCGCGCCTGAAATCGCGCCTGGCCTGGGGTTTGTCGGTGGCCATCGAACCGCCGGACTTTGAAACCCGTGCCGCCATCGTGCTGGCAAAAGCACTGGAACGTGGCGCTGAAATCCCGGATGACGTGGCATTCCTGATTGCCAAGAAGATGCGCTCCAACGTGCGTGATCTGGAAGGTGCGCTCAACACGCTGACCGCACGCGCCAACTTCACCGGCCGCGCCATCACCACCGAATTTGCCCAGGAAACCCTGCGCGATCTGCTGCGTGCCCAGCAGCAGGCGATCAGCATTCCCAACATCCAGAAGATCGTGGCCGATTACTACGGGCTGCAGATCAAGGATCTGCTCTCCAAGCGCCGTACCCGTTCGCTGGCCCGGCCGCGCCAGGTCGCGATGGCGCTGACCAAGGAGCTGACCGAACACAGCCTGCCTGAAATCGGCGATGCCTTTGCCGGCCGCGACCACACCACCGTGCTGCACGCCTGCCGCCAGATCAGAACGCTGATGGAAGCCGACGGCAAGCTTCGCGAGGACTGGGACAAACTCATCCGCAAACTCAGCGAGTAGCGGTTTCGGGAAGACCGGGGGACGGGCGCATGGCCAGGTTGCGTGAGTCAGTCATCAGGTCACCGGAGGTAAGGGCGGGAAGCGGGACGAATGATGCACCGACGACGCAGAGGCGTCATCGCACAAAACGGTGCATGATTCGGGGGTAAACGCGGGAGAATCTGTGGATAAAATCAGGTTTCTTTTCAGCGCCAAATTTATCCACAGCTTCACCCTCCGGTTCCGGGCCAGTAGTACAAGGGTTTCAATGCATATAAACCCTTTAAAAACAAATATTTAAGTTGGTTTTAGGCCAAATCTGGCTCTACCAGCACCACCAAGCTTTAGATTTATCCCACATCTTTTAAGAGCATAGGGGCACGAAACCACATGCGTTTCACACTGCAGCGCGAAGCCTTTCTCAAGCCGTTGGCCCAGGTCGTCAACGTGGTTGAACGCCGCCAGACTCTGCCGGTTCTGGCCAATTTTCTGGTTCAGGTGCAGGGCGGTCAGTTGTCGTTGACCGGTACTGACCTGGAAGTGGAGATGGTCTCCCGCATCGCGGTCGAAGACGCCCAGGACGGTGAAACCACGATTCCGGCACGCAAGTTGTTCGAAATCATCCGTGCCCTGCCCGACGGCAGCCGCATCACGGTTTCGCAGACAGGCGACAAGATCACCGTGCAGGCCGGTCGCAGCCGCTTCACTCTGGCGACGTTGCCGGCCAATGATTTCCCGTCGGTTGACGAAGTCGAAGCCACCGAGCGCGTTGCCGTGCCGGAAGCGGCGTTGAAAGAACTGATCGAACGCACCGCATTTGCGATGGCCCAGCAGGACGTCCGGTATTACCTCAACGGCCTGTTGTTTGATCTGCGCGACAAGACCCTGCGTTGTGTGGCCACCGATGGCCATCGCCTGGCGTTGTGCGAAACATCGCTGGAAACCAGCACCGGCAAGCGTCAGATCATCGTGCCTCGCAAGGGCGTGACCGAGCTGCAACGCCTGCTGGAAGGCGGCGATCGCGAAGTGGAGTTGGAAGTTGGCCGCAGCCACATCCGCGTCAAGCGCGACGATGTGACCTTCACCTCCAAGCTGATCGACGGCCGTTTCCCGGATTACGAAGCCGTGATTCCGATCGGTGCCGATCGCGAAGTGAAGGTTGATCGCGAGATGTTGCGGGCCTCGTTGCAGCGCGCCGCGATCCTGTCGAACGAAAAGTACCGCGGCGTCCGCGTCGAAGTGACCCCGGGGCAGCTGAAACTCAGTGCGCACAATCCGGAACAGGAAGAAGCGCAGGAAGAAATCGAAGCCGACACCGAGGTTAGCGACCTGGCCATCGGCTTCAACGTGAACTACCTGCTGGATGCCCTATCGGCATTGCGCGACGAGCACGTTGTGATCCAGTTGCGCGATTCCAACTCCTCGGCGCTGGTACGTGAAGCCAGCAGCGAGAAGTCACGTCACGTGGTGATGCCGTTGCGTCTCTAACTGACGTTCCACGTGGAACATCGAGAAACCCGGCGAAAGCCGGGTTTTTTGTGCCCCGAATCCGAGAAGTGCCGGCTTGGTGCCGTGCTTTGTGCGGCAACCTGCAGGCAATGTTCAATGGGTTTCCAGTGAAGCTACGTTCCACGTGGAACCAATGGTTCTGAGCTCATCCGCACTTGGAATCTATTGGTCTCCGATTGGAGCCCTGGTTTCCGGTGTTGCCGCCGTACCGATAACAACCCGCCGACGGTGAAGTCGTCCAGCGGTAAATAGAGCCGTAGGCCCTCCTGCCCTGTGCCCTGCGAGCATTCGCAACCCAATCGATCGAAGCATCCGTGTCCGAAAACCTGCGTTTCATGGACAGCCCAGAAAGACGCTTGTTCTGGAGAACTCTGCTGACGTTCCTTTTGCTGTGGTTGTCGGCAAGGTTCGCATCCAGACCCTGATTTCTTCCCTGAAACGGTCACGTCTGGAGCCACGTTGGTCTCACTGGTCCGGAGTGACCTATTCCAGGCTCTTCAGAACCAAGAAATGCTCAATTTCAGAAGCACCGTGGCCAGCGAGAGAGCCAGAAAGGACGAGATTCGCTATCGCGGCAAAAGGAGGAAAGAAGCAGTTTTCAAACCGACCCTCTATTTCGTGAATTCCGAGCGACGCAGCTGGAGTGGACACCCCAGAATTCAAAGAAACAAAGCCCTGCTTTTGCCCTGCTTCCGGGAACGGTTTCCCGTAGCTCTATGCTTTAAATCTGAGAATAAATCTAAAGCATGGTGGTGATGGTAGAGCCAGATTTTATGTAGAAGTAGTCTAAGTTGTTGTTATTAATAATATAATTGGGTATGAAACCCCCTGTAAAACTGCCCTTCCAGCCTGTGGATAGCTGTGGATAAGCTGGTGCGGGGTATCAAGGCCTCTTTTTATCCACAGGTTGACCTACTTATACACAGGGCTTGCCCCCAGAGCTGTCCTTTCCTGCTTTTGGGGCAAGATTCTGTGAAATCTGCAAAGGTTGTACTGCCGCCGTCTGCCAGATTTGAAGAAATCTCGCCTGTTCCACGTGGAGTCGTTCAAGCAGATTGGGATAGCAGAACCTTCGGGGGGCGGATGCTTTAAGCTGCGCCTCTGCCAGCCACGAGCGTCGTAGCGGCATCGCGACTTTCCTTGAGCGTCAATGCATATCGTCCGTGTTGCCTTGAACCGCGTACGCCGGTTCGATTCGGTGGAACTGGTCCCCCGTCCTGGTATCAACCTGATCACCGGTGCCAATGGCGCGGGCAAGACCAGCTTGCTGGAAGCCCTGCATCTGATGGCTTATGGCCGAAGCTTTCGCGGGCGCGTGCGCGATGGTCTTGTGCAGAAAGGCGCGGAAAACCTGGACGTTTTCGTGGAATGGCAGGAAGGCACCGATGCAGGGGGCGTATTGCGCCGTGCCGGGTTGCGCCACAGCGGCCAAACCTGGAAAGGCCGACTGGATGGCGAGGATGTTCCACAGCTGGGTACGTTATGCGCCGCATTGGCGGTCGTGACGTTCGAGCCGGGCAGCCATGCACTGGTCAGTGGCGGCAGTGAACCGCGTCGGCGCTTCGTTGATTGGGGTTTGTTCCACGTGGAACCAGACTTCCTTCCGCTTTGGCGCCGTTACACGCGAGCCTTGAAGCAGCGCAACGCCCTGCTCAAAGCCGGAGCACCGGGAAAGCAGCTGGATGCCTGGGACTCGGAGCTGGCGCAGGCCGGAACGCCGCTCACATCGCGGCGGCAGCAGTATCTGGATCGTCTGCAGGAACGCGCGGTCACCCTGGCGGCCGAATTGGCGCCGAGTCTGCAATTGCAGACCATGGAACTTCAGCCGGGTTGGCGTCGCAATGAAATGTCGCTGGCCGATGCACTGTTATTGGCGCGGGACCGTGACCGGGTGATGGGATACACGTCGGTTGGACCGCATCGGGCGGATTGGACCGTGGGTTTCACGCAGATTCCTGGGCGCGATGCACTTTCACGTGGCCAGGCCAAGCTCACGGCGCTGGCGTGTCTGCTGGCGCAGGCGGACGACTATGCGGCGCAACGTGGCGAATGGCCGGTCATTGCGCTGGATGATCTGGGTTCGGAACTGGACCGGAATCACCAACAGCGGGTGCTGCAGCGTTTGGCTGCAACCCCGGCACAGGTATTCATCACTGCGACGGAAACCCCTCCGGCGCTGGCGTCTGAACTGCGCCCGGCAACGGTGTTCCACGTGGAACATGGCACGGTTCTGGCGGTCAATTGACCCTTCAGGGCGGAAATCTGCCCGGCGGGTATAATCGGTACGCAATCCCCTATCTCTCATGCATCTGCCCTCCGGGGCCGGTGCGTGACCTGCGGAGCCCATGGCCAGCGCAATGACCGAAGAACAGAACATCCCGGCCAATAACGGCAACTACGACGCCAACAGCATCACCGCTTTGGAAGGCTTGGAAGCTGTTCGTAAGCGACCCGGCATGTACATCGGTGACGTCCACGACGGCACCGGTCTACACCACATGGTGTTCGAGGTTGTCGACAACTCCATCGACGAAGCCTTGGCCGGTCATGCCGACAGCGTCGTGGTCACGATCCACGCCGACAACTCGGTCTCGGTCTCGGACAACGGCCGCGGTATTCCCACCGGCAAGCACGAGCAGATGAGCAAGAAGCTCGACCGCGAGGTTTCCGCGGCCGAAGTGGTGATGACCGTCCTGCATGCCGGCGGCAAGTTCGACGACAACAGCTACAAGGTTTCCGGCGGCCTGCACGGCGTTGGTGTCAGCGTGGTCAACGCCTTGTCGGAAAAGCTGTTGCTGGACATCTACCAGGGCGGTTTTCACTACCAGCAGGAATACAGCCACGGCGCGGCAGTCACCCCGCTCAAGCAGCTGGAAACCAGCACCAAGCGCGGTACCACCCTGCGCTTCTGGCCGTCGACGACGGCGTTCCACGACAACGTGGAATTCCACTACGAAATCCTGGCGCGCCGCCTGCGCGAGCTTTCGTTCCTGAACTCCGGCGTCAAGATCGTTCTGATCGACGAGCGTGGCGAAGGTCGCCGTGACGATTTCCATTACGAAGGCGGCATCAAGAGTTTCGTGGAGCACCTGGCGCAGGTGAAGACGCCGCTGCATCCGAACGTGATCTCGGTGACCGGCGAGCACAACGGCATCGTCGTCGAAGTGGCGCTGCAGTGGACCGATTCCTACCAGGAAACGATGTACTGCTTCACCAACAACATCCCGCAGAAGGATGGCGGCACCCACCTGGCCGGTTTCCGTGGTGCGCTGACGCGTGTACTGAACAACTACATCGAGCAGAACGGCATCGCCAAGCAGGCCAAGATCAACCTGACCGGCGATGACATGCGCGAAGGCATGATCGCGGTGTTGTCGGTCAAGGTGCCTGACCCGAGCTTCTCCAGCCAGACCAAGGAAAAGCTGGTCAGCTCGGATGTGCGCCCGGCGGTGGAAAACGCCTTCGGCGCGAAGCTGGAAGAATTCCTGCAGGAAAACCCGACCGAAGCCAAGGCCATCGCCGGCAAGATCGTCGATGCCGCGCGCGCCCGTGAAGCTGCGCGCAAGGCCCGCGACCTGACCCGCCGCAAGGGCGCGCTGGATATCGCAGGCCTGCCGGGCAAGCTGGCTGACTGCCAGGAAAAGGATCCCGCGCTGTCGGAACTGTTCATCGTCGAGGGTGACTCGGCAGGTGGCTCGGCCAAGCAGGGCCGCAACCGCAAGAACCAGGCGGTGCTGCCGCTGCGCGGCAAGATCCTCAACGTGGAACGTGCCCGTTTCGACCGCATGCTGGCCTCGGACCAGGTGGGTACGCTGATCACCGCATTGGGCACCGGCATTGGCCGCGACGAGTACAACCCGGACAAGCTGCGCTACCACAAGATCATCATCATGACCGACGCCGACGTCGACGGCGCGCACATCCGTACGCTGCTGTTGACGTTCTTCTACCGTCAGATGCCGGAGTTGATCGAGCGTGGTTATGTCTACATCGGCCTGCCGCCGCTGTACAAGATCAAGCAGGGCAAGACCGAGCTGTACCTCAAGGACGACCCGGCGCTGGATGCCTACCTGGCCAACAGTGCGGTGGAAAACGCAGCGCTGACACCGGCCAGCGGCGAGCCGCCGATCGAAGGTGTGGCACTGGAAAAACTGCTGCTGACCTACGCCAGCGCGCAGGACGCCATTGATCGCAATTCGCACCGCTACGATCGTCAGGTGCTGGAAGCGCTGGTCGATTTCACCCCGATGGACCTGCAGCACCTGAGCAGCGCGGGCGAAGGCGAAGGCCTGGATGCACTGGCCAAGCGCTTGAACCAGGGCAGCCTGGGCACGCCGCGTTTCACCCTGGAGCTGCAGGAGCCGAACGAGCAGCGCCCCGCCGCCGTGCTGGTTACCCGCCGTCACATGGGCGAAGAGCATATCCAGGTGCTGCCGCTGTCCGCATTTGAATCCGGCGAACTGCGTCCGTTGCACCAGGCTTCGCAGCTGCTGCACGGTCTGATCCGCGAGGGCGGCACCATCAGCCGTGGCAACAAGAGTGCTGAGGTGACCGGCTTCACCCAGGCCCAGGCCTGGCTGATGGAAGAAGCCAAGAAGGGCCGCCAGATCCAGCGATTCAAGGGTCTGGGTGAAATGAATCCGGAGCAGTTGTGGGATACCACGGTCAATCCGGATACGCGCCGCCTGCTGCAGGTCCGCATCGAGGACGCGGTGGAAGCCGACCAGATCTTCAGCACCCTGATGGGTGATGTGGTCGAGCCGCGCCGTGACTTCATCGAGGACAATGCGTTGAAGGTCATGAATCTGGATATCTGACACAATCCAGACGTAACAGCGGGCGCCTGCTTCTCGCGGCGCCCGTTTTTTTTTGCCCGTCCGCTGCTACCCACAGGTCTGCGATGTCCCTCCCTCCCACGGTTCCGGTTACTTCCCCTACGCCCTCGTTGCCACCCGTCGCTCGTCGTCCGGGTTCACCGGTGGCAGGCTTCGGCATTGATCTGCTGATAGCCATCGGTGCGTTGTTGGGCTTGAGCCTGGCTTGCAGCCTGGCCTGGGGCGTGTGGCGCGGCATCGAGGTCGGCATGGCGGCGGCCCGCAACGGCAACGGCGCTCCGGCAGCGGCGGACATGGCTGCCTTGATGGGCCAACCCGGCGCCTTGGCACAGATGCTGATCGCCCTGATCGGCACCGGCGGTGCGGCGTTGCTGCTGTACTTCTGGCGCCGTCGTGCCACGCCAGGCGAACGCATGCAGTCGCGACAGGCCGCGTTGCGGGCGTCGACCTGGGGCTGGACCGTGCTGGTGGCTGCCGGGGTGTTCGCCGGCAGCAGCCTGATCGGCATGCTTGCCAAGCAAATGGGCATCGAGCCAGTGCCGACCAACCTGCCGTTGATGGAACAGGCGCTGGCCCAGTACCCCGCTTTCCTGGTGGCCTTTGCGGTGTTTCTGGCACCGGCCTACGAAGAACTGCTGTTCCGGCGCGTGTTCTTTGGACGCCTGTGGGCGGCGGACCGGCCGTGGCTGGGCATGCTGCTGAGCAGCGCCGCCTTCGCCCTGGTCCACGAAATCCCCGGCACCAGCCCCAATACCCTGCCGGCGATGCTGCAGCTGTGGTTGATCTACGGCGGAATGGGCGCCGCGTTTGCCTGGTTGTATCGCCGTACCGGCACGCTCTGGGCCGCGATTGGCGCACACGCGATCAACAACGCCATCGCCCTGGCGGCACTGGTGTTTTTCGGCGCGCAATGATTCTTCCGCGATTGACGAAAAATTAAGCCGTGGGCTCGCACACTGCAGTCATGAATGTGGGGGTTCTTCCATGAAAGCCGTCATCCTCGCCATTACCGCAGCACTGGTCCTCAGCGCCTGTGCGACCACCACGTCCCCCACCGGCCGTCGTCAGGTGGTAGGTGGTGTTTCCCAACAGCAGTTGGATCAGCTGGGTGCCCAGGCATTTGCCGAAACCAAGGCCAAGCAGACCGTCAACCGCGACGGCAGGCAGAACGCCTATGTGCAATGCGTGGTCAATGCACTCGTCGCGCAGCTGCCACCACAGTACCGTGGCGTACGTTGGGAAACCGCCGTCTTTGTCGACAAGGAACCCAATGCCTTCGCCCTGCCCGGCGGCAAGGTCGGGGTGAACACCGGCATCTTCACCGTGGCGCGCAACCAGGATCAATTGGCTGCTGTGATCGGCCATGAAATCGGCCATGTGATTTCGCGCCATCACGAAGAACGCATCACCAAGCAGCTCGGTACCTCGGGTCTGCTGCAGGTGGCAAGCGCACTTGCTGGCGCTGCCTACGGCAATGCGGCCGCCAGCACCGTCAGTCAACTCGGTGGCATGAGTGCTCAGGCTCTGGTGCTGCTGCCCGGCTCACGCACCCAGGAAAACGAGGCTGACGAGGTTGGTCAGCGGTTGATGGCCCAGGCCGGCTTTGATCCAGCGCAGGCGGTCAACCTGTGGCAGAACATGATGGCCGCCAGCGGAAACCGCTCCCCGCAGTGGTTGTCCACCCACCCGGACCCGGCCAATCGCATCCGTGAATTGCAGCGTGATGTGCCCGCGCTGGAGCCGGTTTATCGGCAGGCGCGGCAATCCGGAGTGACGCCGAAATGCGGATGACACGGAAGATTGTTGCAGTACACCAACGGAAGTGATTTCTCCGTCAAATATTTTCTGATACGTTTGCGAGCTCGGTTTCATTCCGATTGTCTGAATTCTTGCCGCCCCGGCGGTTTCAATGAGGTGAACCATGATCTTCCGCAGCCCTAAACAAGCCGTGCTTTCCGTTCTCATCGCGACCGCGCTTGGTGGTGTTGTGGTGGCTGACGCTTCGGCGCAGTCGCGTTCCAGTGAGCGCAGCGAACGTGGCAATCGTGGTTCGGCCAAGGCCGAAGTGCTGTTCCCGGAAGCCACCCGTGAAGAACCCAAGGTCAAGGCTTCCTCGAAGATGGGCGGCAAGCTGAAGAAGCTGTTCGACGCCTACAACAAGGACGAGTACGCGGAAACCCGCACGCTGGCCGATGAAATCATCGCCGCTGCCGACGCCAACGAATACGACAAGGCCGTTGCCAACCAGCTGGCTTCGCAGGCCGCCTACAACCTGGAAGACAACGCCGCTGCCAAGCAGTACCTGCAGCAGGCCATCACCCTCAACGCCCTGGACAACAACGGCCACTACCAGGCCCTGCTGATGCTGGCCCAGCTGCAGCTGCAGGACGACCAGTACGCCGAAGGCCTGGCCAACCTGGACAAGTACTTCGCCGAGTCCAAGTCGAACAAGCCCGAAGAGCAGATCATCAAGGGCCAGGCGCTGTACCAGAGCGAAAAGTACGCCGAGGCCATCCCGGTGCTGAAGGCGGCCATCGCCGCTTCGCCCGAGCCGAAGGACAACTGGAACCAGCTGCTGATGGCTGCCTACGCCGAAGCCGGCCAGACCGGTGAAGCGGTCAAGGAAGCCGAAGCCCTGGCAGCCAGGAACCCGGCGGACAAGAAAGCCCAGCTCAACCTGGCCAGCATGTACATGCAGGCCGACCAGATGGACAAGGCCGCTGCAGTGATGGACAAACTGCGCGCGGCTGGACAGCTCACCGAAGAGCGCGAATACAAGCAGCTGTATTCGATCTATGCCAACACCGAGAACAAGGAACGGGACGTCATTGCGGTGATCAACGAGGGTATGTCCAAGGGCATCCTCAAGCCGGATTACCAGACCTACCTGGCCCTGGCACAGTCGTACTACTACACCGAACAGGTGCCGCAGGCGATCGAGGCATGGCGTAACGCCGCGCCGTTGTCCAAGGATGGCGAGACGTATCTGAATCTGGCACGTGTCCTGCATGCGGAAGGGCGTATTCCCGAAGCCAAGCAGGCCGCGCGTGATGCGAAGGCAAAGGGTGTCAAGAACCCTGGCGATGCTGACAAAATCATCAACCTGAAGTAAGCAGGAATAACGCCTGAACAGCTGTATTTGTGATGCGCAGCTGGTCAGGATTGGTATAAGCTTGGAGGTTCCTGCGGTGTCATGCACCGCTGAATCAGGGGCGACAAAACAGTGTCGTTCCGGCCCCACTAACGAGTTCTTGGCGCATGACGGAACAACTGGTCTTCCACAGCAGGTATGACAGCGAAAAAGAAAAGGGGCTCAGCTGGCCTCGGATCGCTGGCATTGCCTTTGTAATCGCACTTCATCTGGCAGCTCTGATGATGCTCCTGATTCCTGCCGTGGCCCCGAAGGCCGCAGCGGAGAAGGAACGCAACGTCATGGTGACGCTGGTCGACGCACCGCCGCCGCCG
>NZ_LDJI01000044.1 GCF_001431415.1 Stenotrophomonas humi | reverse complement strand
ACGAAGCGGAAAAGCCGGCTATAATGGGCGGCTCGCTACGACGGAAACGTCGCAGCCTACGAAGACGGCGTTGAGGCCTGATTCGAAGTTCTTTGAAAGTATGCGCAGGTATCTTGTGAAGACGCCTGCAGGAGTGGATGACTGTCCATCTTGCAGACGTTTAATCAAGCAATGATTCAATTGTTTTAATGCAAGCGAAACGTTGCCAGTGGTTGGACTTCTGCAGCTAAAGTAATTTGTCTTCGGACACATGATTTTAAGTGAAGAGTTTGATCCTGGCTCAGAGTGAACGCTGGCGGTAGGCCTAACACATGCAAGTCGAACGGCAGCACAGGAGAGCTTGCTCTCTGGGTGGCGAGTGGCGGACGGGTGAGGAATACATCGGAATCTACTTTTTCGTGGGGGATAACGTAGGGAAACTTACGCTAATACCGCATACGACCTACGGGTGAAAGCCGGGGACCTTCGGGCCTGGCGCGGATAAATGAGCCGATGTCCGATTAGCTAGTTGGCGGGGTAAGAGCCCACCAAGGCGACGATCGGTAGCTGGTCTGAGAGGATGATCAGCCACACTGGAACTGAGACACGGTCCAGACTCCTACGGGAGGCAGCAGTGGGGAATATTGGACAATGGGCGCAAGCCTGATCCAGCCATACCGCGTGGGTGAAGAAGGCCTTCGGGTTGTAAAGCCCTTTTGTTGGGAAAGAAAAGCAGTCGGTTAATACCCGATTGTTCTGACGGTACCCAAAGAATAAGCACCGGCTAACTTCGTGCCAGCAGCCGCGGTAATACGAAGGGTGCAAGCGTTACTCGGAATTACTGGGCGTAAAGCGTGCGTAGGTGGTTGTTTAAGTCTGTCGTGAAAGCCCTGGGCTCAACCTGGGAATTGCGATGGAAACTGGGCAACTAGAGTGTGGCAGAGGATAGTGGAATTCCTGGTGTAGCAGTGAAATGCGTAGAGATCAGGAGGAACATCCGTGGCGAAGGCGACTGTCTGGGCCAACACTGACACTGAGGCACGAAAGCGTGGGGAGCAAACAGGATTAGATACCCTGGTAGTCCACGCCCTAAACGATGCGAACTGGATGTTGGGTGCAATTTGGCACGCAGTATCGAAGCTAACGCGTTAAGTTCGCCGCCTGGGGAGTACGGTCGCAAGACTGAAACTCAAAGGAATTGACGGGGGCCCGCACAAGCGGTGGAGTATGTGGTTTAATTCGATGCAACGCGAAGAACCTTACCTGGCCTTGACATGTCGAGAACTTTCCAGAGATGGATTGGTGCCTTCGGGAACTCGAACACAGGTGCTGCATGGCTGTCGTCAGCTCGTGTCGTGAGATGTTGGGTTAAGTCCCGCAACGAGCGCAACCCTTGTCCTTAGTTGCCAGCACGTAATGGTGGGAACTCTAAGGAGACCGCCGGTGACAAACCGGAGGAAGGTGGGGATGACGTCAAGTCATCATGGCCCTTACGGCCAGGGCTACACACGTACTACAATGGTAGGGACAGAGGGCTGCAAGCCGGCGACGGTAAGCCAATCCCAGAAACCCTATCTCAGTCCGGATTGGAGTCTGCAACTCGACTCCATGAAGTCGGAATCGCTAGTAATCGCAGATCAGCATTGCTGCGGTGAATACGTTCCCGGGCCTTGTACACACCGCCCGTCACACCATGGGAGTTTGTTGCACCAGAAGCAGGTAGCTTAACCTTCGGGAGGGCGCTTGCCACGGTGTGGCCGATGACTGGGGTGAAGTCGTAACAAGGTAGCCGTATCGGAAGGTGCGGCTGGATCACCTCCTTTTGAGCAAGACAGCATCGCCTGTCAGGCGTCCTCACAAGAAACCTGCATTCAGAGTTCTACACCGGCCAGGCCGGGGTAGAAAAGTCCCAATTACGGGGCCTTAGCTCAGCTGGGAGAGCACCTGCTTTGCAAGCAGGGGGTCGTCGGTTCGATCCCGACAGGCTCCACCACACGACACACGTTTATCGGTGTGTTCGGCCAAGAGCTAAACGGACATTGGGTCTGTAGCTCAGGTGGTTAGAGCGCACCCCTGATAAGGGTGAGGTCGGTAGTTCGAGTCTACCCAGACCCACCACTCTGAATGTTAGGCGCATACTAAGAATTTATAGACATCGGCATTGTGGCCGGTATCTGTTCTTTTAAAACTTGTGACGTAGCGAGCGTTTGAGATTCTATCTAAAACGTGTCGTGGCTAAGGCGAGAGACATAAGTCTCTTTATTAATTGAGTCGTTATAGTTCGTATCTGGGCTTTGTACCCCCAGGTCATATATATAACCCAAGGCAACTTGCGGTTATATGGTCAAGCGAATAAGCGCACACGGTGGATGCCTTGGCGGTCAGAGGCGATGAAGGACGTGGCAGCCTGCGAAAAGTATCGGGGAGCTGGCAACAAGCTTTGATCCGGTAATGTCCGAATGGGGAAACCCACCGCTCCGGCGGTATCCTGCAGTGAATACATAGCTGCTGGAAGCGAACCTGGTGAACTGAAATATCTAAGTAACCAGAGGAAAAGAAATCAACCGAGATTCCCTGAGTAGCGACGAGCGAACGGGGAACAGCCCTTAAGCTGGTATGGTTCTAGAAAAACAGTCTGGAAAGACTGGCCATAGAAGGTGATAGCCCTGTATTTAAAAGGGCCATTCCAGTGAAGACGAGTAGGGCGGGGCACGTGAAACCCTGTCTGAATATGGGGGGACCATCCTCCAAGGCTAAATACTACTGACCGACCGATAGTGAACCAGTACCGTGAGGGAAAGGCGAAAAGAACCCCGGAGAGGGGAGTGAAATAGATCCTGAAACCGTGTGCGTACAAGCAGTAGGAGCTCGCAAGAGTGACTGCGTACCTTTTGTATAATGGGTCAGCGACTTACTGTTCGTGGCAAGCTTAACCGTATAGGGGAGGCGAAGGGAAACCGAGTCTGATAAGGGCGCATAGTCGCGGGCAGTAGACCCGAAACCGGGTGATCTAGTCATGGCCAGGGTGAAGGTGCCGTAACAGGTACTGGAGGCCCGAACCCACGTCTGTTGCAAAAGACGGGGATGAGCTGTGATTAGGAGTGAAAAGCTAATCGAACCCGGAGATAGCTGGTTCTCCTCGAAAGCTATTTAGGTAGCGCCTCATATGTATCCTCTCGGGGGTAGAGCACTGTTATGGCTAGGGGGTCATCGCGACTTACCAAACCATTGCAAACTCCGAATACCGAGACGGACTGTATGGGAGACACACGGCGGGTGCTAACGTCCGTCGTGAAAAGGGAAACAACCCAGACCCACAGCTAAGGTCCCAAATTCACTGCTAAGTGGAAAACCATGTGGAAAGGCACAGACAGCCAGGAGGTTGGCTTAGAAGCAGCCACCCTTTAAAGAAAGCGTAATAGCTCACTGGTCGAGTCGGTCTGCGGGGAAGATTTAACGGGGCTAAGCAGTGAACCGAAGCTTGGGGTGTGCATATTTATATGTACGCGGTAGAGGAGCGTTCCGTAAGCCGTTGAAGGTGGATTGAGAAGTCTGCTGGAGGTATCGGAAGTGCGAATGCTGACATGAGTAACGATAATGCGGGTGAAAAACCCGCACGCCGAAAGCCCAAGGTTTCCTTGCGCAACGTTAATCGGCGCAGGGTGAGTCGGCCCCTAAGGCGAGGCAGAAATGCGTAGTCGATGGGAAGCAGGTTAATATTCCTGCACCTCGCGTAAGTGCGATGGAGGGACGGAGAAGGTTAGGTGTACCAGGCGTTGGTTGTCCTGGGGAAAGGCGGTAGGTTTGGATCTTTGGCAAATCCGGGATCCTTTAAGACCGAGCACCGAGACGAGTCTTTAAGACGAAGTCACTGATACCACGCTTCCAGGAAAAGCTCCTAAGCTTCAGCTTACGCAGACCGTACCGTAAACCGACACAGGTGGGTAGGATGAGAATTCTCAGGCGCTTGAGAGAACTCGGGTGAAGGAACTAGGCAACATGGCACCGTAACTTCGGGAGAAGGTGCACCCTTTTTGGTGGCTCATGCGAGCTATAGCTGAAGAGGGTCGCAGTAACCAGGCCGCTGCGACTGTTTATCAAAAACACAGCACTCTGCAAACACGAAAGTGGACGTATAGGGTGTGACGCCTGCCCGGTGCTGGAAGGTTAATTGATGGGGTCAGCCGCAAGGCGAAGCTCTTGATCGAAGCCCCAGTAAACGGCGGCCGTAACTATAACGGTCCTAAGGTAGCGAAATTCCTTGTCGGGTAAGTTCCGACCTGCACGAATGGCGTAACGACAGCGGCGCTGTCTCCACCCGAGACTCAGTGAAATTGAAATCGCTGTGAAGATGCAGCGTTCCCGTGGCAAGACGGAAAGACCCCGTGAACCTTTACTATAGCTTTACACTGAACGTTGAGTTCGTCTGTGTAGGATAGGTGGGAGGCTATGAAACTGTGGCGCTAGCTGCAGTGGAGCCATCCTTGAAATACCACCCTGTCGTGCTTGACGTTCTAACCTAGGTCCATTATCTGGATCGGGGACCGTGTATGGTGGGTAGTTTGACTGGGGCGGTCTCCTCCTAAAGAGTAACGGAGGAGCTCGAAGGTACGCTCAGCGCGGTCGGACATCGCGCACTGTGTGCAAAGGCATAAGCGTGCTTGACTGCAAGATCGACGGATCAAGCAGGTAGGAAACTAGGACTTAGTGATCCGGTGGTTCTGTATGGAAGGGCCATCGCTCAACGGATAAAAGGTACTCCGGGGATAACAGGCTGATACCGCCCAAGAGTTCATATCGACGGCGGTGTTTGGCACCTCGATGTCGGCTCATCACATCCTGGGGCTGTAGTCGGTCCCAAGGGTATGGCTGTTCGCCATTTAAAGTGGTACGCGAGCTGGGTTCAGAACGTCGTGAGACAGTTCGGTCCCTATCTGCCATGGGCGTTGGAAGTTTGAGAGGGGCTGCTCCTAGTACGAGAGGACCGGAGTGGACGAACCTCTGGTGTTCCGGTTGTCACGCCAGTGGCATTGCCGGGTAGCTATGTTCGGAAGCGATAACCGCTGAAAGCATCTAAGCGGGAAGCGCGCCTCAAGATGAGACTTCCCGGGGCACAAGCCCCCTAAAGGAACCATGTAGACTACGTGGTTGATAGGTCAGGTGTGTAAGTGCAGCAATGCATTGAGCTAACTGATACTAATGATCCGAGAGGCTTGACCATATAACCTCAAGTTGCCTTGGCCGACGACATGTCGATAGAGTCCAAGAGCACGCTACGTCACAAGATCTATGAGAGGCAGGCGCCTAAATCCGTTCCTTGGATGGCGACGCTCCAACCGTCTCCCTGATGAAATTAGCGCTATGGAACCACCCGATCCCATCCCGAACTCGGAAGTGAAACGTAGCTGCGCCGATGGTAGTGTGGCCTAAGCCATGCGAGAGTAGGTCATCGTCAGGGGCTTTACCCAAAACCCCGCTGCCAACGCAGCGGGGTTTTACTTTTCATGCAGGACACCGAGTTTGCTCGGTCCCGCATTCCTGCAGGGAACCGAATTCGAGCCGGCGCAACGCGCTGCTCCTACCGTCTTCCTGGTGAAATTAGCGCTGTGGAACCACCCGATCCCATCCCGAACTCGGAAGTGAAATGCAGCTGCGCCGATGGTAA
>NZ_LDJI01000043.1 GCF_001431415.1 Stenotrophomonas humi | reverse complement strand
AAATTTGGCCTGCTTTACATTTTCCGCATCCTTGGCCGTTGTTAACGGCCCCAATCAGAAGAACCTACTGATGGCGACGATCAACCAGCTGGTACGCAAGCCGCGGCAAGCGACCACCTACAAGAGTGCCTCGCCGGCACTCGACAAGTGCCCGCAGCGCCGTGGCGTCTGCACGCGCGTGTACACCACCACCCCGAAGAAGCCGAACTCGGCCCTGCGTAAGGTTGCCAAAGTGCGCCTGACGAACCAGGAAGAGGTCATCAGCTACATCGGTGGCGAAGGCCATAACCTGCAGGAGCACTCCGTGGTCCTGATCCGCGGCGGTCGCGTCAAGGATCTGCCGGGTGTGCGTTACCACACCGTCCGTGGCTCGCTCGATGCCGCCGGCGTTGCCAAGCGTCGCCAGGCGCGCTCCAAGTACGGCGCCAAGCGTCCGAAGGCCTGAGGAATAAGACATGTCACGTAAAGGTAATACTCCCCAGCGTTCGGTCCTGCCCGATCCCAAGCACGGAAGCGAAACCATCGCCCGTTTCATCAACATGGTGATGCTGAGCGGCAAGAAGTCCGTTGCTGAAAAGATCGTCTATGGCGCCATGGACGTGATCAGCGAAAAGAACCCGAACGCAGTTGAGCTGGTGCAGAAGGCACTGGACAACGTCGCTCCGGGCGTCGAAGTGAAGTCGCGCCGCGTCGGCGGTGCCACGTATCAGGTGCCGGTCGAAGTGCGCGCTTCGCGCAAGATGGCTCTGGCGATGCGTTGGCTGATCGACTCGGCTCGTAAGCGTGGTGAAAACACCATGCCGCGCAAGCTGGCTGCTGAACTGCTGGATGCCTCGGAAAACCGTGGCGGCGCCATCAAGAAGCGTGAAGAAACCCACCGTATGGCGGAAGCGAACAAGGCCTTCGCTCACTACCGCTGGTGATTTCAAGGGGGCCTTGGAAACAGGGCCCCTGGCACCCATTGAAGGTGCCACTGTGGCGCTTGGAGCGCCGCGTCAATCCGAAGGCCGCCGCAAGGCGGCGTTCGGCCATCCGAATTCCAAGAAATTGAGAGGCTCCCAGTAGC
>NZ_LDJI01000042.1 GCF_001431415.1 Stenotrophomonas humi | reverse complement strand
CGTTTCCGTCGTAGCGAGCCGACCATTATAGCCGGCTTTTCCGCTTCGTCAACACCTCATTTCGAGGCGGTTGACGCTGCTGCTTCTGCGGCAAACCCGAAGGTCTTTCGTCGAAGCGAGCCGCCTATTATGTCAGGCTTTTCGTTTCCGTCAACACCTTTTTGAGAGGCTGTTGAACTTCAACTTCCTGTCGCTGACGTCCTCTGGAGGACCCCTGCGACGGGGGAGGTGAAGTATGTGCTTGTTTGAGGACTTTGTGAAGGGGGTCAGTCGGATTTTTCCGAACTTTCGCACATTGCCCGCAGGGAGGGGCCTGAACTGCGTCGGCACACCTTATTAGTCTGCGGAACGCCTTCTTGAGCAGCATGCTGATTGGGTGTTCCTCGGCACTGAAGCCTGAGTGCTTCGCCCTACCCCACCCTCTCCCCAACCCCTCTCCCGCCGGGAGAGGGGCTTCTGTTCGCTTGCCCTTTGGGCCTTAGCTCGCTGCTACCAGCAGGACACGGGCGAAGGTCCGCTTGCCTACCTGCAACAGGCCTTCAAAACCCGGCTGCAGGACGGTCTGGGCATCTTCTACGACTTCGCCGTCGACCTTCACTGCGCGCTCCTTGAGCTTGCGGGAAGCCTCGGAGTTGCTGGGCGTAAGGCCGGCGGCCGTCAGCAGGGTGCCAATACGCAGACCTTCGACCGGCACGCTGACTTCCTGCAGCGGCAGCTGGGTGATGTCGCCCTGCCCGGTCACGGCGGCGTTCCAGCCGGCGATGGCCTGCTCGGCTGCAGCAGCATCATGGAAACGGGTGGTCAGCTCACGCGCCAGGCGCAGCTTGATCTCACGCGGATTGATCTTGCCGGCTTCCACGTCGGCGCGCAGCTGCGCGGCCTCGGCAATGGAGATGTCAAAGCTGAGCAGGTCGATCCAACGCCACATCAAGGTGTCGTCCACCTTCATGGTCTTGGTGACCATGTCGATGGCCGGCTCGCTGATGCCGATGTAGTTACCCAGCGATTTGGACATCTTGTTGACGCCGTCCAGGCCTTCCAGCAGCGGCATCGTCAGCACGATCTGCGGCTTCTGGCCGTAATGCTCCTGCAGACCACGGCCCATCAGCAGATTGAACTTCTGGTCGGTGCCGCCGAGCTCGACGTCCGCTTCCAGCGCCACCGAGTCGTAGCCCTGCACCAGCGGATAGAGGAATTCATGGATGGCGATGGACTGCTGGGCGGCATAGCGCTTGGAGAAATCATCGCGCTCGAGCATGCGGGCGACGGTGTGCTGGCCGGCCAGGCGGATCATGTCGGCCGCGCCCATCTTGCCGAACCATTCGGAGTTGAAGCGCACTTCGGTCTTCTCGCGGTCCAGCACCTTGAACACCTGCTCTTCATAGGTGCGGGCGTTGGCGAGCACGTCTTCCTTGCTCAGCGGCTTGCGGGTCAGGCTCTTGCCGGACGGGTCACCGATCATGCCGGTGAAGTCGCCGATCAGGAAAATCACCTGATGACCGAGGTCCTGGAACTGGCGCAGCTTGTTCAACAGCACCGTGTGGCCCAGGTGCAGGTCGGGCGCGGTGGGGTCGAAGCCCGCCTTCACACGCAGCGGGCGGCCGCTTTCCAGACGCTGGCGCAATTCATCCGCTTTGAGGATCTCATCGGCACCGCGGCCGATCAGGGCAAGGGCTTCATCAATCGAGGACACGCTAAAACTCCCGGCTTCGCCGTCAAAAACATGAATGGTGTTAAGTACAAGTTAACCACGTTAACCGATCGAAAAGCCATGCGGCTCAATGGTTTGACGCGGTATTGATAGGTGTCTATGTTAACCGCGTTTGGGCCCGCGATCCGGGCCGACCAGAGAACCGACCGATGCCACAATCCGATCATGGCCAGGCGCGCAAGCAGCGCTTCCAGGAACGACTCAACGTCCTGCACGACACCGCCCTGCATCGGAGGCTCAAGCATCATCTGCCGGCTGCGTTCAACGAACGCTGGACCCGGCGGCACTGGATCCACGCCAGCCTGTTCGTGACGATCGGCGCGCTGGTTGCGACCATCGTCCCCGGTTTCTCCAATGCAATTGACGCATCATTGCCCTCGTCGCATTCGACGCTGGCACTGCCGTTGCCGCCCCTGTCGCTGGCCCGCCTTGGCGAAACGCCCGGCGACAGCTGGCAGATCCTTCGGGTGCAGCGCGGCCAGACCTTGAGCGACCTGTTTGAAGCGGCCGGCGTGCCGGCCACGGTGATGCACCGGGTGCTGGAACACCCCGGCACCCGCGAGGCACTGACCAAACTCCGTCCGGGCGCCGAAATCGCGTTCGACCTGCCAGTGAATGGTGCGCTGCGCACCATCCGTTTCGACCGCGATGCCAGCCATCGTGTGGAGCTGGCGCTGCAAGGAGATCAGATCCGCGAAAAGGTGCTGGAACGCTCCACCAGCACGCGTACCGTGGTGACCAGCGGTGAAATCACCAGCTCGCTCTACGCCGCCGCGCGCAGGGCCGGCCTGTCGCCTTCGGCCATCGCGACGATGACCGACGACATCTTCAAGTACGACATCGACTTCTCCAAAGACCTGCAGCAGGGCGACCGCTTCAGCGTGGTGATGGACGAGACCTGGCGTGAAGGCGAGCGCATCGACACCAGCAAGGTGCTGGCGGCGACGTTCACCACCGGCGGCAAGACATACACCGGCTTTCGTTTCGAGCGCAACGGCAAGTCGGAATACTTCGATCTCAACGGACGCCCGCTGAAAAAGAGCTTCATCCGCTCGCCGATCCAGTTCGCGCGGCTCAGTTCCAACTTCGGTTCACGGCGCCATCCGGTGCTGGGCACCATGCGCATGCACAAGGGCGTGGATTACGCCGCGCGTACCGGTACGCCGATCATGGCCGCCGGTGATGCGCGCGTGCAGTTTGCCGGGGTGCAACGCGGTTACGGCAATGTGGTGATCCTGGACCATGGCCGTGGCCATTCAACGCTGTACGGGCATATGTCGCGCTTTGGCGGTTACCGCACCGGCCAACGCGTCAACCAGGGCGACATCATCGGTTACGTCGGTTCCACCGGCCTGGCGACCGGCCCACACCTGCACTACGAATTCCGCGTCAACGGCCAGCACCGCAATCCGCTGTCGGTGACCATGCCGCCGGCGGAGCCGCTCAAGGGCGCCGAGCTGGCCGCGTTCCGTGCACAGACGTCGCCGGCGATGGCACGCATCCAGGGCATGGAACAGTTGATCTATGCCGATGCCGGCACCGCGCCGAAGGATGACAAGCGCACCGCCAGCGTCACTCCGCCGCCAGCGCCCGCACCGGCCGGCAAGCGCGGCTGAGCACAGCACAATGCGTTGACGCGACGGGCAGGGAGCATGAAGCTTCCCTGCCCGTTGTCTTTGCAGGCCTCTCCATGACGCAACGCGATCCCCAGCTGCCGCTGTTCCTTGGCCTGATGTCCGGCACCAGCGCCGACGGCATCGATGCCGCGCTGGTGCAGTTTCCGGAACAAGGCGGGTGCCACTTCGTGCATGGGCAGACCTATGCCTGGGACGCGCCGACGCGCCAGGCCCTGATCGCGCTTGGCCAAGGCCGCGAGCCCGAATCGCTGGACGCGCTGGGACGACTGGATGCCCAGGTCGGCATCGCCTTTGCCGACGCCGCCAACCAGTTGCTGGATGAGGCCGGTGTGCCGCGCACGCAGGTGCAGGCGATTGGTTCGCACGGCCAGACCATCCGTCACCGCCCGTTGGCCGAACCTGCATTCACCTGGCAGATCGGTGACGCCAACCGTATCGCGGAGCTGACCGGCATCACCACGGTGGCCGATTTCCGCCGTCGCGATGTGGCTGCGGGCGGGCATGGCGCACCACTGATGCCGGCCTTCCATCTGGCGATGCTCGGCAGTGCTGATGAAGACCGCGCGGTGTTGAACCTGGGAGGCATTGCCAACCTGAGTTTGATCGGCCGTGATGGCAGCCTGCGTGGCTTCGATACCGGCCCGGCCAATGCCCTGCTTGATGGCTGGTGCCAGCGGCATCTGGGCCATGCCTTCGACGCCGATGGGGCATTCGCCGCCAGCGGCCGGGTGAACGAAGCACTGCTGACACGGTTGCTGGCCGAGCCGTGGTTCGCCCTGCCCCCGCCCAAGAGCACCGGGCGCGAGCAGTTCCATCTGGAATGGGTAGAAGCGCAGTTCGATGCCGATGCGGTGACGCCGGCCGATGTGCAGGCCACCTTGCTGGAATTGAGCGCAGCCACGGTTGCCGACGCCCTGCTCACCCATCTGCCGGACGTGCGCCGGGTGCTGGCATGTGGCGGTGGCGTGCGCAATCCAACGTTGTTGCGGCGTCTGCAGGCACGTTTGCCGGGCGTATTGATCGACTCAAGCGCCGCGCATGGGCTGGACCCGGATTACATGGAAGCGATGGGCTTTGCCTGGCTGGCGCATGAAACGCTGGCCGGCAGGCCGGGGAATCTGCCCAGTGTCAGTGGTGCGCGTGGGCTGCGGATTCTCGGGGCGATCCATCTGGCTTGAGGGTTTCCGCCTTGGCTGGGGCTTTTGACTGCCTCCCAAAGGCACAAAGGCGGAAGGCATCCTCATCCGCCCTGCGGGCACCTTCTCCCGTGAACGGGAGAAGGATTGCTTCATGCGGTGTTGCTAGCGGTTACGGGCTGTCGCCGGCGGGCAGCGCGCGCAGGGCCTGGATGGCTTCGGCCAGGGCATCCACTTCGCCGTTCTCGAAGCCGTTGCGTACTTCATGTTCGCTGGCGAACAGGCCCTGCTCCAGCAGCGCCAGACACGTGTGTTCACGTGTCCATCCGCGCGCCACGGAAAGGCGGCGGATACGTTCAAGCAAGAGCGGGTCGATGTCCCGCAAGATCACGTCGGCCATGTCATTCACATCAGCTGTCCGGTAGATCCCCCGCCCGCATCATCAGTGAGGTGGGCGCGGGATTCAATCGCACCCACCTTTTTGCCATTCAGGCTGACCGGTTGAGCTGGGTGGTGGCGTCCACTTCACGACGCAGCCACCAAGCCATCAACAGCCCTGGGATACCGACCACCACCGACACCAGGAAGAACACCTTCCAGCCATAGGCATCGGCCAGCACGCCGGCAAATGGCCCGACAAACACCCGCCCCAGCGTGGCGAAGGCCGATAGCAGCGCGTAGTGCGTGGCCGAGAATCGTGTGCCGCACAGGCCGCTGAGCAAGGCCACGAACGCCGCCGTGCCCATGCCGCCGGCAAAGTTGTCCAGGCTCAGCGCGAACAGCAGCAGGCTGTCCATCGGCGTGGGCGTGTCCAGATGCACGATCAGCAGGTTGAAGGCCGGCACGTCCAGCGTGCCCCAGGCCCCCGCCCCTTCGCGTGCGAGCAGGTAGAAGCCGAGGTTGGAGACCAGCTGCAGCACGCCGAAGGCGATGACCGCCGTGGACAGCCGTAGACGCAGCAGGAAGAAGCCGCCGACGATGGCACCGACAATCGTCATCAGCAGACCGATGGTCTTGTTGGCCAGGCCGACTTCCGACTGGCTGAAATGCATGCCCTTGAGCAGGAAGGGCGTGGACAGGCTCAACGCGAACGCATCGCCCACCTTGTACAGCACCACCAGGGCCAGGAAGGCACCGGCACCGCGCATGCTGAAGTAGCTGCGCAGCGAGGCATTGAGCGTTTCAAAACGTACCCAACGGGTGACCCCGAGCCCCAGCATCATGGCCGCGGCAATCTGGGTGACGACGAACACCAGCCGCACCCAGCGGTCGCTGCTGTCCGGGTCCAACCCCAACAGCACCAACAACTGATGCGCCAACCAGGCGCCCACGCCCACACCGACCACCAGCGCCAGGAAGCCCCGCAGCTCGCCACCGGCCTTGGATACCGGCGCCTTGAAGCGCTCGGGCAGCGGCGGCATCAGCAGCAGCGCCAGCGCGCCGACCGCAACCGACAGTCCGGCCATGACCCGGTACACCTGCGGCCAGCTCTGCCACTGCTCTGCCCAGATCAGGGTGATGCCGCCGGACAACACCATCGCCAGGCGATAACCCAGCACCGTGAGCGAACCACCCAGCCCGCGCTCGGCCGGCTCCAGCAGATCCGTGCGATAGGCGTCGATCACCACGTCCAGCGTCGCCGACAGGCAGGCCACCAGGACCGCCACCGACGCGAACAACGCCAGATTGCGCGCCGGCGACAGCGTGCTCATCAACAGCAGCGCCGCACCCAGCACGAACAGCAGCAGTACGATCCAGCCGCGTCGGCGGCCCAGCAGCGGCAGATCGAAACGGTCGATCAGCGGCGCCCACAGGAATTTGAAGGTGTAGGGAATGCCGATCAGCGACAAGAAGCCCAGCGTCACCAGATCCAGCCCGTCCACCGTCAACCAGGCCTGCATCGCCCCACCGGTCAGCGCCAGCGGCAGGCCGGACGCAAAGCCCAGCAACAGGATCACGAACAGGCGCCGCAAGCGCTGCAGCCCGCGCGGAGTCTCCGCGATGGCTTGGGTCACAGGTCGTAGTCCACGGTGAACGGTGCGTGGTCAGAGAAACGCTGGCCGGTGTAGATCGAGCAGCCGCGCAGGCGGTCGCGCAGGCCCGGGGTGACGAACTGGTAGTCGATGCGCCAACCGACGTTGTTGGCGCGGGCCGCGCCGCGGTTGCTCCACCAGGTGTAGTCCTGGCCTTCCGGATTCAGCGCGCGGTAGGCGTCCACCCAGCCACGCCCGCTGGCCGGATCGCTCTGGTCCGGAAGATCGGCGCACAGCCCATTCAGCCAGTCGCGCTCCTCCGGCAGGCAGCCGGAGTTCTTCTGGTTGGACTTCCAGTTCTTGATGTCCAGCGCGCTGCGCACGATGTTCCAGTCCCCGCACAACACGTAGTCGCGGCCGCTGGCCAGCCATTCGTCCAGCAACGGCCGCAGCCACTGCATGACCTCGAACTTGAAGCCCTGGCGCAGCTCGCCCGAGGAACCGGACGGTATATAGAACGACACCACGCTCAGATTGCCGAAACGGGCCTCGATGTAGCGGCCTTCATCGTCGAACGGCGCCCAGCCCAGACCGGTGCGTACCTCGTCCGGCTCACGGCGGCTCCAGATGGACACGCCGCTGTAGCCCTTCTTGGTGATGGCATCGCGGTAGAAGCAATGGTGGCCGTCAGGGCGGAACAGTGCATCGGTCAGCTGCGACTCCTGTGCCTTGGTTTCCTGAATACAGAGCACGTCGGCCTGTTGCTGCAGGAACCACTCGCCGAAACCCTTGGTAGTTGCCGAACGGATGCCGTTGGCGTTGAAGCTGATGATGCGCATGGAAAACCACTGACAGACCTGTGATCGGCACAGCATACCGCCCACGCCAGCATTCCCCGAAGCCATGCTTTACCCTAGTGGCCTTCATAAGACGACAAGAAAACGTATTTACATGAGCGACCACCGTTCCCGCTTTCTGCAGCTGGCGCTGAATGCCGACGCGCTGCGCTTTGGCCAGTTCACCCTCAAGTCCGGCCGCGTGAGCCCGTATTTCTTCAACGCTGGCCGTTTTGACACCGGCCTGGCGCTGTCCCAGCTGGGCAACTGCTATGCCGATGCCATCGAATCGGCCGGCATTGCCTATGACCAGCTGTTCGGCCCGGCCTACAAGGGCATCCCGCTGGCCACCGCCATTGCCTGCGAGTTCTCGCACCGGGGCCGCGACCTGCCGCTGACCTTCAACCGCAAGGAAGCCAAGGACCATGGCGAGGGCGGCACCCTGATCGGCGCCGACATGGCTGGCAAGCGCATCCTGATCGTCGACGACGTGATCACCGCCGGCACGGCCATCCGCGAGGCGCTGGCCATCATCCGTGCTGCCAACGGCATTCCGGCCGGCATCGTGGTGGCCCTGGATCGCCAGGAAATCGCCTCCGAGCAGGACAGCCGTTCGGCCGCTCAGGCCGTCGCCGCTGAAACCGGCATCCCGGTGATCGCGGTGGCCAACCTGGCCGACCTGCTTGCTTTCGCGTCCGGGAACCCGGAACTTGTCGGTTATCGGGAACCGTTGCTGGCCTATCGCGCCCGCTACGGGAGCAATCCAGTCGGCTGACAGCAGGGGGCTGCCATGACGCCAATTTCTTCCAAGACCGGTTTTGCCACGGGCCTGCTGATGCTGGCCGCGCTGGCATTGCCGGCAATCGCACAGAACAAGCCGGAAGCAGCCAGCAAAAAACTGTACTGCTGGGATGAAGGCGGCCGCCGGATCTGCTCGGACACATTGCCGCCGGAGGCCGTGAACAAGGCGCGCGAGGAGTTCAGCGCACGCAGCGGCCTGCGCAGCGCCGAGGTGGAGCGTGCACTGACCGCTGAGGAACGCGCCGATGCCGCGCTGGCCCAGGCTCAGGCGCAGGTGGATGCCGCGGCGATCGAGACCCGCAAGCGTACCGAGCAGGCGATGTTGGCCACCTATGGCAGCGAGGATGCATTGCGGCGAGTGTTCAACGAGCGCACCGCCATCGTCGACAACAACATCAAGACCGCCAGCTACAACGTGACCAGCCTGCGTGAAGCGTTGGCGGCGCAGCTGCTGTCGGCCGGCAACAGGGAGCTGGCCGGGCACAAGGTGGGTGACAAGCAGGCCGAGGAAATCCGCCAGCGTCACAATGAACTGTTGGCGCAACTGCGCCTGCAGACAGCCTTCGAACAGCAGCGACGGACACTGGAAGTGGAGATCGCAGAATCCCTGGCGCGCTACCGCGAGTTGAAGGGAATCGTTCCGGCGGGCACCGCAGCGGCACCTGCCGTGCCGGAGCCGGCGAAGGGCTGAGCGGCTGACAATCCGTTTTCGTGAAAGCGGCCTTCGGGCCGCTTTCTTTTTGCGCGCTGCCAACGTGCTTGCCGCCCGGCAACGTGGGAAGGCGAAATGCACCCGGGCGCCGACCCGCATTCCCTCCGGTTGATGCAGATCCTGGGCTCACCCTGAATATCCGGGTCACGGGTTCGCGTTCAAAAGCCCCCGCGCAGCGTGTGGGGCGCTCAGTGGCGCAGGCGTTTGCCACGTGGCAGCGTCTTCCGGCTTCCGGGGCGCGGCCCCGCGCCCATCGAACGCAGCAACCTAGCCAACCTGCCCCGGCGCCCTTTTCTACGCATCGGCGCCACGTTTTTATGGTGTTTTTACGCCATTGCCATGTCCAAGGCGTCGAACGTTTACGCCCTGCGGGAGGACGATGCCGTCCCTGATCGGGGTGATCCGGCTCGCATGTGCGGCACTGCCCTGCCCTTCCATCGACGTGGTGTTCGGCCAAGCCGGAACCCGTCCTGATATCGAGGTTTCCATGCCCGGCTGGCTTTCTTTGTTGTGCGGTGTAGTGGTGCTGATCGCCGCCGCCTATCTGCTGTACGCGGTCCTTCGACCCGAGTCGTTCTGAGGATCATGCCGTGACTGAAGCCCTTCTTCTCATACTGACCAGCCTCGCGCTGGCCTGGCCGCTGGGTCTGTACCTGGCGCGTTTGATGCGTGGTACGCCGATGCGTATCGACGTGCTGTTCCATTGGATCGAAAAACCGCTGTACCGCGTGCTCGGCGTGGACCCGAACCATTCCATGTCCTGGCGCGGCTACGTGGTCGCGTTCCTGATCAGCAACCTGGTGCTGGCCGTGCTTACCCAGGCGGTGTTCATGACCCAGGCCTGGCTGCCGTTCAACCCGGACAACATCCCCAACCTGCGCTGGGATACCGCGCTGCATACGATGGTGTCGTTCCTGACCAACACCAACCAGCAGCATTACAGCGGCCAGGCGCAGCTGTCCTACCTGTCGCAGATGACCGGCATCACCGGCCTGCAGGTGATCACGCCGATGATGGGCCTGGCCCTGGCCGTGGCCACGCTGCGTGCGCTGTTCGCCAAGGCACCGGCGGCCACCACCGCTGACAGCCATACGCCGGTGCGCGTCACCGTCGGCAACTACTACGCCGACGTGGTGCGCCTGTGCCTGCGCTTCCTGCTGCCGCTGTGCCTGATCTGGGCGCTGCTGCTGACCTGGCAGGGCGTGCCGTCAACGCTGGCCGCAGGCCCGCAGGCCACGCCGATCGATGCCAGTGCCGGCATGGAAACGCAGAAGATCCCGCTCGGCCCGGTCGCCGCGATGGTCGCGGTCAAGCAGCTCGGTGCCAACGGCGGCGGCTGGTATGGCCCCAACAGCAGCGTGCCGCTGGAAAACCCGACGCCGCTGTCCAATGCGCTGGAACTGATCGGCATCCTGCTGATTCCGATGGCCATCATCTTCATGATCGGCAGCTTCACCGGCCGGCGTAAGTTTGGTGCGCTGGTGTTCGGCTGCATGTTGACCCTGTCGGTGCTGTCCACCGCCGGCAGCCTGTGGTCGGAAAGCCACAGCGCCACGTCCACCAGCGCGCTGTTGATGGAAGGCAAGGAAACCCGACTGGGTTCGGATGGCACCGCGTTGTGGTCCAGCATCACCACCCAGGTGCAGAACGGCTCGGTCAACGGCATGCACGACTCGCTGAGCCCGCTGACCGGCATGATCTCGTTGGTCAACATGCTGATCAGCGCCATCTGGGGCGGCATCGGCTGTGGCCTGCAGCAGTTCATCGTCTACATCATGATGTCGGTGTTCCTGGCCGGCCTGATGACCGGACGCACGCCGGAATTGTTCGGCCGCAAGCTGGAAACCCCGCAGGTACGCCTGCTGGCGGTGCTGATCCTGCTGCAGCCGATCACCCTGCTCGGGCTGACCGCGCTGACCCTGGCCATTCCTGGCCTGGCCGGCACCTCCAACCCCGGCTTCCATGGCATCAGCCAGGTGTTCTACGAGTACGTCTCGGCCTACGCCAACAACGGCTCGGGTTTTGAAGGGTTGGCCGACAACACCATCTGGTGGAACGTGACCTGCTCGCTGGTGCTGGCACTGGGCCGCTTCCCGATCCTGATCATCCCGCTGGTCATCGCCACGCAGCTGGCCGCCAAGCGCCAGGCACCGCAGAGCAGCGGCAGCCTGCAGATCGAAACCCCGACCTTCGCACTGACCCTGATCTGCGTGATCGTCGTCCTTACCGTGCTGCAGTTCATGCCGGCATTGGTGCTCGGCCCGGTGGCCGATCACCTGAGCCTGACACTGCAGGGAGCCACCTCGCCATGAACGCCCCGATGAACCCCTCTGTTTCCCACAGCGCCTCACGGCGCCCTGCCCTGCTCGATGCCGCCGGCCTGCGCCGTGCGCTGTACGAGTCGGTGCGCAAGTTGTCCCCGCTGCACCTGCTGCACAACCCGGTGATGGCCATCGTCATGGTCGGCACCCTGCTGGCGCTGCTGCTCACCCTCACCGGCAACGCGCCGATGGGCTTTGGCCTGACTGTTACCGCGATCCTGCTGGTGACGGTGCTGTTCGGCAATTTCGCCGAGGCCGTGGCCGAGGCTCGGGGCCGTGGTCAGGCCGCTTCACTGCGCCGTGCCCGCCAGGATCTGGTGGCGCGTCGCCTGGCCACCGCGCTGGTCGGTGCCAGCGAGGACAAGGTGCCCGCCGCCGAGCTGCACCCGGGCGACCACGTGATCGTCAGTGCCGGTGAACTGGTGCCGGCCGATGGCGAGATCGTGCGCGGCCTGGCCACCATCAACGAAGCGGCCGTGACCGGTGAATCGGCGCCGGTGCTGCGCGAGGCCGGCACCGACCGCTCCGGCGTGATCGGCGGTACCAAGGTGCTGTCCGACGAGATTGTCGTGCGCATCACCGCCGAACCGGGCCACAGCTTCCTGGACCGCATGATCGCGCTGGTGGAAGGTGCTAATCGGCAGAAGACGGCATACGAGATCGCGTTGACGCTGTTGCTGGCGGCGATGTCGCTGACCTTCCTGGTAGTGGTGGCGACGCTGCCGGCCATCGCAGGCTTCGTCGGCGTGACGCTGGACCCGCTGCTGCTGATCGCCCTGCTGGTGTGCCTGATCCCGACCACCATCGGCGGCCTGCTGCCGGCCATCGGCATCGCCGGCATGAACCGCGCACTGTCGGCCAACGTGCTGGCCAAGTCCGGCAAGGCCGTGGAAGTAGCCGGTGACGTGGACGTGCTGCTGCTGGACAAGACCGGCACCATCACCTACGGCGACCGCCAGGCCACCGCGTTCCATCCGCTGGCCGGCATCGACGCCGCGATGCTGCGTGACGCCTCGCTGTTGTCCTCGCTGGCCGACCCGACCCCGGAAGGCAAGTCGATCGTGCGCCTGGCCCGCGAGCAGGGTTGCAACACCGGCGAGCCGGATCGCGCCGACTACCTGGCGTTCTCCGCGCAGACCCGCATGTCCGGCGTGGACCTGGACAACGGCCGCAGCATCCGCAAGGGCGCCGGCGATGCCATCGCAGCGCATGTCCTGGCACTCGGCGGCACCGTGCCCAACGAACTGCAGGCACGCGTGGACCAGGTTGCACGCGGTGGCGCAACGCCGCTGGTGGTCAGCGAAGGCCGTCATGTGCTCGGCGTGGTGGAGCTGTCGGACGTGGTCAAGCACGGCATGCGCGAGAAATTCGCGCAGCTGCGGGCGATGGGCATCCGCACGGTGATGATCACCGGCGACAACCCGCTCACCGCCGCCGCCATCGCCGCCGAAGCCGGCGTGGACGATTACATCGCCCAGGCAAAACCCGAGGACAAGCTGGCCCGTATCCGCAGCGAACAGGCCGGTGGCCGGTTGGTGGCGATGGTCGGCGACGGCACCAACGACGCCCCGGCACTGGCGCAGGCCGATATCGGTCTGGCCATGAACTCCGGTACGCAGGCGGCCAAGGAAGCCGGCAACATGGTCGATCTGGATTCGGACCCGGCCAAGCTGCTGGCAGTGGTGGAAGTGGGCAAGCAGCAGCTGATCACCCGCGGCGCGCTGACCACCTTCTCGCTGGCCAATGACGTGTCCAAGTACTTCGCCATCCTGCCGGCCCTGTTCGTGGCCGCCGTACCGTCGATGGCGGCGCTGGACGTGATGCAGTTGTCTAGCCCGCGCAACGCGGTGCTGGCGGCGCTGATCTTCAACGCATTGATCATTCCGGCCCTGATTCCGCTGGCGTTGCGCGGCGTGCGCTTCCGTCCGGCCACCGCTACCGCGCTGTTGCGTCGGAACATGCTGGTGTACGGCCTGGGCGGCGTGCTGCTGCCGTTTGCGGCCATCAAGGCCATCGACATCCTTCTCGCTCTGGTATTCGGCGCATGAACCGCTCATCCACACACTCCACAAGCCGCGCCCACAATCCGGTGTGGCGCCCGGCCATCGGCCTGGCGCTGTTCGGCCTGCTCGGCACCGGCCTGATGTACGCACTGGCCGCCACCGGCCTGGCCGGCACGCTGTTCCCGGCGCAGGCCGACGGCAGCCTGGTCCGTGATGCCGATGGCACGGTACGTGCCTCGCTGCTGGTCGCACAGCCGTTCAGCGGCGATGGCTACTTCCAGGCGCGTCCGTCGGCAGCCAACTACGACCCGATGGCCGCTGCCGGCAGCAACATGGCGCGCAGCAACCCGGACCTGATCAAGCGCGTGGCCGAAGCCACCGCCGACACCGCTACGCGTGAAAAGATCGACCCGGCGAAGGTGCCTGGCGAACTGGTCACCCAATCCGGCAGCGGCATGGACCCGGAGTTGTCACCGGCGGCAGCGCAGGTGCAGGTGGCCCGTGTGGCCGCTGCACGTGGCTGGTCGCAGCAGCGCGTGCAGGCGCTGGTTGATGCGCGACTGCAGGGCCGCCAATGGGGCGTGCTCGGCCAGCCACGCATCAATGTGGTCGCGCTCAACCGCGCGCTTGACGAGGCCACGCATGCACCCTGATGCGCCTTGTACTGACAACAGCGCACAATCGCGACCATGAACGATTCCCGCAGCCGTCAGGCCAACGCATTGGTGGAAGGTCTGCAACGTGAAGCCGGCGGCAAGCTGACGGTTTTCCTTGGTGCCGCCCCTGGCGTTGGCAAGACCTTCAGCATGCTCACCCGCGCACAGGAACAACTGCGGCGCGGCGTGGATGTCGCCGTGGGGTTGGTTGAAACACATGGCCGCAGCGATACCGCCGCGCTGCTCGACGGCCTGCCGACGATTCCATTGATTGAAGTGGACTATCGCGGCCATCAACTGAAAGAGATGGACCTGGACGCCGTGCTCGCACGGCATCCGGCATTGGTACTGGTGGATGAGCTGGCACATCGCAATGCGCCGGGCAGCCGCCACGAACGACGCTGGCAGGATGTGATGGAGCTGCTCGACGCCGGCATCGATGTCTGGACGACGATCAACATCCAGCACCTGGAAAGCCTCAACGACGTGGTGATGCGCATCACCGGCGTGCGCGTGAGCGAAACTGTGCCCGATGTGGTGTTCGACCGCCTGCACGACATCGTGCTGGTGGATCTTCCGCCGCGCGAATTGATCGAGCGCCTGCAGCAGGGCAAGGTCTATGTGCCCGAACAGGCCGCGCAGGCACTGCAGGCGTTTTTCTCGCCGGCCAACCTCACCGCGCTGCGCGAGCTGGCCATGCAGGAGGCGGCCGACCGCGTCGACAACAGCCTGCGTGAAGCCCGTGCCGCACGCGGCGAAGGCAACCTGCCGCTGCGTCGCCGCGTGCTGGTCGCCATCGATGGCAGTGGCCAGAGTGAGTATCTGGTCCGCGTGGCACGACGCATCGCCGAGCGTCGCGACGCACCTTGGTCGGTGGTTACCGTGCAGTCACGTCGCCAGGACGAAGACACGCGCCGCGAGATTGATGCCGCCTTCGCCCTCGCGCGCCGCCTCGGCGGTGAAGCCGAACTGCTGCATGGTCCCGGCATCGCCGATGTACTGCTGGACTACGCCGCACACAATGCGGTGTCCACGCTGGTATTGGGCCGTACCCGCGAACGACCGCTGGCGCGGATGTTCAACCAGACCCTGACCCAGCAACTGATCCAACGCGGTGCGCACTACGAAATCACCATCATCAGCACGCCACAGGCGCGTGCCCGCTCACGCCGTTTCGGCCTGACGCTGTCGCGGGACAGCTGGGGCAAGGATGCCGCCACCGCGGTACTGACCACTGCCGGCGCCTGTGTTGCAGCCTGGCTGGGCGAACGCTGGATCGGCCTGAGCGATCTGGCGATGGTGTTCATCGTGGCGGTGGTGCTGGTCGCCGCGCGCACACGCATGAGCGCGGCGGTGCTGGCGGCAACGCTGTGCTTCCTGGCCTACAACTTTTTCTTCATCGCCCCGCGCTTCACGTTCGCCATCAGCGCGCGCCAGGGCGTGATCACCGTGTTCCTGTTCCTGGCCGCCGCATTGGTGGCCGGGCGCCTGGCCTCACGCCTGCGCATGCAGGTGGTGTCGCTGCGCGCGGCCAACCGCCACGCCAATCTGCGCCAGTCGCTGGCGCGGCAACTGTCTGCCGCCGTCGACAACACGCAGGTCGCGCATGCCGGACGCGCAGCGCTGGAGCAGGCATTGGACGTGCCCGCCTGGGTCCGCATCGCGCACGACACCAGCACCAGCGGCAGCGCCGCTCCGGGCGACACCGATCTGGCCGCGGCCGACTGGGCGTTGCGCCACGGCCAGCCGGCCGGGCGCTTCACCGATACGCTGGCCGGCGCCGGCTGGTGGTTCCTGCCACTGCTCGACGGCGAAGGCCGTGGTGTCGGCGTGGCCGGCATGCAGTTCGGCCGCCAGCATCCCCGGCTGGCGCCGGAGCAACGGCAGCTGGCCGAGGCGATGGCCGATGACATTGCCCAGGCGGTGCTGCGCACGCGCCTGGTGGCCGATCTGGAAACCGCGCACCTGCACAACGAAACCGAGCGGCTGCGTTCGGCGCTGCTGTCCTCGGTATCGCACGACCTGCGCTCGCCGCTGGCGGCGATGATCGGCTCGGCTGACAGCCTGTCCAGCTATGCCGACGCGATGGATGCCGACGACCGCCGTGCCCTGCTCGACACCATCGTGGTCGAAGGCGAACGGCTGGACCGCTACATCCAGAATCTGCTGGACATGACCCGCCTCGGCCACGATGGTCTGAAGCTCAGCCGCGACTGGATCGGCGTGGACGAGCTGATCGGCTCGGCCGCGCGACGCCTGCAGCGCTATCAGCCCGACGTGCTGCTCAAGCTGGATATCCCGCACGACCTGACGCCGATCTGGGTACACCCGGCACTGGTGGAGCAAGCCGTGTTCAACGTGATGGAGAACGCGACCAAATTCTCCCCCAGCGGCGTACCGGTGGAAGTGCGCGCGCGTCTGCACGAGGGTGACCTGCGCATCGAGGTGATCGACGAAGGCCCCGGCATTCCGGACGCCGAACGCGCACGCATTTTCGACATGTTCTACAGCGTGGAGCGCGGCGACCGTGGCCGCCAGGGCACCGGTTTGGGCCTGACCATCTGCCAGGGCATGATCGGCGCACACGGCGGCCACGTTGAAGCGCTGCCGGGTCGCGACGGACGCGGTACGCTGGTGCGCATGACCCTGCCCCTGCTCCAGCCGCAACCGGAAAGCCTGCACGATGACGGCTGACGCCCCCGCCATTCCACCACCGCGGGTGCTGGTAATCGACGATGAAGTGCAGATCCGCCGCTTCCTCGACATTTCGCTGCGTGCGCAGGGCTATGCGGTGAGCCAGGCAGCAACCGGAACCGAAGGATTACAACGGCTGGCCGAAGAAAGCACCGATCTGGTGATCCTGGATATCGGCCTGCCCGATATCGAAGGCCATGACGTGTTGGCCGAGTTGCGGCAGTGGAGCCAGGTACCGGTGATCATGCTCAGCGTGCGCGCCAGCGAATCGGAGAAGGTGCGCGCGCTGGACAACGGCGCCAACGATTACGTCACCAAGCCATTCGGCACGCAGGAGCTGATGGCGCGCGTGCGGGCGCTGCTGCGCAGCCGCAGTACCGACAGCGAAGGCCAGGTGCCGGTGTTCGACGATGGTCACCTGCACATCGATCTGGCCCGTCGCGAAGTGCGCGTGCAGAGCGAATCGGTGGCGCTGACCCGCAAGGAATACGCGCTGCTGGCGCTGCTGCTGCGCAACGCCGGTCGCGTGGTCACACAACCGCAGATCCTGCAGGAAATCTGGGGGCCGACGCATCGGCACGATACGCATTACCTGCGCATCCTGGTCGGGCGGCTGCGGCACAAGCTCGGTGATTCGGCGCTGGAATCGCGTTATCTGTTCACCGAGCCGGGCGTGGGCCTGCGCTTTGGCGGGAATTGAAGCGCGAAGCGCTCACCCCCGCCTCAACCGTACCTGTATAAAAAGAAAGCCGCCCATGCAACACAGGGGCGGCTTTCCACACTCCAGAAAACCTCATCGCATCAGAACGTCAGTTCGGTCTCCGCCGGCAATACCTGACGCAGCTGTTCACGGAACAGATGCTTGATGCGTTCCAACGCGGCTTCATCGTTGGCCTCGAAACGCAGTACCAGCACCGGCGTGGTGTTGGAAGCACGCACCAGGCCCCAGCCATCGTTGAAGTCGGCGCGCAGCCCATCAATGGTGGAAATGCGGGCGCTGGCAAACGGCGAATCCTCCGCCTGCGCAGCAGCAACAATCAACGCCACCTGCGCATGCTGCGTGCCTTCGGTCACCGCTACCTTCAACTCCGGCGTGGAGATCGCATCAGGCAGTTCATCCAGCACTTCCGACGGCGATTCATCACGCTGCGCCAGGATTTCCAGCAGCCGCGCAGCGGCATACAGACCGTCGTCGAAGCCGTACCAGCGTTCCTTGAAGAAGAAGTGGCCGCTCATCTCACCGGCCAGCTCCGCATCGGTCTCGCGCATCTTCGCCTTCATCAGCGAATGCCCGGTCTTCCACATCATCGGGCTGCCGCCGTTGCGCAGGATGTAATCGGACAGCTTGCCGGTGCACTTGACGTCGTAGATCACCATCGCGCCCGGGTTGCGGGTGAGCACGTCGGCAGCGAACAACATCAGCAGGCGGTCGGCGTAGATGACCTTGCCTTCCTTGGTGACCACGCCCAGACGGTCGGCATCGCCATCGAACGCCAAACCGATGTCCGCGTCGAAGCGCTTCACTGTCTGCACCAGGTCCTGCAGATTGTGCGGGTCACTGGGGTCCGGGTGATGGTTGGGGAAGGTGCCATCCACATCGCAGTACAGCGGGATGACATCGGCACCGATGGCTTCCAGCAGCTGCTGCGCCACCACGCCGCCCACGCCATTGCCGGCATCGGCCACGACCTTGAGCGGGCGGTCCAGCTGCACGTCATCGGCAATGCGCTGCACGTAGTCGGCGATGACCTCGCGCTGTTGCAGGCTGCCGGGGCTTTCCGCGTGCTGCAGGCGGCCTTCCTGGATGCGCCGGTACAGATCGGTGATGGCATCGCCCGACAGCGTTTCACCGCCAATGACGATCTTGAAGCCGTTGTAATCCGGCGGATTGTGGCTGCCGGTCACCGCCACGCAGCTGCCCGCGCGCAGGTGATAACTGGCGAAGTACACAACCGGCGTCGGCGCCATGCCGATGTCGATGACATCGCAGCCGGCGCGGCGCAGGCCTTCGATCAGGCCTTCCACGAGCTCCGGCCCGGACAAGCGACCGTCACGGCCCACCACCACGTCGCGCAGCCCCTGCGCCTGCATCTCGCTGCCGATGGCATGGCCGATCAGCGTGGCGACATTGGCGGTCAATTCACTACCGACCACGCCGCGGATGTCGTAGGCACGGAAGATGCCCGCCACCACGGCTTCGGCACCCGGTTGCGGACGCGGCGCATCGGCGTCATCGGCTGCACGCGCCGACGCCACCACCGGCAGCGGCTCCTGCTGCAGCGACTCCTGCAGGGTCAGACCACTGTCCTGCACGCCGTCATCCTTCCTGCGCAGCACCGCCAACTTGCTCAGGCGCTTGCGACCGAACAGCAGCAACAGCGCGGTGGCGACCAGCAACAAGGTCACCAGCGTGCCGGAGACCAAGCCCAGGCCCAACGGGCTTTCGGCAAGATCCGGCAGTTCGGCCACCACGCGCAATCCGGTTTCACCGACCGGCCGGGCCAGCGCGTCGGCACCATTGCCGAGTTCGCTGTTGCCCTTCTGCACGATGGTGAAGCCGCCCTGACGCAGGCCGAGGAAGGCGCGCGACGGGGAGTCAATCGAATCGAACACGGTGGTCAGGCGGGTCAACGGCTGGCGGATGTAGATCACAGCCGCCTTGCCCTGCAGCTGCACCGGCGCGGCCAGGCCCAGACGTGGGCCGCCGTTGTCACGCACCACGCGCGCGACCGGCTTGCCCTCGGCCAAGGCCAGCTCCAGCAGGGCCAGCCGCGAATAACCGAAGCCGGCCGGATCGGCATAGGCCTGGGCCAGCGTCGCATCCAGCACCTGCGCATCTTCCACGCCTGTCCACTTCTCGCGGACCGCCAGAGCGGTAGCGGCGGTATCGCCGTTGGCCAATGCAGCCTTTACCGGCTCCAGCGCCAGCTGCTTGCCGAACTGTGCGGTCTGCGCGTTGACCGCGCTCTGCACATCGGCAACCGCCTGGTCGCGGGCCTGCTCCAGTGCAACGCCGGCACCGGACTGCAGCCATTGGTTGACCGTGCTCCAGCCAAACCACGCCGCCAACAACAACAGCAGTACCGCCAACAACGGTGTTGAACGACCCAGCGCGACGCTCGGGCGTCCGCTCTCATTCCCATGGCTCATTGCGATTTCCCCTGTCAGCGCACCCCGGTATGGCCGAATCCACCCGTTCCACGGGCGCTGTCCACGAAAGTATCCACTACCTGCAGGCTCACGCGTGCAATCGGCATCACCACCAACTGCGCGATGCGGTCGCCCGGTTCGATGGTGAAAGCGTCACGACCACGGTTCCACACGCTGATCAGCAGCGGCCCCTGGTAGTCGGCGTCGATCAATCCCGTGCCATTGCCCAGCACGATACCGTGGCGATGCCCCAGCCCCGAACGCGGCAATACCACCGCACACAGGCCCGGATCGGCCACATGGATGGCGATGCCGCTGGGCAGCAGCGCCGCGTCGCCCGGTGCCAGGGTCAACGGGGCCTCGATGGCTGCACGCAGATCCATGCCGGCGCTGGCTTCGGTGGCGTAGGCCGGTAACGGCCAGGTATCGCCAAAACGGGGGTCCAGCAGCTTTACCTGCAGCGGCTGCAATGCGGTGTCCACACTCATGCGTCCAACCTCTCGGCGATCAAATCCAGCAATTGTTCGGCCAGCTGCGTCTTGGCAGTGCCCGGGAATTCGCGTTGACCGCCATCCCAGTAGGCGATGGCGGCGTTCTGGTCACTTTCAAAGCCATTGCCGGCAATACCCACCTGGTTGGCGATGATCAGGTCCAGGTGCTTGTCGGCGAGCTTGCCACGCGCGTATTTCTCCACGTCGTGGGTTTCGGCGGCAAACCCGACCACCAGCTTCAATGCCTGCTCCTGCACGGCCACTTCGGCCAGGATGTCGGCGGTGCGCACCAGTTCCAGGGTCAGGGTCTGGGTGCCGGCGGTCTTCTTCAGCTTCTGCGGGGAGACCTGGCGCGGGGTGTAGTCGGCCACGGCGGCGGCACCGATATAGATGTCCGCCGGCAGCGCCGACAGCACCGCCTCACGCATCTGTGCGGCTGAACGCACATCGATGCGCTGCACGCCGGCGGGCGTTGGCAGCTGCACCGGCCCGCTGACCAGCACTACCTGTGCGCCCTGACGGGCGGCGGCAGCGGCCAGGGCGTAGCCCATCTTGCCGCTGGAGCGGTTGCCGACGTAGCGCACCGGGTCCAGATCTTCATAGGTGGGACCGGCGCTGATCAGTACCCGCATGCCATTCAGCCGGCCCGGCTTGGCGGGCGCCTGGGGCGCGAGGTTGGCGGCCAGCGCGGCCACGATCGCGGGGGCCTCGGTGAGGCGACCCGGGCCGGACTCGCCTTCGGCCAGCGGGCCGTCTTCCGGCCCGATCACCTGCGCGCCACGTTCGCGCAGCAGCGTGATGTTGGCCTGGGTGGCCGGGTGCTGCCACATGCGATGGTTCATGGCCGGGCACACCGTGAGCGGCGCGGTGGTGGCCAGGCACAGCGTGGTCACCAGATCGTCAGCGTTGCCGTGGGCCAACCGCGCCAACAGGTCAGCGGTGGCCGGGGCGACCACGATGCGATCAGCCCAGCGGGCCAGCTCGATATGGCCCATCGCCTGCTCGGCGCTGCTGTCCCACAACGTGGTGCGGGTCGGGTTGCCGGACAGGGCCTGGAAGCTGAGCGGGGTGACGAACTGCTGGGCACCGGCGGTCATCGCCACCTGCACGAAGGCGCCCGCGTCGCGCAGCCGGCGAACCAGTTCCAGCGATTTGTAAGCGGCGATGCCGCCGCCCACGCACAACAGCAGCTTTTGTCCCTCCAGCGGCCGATGGGGCGCCTGGGTTGTCGGGGAAACGCTGGTCACGTGTGGAGTTCCTAGCTGCAAAAGAACGATTAGCTTAACCGAAGGGTTTGTAAGGACCGATGCCGTTTTTGGTCATCAGTGCCCAACCTTTGGCAATGCATATACGAGACTGGCCGCACGCTGAACGCCCGCGTGAAAAGCTGCTGGCACAAGGTGCGGGGGCACTTTCCGATGCGGAACTGCTGGCCATCTTCCTTGGCTCCGGGCTACGCGGCCGTGACGCCGTGCAGACCGCCCGCGAGTTGTTGCAGCAGCACGGGCCGTTGCGTGCCCTGCTCGATCGCGATGCCACGGCGCTGGCGCGCCTGCCCGGCCTGGGTCCGGCCCGGGCCTGCGCGCTGCGGGCCGCACTGGAACTGGGCCAGCGCCACCTGGCCGCCGCGCTGGAACGCGGCGCCAGCCTCACCGATCCGGATTCGGCCGGCCGCTACTTCGCCCAGCGCCTGCGCCACCGGCCACAGGAAGTGTTCGCCGCCCTGTTCCTGGATACCCGGCACCGGGCGCTGGCATTCGAGGAGCTGTTCAGCGGCACCCTCGACAGCGCCGAGGTACACCCGCGCGAAGTAGTACGGCGGGCATTGGGCCACAACGCCGCCGCCGTGATCGTCGGCCACAACCATCCGTCCGGGAATCCTGAACCCTCGGCGGCCGACCGCGCCATCACGGCCCGCCTGCGGCAGGCGCTGGAGCTGGTGGAGGTACGCCTGCTGGACCATTTCGTGGTCGGCGACGGCCCGCCGGTATCACTGGCGGCCCGCGGTTGGGTCTGAACTGCAGCAACGCCCCGGCAGGCCTCGTTTTGACATTCCTGACCCCCGTCCCGGCAGGGCTGGGGCGGGCAAGCCGCCGGTCGGGTAAAATGGTCAGTTCCGCGCTTCAAGCAGAATAGTCACGTGAAAGCCCAACTCCGCGCCCTCATCGGCCAAGGCATCGAAGCCTTGCGCGCCAACGGCACTTTGCCTGCCGACACCCTGCCGCCGGATTTCGTGGTCGAACGACCCAAGACCCGCGAACACGGCGACTTCGCATCCAATGTCGCGATGCTGCTGGCCAAGGCCGCACGCAGCAATCCGCGTGCACTGGCACAGGCGCTGCTGGAAGCCTTGCCGGCAAGCGCCGACATCGCACATGTCGAAATCGCCGGCCCAGGCTTCATCAACTTCAAGCTTGCCCCGGCCGCTTACCAGCGTGAAGTGGTCAGCGTGCTCAAGGAAGGCGAGGACTACGGCCGCAACCTGAGCGGCAATGGCCGCAGCGTGGGTGTGGAATACGTCTCGGCCAACCCGACCGGCCCGTTGCATGTCGGCCACGGCCGCGCGGGCGCCATCGGCGACTGCATTGCCCGCGTGCTGGAAGTCAACGGCTGGAACGCCAAGCGCGAGTTCTACTACAACGACGCCGGTGTGCAGATCGAAAACCTGGCCAAATCGGTGCAGGCGCGTGCGCGCGGCTTCAAGCCGGGCGACGCGCAGTGGCCGACCGAGGCCTACAACGGCGAATACATCGCCGATGTGGCCAAGGCCTATCTCACCGGCCAGACCGTCGAGCTGGAAGGCAGTCAGGTGGTCGGCACCAAGGATGCCGAGGACATCGAGTCCATCCGCCGTTTCGCCGTGGCGTATCTGCGTAACGAGCAGAACCAGGACCTGGCCGCGTTCGGCGTGGATTTCGACATCTACTTCCTGGAAAGCTCGCTGTACAAGGACGGCAAGGTCGCCGAGACCGTGCAGCAGCTGATCACCTCGGGCCACACCTACGAGGAAGGCGGCGCGCTGTGGCTGCGCTCCACCGATTTTGGTGATGACAAGGACCGCGTGATGCGCAAGTCCGACGGCACCTTCACCTACTTCCTGCCGGATGTGGCCTATCACCTGAGCAAGTGGCAGCGCGGCTACGAGCGCGCCATCACCGAGCTCGGTGCCGACCACCACGGCTCGCTGGCGCGTGTGCGCGCCGGCCTGCAGGCGTTGGACCTGGGCATCCCCAAGGGCTGGCCGGAATACGTGCTGCACCAGATGGTGACGGTGATGCGCGGCGGCGAGGAAGTGAAGCTGTCCAAGCGTGCCGGCAGCTACCTGACCCTTCGCGATCTGATCGAAGAGGTCGGCAGTGATGCGGTGCGTTGGTTCCTGATCGCGCGTAAGCCCGATTCGCAGCTGACCTTCGACATCGACCTGGCCCGCCAGCAGAGCAACGACAACCCGGTGTTCTACGTGCAGTACGCGCATGCCCGCGTCTGCTCGCTGCTGCGCCAGGCGCAGGAGAAGGGCCTGGACTACAAGCAGGCCGACGGGCTGGCGTCGCTGTCGCTGCTCGATGACGAAGCGTCGCTGGAGCTGATGAACGAAATCTCGCGTTACCCGGAAGTGGTGGAAGCGGCCGGCATCGCGCTGGAACCGCACCAGGTCGCGCAGTATCTGCGTGAATTGGCGCACGCTTTCCACACGTGGTATCACGGCACACAGGTGCTGGTGGACGATGCCAGCGCGCGTAACGCCAGGCTCACCCTGGCCTGCGCCGCACGGCAGACGCTGGCCAATGGTTTGGGCATCCTGGGCGTGAACGCCCCGGAAAAGATGTAAGTCAAGGAGACGCAGTAAACATGGCAGCACGACGCGGCAAGAGTCAGGCGCGACGCAACAGCGGCAACGGCACACCCGCCTGGGTGTGGCTGGTGGCCGGTGCGGCGATCGCGGCCGTGGTGTTCCTGGCGGCACCCAACCTGTTCAAGAAGGACGGGGACGGCTTCCTGCGGGTTGGCCCACAACCCAACCCGGATGCGCAACCGGCACCGGTTGCCGATGCCGACATCGATGCCGGCGTGGAAGCGCCCCGGCCGGCCGCACCGGCCAGCGCCAAGCCCGAGGACAAGCCAGCCACGCAGTACGACTTCTACACCCTGCTGCCGGGCACGGAAGTACAGATGTCCGACGCCGAGCTGGCTGCCAGCGCGCGTGCCGAGGAACAACGCCGCGCGGCGGCCGCGCGCGCCACAGCGGCCGCCACGCCCCCAACCGATGCGCAGCGCGCGCAGGCGGCACTGGAAGGTCGCCCGCTTCCGGCGGCCGTCGCAACCCTGCCGGCACCGGTCAGCGAAACCACACGCCAGCCGTCTCCGGTGAGTGAAGCCGCGCCGTCGCGCCCGGCCGCAGCCACGCCAGCGCCGGCACAGGTCGCCAGCGCCCAACCGACGTCCAGGCCGGCAGCGACAACGCCTGCGGCGGCACCGGCCGAGAATGTGCGCTACATCCTGCAGGCGGGTGCTTTTGGTGCGTCCGGCGATGCCGAAGCCACCAAGGCAAAGCTGGCGATGATGGGCCTGGCCGCACGCGTGGAATCGGCACAGATCAGCGGTAACACCGTGTACCGCGTGCGCATGGGGCCGTATGGCACGGCCAGCGAACTGGCTGAGGCCAAGTCCAAACTGGACGGCAGCGGTTTGCAGGCGATGGCGATCAAGGCGCAATAACGCCGTTGTCGATGTTGTCCATGGAAAGCCCGGCAGTGCCGGGCTTTCTTTTTGGTTGTTTGAAGCTCGGTTGAAGAGCGTTGCCCCTCCCCGCCCGATGCCGGGTGCCCGGCAGCCCGCACAGTGCGAAAATCGCAGGCCCCCTTCCCCACGGAATCCGTCCATGTCCAAGACCGCACTGATCACAGGCGCCACCTCCGGCTTCGGCGCTGCCGCTGCCCGTCGTTTCGCCGCCGCTGGCTGGAAGGTGATTGCCACCGGTCGCCGCGCCGAGCGCCTGCAGCCGCTGATTGAAGAATTCGGCGCGGACAAAGTGCATGCCGCGGTCTTCGACATCCGCGATGCCGCTGCAATGGAAGCGGCACTTGTCGCATTGCCGCCGGCCTTCCGTGACATCGACCTGCTGGTCAACAACGCCGGCCTGGCGCAGGGCACCGCCGCCGCGCAGAACGCCAGCCTGGAAGACTGGCGCACGATGATCGACACCAACATCACCGCACTGGTGACGCTCACCCACCGCCTGCTGCCGCAGCTGGTCGCGCGCCGTGGTGCCATCATCAACATCAGCTCTACCGCCGCGCTGTATCCCTACCCAGGTGGCAATGCCTATGGCGGCACCAAGGCCTTCGTCAGCCAGTTCTCGCTGGGCCTGCGTTCGGACCTGCACGGCACCGGCGTACGCGTGACCGCGATCGAACCGGGCATGGCCGAAACCGAGTTCACCCTGGTGCGCACGCACGGCAACCAGGCCGCATCGGACCAGCTCTACGGCGGCGCCAACCCGATGACGGCCGAGGACATCGCCGAACAGATTTTCTGGGTCGCCACATTGCCGCCGCACTTGAACGTCAATCGCCTGGAGTTGATGCCGACCAGCCAGTCGTTTGCCGGCTTCCAGGTCGCACGTAGCTGAGTTGCAAGGCGGCACCTCCAGCGCGATTTCGGCAGACACATCCCGCTCTATCGAACAGTTCGTGCCGTGCCAAGCGCTATGCGATTCCTCCCAGCCACACTGTTCCTGGGAGGAATCATTGCAGCTGACGCATCTGCGCAAGGCTGCCAACGCTCTGGACGAACCTGTGATTTCACAGGCTCTTTCTCATATCGCCGGTGCGTCCGACGCAGTCCTTCGCCGCTTTCGTAACGCACCACCACTTTGGCAGAAAGCAATTCCAAAAGTGCCTTCTGCTCTGACGACAATACCCGCGTCGCGCGACTGATCGACGGCGTGATGGAGTGATGGCGCAGTCTTGGCTGCGCCATTACCGCAACTCAGTCCAGCCAACCATCACGCTCGCTGTGCAGAATGCGGCCATCGATGCCGCTCATGCGGACTTCCACGCGCTGGTTGCGAGCATTGCGTGCTTCCAGGCTCCAGGTCGCACCGTCGCGCTCGAGCGAATGAATGTCACGCAGGCCAGCAGCAGCGGCGCGGGAGAGGATCTGCTGGCTGTCCAGCAGAGCGCGGCCATCCTGCTCATCGAAGATCTCACCCGTGACCGGGTCCACCCACACTTCGGCAAAGCGGCCGTCGGCGCGGGAGACATCGGCTTCCCACAGCCCGTCATCCCTCTCGATTTCGTGGATCTGGGTATAGCCGGCAGCACGCAGCTTCTGCTCGACGTCGGCCATGCCCAGCGACTTGGTCTGCGCATGGGCGCTGGTGCTCAATGCCGCCGCGATGGCGGCGGTGGCGAACAATGACTTCAACATGGGGGAACTCCTTGAGTGCTGCCGGATCAGCCCGGCCCGGACAGTCTCCGCCGGCCGCCTAACAGCGGCTTAGCCAGCGCTGTTAGGCGATTGTTAGGCGGGCGCGCTATTACTTGCGTCATGTTTCCCTACCGCATCCTCATGACGTTCGCCTGCCTGTTGCTGCTGATGGCAGGCGCGCCACTGGCCGTTGCACACGGCCAGGACGCCGCGCAGCAGACTGCACGCCAGGCCCTGAAGCAGGGCCGCTACGTGCCGTTGGAAAACATCGTGCGCGACGCGCTGCAGCGGCATCCGGGAAAGCTGCTGGAAGTGGAGCTGGATGACGGCGTCTACGAGGTGGAGATCCTGCGCGCCGACGGCGTCGTCATCGAGCTCGACTATGATGCCCGCAGCGGAGCCCTGTTGAAGACCGAACTGGACGATTGATGCGGATCCTGTTGGCCGAAGATGACCTGGAACTGGCCAGCCGCCTGCAACCCTTGCTGGAGCAGGCCGGTTACGTCGTCAACCACGTCAGCGATGGCCGTGAAGCCGAGGAACTCGGCCAGATCGAGGAGTTGCAGGCGGCCATCGTCGACCTCGGTCTGCCCGGGCTGGATGGACTCAGCGTGATCGAACGCTGGCGTGGCAACGGCCGCGACTTCCCGGTGCTGGTGCTGACCGCGCGCGGACGCTGGCACGACAAGCTGGCGGGTTTCGATGCCGGTGCAGACGACTACCTGACCAAACCTTTCCAGGCCGATGAGCTGATCCTGCGCCTGCGTGCGCTGATCCGCCGCAGCCGTGGCCATGCCAGCGCGCAGCTGAGCTGTGGGCCACTGCAACTGGAGATCAATGCCGGGCGCTTTCTGCTGGAAGGGCAACCGCTATCACTGAGCCCGCAGGAATTCCGCCTGCTCAGTTATTTCATCCACCATCCCGGCAGCGTGGTCGGTCGCGAGCGGCTGGGCGAACAGGTGTTCGACGGTGGCCATGATCCGGATTCCAATGCACTGGATGTGCTGCTGGGGCGGCTGCGGCGCAAGCTTGGCGTGGAAATGATCCAGACCGTACGCGGCCAAGGCTGGCGATTGGTCGCGCCGGCATGAAGGTGCTTTCACTGCGGGCGCGCCTGCTGCTGGCCGGTGGCCTGGGGCTGGTGCTGGTATCGGTGCTGGCCGGCGTGCTGCTGGGGCGCTTGTTCGAACAGGCCGCACGCGACAATCTGGATACGCAGCTGGAGCAGGACCTGCTCACCGTGCTGGCGCAGGCCGAGATCGACGCCACCGGCAAGCTCGCGCTGCGCCAGGAACCCAACGATGCACGTTTCCAGCGCGTTTTCTCCGGCGCTTACTGGCAGATCGCCGCAACCGATGGGCAGGTATTGCTGCAATCGCGCTCGTTGTGGGACGAGAGCCTGCAACCGCCCATTTCAACGGTTCCCACCCTGGCAAGCGGCGTGGACTTCAACGGTCCATTGCAGCAGCCCTTGCGCGGGCTGACCCAACAGGTGCGTTTGCCGCGCAGCCAGTCACCACTGCAGGTCACCGTCGCCAGCGACCGGAGCCAGTTGGACGCTGATGTCGCCCGTTTCCGCCAGCGCTCGGCGCTGGCAATGGCGGTGTTGATCACAGCCTGGCTGGCCGTACTGGTCAGCCAGGTGCAGTTCGGTCTGCGGCCGCTGCGCGCACTCGGCAAACGCGTGGAGCAGGTGCGCCACGGCGATGCTGCGCAGATCAGCAGCGAGGGACTGGGACGTGAAGTGGCGCCGCTGGCGAACGAACTCAACGCGCTGCTTGCCCATCACCAGCGCATGGTCAGCCGCGCCCGCAGCAGCGCGCAGGATCTGGCGCATGCGCTGAAGACACCGCTGAGCGTGCTGCATGCCGAAGCCGATGGCAGCGGCGAGAACTGGCGACAAACCCTGCGCGATCAAAGCCGGCGCATGCAGGCCAGCATTGATCGTTATCTGGCCTCCGGCATGGCGGCAGACCGGCATCAACGCACTGCCGTTGCGCCGATCATGCAGGCGCTGTGCCGGCTGATGGAACGTGTGCACAGCGAGCGCAACATACGCTTCCTCACGGCCGATATCGATGCGCAGCTGTACTTTTCCGGCGCGGCAGCCGACCTCGAAGAAATGCTCGGCAACCTGCTCGACAACGCCGGCCGCTGGGCAGCGCATGAAGTACGGATCCAGGCACGTAGCGAAGGACAGCATGTGCAGATCGACGTCATCGACGACGGCCCAGGCTTGGCCGAGGAAGCATTGCAACAGGTGCTTCAACGTGGAGTACGCCTGGACGAACGCGATGGCAGCAGCGGGCTTGGCTTGGCGATTGTCGGCGACATCGTCGACAGCTATGGCGGCACATTGACCTTGCGCAATACCGGCAGCGGTTTGTGCGCCAGCCTGCTGCTGCCACAGGCCTGACCGCACATCCATCGATGCACCAAAGAAAACGCCGCGCAGGCAAGCCGGCGCGGCGTTCGCTGTTTCACAGCCTGTACTGCGGGATCAGCCCAGCGGCTCGTCCGACAGATAGGTGTAACCGGTCAGGCCCGCTTCCAGCGCGGCATCCAGTTCCGCCGCACGCTCGGCCGACAGATTGGCTGCGGCGACACGTTCACGATAAGAACTGCGCAGATCGGCCAGACTGTAACCCACGTAGTCCAGCATCACGTCGGTGGTGTCACCGCGGCGCTGCTGGGTGATCACGTAACCATCGGCATCGGCCAGCACTTCCACCGCATCGGTATCGCCGAACAGGTTGTGGATGTCGCCGAGGATTTCCTGGTACGCACCGACCAGGAAGAAGCCGATGCGGTAGCTTTCGCCATGCCGCACGGCGTGCAGCGGCAACGAGCTGTCCAGGCTTTCGTTCTCGACATACGTCTTGACCATGCCATCCGAATCGCAGGTCATGTCGGCGATGATGCCGCGGCGGTCCGGGCGTTCGTTCAGACGCTCGATCGGCACGATCGGGAACACCTGATCGATCGCCCACGCATCCGGGATCGACTCGAACACGCTGAAGTTGACGAAGTACTTGTCGACCAGGCGATCGTTCAGCTCGTCCAGCGCCGGACGATGGCTCTTTTCGTCATAGCTCAGACGCGCACGCACGGCGTTGGCGATGGCGTAGAACAGGTCGTCGATGCGCGCACGCTGCGGCAGGTCGATCTGGCCCAGCGCGTAGGCGGACAAGCCTTCGGCATGGAAGTGCTGCGCCTCCTGGAACAGTTCCACCGCCGGGCGCTGATCCAGTTCGTCATGGATCTCGCGCAGGTGGCGGATCGCCGCCGGCTCGTCGTCATGCGCTTCGGGCACACGGCCTTCTGCGGCCTGCTCCACTTCGGACACGTTGGCGATCAGCACCGCGTGGTGCGCGGTCATCGCGCGGCCACATTCGGTGATGATGCGCGGCGGCGTCAGTCCATGCTCTTCGCAGGCTTCGGCCAGCGGCTGCACGATGTTGCTGGCATACGAATTGAGCCCGTAGTTGATCGAGCAGTAGCTGCGCGAACGGGTGCCCTCGTAGTCGATGCCCAGGCCACCGCCGACATCGACGTGGCTGATCTTCGCGCCCAGGCGCGACAGCTCGACGAAGTAGCGGGTGGCTTCGCGCATGCCGTTGGCGATGTCGCGCACGTTGCTGATCTGGCTGCCCATGTGGAAATGCAGCAGGTTCAGGCAGTCGGCGTACTCGGTGTCGCGCAGCGCCTTCCACAGGTCCAGCAGCTGGCGCGGCGACAGACCGAACTTGGCCTTGTCACCACCGCTGTTCTGCCACTTGCCGGCGCCCAGCGATGCCAGGCGCATGCGCACGCCGATGCCCGGCTTCACGTCCAGCGCCTTGGACTCCTCCAGCACCAGCTTCAGCTCCGAGGGCTTCTCGATGACGATGTAGGTCTGCAGGCCGAGCTTGCGGCCGATCAGCGCCAGGCGGATGTACTCACGGTCCTTGTAGCCGTTGCAGACGATCAGCCCGCCCGGCCGGCTCAACGCCAGCACCGCCATCAGCTCCGGCTTGGAGCCGGCTTCCAGACCGAAGCCCTCGCCGTGGTGGCTGGCCAGGGTGCCGGCCACGCCACGGTGCTGGTTCACCTTGATCGGGTAAACGGCCGTGTAGCCGCCCGGATAGTCCCAGTCAGCCTGGGCCTGCGCGAACGCGCTCTGCAGCTTGCCCAGGCGCTGGCCCAGGATGTCCGGGAAACGCACCAGCAGCGGCAGTTTGGCGCCGGCGGCGCGGGCCGAATCCACAATCTGCGGCAGCGATACAACTGCCCCTTCGGCACCGGCAGGGCGCACCACGACGTGCCCGGCGGCATCGACGTCGAAATAACCATCAGACCAGTGGGGGATCGAATAGGTCTTGCGGGCCTGTTCGAGGGACCAATCGCTCATCGGCGTAGCAACTCTCAGCTGTGGATAAATAAGGACGCGCATTCTAACGCCTGCGGGGCAAGGCTCCGTTACAATCCGCGCCCTCACTACCTCCCCTCTCCCCCGGGAGCGGGGTCGGGGGTGAGGGCAAGCGTGAAACCTGACTGTGACAGGCTTCGCCCTTACCCTCATCCGCCCTTCGCGGCACCTTCTCCCGATGGGAGAAGGGCATCGCCTCCCCTTGCTAGGAACCCTGCAATGACCTCCAACGAAAACTGGTTCATCGAACACTTCCAGCCGACCGGCTCGTCCATTGGTTTCCGCATCACCGGCAAGCTGGAGGAAGTGCAGTCGCCGTTCCAGAAGATCGAGATCTACGACAGCACCGACTGGGGCAAGTTGATGGTCATCGACGGCGCCATGATGCTGACCACCAAGGACAACTTCTTCTACCACGAGATGATCAGCCACCCGGTGCTGTTCACCCACCCGGCGCCCAAGCGCGTGGTCATCATCGGCGGCGGCGACTGCGGCACCCTGCGTGAAGTGCTCAAGCACCCGGGCGTGGAAAGCGCCACCCAGTGCGACATCGACGAGCAGGTCACCCGCATGGCCGAGAAGCACTTCCCGGAGCTGTGCGAATCCAACGGTGACGTGCGCGCCGAACTGCTGTTCGACGACGGCGTGGCCTACATGGCCAATTGCGCCCCGGGCAGCGTGGACGTGGTGATCGTGGACTCCACCGATCCGGTCGGCCCGGCCGAAGGCCTGTTCAACAAGGCGTTCTTCGAAAGCTGCTTCCGTGCCCTGAAGGACGACGGCCTGCTGGTGCAGCAGAGCGAATCGCCGCTGGCCTTGCTGGAGCTGATCAAGGACATGCGTTCGGAAATGGGCAAGGCCGGCTTCCAGTCGTTCAAGACCCTGCCGTTCCCGCAGCCGTGCTATCCGACCGGCTGGTGGTCGGTGACCGTGGCCAGTAAGCAGGCCGGTTTCGGTTTCGGCTTCCGTGAGGCCGATTCGGCTGCCAAGCCGTTCGACACGCTGTACTACACCGCGCCACTGCACACCGGCGTGCTAGTCAGCCCGCCGTTCGTGGCCAAGGCGCTGGGCGAGTAAGCCAGCCGCACTGCAAACAAAAACCCCGCAGAAATGCGGGGTTTTTTGTGTGCAGCCGAACGTGGTCCTGACAGGCGCGGCAAGGTCGGCCTTCCACGGTAGCCGGCCACCGCTCGCGGAATGGTGCGGTGGCGGCGCTTACAGCGCCCAGATACCCGCAATCACCGCCACCACCAGACCCCACTTGATCGCGTGATAGGCGAACGCGCTGCGCGCGCGCAGTGCCTTGGCCTTCAGGCGGATCTTGTACACGCCGCCAAAGGCCTTGTTGACCCCGCCGGTCGGGTCACCGGGCAGATTCGGCGAGGCGCCGCCCGCCAGCAGGGTGGCGGCCACCGCGCGGTTGAACAGCCCCGGCAAGCCAAAGCGCAGCGGGCGGGCAATGTCGCAGAACAGGATCACCCGGTCTTGATCGGTCTCGTTGTGCGCGTGATGGATGTAGGTCTCGTCAAACATCATCCATTGCCCATCGCACCAGCTTTTGCGGATGCCATCCACCTCGATGTAGCAGCGATCATCGTTGGGGGTACTCAAGCCCAGATGCAGGCGCAATGAACCGGCGAACGGATCACGGTGCGGGCGCAGTTCACTGCCCGCCGGCAGCTGCGCGAACATCGCCGCACGCACATCGGGAATCGATTCGATCAGCGCCACGGTCTGCGGGCACAACGCCTTGGCCGACGGGTGCGAGGGGCCATACCAGCGCAGGTAGAAGCGCTTCCAGCCGCGGCGGAAGAACGAGTTGAAACCGGCATCGTTGAAGCTGCTGGCAGCGGCGATTTTCTCGGCGTCACGCAAGGCAATGGCCTCATCGCGGATCACCTGCCAGTTCTGCCGCAACGGCTCCAGCTGCGGAAATTCCTTGCCCGGGTCCAGGAATGGCGTGGTCGGCACCTTGGAAAACAGGTACATGACCACGTTGATCGGCGCCATGAAGCTGGAATGGTCCAGCAACTGACGCGACCAGCGCGCGCGCACCTTGCCGCGGAAATGGATGTACAGCACGCAGGCCACGAACAGGACCGCCAGCACGAATTTGATCATTCGACCTCCCGGCCGTGGCCGGAGTCAGGAAACAGGGGGAATCACCCTCAACCGGGCGCAGGAGCAGGGACACCGGGGGTGCAGACAAACATGGGGCCGACGGACAGCCCAACGAGGGGGGTGCCAGTGCAACGATGCTTTCCGTCATCAGTTTCCTACATTTTTTTTACATTCAGCAATTGCCATACCGTTCAGTTTTATAATTCGCGGCATATTCCCGCCCCTTACGGGCACCGCAAGACCGGCATTTCAAGACGCTTTCCGCGCCCGCCGCGTCAGGAAGGTTTTCATGAACACATTGCCCACTTTCGACGGCGATACGCCGCTCGTTCCTGCCAATCAATTGCTCAAACGTGGCGAGCGCCTGCTCGAACCGGATGTTTACCGCATTCAGCTGGAAGGCCGCCCGGCAGTGGTCAAGGACTACCGCCGCTATCAGGGAACCCCGCTGTCACCTATCGCGCGCCTGCTGGTACGCCACGAAGCCAAGGTCCTACGCCGGCTGCAGGGCTGGAAGCACGCGCCGGCCCTGCTCGGCACCCTGGGCGGACTGGCGCTGGGCATGGAATACATTCCCGGTGATACCCTCACCGCCAGTGTCCAGGGCGTCAGCCAGGAAGTCTTCGACCAGCTGCAGGGTGCGTTGGCGCGCCTGCATGCGGCCGGCATCACCCACAACGATCTGCACGGCACCAATGTGATGGTCAGCGCCGGTGTGCCGGTGCTGCTGGATTTCACCTCGGCACTGCGTTGGCCGCGCTGGCTGCGCAACAGCCCGATCACCCGCCAGCTGCGTCGCAGCGACATGAAGAACCTGGTGAAGATGCGTCAGCGCCTGACCGGGCAACGCCCATCCGCCGAACAGGCCGCGCTGCTGGCCGAACCCGGCTGGGTGCTGGGCCTGCGCCGTACCTGGAAGCGGTTGTATCGGTGGATCAAACGGCAGGGCTGACGCGCTGCGACAGGGCTGAAGACAGGCCGCAGCCCCCTACCCGGCCTGCGGCTGCGGCTGCGGAATCAAAGCGCGTCGGCGTCCACTTCGCCGGTGCGGATGCGCACCACGCTGCCCAGATCGTAGACGAACACCTTGCCGTCACCGATCTTGCCGGTGCCGGCGGCCTTGACGATGGCTTCCACCACTTCGTCGGCCTGGGCGTCGGTGACAGCCACCTCGATCTTCACCTTGGGCAGGAAGTCGACCACATACTCGGCGCCGCGATACAGCTCGGTGTGGCCCTTCTGCCTGCCAAAGCCCTTGACCTCGGTGACAGTGATGCCGGCCACGCCGCGCTCGGCCAACGCCTCACGCACGTCGTCCAGCTTGAACGGTTTGACGATGGCCATGATCATCTTCATCAGTCGCTTTCCTCTGGGAATCTGTCGGCAGGATACCGTGGACACACGTTGACCTGAGCATCCGTGCCCGCGTGCCAGCACTGACGTTACGGCTTATCCTTACGGCTCGCCATTACGGACACCGATGCGCCGCAAAAGCCCGGCCTTATAGGCTCGGCCAACCCTTGCGGAGAATTGCCATGATCGACCTCAAACACATCGATGAACTCGCCCGTCGCCTCAGCGATCTGGTGCCGCAGGGGCTGCGCGATTCCCGCGAGGAACTGCAGACCACCTTCAAAAGCTCCCTGCAGGCCGGCCTGAGCAAGCTGGACCTGGTCACCCGCGAGGAGTTTGAAGTGCAGCGTGCCGTGCTGCTGCGCACCCGTGAAAAGCTCGACGCGCTGGAACAGGCCCTCACCGCCCTGGAAAGCCGCAACACCACGCCCCCCGACGCCTGAGCCAGGCCATGAGCCTGGCCTTGGTGCACAGCCGCGCCCGCGCTGGCGTGTACGCACCGGCGGTGCAGGTGGAAGTGCATCTGTCCGGCGGCCTGCCTTCCACCCAGATTGTCGGGCTGCCCGAAGCGGCAGTTCGTGAATCGCGTGACCGGGTGCGTGCTGCCCTGCTTTGCGCCCAGTTCGAATTCCCCGCGCGACGCATCACCATCAACCTCGCGCCTGCCGATCTACCCAAGGAAGGCGGGCGTTTTGATCTCCCCATCGCGCTGGGCATCCTCGCAGCCAGCGGCCAGATCGACCGCGCCACTCTGACCGGCCATGAATTCATCGGCGAGTTGGCACTCACCGGCGAACTGCGCGCCGTCGACGGTGCCTTGCCCGCCGCCATCGCGGCCGCCGCCGAACAACGCTGCCTGATCGTACCTGCCGCCAATGCCGGCGAAGCCGCATTGGCACAGCATGCCAGTGTCAAAGCCGCGCGTACCCTGTTGGAAGTCTGCGCGGCACTGGCTGGCGACAAGGTCCTGCCAGCCGCGCAGTTGCCCCCCATGCACACGCTTGCCCAGCCTGATCTGACGGATGTGCGCGGGCAATTGCAGGCCCGACGTGCGCTGGAGATCGCAGCCGCTGGTGGCCACCACCTGCTGCTGCTCGGCTCACCCGGTTGCGGCAAGACGCTGCTGGCCTCTCGCCTGCCCGGCATCCTGCCCGAGGCCAGCGAAGCCGAAGCCCTGGAAGCGGCCGCCATCGCCTCGGTCAGTGGCCGCGGCGTGGACCCGGGGCGCTGGCGACAACGGCCCTTCCGGTCGCCGCACCACACCGCCAGCGCGGTGGCCCTGGTTGGTGGCGGTTGTCACGAGTCACGATTAACGCGACTGAGTCATGAAATGCGCGACTGTTTTTGACGAAGGCCTCTTTCGACCGACCGATCTGGGCCAAGCGAGAAGGCTACTTCCGGGTCGTCGGGGCACACTGGGCGCGGGTCACATACACGAAAACCTGGTCGACCAAGGCGTGGTGGGGGCGGTGCACTATCTGCAGGGCCGGCAAATGGTGATCCGGGCCGTGCAGATGGCTGTCTGGCAGCGCCAAGGCTGCCACCGGGTGATCCTGCACTCTGATCGTGGCAGCCAATTTCGAAGCGGCGCGTACCAGCGTTACTTGGTGGCCAACGGCCTGGCATGCTCGATGAGTGCGGTGGACCACTGCGGTGACAACGCCGCGTGCGAAGGCTTCTTCGGCCTGCTCAAGCGCGAACGGATATACCGGTCGAACTACCCAACACTCGATGCAGCAAACACCGATGTGTTTGAATACAACTGAATCGCCCAGGATTTCGTA
>NZ_LDJI01000041.1 GCF_001431415.1 Stenotrophomonas humi | reverse complement strand
GGGAATGCTACCGCAGGGTGGGCTGGGGGGCTGTTTCAATCTGCAAGGTACCCTCTTGAACAGCCTCCCTTCCCGGTCCTCCCCATCGCCACACCTCCCCCACGTGCAGGAGCAGAAGGCTGCTCCGGGCTCGCACTGCAGGCATAATTCGCGCCCTTTCCTTTGATTCCGCCAGCCCGTGCCAACTCCGGCAAGCGCTGGCGGCAGGCGCGTATGTCCTTTCTGAACGCTGAACTGGCGCGGTGGCGCGCCAAGCCCCTGCGCGAATTGCTGGCCGGCGCGGTCGCCACCTTCGCGTTGATTCCGGAGGTCATCGCCTTCTCGTTCGTGGCTGGCGTGGACCCCCAGGTGGGTCTGTTTGCATCGTTCGTGTTGAGCATCGTGATCGCGGTGTTTGGCGGGCGGCCGGCGATGATCACCGCCGCCGCCGGCTCCGTTGCACTGGTGGCTGCACCCTTGGTCAGCGCGCACGGCCTGCCGTATCTGTTTGCTGCCGGGCTGTTGGCGGGTGTGTTCCAGGTGCTGTTCGGGGTGCTTCGACTGGGTGTGCTGATGCGCTTTGTCAGCAGTTCGGTGCGGACGGGCTTCGTCAATGCGTTGGCCATTCTGATCTTCTCCGCGCAGTTGCCGCAGCTGCAGGGAGCGACCACGGTCACCTGGATGATGCTCGGCCTGGGCCTGTTGCTGATCTACGGGTTGCCGCGCTTGCCGCTGCCGGGTGTGCGGGCGATTCCTTCACCTTTGATCTGCATCGTGGTGCTGAGCGCGCTGGCGTCGTGGTTGAAGCTGGAGCTGCCTACGGTTGCCGATCTCGGCAAGCTGCCCGATTCCCTGCCGCATTGGATGGGCTTGCCGGCGCTGCCGTTTGATCTGGACACCCTGCGCATCATCGCGATGCCGGCACTGGCCATCGCCATGGTCGGCTTGCTGGAGTCGATGATGACGGCGCGTGTGGTCGATGAGCTCACCGATTCGCCCAGTTCCAAGAACCGCGAATGCACCGGCCTGGGCGTGGCGAACATCGCGGCCGGGTTGTTCGGTGGCATCGCAGGCTGCGGCATGATCGGGCAGACCGTGGGCAACGTGAAGTACGGCGGCCGGGGTCGCCTGTCCACGCTGTTTGCCGGCGTGTTCCTGCTGGTTCTGATGGTGCTGCTGAAGCCGTGGGTGGCACAGGTGCCGGTGATCGCATTGGTGGCGATCATGGTGATGGTCAGCATCTCAACGTTCGACTGGCACAGCCTCGGGGCGCTGGTGCGACACCCACGGCTGTCTGGCGTGGTGATGCTGGCCACGGTCGTGGTGACGCTGGGCACACATAACCTTGCTGCCGGCGTAGGTGTTGGCGTGCTGCTGAGTGGTGTGTTCTTCGCGCTGAAAGTCGCCCAGCTGCTGCAGGTGCAATCGCACGAAGAGGCTGATGGCGGCCTGCGTTATACGGTGAGCGGACAGGTGTTCTTCGCCTCGGCCGATGCCTTCGTGGACGCATTCGACCCGCGGCTGTCGGAGGGGCACAAGGTGGTGATTGATCTGTCGCGCGCGCAGTTGTGGGACATCACCGCCGTGGCCGCGCTGGAGAAGGTGGTAAGCCGTTATCGCCAGCATGGCGTGAAGCCGCGCGTGCTGGGGCTGGACCGGCATGGCCGCACATTGCTGCGGCGGGTGCTGCGTGAAGGTGAGCTGGCGATCGAGGATGCGCCGGCAGGCCGTTGAATAATGGCTGTCGCAGGAACGGCCTTGGCCGCTCCTGCGAGGTTTTCCGGTTAGATCACATCCCACGCATAACCGCCGCGCTCCAGTACCGAGGCGGCCAGTGATTCGATGATTTCATCTTCATTGCGTTCCAGTCCTCGCACGTTCCGGGCCATGCGTCGACGTGCCTGGCGGGCGAACAGGCGTGCGATCTTGATCGCGTCATCCGCCGCCGGGTGCTTGGCCTCCACCAGGCTGTTCACCCGCGACAACACGCACAGCCCGACGAACAGATCGATGGCGATATCCGCCACGCGCTTCTGTGCATGCTGTTGATCGGCGATCTTCTTGCCGTGCGTGCGCAGCAGGCGATCAGATGCCTTGGACAGCTCCACCGAGTACTTCTCGCACAGCCGTGCCAAGGGACGCAGTGACTCGTCCAGCGGCGCGCGGATGCGGCCGGTGCCATAGCCGGTCGCTTCGCGTACGCGGCGGCCCGCATAGTCGCCGAGCACACCGAAACCCTTGATGGGGTCGTTGAAGATGCCACCGACCGCGCTCTGCAACTCACTCAGTGTGGCGCCCACGCCTTTCAAACCATTGAGTGCCACATATAGGCGCAGGATTTCGTTGGTGCCTTCAAAGATGGAGAGGATGCGCGTGTCGCGGGTCATCTGCTCGTACGGCAGCTCGCGCATGAAGCCATTGCCAGCGGCGATCTGCAGGGATTCATAGCAGCAGCGCTGCACTGCTTCGCTGGCAAATACCTTGCTCATGGCCGCTTCCACCGAATAGTCGGTGCGGCCACTGTCGATCAGGTGCGCCACCATCCACACCGTGCTTTCCGCAGCGAAGCAGTCGGCGGTCATCTGCGCGATCTTTTCGCGCACCAGGCCGAACTCGGCGATCGGCTGACCGAACTGTTTGCGCTCGCTGGCCTGTGCGCACGCCATGCGGATCAGCGCACGCATGCCACCCACCGCGCCGCCACCCAAACCGGTGCGGCCGCTGTTGAGGATGTTCATCGCCACCTTGAAGCCCTTGCCGACCGGGCCGAGCACGTTGGCTGCAGGTACACGTACATCGTTGAACGCCACGGTGGTGGTGGATGAGGCGCGGATGCCCATCTTGTCTTCGTGCGGGCCGTGGCTCACGCCGTCCCACTTGGCTTCGACGATGAAAGCGGTGACCTTGCCTTCCGGGGTGTCGGTGCGGGCAAACACGGTATAGAAATCGGCGATGCCACCGTTGGTGATCCAGATCTTCTCGCCGTTGAGCGTCCAGCTGCCGTCGTCGTTGCGCGTGGCCTTGGTGCGGATGGCAGCGGCATCGGAACCGGCGCCGGATTCGGTCAGGCAGAACGCGGCGATCATGTCACCGCTGGCCAGTGACGGCAGATAGCGCTGCTTCTGCTCGTCATTGCCGAACAGCAGCAGACCCTTCATGCCGATGGAGCTGTGCGCGCCGACGGTCAGCGACACGGAGCTGTCGTGGCTGCTGGTCTGGCCCAGCACGCGCGCATAGGCGCCGTTGGACAGCGCCATGCCGCCGTATTCTTCAGGAATGATCAACCCGAACAGGCCCATGTCACGCAGGGCCTGGACGAATTCGGGCGGCTGCTCGGCATCGCGGTCGTACTGGCGCAGCTCGGCGGTCTTCTCCCCCAGGAACTGGTCGATGGCATCGGTCATGGCGCCGAGCATCTCGCGGTCACGTTCGCGGATCTGCGGATAAGGAAACAGGGCATCTTCGGCGATATGGCCGAAGAACAGCTGCTTGGCGATGCTTTCGTCCAGGTTCTGCGATGCAACCTCGTTCACGGGACAGCTCCTTTCAATGCAGGGGATGAACAGCCAGTGCCCAATCATCGCCCATGGGTATGAAAGGATCACGCATGGGTCGCAGCCATCGCTGGAACTTGCTGTCCTTGCAGCGGTCAGTGTTGTGCGCAGATGTGCCGTGGCAGGGCCGGTAGCCGCCCTGCGGAGTTCCCATGATGGACATGCATGCACTACCGCAGTCAGCCAGAACCTGTGTGGATCCGCACCGTTGCCGGCATGGCGGCATTGGCATTTTTATCGGCATTGGCGCGGCTGTTGCTGCAGGTTCCCGAGGCCGCGCCGACGGCGCGGGAGGCGCGGGTACAGCTGCGCTGGTTGCCGCCGGCAATTGCACAGCCAAGGAGCGTGGAGCCGCAGTTCGTTCCCGTGGAAGCCGTCCCTGATCCGGTTGCATCACGCGATCACGCTGCGCAACCGCTGCCCGTTGCGGCGCCTCGCGTACCCGCTGCGCCCGCGCCGGTGAAGCCCGATGGCACGTTGATGAAGCAGCTGTACGGCAGCGATGGGAGACCCGAGTTGCCGGACGCACCGGGCGAGCGTCAAAAGGCTTCGGTGGAGCGGGTGTTCGAGCATCGCGACGAACTGGCTACCGGCGTCGGCGAGCGCGCTACCGCCAATCTTTTCAGCGGCAAGAATGCCGGCACCAGCCAGTCACGCGTACAACGCGCGTTGTATGGGCGTGACATCCAGGCTGCCGAAGCACGGCGCCCTCCTGAAATTGCGTTCAACCCGGCATTGCATGAGCGCCAGGCTGACCTGGGCAGCGAAGCGACGGGGGATGCCTACAAGGCTGCACCGATCCGCTTTGAAAAAGTACCGGACATGAAAGGCGAAGCCAGCCGCCGTATCCGTGCCGCGATTGGCGCATTGGAAGTCCGCTACCCGCGGTGCGGCGCCGAACAGCGTACGCGCTGGATGGCGGCGGCACTGGCGCATCTGGATACGCTGCAGCGGGTTGAATACCGCTACAACAATGGTGCCGACCCGACCGAAGCCGAACACACCCTGCCAAGTGCGGCCGACAGCGCCTATGACCAGGCACGGCGCGCCCTGTGGGATGCCGAGCGGCGCATGAAGGCCTGCAGCTAGACAGTTCTGTCCCGTGCGGGGCGGTATGTGGCGCCGGAATGGCGGCTGTCTTGGCGGTGTGAAAGGCCTCTGATGACACGGTTTCTGTCGTGCTGCGGTGCAGCCTGGTCAATGCACGGACATATGCCGGTCAGAACGGGACAGGTTTCATAACCAATTGTTTTTGATGTGATTTCAGGCGTTCAGTGTGCCTAGAATCGGGGTTCTTACACGCTCCGGGAATGCGATGAAGTCGACCCTCTTGTTGTCATGTGCACTGGCACTTGTTTCCTCTTTTGGTTGTCAGGCCAATACCGCCCCCGCGCAGCAGGTGGGCGTGGCACCGGGCAACAGCCATCCGTTGCCCCGGCATGCATTGATTGGTTACCTGCACAATTTCGACAACGGTCAGGGCCTGCTGCCGGTGGGCGAGGTGGACAACAGCTGGGATGTGATCGTGCTGGCGTTTGCCGATGACATGGGCGAGGGCAAGGTCGCCTTCAATCCGGACCGCGCGTTGGACCGCACCCGGCTGATCGCCGACATTGCCGCCAAACGTGCGCAGGGCAAGATCGTGGTGCTGTCCTTTGGCGGCGAACTGGGCACGGTGACACTCAATACCCAGCGCGATGAAGATAATTTCGTGCGTACCACCGCCGAGGCCATCAACACCTACGGGCTGGATGGCATTGATATCGATCTGGAAAAGATTGCCGGTGTGGTGCATGGCGCCCCGGTCATTCCGCATCTTGTTTCCGCGGTGAAGCGCCTGCATGGCATGTATCCGAATCTCTATGTGTCGATGGCGCCGGAACACCCGTATGTGCAGGGTGGCTTTGTCTCGATGGAAGGCATATGGGGTGCTTACCTGCCGCTGATCGACGGCCTGCGTGGTGAGTTGGATCTGCTGCATGTGCAGCTCTACAACAACGGTGGGTTGCCAACGCCGTATCGCGCCGAAAAGTATCCCGGTGGCAGTGTCGACATGATGGTGGGCTCGGCCAGGATGTTGATTGAAGGTTTTGATCTCGCCGGCGGCAAGGGACGCTTTGAAGGCTTGCGCGCTGACCAGGTGGCGCTGGCATTGCCGTCGGGCCTGCGTGCGGCAGGCAACGGCTATGCGACGCCTGCCGACATCAACCGTGCCTTTGACTGCCTGACCACCGCAACGCGGTGCGATGAGGTGAAGCCATCGCAGCCGCATCCGCAGTTCCGTGGCGTGATGACCTGGTCGATCAATTGGGATGTCAGCGACAAGCGTGCATTCTCGCAGCCGGTGGGTGAGCACCTGCGCGCCGCCAACGCGCGTTAAAAGGCTGCATCGCTGCGTGGGCTGGGATTTCAAACCCGCCTACGCGGCGGCGTTTACCGGCTAGATGTCTGCGTTGATGCCCTTGCCGGCTTCGCGGCCGAAGCTGCTCCTACGTGGAAGGCATCCACTGGAAATGCACCAGGGTGACGGTCTCGTCGGCTTGGAAACCCGGGTACAGCCGTTGCATCACGGCCAGCAATCCTTCTGGTGTGCGGCAGGCCGGATCGTGCTCGTCGCGTAGATCGGCGGGTGTCAGCGTGTCGAAACGTCGAAGTTCGGTGAGCAGTGGCAAGGGTTCGGAATACCGACCCGCCCCCTGTTCGATATGCGCCTGCGCAGCCTCATGCCAGCGGTCTCCGCGCCGTACGCTTGTGTTGCGGCCGGTATGGAACTGCGGGTTGGTGAAGCCTAGCAGGGGCGTTTCGAGGTTCATGGTGGGTCGCTGAAAGCGGCCGTTCATTCTGGCTGCGATTGGTGAGATTTTCATCACCTGCCGTTCAAATAGGCGGGTTCAGCATCATCGGCCATTCCCTTGATCCGGTTCCGGCATGTCGCGCACGGCTGCGGTTGCACTGTTGCTGCTGTTGGTGGGCGTATGTGCGCCGTTGCAGGCGCGCACCATCTACCGCTGCGTGCAGAAAGGCACGGTGAGCATGGCCACTGCGCCGGAGCCAGGCTCGACCTGCAAGGCGATGACGGTGGACGACAACGCCGTGCAGACACCCAACCTGTGGGGCAATTTCGGCGTGTTCAGCGGCACCCTGTACGAGCGGGAGCAGGACGGCAAGCTGGTGTATTCCACGCGCAACCTGCCAGGTTCGCGGCCGTATCTGCGCTTCACCGCCGCCACCCCGCCAGGTGAGCCGGCACATGAAGGCTTGGGCCGGGTGGGCACGCCGCAGTTGGACCGACACGCGCGGCAGTTCCGTGCGGCGTCCAAAGCGACCGGCGTGGACGATGCCTGGCTGCGGGCGGTGGCCCATGCCGAGAGCGCGTTCGACGAGAAGGCCATCTCACCCAAGGGCGCGCAGGGCGTGATGCAGCTGATGCCTGACACCGCGACCGAATACGGCGTGACCGATCCGTTTTCCCCGGCCCAATCCATAGACGGCGGTGCGCGCTACATGAAGTCGTTGCTGGGGCGTTACAAGGGCGACCGCACGCTGGCGGCTGCCGCCTACAACGCAGGCATAGGCGTGGTTACCCGCTATGGCGGCGTACCGCCGTATGCGGAAACGCGGCAGTACGTGGACAAGGTGCTGGCGTTGTACTCGCGTTACCGCCAAGCCATGGGCACCGGCCCCGAGCGGCCGGCCCAGTAAGTGCCGTTCCGACGAGCACGTCGTCTGCCTATCGAAGCTGCAGTTGCTTCCAGCCGACGTGGTGCATCAGTTCGCGTACCACCAGCAACGCGGCGACGAACCGCGGCTGTGCCGGTAGTCCCACCGCATGTGCAGGCATGCCGGCGGCGACCTGCGCCACCTGGTTGAAACCGCGTTCCACATCATCGATACCCAGTTGCAGCGACCCGGTATCCGTACACCCCAGCAGCGATGGCAGCGCGGCCAGCGCCTCGTCGGCGGCGATCAGGACCTCCAGCGGATAGCTGCGCAATGCCGCCACCTGTGGCATCAACGCATCCTCGGTCAGGGCGATGGCGCGTTCGAGCGCCAGCTCCGACGGTGGAAAGTTCTGCAGTCCGGCTTCCAGCAGGCCATCCAGTGACAACGGCAGCACGATGGCCTCCGCTTCCGCAGGTTGCAGCGAGATGTGGCTTTGATCCATATGCAGACAGGTGTGCATGAGCGATGGGCTCCGGTGTGGCCGATGGGAGGTTTCCGCATGGGCTGTCAGCGTCTATCGTGCCTGCTCCGGAAAGGGATGGGTGTGGATGGAACGCAAATATTGGGTGAGCGCCGTTGTCGTCGTAACCGGGGCCGCGCTGGCTGCCAGCTTCCTGTGGGCGCCGCAGCCGCCATTGCCCAGCGGCCCGCTGGCGACACCGCTGGGCTGGCGGGCGCAGGTGGCGTTGCTGGGCGGTGATGGCATCGTCGGCAGTTCGCAAGGCGCGCCAGCGCAGACGCGCTTCAGCGACCCTTGGGGCGTGGCGATCAGCGGCGGCGTGCTGTTCGTGGCCGATGCCGGCGACAACAATCGCATTGTCTATCGTGCAGTGGATGGCAGGTTCCATGTACTTGCCGGTGGCCGCGAAGGCTTTGCCGATGGCAGTGGACAGGCGGCGGCATTCAACACGCCATCGGGTATCGCGGCGGACGCACAGGGCAACCTGTACGTGGCCGACACCGGCAATCATGCGATCCGCAAGGTCACGCCGCAGGGGCAGGTAAGTACGGTGGCCGGCAATGGCCGTCCCGGCTTTGCCGACGGCAACGGGGCGCAGGCGCAGTTCAACGGGCCGATGGGAGTGGCGGTTGGAAGCGAGGGTCGTCTGTATGTGGCCGATACCTGGAACGACCGCATCCGCGTCATCGAAACCGATGGCCGTGTTTGGACGCTGGCCGGTGGCGAGCGGCCGGGCTGGGCCGATGGCCCGGCCGCGCAGGCGCGCTTCGACACGCCCACCGATGTGGCGGTGGATGCGCATGGCAACGTTTGGGTGGCGGACCTGCAGAACAATGCACTGCGCACCATCACCCCGATGGGCGAGGTCAACACCCGGATGGGCGGCGGTGACAGCGAGCGCGTGCTGTGGGGGCCGATGACATTGGCGTTGACGCACGATGACGTGGTTTACGTGGGCGAGCGTTTGAGCGGGCGCGTGCTGCAGGTATCGCCCGCCGGCCATGTGGTGGCCGTGGCCGGCAACGATGCCGAGCGCTTCGCGCGGCCGGCCGGTGTGGCGGTAGCCGCAGACGGAAGTCTGGTGGTGACCGATGCCGATGCGCATCGGGTCCACCATCTGCAGCAACTGCCGGTCGGCACCGTGCCCCAACTGGCGGAGCTGGGGCCATCATCGGACAACCCGTTGCCGCGCAACGAAGGCCGCTGGCCATTGGCACCGCAGACCGGTTGGCATGAAGTGACCGGTACGCTGGGTGAAGTGCGCGGCAACTTCAGCGGCGAGAGTCGCCATCACCTGCACAGTGGTTTCGATGTGCGTGGCGATGTCGGGCAGACCGTACTGGCGATTGCCAGCGGCAAGGTCAGCAGCCCGGCCTCGACCTGGACGCTGGGAGGGCAGGCGGAAGGCTTCTCGCTGGACAAGCTCGATTACATCCACATGAAGGTGGGGCGCGACGCGGCGAACCGGCCACTGGATGCGGCACGCTTCCAACTGGTCAACGATGAGGCGGGGCAACTGGACCGCGTGCGTGTGCGCCGTGGTACCCGCTTCCAACCCGGCGATGCGCTGGGCAGCATCAACAACCAGGCACATGTGCATCTGGCCGTGGGACCTTCCGGTTACGAGCGCAATGCCGTGCGCCTTGGCTTCAGCAACTACGCCGATCACGTTGCACCGAAGATTGATGACATCGCACTGCTGGACAGCAATGACCAGCGTCTACGCGACAAGGTGGACGGCCGACTGCAGGTTGCCCGCGAAGGAGGCGGTCTGCAGCTGGTGGTGGAGGCGTGGGACCAGGTGGACAACAACCTGCCGCGTCGGCGGCTCGGCCTGTACGCGCTGGGGTATCAGATCCTTGATGCGAGCGGCCAACCGCTACCGGGTTACGAGCAGCCGCGCATGAACCTCATCTTCAACCGCATGCCGCCCCAGCGCGAAGCGGTGAAGGTGGCTTACGCCGCCGACAGCGGCATCACCGTGCATGGCAGCAGCAGCACGCGCTTCCGCTACGTGCTGACCAACACCGTGCGCGATGGACAACTGGCGACGGGATTGTTGCAGCCATCGGAGTTGTTGCCGGGCGATTACACCATTCGTATCACCGCCAAGGATTTCAGTGGGAACGAAGCGGTGGCGGGAAGGGAGTTGGCGATGGTGGTGCGGTGAGACGTGGTGGATTTTCCGGAGCGCATGCTTCCGCAGTACCGGGTCTGACCCGGCGGGTGACGGTGTAGGGGATGCCTAAGCGGAGCATTGTCCCGCTCTACAGCGTGTCGGGTCGGCTCCGGCGATAAAAAAAGCCCCGGCAAGATGCCGGGGCTTCAAGTACATCATTTAAGAGAGACTACCTTGCTGGCAGGTTTCTACGATCAGAAATCGTAGGACGCGGTCAGACGGACCGAACGCGGCGCGGTGTAGAACGTGCCGATGCCATAGGTCTCCGAGATCTTCTTCGGGCCCACTTCGTACGAGGGATCGCTCTGCAGCGGCTTCAGTTCGTTGAAGACGTTGAAGACATTCAGGCCGAATGCGAGCTTGTGCTCGGCGAAGGCCGGGCGGTACTGCAGGCCAAGATCCAGACGCTTGGTCCACGGCTGACGACCGGCGTCACCCGGACGCGACGGCTTGCCACCGCAGTAGTGGTAAGCGGACTCGTAGCCCATCGGATCGGTGATGTCGGTGCCGTAGTAGCCCAGGCAGCTCTTCGGCATGCCAGAGGCGACGCTCAGCGTTGCCGACGCGGTCCACTCATCGTTGAACTGATAGGCAGCAAAGCCCTTCAGCTGGTGGCGACGGTCGTTGGCCAGGTAACCACCGGCGTACTCCATCAGGTAGGAGCCGTCCCAGTCCTGGGTCTTGGACACGTCGTCCTGGCCGATATCCGACTTCACCTGACCTTCGGTGTTGCCGAAGCTGCGCGACCAGGTGTAATCCAGGCGGCCGTACCACTTGTCGCTCATCGGGTGTTCCAGGAACAGATCGATGGCAACGTAGTCACGCTTGGCCTTCTGGCTGCCGAAGCCCCAGTCGTGGCCGTTCATCTGCAGCTGGGTGTAGCCCGAGCCGTCGACATTGGCCAGCATGAAGGTGTTGGTCTTGCCCGGGTTGAAGATCAGGCAGCCCGGGATGGTCACCGAGTCCGGATCCACGCCAGCGGCGGACAACTTGTCGGCCATACGGTCCGGATCGCACACGTCATCGATGGCGGCTTGCAGGCGACGATAGGTGACCTTCGCACCCGTGTTCCAGGACTCACCCAGGGTCTTCTCGAACCCGAGGATCAGTTCATCCTGGTACTGCGACTTCAGATCGGTTGGAGCCACCGAGTACGGATCCGGCGCAACACCGTATTCGTTGTTCGACGACACCGGACCCGGGCCCAGCGCGTGCAAACCAGTCGGGTTGCCGTCAGCATCGATGCCCGAGTAGGTGAAGTATTCGCGGGTATAGGTGGATGCCGACGCGCCGCGGATGGCCACGCTGTTGGGCAGGGCCAGGTAGTAACGGCCAAGGTTGGCGAACACCTTCAGCGAGGAGTCACCGAACACGTCCCAGCTCACGCCAGCGCGCGGAGCCCACTGGTCACCACTTTCAACATAGGCAACCCCCGAGCTGTTGAAGTTGGTGAACTTGTCGTTGCGCAGGCCCAGCGTGACCAGCCAGTTCGGTGTGATCTGCCAGCGGTCTTCCAGGTAGTAGGCCTTCTGCTCCACGCTCATGCTGGTGGTGGTGGAGAAGATGTACTTCTGCACCATGTAGCCTTCACCGCCCGGGGGAGCGATGCCGAACTTGCTGTTCGGCGACTCGTTGGGATCGAGCTGGGAGTAGATCCACGCATAGCCCGGGCCAGTCATCGACTGACCCTCGTTGTGCGCGTTGTAGTACATGTTGTCGATACCGGCGGTCAGCTCGTGGTTGCCGATGCGGTATTCCAGATCCACGCGCAGGCCGCGGGTCTTGCTGCCTGCGTCGCTGGCCTTGCCTGCATTGGTCGCCTGCGAATTGCGGATCGGGGAGCCGCCGGTGATCGACGGGTCCTGATAGGCGGAACCACTGATGTACGGCAACGGCGAGTCGCTGGGGTTGGACGCAAGGTTGTCCTGCTTGCTGCGGCCGTAGGTAGCGCTCAAGGTCAAGTCATCGGTCAGGTAGCCGGTGTACTTGAAGATGTCGAAGGTGTCCTTGATCTTGGTGGTATTCGGATAGACACCGGTGCGCTCGCCACCGCTCAGGTCATCGTAGTCAAACGCGGTGTAGTAACCGGCCTGGCGGTCGGTGTTCTGGATACGGGTGTATTCCAGCGTGTTGTTGTCGTTGATGTTCCAGTCGATCTTGCCGTAGAACTTCGGCGAGCTGTAGCTGTAGTTGTTGCGTGCCTGCTGCGCCGACTCGATGTTGTTGGTGGACACGCCATCGGTCTTGTCGGCTTCGGCGGCGAGGTGCACGAACAGACGATCTTCGATCAACGGACCGCTGACGTAGCCGCTGTAGGTGGTCTGGGTCTTGCCGTCACCATCGCGGTAGCGGTAGATGGAACCGTCACGCGGGTACCAGACGTCACGCGGCGAGGCTGCCAGGCTTTTCGGCGACCAGGTGGTCTGCACGCCGAACTTCCATTCGTTGGTGCCACGTGCGCCGAGCTGATTGATCACGCCGCCGGTGGAGCGGCCGTAGCTCGCGCTGTAACCACCGGTATAGGTTTCCTGCTGATCGATGGAGCCATAGGGCAGGCTGACGCCGCCCAGATAGTTCAGCGGATTGGTGACGTTGTAGCCGTTGATGTAATAGGCGTTCTCGGAAACGCTGGCGCCACCGAAGGACAGCACCGAACGCGAGCCATTGGTGAACTCGCCGCTGCCGGCGATCACGCCCGGTGCAAGCAGCGCGATCGACTCGGCACTGCGACCCAGCGGCAGCACGGCCAGCTGCTCGGAGGTGACCACCGACTTGGAAACGGTGTTGCTTACGTCGATCTTCGGGATGTTGGCAGCAGTGACAGTCACCGCATCCAGGGTGGTTGCGCCTTCACTGCCGAAGGAGACTTCGGTGCCGGCGCCGACGCGCAGCAGCACGTTCTCGCGCTTGTCGACCACCTGGCCGTCGCGCTGCAGGGTCACCGAGTAGTTGCCCACCGGCAGCGAGCCAAGGTTGTAGCGGCCGTTGGCGTCGACCGTGGCGGTGCGCTTGAGGCCGGATTCGTTCTGTACGGTGATGGTGGCGCCAGCGGCCGCGGGGGCGTTGCCGAACAGGGAGCCGGTGGTGCTCTGGGCGGAGGCTGCGGCGATGACCGAGGTCAGAATTACCGCGAGCGCGGTGCGCTTCAGTCGGACTGTTTGCTTAGCACTGCTCATTGAATTCCCTTGATCTATAAAAACGATTTCGTGTCTTGAGCTGACTCGGATGAAATTTCCGTTACAGCTGAACGAAATATTAATTTCATTTCATCCAACTTTGCAATATCAGTTGCAACTAAATTTAAGTGCATGAAAAAAAAGGAATTTAATTGTTAAATTGAATGTGAATGGGGAGCTTGAGGCTATTGCCGACGCGATAATCGAACTGATTTTTGGGGCCGCAGGGCCATGCCCTTGAAAAAAAAAGACCCCGGCCGAAGCCGGAGTCCATGGTTGGCAGTGAGGCACCTCAGCGCATCCCACTTTCGATCTTCAGCGTCTCAGGAAGTTGAACCACACTGACAAGCGTGGGAAGCGGTAGGTAGACAGCCTGCCGTCGCAGCCAAGTGGTGGACACGGTGCAGGGGATCAATTTGCGGGGTTCGCATCCCTTGCAATGACTTGCCGGTCCAGCACCTTGATGCTTGTAGAGATCAGAGCCTGGAGTTGGCCGTCGGCACTGAATCCGGCGGCTCTCATGCCCCCAATCGCAGCCGCTCGGCCTCCAGATCATCCAGCGGCCTTACCTCGATGCTTCCATACGCCGACCATGGAAACTGCTGGGCGATTCGCATCGCTTCATCCGCGTCGGCCGCCTCGATCAGGTTGAAGCCGGCCAGTATTTCGCGCGTCTCGGCGAAGGGGCCGTCGGTGATGCGGGCCTGGCTTTGACGGGTACGCAGTGTCTGCGCGGTGTGAGTTGGTTGCAGTTTCTGTGACAGCAGCAGTGTGCCGTTGGCCTGCAGGTTGTCCGCGTGCTGGATGCAGTACCGCATCAGCGCGTCGTACTCGCTTGCCGGCAATGCCTCCAGCAGTGCTGGCTCGATGTAGATCAGCAACAGGAATTTCATCGCACTACGCCTTGTAGGGAAGGCGCTCATCTTGCCGCACACGCGCTGCTGCATTGCCGCATTAATTCGTTCAGAAAAAGAGTGCCGGGCAATGTCGAGAACGCGTGCGCTGGTTCGTCGTACTTGTTGAAAGCCGGCAATGGGCGGGCGACGGAGATGCTGCGATGAAGGTGATTGTGTTGGTGAAAGCCTCGGCTGATACCGAGGCCGGCGTGATGCCCAGCGAGGCCGAATTGGCGGCGATGGGCGCATTCAACGAACAGCTGGTCAATGCCGGAGTCATGCTTGCCGGCGAGGGCCTGCACCCCAGTGCGAGGGGAGCGCGGGTGCGTTTTGACGGTATCGCCGGGCGCAGTGTGATTGATGGCCCGTTCGCCGAGACGCGCGAACTGGTGGCCGGCTTCTGGTTGTGGCAGGTGCGCTCGATGGCCGAGGCGGTGGAGTGGCTCAAGCGTGCGCCGTTCAATACCGAGGGCGGTGAGCCGATGGAAGTCGAAATCCGCCCGATCTTCGAGGCCGAGGACTTCGGTGCCGCCCTCACTCCGGAATTACAGGCGCAGCAGCAACGTCTGCAGAACCGCATCGACAACAAGCTTTGACCCACACCACGAAACGAGGAGCAACACCATGAAACTGATTCCGTTCCTGGGCTTCAGCGGCAACACCCATGAGGCGATGGCGTTCTACGCCAAGGCACTTGGCGGCAAGGTGGTTTCGGAGATGAAGTACGGCGATATGCCGCCGAGCCCGGATATGGACATGGAAGGTTGCGGCGGCTTCACGCCGGATGCCGACCAGGTCGCGCACTGCCAGCTTGAAGTAGGTGCGGCGATCCTGATGGCCGCCGATGGTCCGCAGGCAGAGGGGCAGACCGCCACCACCATCAACGTCGACGTGGACAGCGTCGAGGAGGCCGAACGCGTGTTTGCCGCACTGGCCGAAGGCGGGCAGGTGCAGATGCCACTGGCGGAGACCTTCTGGGCAAAGCGCTGGGGAATGCTGGTGGACCGCTACGGCAAGCCGTGGATGGTCAACTGCATGAAGCCGATGGAAGGAGGCAAGTAATGACGACCACGCCACAGATGATCTTCGTCAACCTGCCGGTGCGCGACCTGGAAGCATCGAAGAAATTCTTCGCAGCGCTGGGGTACAGCTTCAATCCCCAGTTCACCGATGAAAATGCTGCCTGCATGGTCATCAGCGATGCCATCTTCGTGATGCTGCTGGTGGAGCCGTTCTTCCAGACCTTCACAACCAAGCCGCTGAGCGATGCACGCAAGCAGGCTGAAGTCATCACCTGCCTGTCGGCGGAGAGTCGTGTGGCGGTCGACAAGCTGGTGGACAAGGCGTTGGCTGCGGGTGCCACCGAACCCATGCCGGCGCGCGACTACGGCTTCATGTATCAGCGTGGCTTCCAGGATCTGGATGGCCACCTGTGGGAAATCGCGCACATGGATGGCGAGCCCGGCTGAATCACCGCGTGACCGTGCCGCCATGGCGGCCGGTCGGCGCGCAGTGCACATCACGAAGGAGATACCGATGAGTTACGTCGATGGTTTCGTATTGCCGGTGCCGCAGGAGCGGCTTGCCGAGTATCGCCGCATGGCACGCAAGGCCGGTGCGGTATGGAAGGACCATGGTGCATTGGCTTATCTGGAGGCGGTGTCCGATGACGTCAGATCGGGCAAGCACACCTCGTTCCCGCAGGCGGTGAAGCTGAAGCAGAACGAGGTCGTGGTCTTCGCCTACATCGTCTACCGCTCGCGTGCGCACCGCGACCGCGTCAACGCCAAGGCGATGGCCGATCCACGTCTGGCGGGCATGGATGCCAAGGACATGCCGTTCGATGGCAAGCGCATGTTCTGGGGCGGTTTCAAAACCTTCGTTGATCTGTGAATGCGCAGGCCCCCGCAGCGCTGCGGCCAGGAGCGAACGGGCAGGGACGCGAGCGCCTATCGAGCACATGCAGATGCACCAATCCACCTGAAACAGGCAGTTGATGCTTGCGTGCGCATCGGTGCGATGGTGTGATCGTTGCCTGATGGAACACGCAGATCTCCAGCAAAGGCTCGATACATTGTGGCGGATGGAATCGCCGCGCCTGGTCGCGCGCCTGGCACGCATGCTGGGCGATCTGGACAGTGCTGAAGAGCTTGCCCAGGACGCGCTGCTGGCCGCGCTCGAACACTGGCCGACGCAGGGCCTTCCCGACAACCCCGCCGCCTGGTTGATGGCCACCGCACAGCGGCGCGCCATCGACCGCCTGCGGCAACGGCGGCTGCATGCACAACGGCAGACGCAGGTGCTGGACGAGCAACAGGATTACGTCATGGGCGCGGATGCGCAGGATCATGTGGATGACATTGGCGACGACCTGCTGCGGCTGGTCTTCGTTGCCTGTCATCCGCTGTTGCCGGCCGACGCGCGCGTGGCACTCACCTTGCGCCTGCTGTGCGGCCTGACCACCCATGAGATTGCCCGCGCCTACCTGCAGCCGGAGCCCACCATCGCCCAGCGGATCGTGCGCGCCAAGCGGCTGCTTTCCGAGCGCCAGGTACCGTTTGAGGTGCCACGTCGGCACGAGCTGACACAGCGGCTGCAGTCGGTGCTGGACGTGGTGTACCTGGTCTTCAACGAAGGCTATGCCGCCAGCGGCGGCGATGACTGGACGCGTCCCACCCTGTGCGAAGAAGCGCTGCGGCTGGGCCGCGTGCTGGCCGGGCTGATGCCCAACGCCATTCCCGTACTGGGCCTGCTCGCCCTGATGGAACTGCAGGCCTCGCGACTGCGTGCACGCACCGGTGCCGACGGCGCAGCGGTGCTGCTGCTGGACCAGGACCGCAGTCGCTGGGATTGGCTGCAGATCGGGCGTGGGCAGGCGGCGCTGGAGAAAGCGCTTGAGCTGCACGGCGGCGATGATCCGTATGTGCTGCAGGCGGCCATCGCCGATTGCCACGCGCGTGCCCGCCGTGCCGAACAGACCGACTGGACCCGCATCGCCGCGCTATATGCACGTCTGGGTGAGGTGATGCCCTCGCCGGTGATCGAACTCAACCGCGCCGTGGCCGTGGCCCAAGCGCAGGGGGCGGAGGCCGCCTGGCCGCTGCTGGAAGCCCTGCAGCATGACGAGCGACTGCAGGGCTACGCGCCATTGGCGGCGGTCCGTGGCGATCTGCTGGCCCGGCTCGGCCGTAATGCCGAGGCGCGCGCAGCGTTCGAGCAGGCGGCCGCGCTCAGCGGCAATGCACGTGAAAGCCAGGCGCTGAGGGCACGTGCGGCGGCCGTGTCCTCCGGCACTGCGCACTGAGCCGGGCAGCTGGCTACACTCCATGGGTTGCCCGACCAGTGGAGAGAACGCGTGAAGCGAGTAGTAGTCAGCCTGTTGGCGATGTCGATATCCACGGCCCTGATGGCCGCACCGCCCAAATTTGATGGCGCGCGGATTTCGGCCGATGTGAAGGAGCTTTCCTCCGATGCCTATGAGGGCCGTGCGCCGGCCACGGCGGGCGAGCAGAAGACCGTGGCCTACCTGAGCCAGCAGTTTGCCGCGGCCGGCCTGCAGCCGGGCGGTGATCTGAAGGACGGCCAGCGCTTGTGGACCCAGGCGGTGCCGTTGCTCAAGGGCGATATCGTCGGAAAACCGCAGCTCACGTTGACCAGCCAGGGCAAGCCGCAGACGCTCACCCAGGGGCAGCAGGTGGCGGTGCGTGCGGCGATGAACGGCGACAGCCAGGTGGCCATCAACAATGCGCCGCTGGTGTTTGTTGGCTACGGGGTCAAGGCCGCCGAGCGCAACTGGGACGATTTCAAGGGCGTGGACCTGAAGGGCAAGATCGCCGTGGTGCTGATCAACGACCCGGATTTTGAAACCGGTGCCGGCGATTTCGACGGCAAGGGCATGACCTATTACGGCCGCTGGACCTACAAGTACGAAGAAGGTGCGCGTCAAGGCGCGGCCGGCGTACTGATCGTCCACGAAACCGCACCGGCCTCCTATGGCTGGGCAACGGTGGCTGGATCCAACACCAACACCATGTTCGACGTGGTGCGCGACAACCCGGCCGAGGCGCATCCTGCGCTGGAAGGCTGGGTGCAGCATGATCTGGCGGTGGCGATGTTCAAGCGCGCCGGCCTGGATTTCGAGGCACTGAAGAAGCAGGCGCAGTCGCGTGACTTCCAGCCGGTGGAACTGCGCGGTGAGACCTTCTCGGCCAACTACCAGGTCAAGAACGAAGTCATCACCTCGCACAACGTTGTCGCGCGCCTGGAAGGCGGCAGCCACGCCGACGAGACCATCATCTACAGCGCGCACTGGGACCACATCGGTGTGGGTGAGCCGGACGCGCGCGGCGACCGCATCTTCAATGGCGCGATGGACAACGCCAGCGGCACCGCTGCGTTGGTCGAGCTTGCGCGGGGATTCGCCGGACAGCCCAAGCCGCAGCGCTCGGTGCTGTTCCTTGCCGTGACCGCGGAGGAAAAGGGTTTGCTGGGTTCGGAGTACTACGCCAGTCATCCGCTGTATCCGCTGGCCAAGACCGTGGCGGTGATCAACATGGACGGCATGGCGGCAAGCAGCCCGTCGCGTGATTTTGGTATCTACGGCTCGGCCAAGATGGACCTGCTGGACCAGCTGAAGGATGTCGCCAAGGGCTGGGACATCCGCTACACGCCGGACCCGAAGCCGGAGGCCGGTCTGTTCTTCCGCTCCGATCACTTCCCGTTCGCCAAGCGTGGCGTGCCGGCGCTGTCGTACGCGGCCGGGCAGGACTGGATCGACGGTGGCGTGGAGGCTGGCAAGAAGGCCTCCGACGACTACACCGCCAAGCGCTATCACCAGCAGGGCGACGAGTGGCAGGCCGAGTGGACCTTTGCTGGCGCGGTGCGTGATCTGGAGGTGGTCTATACGCTCGGCGAGAATCTGGCCAACTCACGCGCCTGGCCGAACTGGAGCCAGGAAGAAGCCTTCCGCGCGGTACGCGATGCGAGCGCCGCAGAGCGGAAGTAACGCAGCGTCTGCTTGAAGCTTGAAGCCCCTCTCCCGCTGACGGGGTGAGAGGGGCGGTTTACGAACCACCAGTTCTCTGCCCATTGAGGGCCCTTGCGCCAGCGCAAGGGCTCGGGCGCGGAACGAGGGTGAGGGTAGGGGGCGCCATGCAGTGATGAATTCCTGCACCACATCAAAAGCACCCTTTCCCTTGCCATTGATTCGCCACCGCTTCGACCACACTCACCTACCATTGGCCTTCGCAACAGCAGGGAACATGGATGGCGAACAAGGGATTATGGAGCGGGATGGTGTGGCTGGCTGGCATGGCTTCGCCGTTGTTGGCGAATGCCGGGCCGTTGCCGCCGGAGTGGCAGATACAGCCCACCACGCAGCAGGAAATTGATGGCGGCCTGCCTTCCGCGCTGCGATCACCGTTGCTGACCAAACAGAACAAACCCCTGCAGCAGGTCGACATGCTGGTCGCGTTGCCGTTCGAACAGGTACTGCCGGTGGTGCAGGCTGCGCTGGCGCCGTTGGGCCGTTTTGAGGGCAACGTCAGCAACACGCGACTGGCCTACATGGAACACGGCTGGGGCGATGTGATGATGGCGCGGCGGCCGGAATTGAAGGCTGAGTACGTGCGTCGCTTCAGCAAGCCCGAGTTTGATCAAGCCGTGGCCGATGGCGCCTTGTTGGCCGAGGAAGTGCCGGTGCGCATGGCCCGGCTGGAGCGTGATCCCACCTTCGACGCACAAAGCGACAAGCTGCCCGCATTGCAGGCGACTTTCGCCAGCTGGTCGGCTAGTGCCGATCATCGTCACGGAATCGTCGGTCGCGCGAAGAGCACCATTGAAGCGCGCGTAATGCAGGTGGATCAGGCCATCGGTCGCCCGGCCACCGTGGTCACTCTGCGCCGTGTCGATGACTGGCCCAACCCGGACGGCGGCCTCGTCGGCCAGCTGCGTGCATTGGCCGATTTCAACATTCTCAGCAGCGGGCCGTCGGCGCGGTTGAGTCGCAGCCGCGTGCCCGAATCCATGTTCGCGCCGGTGTTCGATGCATTGCGCACCTTGCCCGGTGCATCGATGCAGTTGGGTACCAGTGCCCGCGACTGGATTCCCGCGCCCAAGCCTGTGGCCTCCATCATCGAGCCGCAGCGCCGCGCGCCGGATGGCAAGCAAAGTCTCGACGCCACCCAGGTGCTGGCAGTGAATCGCGTGTTGTCGGAGCAGACCTTCGACCTTGCCGACATGTTGCCGATGGCCGACGGCAGCGTGCTGTTGGTGCAGCCCTATCCGTTCACTCTGATGCAGTGGTCGCCTGCCGATGGCGTCACGCCGCGTACGTTGTGGAAGAGCCCGAGCGACCATGTTCTGCGCTGGCTGCTTGCCGGTGACCGGCAGGGACGCTCGGCGTATCTGGCCAGCGAAACCCAGGTGTTGCGCCATGACGTGGGCACGTCGAACGTCGTGGTCCATCCGCTGGGCTTCGATACACCGGACATGCGCAGCAACTCCTATCTGCGCTACACGCATGACGGTGACGGCGTGCCGTTGCCGTATCTGCACGACCAGGTTGGCAAGCGTGATGCCCTGAGCCTGTGGACGCTGGCGCAGCAACCTGCGGCCGATGGCACGCGCTGGGAATACGCGCGTCGTTTCGCCGCGCTGCGCCAGGACGTGATGGACCACCGCTTCCCCGGCAACACCCAGCTCAAGCCGGTGCAGTGGGATGGTCCGCGACCGAACGTGTGGGCGGAAGATGCCGCAGGGCTGACCGAACTGGATGGCGACAACGGCCGCGTGCTGCGCGTGTTGCCGCTGCCGCGACGCTTCGGCAAGGTCAATACGCAGGACGACACCGGCATGGCGCAATGGACGCCGGCACCGTTCGGTTCGGTCAAGGGCAACTGGATCGCGGTGGGCTTCGTGCTGATGGACGGTGAGCAGCGCAATCCCGGCATGCATGTGGTCGACGTGACCAGCGGCAAGGTGCGTTATTCCTTGACCCTGCCGGGCCGGGATTCGCTCAACGCTGCTGCCGGCTCGCCCGATGGCCGGCTGCTGGCACTGGGCGGCAATGGCGGTGGCGTGGTGGGGGCATTGTGGAATCTGGATACCGGCCAGTCCTTGTTGCTGCGCAGCGGCAAGCCGGGCTGCTGGGACCTGCGCCAGCTGCGCTGGAGCCCCGACGGCGCGACCTTGTGGGGTCGCTGCGGCGATGGCTTGGTGCAGTGGGTGCTGCCGGCGGAATGGCGCTCGGCCGCCGCTGGCTGAGGCGCAGCCAGCGCACGGAAAGGGCGGTTGCGCGATGGATTGATCTGCCTTGCCGGGCTTCCGTCGCCTGAATCCCCGGTTCCGTCGCATGGCCCTTGTGCCGTGGCTGCCGGCACTTATCCTCGACACCAGCTCTTCACTCCGGCCCCGACCATGCTAGCCAGCCTCTTTCTCGGTTTCCGCATTCTTGCTGTCTGGGCACTCATGCTGGTGGTCGGCGGCTTCCTGTGGAGCGGCCTGTTCAGCGGTATGGACGAGCCGCCGGGCTGGATCTACGGCCTGCTGGCGATGACCTTGATGGTGTTCACCCTCAGTGCCATCGTCGGCCATATCCGCCGCGTCTCGCTGATTGCCGACCGCCTCGACACGCAGACGTTGGGCAACCGCCATCGTCGCCAGGTGGAGCTGCCGTTGGATGCGGCCACCGCGTTCCGTCTGTTGGAGCAGGTCATCGGCCAGATGCCCCGCCTGGAAGGATTCGAGCGTTCGGTGGGTACCCTGCAGCTGCGTGCCACACAGCGTCGCGCCGATCCCTATGGCGACCGCCCGCCGTCGCGCTGGAACCTGCTGGCGCGGCTGGCGATCAAGCGCAACCAGATCACCGCGCGGGTGGTTCCGGGCACCGATACCAGCAGCGTGACGCTGTTGTTTGAACCCGATGCCGGTGCCTGGGTGGACCTGCTGTTGTTGGATGAAGGCAGCAATTTCGAGAACGCCGAGGCGGTAACGCATGCGCTGAGCGGCAAGGTGGCCGAGCAGCGCCGTGAAGAGCGCGAGCAGGCGGCACGTACCGAAGCGGAGAAGGAACTCACCGTGGCCCGCCTCAACCTGCTGCATGCGCAGGTCGAGCCGCACTTCCTCTACAACACGCTGGCCAACGCGCAGGTGCTGACCCGGTCCGACCCCGAGCGCGCCGAGCAGATGCTCGGCCACCTGATCCACTACCTGCGCAGCTCGCTGCCGGGCATCGATCAGTCGGTGTCCACGCTGGGCCAGGAGCTGGAACGCGTGCATGCCTATCTGGAAATCCTGCGCATCCGCATGGGCGCACGCCTGGCGCTGCATATCGACGTGCCCGAATCGCTGTACCACGTCGCGTTGCCGTCGATGTCGCTGCAGACGCTGGTGGAGAATGCGATCAAGCACGGGCTGGAGCCCAAGTCCGGCGGTGGCACCGTGTGGATTCTGGCGCGTGAGCTCGGCGGTCAATTGACCGTGACCGTGGCCGACGATGGCCAGGGCATCACCACGCACAGCAACGGGACCGGCATTGGCCTGAAGAACCTGCGTGAACGCCTGCGCCTGACCTGTGGCGAGCAGGCCTCGCTGGCGATGGTCTCCAACTTCCCCAGCGGTGTGGCGGCGACCATCAGCCTGCCGTATGTGGCACCCGCGCCGCCGCCCGCAACAGCAAAAGTAGGCGTGGTGATTCCGCCGGTGCCGGAGTACCCGCATGTCCCTTGAAGCGCTCATTGCCGAGGACGAGCCCCTGCTGCGTGAGGCATTGCGGCAGCAGCTGCAGCGCTTGTGGCCGGAACTGCAGGTCGTGGCCGAATGCGAGGACGGCGCCGCGGCGCTGGAAGCACTGGAAAGCCATCAGCCGGACCTGGCGTTCCTTGATATCCGCATGCCTGGCATCACCGGCATCGATGTGGCCCGTGCACTGCAGAGTGTCAGCCCGCAGACCCAGGTGGTGTTCGTCACCGCCTACGACCAGTACGCCATTGCCGCGTTCGAACAGGGCGCGGTGGACTACCTGCTCAAGCCGGTGACCGACGAACGTCTGCTGGCCACGCGTCAACGCGTGCTGGCGCGGCGACAGGCCGGAATGCCCGACCCCGCCATGCTGGACCGGCTACTGAAGCAACTGGTGCAGCAGCCGGGCACGCCGCAAACCGCACCGCCGCTGGCCTGGGTCACCGTCAGCAATGGCCGCGAGACGCGCCTGGTGATGCTCGACGATGTGCTGTATTTCCGCGCCGACAGCAAATACACCTCGGTGGTCACCGCCGAGGAAGAACTGTTGCTGCGCAGCTCGCTGCGCGAGTTGGCGGCGGTGCTGGACCCGCACTGCTTCCGCCAGGTGCATCGCTCCACCATCGTCAACATGAAGGCGGTGGTGTCGGTGAGCCGCGAAGAAACCGGGCGTGGCGTCCTGCGCCTGAAACATCGCAGCGAGACGCTGGTGGTCAGCCAACCTTTCATGAGTCTGTTCCGCGGCATGTGATGCCGCCACCGCTTTGCCAGGAGAAGTGCCATGCATTACCTGACCATGTTGCTGGGCAGTCTGTTGTCAATGCTGGGGATCAACGAGCCGCCGGGGCAGACCTCGGTGACGCGCATCAGTGGTGAACACACCCTGCTGAGCCGCACCACCGTGCGCTCCGGTGTCGCCAACTTCCAGTGCCTGCAGAGCGAGAGCGGCAGCTGCTTCTATCAGTTGTACCGTGAGCAATGCGGTGCAGGGCAGGGCATGCAGGTCTGCAATCGTGAGCCGCTGATGGACTTCGTGGTGCTGGTCGGGCGCACCCGGCAGATGAGCAATCTTCCGGAAGGTTTTGCCCAGCAGGTACTGATCCGCAAATGACATCGCCGCGACGGGCGCGGCGATGGGTGAAGACCGTGACTTTGCTCTTGCTCGCTTCTCCCGCGAGCGCAAGAAGGTGCCCCAAGCGGAGCCGATGAGCGGTGCTTCTGGAATCAGAAGGCCGGCTGCAACCTTAAACCGTCATCGCCGATATGGTTGAGCTTTCCGACCAGCTCGGAATGCTGCCGCATGCGGCCCAGCTCACGCATGATGCGGATGTCCTCATGGCGCAGCTCGCGGTTGGCGGTGACGGCCTGCTTGTAATCCAGGACTTCCGGATAGTGTTGCGCCATGTCCAGCGCCTCGGCCACGTCATCCACGCTGTCGGCATCGGAGCTGATGCGCGCGCGGCTGTTGAAGGCTTTCATCCAGCGCTCGAAGCCGGCGGTATGGTCAAACATGTTGGCCATGAACCAGATCACGAACAGGATCGACACCCACGAGCCCAGCACGATCACCACGCGGGTGAAGGTGATGTGGAAATCATCGCGCCATAGGTAGTTGGTGATCAGCCCGAGGATCAGCAGCGAGGACGCCTGCCAGAGCACGATCGAGGCCATCAGCCACTGGCACTTTGCCTGCGCCAGCACCGCGACTTCGTCGCGTATCTGCTGGTCGCTCAGATTCTTCCAGTGATCGACCTGTTTCTCGAACGGCTGGCCATACAGTTCATTGTCCTGCAGCAACAATCCCAAACCCTTGAACAACGCAATCATGTTTAGCTCCTTGCAGTTACCTGGCTGGTACGAGCGACGGAGAAGCGTGAAGCGGTCAGGCGGCTTTAGTTCTAGCACTTTCAGAACGCTTGGCAATGGGGGTTGCGCGAAGGCAGGCGCCGTCGATCACGGATGAACGCGTGGCATCGGCAGAATTTCTGCGGTGCAACATCGTGCAAATGGCCGAATGGAAGAAGGTCGGTGAAAAATCGTGCTGCGCTTGCACATTCCATCAATGCAAGCGTAGGGCGTCTCCGCCTGGGGCGCCGCAACCGCTCTGCGACCAAGGGAGGAAGCGAGTTGCGCGCCGACAACGGTACGATAGCGCCCATGTCGTCCTTGTCCCGTCGTGTTTCCGATGCCGCCACCGCCCAGATCCGGCGTTGGGTCCTTGATGCTTTCCCGCGCAACCAGAGCGGTGTGGACTATGACGCGCCGCCGGGTGACCCGGGCTGGTTCGGCCCGGACAGCGTCACCTGGCGCATTCATTCCGAATTCCCCGGCATGTTGGCCGGTGGCCTGTGCGCGCTGATGCTGCAGCTGCTGCACCCGCGCGCGCTGGCCGGTGTGTATGACCATTCCAACTTCCGTGAAGACCTGGTCGGCCGCCTGCGGCGCACCACCAGTTTCGTGGCCGGCACCAGCTACGCGCCGCGCGCCGAAGTCGACAAGTTGATCGCGCGGGTCAAGCGCATCCACGCGCAGGTGGTCGGACGCTTGCCCGATGGCAGTGCTTACGCGGCCGATGATCCGGCGCTGTTGACCTGGGTGCACGTCACCGAGGCCTATGGCTTCCTGGAGGGTTGCCGCCGCTATTGCCGCGAGGTACCGGAGGCGATTGCCGACCGCTACTACGACGAGTACCGGCGCGTTGCCGAAGCACTGGGCGCCACCGATGTGCCGGCCAGCCAGGCGCAGGTACACGACTACTTTGCCGCGCAGCAACCGCAGCTGCGCATGGATGAACGTTCACGCGAAGTGCTGGAGGTGCTCAGTGCGGTGCGTCTGCCGGTGCCGCTGCCGGGCATGTCGCGTGAGGTGTTCCTGGCGGCGGGTGCGGCGTTGTTGCCGCAGTGGGCCGAGCAGTTGATTGGTCGCAGCCGTGGCCAGCATCTGCAATCGGTGGTATCCGCGCGCATGTTGCGCAGCGTGGCACCGTTGTTCCGCATCGCGTTGAACGATGGCATTTCCACGCGCGCATGCCAGCGGGTGGGGAAGGAGCCGGCAATTCTTGTGCAGTGGCCGGCGTGATGCCTTGATGGTGGGTTGTTGGGTGTGAGGAAGCAGCGCAGAAGCTATCCCTCGCCAACCCTCCTGCTGCTTCCTGCAAAGGGAGGGGGCGCCGGTCCTGCAGGAACTGCCAGATTGCAGCGAAAGCCGCTTCTATTCCTACCCTTTTGTGCAGCGAAGGGGGAGGGTAGGCCCTTGGCACGAACACAAAGGAAAACGGGCGCTCAGGCGCCCGTTTTCCATACTGCTTTCACAGCGCCGATCACCAGACTTTGACCCGCTTGTCCGGTGCCAGGTACAGCTTCTGGCCTTCCTTCACTTCGAACGCCGGGTACCACGCGTCGAGGTTGCGCACGGTCAGGCTGCGGAACTGGCCCGGTGCATGCACGTTGGTCAGCAACGAATTGCGCAGTGCCTGCTCGCGCGCCTTGCTGCGCCATGCCTGGGCAAAGCCGAGGAAGAAGCGCTGGTCCGGTGTGAAGCCTTCCAGTGTCTGTTCCTGCTTGCCTTGCAGCGACATGCGGTATGCATCGTGCGCGGTCGCCAGGCCGGCGACGTCGGCGATGTTCTCGCCGAGGGTCAGGCGACCATTGACGTGTACGCCCGGGAACGGCTCGTAGCTGCTGAACTGTGCGGCCAGTGCATCGCCGGCTGCGTTGAACTGCTTCAGGTCATTGGCCGTCCACCAGTTGTGCAGCTTGCCGGTTTCATCGAACAGTGCGCCGGCATTGTCGAAACCGTGGCTGATTTCATGGCCGATCACCGCACCGATCGCGCCGTAGTTGATCGCATCGTCGGCGGCACCGTCGAAGAACGGCGGCTGCAGGATCGCGGCCGGGAACACGAGGCGGTTTTCCAGTGGCACGTTCATCGCGTTGATGGTCTGCGGCAGCATCGCCCACTCGTCGTGGTTCACCGGCTGGCCAAGTTTGGCCAGGTTGCGCCGGTACTCGAACAGCGAGGCGCGCTGTGCGTTGCCCAGTGCATCGTCACGTTTCACTTCCAGCGCGCTGTAATCACGCCACTTGGACGGGTAGCCCATGCCGACCTTGAGCCCGGCCACCTTTGCCTGGGCATGCGCCTTGGTTTCCGGCGACATCCACTCCAGCGCGTCGATGCGCTTGGCGAAGGCGGCGATGATGTTCTTGGCCATCTCGTCGGCACGGGCCTTGGTGGCGGCGTCGAAGTGGCGCTCGACATAGATCTTGCCGACGGCTTCGCCGATGGCGGTATTGGTGTCGCCCACCGCACGCTTCCAGCGCTCGCTCTGCTGCGGGGTGCCGCTCAGCGCGGTGCCGTGGAAGGCGAAGTGCGCATCGGCGAAGGCCTTGGGCAGATAGGGCGCGGCTTCATCCAGCGCGTGGAAGGCCAGGTATTCCTTCCATGTGGCCAGCGGCTCGGCGCCCACCAGCTTGGACAGGCCAGCTACAGCGGCGGGCTGCCATACGATGAAATCCTGTTGTGCCGACAGACCGGCGCCGTCCAGGAACGCGGCCCAGTCCAGGCCCGGTGCCTTGGCGCTCAGGTCCGCCTGCTTCCAGGCGTTGGCGCCCTTTTCGACGTCGTTGGTCTCTTCCTGCGTGGCGTGGGCGCGGGCGATCTTGATTTCCAGCGCGACGATGCGCGCGGCCTTGGCGGCAGCATCGGTGTCGCCGGACAGCTCCAGCAATTTGGCGACATAGCCTTCATAGGCCTTGCGCAGATCGGCCATGCGGCCGTCCTGCAGGTAGAAGTCGCGGTCGGGCATGCCCAGACCACCCTGCACCAGGTACGGCGCATTGCGCTCGGGCTGCAGCAGGTCGGCCGACACCCAGACGCCGAACAGGTGGGGAGTATAGAAGTTGGTGGCGTTGAGCAGATCCACATCCGCGCGCAGGGTGCCGCCCAGTGCCTTGGCCAGCGCCTGCTTGTCGCTGATGGCGGCGATGGCCTGCAGTTCCGGCTGCACCGGTGCGGCGCCGCGCGCCTCGATGGCCGCCTCGTCCATGAAGGCCGCGTAGTAGTCACCGATCTTGCGGACTTCAGTGTCGCTGGCCTTGGCGCTTTCTTCCATGATTGCGCGGGTGTCGGCCAGGGTCTTCTCGGCGATCACGTTGAAACTGCCCTGGCTGGAACGGTCGGCCGGTATCTCCGTGCGCTTGACCCATTCACCATTGGCGAAGTCGAAGAAGTTGTCGCCTGCCGCAACGCTGCGGTCCATGCCGGCTGCGTCGAAGCCGAAGTTGCCCAACTGTGCTTTGGCGGTCGCGCTGGTGACCGGCGCCTGTGCGGCATCGTCGGTCGTTGTCGGCGCATCCTTGTTGCAGCCGCTGAGTGAAAGTGCGGCACCGATTGCCAGCATCAGGAAGGAGCGTTGCAGGGCCATGGTGGGTTCCAGGTTGAGAGACTGGCCAAGTCTAATCCCGTGCCCGCAGGGATGCAGATGCGGACTCTGGCGTTTGATCGGCCGCGCATGTGCAGCAAAAAAAAAGCCGCTTCATGCTCTTCACGCCGGTAGTGGTTCTGCTGCATGCTGTGTGAGGATTGCTGCTCGTGGTGTCTGGGGAGACACTTGCAGCGCGGTTTCATGCCGGTGGCATGCGCTCGCCCCTTGCTGGCTCCCTGTTACCCATGGTCCTGGATGATGCCTGCCCGCCGCCCAATGAAGCGCTGGAACTACCTGTGACCCGGGTACAGGCTCATCCACTGCGGGTGATTGCCATCGCTGGCGCGCTGGTGGCGGTGCTGTTGGCGGCGGCACTGGCGATGATGCTGTGGAACGACCGCAGCAGCCGGGTTGAAGCGGCACAGCGGCAGAGCATGGCCCTGGCCAATGGCAGTGACCGTCTGCTGCGTGCGCAGCTGATCACCCTGGAGCGGGCGTTGCGTGGCACCGCCAACGATGGCCGTGAGTTCTACCGGCGGGTACCGGACAGGGCGGTGGAACTGCTGGAAGCCAGCATCCACGGGGTGCTGGAGCGCAACCGTGACCTGGCCTCGATCACCCTGGTTGACGATGAGGGCCAACCGCTTTCACAGGGCCATGGCGATCCTGCACTGCGCAGTTGGGTCGTGCCGCAGAACCGGGTGCTCAGTGGCGAGCTGTACGTCGGTGCACTGGAGCAGTTGCCCGAAGGTGCCTGGGTGGTGCGGACGGCGCTGCCCATGCAGCAGGGGCAGTGGCTGCTGGCGCGGGTGCGGCTGGGCATGTTCCAGGACGTGGTCAGTGGCCTGGACGTGGGAAAGGACGGCGTGGCCTCCATCGGCAACCGCTACGGGCAGTTGCTGGCCCATAGCCGCAATCCGACTGCCTTCATCGGTCGGCAACTGCCTTCGCCGATGAAGATTCTGGCGCCTTCGGCCGAGATCGTGCGGCAGGGGATAGTCGAGAGCCCGGCTGACGGGCAGAAGCGCATTGCCGCGGTCAGCGTGCCAACCGACTATCCACTGACCCTGTATACCGCGCTGTCCTACAGGGAGGTGATGTCGCGCTGGTATGTGTTTCTCTATGCCGCGATCGGCATCTTCCTGCTGTATCTGATCGGGCTTGCCTACCTGCTCTACAGCCTTGGCCGCAGCGCCTCGCAGGAACAGCGCCTGAGCGAAGAGCTGCGGACCGGTGCCGCCGAGCTGGAACTGGCGCATGAGGTAGGCAAGGTGGGCACTTGGTCCATCCATGGCGAAGTGCCGCTGCTGGACTGGTCGCTGCTGACCCAGCAGATGCTCGACCTGCCGACACGGGCATCCACGCTGGATGGGTTCTTCCGCCGGGTTCATGAAGATGACCGTGCCTGGCTGCGGGTGATGCTCAACCATGCGCGCGATGGCAAGGGCGCATTGAACGCGATGTTCCGCCTGCATATGGCCGATGGCTCGCTGCGCTGGTTGTCCGCGCGCGGTGACAGGGTCAACAGCCCGGGCCAGTCGCCGCGTCTGGCCGGTGCGGTGGTGGACATCAGCGAGCGGGTGCACACCGAGGCGCGCGCGCAGGAGGCGGAGCGGCAGTTCCGTCTGGTATTTGATCGCAACCCGGCGCCGTTCTGGATCTTCGACCTGGCCACGCTGCGCTTTCTTGAAGTGAACCAGGCGGCCGTCGACCAGTACGGCTTCAGCCGTGACGAATTTCTGTCCATGTCGATCCTGGACGTGCGTCCACCGGAAGATCGCGATGCCATCCGGCGCACGGTGCTGGGTGTCACCAATGGCCAGCCGACGCTGCTGCCCGTGCATCGGCACAAGCGCAAGGACGGCAGCATCTTCCACGTGCAGGCACACGGCGCACGGCTGGAATTCGATGGGCACGATGCCTGCCTGGTACTGGCCGAGGATGTCAGCCAGCGGCTGCGATACGAGAAGGAACTGGCCTACCGTGCCAGCCACCACGCCGGTACCGGGCTGCTGACGGTACGTGGTTTGGTCGAAAAGCTTGATGCCGGCACGGGTGGTTACACCATCGCGCATGTGCAGCTGCGTGGACTGCAGATGATCGCCGACACGCTGGGGCGCGAGGCCGGTGAGGAAGCATTGCGCTCGGTGGCGGTGCGCCTTGGTGGGCTGGCCGCGCGTCATGGCCTGCTGGCGCACCAGCCTGCCGAGGATTTCGTGCTCGCCATACAGAAGCCGGCCGATGTGCAACTGGCGCTGGATGCGCTGCTCGAAGCCGTGGCTGAACCCATCCGAGGGCGCGATACGTTCCATCAGCTGGAAGCGCGCATTGGCGTGGCCAGTAATCCGGACGACGGTGAACTGGCCGAGCAGGTATTGGGCCGCGCCGCGCAGGCCGCACATGCCGCGCGCGAAACCGGCGTCGCGCTGGCCCGTTTCACCCCGGCGATGGCCGCACGCTACACCGAACGGCTGCAGTTGGCCGGGCGTGTGCACATGGCCATTGACCGCAATGAATTCGAACTGCACTTCCAGCCGATCCGCCACGCTGCCGACGGCAGCCCGGTAGCGCTCGAAGCGCTGCTGCGCTGGCCGCAGGCGGACGGCAGCTTCATACCGCCGGGTGATTTCATCCAGTTGTGCGAGGACACCGGCCTGATCATCGCGCTGGGGCGCTGGGTGCTCCGCAGCGCGGCGCGGGCTCAGCAGCAACTGGCGGCGGCCGGCTGGGGCATGCTGCCCATTGCGGTGAATGTATCGGCGGTGCAGTTTTTCAATACCGACCTGGCCAACGAGTTCTCGCGCGTGATCGAGGAGTTCGGCCTGCCGCGGGGTTCGCTGCACCTGGAGCTGACCGAGAGCAGCCTGATGCGCAACCCCGGTCAGGCGCTGCAGACCATGCAGCGCCTGCATGAGCGTGGCATCCATATTTCCCTGGATGACTTCGGCACGGGCTTCTCGTCGATGTCGTATCTGCAGCATCTGCCGCTGGATTCGCTGAAGATCGACCGCAGTTTTGTGGCCGATGTCGAAACCAACCCGCGCAATGCCGCCATCTGCCGTGCACTGCTGTCGCTGGGGCACAGCATGGGCTTGATGGTGATCGCCGAGGGTGTGGAGACCGAAGGCCAGTACGGGTGGCTGGCTGCGCACGGCTGCGACCAGGTGCAGGGTTACCTGCTGGGCCGGCCGATGCCGATGGCGGATGTGCTGGTGCTGCTGGCGACCTTGCGCAGCCCGGGTTGAGCCGTTGCGGCAACGCCGCTCAGGGTGAAACCGATGGCGCGGTGTTGTCTTCCATGCACTCCACCAGGTAGTCGATGAAGCTGCGTACCTTGGGGGCCAGGTGGCTTCGGCTGGCGTAGACCGCATGGATGTCGACGGGCGGGACCTCCCATTCTGGCAGTACCGGTACCAGGCGGCCATCAGCCAGCGCCGGGCCGATGATGAAATCCGGCTGCGCGATGATTCCCATGCCGGCAATGGCGGCCTCACGCAGCACTTCACCGTTGTTGGCACGCATGCGTGGGGTGAAGGTGACGCTGGTTTCGCCCTCCGGCCCGCGCAGGGTCCAGCTGTCGCCGCTGGCCGAGTAGGTGTAGGACAGAAAGTCATGTTCGGCCAGCGCCTGCGGCGTGGCCGGTGCGCCCCGCCGCGCGATGTAGGCAGGCGCGGCGCACAGGATGATGCGCGCCTGCGCCAGCCGTCGGGCGATCAGCGATGGTGAAGGGTTGCGGGTGATGCGGATGGCCAGGTCGAAGCCTTCTTCCACCATGTCCACGAGCCGGTCGGACAATGACAGGTCCAATTCCACCTGCGGATAGCGCGTGCTGTAGCCGGGCAGCAACGGTGCCAGCCGGGTGATGCCATAGCTGACCGGTGCGTTGATGCGCAGGCGGCCGGAAGGCTGCAGCGCCTGCGCGCCAACGGATGCTTCCAGTGCATCGAACTCGGCCAGCAACTGCACGCAGCGCTGGTAGTAGGCAGCGCCGGTGCTGGTGGGGCTGACCCGGCGCGTGGTGCGGTTGAGCAGGCGTGCGGACAGGCGCTTCTCCAGCGCGGCAATCTGCCGGGTGACGGCGGCGGTGGACATGTCCATGGCATCGGCGGCGGCGCTGAAGCCGTTGCGCTCGACCACGGCGACGAATACACGCATGGCATCGATCGTGTCCATTGTTTCCGCTTCCGAAATAAAACGTTGTTGTTGAGGTTATTTGTTGCCGCCCAAGCGCGCAATAAGCTTGCGGGCATGTTCTCTATCTCCCAAGAGGCAACCGCCATGCGCCATCTGCCCTCGCTCTACATTTCCCATGGTTCGCCGATGACTGCACTGGAGCCGGGCCAGGTAGGGTCGCGCCTGGCTGAGTTGGCTGCGGGCCTGCAACGCCCGCGTGCCATCGTGATGGCCTCGGCACATTGGCTTGCGCGCACGCCGTTGGTGTCGAGCACCGCCGCGCCGGAGACGATCCACGATTTCGGTGGTTTCCCCGACGCGCTGTACCAGCTGCAGTACCCGGCCCCGGGTGCACCCGAGCTGGCACAGGACGTTGCCGAGCGGCTGCAGGCCGCTGGCCTGAAACCGGCCGTCGACCCGAACCGTGGGCTGGACCATGGCGCCTGGGTGCCGTTGCGTTATCTCTACCCGCAGGCGGACATCCCGGTGCTGCAGGTTTCGATCCAGCCGATGCTGGGCCCGGCGCATCAGTTCGCGATGGGCCGGGCGTTGGCGCCGCTGCGCGAGCAGGGCGTGCTGCTGATCGGTTCCGGCAGCATCACCCACAACCTGCACGAGTGGCGCAACTACCCGCAGGGCAAGGAAGCGCCGTACGTGCGGCCCTTCATCGAATGGGTGGAGCAGAAGCTGGGCGCCGACGACATCCCCGCATTGTTCGACTATCGCCAGCAGGCGCCGTTTGCGGCGCAGGCCCATCCCACCGATGAGCATCTGCTGCCGCTGTACTTCGCGATGGGCGCCGCCGGCTCCGATGCCCTGGGGGCCACACGCATCGATGCCGGCATCGACATGGGTTTTCTGGCGATGGATATCTACCGCTTCGACGGCGCGCAATGAGGCCTTGATTGTCTTGTCCCGTGCCTTTGGCGCGGGACATTGCCGTTGCGGGATTGATGTGCGCGGCGGGGGGGGGCGTGCTCTGCGTTTGTTCCATTCGCGTACCGAAAGGGTAGAGGATGGCGGCAGCGCGCATCAGCGACGCCGCATTGATGGCGTGCTGTGTTAATTTTTTCCGGTCTCCGGCGCAGGCCCTTGTCTGGCTCTGCACGCGCCCGTTTCTGGAACAAGCATGCACACGATCGAAGTCGTCCTGGCGATGCTGGTGGCCGTTGTCGCCAGCGGTTACCTGGTAAGAATCCTGCCGTTCTCCCTGCCGCTGCCGTTGGTGCAGATCGGCCTGGGTGCGTTGATCGCCGGGGTGTTCAATCGCGGCCATGCGCTTGAGCCGGATATGTTCTTCCTGTTGTTCCTGCCGCCACTGCTGTTTCTGGATGGCTGGCGCATTCCCAAGCAGGGCCTGTTCCGCGACAAGGGCGCGATTCTGGAACTGGCGTTCGGCCTGGTGGTGTTCACCGTGGTCGGTGCCGGCCTGCTGATCCATTGGTTGATCCCGTCCATGCCGTTGGCGGTGGCCTTTGCGCTGGCGGCGATCATCTCGCCGACCGATCCGGTCGCGGTCAGCGCCATCGCATCACGGGTACCGATTCCCAAGCGGCTGATGCACATCCTGGAAGGCGAGTCGCTGCTCAACGATGCCTCCGGCCTGGTCTGCTTCCGCTTTGCGGTGGCGGCCGTGATGACTGGCAGCTTCTCGCTGGCCGAAGCCTCGCTGACATTTCTGTGGGTGTCGGTGGCTGGCCTGGCCATCGGCGTGGCGGTGACCTGGGGCGTGTCCGCGTTCCAGCGTTGGCTGTGGCACGGTTTCGGCGAGGAGCCGGGTGCGGCGTTGCTGGTCAACCTGCTGATCCCGTTCGCCGCCTACCTGCTGGCCGAAGAGCTCAACGCTTCCGGCATCCTGGCCGCCGTGGCCGCCGGCATCACCATGAGCTATGTCGAACAGACCGGCCGCATCAGCGGCAGCATGCGCGTGCAGCGCAGTGCGGTGTGGAACATGGTGCAGTTCACCTTCAACGGCATCATCTTCGTGTTGCTGGGCGAGCAGCTGCCGGGCATCGTCGAGCGTGCTATCCAGTCGATGGAACTCAGTGGCCAGCACAGTGCGTGGTGGCTGGTGGTGTACGTGCTGGCCATCAACGCCATGCTGGTGGTGATGCGGCTGGCCTTCGTGTGGTTGTCGCTGCGCTGGAGTCTGCTCAAGGCGCGCATGCGCGGCGAGAAAGGCACGCATACGCCGGGGCGGGTGGTGCTGGCGATGTCAGTGGCCGGCGTGCGTGGCGCGATCACCCTGGCCGGCGTGTTGACCCTGCCGCTGATGGTCCCGGGCGGTGAGCCGTTCCCGGCACGCGACCTGGTGATCTTCCTGGCGGCGGCGGTGATCCTGGTGTCGTTGGTCGGCGCCAGCCTGTTGCTGCCGCGGCTGCTCAAGGGCCTGGAACTGCCCAAGGACGACACCGGTCGTCGTGAGGAAGATCTGGCCCGCAGGATTGCGTCCAAGGCCGCACTGGCAGCGGTGGAGAAAGCCCGGCAGCAACTGGTGGAAGGGCAGAACACCACCAACGTGCAGCTGTACAACGACGCCGCCTCGCGGGTGAGCCTGCTGTATCAACGCAATCTTGAAAAAGGCCAGGGCCCGGATGAAGACCCCGAGCAGGTCAAGCGCATGGAAGAGGCGTACCGCAGCCTGCGTGCGGCCGGGCTCAATGCCGAGCGTGAAGAGTTGTTCCGTCTGACCCGGCGCGGACAGATCTCAGACGAGATATCGCGCAAGCTGATCCGCAATCTGGATCTGCTGGAAAGCCGGAAGCGGGATTGAGGGTGGGTGGGGAGCTTTTCAGGAGCTTTCCCTCACCCCAACCCCTCTCCCGGGCTTTGAGATCATTGCGCTCAGCGTCCTGCCGCCGCGCAGTCCGCACGTTAGCAATAGTAGGCGGCGATCCGGAGTTGCTGCTCGGTCAGCTCCGGCGGCGGGAGAGGGATGGCCGACTGGATCTGGTCGCGGACATTGGTGAGGTTGTGCAGGCGCTTGGAAGCCGCCATGAGCCCGGAGTTG
>NZ_LDJI01000040.1 GCF_001431415.1 Stenotrophomonas humi | reverse complement strand
CCGGCCATGTGGTCCAGCGTGTTCATCATCGATCCGCTGTACACGGTGTGGCTGCTGATGGGTTGTCTGGTGGCCTGGTGGGCACGGGCACGGCCGCTTGCGCAGCGGGCGTTGGTGCTCGGGTTGATCCTGAGTAGCGGGTACCTGGGCTGGTCGTTGTTGGCCAAGGCGCAGGTTGACCGTGCTGCCGACGAGGCCCTGGCCCGTATGGGCCTGGCCGATGCGCCGCGTTTCTCGGTGCCGATGCCATTCAACACGCTGCTGTGGCGGGTGGTGGCAATGACCCCGCAGGGCTACGTGGTCGGCGACCGCTCGCTGTGGGCCGATCACGGGCCGATGCAGTTCACCGGTTATCCCTCCAATGTGCAGGCGCTGCGGCAGGCCGCCGACATACCGGCCGTGGCACGGCTGAGCTGGTTCAACCACGGGTTCATGCGCGCACAGGTACAGGACGGCGAGCTGGTGCTCAGCGACCTGCGCATGGGGCTGGAGCCGGACTACAACTTCAATTTCGCCGTGGCGGTGGATCAGGCCGGGCAATGGCAGGCGCTGGCACCGCGCCAGGTGGCGCCGGCCTATCGGCAGGCCGG
>NZ_LDJI01000004.1 GCF_001431415.1 Stenotrophomonas humi | reverse complement strand
GCGAGGAAATTGCCACGACAACGCAGCAATGGAGAGCTTCTTCCAGCTGTTGAAACGCGAACGTATTAAGCGGCGGATCTACAGCAATCACGACGAGGCACGCGCCGATGTCTTCCAGTACATCGAGATGTTTTACAACCCGACACGGCGACACGGTTCCAATGGCGGCCTGTCCCCGATAGAGTTTGAACGGCAGTACGCACTAAACGGCTGAAGAGTGTCTACAAAAGCCTGGGCGATTCAAAGTGACAGACGCGGGGAGTCGTTTCTTCAGCGGTCCGGAGTAGCCTCTCTCTCCAGAGCAACGGACACCCCCGGCACCCTGAAAGCCTCCATACCATCCCCATAGGAGGTATCGCTGCGGCTTTCCGCTCAAGCCTCACCAGCTTCTGCCGATGTACTGATGGATCAACCCATTCCTCCATCCCAGCCGGTAGCAGCAATGTCTTCTCTTCGACGTTCCCTCACCCGCAGCATCGCTATGCGCCTCATGCTGGGGACTGCTTTGGTTGCAACATTCGCCTTCGGCCTGACCGCGCTATTCATCTACCTGCTCAGCAGCGATGCTCTGATGTCTTCTTCGCGTGCAACGCTGGAGAATATGGCTAACCTCGAGGCACAACGCATTTCGGCCGAACTCGGTCGCGGCTTCGAGTCAGATCAGATCCTGGCCGGCAACTTCCTGAGTCTGCGCCAGGACGGTGCACTTACCCGTCAAAGCGCTTCGCGCATGATCCAGCAGCAACTGCAGGCCAATTCGCAATGGATAGGCGTGGGAACTCTTTGGGAAGCGGACGCATTCGATGAGAAGGATGCAGAATTCACCAATGCTGAGGGTCATGATGAGACCGGCCGTTTCATGAGTTACTGGGCCTGGCAGGATGGCCAACCGGTACAGGAAGCCCTGCGCGATTACGAAGTCCCGGGCAACGGTGATTGGTATCTGCAGCCGCGTTCGACACTTAAACCTGCCGTATTGGAGCCTTATAGCTACGAGATCGGCGGTAAAAAGGTATTGATGACCACCTTGGCTATGCCGATCATCGAGAATGATCGATTCCTTGGGGTGACCACGGTAGATTTTGCTCTGCAGTCCCTGCAGGAGCGGCTCTCGCAAATGCATCCGATGCAGCAGGGTTACGTTCGCCTGCTTTCGCCGGCCGGCACCATTATCGCTGACCGAGATCCAGCCCGGGTTGGGAGCAAGGCCGACGATGCCGAAACCCGCGCCATTCTCGCGCAAATCAGTAAAGGCAACATCGCTTTCGAGCAGCGCCACGATGCAGCACTCGATCAGGAGGTGGTGGAGACCTATGTCCCTCTGAAGATCGGCGATACCGGCCCGACATTCGCTTTCGGCATTGTCGTCCCACGTGCACTATTGATGGAACAGGCGCGAGCACTGTTGTGGACCATCGCCGCAGTCGGCCTGATAGCTGCGTTACTGCTTTGCGGAGCCTTGTACATCCTGTTGCGCCGCTTTGTTTTCACCCCGCTTGGCGAGGCTGTACGTGTCTCGGACGATATCGCCGCCGGCAAGCTGGACAATAGGATCCGTATCCAGCGCGACGACGAAATGGGCGCGTTGTTGTCCTCAATGCAACGCATGCAAACGCAGCTACAGGCCGTGATCGCAGCGCAACGCGAGATGGCACAGCAGCATGAAGCCGGCACTATCAGCTATCGCATGGACGAAACCATCTTTCCTGGCGACTACGGCGTGATGGTTAAGGAAAACAACGCACTGGTGGCCTCGCACCTGCGTCTGATCGTCTCCGCTCTGGATGTTATCAAACGCTACTCGCTGGGCGACCTCAATGTCGATATTGAACGGTTGCCCGGCGAAAAAAAGGTGCTGACCGATGCAGTAGATGCGGTCAAAGTCAGTTTGTGTGCCATCAATGGTGAGATCAAGCGCCTTGCTACCGCTGCTGCGCAGGGGGACTTCACTCAGCGTGGCGAGGTAGATAGCTATCAACACGACTTCCGCGAGATGGTCGTGAGCCTGAATCACCTAATGGACACCACCGATGGCAATCTCTCGGAGGTCTCCAACCTGCTGCAAGCCATTGCACGCGGCGATCTCACCGTGCGCATGCACGGTGAATTCCACGGCGTGTTCGCACGCATGCAGGATGATGCCGACGCAACGGTGAGCCAGCTGACCAGCATCGTTGGACGCATCCAGCACTCCGCCTCAGCGATCAACCTTGCCGCCAACGAGATTGCTACCGGCAACAATGACTTGTCCCGCCGCACCGAACAACAGGCAGCGAATCTGGAAGAAACGGCAGCCTCGATGGAAGAGCTGACTTCCACTGTGCGTCAGAATGCGGAACACGCCCGTCGAGCGAACCAACTTGCCCAAGGCGCTGCCGGTGTTGCCTCCCAGGGTGGACAGGTCGTTGGGCAAGTCGTGATCACCATGGGTGACATCGAAACTTCTTCAAGAAAAATCGCAGACATCATTAGTGTCATCGACGGCATTGCCTTCCAGACCAACATCCTTGCACTCAATGCTGCAGTGGAAGCGGCGCGGGCTGGTGAACAAGGCCGCGGCTTTGCCGTGGTTGCTTCAGAAGTACGCACACTAGCTCAACGTTCGGCTGGCGCTGCAAAGGAGATCAAGGGCTTGATTGAAAACTCCGTTGAAAAGGTGTCAGAAGGTGCGGCTCTAGTGCAAAAGGCCGGCGCAACCATGGGGGAAATTGTCAGCTCAGTGCAGCAAGTTACCGACATCATGGCCGAGATCAGCTCCGCGTCCCAGGAACAGAGCTCTGGGATCGAACAAGTTAATCAGACGGTAATGCAGATGGACGAAACCACTCAGCAGAATGCCGCTCTCGTGGAAGAAGCTACCGCCGCTGCGCGTTCGATGGAGGATCAAGCGAACCATTTGGTCGAAACAGTCTCCGTGTTCCGCACTCACGCTACAGGACCGATGACGTCGGGAAACGATGCGCTTAGATTGGTAGTTAACACCTAAGCAGCCACCCTATGCGCGTAGGGCCCGGCCGGCGACTGAGAAAGCAAAGCAATTTGAAAAATTTTCAGCCGCGGTGCGGGCACTGCCCGCAGAGTTGCAAGGCCGAACCTCCAGTCGAGCGCCGTATGCCCGCCCAGTTTTGTCTCAATCCTCACTCATCGCCACGACCGCAAACAGCATCCAGGTGGTATGTGGAATCCACTGCTCCACCCAGCGCCATTGTTCTGAATCCGGGCCGGGCGCAAAGCTGATGCCGGCACCGGTATCGCTACCCGGAGCACCGGTGATGCCGTTGGAGATGCCGCCGTTGAACATCTCACCCGCACTTTCCAGCACGGTGGGCGGATTCTTCTGACCAAAGCCGTAAAGCATGGAGATACCGTAAGGGTTGCGGCCCAGGGTCCAGTCGATCTGGCTCTGCGCATAGCCGGCCTGGTCGGCAGTCAAGCCATATCCCGCCTTGCCGTTCGCGGCCAGCTTGCGCCCGCCGATGACCATGGCCGCACTGAGCGACGCCAGTCGCGCGCTTTCGCCCTGCCACCAGTAGCCGGTTTCATTGCGATGCGGAATGAAGAATCCTTCCAGCACCTCGCCTGCAGCCTTTCCATCCTGCGTCAGCTGGAAGCGCTGGCGCGCGTAGCCATAGGGATTGGCAACGGATTGGGTGATGGCCAGCTCGTGTTTGAGTGCCGACCCGATGGCACCCAGGGCGCGCTCGCGACGCGTCTGATCGGTTTCGATATCGACATAGGCCGACAGGCTGATGACCGGCAGGCCCGCTTCGGCTGCATGGTAGTAAGGGCGGCTACCGCCATCACTGATGAAACCGCCGTCCGCCTGCTGCCTCGCCATCAAGCTCGCAGCACGCGTGCGCGCATCGTCAAGATAGCGCTGTTCACCGGTGGCGTTGTGCAGCTCCACCAACGCCATCAGTGCGGTGTAGTCGTCAATGATGTTTTCCTTTCCGTCGGCACAGTACTGCGGGTTGAACTGGCGCAGGTGCTCATAGGCACGCTGCGCATCGGCAAGATAACTCGCCCCGTCGAACTCACCATGACGTCCGGTCTGCCTGGCCAGCATCGAGGCTCGCGCCAGCGCGGCAATCGCCATGCCGCCGCCCGCGCGGAATGCCGAGCGGTACAAGGTGGTGAAGGTTCCGGCCGCGCCTTCGTAACCGGTGACCATGCGCTCCACGCCCGGCGTGCCCCACTGGTCGAACACCGTGGTGTAGAAGTAGCCGTCCGCATCCAGGGTGCGATGCAGATAATCCGCGCCCCAGAACGCTTCATCCTCCACTTGCTTCTGCAGGCCCTGCGCGGCAAACAGCGGCTTGCGTGCATGCGCGCCGTACGCCAGCACCCAGGCCGCCATCGAGGCCTGCTGCGGATTGAAGTAATTCGCGTAGCCCAGGTGCGACAGATACTTGCCCTTGTCGCCGCCTGCATCCTGCCAACCACCCCAGACATTCACCTTGCGCGAGGCCTGGAAGATGCGCAGATCGCGGTCCGCGTCATCGGTGTGACGGCTGCGCTGGAAGTAACCCAGCAGTTGTGCGCCGGCCGTGGCGAAGACAGCGTTGTCGCGCACCGGCACAGGTGCCGACACCGCATGCTGCTTGCCGATGCGCACGTCTACCTGGTATTGCCCGCTTTGCTCGACATCCGAAAAATCCACGCTGAAATAGCGCTTGCCCGGACTCCACTCGGCGAACGGCTGCAGCGGTTGGAGATTACCGGTCTGCACCGGCTTGCCATCGCGCAGCACGGAGTAGCTGCCCTCTCCGGCCTCGCCCGCATATTCAACAATCGCCCGCTTGGGGCCTTGCCGTTCCAGCGCTACCTGGTTGATCTGCACCAGCAGTGGCTCGGCAGGAAGGCTCACCGACACGGTGGTCGTTGGCGTCGGGGACGCAGCCGAGATGGCGAGCGGTGCGTGCAGCAGACTCGACAACGCCAGCGTCAGCGCGGCCACTACTTGAACTCCGGTCCTGCGGGAGTGCGGCAAAGAGGTCATCGGCACGGTTCCAGATAGACTAGGGATCGAAACTTAGCCATACCGTCACGCGCCGTCAATAAATACTTCACGTGGATGTATGAATAATACAGATACCCCCTCCCCTACGCTCAATCGGTTTCAACGCCTATGAACATTGGCCGCGGCGCCACCCAGCAATCCAGCGCCCCCTACAACCGCCGTCTCGTGCTGGATTTCATCCGCCAGCACGGCGCGGCCTCGCGCAAGGACATCCAGGAAAAGGTTTCGCTCAGCCCGCAGACGGTGGCCAACATCACCAATGAGCTGGAGTCGATCGGCCTGATCGTCTCGCGCCGGCAGAAGGACCTCAAAACCCGCGGCCAGCCGCCGATTGCCTTCGAGATCAATCCCGACGCCGGCCAGTCCATCGGCATCAGCCTGGAACCAGGCCGCGCCACCGGCGCACTGGTGAACCTGCTGGGCCAGATCGAAGCGCGCTGCGAGGTGCAGCTGCAAGGCTGTGATCGCTCGCAGCTGTTGGCCGGCCTACTGGAACTGGTGGCCAAACTGCGCCGGCAAGCCAACGCGCGGCTGTGGGGCATCGGCGTGGCCCTGCCGGGCCCGCTGGGTGATACCGAGCTGAGCTTTGTCGGCCCCACTGCACTGGAAGGCTGGAAGGACCTGTCCATCCTCGACCAGTTGCAGGAAGCCGCCGGCCTTCCCTTGTTTCACAGTGTCGACAGCGTCGCTGGCGCGCTGGGCGAAACCCTTTACGGCGTGGCCAGGCACCTGGACAACTTCTTCTACCTGCACCTCAGCGTCGGCCTGGGCGGCTCGCTGATCGTGGGCCGCAATACCTACCGGGGTGCCGACGGCAACGCCACCGAAATCGGCCATGTGCCGGTCGTCCCTGGCGGCACGCCCTGCTATTGCGGCAACCAGGGCTGCCTGGAGCGCTATCTGTCGCTGCACTCACTGGCCGAAGCGCTGGGCCTCGACGACGGACAGATCCGCACGCCGGACCTGCTCGATCGCCTGGACGATGCGGACGACCAAGCCCTGCAGCAATGGTGCCAACAGGCCGCCCAGCGCCTGCGCGATGCCATCTGCATGATCGAGAACATGCTCGACCCGCAGACCATCGTCATCGGTGGCTCGGCGCCGCAGAAGCTGGTCCAGCGCCTGGTTGACCTGGCCCAGCCCCTGCACCGCTCGGTACGTGGCCGCCCTGACCCGGAGCTGCCACGCATCATGATTTCCCTGCGCGAGGAGGACTGCTCCCTGTTGGGTGCAGCAGTGCTGCCCATCCACGAGCTGCTGTCGCCGCGCCTGGAAGGCGTGCGCAGGGAGGACAACGATGAGGCGCTTGCCGCGGAACTGCTTGGCCATCGCACCTCCTTCGGGGGACGCCGTATTTAATTAAACTTCCATTGGATATTTTTATTGACAGTGCCGAATCGGGGTGACTATAGTCGCCCCATGAAGCACGATCAGCCCCAGTTCAGCATTATCGGCGACGTCAGCGTAGACCTGGTTCTGGGCACGCTGGACGGTTGGCCCAAGGTCGGCACCGAACAGTTGCTGCCGCGCAGCGAGCTGCGCGCCGGCGGTTCGGCGGCCAACTCCGCTCTTGCCGCCCGTCATCTCGGGCTGAGCCCGCGCCTGATCGGCGCCATTGGCGATGATGATCTGGCGCAATGGTTGCTGCTGCAGTTGGCCGGCATCCGCGTCGAGCTGCAGACCTGCAAAAGCGACACCACCATGTCAGTGGGCCTGATGCACGGCGATGGCGAGCGCACCTTCTTCACCACCTGCGGGCACCTGCAGCACCTGGCCCCGGCATTCGTGCTGGAACACCTGCCGCAAGCGGCGGCAGGAAGCATCGCGCTGTTCACTGCCCCATTCCTGTTGCCCGACCTGCGCATCCACTTCAGCCAACTGTTGGCAGAGGCTTCGGCCAGGGGCTACCAGGTGGCGCTGGATACCGGCTGGCCGCCGGAAGGTTGGACGCCTCAGGTGCATCAGGAAGTGGAGGACTGGCTGCGGCATTGCGACCACCTGCTGCTCAATGAGCTGGAGGCGATGAGCATCGCGGGCAATCAGGATCTGGAGCTTGCCGTGCAGCACGTCGCCAGCCTGCTCAAGCCCGGCGCGCACCTGATCGTCAAGCTGGGCGCTGCCGGCGCGCTGGGGCACGTCAATGGCCGTAGCACCCACCACACCACCGAAATGATCGCCGACATTTTCGACACCGTCGGCGCCGGCGACAGCTTCAACACCGGCTATCTGGCCGCACGCTTGAACCAGGCGAGCCTGCACGACGCACTCGCTGCCGGTTGCAGGACCGCCGCCGCAATCCTGCCCCGCTTCCCGCGCAAGAGCATCGCCGCAGGCGAACTCTCCCATTGTCTGCAGCCGTAACTCTGAGCCCGGAGAAGCGACCATGAAGCACCGCCCGCTGATCATCAGCTACATCCTCCTGATCTGGTTCGCGATCTCCTTCATCACCAATCTGATCGGGCCGCTGATGCCCATCGCCATCCAGGACTTCAAGCTGAGCCTGACCATGGCCGGCTTCATGCCGTTCTCCTTCTTCCTGGCCTACGGCTTGATCTCGATACCGGGCGGCTTGCTGATCGAAGTGCGTGGCACGCGCTTCACCCTGTTCACCGCCTTCGCCCTGAATTTCATCGGCGCTTTGGCCATCGCGCTGATACCTGGCTACTTCTCGGTGGTGGCGGGCCTGTTCGTCATTGGGCTGGGCATGGCCTTGCTGCAGGTGGTGATCAACCCGCTGATGCGCACGGCCGGCGGCGAGCAGCACTTCGCCTTCTTCTCGGTGATGGCACAGCTGGTGTTCGGCCTGGCCTCGTTCCTCAGCCCACTGGCCTTCCGGCTTTACATGCAGCGCCCTGGTGTGGAGGGCCAGCCGCTGACCTGGCTGACGTTCTACTGGTACTTCGCTGCTGCGTTCGTGTTGTTGGCGCTGCTCAACTACAAACTGCCGTTGCCGACGGTGGAACTGAAAGAGGATGAGCGCGCAGGCAACCGCGATGCCTATCGAAACCTGCTGAAGCGCCGCGATGTACGCCTGTTCTTCCTGGCCATCGTCGCCTACGTCGGCACCGAGCAATCCATCGCCAACTGGATGTCGCAGTTCCTGCACAGCTACCACGGCATGTCAGCCACCGAGCAAGGCGCCATCGCAGTCAGCCGTTTCTGGGGCCTGATGTCGCTGGGCTGTTTGACGGGCCTGGGCCTGCTGAAACTGCTGGATTCAAAGCTGGTGCTGGCGATCTTCTCCACGCTCGCCATCGCCAGCCTCGCCTTCGCTCTTTTTGGCCCTGCAGCCATCTCTCTTCTCGCCTTCCCCGCTGCAGGCTTTTTCTTGTCGGTGATGTTCTCGGTGATTTTTTCGCTGGGGCTGAATTCGGTCAGTCAGCACCACGGCGCATTCTCGGGAATCTTGTGCAGCGGCATCCTCGGCGGCGCCATCGTGCCGTTGTTGATTGGTTTCGTCGCCGACTACTGGGGCCTGCGTATTGGCCTGTCGCTGGTTTTCATCCCCCTGCTCTACATCCTCAGCGTCAGTGCCTGGGCCAGGCCGCTGGTGCGCAACCAGACCGTGTACTCCGGGAAGAACACCCCCGCCTCGCCCTGATCGGGCAACTGCACCAGCCACTGCACGGGCCATCGGCCCGAGTCGCCGTACAAACAGGAGCCAATGATGAAGAAGCATCCCAGCGCTGTTCGACCGACCGGCCTCGCCGCCGCGGTGGCAGCGGTACTGATCAGCTGTACCGCCGCGCCGGTGCTGGCGCAATCCAGCACGGCGGACGAAGCGAAAAAATCCAACACCGGCGAAGCCCAGACCACGCTGGAGACCGTGCGCGTTTCCGCCACGCGCGTTGAATCGGACCTGTTGAAAACGCCCGTGACAGTCACCGCCGTCACTCAGGAAGCGCTGACCCGCGAAGGCATCCGCGACGTGCGCGGCCTGTCCGGCAGCATGCCCAACCTGCAGATTGCTTCCGGCCCGGATTCGGGCGTGCAGGTCAGCATCCGCGGCATCGGTGCCAACAACTTCACCGAGATCGGCGATCCGGCCGTGGGCCTGCATGTGGCCGGCTTGTACTCGCCGCGTCCGCAAGGCGCGTTGGCACTTATGTTCGACGTGGACCAGGTCGAAGTGCTGCGCGGCCCGCAGGGCACGCTGTTCGGGCGCAACTCCACCGGCGGCAGCATCAACATCATCCCGGCCAAGCCGCGCTTCGATTCAACGTTTGGCAGCACCGAGGTCGAGCTGGGCAGCTACAACCTGCGCCAGCTCAACCTGATCCAGAACTTCGCGGTGAATGAACGCTTCGCCCTGCGCGTGTCCGCCACCAAGGTCGAGCGCGATGGCTGGATCGACCAGAAACAGGATTTCACCGACGTCGACATTCCCGAGCGCGGCTTCATCGCCGACGGCATTCCGGATGTGGATCAACGTCGCAACAGGAAAGTGTCACGCAGCGACTATTACTACAATCGCGACGAATGGGCGGCCCGCATCGCCGCACGCTTTGCCTTCACCGAAAACGTCGAGTGGTTGCTGGCCTATGAGAAGTTCCAGAACTCCGGCGCAGGCCAGGTCGGCATGAAGGACTGCGACCAGGCAGCCGGCACGCGCTTCGCCTGTGAAGGCGGAAAGTGGGACGTCAAGATCAACGTGCCCGGCAGGACCGACATGTCCATCGACACGTTGCGCTCCAACCTCAATTGGTTCCTCAGCGATACCAACAGCATCGAATACAGTGTCGCCTTCGCTACGCAGAAGCGGTTCCAGATTTCCGACGATGACGGCGGTTATCACGAGATTCCATCGCAGGTCACCGCCACCTTGCCGGTGACGGCAGACGGCGACTGGGGCGTCTGGCCGGTGCGCGACAACACCTCCATCACCCTGGATTCGAAGTACAAGTCGTTCGTGCACGAACTGCAGTTCAAGCATCAGGGCGAACGATTGAATCTGGTGTCCGGCCTGTTCTGGATGCGCGAAAAGAACGCGATCAACTACGCGCAGGAAATGCTGGTCAACGCGCCGTTCGGCTATCCGATCAGCCAGTTCTATCACCAGCCTGATCGCCAGATCGATGCCAAGGCGATCTTCTCGCAGGCCGACTGGCACTTTGCGCCGACCTGGACTGCAACGATCGGCGGACGCTACAGCCGCGATTCCAAGATCGACCATGGCGGCCAGGTCTATGGCGGCTGGGACAGCACATCCACGGCGTACTACAACGGCTTGTACAACCCGGGCACGCCGGGAGAGCCGGGCTTCCGCCCGCATAGCGGTCGTGACCTGACTGAGCAGATGGGACCGTTCGGTGGCATCGACGCCTACAAGCAGTGGGGTCCGCCGGCCGAAAACGCCAACTCCGCGTCCTGGCGCAAGTTCACCTATCGCCTGGGCCTGACCAAGGATCTGTCCGACGACGAAATCCTGTTCACCTCGCTGTCCAGTGGCTACAAGGCGGGCGGCTTCGGTGACAAGGACGATATCTGCGACGGCAAGGTCTGCGTGGACGGTCCCGCCGGCCCGCAGTACACCTTCTTCCCGTACCGGCCGGAAACCGTCACCAACCTGGAAATCGGCTACAAGGGGCTGCTGCTCGACAAGCGCCTGAGCCTGTCGGTCACCGCCTTCTACAGCCGCTACAAGGACATGCAGGTCACCGGCGATTTCTACGCCGCCAAGGTACACGTCAACGAGCCTTGCCCGGACTGGGACCCGACCTGCGACGTGGTCAAGAAGTGGCAGACCGTCAACGTGGGTGTCGTGAACATCCCGGGCCTGGAAGTGGAAGTGGATTACCTGCCCACGCCCAACACCCGCATCGGTGGCTTCTTCTCGTACATCAACAGCAAGATCAAGGACTACCCGACCTTCAGCGACGAGTGGAACTGCGGCGTGCGCGAAGAATTCGGCGCCGTGCCCTGCCCGGACCCGTATACCGGCCCGGCCCCGACGCTGGCCGGCCGCCAGATCTACGACATCACCGGCAACCATCTGCCGATGACGCCGAAGTTCACCGCCGGCGTCAACGTGTCGCACACGTTCAAGTTCGGCAATGGCTATGAGCTGGTGCCCTGGCTCAACGTGAAGTGGCAGGACAAGATGTACTTCACCCTGCGCAACCTGGACAACGCGCACGTCTCCGACGCGCAGGAGGCCTATGCCACGGTTGATGCGAGCCTGAGCCTGCAATCACCGTCATTCTGGCGCGCCGAGCTGTACGTGCTCAACGCCACCGACAAGATGACCAAGAACTGGGCCGACGACGCCGGCGGCTTCATCCGCGCCTACTGGAACGACCCGCGCACGGTCGGCCTGCGCGTCCGCTTCGACTATTGATGACGTTGTTGCCGATGGACTGACACCGCCATCGGTTGCTTTCGGAAACCGCCCGCAAGGGCGGTTTTTCCGTTTCCAAGGGCGATGGTGCGGCGGATCCATCGCTGGAAGATCATGCTCAGCCCCCCGCTTTCGATGCAAGCTGAGCGAGTTGAGCGATGTTGAAGAACGTAATGCGGCAGGGATCCCGAGGCAACGATCCACCTTTTCTGCAATCACGATGCTTCGCGCATTCGCTCCGTACCGCAGCGTGCGCTCCGCCGCGTAAAAGCCGGGCCTCGCGTGCGGTGCTGCTTCAACTGGAAACGGGTGCGCAGAGAAAACCTCTCATACATCCAGTCTGCAGACAGCCCCGCATTCGCGGGGCCTTCTGATCAATCCTCAGTGCGCCGGTTTCGCATCCGCCCATCCCAGATCGGGCTCGGCGTAATAGTGCACGCCCATTGCGTCCAGTTGCGGGCGCAACGCCCCCATACGCTGCACGAAGCCGTCATAGCTGCGCTGCCCAGCAGGGCTCCAGGCAATCTCGGCCACTGCCGCAAGGCGCGGCCACAGATGATCATCCGCCGACGCATCGGTATGCACGAACTCCGTCCACAATGCGGCTTCAATACCCACCGCACTCTTGAAGGGGGCCGGGTCAAAGCCGTAGAGCCTCTTCAACGGCACACCCTCTTTACGGCACCAGTCGGCACCAGGCTGACCCGCGTAGTTGCCGTGATCGATGTACAGATACGAGCAGGGCGACAGGATCAACGGATGTCCCTTCGCAACCGCCGCATCGATGGCGTAGTCGTCATTCCATAGCTGCAGCAACACGTTGGGTTTCATGTCGGCCACCGAGCCTTCTTCCCAGACGATGGCGGTACGTCCCATGTCATCCACCATCCTGGTGGTGCGTGCGACGAAATCGGCATACAGCGGATGCTTGATCTCATCACCGCCAACATGGATTTCGGTGGAGGGGAAAATCGCCACCACCTCCTCCAGCACGTTGCGCACGAAGGGATACACGATGTCGGGCTTCTCGAGGCAGAACACGCTGAAACCCACTTCCACGCCGGAATAGGTTGCCAGGTTGCTCACGTCGTCACAGGCCAACTCGTTGTACGAAGCCAGCGCTGCCTGCACGTGCCCAGGCATGTCGACTTCCGGCACGATAGTGATGCCACGCGCCTGCGCATAGGCGACCAGATGCTTCAGCTGTTCCTGCGTGTAATAGCCGGCACGCCCATCCTTCACGGCGCTGGCGCCACCGATCTCCACCAGCTTCGGATAGCGTTTGATCTCGATGCGCCAGCCCTGGTCGTCGGTCAGATGTAGGTGCAGCCGGTTCAACTTGAAAAGCGCCATGCGATCGATGTGCTTTTCCAGGTATTCGACCGGCAGGAAGCTTCTGGCTACGTCCAGCGAGATTCCACGCCAGCGGTACGCAGGCACATCGTTGATGACTATCTGGGGCAAGCGGTAGTCCGCCTGCGCCTGCGCCGGCAGCAATTGACGCAGGCTCTGCACCGCATGCAGCAAACCGACGTCGGTGCGCGCACTCAGATGGATGGCATCATCGATCACCAGTCGATAGCCCTCTTCGCCCAGCGCGGGATCATCGACCAGCTGCACCTGGATCGGCGTTGCCGCCGCATCCTTCGTGCTGATGTTCAAGCCTGCCAGCAGGGCTTCCAGTTCACGCACGGCATTGGGTGCCGCGGCTCCGCCCTGCACGATGACCGCGGAGAACCGCAGCTCTCCGTCAACGACATCCATCGACGCGGGCACGGGAACGATATGCGCCGACGGCGTTTTCGCTTCCGTCATATCAGCGGCGCGATGGTCACATCCGATACCAACAACAGCCGTCAGACACACCAGCAGGTAATCGAGCTTGAAGGGCAGTTTCATCTGGGCAGGCAATCCGCGTGGGAACCTCCGCATGATGCACAGTTCGGGTGGGCACTGTCATCCTGACAATCGGTTGCCCACTGCGCACTCGTGCCACCGCAAATCGCGACACTGCAGCTTCCAACGTTCAATCGCGGCGCCGGCGCTATTGGAGTGTCGCTGCGATGGCGGATTGCCACGGCCTGGACCACTGGTCATGCGACGGCACTCCATCTGCCACCGGTGCCGTCAACGACATGGATGGATTCAACGGCAGTTGGATGCTTCAACTGCACGGATTGATTCGATGCGTCCCTCTTCGGTGGCAACGCGCACGCAGTCGCGTGTCCGCGCGTTCCACCAGGTTACGACCGAGCGTCCATCACGTTGTTGCGCGTCGCGATCGGTGAAGCCGCGCGCACGCAACTCGGTGTCCGCACCTGCTGCGCGCGCACCCACCAGATCGTCCAGCCGGACCGGGGAGCCACCACTGCCTTCAGACCGCCATGGCACCTGCGTTGAGCGCTCGCGCAGACCGGCGCCGTAACCGCCACCTTGGCACCGTCACTCATGCCGTCCTTCCGGCCACTCTCCTGCTGTCCACAGTCGAGCGGGGAAGTGCTCACCGCAGAGACCACGCGGCCACGGTCACTTCGCACCATCACACAGCGTCGGTCCCGCGCATTCCACCAGCTGCCGTAGTCGCCCGAACCCGATTGCCGTACGTAACCACGCGAATCCAGCGTGCGCGCAGCAGCCCGGTCAGCAGCGCCCTGAAGATCGCCGAGGTCCGGTGCCGGATCCTGCGCAGCGACCGGCGGTGACACGAACAGGGCCGACAACAGAAGCGCAGCAGTCAGTGCGCCAGGATGGGGAAGCGACATGGCGGATCTCCGATGTGGACGGCCGGAATGGCCGGCTCGACACAGATTCTCATGGACGCTGTTCGTGTCGTGTCGTGTCGTGTCGTGTCGTGGCTGGCGTGCTTTTCCACGCGTGGAAGCCCGCTTCGGAACCCGGCTACGGTGTGGGGTACCTGGATGCGTTGACCGGGACATACCAGGCGAGCCCGACCTCGACCGCACATGCTTCAAGGTGATGTAAATCGGATGCTTCAAGCAACCTTCTTGAAAGGGTGCAGCCTGTTTTCCCCTCGCGCTTCCCGATTCCCAGATGCATCCAGACCTGAATGAAACCAGTCCCTGCCCTGTGGAGCCCGTCCCGCTTTACGAAGCGCGACGGATTTCTTATGAAATTTTTAACTGGAGGTTGCCTACAACTTCACCTGCCGAAACGGGGGGAACGGCATGAGGAGGGAATATCCGTGAACGACATGAAAATGTATCTGGAAGGTCCTGGTCGCGAGAGGCGTCCGGTGAAACTCGTCTCCACTGAAGAATCCAGTCCCGGCGCATTGGGCGTTGCGGATCACGGCGCCTTCAGAGGCCAGATCGACATCAATGTGCTCGCCGATCCCGCAGGCAATCTGGCCAGGCAGGTTGATCGCGAAGGGTACCGCTACAAATTCGCCGGCTCGGAAGTGCCCTGGGCACTCATCATCGGCTGAAGTGCAAGCCCCTCCTCTGCGAGGGGCTTCTTCAATCTGCAATGACGCTGCCCAGGCTTCGACGCAAGGCATCGCACCGACTCCACCCCGCGGGCCACGCATCGGCCATCGCAAGCCGGACCGGCCCCTCGTGCGGCTCAGCAACTCACCTTGCCTTCTGCCAGGTGCACCACCTGCTGGCCGAAGACATCCACATCCTGCGGGTCGTGCGTGATCAGCAACAGCGGAATGCCCGAAGCATCAAGCACTGCTTCCAGCTCTTGCCGCAGGTGCCTGCGTAGATCGTGATCCAGCGCGGCAAACGGCTCATCCAGCAGCAATACCTGCGGGCCAGGTGCCAGTGCACGCGCCAGTGCAGTGCGTTGGCGTTGGCCACCGGAGATCTGGTGCGGGTACAGCTGCGCGAGATGATCGATGCGAAGGGCGTGCAACCAGTGTTCCACCGATTCGTGGCGGGCACTGCGACGCGGGTTGAGCCAGCCCTTGCTCAGACCGAATGCAATGTTCTGCTGCACGGTGAGATGCGGGAACAACGCGTAATCCTGGAAGACGTAGCCAACCTTGCGCTGTTGCGGCGGAAGGTTCATGCCGCTGACCGCATCAAACAGCAGTCGGTCATGCAGGCGAATGTGCCCTTCATCGGGTCTCAACAGACCAGCGATGGCACGCAGGGTGAGGCTCTTGCCGGCACCGGACGGGCCGAACAACACCACATTGCGTTGCGAGCAACGCAAGGCGACCTGTAGCTGGAAATGCTGGCCGGCCGCCTGCAGATGACGCGAGACGTCAATCTCAAGCCACATCGCGCTGCCCTCCCCGCCTGCGCCCAACCAACCGCGCGGCAATCAGCAGCACGCTGATGCAGACCACCGAGGACAGCACCACGAGCGCGTTTGCACGGCCATCGTTGCCGGCCTGCACGGCTTCATAGATGGCGATGGAAAGCGTCTGCGTTCGTCCGGGAATACTGCCGGCCACCATGATGGTGGCGCCGAACTCACCCATCGCACGGGCGAAAGCCAGCAACAGGCCGGCCAGAATGCCGCGCCATGCCAATGGCAGGGTCACACGGAAGAACAGCGCCATCTCCGACACCCCAAGGGTCCGTGCGGCCTGCTCCAGTTGTGCATCCACGTCTTCAAACGCGGCGCGTGCCGGCTTGAACACCAATGGCAGCGAGGCGATGGCGGCAGCAATGACCGCCGCCTGCCAGGTGAACACCAGGTTGATCCCGAACGCGCTTTGCAACCACGCGCCCAGCGGGCCATTGCGGCCGATCACCACCAGCAGGTAGTAGCCGAGCACGGTCGGCGGCAACACCATTGGCAGCGTGAGCAGCGTGTCGAGCAGTTCACGCCCGGGGAATCGCTTACGCGCCAGCAGCGCGCCCAGCCCCACGCCCACGACCAGATTGATCGCGGTGGCCCAGCCGGCCACCTTCAGTGACAACCACAGGGCACTCCAGTCCAGATCCATCTATCAGGGGCTGCCGAAGCCATGGCGCTGCAGGATGGCCTGCCCCTGCGGGGAGCGCACAAAGGCGATGAAGCGCCCTGCCTGTGCGGCATTGGCGCTGCCCTTGATCTGTGCCAATGGATAGGTGATGCCACCGGCAACGGGGACCTGGAACGCACGCTGCACGCGGTCAGGCATGGCTTGGGCGTCGGTGGCGTAGACGAAGCCGGCATCCACTTCACCGCGCGCGACATAGTCCAGCGACTGGCGCACGTTCTGGGTGCTGATGGTCTTGGCCTGCACGGCGGACCAGACGCCTGCCTGCTGCAACGCACTGCGGGCGTAACGACCGACCGGCACGCTGTCCGGGTTGCCGATGGCGACACGTTCGATACCTGGTGCCGCCAACCCGGCCAGCGACGTGGGCCGCTGCCCGGCCTGCGGTGGCACCACCACCCATAGCGTGTTCTCGGCGAATATCTGGCGGCTGCCGGCTTCCAGCAGACCCTGCCCTGCGGCCTGATCCATCGTGGTCTGGTCTGCCGATGCGAACACATCCACCGGTGCACCGCGCGCAATCTGCTGCAGCAGCACGCCGGAAGCGGCGAAGTTCAAATCAACCTTGGTCCCCGGGTTGGCTTTCTCGTACGCGCCGGCGATGTCGCGGAAACTCTCGGTCAGGCTGGAGGCGGCGGAAACAGTGAGGTCAGCCGCCTGGGATGCGCTGGCGACAAATACCAACAGCAGTGCGTAGAACGTTTTCATCGGGGAGATCCACGTCGGTCAGGAGGAAGCGTCATCGCTGGCTGCCATTTGTGCCAGACGTTCAGGCTGCAGCAAAATGATTTCCCGTTGTTTGACCGCTATGACGCCGTCATCACTGAGCCGGCGCAGGACCCGACTGGCTGTCTCAGGGGCCATGCGAAGGTAGTTGGCGATCTCGGTACGGCTCATGGTCAGGCTGAAACGCGTGGCCGAAAAGCCCCGCCGCGCATAGCGCGCCGAGGTATCGAGCAGGAACGCGGCCATGCGTTCCTCGGTGCGGTAGTTAGCCGCCAGCAAGGCTGCCTTGCCGATCTCGGCACTGAGCAGACTGAACAGCTTTGTCTGCAGGCCTGGCATGCGCGCCGCCAGGGTGCTGATCTTGGGGAATGAAATACGGCACAGGTGCACCGTATCCAGCGCCACGGCATTGCAGGGATAGCGCGAGCCGTGGATCGCGTTCAGGCCAATCACTTCCCCCGGCAGGGCGAAACCGAGGATCTGCTCGTTGCCCAGGCTGTCGTCGATGAAGGTCTTGACCATGCCTGCACGCACGGCGGCGATGGCATCGAACGGCTCGCCTGCCCGGAAGATGTAGTCACCGGCGTGATACGGGCCAACATGGTCCACCAGCACGTGCAGCTCGCTCAACGCGGTCTTGTCGTAGCCCTGCGAGATGCAGGCGTCGGAGAACGCACAGGTGCTGCAGAAACGCAGCTCGTCACCGTCGTTGGCTGCTGCCGGATTCGGGGTGGTGGCGTACGCGCCACGCGGAGGATGGGAAGCGGACATCATTCAAGGATCATGCATCGGCGGTGGTGGTTCGGAAGCACGCAGCGATCATACGCCACAACAACTGGCCCTCAGGTTGCAGCTGCAGCTGCTGCCCGTCCCAGTTGACCAAGCCCTGATCGATCAATGCAGGCAATCCGGTCAGTGCCTCCGCGAAGCATTCCGCGAACGGCAGGCCATTGCGCCACTCGAAGGCCGCCACATCCAATGCATGGTCGCAGGCGATGCTTTGCACGACCTCGTCGGTCAAGCGTTCCTGCTCGGAGAAGATGAGCCCGGCGACCACACCGCTGTGGCCGGCCTGCAGACGTGATTGCCAGCGCGCCATGTCGCTTTCCTGGCGGCTGATGACATCACCAATCTGGCTGCAGGCGCCCAGGCCAATCCCAATGAAATCGCTGCGATCACGGCGCGGGACGCCTGCCAGGTCACAATGCCGCGCGCCATCACCGCGCCGCGCAGGCAGGGTGCCGTCGGCACGTTGGTAGTGGTCTCCCCCCAATGGCAGATAGCCGGCGGCACGTACATCGGCCCAGGCCTGCCACCAGTAATCGGCCGAAGGCGAATCCGCCGAGACGCAGGGCGACGGCAGTAGGATGCGCTCCGGTGCCGATGCCAGCACGGCGTGCAGGCGTGGCAGGAAGCCGATGTCGTCGCTGGCCGGCACCCGAAGCTGGTAGTAGCAGGCGGTAAAGCCGGCCCGCTGCCCCTGGGCCAGCAGTTCAGGCCCCTGCGCGCCGGCCCGGTCGATCACGTTCAGGCGGGTGCAACCAATCTCGCGCAGTTTTGCAGGTGCGATGCCGCTGCCGGCATCCAGCCGCACCTCCACCTGGGGGCGTGCGACGGTGCGCAGGTGCTGCGGCACCGCATCAAGCAGTTGCGCCAGCAGCGCCGCAGGCAGCGCTTCAGCCAGCCCCAGTTGAAGTACCACCGCCGCGACTTCCCGGTCCTCGGCCAACTCGGTTGCCTGCAACTGCAGGCTGGACAGCACCGCCTGCAGATACATGGCCGGGTCACCCAGCTGCCCGGCACGGAATGCCTGGAAGCCGAGCGTGAGCACCCGGGGAATCAGGTGCTCGTTACTGGCGCGTATCGCGGCGCGCCAGTTGGCCTCGCCGAACCCGGGACTGAACTGGCTGGCGGCAGGGAACAGCACATGGCGGGGCTGGTGCAACACGCAGTTGCGCAACAAGGTGCCTTCCAACGGGAGAGCCTCGACTGACATGTCGCTATCCTCGCGCGGATCTCAGCCCTGTTCCCTGATCTGGATCAAGCGCGGCGGTGTTGTGTGGCCCGCGCAGCATCCATGGCTTCGGGTAGATCGGTTTCCTTGTCCAGTTGCGGGAAGTGCTTGCGTTCCATGCGGCGGATGGCGAAGTGCATCCACACCAGTGCAGACGACACCACCACGAACAACAGCATGAAACAGCTGCTCCAGATACCAACCACATCATTCAAGGCACCGAATGCGATCGGCAGGATGAAGCCGCCCAGACCGCCAATCATGCCGACCACACCGCCAACCGCACCGACATGCTTGGGGTAGTAGACGGGAATGTGCTTGTACACCGCGGCCTTGCCCAGCGACATGAAGAAGCCCAGCACGAACACCAGCACCGTGAACATCGTCACACCGATGGCCAGGTGGAAGCGCAGCTCACCGTGGATGCCCTTCACCACGTACTCGGTGTCCGGGTAGGCCAGCAGGAAGGTGCAGATCACCGATACACCGAAGGTCCAGTACATCACCCGGCGTGCGCCGATGCGGTCAGACAGCCAGCCGCCCACCACACGGAACAGGCTGGCGGGAATCGAATAGCACGCTGCCAACATGCCGGCAGTACCCACGTCCATGCCGTAGGCACCAATCAGATACCGCGGCAACCACAGCGCCAGTGCCACGAAGCCACCGAACACGAAGAAATAATACAGCGAGAAACGCCACACCTGCAGGTCTTTCAGTGGTGCCATCTGCTCGGCGAACGGCACCGGCTTGACCCCATCACGGCGCCGCTGCTCCAACTGCGGGTCGTCCTTGCTGAAGAGGAAGAACAGGATCGCGGTAACGGCAAGGCCGACCGCCCAGACCTTGGCGACCATGGTCCAGCCGGCAGCGACCATCACCATCGGCGCCAGCAGCTTGGTAACAGCCGAGCCGATGTTGCCGGCACCAAAGATGCCCAGCGCGGTGCCCTGCTTGCTGGCCGGGAACCACTTGGACACATAGGCTACGCCCACCGAGAAGCTGCCACCGGCAATGCCCACGCACAGCGCCGCGAACAGGAACTGCAGGTACGTGGTGGCGTAGGTGAGCATCCAGGTGGCAACCGCGCCACACAGCATCACCAGCAACATCACCTTGCGCCCGCCGAACTGATCGGACCAGATACCCAGGAACACCCGGCTCAGCGAACCGGTCAGCACCGGCGTCGCGATCAGCAGGCCGAACTGGGTGTCATTCAACCCCAGCTGCTCGCTGATCTGGATGCCAATGATGGAGAAAATCATCCACACCGCAAAACACACGGTGAAAGCGAAGGTACTCAGCCATAGCGCGCGTTGTTGCTCGCCATGGGATGCCATCTGCAGACTCTGGCTCATCACCACTCCTTCAGTAATTCAATTCACTCGGCCAGCGCTTCAATTTCGGTTAGACCGCGTACCGGATAGCGTTCGCTCAGTTCCTGCAGAAAATGCTGCACTTCGCGCTGACGCACCTGTAGTTCCAGATAGTCGCTGATCTGCGCATGCACCTGCTCAAACGTCTGTGCCTGCCCGGTTTCAAGTTCATCGATGGTCACCACGTGGTAACCCCAGCGCGATTCAACCGGGAAGCCGGCCAGTCCCTGGCGCAAGCGGAACACCTGACGGTCGAACTCCGGCGTGGTCTGGCCTTTCTGCAGCCAGCCAAGATCGCCGCCGTCATTGCTCGACGGGCATTGCGAATGACGCAAGGCCAGGTCCGCGAACACATGCGGCTGCGCGTTCAGCTCGGTGATCAGCTGCTCGGCCTGGGTGCGGGCCTTGAACCTGCCGGCGACGTCGTCGGCGGGTGCAGCCAGCAGAATGTGGCGGACACGCACGCGGTCAGGTGCACGGAAACGTTCCAGGTTCTGCTCGAAGTAACGACGGCAGTCGTCTTCGCTCGGCACCCGGTCCTCCACCAGCGTTTCGATCAGGCGCTGGATCTGCACCTCTTCGTCGGTCTGATGGCCTTCGCCCTGCCCTTGGTCCAGCCCCAGGCGCAGGGCTTCGCGACGCAGCAGTTCCCGCACCACCAGGGCGCGGGCGGCATCGGCCCGCGCCTGTTCCGGGCGGATCGCGCGGTGGAACTGCATCTCGCGGGCGATGTCGGATTCGTTGATGGGGGTGTCGTCAACGAACAGGCTGCATGGTGAGGGTTGTCCCAACGAGCGCGGCCCCAACTGGTCCGCGTCGTCGTGGTGATGGCCGGCCTCGACCGGCACTGGCTGCGCCGAGTCGATGACGGTGATGGGCAGGATTCTTGGCAGGCTGCCCATGGCTTATTCCTTCGGACCGTAGCGCAGCGTGGCCTGGCGGCGGCGAACCACCTGATACGGACGCCACAGATAACTGATCGGAATGCTCCACACATGCACCAGACGGGTGAACGGTGCGATCAGGAACAAGGTCAGGCCAAGGAAGATGTGTGCCTTGTAGACCCAATGCACATCGGTGATGAAATCAGCGGCGCCGGCACGGAAAGTCACGATGTGCTGCGCCCACTCGGCCAACATCACCATCACCCCGCCATCCATGTGCCCGGCCGAGACCTTGATGCTGATCAGGCCCAGGCACAGCTGCGCGAACAGCAGCACCAACACCAGCGTGTCCCCGAAGCTGCCGGTGGCGCGCACGCGCGGGTTGGTCAGGCGGCGGACCAGCAGGATCAGGATGCCGATGAAGCACAACGCGCCGAAGAAGCCGCCCACCACCATCGCCAGCAACTGTTTCTGCGAGGAGGTGATGAAGTGCTCATACACCGCATGCGGCGTCAGCAGCCCCACCAGATGACCGCCGAGGATCGCCAGGATGCCGATGTGGAAACAGTTGCTGCCGATGCGCATGCCGCGGTCGGACAGCAACTGGCTGGAGCCGGTGCGCCAGCTGTACATGGCCTTGTCGTAGCGCGCCCAGCTGCCGATCAGCAGCACGGCCACGGCGATGTACGGATAGAACTGAAAGGCGAACTGATTGAGGAAATAACTCATGGCTGTGCCTCCTGCTGCGCGGCGCGGGCCGGTGAACGATGGGGCGGTTTGCAATCCTGCGACGGCGCTTCACTGCCGAAGCGCACGGCTTCGTCTTCCCAGAGGCGATCCATCGCTTCGACGGTATCGTCGCGGACCTCTTCGCTGGCGCGCTGGCGCAGCAGTTCCAGGTTGACCTTGCCCTCGCCAGCCTCGACCAGGATTTCCAGCAACACCGCATGCGGCAGCTCGCGCTCGGCCGCACGCGCGGCGAGCATGCCGGCGATATGGCCCACATGGTGCAGGTAATCCTTGGCTTCGGCCTGCGGTCGATGCGAGAGGTATTCCAGCAGCAGCGGCAGGTAATCCGGAAGTTCGCGGGCGTCCAGCTCGAAGCCGTTGCGTCTGTAGGCCTCGATCAGATCGACCATGGCCTGGCCACGGTCACGCGATTCGCCATGGATGTGTTCAAACAGCAGCAGGCTCATCGCCCTGCCCCGGTCGAAAGTCGCCAACCAGGCCGACTGTGCATCCAGCGGATCGCTATCCAACAGCTGCTGCACGAAAGCGCGCAGCTGCTTGCGACGTGCCGGCGACAACGCCGGGTCGTCGCTGGCGTCCAGCAGTTCCTCACCGTGCTGCCACAGCTCTTCGCGCGGGTAATCCAGCAACACGCCAATCAATTTAAGCAGGCTCATTTGGCCACCTCATGGCGATGCTGACGGTTGGGATGCACCGCATACGTGGTGGTCTTGCGCTGGCCGAACAGATCGGCAGGACTGTCGCCGTTGCAGCCATTGCCGAAGGTGAATCCGCAACCGCCACGCTCGCCATAGGCATCGTTGGCGTACTCGCGATGGCTGCTGGGGATCACGAAGCGATCCTCATAGTTGGCGATGGCGAGATAGCGGTACATGTCCTCGGCCTGGGCCACGGTCAAGCCGGTCTGATCCAGCGCACTGGTGTCCTCCACACCGTCCACGTTCTTGGCACGGCGCCAGGCGCGCATTGCCATCAGCCGCTCCAGTGCGCGCACTACCGGTGCTTCATCACCGGCCGACAGCATGTTGGCCAAATAACGCACCGGGATGCGCAGCGAGGCGACGTCCGGCAGTTCACCGTTCATGCCGACATGCCCCCGCTCGGCGGCGGACTGGATGGGCGACAACGGTGGCACGTACCACACCATCGGCAACGTCCGGTATTCCGGATGCAGCGGCAGCGCCAGCTTCCAGTCGATGGCCAGCTTGTAGACCGGCGATTGCCGGGCGGCCTCCAGCCAGTTGTCCGGAATGCCTTCGGCACGCGCGGCAGCGATCACCGCCGGATCTTCCGGGTCAAGGAAGATATCCAGGTGCGCCTGGTACAGATCCTTCTCGGCGGCCACCGATGCAGCCTCGGCAATGCGATCGGCGTCGTACAACATCACCCCGAGGTAGCGGATGCGGCCTACGCAGGTCTCCGAGCAGACCGTGGGCTCGCCCATCTCGATGCGCGGGTAGCAGAAGATGCATTTCTCGGATTTGCCGCTCTTCCAGTTGTAGTAGATCTTCTTGTACGGGCAGGCCGACACGCACATGCGCCAGCCACGGCACTTGTCCTGGTCGATCAGTACGATGCCGTCTTCCTCGCGCTTGTAGATCGCACCGGACGGGCATGCCGAGACGCATGCCGGATTCAGGCAGTGCTCGCACAGGCGCGGCAGGTACATCATGAACGTCTTCTCGAAGGCGCCGTAGATCTCCTTCTGCACCTGGTCGAAGTTGTAGTCACGCGAACGCTTGGAGAACTCGGTGCCGAGGATTTCTTCCCAGTTCGGGCCCCACTCGATCTTTTCCATGCGCTCGCCGGTGAGCAGCGAACGCGGGCGCGCGGTCGGCTGGTGCTTCACTTCCGGTGCGTCATGCAGGTGCTGGTAGTCGAAATCGAACGGCTCGTAGTAGTCATCGATCTGCGGCAGGTCCGGGTTGGCGAAGATCTTGGCCAGCATCCGCCAGCGACCACCGGCACGCGGCACCAGCTTGCCGGCGCGGGTGCGCACCCAACCGCCGTTCCATTTGTCCTGGTTCTCCCATTCCTTGGGATAGCCGATGCCCGGCTTGGTTTCCACGTTGTTGAACCAGGCGTATTCCACGCCTTCGCGCGAGGTCCACACGTTCTTGCAGGTGATCGAGCAGGTATGGCAGCCGATGCACTTGTCCAGGTTCAACACCATCGCGATCTGTGCACGTACTTTCATCACACCACCTCCCGCGCGGCGACAACGGCATCTTCGCCATCCAACCAGTCGATCTTGTCCATCTTGCGCACGATCACGAATTCATCGCGGTTGGTACCGCAGGTGCCGTAGTAGTTGAAGCCGTACGACAGCTGCGCATAGCCGCCGATCATGTGGGTGGGCTTGAGCACGATGCGTGTCACCGAGTTGTGGATGCCGCCACGGGTGCCGGAAATCTCCGAACCCGGCACATTGATGATGCGTTCCTGGGCGTGATACATCATCGCCATGCCCGGCATCACGCGCTGGCTGACCACCGCACGGGCGGCGATCGCTCCGTTGACGTTGAACAGTTCGATCCAGTCGTTGTCCTCGATGCCGGCACTGCGTGCGTCGTCTTCGCTGATCCACACGATCGGGCCACCACGCGACAGTGTCTGCATGATCAGGTTGTCACTGTAGGTGCTGTGGATGCCCCACTTCTGGTGCGGGGTGATCCAGTTCAGCACGATCTCCTTGTTGCCATTGGAGCGTTTGTTGAGCAGTGGCTCGACCGTGCGCGTGTCGACCGGCGGACGATAGCTCATGAACGCCTCGCCGAAGTCGATCATCCATTCGTGGTCCTGATAGAACTGCTGGCGGCCGGTGATGGTGCGCCACGGAATCAACTCATGCACGTTGGTGTAGCCGGCGTTGTAACTGACGTTGTCGTCTTCCAGCCCGGACCAGATCGGCGAGGAGATGATCTTGCGCGGCTGCGCCTGGATGTCACGGAAGCGGATCGCCTCGTGCTCCTTGCCCACGGCAAGGTGCGTATGCTCGCGGCCGGTGAACGTACCCAGCGATTCCCAGGCTTTCACTGCGACATGGCCGTTGGTTTCCGGCGCCAGGTGCAGGATGACTTCGCAGGCGTCGATGGCCGATTCAATCGCCGGACGTCCCTGGCTGACACCGACATCGCGGACGGTGTGATTGAGCTTGCCGAGGAAATCGACCTCGTGCTTGGTATCCCAGTTCATGCCCTTGCCGCCGTTGCCCAGCTTGTCCAGCAACGGGCCCAGCGAGGTGAACTTCCGGTAGAGGTTGGGGTAATCACGCTCGACCACCGCCATTGTCGGCATGGTCTGGCCCGGGATCGCCTCGCACTGGCCCTTCTTCCAGTCGGTCACGCCAAACGGCATGCCCAGCTCATTGGGCGTGTCATGCAGCGTCGGCACCAGCACCAGGTCCTTCTCGACGCCGAGCACGCCCGGTGCCATGTCGCTGACCGTTCGCGCCACGCCCTTGAAGATTTCCCAGTCGCTGCGCGATTCCCAGGCCGGGTCCACCGCCTTGGACAGCGGGTGGATGAACGGGTGCATGTCCGAGGTGTTGAGATCGTCCTTCTCGTACCAGGTGGCGGTGGGCAGCACGATGTCCGAATACAGCGCGGTGGTGCACATGCGGAAGTCCAGCGTCACCAGCAGGTCGAGCTTGCCTTCCGGCGCCTCGTCACGCCACTTCACTTCTTCCGGCTTGACCGCGCCCATCTCGCCCAGATCCTTGCCCTGCAGGCCATGCCGCGTACCCAGCAGGTGGCGCAGCATGTATTCGTGGCCCTTGCCCGAGGAGCCGAGCAGGTTGGAGCGCCAGATGAACATCATGCGTGGGTGGTTCTGCTTGGCATCCGGATCAGCAAATGCGAAGTCCAGCGAGCCGTCCTTGAACTTGCCCAGTGCATAGTCGGCCGGTGCGACACCGGCCTGCTCGGCCTCGCGCACCAGTTGCAGCGGGTTGCGGTCCAGCTGTGGTGCGCACGGCAACCAGCCCATGCGCACGGCACGCAGGTTGAGGTCGGCCAGGCTGCCGCTGTACTTGGAGGCGTCGGCCAGTGGCGACAGCAGTTCGTCCACCTGCAGCTTTTCGTAACGCCACTGCCCGGTGTTGAAGTAGAAGAACGAGGTGCCGTTCATCTGGCGCGGCGGGCGGCTCCAGTCCAGACCGAACGCCAGCGGCTGCCAGCCGGTCTGCGGACGCAGTTTCTCCTGCCCCACGTAATGCGCCCAACCACCACCGGTCTGGCCCACGCAACCACACATGACCAGCATGTTGATCAGGCCGCGGTAGTTCATGTCGTTGTGGAACCAGTGATTCATACCGGCGCCGACGATGATCATGCTGCGGCCGTGGGTCTTGTCAGCGGTGCGCGCGAACTCGCGGGCGATCTCGATCACTTCCGCGCGCGGCACCCCGGTGACACGCTCCTGCCATGCCGGCGTACCCGGTACGTAGTCGTCGTAGCTGCTGGCGACATTGCTGCCGCCAAAGCCGCGGTCCACGCCGTACTGTGCCAACAGCAGGTCGTACACCGTGGCCACGAATGTCTGGCTGCCATCGGCCAGCTGCAGGCGACGTACCGGAATATTGCGCTCCAACACCTCCTCGACCGGGGCTGCAGTCCAGCCGTCGTTCTCGATGCCACCGAAGTACGGGAAACTCACGCCCTCGATGCTGTCGCTGACCTCGGCAAGGCTCAACCGCAGGCGCGTGGCGCTGCCGTTGCTGGCCTTCTCTTCAATGTTCCACTTGCCCTTCTCGCCCCAACGGAAACCGACGGAGCCATTGGGCACGGTGACGTCGCCGCTGATCTCGTCGAAACCCAGCGTCTTCCACTCCGGATTGTTGCTCTCGCCCAGGCCACCCAGTTCGCTGGCGCGCAGGAACCGGCCGGGCACCAGGCGGCCGTCGTCGCGTTGCTCGATGCGCACCAGCATCGGCATGTCCGAGTACTGCCGGCAATAGTCATGGAAGTACTGCGAGGGCTTCTCGACGTGGAACTCGCGCAGGATCACATGGCCAAAAGCGAATGCCAGCGCCGCATCGGTGCCCTGCTTGGGGTGCAGCCAATGGTCAGTGAGCTTGGCCAGTTCGGAGTAATCCGGGCAGACCGCCACCGTCTTGGTGCCGTTGTAGCGCGCCTCGGTGAAGAAGTGCGCATCAGGCGTGCGCGTCTGCGGCACGTTCGAGCCCCAGGCGATGATGTAGCGGCTGTTGTACCAATCGGCCGATTCCGGCACATCGGTCTGCTCGCCCCAGATCTGCGGCGATGCCGGCGGCAGGTCGCAATACCAGTCATAGAACGACAGGCAGGCGCCCCCGAGCAACGACAGATAACGCGCGCCGGCCGCGTAGGACACCATCGACATCGCCGGAATCGGCGAGAAGCCGACGACTCGATCCGGGCCGTATTCCTTCACCGTATGCAGGTTGGAAGCGGCGATGATCTCGTTGGCCTCATCCCAGGACAGCCGCACGAAACCGCCCATGCCACGACGACGCTTGTATTCGCGCGACTTCTCGGGGTTTTCGACAATGCTGGCCCAGGCATCGACCGGCGACATCGTCTTGCGGGCCTGCCGCCACATGCGCAGCAGCGTGCCCCGCACCAGCGGGTACTTCAGTCGATTGGCGCTGTACAGATACCAGGAGTAACTGGCACCACGGGGACAGCCGCGCGGCTCATGATTGGGTAGATCCGGACGCGTGCGTGGGTAGTCGGTCTGCTGGGTTTCCCAGGTCACCAGGCCATTCTTGACGTAGATCTTCCAGCTGCAGGAGCCGGTGCAGTTCACGCCATGGGTGGAGCGCACGATCTTGTCGTACTGCCAACGGGCGCGGTAACTGTTCTCCCAGTCCCGGCCTTCGCTCTTGCTGAACCCGTGGCCATCGGCAAAGGGTTGTGGGTCACGCTTGAAAAACTGCAAGCGATCCAGGAAATAACTCATGGTGAATCTCCCTTTGCGTACGTCTGCATCGTGGCTGTGTGTGTCATCTGGCTGCGGTGCATTGCGTTGTCAGCAGGGGGTTTCGGCCCCGCGCCGGTAGTACCACCACCACGTCACGACCAGGCAGGTGATGTAGAACGCAATGAAGCCGTACAGCGCCATGTCGGGGCTGCCGGTCAAGGTGATCGAAGAGCCGTAGCTCTTCGGAATGAAGAAGCCGCCGTAGGCACCGATGGCGCCGGAGAAACCGACCACGGCGGCCGATTCGATACTGGCCTGGTGAGCGGAGGCCGCCTTGCCTTCGGCGTTGGCATTGGCAGTCAGGCGCTCATGCAGGGTCCGGAAGATCACCGGAATCATGCGGAACGTGGTGCCGTTACCAATGCCGCTCAGCACGAACAACGCCATGAACGAGACCAGGAAGCCGTAGAAGTTGCCGCCCGTGCCATTGCTCGGCAGGAAATGCAGCACCCCGAACACGGCGGCGATCATCAGTGCGAACACCCAGAACGTCAGGCGTGCCCCGCCCCACTTGTCGGCCAGGCTGCCGCCGACCGAGCGCATCAGTGCACCCAGCAATGGGCCGATGAAGGCGTATGTCATCGGGTTCACGTCCGGGAACTGGCTCTTGACCAGCATGGGGAACCCGGCCGAGAAGCCGATATAGGAACCGAACGTGCCGATGTACAACCAACACATCAGCCAGTTGTGCTTGCGGCGGAAGATGATGGCCTGCTCCGAGAAGGAGGAGCGTGCGCTGGTCAGGTCGTTCATTCCGAACCACGCTGCAACTGCGGCGATGGCAATGGCCGGCACCCAGACGAAACCCGCGTTCTGCAGGAACATCTGCCCGCCACCTTCGACGACCGTTTGCGGCGCGCCGCCCAGGCTGCCGAACAGCCCCACCGTGATCACCAGCGGGATCACCAACTGCGATACCGATACGCCGACATTGCCCAGGCCTGCATTCAATCCCAGCGCCATGCCCTGGCGCTGCTTGGGATAGAAGAAGGAGATGTTGGACATCGACGAGGAGAAGTTGGCGCCGCCAAACCCGCACAGGATCGCAATGCAGACGAAGATCCAGAACGGCGTGTCGGGGTTCTGTACCGCAAAGCCGAGCCAGATCGTGGGCAGCAGCAGCGAGGCGGTGGACAGGGCTGTCCAGCGGCGCCCGCCGAAGATCGGAATCACGAACGAGTAGAAGATGCGCAACGTGGCGCCGGACAGGCTGGGCAATGCCACCAGCCAGAACAGTTGATCGGTGGTGAAGTTGAAACCGATCTTGGGCAGGCTGATCGACACCGCCGAGAACAGCACCCAGACCGAGAAGGCCAACAGCAACGCGGGGATCGAGATCACCAGGTTGCGTGTGGCAACCCGGTGACCGGTTTGCTCCCAGTAGGCAGGATCTTCAGGCTTCCAGTCGGTGATCACACGACCAGGGCCACTCTTGTTTTGTGCGACATCGCTACCGACGGTCATGCATGGCTCCAGGCTATGTAATGACGACGAGTTGCTACGTTGTGTCGTACCTCGTCGCCGTGGCGTTATTAAGCCCGGAGACCCGCATGACGAGGTTGATCAAGATCAATCAGTGACGCTTTAGAACGATGCACCTGACAAATGTCAAACGGATGGCGTGACGGCCGCGTCAGTACGCCGTCGCGGTCCGCGCTGCCGCACGCTGTCTCGCACGTCCACATCAAACTGCAGCTGCAATACCGCACCATCGGCATCAACCGCCCATGCCAGCCCGTCACGGCACGGCAGGCGGCCGGCCAATCCCGATACTTCGTCGTATGGCAGGCCGATCAGCACACCTTCCGCTGCGCCCATCACGCTGACGCATTCATCCGCCTGCAGCCGCAGCAGCATCGACCAATTGCCGGCCCCACCCAGCTGCGTGGTGCTGCGCAGCGTTTCGCCATTCAGCAGTTGCGCCAGTTCGCTTTCATCAAGCCGCAGACGCACCGATTGCTGTTGAAGCTGGATCTTCATGAGGCAAGCTCCTCCCATTGCTCGGGGGTGTTGCAGTTGACCAGGAATGATCCAGCCGCCGCAGGAACTGGCAGCTCAAGCACACCCAGACGACGCTGCAGCGCCTGCAGCGAACGGGGGCCATCCGGGTTCTGGATCATGGATTCCAGCAACGTGCGGCAGGCTTCATCGATGTTCAAACGCATCGGAAGGGGTTGCCCGGCGAAGATCACGCAGACCGCCTGCGGTGCATCACGCAGTTGCCACAGCAACGCGACATCCAGTTGCGGCATATCCACCGGGACTACCCATGCAGGTCCGTCCGGCAGCACTTTCGCCACACTGAACAGGCCACCCAAAGGACCGCAACGTTCAACGGTATCGGCGACGCCATCAAATTCCGGATAAGCGCCGCTGACTCTTACGACCTCGGCACCCGCACGCTCCAGCAGACCGTACATATGTGCCAGCAGGGTCTGGCCCCGCCACGGCAGCAGCGCCTTGTCGCGGCCCATCCGTGAAGACAGGCCACCGGCCAGCACGATGCCGGCCATGCGCGGCGACTCAGCGGTGGGCGTGGTCGTGGGCATGGTCGTGGGCGTGTTCTCCGCCCGGGGTCTCGGGCTCATGGTGGCACAGCGCGCAGCCTTCGCTCCATTCACTGTCGCCATCCTGGTAATGCTCCTGCTTCCAGATCGGCGAGCGGTGCTTCACCTCTTCGATCAGCTGGCGGCAGGCGCGGAAGGCCTCATCACGGTGCGGCGTACCTGCCGCTACGACCAGGGCCACATCACCTACCCCCAATCGCCCCTTGGCGTGTGACACATACAGTTTGATGCGTGGGCCGAACTGCGCTTCCACTTCGGCCACCATGCGCTGGATTTCGTTGAGCACCAGCGGCTCGAACATGTCGTAGGTGATGCCCAGCACCGGGCGCCCCTGATTGAGGTCACGCACTTTGCCGATGAATACATCAATGCCGCCAAAGCCGGGGTCGGACACGAAAGCGATGCCTTCGGCCGGGTCGATCGGCGCGGCCGCGCGGTCCACTACTTTCCAGGTGTGATGCGTACTCATCTCAGCCTCCACTGACCGGCGGCAGGATCGCGACGCGGCCATCATCGGGCAAGCGTTCGTTGTCACGCAGCACACGATGTTCATCGGCAAACGCCGAGTAGTCCAACAGGCCGGCACGGAACTGCGGCCAGCGTTGTGCAATCAATTCGCGCAGGGCACTGCGCAGATCAGCGATATGTTCACCGTGGATCTGCACCGCGATTTCTCGGCTTGGGTCCAACGCCGAGAACGCACCGAACAACTGAACAGTTACTTGTTTCATGGTGACTCCTGTAGCGCCAACTGCACCGGGTCGCGATGGCCCCAGCCCTGCACGCGGACGCGGCTGCCGGCAACGGCAAGGTCGCCCTCGCCCTCCAGCACCGCCCAGGCATTGGCTTTGAGCATGGTTTTCAAACGGAAGGATTCCTGCCCGGAAAGCACCCGCACCGACAGCTGGCCACGTGCATCCAGTTCAACCCGTGCGCGCGCATGCATGCGCAGGCCGCTTGGCTTGCGCACGTCTGCCTGCAACGGCAACTGCAACGCCGGCTCTTCGAGCAGACCGAGCATGCGTCGCAGCACCGGTTCAACGAAGAACCGCTGACCTACCGCTGCCGAGATCGGATTGCCGGGCAGACCGAAATACAACGCACCGTCGGCCAGCCGCGCGAACAGCAGCGGCTTGCCGGGACGGATGGCCACCTTATGGAAGATGATCTGCGCACCACGCGCACGCAGCGCATCAGGAATGAAATCGTAGCGTCCCTGCGATACCGCACCGGTGCTGACAAGCACTTTCGCACCTGCGGCCAAGGCAACGTCGAGCACACGATCGAATGCTGCCACGTCATCGCCAACCGCGCCCTGCCACACCACTTCCGCGCCTGCGGCCTGCAGCCGGCGGACCAGATAAGGCCGGTTGCTGTCGCGGATCTGGCCGGATTCCAATGCCTGTGCGGCATCGCTGACCAGCTCCTTGCCGGTGGCGATCACCGCCACTTTCGGCTGCGGCTGAACCGCTACATTCGCCGCGCCGATGGCATGCAGCAGCGTCAGTGCATTGATGTCCAGCGTGGCGGTTGCCGCGAGCACCTCTTCGCCGTCTTCCACGTCCTGGCCACGCAGGCGCACATGCTGACCGGGCTTGACCTGCTCGCGCAGGCGGATGCGCAATGGCCGGCCGTTGCGGGCATCGACAACATCAACCTGCTCCACCGGCACCACGCTGTCCAAGCCACTGGGCATGCGCGCGCCGGTCATGATTTCCCATGCGCTCTGGCCACTCCCCTCCGCCGCCACGTCACCAGCGGCCTGCCAGCCCTGCACCTCGAAGGTGCTGCCGGCGGCAATCACTTCACCGCCCGCACACAAGGCAAAGCCATCCATTGCCGCATTGTCGAATGGCGGCAGCGCCTGGGTGCTGGTGACAGCAGCGGCCAGCACGCGCCCTTCGGCCTGATCCACCGGCACGTTCTGCGCAGGCAGCGGCTCCGCCGCGGCCAGCAACTGCAGCAATGCTTCGCCGTAACTGATCATGCGTGGCTGCCCTTGCCGTGGCTCTGACCATCCATCATCGCCAATGCATGGCCTAGCACCGGCGCCAGGATGTCCAGACACTGGCTGGCGGCGCGCGGGCTACCCGGCAGTGCGAACACCAGCATGTCGCCCAGCTGCACCACGTCGGCGCGACTGAGCCACGCCTGTTGTGTGTGCTGTGCACTCAGGCTGCGCAGCATTTCGGCCAGCCCGTCGACACGGCGACCACCCAGTGACTGCAGCGCTTCCGGGGTGAGATCGCGCGGCCCCAACCCGGTACCACCCGTGCACAGGCAGAGCCGCACGCCATCGTTGGCCAGTGCATACAGCCGCGTAGCCAAGGGCTCGACGCCGTCGGGCAGCACTTCAACAATGCCTACATCGCCACCGATGGCCTGCAACCCCTGCACCAGGCGCGGGCCGGATTCGTCGGCATAGTCGCCTTGGCTGGCGCGGTCGCTGAGGGTGATCACCGCACAACGAGCACCCTGCAAACCACGCGGTGGGCGCGGCTGGAAACGCTCGCGTTCGGCGTCGTCCATGCCTTGCGGGTGCAGCCACAGCCCGCTCTTGCCTCCCTCCTTGAACAACAGGCGGATGGCGCTGATTTCCAGTGCCGGCTCCACCGGCTTGCTCAGGTCGTAGAGCGTCAGCAACGCAGCATTGACGCCGGCCAGCGCTTCCATTTCCACGCCGGTACGCGCCTCGCTGGCGCATTCGCACCATACGCGGATGGCATGCCGCTCCGGCACCGGCGCGCAATAGACATGCACCAGCTCCAGCGGCAACGGATGACACAGCGGCATCAACGCCGAGGCCATCTTGGCGCCCTGCAGGCCGGCAATTTCCGCCATCACCAGCGCATCGCCCTTGGGCAGGCGCCGTTCGACGATCAGCGGATAGGCCACCGGCCCGGCAATCAATTCGCCCACGGCTACCGCGCGGCGACGGGTGATGCGCTTGTTGCGGACATCGGCCATGTGGAAGGCCGCATTCATTTCACCACTCATCGTGTTCTCTATCCCCCAATTGAAGCCAGATGCGGCGTGAGGCCGGTCAGGCCCTGGTGCAACCCATGCCCGGCCGCTTTGAGACCGAGCTGGGTGGTGATGCGCGCCAACAGCGCGTCATGGTCTTCGTCGGACTGCAGCAACGGCCGCAGGGCCACGCCGAAGTCACCGAACAGGCATAGCCGCAGGTCACCCTTTGCGGTTACCCGCAGGCGATTGCAGCCTTTGCAGAAATCCCTGGAATACGGGGCGATGATGCCGAAGCTGCCACGGTAGTCCGGATGTGTGAATTCGCGTGCGGGCCCGGCGTCGGCAGCACGCGGACGCAGATGCCAACCGGCAGCTTCCAACTGGTTGATCACCACGTCGGCATTCAGGTGATGCCGCTCGAAATAATTCCGGTTGTCGCCGGTGCGCATCAGCTCGATGAAGCGCACGCTCACCGGCCGCTCACGCAGGAATTCCATCCAATCCGGCAGCTCGTCGTCGTTGCGGTCACGCAGCAGCACCGCATTGAGCTTGATCGACTGCAGCCCCAGTTGCTGCGCCATCGCAATGCCTTCCAGCACTTCGGGCAGGCGATCGTGGCCGGTGATGGCATGGAAGCGCTCACGGCGCAGGCTGTCCATGCTCACGTTCAACGCGGTCAGCCCGGCGCGGTGCCAGCCCGGCAAACGGCGCGGCAGCAGACAGCCATTGGTGGTGATGGCCACCTTGCGGATACCCGGCACCCGTGCCACGGTTTCGATGATCTGATCGAGATCCTTGCGCAGGCTCGGCTCACCGCCGGTAAGGCGGATCTTGTGCATGCCCAGGGTGGCGAACGCACGTACCAGCCGCTCGATTTCGGCCACCGACAGGAACTGCGGCCGGCCGTCGGCCTGGTAGCCATCCGGCAGGCAATAGCTGCAACGGAAGTTGCAGGCTTCGGTGAGCGACAGCCGCAGATAAGGAAAACTGCGGCCGAAGCCGTCGGTGAGTTGGCTCATGGCTGTTCCACCTTCTGACTCCATATTCGAACACCCGGCACCCGGAGCTGCCCTCACCGCATTGATTGATGGTCAGCCTACGGGGGACAACGTCGCGATGGCATGACTTAAATCAATGCCCAGCCTGCCGGGTTCGCCTGCGTTGTGGCAGCATGCCCGCTCAGATGCCCACACCGTGTGACAGCGCTCATGATGCTCAATGACTTCGACGGCCTGCTGCATGCGGCAGGCCAACAGGCCGAACCGCAACGCCTGTTGTTCGTGTTCGCCCGCGCCGACCTGCCTGAATCCCCAACATCCGACCAGCACGACCGCCATGCCAGCGGTGAGGGCGGGACCCTGAGCCCGGTGCTGTGCGTGGACAAGGCCCCGCACGAGGTCACTTCGTTTGCGGCGCTGGCTGCTGAATCCGGCAACACCGGCATGAACTGGGATGTACTGTTCGTCGCAGCGATGGACGGCCGCGCCGGTTTCGCCCCCTCCAGCGATGAGGCGGCCCGCCCCTTGCAGCTGATGGTCAACGCCATCAACGACGGGCAGATCAGCCGCTTTGCCGCTTTCGGCCGCGATGGCAATCCCATCCAGTTTTACTGAGCCACCAGCTGCAGGGTCAGGAAGAACACGACCAGCACCGTGTTCAGGCCCCAGGCCACGGTGAGGCCGCGTGCGGCCACGCCCCAGTTGGGGTTGTGGGCGCTGGGAGCGGCCCGCCATACCGCCGGAATGATCCAGCCGGTATAGAGCAGCAGCAATGCAAACATGGCCAGCAGCAGCGGCGTCCTGCCCTGCGACAACGCCCATACCGCCACCGCCCAGAGAATGTTGCTGGGGATCACGCCCTGCAGCCAGAACACACGCCAAAGCCGTGAAGGAGGTTGTTTGCTGCCCGAGGCGGGCATGGAAGAGGCGACAGTCATGAATCCTCCTGTTGGATGGAAACGACAACGTGCCGGGTGAGCTTGCTCTTGAATGGGGGTCAGGGTCAAATCAGCCCTGCGCAATCGGGCAACGCCTCTTCTTACTTGAGCGCTTCAGCGCCCTTGCTGTGGAACCGGCGTACCAGCTCTTCCAGATAGAGATCCACCGTTTCATGCTGGTGGGTGATGCACCAGCGCAGCGCGTCGATCAATGCGGTGTCACGCATCTCATCGGGCGGGCTGAAATCATTGGCCCGTTTGGCGCGGTAGCGGCGCGCGCGCTCGGCCTGTGACAGCGGCTCGCTGTAGATCTTTGGCCGCCCACGTTTGCGTGGCGCTTCAGGCTCTGCAACCGGCGCGGACGGGGATTTCTTGTCGCCCATCACGTGTTCCTCATCATGCGAATGCGCGCACGTTAAAGTGATGAATCACAAATTTCCAGTAAAACCCCCAAAAAAACCGCACCTACATGCCGGGTTCAATGGCGAAGTGGCTGGACAGGCAAATCGCACGCTCAATGGAAATCACGCGACTCCACCTGCAGTTCGCCCAGCAGCTCACTCAGGTCGTAAAGATCGCCAGCGATCAGATGCTCCACTCCGTCCACCCGCTCCCAACGGCCGCGCACCGCCATCAGCCGTGATTCCAGCAATGCACGCCGACGACGCAGTGCCACATGCGGCCAGACAATGACGTTGATCATGCCGTGCTCGTCTTCCAGCGTGACGAAGATCGTGCCCTTGGCCGTGCCTGGCCGCTGCCGCTGTGTCACCAATCCGGCTACGTGCGCACCACTGCCGTGCGGTCGCCTGCGCAGTGCCTCCAGCCCGATGATCCGCCGCTGCGTCATCTCCGCGCGCAGCACTGCCATCGGATGCTGGCGCAGGGTCAGGCCGGTGCTGTTGTAATCGGACAGTATCTCCTCGCCCGTTCCCGGCGCATGCAATGCCACCGGCAGTTCTTCCGGGCTGCCCGGCAACAACGGCCTTTTGCGCTCGACACCGGCCACCGCCCAGCGCGCCGCATTGCGGTTGCCCACCAGCGACTGCAGCGCCCCTGCCTCGGCCAGCGCTTCGCGCGCCTTGCCATCAAGCGCCGCGCGCAAACACAGGTCGGCCACGCTGCTGAAAGCACGCTGTGCGCGTGCGGCCATCAGCGCACAGGCGGCCGCTTCGGAAAAACCCGCCACCTGGCGCAGGCCCAGGCGCAGCGCCGGCTGCTCGCCGGGATCGGCCTCGCTACGCCACGGCCGGCCTCCCTGCAGCAGGTTGTCCCAGTCGCTGCACATCACATCAACCGGCAGCACTTCCACCGGCGCGCGTTCGGCACAACCACGGCGCGCGTCCTGCACGATCTGACTGGCCGAATAGAACCCCATCGGCTGCGAGTTCAGCAGGCCGCAGGCAAACGCTGCCGGCTCATGCCGCTTGAACCAGCAGCTGGCATAGACCAGCTTGGCGAATGAGGCCGCATGGCTCTGCGGGAAACCGTAGGAACCAAAGCCCTTGATCTGCTCGAAAATCTGGTCGATGAACTCGGACGAATACCCCTTGCCCTCCATCAATTCGCGAATACGCGTGCGGTGCTGCTCCATATCGCCGCCGCGCCGCCAGGCCGCCATCGAGCGGCGCAGATGGTCGGCCTCGTCGGCGTCGTAGCCGGCATGCATCACCAGTTCCATCACCTGTTCCTGGAACAACGGAATCCCCAGTGTCTTGCCGAGGATCTTCTCCACCCCCTCGGAGGGATAGCTCACCGGTTCCAGGCCCTGACGGCGCCTCAGATAGGGATGCACCATGTCGCCCTGGATCGGCCCCGGGCGCACGATCGCCACTTCGATCACCAGGTCGTAGAACGTTTCCGGTTTCAGTCGCGGCAGCATCGCCATCTGCGCACGCGATTCGATCTGGAACACGCCGATGGTGTCGGCGCGCTGGATCATTGCGTAAGTCTGCTGATCCTCGGACGGAATGGTGGCCAGCTCGAAGTCACGCCCACGATGCGCGCGCACCAGATCCATCGTCTTGCGCAGGCAGGTAAGCATGCCCAGCGCCAGGCAATCGACCTTGAGCAGCGTCATGCTTTCCAGATCGTCCTTGTCCCATTGGATGATGGTGCGCTCGGCCATGGCCGCGTTCTCCACCGGCACGACGCTGGACAGCGCCCTATCGGAAATCACGAACCCGCCCACGTGCTGCGACAGATGCCGCGGGTGGTTGCGCAGCTTTTCAGTCACATGCAGCACCCGTGCGATCAGCGGATTCTCCAGGTCAAAGCCAGCCTCGATGATGCGCTGCTCCATCGGCGTTTCGCCGTTGCCCCAGCCATAACAGTTGGACAGCAGGCTGATCTGGTCCGGCGGCAGGCCAAAGACCCGGGCCACGTCGCGCACCGCACTCTTGCCGCGATAGCTGATGACCGTCGCTGCCAACGCCGCGCGGGCGCGCCCGTATTTCCTGTAGACGTACTGCAGCACCTCCTCGCGCCGCTCGTGCTCGAAGTCCACGTCGATATCCGGCGGCTCGTTGCGCGCCTTGGACAGGAAACGCGAGATCAGCAACCGGTTCTCGCCCGGGTCCACTGCCGTGATCCCCAGCGCGTAACAGACTGCCGAATTCGCCGACGACCCACGCCCCTGGCAGAGGATGTTCTGCGATCGCGCGAAACGCACGATGTCGTGCACCGTCAGAAAGAACGGCTCGTACTTGAGTTCAGCGATCAACGCCAACTCTTTTTCGATGTCGTCACGCACGTTGGGCGGCAGGGGCTTAGCCTCATTCCAGCGTTCAGCAATGCCGTTTTCGGTCAGTTCGCGCAGATGGCTGGACGGTGTATGTCCTGCCGGCACCAATTCGGCCGGGTACTGGTATTCCGTGTCACGCTTGAGCTCGAACCGGCAGCGCTCAACCACCTGCACGGTCGCCTGCAACAAGGCCGCCGGATAGATGTTGCCCAACGTCCGCCGCGCACGCAGATGCCGCTCGCCATTGCGGAAAAGCTGTGCGCCGGCTTCAGCCAACGGCAGGTTGTGGCGGATGGCAGTCAAGGTGTCCTGCACGATCCGGTCACGACGCGATGCCATGTGCACATCACCACTGGCCAGTGGCGTCAGATTCAATGTGCGCGCCAGAGCCAGCAGCTGCGAAAGCCGCTCGGCGTCATTCCATTCCCGATGCAACTCCACGGCCAGAAACGCATGCCCGCCAAAACATTGACTGAGCCATTCGCCCTCGCCCACATCCGGTTCCCTGCCCGGCAACCACAACGCGAACAGGCCCCTCGCCTGCCCTTTCAATTCGCTGTCCACATCCGCACGGCTGACACGGTATTCGCCTTTTGCGGCAGCGCGACGGCCCTTGCTGATCAGGCTGCACAACTGGCGATAGCCGATGGCGTTTTCGACCAGCAACACCAGCCTCAACCCATCACTGAGTTTGAATTCACTGCCGACGATCAGTTTCAAACCGGTCGCCTTGGCCGCCTCCCAGGCACGCACGATGCCGGCCAATGAACACTCATCGGTGATCGCCAGTGCTTCGTAGCCGCAGTGACGCGCACGCTCGAACAATTTCTCCGCACTTGACGCGCCACGCAGGAACGAAAAATCCGATAGGCAATGCAGCTCCGCATAGGCCGGGCTGTCGTCATGGTCGTGGTGGGCGATGTCGTCATTGGCCGCCAGGCCCAAACGCTGCCCCACGCGCCAACTGCGTGACGGCCTCGCCCCAGGCGTATCGGGCTGCACGCCAGGCGGCAGATCATCCCAGCTCATGCGAACCAGCCCTGCAGCATCCAGCCCTGCTGTTCGCCGGGTGCCGCGAACACCCAGGCACGCTGGCCCTGCGCGGTTTCGACCACGTAGTAATCGCGACGGGCGTCATCACCGTCCCACCAACCGCTTTCCAACCGCTCGGGACCTGAAAGGATGCGCATGCGCGAATCCCGCAATGGCACCGGATGCGGCAACAACCAGGTCGGGCGTGGTGGACGCTCAGGCGCGGTCGTGTCTGCAAGTACATCACCGACCACCCGTTGCCATGCGCGTTCCGGGCGCGGGTCGTCACCGGCCACCAGGCGATAGACCGCGTCATCACCCAGCCGGGCGCGCAGCCGCTCGCGCAGATGCGGCCAATCCATCGCCTGCTGTGGGCGCATGTCGAACAGGTCACGCGCGGCGGGAATGAACGGTGGCAACTGACGTGCCAATAGACGCATCGCCACCACCGGGCGCGGTATCTCCACCCGTTCCAATCGATTGCGCGACAGCTCAAACAACATCGACGGCGCGCGTTCCGCTGCCAGCAGACCGACGTCCACGTCGGTATGGCCTTCCTCATGCTCCAATCGCAACGTAAACCGCTGCACGCCGCCATCGCGGATGGAAAGATAAGTGCACAGGTCGCCGATCAGACGCCGCAGGGGGAACAGCAGCGCGGTGTGCATTTCCACTTCATACCCCAGCTCCAGGCGTGAGTCGAAGTGATCCGGCGGCGCGTAGCAGGTCAATGGATCATCAACCTCGCCGTAGAGCTTGCGCAGGTGCTCGAGCACCTCGCCACCAAAGCGACGGCGCACGCCATCGCTGGGCAAGGCCCGCAGCGCGGCCAGGGTACGCACGCCCATGCGATGCAGACGCTCGCCAGCGTCCCCTGGCAGAGCCGCGCGCCGTACCGGCACCTTGTCCAGCATCGCCTGCATCTGCGCTGGTTGCGTCACCACCATGCCATCGCGCAAGCCCACCAGCACCCGTGCCGCACGCGGGGTCGGCGCCAGCGCGATGCGGTGCCGGAAACCCAGCGTTTCCAGTTCGCCGCGCAGGCGTCGTTCAAACCGCGGCCATGGCCCGAACAACTGAAAGCTGGCCTGCACTTCCAGCACGATCGCGTGCGACCACTGCTGGCTGACCAGCGAACTGTGACGGTACGCCCATGCGGCCAGAAACCGATGCCAATGCGCCTCGGCCTTGGGGTCGTAATCCAGCGTCCGCACCTGCGTCATCAACGCGTGTGCGGCAGACAAGCGCATGCCGGGTACCAACCCCTGCTGGGAGGCGCTGTCATTGACCGCATGCAGACGACGCAGTTGCGCCGGCCCTTCGACCAGTGCCAGCGGCTCATGCGGATCAGGCAGACGCCGCAGGACGGCGTCCAGCGCCAGCTGTGGCAGCAGAATGCAGGCCCAGAGCATGGCGATTCACTGCACCAGTCGCAGCGGCTGCGAGGGAACCTGCCCGCCGCGGCATTTGCGCACCTGCCAAGCGTCTTGCGCGGGCAGGTATTCCAACCGCAACGCGGCCGGCGATGCGTTCACTGCATGCCGTCGGTCGCGCAGCGCAAAACCGCAGCAATCGCCGCTGTCGGCCGCCACCTGCAGACGCCGCAATGCACGCGCATCGGCCGTCTTCGGCCAACCCAACACCGCCGAACACGCACCACTACGCAGGCATTGCTCGAATGCCCATAGGGCATCACGTGATTCAGCCTCCACCACTTCCATGCCCGCCAATTCCACGCCACCGGACTGCCATGCCGGCGCATACGGAATGTAGGGCGGCGCCACCAGCACCACGCGCTTGCCGGCCGCGGTCATTCGCGCCAGCGTCGGCAGCAACAGCGCAATCTCACCCACGCCATCGGCGGGCAGCAGCAACTCGGTCAGCGCCTTGCGCGGCCAGCCTCCGGTCGGCAATACCGCATCCAGGTTCGCATGCCCGGTGGATTCACCCTCGTGATTGAGCGCACTGCCACGGCTGGCACGCCACACCGTGCGCGCTGCCATCAGTTCATCCAGGGCCAACACCTCGCCCATGCTCAACCCTGCCTGATCAGGCCGCAGTAAATGCCCTCAATCGCGAAATCGGCATCGGCTGCCACCACGATCGGCGCATGCGCCGGATTGCGTGGCAACAGGCGAATACCGTTCGGCGAGCGCTCCAATCGCTTGATGGTGATTTCATCGTCCACACGCGCCACCACGATCTGACCATTGCGCGCCTCGCGGCTGCGTTGCACGCCCACCAGATCACCATCAAGAATGCCGTCGTCGATCATCGAGTCACCCTGCACCTGCAGCAGGTAATCCGGCCGCAGCGCGAACAGGCCGCGATCCAGCCGTAGTTGCCGATCCAGCCCGATATCCGCCCCCAGCGGCTGGCCCGCCGCCACCCGGCCCAGCACCGCCAAAGTCAGCAAAGCATCGGGCTCACCACCGGGGATGCGGATGCCCCGCTTCTGCCCACTGCGCAGCTCGATCAACCCCGCCTCGGCCAGCGCCTGCACATGCTTCTGCGCCGCGTTACGCGAGGCAAAGCCACAGTGGGCCGCGATTTCAGCCAGGCTGGGCGGCGCGCCCTCCCCCACCCGCTGACGCAGGAAGGCAAGAATCGCAGCACGTTGTGAGGATAATTCGGACATAGTGTACATATGTACACCAACGAACAGGGCCTGCCAATGACTGATTGCGGCGGGCAGGTAGCATCGGCTGCACGCGGAAGCCGAGGGCGCTCCGGAGATTACTGACTCTCAAGCCTCCGGCGATCCGCACTGGTGTCCTGATCGCCACTGCCGCCCAATACCTGAATGTGTTCCGGCATAGCCCACCGCTCGCCGTCGCCTGCCAGTGGCAGACGACGCTGAAGCCTCTGCGGCCGGGGCCAACATCTCGCTGAACAACTCAGTTGCCGACACCGATTTGCTTCATGAACGCGGCGTTGTCCCAGTAGAGGAACTCCTCCACCATCTGCCCTTGCTTGTTCCACCGACCCAGGGTCGCCATCGGCAGCCGGTACTTCTTGCCAGTCGGCTGAATCACGGTGCCGTCGGCCAGCACCATTGGTTTCGTGAAGGTCCCTTCGATGAAGCCGCCAACCGCAGTCCATTCTGCATCCGCACTGCCGAAGCGCACGGGGTGCTCGATGATTCGATTGTCCGGCGCGAAGGTCCACATGAAGTCCAGCTCCTTGATGTGATCGGGAAGCCCTGTCGTGGTGTGACCATCGGGATAGTGGACAAGAATATTCTCTGCATGACTCAGGTGCAGGTCATCCCACGCCTGCTTTGTGTACACACGGAAATCCAGGTCATCGAACGTGGCAAGGTTCTTGGCCAGCGCAGGCGGCATGCCTTCGACGCTTGGGGCCTGCTCACCCACCCTGCTTGAGGGCCACTTCTCCATTGGGGTTTCTGACGCGTGCGCGGCTGCCATTACAACCACGGCAAACGATATGGGCAACACGATTCTCTTCATGGCCTTCACGACATTGCTCCTGCGGGCAGCGTTGCATTGACAACCAAGCTACTGGGCCGGCCTACCAGGACCGCACGTCGGAATCGAAATGAGGCCACCGTTCGGCACAAATAGCAGCGGAGAAGTTAAGGCCAGGTCTTCCCTTCAGGCGTCACCGTGGAGTCAACGAAGCCGCCACTGCCTGGCCAGATTCGGTCTTCGGTCTCATGGCCTGAGCGAGCGCAGATCATCCGGCCATGACCAATCCACCACTCCTCGACCAGTTCGTCTGGCGCCCCATGCAACCAGCGAAGCCTTGCCCTTTCGCGACAGGATCGTCGATCCGCCCGGCTCTCTGGCAGGTGGTCAGCCGATGATGCCTCGCTGTGTTGGCTCGGCTGTGTTTGCACATGCCCAACACGGCGGCTCAGGAACCGCTCATGCCCGCTCTGCATGTACCTTTCCAAAGGTCACGGAGCTATCGATGAGAACGCCGCCGGCCCTTCAACCGACGGCGCTGCCGGAACACATTGAACGTGAATGTCAGCCGTTCGGGCACATCGTGTCCAGGCAGATCTCGTAGATTTCCTGGCATTTCTCCGGCGCGGTGCCCTGAGCAATGCACGCGTTGTAGCGGGCAAGGCAAGGTGTTCCACACCAGGATGCAGAAGCGGCTCCCACGAAAACAGCCATCGACAGGAAGGCACACGCGACAACGCGCTTGATCCACTTCTTCATGTCACTCTCCTTGTAGGCCTGACCGTTCAGGCTCTTCGAGCATATGACACGATGTAATCGCCATTCCGTTTAGCCGCCCACACTCTCGATCTGCTCTTTTGCTTTGGTCGGATAGGTCAACAGATAGAGCAACACCAGGATGCCGCCCACCGGTGCCAGGCTGATCAGCTGCCACCAAGGGTTGAGGCCAGCGTCGCGCAGCCGCCGGGTGCAGGCCGCGATCCACGGCAGCAGCACCAGCAACGAGGCGATCTGCAGCGGCAGGGGGCCGGCGACCTCGGCGAACAGCTGGGCGAAGGCCAGCACCATGGTCACAGCTAGCGCGAACCACCAGAAATCCGCACGCGGGGTAAGGCCGGTGAAATCCAGGCCTCGCAGCACGCCGTCGCGCATTGCCGCGAGCGCTGGCTGACTGGGCGCCTGATCGCCCACCAGCAGACTCTCGGCCGGTACCTCGAAGACGGCAGCCAATGCCCGCAGGGATTCTGTCGAGATCTTGGCGCCTGATTCGAGGCGCTGGATGGTACGCAGGTTCAACCCGCTCAGGTTGGCCAGCTGCTCCTGCGACCATTGGCGGGCGATGCGTAGCTCTCGAAGTCGGGCGCTGTTTATGTGCATGGCTGCTCCTCGGAATCAGTGGCTTGGTTTCCCGTCATCATCCCCCCGCCCCCCGCCTTCCGTGACGACACGACCCCGACACGGACAGGACATGAACCCGACTACGGACTGTCGGACCAACCTTCCACTGCCTCCTGGTGACATTGGGTCTCCCCGAACCGCTGCCCGTGATGAGGCCAGGATCTGATTGGTCGGCATGGATCCACTCACCGAAATGCAGGCCGTTGTCGCTCCATGTGCTCCGGCCCCAGGGATGAGCCCCTTGCTGTGTGACGCCGCGCCGCCAAGCGACCTCAGCCCGAGTGAGCTGACCGCCCGCAACCACGCGGCGGCTCTAACTAACTGTGGGGGCCCAGTCGACGCTCCATGATGAGCACTTCCCTGCCATGGCTCTTCGCCTGAGTCAGGGCGACCCACCCACAGCGTGAATACAGACCTCCAAACAGATCTTCCGTTTGCAGGTAGAGCTTCTCAACTCCGTGATGCCGTGCCTCCGCAGCCACATGGGACACGAGTGCCTGGGCCACTCCAGCACCTCGCGCTGATTCGGCCACGTAGACGCTTCCAAGCCAATGCGTTAGCGCAGGAAATTCCTTCATTTCCCGCAACTTGAGCTGCGCAGAACCTATGGGTTGACCGTCCATAAGCGCCAAGTAGGTATACGGAAACGACTCGCCAGCGAGGCTCTGTGTCAATGATCGGTGCAACACTTCCCGCGATATTCCGTCTTCGCGACCCCATGCTTCGTAGTGCCAGTTGGCAACGGTCCCAACAGCAGAGGAATGATTTGCAAGAGAAGAAATTTCCACGACCGACCTGACTCCACCAGGACCAAAACCATAGATTGGACGGACCTCAAAGCAAGGCTATACGACCTGCCCACGGCACACGGCCTGTCGAACTGAGCCGTTGCTACAGCTTGATCTTATGGCCGCTGAGTTCGGCTAACAAGCAGGCGCACAACCGGGCCGTGCAGGACCAATTTCAGGCCCCGATCCGATGCTCTTAAAACGAGTGCCGCTAGCTGTCGAAGACCTCGTAGCGCGCCTGCTGGTTCGCGGGCCCATGCTGATGATGGTCCGGTCGTGGCTGACAGCGGCTGCCTTCGGCTTGCGCGCGCCTCAACCCTTAAAGCAGGACTTGCCGGGTTCTGGCCAAGAAACTATGCACAGCCTGCTCGACTGCATCGTCGACCATATAGACAGGTCTCATGCCATTAGGGCATGGCATTCTCGGAGTGGTGCCAAACAGGCGACATATCAGTGGTCGTTCTGCATATACCTCACAGCCATTGCTACCCAAGTAGGGGCAACTAAGCTCAGCCAACGCCTCCTCATGCTCTTTGTCGCTTTTGACCGGCAGCCGAGCAACTTCCTCAGGTGAGGCGGTCACCGGGCCACAGCAATCGTGGCATCCAACGATGCAGCGGAACGTCGGAATCTGTTCACGCAATGACTCGATGAGATCAATGTTGGTATACGGCATAGCTCCAATTATAGCGGGCGCGCACCTCTTCCCCTGTGTCACTCATCCACATCGCCGCGAAGGCCTTGAGGCTAATGCTGCCCTCCAAAGTTGCGAACGAATGCGAAGAGCCGCTGGGCTCTGACTATGGCGTGGCGATTCAGCGCTGGACGGGACTTGAGAGAACTCCAGCCTTTGACGGCTTCTGCAGTTACTTTCCGTCACGTCACCAACCGACATCGCCGCGATGTCATGGCGACCAATACGTCGAAGACGATCAGCACAACCAGCTCAAGCTTCAGGCGACCGCGGCATAGGCTGACCTCATGGATCTGCTCTACCTGACCGGGCGGCGGCCAAGCGATACCCTCGCCCTCAGCGAGCTAGCAATCAAAGCAAAATCGGCAGGCGATAGCCGCCAAGCACAGCGACAGCTCGGCCACACCACGGTATCGATGGCTGAGCATTACACCCGCAAAAGGAAGGGCGATAAGGTCACACCAACAAGATGAGTTTGTGGAGCGGCTTGGTTATTGCGGAGCGGCTCTGCCAAATTCCAGGCAAAGAAAAAGGCACCTAAGTGCCTGTTTTCTATATGGTGCCGAAGGGGGGACTCGAACCCCCACGCTTTTAAGGGCGGCGGATTTTGAATCCGCTGCGTCTACCGATTCCGCCACTTCGGCTGGCTGGCCGGCGATTATAGCGGAGGTTTCGGCGCTTGGGCAGGTGCCTGCCACCTTTTTTTGTGTAATCCATGTTTTGCAGAGTGGCTATACTCAAAGCATTCGGAAAACGGGGAGTGGCCGATGACCTCGCTTCACGGTCTGCGGGTTCTCATTGTCGAAAACGACGAGCTCAACGCCATGCTGCTGCAGCTGCAGCTGGAGGGCGAAGGCATGGTGGTGACGGGAGTCGCGCCTTCGGTCGCCGTGGCGCTGCAGATGTTGGAGGAACTGCAGCCGCAGCTGGTGTTCCTCGATTATTGGCTCGCCCATGGCGAGACCAGTTCGCCGGTGGCCAAGCAGCTCTGCCTGCAGGGGATTCCGTTCCTGGTCGCAACGGGCATGGACATCTCGCTGTTACCCGAGGTGTTTGATGCAAGCATCAAACTGGCCAAACCTTACACTGGCGGCGATCTGGCCAATGCGCTGAAACAGGCGCTTGCGCTGGCCTGAGCCGCGACGGAAAACTCACTGAAAAGGCCCCGGAAACCGGGGCCTTTCGTTGTTCATGCGGCCCCAACCACGGGCTCAGTCGCCGCGGCGCGCGCGTGCGAATGCGTCGGCCAGGGCATTGTTGACGGGCGCTGCCGATGTCGCCGGGCGCGCGGCCTGGCCTCCCCCATTGCGACCACCACGATTGCCGGCATTGCCGCCATCACGGCGTGGGCCGCTGCCCTGTCCCGCCCCCTGCCGGTCATCGCGCTCTGCCTTCTTCGGGGCGGGCGTATCATCCAGCCGCCGCGTCAACGCGATGCGCTTGCGCGGCACATCGACCTCCAGCACCTTCACCTTGACGATGTCTCCGGCCTTGACCACGTCGCGCGGGTCTTTGACGAAGGTATCCGACAGCGCGGAGATGTGGATCAGACCGTCCTGATGCACACCGATATCCACGAAGGCACCGAACGCGGCCACGTTGCTGACCACGCCTTCCAGAATCATGCCCTCGCGCAGATCCTTGATGTCTTCCACGCCCTCGGCAAACCGCGCCGCCTTGAATTCCGGGCGCGGATCGCGGCCGGGCTTCTCCAGTTCTTTGAGGATGTCGCGCACAGTCGGCACACCGAACTTGTCGTCCGTGAACTGTTCGGCCTTCAACCCGCGCAGGTAGCCGCCATCACCCAGCAGCGCCCTGATCGGGCGATCCGCCGCGGCAACAATGCGCTGGACCACCGGATACGCTTCCGGATGCACTGCAGATGCATCCAGCGGCTCATCGCCATCACCGATACGCAGGAAGCCGGCACATTGCTCGAATGTCTTGTCACCCAGACGCGGCACCTTGAGCAGATCCTTGCGGCGTTTGAACGGACCGTTCTCATCGCGGTGGCGAACGATGTTCTCGGCCACCGTCGATGACAGGCCCGATACACGCGACAGCAGCGCTGCCGATGCCATGTTGACGAACACCCCCACCGCGTTCACGCAGTCTTCCACGCGCGCATCCAATGCCTTGGCCAATCGGTACTGATCCACGTCGTGCTGGTACTGGCCCACGCCAATGGCCTTCGGATCAATCTTGACCAACTCGGCCAACGGATCCTGCAGACGACGGGCGATGGAGACCGCACCGCGGATCGAGACGTCCAGATTCGGGAACTCCTTGGCCGCAAATTCGGAAGCCGAGTACACCGATGCGCCGGCCTCACTGACCACGATCTTCTGCAGCTTCGGGTTGCCGCAAAGCGCGATGACTTCACCGGCCAGCTTGTCGGTCTCGCGGCTTGCGGTACCGTTGCCGATGGCGATCAGTTCAACATTGTGCTTGTCGCACAGCTGCCGGATCGTCTGCAGGGATTGCTCCCATTGGCGGCGCGGCTCGTGTGGATAGATGGTGTCGGTCGCCACCAGCTTGCCGGTGGCATCGACCACGGCGATCTTGCAACCGGTGCGGATACCCGGATCCAAACCCAGTACCGCCTTCGGGCCTGCCGGAGCTGCCAGCAACAGGTCCTTGAGGTTGTCGCCAAACACCGCAATCGCTTCGGCCTCGGCCTTTTCGCGTGCCTGGTTGAACAGGTCCAGCAGCAGGTGCATATGCAGTTTGGCACGCCAGGTCAGGCGGCAGGCATCCAACAACCAGCGGTCTGCTGCACGCCCTTTGTCGGCGATACCTGCATTGCGCGCCACGCGGCCTTCGCCATAGTGATGACCGGCTTCGGCATCGGCCCCCGGATCGAGTTCCAGAAACAGGATTTCCTCGCGACGTGCGCGGAACAATGCCAGCAGACGGTGCGACGGAATCTTCGCCAGCGATTCGGCATGGTCGAAGTAGTCGCGATACTTGGCCCCTTCGTTCTCCTTGCCTTCGGCGACGCGGGCACGGATGACGCCTACCTCGTTCAGCCACCGGCGAAGCTCGCCGACCAGCGCGGCATCTTCACCCCAGCGCTCCATCAGGATGGCGCGTGCGCCTTCGAGTGCCCCCTTGCTGTCGGCCACGCCTTTCTCCGCATCCACGAAGCCTGCGGCAAAGGACTGTGGATCAAGGGTCGGGGCAGCCAGCAGACCATCGGCCAAAGGCTCCAGACCTGCTTCGCGAGCAATCTGCGCCTTGGTGCGGCGTTTCGGCTTGTACGGCAGATACAGATCTTCAAGACGGCTCTTGGTATCGGCACCAAGAATCTCGCTACGTAACACGTCAGTGAGCTTGCCCTGCTCTTCAATGCTCGCCAGCACCGAGCTGCGGCGATCCTCAAGCTCGCGCAGATAGGTCAAGCGCGTTTCGAGATTACGCAGCTGCGTGTCGTCCAGTCCGCCGGTGACTTCCTTGCGGTAGCGTGCAATGAACGGGACGCTGGCACCTTCATCCAACAATGCGATCGCAGCGTTGGCCTGGGCAGTCTGGGCGCCGATTTCGGCGGCGATGGTCTGCGCAATCTGCTGCGCGAGCTTGGTGTCTTGCATTGCCTGCTGCGGAACCCACGGGGACGGTAGTCTGCATTCTGGCAACGCAGCGCCGTGGGCGAAAGCCATTGACAGCACGCGCCGGACCTGTCGCCCGGCGCGCCGGGGCCATTACCCCAGATGCTGGCTCAAGCGTTGGGAGGCGATGTCGTCGCGCAGATCTTCCAGCACCATGACACGCATGCGGGCGCGGCCACTGATTTCCATCATCCGCTCCACATAGAACTCCGGACCATTCTCCGTGTCCGCGCGGGTCTTGCTGAAGCCATAGGGCACGACGCCCTTGTCACCATCCTTGCTGCCACCGATGTAAAGAACGATTGCCATGGTGGTAAGTACTCCTGTCAGTTCTGCAACGCCGCCACCATACGTGGCGGGGTGTTACCAGGATGTACAAAAAAAGTTTGCGGCCCATGACCGCAGCATTTCCATATGACGACAACGCATGAATGCTGGTTCAGTTCCACCACGGCCACCAACCACGGCCGTGCATTGCATAGCGATCCGCCGCACGCTCGAACGGGTTGCGCACACTCACGCCACCACACAAAAGATAGAGCGGCAGAAACAACGGGCCAAGCAGCAGGTACTGGAATACATGCGCGCGCTCGTGATCGCCAAGCCGCACGCGCGGATGCTGGCAACGTCCGGCGCGGTGCTCATAGGTAAGGCACAGCCCATCCATATCATCGCCGGTGTGCAGGATCACCGTTCCCAACGTGATCGCACCACCCGGACCCCATGGCCAACGCCGGAACACCAACGCGCATTCGCGGCGGCTCCAGTACACGCGTGCGCCCGCAGTCATGCCGACAAGGCCCGCAAGCAGGCCGATCACTGTATTGGGCAATGTCCAGAGCACACCCAGCCCCTGCAGCACACGCAGGCACGCCCGGTGGAGCGAACCATCTGCCGCCGGAGGCAGCGGATCAGCCACGCGCGCTCACGATACTCACGCGCCAGCCCGGCGCAGGCGCTGCAACTGCTGCTGGAACCAGGTTGCTGCATCCTGCTCCGCCGCTCCCGGGCATGCCACACGGTACGGCTTGCCACTGATGCTGCTGCGGCTGGCGGCACGGTCGATGAACTGCTCGGCGGTATCGGTCAGATTGCGCTTGAGCAGGTAGTCGTACTTGCGCTGCAGGTGGCTGCGCGCCTCGGCCGATTCGTGCCAGCTTCCGTTGCGCTGGAAGCGGCAGCCCGACGTTTCCAACGCCTGCATCAAACCGGTGATCTCGCGTTGCGCGGTGGCGCTTGGCGCGGCACTGCCGACGGATGCAAAGGCAGCAAGCACGATGCCGGCGGAAAATCTGAGACGATGACTCATATGCGTTTACTCAACCAATCATGGATGGCGCCCGGCACTTCCCGCTGCGCACGTCCGGAAACATAGATGCCGATATGGCCGCCACGGAAACCCACTTCCGTATAGTCATCAGCGCCGATCTGCGCCTGCATGGCCTTGGAGGCCGAAGGCGGCACCAGGTGATCCTGCTCGGCGTAGATGTTGAGCACTGGCATGGTCAGTGCCTTCAGGTCGACCGGCTCTTCACCGATGACGATGCTGCCGTTCATCAGCCCATTGGCTTGGTAGAACTGTTTGACGAACTGACGGAAGGTCTCGCCGGCAAGATCAGGGGAATCGAAGATCCACTTCTCCATGCGCAGGAAATCTTCCAGCGCCTGCTTGTCGTCCAGGATGTCCATCAGGCCTACGTACTTCTGCACGTTCAAGCGGAATGGCTTGAGCATCAGGTAACTGGCGTTCATCAGATCGGCAGGGATGTTTCCCAGCGTATCCACGAACAGATCCACATCCACCTGCCGTGCCCAATGCGACAGCATGTTGTCCGAAGTATGGAAGTCAACCGGCGTCACCATCGTGATCAGGTTACGCACCTTGTGCGGGCGCAAGGCGGCGTAGCACAGTGAAAACACGCCGCCCTGGCAGATGCCAAGCAGGTTTACCGGCTCGCCATCGCGCTGCGCACGCAGGTGATCCACCGCGCCGTCGATGTAACGCAGCAGGTAGTCCTCCAGCGTGAGGTAGCGCTCGGAGCGATCGGGGTAGCCCCAATCCAGCACATACACGTCCTGCCCCAGCGCCAGCAGTTTCTGTACCAGCGAACGGCCGTCCTGCAGGTCCACCATGTAAGGCCGGTTGACCAGTGCATAGACAATCAACAACGGTGGCTGCCCGTTGCCGGGCTGGTTGCCGATGAAGCGGTAGAGCTTGACCTTGCCGTCGCTCCGCACCTCTTCACGCTCGGTGACGCCGTAGCCCACGTCTTCGACACCGGGCAGCAGCTTCAGGCCATCCAGCAGTTTGCGCTGCCATTGCAGCGTTTCCTGCAGCAGGTCATCACCCCCGAAACCAAGCGGACCTTTCATGCCTTAGCCCTGCCGGAGGTGATCTTGCCGCCGGTCGATCTGGTGGCCGCTTTTTTCGGCTTTTCCTTCGCTTGTGGCTTTGCCTTTGCTTGTGGCTTTGGCTTTGCCTTCGTTTCCGGCTTGGCCTTCGGCTTCGCGGACGACTTCGTTCTCGACTCCGCCTTCGGCTTCGCCGCAGCAGCCGCGCGCCTGCTGGAAGCCGGCGCAGCATGCTCCGGGGCTTGCTGGAAAGAAGGCGCGGAAGCAACCGCAATCAAACGTCGAACCTGACGCTCCAACTCGGTGATGCGCCGATGCGCAGCATCCATCTCGGTGCGGGTGGGCATCCCCATCGTCTCGCAGGCACGCTCCAACTCCTGTTGCGAGGCTGCGCGCAGGCGCATCTGCGCATTGGCCAGGTCGGCATAGATGCGCTGGAAATCTTCGGACATCGCGACCTTGGCGTATGCCTCTTCAGCAGCATCAATCCACAGATCAAACATGGCGCGGGCGCTGGTGAGTTGACTGCCCGGCACTTCATGTTCGGCCAGTTTTGCCTCGAAGCGCTTGAAGGCGTCGTCCAGAACGTTGCGAATGGTTTCGACATAGACGTCAGCGCGCCCTTGATACTCGCGCTGCATCTTCAACAATGCCTGCCACCGTGCCTGATGCTCACGCGCAGGGCCGAATGCGGGTGCCTGCAACCATTCGCCACCACCAAAGCCAGCTTGCACGGTGCGCGCAAATTCACGCATCCAGGGCTGGTCGTTGAGCGCGTTGCCGCCACGCGCTGCGCCCAGCATCCAACGCAACAAACCTTCGCCCTGCCCTTGCACCGCTTCGCGCCACGCGCCGGCCACTTCGGCCGCACTGGTGTCCTGTCCGGCGAAACGGGCCGCCACCTGTTGCATCAAGCTGAACCAGTCGCCCGCCTGATGCTGGAAACGCGCCCCCAGGTCCTGCACGTCCGCCGGTGCGTCGGTGGTGACCAATCGGGTCCACTGCTCGATGCTCTCACGCCAGGGGAATTCACCCGCCGCAGCCTCGGCATGCGTCTGTGAGGCCTGCGCCCACGCCTGCCAATGACGGCGCATGTCCGCTTCAAAGCCCTCGTTTCCGTTGTTGCCTGACCCACTCATTGCATGATTTCCTGATTGCCTGGCGATGATAGCAATGACACTGGGAACCCGATTCAGGGTTTGGGAATACGCAACGTCTTGCTGATCATCAACGAGCCAGACAGTGCGAACAGCAGCACCAACGGGTGCAGCTGCCATGGCCCCAGCTGCCAACTACCGCCCCACAGCGCCGATCCAATGGCGTTGAAGTGCGCCGCCAGTGCCAACACGATCACCAAGGCCAAGCTGGTCGGGATGGGGGTGCCTTCAAAGTAAGGCACCTTGTCCGAATCACCGGAGATCGCCTCGGCGGTGACGTTGTAGCGCGCCAGGCGGCTGACGCCACAGCAGACGAAGTAACTCAGCACCAGCCAGTCCCAGCCGCCCTGCATGCCGCAGGCATAGGCCAGTGCGGCCGGGGCGACGCCAAAGGAAATGATGTCGGCCAGCGAGTCCAGCTCGCGCCCGAGCGTGGACGAAGACTGCCGCCAACGCGCCACCCGGCCGTCCAACGCGTCGAAAATGAAGGCCAGGGGGATCAGCGCCATGCCGAACATCAGGTAGCCGCGCTGGCCGTCCTGCAGGAAGCGCATCGCGGCAAACACCGCTCCGGTACCGCAGAAGGCATTGCCGAGCGTGAACCAGTCCGCAAGCTGAAACTCGCGAAGCATCGAGAAGTGACGTTTCATGGGGACTCACAAGGCATGGACGCCCACAGATTACCGCGAGCGCCGGTGTAGGTAACAGCACGCCGTGGCGCCGGTTCAGCCGCCCTGCGCGGCGGCGCTGTCCTGCCTGCAAAGCACTCCTGCCGGCAAACTGCGCCACGCAGCCGCGCTGTCACAGCCGGGTGAAACCCCAGGACTGCATCCGGCCGTCTCGATAAGGCATCACGCCGTGAAACGGCCGGGGGTCGGCGTCGAACACCAGCGGCAGGAAATGGCGATCCCCCTCCCACAGCGGCAGCGACTCCAGCTGATCCACCGCCACCCACTCCAACGTACCTTCCGGGTTGGATTCCAACGGCGTGCCGGTGTAATCGTCAATGACGAAGATGAAGGCAAACCAGTCCTCGCCGTTCTTGCCGAAGCCAGGCCAGCTGATGGTGCCGCGCATGCGGGTGGTGCCGCATTCGATGCCGGCTTCCTCGCGGATTTCCCGATGCATGCAGGCCAGGATGTCCTCGTCCGGCTCCATCTTGCCGCCGAGCCCGTTGTACTTGCCCAGGTGGATATCGCCGGGGCGGGTATTGCGATGGATCATCAAGGCCTGCGTACCGTCGGCAGAAAGCACGTAACCAAGCGTGGCCAGAATCGGGGTGTACGGCATCTGCGGCAACCACAAAACAAGGGGCCCGCATTATGGCCGATTGAGGCTGCGCCTCAGTGTTCCAGCGCGGAAGAACGTCGACGTACCACCGCGGCATCGGTGTCGATGCGACGCAGCGTGGCCACGCCATGGCCGCGCTCGGCCAGGTATTCCAGCCACTTGCCGAGGAACGTGTTCATGCGCATGCGGTGGCTGATCAATTCATCCGCCGGGGGGTACATCCCGACCACGTCCTGCCAGCGCCGCCCCACATAACAGTGGGTGGCTTCAGCCTGCCGCGCATCTCCGTACAGGCGCACATAGGCGGAGGGATCCGGCTCACCCGTGACGGGATCACAGAGGTCATAGGTCATGCGCAATTCGACCGTGTAGCGATGGCATTCGATGACATCCAAACGCAGGTCCAGACCATCGCCAATGCGGGAAGAATAGGTGCCCGCCTGCAGTTCCTGCGGCGCGAACAATCGCACCAAATGCCCGTAGTTCTCCGCATACAAGCCCATCAACCAGCTGAGGCGGCTCAGCCGGGGGATGCGATCAATGCGGGAAAGTGCCTGTGACATGGGCTGATCGTACACGCCACGTCGTGTCTGGTGCAGCCTTGTAGATCAGCCGAATACAGGCGCAGACTGGGTAGCGCCGAGCCATCCCCGGTAGCTGCATCCCGGGAATCTTCGCAAAGCATGGCTCCGCGCTACCGCGGCCGGGACTACACCGTCGCGCACTGTCGGCGCTTCTGCGCCAGCCAACTTGACCAGACTGCGCCGCCGAGAGCCCCCCCTTGCCGCGACAAGGGGGCAGAGTGTGGCCTCAGTACATTTCGCGCTGCAGTCCCAGCGTCCCCAGCACCTTGCTGGAAATTTCCTCGATCGAGGTATGCGTGGTGCTCAGGGTCGGGATGCGCTCCATGCGGAACATGGTCTCGGCTGCCGAAACCTCGCGCCTGCACACCTCGGCGCTGGCGTAACGGGAGTTCGGCCGACGTTCCTGGCGGATCTGCTGCAGGCGTTCCGGGTCGATGGTCAGCCCGAACAACTTGTTGCGATAAGGGCGCAGGCGCGGCGGCAGACGATCATGCTCCAGGTCTTCCTCGGTCAACGGATAGTTGGCCGCGCGGATGCCGTAATGCATCGCCAGATAGATGCAGGTCGGGGTCTTGCCGGCCCGCGATACCGCCACCAGCACCACGTCGGCCTCGTCGTAGTTCACTGCGATGCCGTCGTCATGACTGAGTGCGAAGTTCATCGCATTGATGCGCCGATGGTAGGTATCGAAATCGACCATGCCGTGGGCCTGGCCCACCTTGGAGTGCCGGGCCGCGTTCAGTTCACTTTCCAACGGCCCGATGAACGGCGCAAACACGTCCAGCACCAGCGCCCCGCTTTCCTCCAGGATCCCGCCAAGGCTCGAATCCACGCAGGAGCTGATGACGATCGGCCGCACCTGGTAGCGCTCACCGGCAGCCCGAATGCGCGCCGCCGCCTCCTGGGCTTTGTCGACATCATCCACGAACGACATGCGATCAGTAACGAAACTGAAGCCATTGAACTGGGTCAACAAACTGTGGCCGATGGTTTCGGCAGTGATGCCGGTACCGTCGGAGACGTAGAAAACCGGCCGAATTGCCGTCATGCGCGCTCCCTTGAAGTGATGATCCTGACGCGGGTCAGGGTGTCTGGCCGTACCCTGTCCCGGGAAAGACAAGCACAAGACAAAGTATTGTCACAAGCTTGTGCCGCTTGGGTGTGCACTGCATCATATTGGCTTCTTCCTACGGACGTGGCCATCCCAAGCCCGCCTCGGGCGATGGCCAAACGGAGCATCGCGCTTGAACGAGAATATCCTGTGGTTGCATGAGCTGCGCTTGGCCGATCTGGCCCGCGTAGGTGGCAAGAATTCCTCGCTCGGCGAGATGATCGGCAATCTTGCCGGCTTGGGTGTGTCGGTGCCTGGCGGCTATGCCACCACCTCCGAGGCATTCAAGGACTTCATTGCCCATAACGACCTGTCCAAGCGCATCTTCGACAAGCTGGCCACGCTGGACGTGGAAGATGTCGCGGCCCTGACCGTCGCCGGCAAGGAAATCCGCAACTGGGTCATCGATGCCCCGCTGCAGCCGGAGCTGGACCAGCACATCCGCGAGGCCTACGCCAAGCTCAGCGCCGACAACGGCGGCGGCGACGTAGCCGTTGCGGTGCGCTCCTCGGCCACCGCCGAAGATCTGCCCGATGCGTCCTTCGCCGGTCAGCAGGAAACCTTCCTCAACGTGACCGGCGCCGACGATGTCGTGCACAAGGTCAAGGAAGTGTTCGCCTCGCTGTACAACGACCGCGCCATCGCCTACCGCGTGCACCACGGCTTCAAGCACGAGGACGTGTTCCTGTCCGCCGGCGTGCAGCTGATGGTCCGCTCGGGCGTGGGCTCGTCCGGCGTGCTGTTCACCCTGGACACCGAATCCGGCTTCCGCGACGTGGTGTTCGTCACTTCGTCGTTCGGCCTGGGCGAAATGGTCGTGCAGGGTGCGGTCAACCCGGACGAATTCTACGTCTACAAGCCCACCTTGAACGCTGGCAAGCCGGCGATCCTGCGCCGCTCGCTGGGTTCCAAGGCGATCCGCATGGTCTATTCGGATGTGCCGGGTGAGCGCGTCAAGATCGAGGACACCCCGGTCGAGATCCGCAACACCTTCTCCATCAGCGACGAGGACGTGCAGGAACTGTCCAAGCAGGCGCTGGTCATCGAAAAGCATTACGGCCGCCCGATGGACATCGAGTGGGCCAAGGACGGCGTCAGCGGCAAGCTGTTCATCGTGCAGGCCCGCCCGGAAACCGTGAAGTCGCGCGCCAAGGCCACCCAGATGGAGCGCTACGCGCTGCAGGGCAAGGGTGAAGTGATTGCCGAAGGCCGCGCGGTCGGCGCCAAGATCGGTGCCGGTACCGCACGCGTGGTGAAGTCGCTGGAAGACATGGCCCGCGTGCAGCCCGGCGACGTGCTGATCGCCGACATGACCGACCCCGATTGGGAGCCGGTGATGAAGCGCGCTTCGGCCATCGTCACCAACCGTGGCGGCCGCACCTGCCACGCCGCGATCATCGCGCGCGAGCTGGGCGTGCCGGCCGTGGTCGGCTCGGGCAACGCCACCCAGCTGATCAAGGATGGCCAGGAAGTGACCGTCAGCTGCGCTGAAGGCGACACCGGCTTCATCTACGACGGCAAGCTGGCGTTCGAGCGCACCACCACCGACCTTGAGAACATGCCGCCGGCACCGCTCAAGATCATGATGAACGTGGCCAACCCGGAACGTGCCTTCGACTTCGGCCAGCTGCCGAACGCCGGCATTGGCCTGGCCCGCCTGGAAATGATCATCGCCAGCCACATCGGCATCCACCCGAATGCGCTGCTGGAATACGACCGCCAGGATGCGGCCACCAAGAAGAAGATCGACGAGAAGATTGCCGGCTACAAGGATCCGGTCAGCTTCTACGTGGATCGTCTGGCTGAAGGCATCGCCACCCTGACCGCCTCGGTCGCGCCGAACCCGGTGATCGTGCGCCTGTCGGACTTCAAGTCCAACGAGTACGCCAACCTGATCGGCGGCAGCAACTACGAGCCGCACGAAGAGAACCCGATGATCGGCTTCCGCGGCGCCAGCCGTTACGTCGACCCGTCCTTCTCCAAGGCGTTTGCACTGGAATGCCAGGCCGTATTGCGCGTGCGCAATGAAATGGGCCTGGAGAACCTGTGGGTGATGATCCCGTTCGTGCGCACCCTGGAAGAAGGCCGCAAGGTCGTCGAGGTGCTGGCTGCCAACGGCCTGAAGCAGGGCGAGAACGGCCTGAAGATCATCATGATGTGCGAAGTGCCGTCCAACGCACTGCTGGCCGATGAGTTCCTGGAGATCTTCGACGGCTTCTCGATCGGCTCCAACGACCTGACCCAGCTCACCCTGGGCCTGGACCGCGATTCCTCGATCGTCGCGCACCTGTTCGACGAGCGGAACCCAGCGGTGAAGAAGCTGCTGTCGATGGCGATCAAGTCCGCACGCGCCAAGGGCAAGTACGTCGGCATCTGCGGCCAGGGCCCGTCCGACCATCCGGATCTGGCCGAATGGCTGATGCAGGAAGGCATCGAGTCGGTGTCGCTGAACCCGGATACCGTGGTCGACACCTGGCTGCGCCTGGCCAAGCTCAAGGCCAACAGCTGATCACGCTTGTGTAAATCAAAAACCCCGCTTCGGCGGGGTTTTTGTTTGCGCGTGTTGTGGGCCCTGCCCCATTCGCATCGCCGAACGCGCTGCGATTGCCTGGGTTGTGCCGCTACGAAATGCGTCCGGCCAGACTGCCGTAGACCAAGCGCACCGGTTCGAAGCCGTACTTGCGCTCCAGTCGCTTGACGATGAAATGCCCGCGCGCCATGTCCTGGTAGTAGCCGATGAAAATCGTGTTCAACGTGGCCCCTGCCACCGCACCAATCACCGGCACCGCCTGCGCGGCAAACTTCTCCGACACCACCACCCCGAAGCGCACCGCGACTTTCTCGACGATTTTGGCCAACCACTGGCCAGCCTCTTTCGGCCCCAGCCCCAACAACATGCCAGGACCACCGGTCGCAACGCCGCCGGCCAGCTCGGCCGACAGGTGGCGCATCACTTCGGTGGTGAAGCCGCGTGCGAGGTAATAACCGGTTTCGCTGGCGTCATCCTTGCCGCTGTTGCCGCCAAGTGCAAAAACCTCCAGGCAGGCCTGGCGGGTGGCCAGGTCATTCAGGTCGAAACCTTCACTGCGGGCGATGTCGGCCACCGCGCGCATGATGATGGTGGTGGACAGCGGCAGCTCGATGGCCAGCGCCGGCAATCCACCCGCACCGCCCAGCGCGCCCGAGGCAGCAGCAGCGAGCTTGTGCAGGCGCGGCGACGCCGACTTGCCCTGCTGCTTGCCATCCATGCTCCATAGCGCTGTCTGCGCCGCCTTGTAGAGCGCAGCCTCGGTAACGCTCTGGATGCGCGAGGAAACCGCACTGGGCAGCTTGCGCACCACGAATTCCAGCGGCGAACCGATCAGGTTGGCCATCTTCGCGGTAAGCGTGGGCGCTTCCAGCAGCGCCACCGCACGCTGCAGATCGGCCATGTCCTGATCATGGCTACGGATATCGCTCGGCGTCACGATCAGATCATTCATGCTGCCGATCATAGCGACCGAGGGTTGAATGGAAAGTAGTGGCAGTGGCGCGTGGTTGTGGGCTGCTGGCCCGGCCTGAAGGGAGCTGCCGAGCGTGGCTCGGCGCTACCCATCGCATGCCTTATGCCTGGGCCAGCCCGGCAAGCGCACCCATGAACTGCCGGTAGTGGCGCAGTTCGGCGATGGAGTCCTGCACGTCGCTCAACGCGGTATGGCTGGAGGTCTTGGACACCCCGGCTGCAACGGCCGGTGCCCAGCGCTTGGCCAGCTCCTTGACCGTGGATACGTCCAGGTTGCGATAGTGGAAATACTTCTCCAGGCGCGGCATTTCGCGGTGCAGGAAACGACGGTCCTGGCAGATCGAGTTGCCGCACATCGGTGAGGCGCCGGCCTTGATCCACTCCTGCAGGAACACGATGGTCTGCGCTTCGGCCTGGCCCAGGGTGACGGTACTGTCGAGCACGCGCTGCCACAGGCCCGAACGCTGGTGCTGGTTGCGGTTCCATTCGTCCATCGCTTCCAGCGTGGCCAATGGATGGGAGATGGCGAACTCCGGTCCTTCCGCCAGCACATTGAGCTGTGCATCGGTAACGATCGTGGCGATCTCGATGATCGAATCGTTGTCCGTATCGAGCCCGGTCATCTCCAGGTCGATCCAGATCAACCGGTCATTGCCTGCCTTGTTCTCCGCCATGTCCTGCCTCGTGCTGTGGGCTGGCGGAACAACACCGCCAGCCGGAATATCGAAGCGCGCATGATACGCCGGCCCTATGGATAGAGCGCGTCAAAGATCGCCGGGCGTCAGCAGTGGCCGGCCACGCTTGGCACGGAAGTAGTTGGTCAACCGCAGGCTGGCATCCTGCGCCAGCAGCCCGCCGAGCACCTCGACACGATGGTTGTGCCGCGGGTCGCCGACAAGATCGAACACACTGCCACAGGCCCCGGTCTTGGGATCGGCCGCCGCAAATACCAGCCGCGCGATACGTGCATGCACCAGTGCCATCGCGCACATCGCACACGGCTCCAGGGTCACGTACAAGGTGGCGCCGATCAACCGGTGGTTGCCCAGCCGCTTGCCCGCCTCGCGCATTGCCACGATCTCGGCATGCGCACTGGGATCATGGTTGGCGATGTTGAGGTTCCAGCCCTCTCCCAACAGTTCGCCATCGGCCCCCACCAGCACCGCCCCGACCGGGATTTCGTCGAACTCATGCTGTGCACGGTCGGCAAGCGCCAACGCATGGCGCATCCAATGCAGATCGGTGTCGCTGCCTGCGCCCAGCGGCGCTTCATCGCCCACGGCAATCCCCCTTCGGCCGCGCACAGGCCAACGCACGAACGGAAGGCGCGCGGGTGGACAGCTGCGGAAATCTGGAGGAACGGGCAACCATGCGGCGGGCTCCGGCAACAACGCATCGCATCAATGCGCCTGCATTCTAGGGAACAACGCGGCGGGATTCAGCAACAGCACTACCATCAGCCGGTCAAACTGCGCCCACATGTTCAACGATCAACTGGATCGCCTCGCCGCCACGATAGTCATCACTGACCAGGCGATAGGCGACATGGACCTGCTGAGCCGGTGCACTGCCCTTCCAGCCGCTGAAATGGATCGCGTTGAGGCGCGCGCTACCGCCGGACTGGCGCAGCACCAGCTTCAGGTGGCGCTCTTTGAGCACGCGCCATTCCAGCACTTCGAACATCCCATCGAACAACGGTTCGGCGAACCCCTGCCCCCACGGACCGGCCAGACGCAGCGCCTCGGCATGCTGGAAATCCAGTTCGGCGCTGGAAAGCTCACCGTCACTGAGCAGTTGCTGCTGCAGCAGCGCCGGCTCCATCGTTGCCAGCACCTGCGCCTGGAAAGCCGACTTGAATGCTTCAAGCTGTTGCAGCGGCAGGCTCAATCCCGCCGCCATGGCATGGCCGCCGAATTTCTCCATCAACCCAGGATGGCTGGCGTGGACCGCAGCCAGCGCATCACGAATATGAAAACCTGAAATCGAACGTGCCGAGCCGCGCAGCGACGTACCGCCCGGCTCTGCGGGCGCAAAAGCGATCACTGGCCGATGCAGGCGATCCTTCATTTTCGAAGCGACCAGCCCGACCACACCCGGATGCCATTGTTCGTCGAAGAGGCAGGCCGCGACCGGGCGTTGCCCGTCGTCGTTGATCAGTACCCGCGAGACCGCCAACTCCGCATCGTCGGTCATGATCTGCTGCACCGCGCGGCGCTCGCTGTTGATCTCCTCCAGCAGCGCGGCGATCTCGCGCGCCTGCGTGGCATCTTCAGTGAGCAGCAACTCGATACCGAGCGCCATGTCCTCCAGCCGCCCTGCCGCGTTCAAGCGCGGCCCCAGCGCGAAGCCGATGTCACTGGCACTCAGGCGACGCACATCACGGCCGCTGGCTTCGATCAGGGCGCGCAGACCGACGCATCCCTTGCCCGAACGCAGCCGACGCAATCCTGCCGACACGAGCGCGCGGTTGTTCTCGTCCAACGCCACCAGGTCGGCCACCGTACCTACGGCCACCAGATCCAGCAGGGTCAACAGATCCGGCTCCGGCTGGCTGGCAAAAGCACCCTGCTCGCGAAGATGGCGACGCAGGGCCATCAGCACGTAGAAGATCACACCCACGCCCGCGAGCGCCTTGCTCGGAAACGCATCACCCGCCACGTTCGGATCAACGATGGCATCGGCCGGCGGCAGTCGTTCGCCAGGGAGATGGTGGTCGGTGATCAACACCTGCCAACCCAGCGCCTTGGCTGCGTTGACACCGGCATGGCAGGCGATGCCATGGTCAACGGTCACCAGCAGATCCGGTTTCAGCGCAGCCAGCTCTTCAACCAGTGCGGGTGACAGACCATAGCCGTGCACCATGCGGTTCGGCACCGCGTGCACCACGTCGCGCGCACCCAGCATGCGCAGCCCGCGCACGCCAACCGCACACGCAGTAGCGCCGTCGCAGTCAAAATCACCGACGATCAGAATCCGCTTGTCCGCAGCGATGGCGGCAGCCAACAACGCGACAGCCGACGGCATGCCGCCGAGCAGCTCCGGCGCATGCAGTTGGGCCAGCCGTGGTTGCGCCTGCCCAGGTGACAACGCCCCCCGCGCCGCATAGATACGCTGCAGCAACGGCAAGGTCCCGTCATCCCATTGCCCGCCATCGACGCTGTCGCGGCGGACGATCTTCAACGACTCAACCATCAGTGAGCGTCGGTAGCGGTTTCTTCCAGAACCGCCAGCGTTGCCCCCGGTGAATGCGGTAATGCACGCCATCCTCGAAATCCAAGCGCAGCTCTTCCAGTTCACCACGCGCAATCGCATCGAGCAGCGGCGTGATCGCATCCCGTGTGAGCTGGTCCAGCGAGCGCAGCTGACGCAGGTCCACCAAGGCATCCACGGTCTGCTCACCGCCTATGCGCACGCCGGCCATTTTTGCCAGCCCCTGCAACAAGGCATCACGGCTGCGTACCTGTGCATGCACGGTGCGCACCGATGCCGGCAGCGTGCCTGCTCCCCAGAACCACAACGAATTGACCGCGCGCTTGCCGTCGGCAACACGACGTTCATTCCACGGATGCTGGTGCAGCACCACCTGCGCCTCGGTCAACAAGGCGCGCCACTGGCGGCCGTTGTCACCATCGGGAAGATGCTCGAACAGGTCATCGCCCAGCACCACCTCAGGCTCGACGAACACCGGCAACGGCGTTGCTTCGGGCAGGCGCAGGTACCAGCGCGAAGGTGTCGGGGCGTCCAGTTGATAACCGAAGCCGGCGAACAGGGACTGCAGCTCGGGCACCAGCGCGTCGACGTCGGCCTGTTCCAGGCGCAACGTCTCGGCCGAAGCCATCAGCCGGGCACCCTGCATGTCAGGCACCACATTGGCCGGATCGGCGCGCAACCAAAGGCTGCCATCGGCATCACCGGCATCGGCATGGCGGCTGAGGGCAGCCGCCGACCAACTTACCGGTTCAATGGTGAAATGCCGGCGCAACTGCGCCGACTCACCAGCTTCGGCGAGCCCATGTTCGGCCCGCCCCAGCGCGGCGGCCACCTGTGCCGGCAGTGCGCCCGCCGGGAAACGGCTGCGCGCAGGCAGCAGCAGCGTGGCCTTGGCCATCGTCAGTCGAGGTATTCGACGCTGATGATTTCGTATTCGCGCTGGCCGGCCGGCGCGTCGATGACGATGGAATCGCCTTCGTTCTTGCCGATCATTGCGCGCGCCACCGGCGAGGAAATGGCGATCAAGCCCAGCTTGATGTCCGCTTCCAGGTCACCGACGATCTGGTAACGCTTCTCTTCGTCGCTTTCCACATCCGCCAGCGTAACCGTTGCGCCGAACACCACCTTGCTGCCGGCGTTGAGCTTGCTGATGTCGATGACTTCGGCGTGCGAAAGCTCACCTTCCAGCTGCTTGATGCGGCCTTCGATGAAGCCCTGTTCCTCGCGCGCGGCGTGATACTCGGCGTTCTCCTTCAGGTCGCCGTGCTCGCGTGCTTCTGCGATGGCGGCGATGACCTTCGGGCGCTTTTCCGACTTCAGGTGGTCAAGTTCCTCACGCAGGCGCTTTGCGCCCTTCATCGTGATGGGAGCTCTCATGCATTCAACTCCTTGTGCAGTTCCTGCAGCGACAGTACAGGGCCGGTGCCACGGAATTCCAGCGACTGCACCAGCGCCTTGGCGCCGGCGACCGTGGTCGAGTACGTGACGCGGTGCTGCAGCGCTTCACGACGGATCGAGAACGAATCGTTGATCGCTGCGCGACCTTCGGTCGTGTTGACGATGTAGACGATCTCGCCATTCTTGATGCGGTCCACGATGTGCGGACGGCCTTCCACCACCTTGTTGACCACTTCACAGGTGTAACCCTGCTGCTGCAGCCAGGCGGCGGTGCCGCGGGTGGCGACCAGCGAGTAGCCGCGCTCGACCAGACCCTGTACCGCCGGCATCACGCGCTGCTTGTCGGCATCGCGCACCGAGATGAACGCCTTGCCCAGTGGCGGGGTCTTGATGCTGCCCGCTTCCTGCGCACGTGCGAAGGCGGCGCTGAAGCTGCGGCCGACGCCCATGACTTCGCCGGTGGAACGCATTTCCGGCCCGAGGATCGGGTCGACGCCCTGGAACTTGGCGAACGGGAAGATCGCTTCCTTCACCGAGTAGTAGCCCGGCACCACTTCCTCGGTGACGCCCTGCTCGGCCAGGGTCATGCCAGCCATGCAGCGCGCAGCGATCTTGGCCAGCGGTACGCCGGTGGCCTTGGACACGAACGGCACGGTACGCGAGGCACGCGGGTTCACTTCCAGCAGGAAGATCACATCGTTGCCGTCGGCATCGGGCTGGATGGCGAACTGGGTGTTCATCAGGCCAACCACGTTCAGCCCCTTGGCCAACTCGCGCACCTGGCGACGCAGTTCATCCTGCGTGGCCTGCGACAGCGAATACGGCGGCAGCGAGCAGGACGAATCGCCCGAATGCACGCCGGCTTCTTCGATGTGCTCCATCACGCCGCCGATCAGCACGTTGCCGTCCTTGTCGCAGATGATGTCCACGTCGGCTTCGACAGCAGCGTCCAGGAAGTGGTCCAGCAGCACCGGCGAATCGTTGGACACCTTGACCGCATCGCGCACATAGCGCGCCAGGTCGGACTCGCCGTAGACGATTTCCATCGCACGGCCGCCCAGCACGTAGCTCGGGCGCACCACCAGCGGGTAACCGATCTCGCGGGCCAGCAGCAGCGCTTCCTGGTCATTGCGGGCAATGCGGTTCGGCGGCTGCTTCAGGCCCAGCTTGTCGACCAGCTGCTGGAAACGCTCGCGGTCTTCGGCCAGGTCGATCGAGTCCGGCGAGGTACCGATCACCGGCACGCCGTTGGCTTCCAGCGCACGCGCCAGCTTCAGCGGGGTCTGGCCGCCGTACTGCACGATCACGCCCTTGGGCTGTTCCAGCTCGACGATTTCCAGCACGTCTTCCAGCGTCAGCGGCTCGAAGTACAGACGGTCGGAGGTGTCGTAATCGGTCGAAACGGTTTCCGGGTTGCAGTTGACCATGATGGTTTCATAGCCATCCTCGCGCAGGGCGAGTGCCGCATGCACGCAGCAGTAGTCGAACTCGATGCCCTGACCGATGCGGTTCGGGCCACCGCCCAGAATCATGATCTTGTCGCGGTTGGTCGGGTTGGCTTCGCACTCGTCCTCATAGGTCGAGTACAGGTACGCGGTGCTGGTGGCGAATTCGGCAGCGCAGGAATCCACGCGCTTGTACACCGGGCGCACCTTGTGGGCACGACGCAGCGCACGGATGGCCGCTTCGTTGGTGCCGGTCAGCTGTGCCAGGCGCGCATCGGAGAAACCGGCACGCTTGAGCTTGCGCAGGCGTGCGGCGTCGAGCGCGTCGATGCCCTCGGCATGCACCTGGGTTTCGTCGGCGATGATTTCCTCGATCTGATCGAGGAACCACGGGTCGATATGCGACAGACCGAAGATGTCTTCGACACTCAGGCCAGCGCGGAAGGCATCACCCACGAAGAACAGACGCTCCGGGCCCGGGGCCTTGAGCTCGCGCTTCATCGTGGCGATGTCGTCTTCGTTGCCCAGGTCCAGGCCGGTCGGATCGAGGCCGATCTTGCCGGTTTCCAGGCCACGCAGCGCCTTCTGCAACGATTCCTTGAAGGTACGGCCCATGGCCATCACTTCGCCCACCGACTTCATCTGGGTGGTCAGGCGTGCATCGGCCGCCGGGAACTTCTCGAACGCAAAGCGCGGAATCTTGGTGACGACGTAGTCGATGGACGGCTCGAACGATGCCGGGGTCAGGCCGCCGGTGATTTCGTTCTTCAATTCGTCCAGCGTGTAGCCCACGGCCAGCTTGGCGGCGACCTTTGCGATCGGGAAGCCGGTGGCCTTGGAGGCCAGCGCCGAGGAACGCGACACGCGCGGGTTCATTTCGATCACGACCACGCGGCCGGTGGTCGGGCTGATGCCGAACTGCACGTTCGAGCCGCCGGTATCCACGCCGATCTTGCGCAGCACGGCGATGGAGGCATCGCGCAGGCGCTGGTATTCCTTGTCGGTCAGGGTCTGTGCCGGGGCCACGGTGATCGAGTCACCGGTATGCACACCCATCGGGTCCAGATTCTCGATCGAGCAGACGATGATGCAGTTGTCCGCGGTGTCGCGAACCACTTCCATCTCGAATTCCTTCCAGCCCAGCACCGACTCTTCCACCAGCACTTCGCTGGTCGGCGACAGCTCCAGGCCACGACCGACAATTTCGATCAGCTCTTCGCGGTTGTAAGCGATGCCGCCGCCACTGCCGCCCAGGGTGAAGGACGGACGGATGATGGTCGGGTAGCCAACGCGGGTCTGGATTTCCAGCGCCTCTTCCAGCGTGTGCGCCACGGCTGCGGTCGGGCATTCCAGACCGATCTCGCCCATTGCCACGCGGAACAGCTCGCGGTCTTCGGCCATGCGGATGGCTTCGCGCTTGGCGCCGATCAGTTCGACGTTGTACTTCTCCAGCACACCGTTGTCGGCCAGGTCCAGCGCGCAGTTCAGCGCGGTCTGGCCGCCCATGGTCGGCAGCAGCGCATCCGGGCGCTCCTTGGCGATGATCTTCTCGACGGTCTGCCAGTTGATCGGCTCGATGTAGACGGCGTCGGCCATCTCCGGGTCGGTCATGATCGTGGCCGGGTTCGAGTTGACCAGCACCACGCGGTAGCCTTCGTCACGCAGCGCCTTGCATGCCTGCGCGCCGGAGTAATCGAACTCACAGGCCTGGCCGATGACGATCGGGCCAGCGCCGATGATCAGGATGGTCTTTAGGTCGGAACGCTTTGGCATTGTCTTCTCTAAGTCAGTACAGCGTGTCTGGGGGAAGTGATCGCACGCTGTCGATCAGGAAATCTGTTCCGGGTCCAGCGCGATGCGGCATTCGCGCTGCAGTACATCCACCAGACGCTGGCCGATGTCCGCAGGCAACTGGCTCTCGCTGCCAAACCCGTCAATGAATCGCTGGAACGCCGGGGTCGCCATGAAGCGCGATATCTCGGCCTTCCGGTCTTCGTCCAGCCCGGCATCGAAATCGGCATCGCCGCTGGCGATGGCCGCTGCCGTGGCCTGGAACGTACGCGCCATGTCGCTGCCCGAGTCCGTGGCAAGGAAGGTCTTCCATTCCTTGACCAGTGAGGTGCCATCGGCCCCCATGCTGTCCACGATGCCCTGCTGGACCTGCACGTCCAGCATCGCTGAAACCTGCTGCGTCGCACAGGCCTTGCCTGCCGCATCCTGCATCTGCAACGCCGGGAAATTCTCGATCAGACCCGTGGCCGAATCCGCCCCCAGCCTACCCATGCCCAACTGCTGCATGATCTGGCCGATATCGGCACGGTCGGCCGGGGCTGCCGATGCACCTCCGGCCATCAACAAACCCGTCAGCAGCGCGATGGCGCGCATCAGGCCTTGGCCCCTTCCATCATCGTGATGAAGCGGTCGAACAGCGGTGCCACGTCGTGCGGGCCGGGCGACGCTTCCGGGTGTCCCTGGAAGGAGAACGCCGGTGCATCGGTCAGCTCGACGCCCTGGATGGTCTGGTCGAACAGCGAACGGTGGGTGACGCGGATGTTGGCCGGCAGCGAGCTTTCGTCGATGGCGAAGCCGTGGTTCTGCGAGGTGATCATCACCCGGCCACTGTCGATGTCCTGCACCGGGTGATTGGCGCCATGGTGGCCATGGCCCATCTTCATGGTGCGCGCGCCAGAGGCCAGGCCCAGCAGCTGGTGGCCCAGGCAGATACCGAAGGTCGGCACCTTCTTTGCCACGAATTCCTTGATGGCGGCGATGGCGTAGTCGCACGGCTCCGGATCACCCGGGCCGTTGGACAGGAACACACCGTCCGGATTCATCGCCAACACCTCGGCGGCGGGGGTCTGTGCCGGCACCACGGTCAGCTCACAACCGCGTTCAGCGAGCATGCGCAGGATGTTGGTCTTCACGCCGAAATCGTATGCCACCACCTTGAACTTCGGCTCGGCGCGCACGAATGCGTTGCTGTCCAGGTCCAGCTGGCCGTCGGCCCAACCGTAGGACTTGTCCGTGCTGACCACCTTGGCCAGGTCCATGCCCTTCAGGCCCGGGAACTTGCGGGCAGCTTCCAATGCCTTTTCAACATCGATGTCGCCCGCCATCAGCGCACCGTTCTGGGCGCCGCGCTCACGCAGGATGCGGGTCAACTTGCGGGTATCGATGCCGGAGATGGCCACCACGCCGCGCTGGATCAACCAATCCTGCAGCGACACCTGGTTGCGCCAGCTGCTGGGGCGGCGCGGCACATCGCGCACGATCAGGCCCGCAGCCCACACCTTGGCAGCCTCGTCATCCTGGTCGTTCATACCGGTGTTGCCGATATGCGGATACGTCAGGGTGATCATCTGCCGGGCGTAGGAGGGATCGGTCAGCATCTCCTGATAACCGGTCATGGCGGTGTTGAACACCACCTCACCCACGGACAGGCCGGGCGCGCCTACGGATTCGCCCTCGAATACGGTGCCGTCTTCGAGCACGAGAATTGCGGCTTGGGTCACGGGAATCTCACTTTGGCTACCGGGGGACTCCGAAGCCACGCCTGCGTCCACGGCAAAAACCGGTTGCAAAAAAGCGCGGACGGCGGTCTGGGAACCGGTCCGGCTGACGTGTTTCGGCGAGCGAGAATTGTACTGGCATGGGGGGCGCCAGCGCTAGCGCCCCGTGAGCCTTGAATTACGCTTTCATGGCAACGTGCCGGCACCAGGCTGGCAAACACCACCCTCGCATTCAGCTTCGGCCTGTATCAGCGCGGCCTGCCGACCAGATCACGCACCCGGTACTGGCCCGGTGCCCGCGCCCTGAGCTGGCTGGCCACATGCAGCGCGCCGCGGGCGAAAATATCGCGATTGGTGGCCCGATGCACCAGCTCGACCCGCTCACCCAACCCGGTGAACTGAACGAAGTGCTCGCCGATGATGTCGCCGGCACGCAGGCTGGCAAAGCGCGGCGCCGCCCCGCCCTGCTCGGCCGCTTCGCCCAGGGTGATGGCGGTGCCCGAGGGCGCATCTTTCTTGTGCACATGGTGCGATTCGACAATGTCGCAATCCCAGCCCGGCAAAGCGGCAGCGGCACGTTCCACCAGTTCGGCCAGAACCGCGACACCCAGGCTGAAGTTGGTCGCCCAGACCAGCGGAATGCGTTGCGCCGCCGCCGACAATGCCGCCTGCTGAATCTCGCTGATGCCGGTGGTGCCGGAGACGAAACCAACGCCGCGCTCCAGACACAGCGCCAGGATCGGGTCAAAACCTTCCGGCAGGCTGAAGTCGATGGCGACATCGAATGGTGGCGCGCCAGCCAACTCACTGGCGGCGAAATGTGGAATGCCATCCACCACGCGCTGTGCCGGCGGCTTGCGCACCACCGCGGCCACCACCTGCAATGAAGAGTCTTCCGCTGCCAGACGCAGCAAGGCCTGGCCCATGCGACCGGAAGCACCATGGATCAGCAAACGAATCGGAGTGTTGTTCATGCCGCGCAAGCTACGTTCAAGCACGACTGGACACAAGAGGTGTTTCAGGGAAAACGACCCAGCATTGCCGATGCACGCATCGCTGCTAGGCTTGCCGGTCACCTCTCACACTCTGGATGTTCGCAATGCAGCTCTCCGACCAGCTTGTCCTGATCACCGGTGCCGGGCGCGGCCTGGGCGCCGCATTGGCACGCGCATTCGTGCGTGAGGGAGCGAGCGTGATCGTCAATTTCTGCAGCAGCCGCGACGCGGCCAATGCACTGGCCAGCGAGCTGGGCTCCCGCGCGCTGGCACTGCAGGCCGACGTGCGTGATCGCCAGCAGGTGGATGCCATGATCGCCACCGCAGAGGCGCACTTCGGCAGGCCGCTGAGTACCGTGGTCAACAACGCGTTGGTCGGGTTCTCGTTCAACGGTGATGGTCGCGCCAAGGCCGACAGCATCCGCTGGCAGGACTTCAATCAACAGTTCGAGGGCAGCGTGCAGGCGGCACTGAACACCGTGCAGGCCGCATTGCCAAGCATGCGTACGCAGAAGTTCGGCCGCATCATCAATGTCGGCACCAACCTGTTCCAGAACCCGGTGGTGCCGTACCACGACTACACCGCAGCCAAGGCCGCCCTGCTGGCATTGACCCGCACGATGGCCGGCGACCTCGGGCCGGACGGCATCACCGTGAACATGCTCTCCGGCGGCCTGCTGCGCACCACCGATGCCAGTGCCGCGACGCCCGACGCCGTGTTCGACTACATCGCGGCCAACACCCCATTGCGCGAGGTGACCACGCCGGAGCAATTCGCCGATAGCGCGCTGTTCTTCGCCTCGCCATGGTCGCGCGCGGTGACCGGGCAGAATCTGGTGGTCGATGGCGGCCTGGTCCGCGACTGAGCACAAACCGGGCGCCCCGAAAGAAAACGCCGGCAGTGCCGGCGTTTTCGCTATCAGTGCTGCTTGGGCGCTTTCGGCCCGCAGCTGTCACAGCCCCCACAGGCACCACCGCCACTGGAAGGCGCCGGTGCCAGCTTGCGGCCCCAGGCCTGCAGGCGCGGGGAATGCTGCGGCTTCACCAGCCACAGCGCCAACGCCCCCCGCATCCGCCGCACGAAGCCCGGGAATTGTTTCTTCAACACCACCCACACGCTGACCAGGACGGCCAGCGCGATCAGCAGGTACTGAAGCAGCAGGCCGGTGTCCATCAGCCCGCCCCCAACGCCACGGCCAGCTGATAGGTGACCAGTGCAGCCAGATACGCCGCGCCGAACAGGTACACCGTGGCGAAGGCCATCTGCTTCCACGAATTGGTCTCGCGCTTGATGGTCGCCAGCGTCGAAATGCACATCGGTGCGTAGATGAACCACACCATCAGTGACAGACCCGTCGCCAGTGTCCAGCCATCGCTGATCACCGGGGTCAGCGCCTGGATGGCAGCGTCATCATCGGCAGCGGAGAGCGCATAGATGGTGGCCAGCGAGGACACCGCCACTTCGCGTGCGCCCATGCCGGGAATCAGCGCGATGCAGATCTGCCAGTTGAAGCCCAGCGGCGCGAAGATCACCGCCATCCAGTGGCCCAGCTGACCGGCATAGCTGTAATCGATGGCGGGCATCGTCGCGTTCTCGGGAGCCCCCGGGAACGACAGCAGGAACCACAGCAGGATGGTCAGCGCCAGGATGATGCCGCCGACGCGCTTGAGGAAGATCATCGCGCGCTCGTACAGCCCCACCAGCAGGTCACGCGGATGCGGTACGCGGTACGAGGGCAGCTCCAGCATCAGCGGATGCTCACTCTTGTCGCGACGGAACTTCTTCATCGTCCACGACATCACCAGTGCACTCAGGATGCCGGCCAGGTACAGGCCAAACAGCACCAGACCCTGCTGATTGAACATGCCCCACACGGTCTTGGCCGGGATGAAGGCGCCGATCAGCAGCGCATACACCGGCAGGCGTGCCGAACAGGTCATCAACGGCGCCACCAGAATCGTGGCGAGACGATCACGCGGGTCCTGGATGGAGCGCGTGGACATGATGCCCGGCACCGCGCAGGCGAAGCTGGACAGCAGCGGGATGAACGAACGCCCGGACAAACCGGCGGCGGCCATCATGCGATCCAGCAGGAACGCCGCGCGCGGCAGATAGCCCGATTCCTCCAGGGCCAGAATGAAGGCGAACAGGATCAGGATCTGCGGCAGGAACACCAGCACGCCACCGATACCAGCAATGATGCCGTCCACCAGCAGGCTGCTCAGCGGGCCTTCCGGCAAAGCGGCAGCAACCACTGGCCCGAGCCAGGCGAAGGCGGCTTCGATGCCGTCCATCAACGGCGTAGCCCAGGCATAGACCGCCTGGAAGATCAGGAACATCACCACCGCCAGGGTCAGCAGCCCGAATACCGGGTGCAGCAACCAGCGATCCAGTGCGTCGTCGATCTTGGCGGTGCGCGCCGGCATCCGCACGGCGTTGGCGAGGATGTCACGCACCTGGGCATGCAGGTCCTCATCGGCGACCGGCGCCTGCACCGGCAGCGATGCCAGCTGCGGCACCAGCGCATCGATGCGCTCCACCAGCGCCTTGGCACCATTGCGGCGCACGGCGATGGTTTCCACCACCGGCACGCCCAGCGCCTTCTCCAGCGCCGGCACGTCGATTTCAATGCCACGGCGACGCGCCGCGTCCACCATGTTCAACGCCACGATCATCGGCTTGCCCAGCTCGCGCACTTCCAGCGCAAACCGCAGGTGCAGACGCAGGTTGGTGGCATCGACCACGCACACCAGCGCATCCGGCGCGGCTTCGCCCGGGTAGAACCCCCGGCACAGGTCGCGGGTGATCGCTTCATCCAGGCTGGCCGGCTGCAGGCTGTAAGCACCCGGCAGATCCAGCACGGCGTACTCGCGCCCGGACGGCCCGCGCATGCGGCCTTCCTTGCGCTCGACAGTCACGCCGGTGTAGTTGGCCACCTTCTGGCGGCTGCCGGTCAGCTGATTGAACAACGCAGTCTTGCCGCTGTTGGGATTGCCAACCAACGCCAGCCGGGCAATCGACTCACTCATGGCGCAACTCCTTCACGCTGTATCCGCACGCGCGCGGCTTCACTGCGGCGCAGCGCGAAACGGGTGAAACCCACCTGGATCAGCAATGGCTCACCGCCCACCGGCCCACGGGCCACCAGACGAACCTCTTCACCGCTTACGAATCCCAGCTCCCGCAACCTGCGGGCGATGGCGTCATTGGGGTGCATATCCTGCACGTCCTCCACCCGAGCGGGGGCATGCAGCGGCAAATCTGACAACGTCACTGAATGGGCGCCTATGTAGAAAGTGATGAATAAGAATGGTTATCAATTCTAGCATCGCCGCGCCGCATCATGGCGTCCCACCCGTGCACCGCTATGATTCGGCGGATTTCCTCGATACACAGGCTTTCCCAGATGAGCGATGCACTGCTCGTGCAGCATGAGGGCGCGATAGCGACCCTGCACTTGAACCGGCCGGAACTGCACAACGCATTCGATGCCGCCCTTATTCAATCATTGACCGTGGCCCTGCAGGCGCTGGGCGCCGACCCGACGGTCCGCGCCGTGGTGCTGGCTGGCAGCGGCCCGTCCTTCTCCGCAGGTGCCGACCTGCAGTGGATGCGGGCCATGGCCACCGCCACCCAGGAAGAGAACCGCACCGACTCACTGGCGCTGGCATTGTTGATGCGCACCCTCGACGAACTTCCCAAGCCGACCATTGCCCGCGTCCACGGCGCCGCATTCGGCGGTGGCGTTGGCCTGGTGGCCTGCTGCGATATCGCCATCGCCGCCGAAGGCGCACGGTTCGGTCTTACGGAAAGCCGCCTCGGCCTGCTCCCGGCGGTCATTTCACCCTATGTGATCGCCGCCATCGGCCCGCGCCAGGCACGCCGTTGGTTCGCGACCGGCGAACATTTCGACGCTGCCACCGCCGAGCGCATCGGGCTGGTCCACCAGGTGGTCGCCGCCGAGGCACTGGATGCAGCGGTGCGCACGCAACTGGATCTATTGACCAAGGCCGCACCAATCGCTGCGGGTTCGGCCAAGGTGCTGGTGCGTGAAGTCTGCGCTGCCGTGGGCGACCGTGATGGTCTCGACCGCGCCAACGCCGGCCTGATTGCCGCCCTGCGCGCCTCCGATGAAGGCCGCGAGGGCCTGTCGGCCTTCCTGGAAAAACGCCCCCCTGCCTGGGCCGCGAAATAACCCGTCGCCCTCACCTGCCTTGCCCTGGAACACCATGAACGACTTCGTCCGTATCGTTGAAGTAGGCCCGCGCGATGGCCTGCAGAATGAAAAACAACTGGTCAGCACCGCCGACAAGATCGAACTGATCGACCGGCTCTCGGCCACCGGCCTGCGCAGCATCGAAGCCACCAGTTTCGTCAGCCCGAAATGGGTGCCGCAGCTGGCCGACGCCGCCGAAGTGTTCGCCGGCATCCAGCGTCGCGCCGGCGTCAGTTATCCGGTGCTGGTACCCAACGAACAGGGCTACGAGCGTGCCCTGGCGGTAGGCGCCGAAGAAGTGGCGGTGTTCACTGCCGCGTCGGAGCAGTTCAACCGCACCAATACCAATGCCGGCATTGAGGAGTCGCTGTTGCGCTTCGAGCCGATCCTGGCTCGCGCCAAAGCCGATGGCATCAAGGTCCGCGGCTACGTCTCGACCGTGCTCGGCTGCCCGTATCAGGGCGCCGTGCCGCTGGCCGACGTGGTGCGCGTGGCCGTACGCCTGCATGGCATGGGCTGCTACGAGGTTTCGCTGGGCGACACCATTGGCGTCGGCACGCCACTCAAGGCCCGCGCCATGCTGGAAGCGGTGGCGGCGGAGATTCCCATGGAAGCACTGGCCGTCCATTTCCATGACACTTACGGTCAGGCGCTGGCCAATATCGCGGCCTGCCTGGAGCTCGGCGTGCGCGTGGTGGACGCCGCCGTGGCCGGCACCGGCGGCTGCCCCTACGCGCGCGGTGCAAGTGGTAATGTCGCCAGCGAGGACGTCGTTTACATGTTGCAGGGGATGGGGTTGGCCACCGGCATCGACCTGCCGGCACTGGCCGCCACGGGGAACTGGCTCGCCGATCGGCTGGGCCGGCCAACAGGCAGCAAGACAGGAAAGGCTTTGGCAGTGTCATGACCGGTACCGGCCAGCGCATAGTCCATGACCCAGGCGAGCATCCCGCCGCCCATGTCGATGCGCTGGCCGAACTGGAGCTGGCCCTCCGTCAACCCTTGCCGCACAAACTGCAAGGCGTGCTGCAGGCCGCCGCCGATGCACTGCGCGAAGCCATGAGCGAGCGCCAGGCCGCTCAGCGGCGCTATGAAGCCTTGTTCGATGCCGTCCCCGACCCGGTCAGCATCCTCAGCGCCACCGGCGTGGTGCTGGACGTCAACACCTCCGGCGTGAACGCTTACGGCCGCAGCCGCGAAGAGATCGTCGGCCAGCCCATCGAGCTGCTCAATCCCGACCTGCCAGCCAATCACCTGGAACCGGTCTGGGAAACGCTCAAGCGCGGCCAGACCTACGTGGTCGAAGTCACCAACATGCGTGGCGACGGCAGCCGCTTTCCCGTGGAGGTGCATTCGGCCGCGTTCGAACATGACGGCCAGCCCTGCATCGTCGCCGTCGCCCGCGATCTGAGCCGGCGCTGGCAGGCCGAAACCCGCTATCGCCTGCTGCTGGAATCCATCGACAAGGGCGTGATGCTGTTTGACCGCAACCTGGGCATCGTCTCGGCCAATCCCGCCGCACACCGCATCTTCAACATGAGCGGCATGGCACCCGGGCGGTTGCCACTGAACAGCGATGAATGGATCACGGTTGATGAGCACGGCCGCCGCCTTGGACTGGACCAGTGGCCGGTGGCCAAGGCGTTCCGCAACGGCCGCATCATTCCCAGCACCATCATTGGCCTGTACCACCGCCCGCACGGCCGCATGATCTGGATTTCGATCACCACCGTGCCGGTGTTCTCGTCGGACTGTGATCTTCCCGACCATGTGTTTTCGCTGTTCAGCGACATCACCGAACTCAAGCGCGACCATGCGCTGTTCGACCGCGCGCAATCGCTGGCGCATATCGGCGGCTGGGAATGGGACCGCGGCCAGCAGTGCCTTTACCTCACCGGCGAGGCGCAGCGCATCCTCGGCCAGGAGCAGCCACCCGGTGACCTTGAGCAGCTGCTGTCGTGCCTGAATTCCAGCTCACGGCAGCTGCTGCGCGACGCCATGGAGCATGAAGCCGAACACCGTGGCGGCTTTGAGCTGGAACTGCAGGGCCAACGTGCCAATGGCCACAGCTTCTGGATCCGCATGATCGGCGAAGTGGAACCGGGTGATCTTGCTTCCACCCGCATCGCCGGCACTTTCCAGGACATCACCGAACCCAAGCACGCCGAAGAGACGCTGAAGAACCAGGCACGCACCGACCCGCTCACCGGCATCATGAACCGCGATGCGGCGCTGACCGATCTCGAAATGCGCCTGAGCAACCCGTCGCATGCCGGCGTGGCAGTGCTGTACATCGACCTGGACCGCTTCAAGACCGTCAACGACGTGCTCGGCCACAACGCCGGTGACCAGCTGTTGATCGAAGCCAGCCGACGCATCCGCGATGCGGTCGGCACCGAGGGCCTGCTGGCCCGCTTTGGCGGCGACGAGTTCGTGGTCACCTGCGATGCGCGCGATCTGCCGGGGCGTCCGGAACAGTTGGCCGAAGCCATCACCCTTGCCTTCGCGCCATCCTTCCTGTTCGGCAAGGATGAGTTCTCGGTGACCACCAGCATCGGCATCGCCCGCGCGCCACAGCACGGGTTGCGCCCCCAGCAGCTGATCCAGAGCGCGGACCTTGCCATGTACGAATGCAAGCGCCGTGGCCGCAACGGCTGGCTGGAATTCTGCGAGGAGATGGAGCGACGCCAGAACGACCGCCTGCAGATCGAACGGCGCCTGCGCAAGGCGCTGGAGCGCAATGAGTTCCGGCTGGTGTACCAACCCCAGGTAGACCTGCAAAGCGGCAGGATCATCGCCTGCGAAGCACTGATCCGCTGGCGCAACCGGCAACTGGGCGAGCTGCGCCCTGACATCTTCATCAGCCATGCCGAGAACACCGGTGACATCGTGCGCATCGGCGAATGGGTACTGCACGAAGCCTGCCGGCAGATCCGCCAGTGGCAGGACAAGGGGCTGGGGCTGATCCGTGTCGCGATCAACGTGTCCTACCGCCAGTTCAGCGGCGACCGGCTGGCCCGGCAGGTCCGCGATGTGCTCGACGAATATGGCCTGCCCGGCGCTGCGCTGGAGCTGGAATTCACCGAGCGGGTATTGATCGAAGATGCGCCCTCCACCCTGCGCACGTTCGCCGAACTGCGGCAGATGGGCGTGATGCTGACCATCGACGATTTCGGCGAGGGGTACAGCGCCTTGAACTACCTGCGCACCCTGCCCATCCATGGGCTCAAGCTCAGCCAGCTGTTCATCAGCGGCGTACCGAAGAACCGCTCAGACGTGGCCGTCTGCGAGGCCGTCAGCGGCATCGCCCGCAGCCTGGGCCTGGGCCTGGTCGCCGAAGGCATCGAATCGGAGGCACAGCGCCAGTACCTGCTGCAGCTGGGGGTACCGGTGGGCCAGGGCTTTCTGTTCGCGCCCGGCCTGTCGCCGGTGGAGTTCGCGCACAAGCTGCGCTGACCGTGCGGGCCTGCCCGGGCAGGTCTTATCGGCACGTCTGCCGCAGGCGGGCATCAGCTAGAATCGGCGGCTCTTTCACGCAGGGTTGATCCAATGCAGCTGTCCTCCGTCCGCGCCGTCATCACCGGTGGTGTCTCCGGCCTCGGCCTCGGCGTCGCCCAGTTCCTCGTCGCCAATGGCGGCAAGGTCGCCCTGTTCGATCTGAACGACGACAAGGGCGCCGCTGCGGTGGCTGAACTCGGCGCCGACAACGCCCGCTACTTCACCACCAACGTCACCGACGAAGCCGGCGTGGCCGCCAATCTGGCGGCAGCCAAGGAATTCCTCGGCGGCCTGAACGTGGTGATGAACTGCGCCGGCATCCTTGGCGCCGGCCGCGTGCTGGGCCGCGAAGCACCGATGCCGCTGGCCAACTTCCAGGGCACGGTGATGGTCAACCTGGTCGGCAGCTTCAACGTGGCCAAGGCCGCCGCCGATCTGATGCAACACAACGAAGCCAGCGCTGACGGCGAGCGCGGCGTGATCATCAACACCGCCTCGGTGGCCGCCTACGAGGGCCAGATCGGCCAGGCCGCCTACTCCGCCTCCAAGGGCGGCGTGGTCGGCATGACCCTGCCGATGGCGCGCGAGCTGTCCCGCTTCGGCATCCGCGTGCTGACCATCGCCCCGGGCGTGTTCTGGACGCCGATGGTCGATGGCATGCCCGCGAACGTGCAGGAGTCGCTGGCCGCCTCCATCCCGTTCCCCTCGCGGCTGGGCCAGCCGTCGGACTTCGCCAGCCTGGTCGGCCATATCATTGGCAATACCTACCTCAACGGTGAGACTATTCGCCTTGACGGTGCCGTGCGTCTGGCACCGAAGTGATCCAGCTGCGGGCGCCCCAGGGCGCCCGCCTCCGTTTACCCCAACAGACTTTCCAAGCATGAAAGCCAACGACATCAAGAAAGGCAACGTCGTCGAGTACAACAACGGCGTTTATCAGATCCGCGACATCGAGCGCAGCTCGCCGCAGGGCCGTGGCGGCAATGTCCGCTTCCGTTTCATCATGTACAGCGTGCCGGGCGGCAACAAGCTCGATGCCAGCTTCGACGCCGATGACAACCTGCCGGAAGTCGAACTGCTGCGCCGCCAGTCCACCTATTCGTACATGGACGGCGACGCCTTCGTGTTCATGGACGACGAGGACTACACACCGTACACGCTGGATGCGGAAGTGATCGGCGACGACGCCGGTTACATCACCGAGGGCCTGACCGGCATCTTCGTGCAGGTGATCGACGAGCAGCCGGTAGCCATCCAGCTGCCGCAGCACGTCACGCTGGAAGTAGTCGAGACGCCGCCGGAACTGAAAGGTGGCACCGCCACCAAGCGTCCGAAGCCGGCCAAGCTCAACACCGGCATCGAAATCATGGTGCCGGAGTACATCGTCAATGGTGAGCGCATCCTGGTGAACACCACCACGGGCGAATTCGGCGGCCGCGCCGACTGAGGACCGTGGACAGAGCCCCTCCTGCCTCAACAGGGCCGGAGGGGCTTTTTTCATGCGCCGACCGAGCCACGCCTGCGCAACTCAGACCACCGCAGGCAGGTAGATCGACACCGCAGCCCCTCCCAGCGGGGAGGTACCGATGGTCGCCACACCACCGGACTGCGCGGCAAAGCCATGCACCTGGCTCAGCCCCAGGCCACTGCCATCGCCGACCGCCTTGGTGGTGAAAAACGGCTCGAACACGTTGTCACGGATATCCCCGTCGATGCCCGGGCCGCTGTCACCCACGGTGATGCACACGAACGGGCGATCGGCCCCCTTCATCGCCGGCAAGGCCATCATTTCCGTCCTCGCCTCCACCAGCACGCGGCCGACGCCTTTCATTGCATCGCGACTGTTGCTCAGCAGGTTGAGCAGTGCCGCCTCGAACTGGGCGACATCCACCGTGATGGGCGGCAAGCCGGCATCGGCACGGATTTCCAGCGCGACGCCTTCACCACATACGCGCTCATACAACTCCTGTGATGTTTGCAGCAGGCCGTCCACCTGGCTGAACTGTGGCACCAGCGCATGCCCGCCACCGAAAGCCAGCATCTGCCGGGTCAAGCGGGTGCCCCGCTCCACTGCGCGCAACGCAATGTCCAGGATGCGCCGTGCGGCTTCATCGCCGGTGCGGCGCGCGGCCAGCATGTCCAGGCTGTTGCCGATCACCGACAGCAGATTGTTGAAATCGTGCGACAGCCCCAGCGTGAGCTTGCCCACCGCATCCAGCCGTTGCCCACGCAAGGTGAGTTCCTGCGCTTCGCGTACCCGCTTCTGGGTATTGAAGAACCCGGTGATGTCACGGATGACCATCATCACGCTCACCGCATCATCGCTGGACATGTCTTCCAGCATCAAACTGGCGCGGAAGCGGCTGTCATCCTTGCGCACCATGGCAAGTCCGATCTGCTCGAAGTCGCCTGCCAAAGCCTGCACAAACGCCTGCTGATCAACTCCGCGCGCAATGTCCGATTCACTGAAAAGGCAGGAGAAATGCCGGCCGTTCAATTCATCGGGCGCATAGCCGAAGATCGCCTCCACACCGGCATTGCAGCCGAGCACACGGCCATCACCGTCCAGCCGCACAATCGCGTAGGACCGCAGCTTCCGGATGTCCTGCAGCCATGCATCGTCAGTGCGATCTGAAACCATTTTCCTCATCCTCAATCACGTTCTCCAGATCATCCGCAGCCGACCGTGCCGGCGTTGCGGAATCAGCACCGTAGCGCGAACGCAAACGCTGCCGCAGATAGTCAAGGTTCGCCTGGATGCCCTCCATCTGCAGGCGCTGCCCGCCCGGCAACAAAGCCAATGCCTGCTGCCGCAGTGCTTGCCACTGTACTTCCGCTTCAGCGGCACCCTCCTCGGCTTCCGACTGCAAGGTGACGCGCTCCGGCGCGGTGGGGATTCCATACCCCGGCGCCGCCAGGTTGCCGGGTGCCAGCAACACACCGGCACGCGCCATCAGTCCATTGAACTGTTCAAGCGCGTTGCCCAGATCCTTGCCCGACAGCAGCTGCCGCTTCAGGACATCACGCGCCAACAACTCCTGCCGCCGCCAGGCCGCCTGTTCCAGCAACAGCATTGCCGCCAGCACTTCGTGGTCTGCCTGTTCCATCCAGTGCCGACGCTGTGCGGCCGGCAACTGCAGCCACGCTTCGACGTCCGCGGCCGGCAGTGGCAACGCCTTGCGCGCGACATCGAACACCAGCGTGTAATGGCGCGCGGCCGATTCAAAGTAATAACCCTTGGCGATGGCCTGCTGCCGGTCCTCAGGTGCCGGCGAAGCGATCGCCTGTTCGCGCAGCCGCTGCAGCAGACCGGTTGGCGTGATCGACGACAACGCTGCGGCATCCAGGCGCGGCACACCTTCGTGCAGCAGCTTCCAGGTCTCCACCGCACAGTTGTTGCTGACGAAGAAGTAGCGACCGTCGTAGCTCCAGTGCAGCTGTGCGGCCTGCTCCAGCAGCTGCTCGATTTCCCGGGGTGACAGCGCCAGCGGTGTGGATGACAGCCCGCGCAGTTCGACCCGCGTGTACTCCTCCACCACGCGATTGAGTGGCAGCACGAACAATCGGGAAGGATAGGAGCCGGTAAGTCCACGCCAGCTGGATATCTGCACATCGCCGACGAACGCGCGGAACGACAGCACCAGGTGATGCTGCAGGTCCATCCGGCAGGCCGGTCCGGGCGCACGGCCCGGCGCACAGATGACCAGGCGCAACATGCTGTGGCCCCAACGGCTCATCAGCTGCGCATTGCCTTCGGCCAGCAGGAAATCAACCTCGTAGATGCGCGCCGGGTCGAGTTCGAGCAGATCAGCCAGCCCGTCCTGTTCGCCGGCCTGCATGAACGGCAAGGTCGCGTTGCAGGCTGCCCTGGACGGTACCGATGCCTGCCCCAGCTGCTGGGCGAACCAGGCATGCAGCGCCGGTCGCCGGCAACGGTAATCACCATCCAGCAGATAGTGTTCCAGGTTGACCGCGAAGAATTCCGCTGGACTGTGCAGCTCGTAGCGATCCGGGCTGCGCAGCGCGAAGTGGTTGCGGCCACGTCCAGGCCACAACGGGCGTTGCTGCCAGCCGGCGAGATCGAGAAAGCGCGCCTGCCGTGACCAACGACCGCGCGGCGAGCGGTCCAGCGCATGCGCCAGCTCGTGGATCAGTGCTGCATGTGCTGCCCGCCAGTCAGCATCGATAGGCGTTGCGTCACTGGCCGCCAGCAGCGGCGGCAACAAGCCGCGGTCCAGGCCCAGTTCGTTCCCGCGCGCCCTGCCCTGCACATGCGCGGGCAAATCGTCGCGCCAGCGCAGGCGCAACTGCAGATCGTGCTGGTCGCGCAGGGTTGCCGGCAGCTGGTTGAGCACCTCGGCCACCAGCTGTTCGCTGGCGCTCTGCTCCGCTGGCGTGAGCCCATCCACCGCCACATCGATATGGAGTGCGGCATGCAGCGGAGCTGTCACCGACAGCGCCAACAGCAATGCCAGCCACCGCACGGGCGGCAGCCGGCAAACCACGGTCACAGTGCCAGAATCTTCCGGGCCAGTTCCATGTCGCTGGCGTCACGTGCGGCCGCATCTTTCTCACGCAGGTGCATCAGCGCCGCTTCCAGCCAGGCACCGCGGATGGCGCCATTGCTGGCGACAAATCCGGCTGCATCTTCACGGGCTTCCAGCACCACCTTGTCATCGCCGGACGAGCTGCCCGAGCTGTTGGACGACGCACCCGACGCCGAACCGGCCGAGGTCCCGGCAAAACTGGACGCGAACACCGACATCGGCAGGGCAAACAAGGCGCAGAACAGGATCGGACGAATCTTCATCGGGAGGACGCGCTGCAGGGAAAGATGGCAAAGAATAACGGGGCCTGACGTGCAGGTCGAACCCGCCACAAACGCGCAGGCGAGCAGTGTTCAGCTAAATACGCTCTTCCGCATCCACCGCCCTGCCGGGGCGAGCTCGCTTCAGGCGATCTTGAAGCCAATGGCTTGCCCGCTGCACGACCACGTAGAACACCGGCACGAAGAACACAGCCAGCAGGGTCGCCGTCACCATGCCGCCGAACACGCCGGTGCCAATGGCCTGCTGGGTTTCCTTCGACGCGCCCTGGGCCAGCATCAACGGCACCACACCCAGCGCGAACGCCAGCGAGGTCATCACGATGGGACGCAGGCGCAGCCGTGCCGCTTCCCGTGCGGCCTCCATCACGCCCAGCCCCTGCTGCTGCAGCTGCCGCGCGAATTCGACGATCAGAATCGCGTTCTTGGCCGACAGGCCGATCACCGTGATCATGCCCACCTTGAAGAACACATCGTTCGGCATCCCCCGCAGCAGCACCGCTGCCACCGCACCGAGCAGCCCCAACGGCACCACCAGCATCACCGCCAGCGGCACCGACCAGCTTTCGTACAGTGCCGCCAACACCAGGAACACCACCAGCATCGACAGCAGCAACAACCACGGTGCCTGTGCGCCGGACTGGCGCTCCTGCAACGATTGGCTGGTCCATTGCACGGCAAAGCCCGGGGGCAGCTGCGCAGCGAGGCGCTCCATTTCAGCCATCGCCTGGCCGGTGGAACTGCCCGCCGCCGGCGAACCGGACAGGTTCATCGCCGGGAAGCCCAGGTAGCGCTGCAGCTGCAACGGCGCCTGTATCCATTCAGGACGGACCAGTTCCGACAACGCCACCATGCCGCCATCGGCATTGCGCACATGCAGCCGCAGTACGTCGTCGATCTCCATGCGGTGCACGGCATCCGCCTGCAGGATCACCTGCTGCAGCCGCCCGGCATTGGGGAAGTCGTTGACATACTGCGAGCCCATCGCCGCGGACAGCGTGGTGCTGATGTCGGTGAAGGCCACGCCCATCGCCTCGGCCTTTGCCCGGTCGATTTCCAGGCGCACGCTGCTGCCGGAAGGCAGGCCATCGGCATGTACTTCAGACAACAATGGACTGGCCCTGGCCAGCGCCAGCAACTGCTGCTGGGCCGCAGCAAGCTGCGCATGGCTCTGCCCGGTACGCGCCTGCAGTACCAGGCTGAAGCCGGAGGATGTACCGAGGCTGTCGATGGCCGGCGGCATCACGCTCATCACCTCGCCTTCGACCACGCTCGCCATTGCCTTCTGCGCTGCTGCCACTTCCTCGACAAGCGTGCTTCCGGTGCGCTCGCCCCAGTCCTTGAGCATGGTGAAGGCCAATGCCGCGCTGGGGCCGGAGCCGGCAAAGCTGTAGCCCATGATCGACTGGTTGGAGGCGATGTCCGGCCGCGAGGCGACATGCGCTTCATAGGTTTCAACCACCGCCAGCGTGCGTTCGGCAGTGGCTTCGGCCGGGAGCTGGATCGAGGTCATGAAGTAGCCCTGGTCCTCCTCCGGCAGAAAGGCACCCGGCAGCCAATGCAGGCCGAACAGCAAGGCCAGCACCAGCGCGGCGAACACGCCCATCACCCGCCCGGTGCGTCGCAGCAGCCTTGCCACGCCACGCTGGTACCGGCCGGTCATGCGTTCAAAGCCTCGGTTGAACATGCCGAACAACCCTCCACGGTCATGATGACCGCGCGTACTCGGACGCAGCAGGCTGGCGCACAGTGCCGGTGTCAGGCTCAACGCCAGCAACGCGGAGAACAGGATCGACACCGCCATCGACACGGTGAACTGACGGTAGATGGCGCCCACCGAGCCGCTGGCGAATGCCATCGGGATGAACACGGCGGTCAGCACCAAGGTGATGCCGATCACCGCGCCGGTCAACTCGCGCATCGCCTTGATCGTGGCATCGCGCGGCGACAGGCCTTCCTCGGCCATGATCCGCTCCACGCCCTCCACCACCACGATGGCATCGTCGACGATGATGCCGATCGCCAGCACCATGCCGAACATCGTCAGCACGTTGATCGAGAACCCCGCCGCCAGCATCACCGCGAATGTACCGAGCAACGCGATCGGCGCCACCAGCGCTGGAATCAGCGTATAGCGCCAGTTCTGCAGGAACAGGAACATCACCGCGAACACCAGCGCCATTGCTTCCAGCAGCGTCTGCAACACCTTCTGGATGGAAATCTTGACGAACGGTGCCGTGTCGAACGGGATACTGGACTGCACCCCGCGCGGCAACAGCGGCTGCAACTCCGCCATGCGCTCGCGCACCGCAGCAGCGGTCCGGACCGCATTGGCGCCCGGGCGCAGCTGCACACCGGCAGCAGTTGCAGGATGGCCGTCCTCGCGCGTACCCCATGCGTAGCTTTGTGCGCCCAGCTCCACGCGGGCGACATCACCGAGCAGCACCCGCGAGCCGTCGACACCGGCACGCAGCACGATGTTGCGGAACTGTTCGGGCGTGGACAACTGGCCATCCGCACTCAGCGGCACGGTCATGCGCTGCCCGGGCACACCAGGCGAGTCGCCGATGCGGCCAGGCGCAATCTCCAGGTTCTGCTGTTCGATGGCACTGGCAATGTCGCTCACGGTCAGGCCGTAGCCGTTCAACTGCGCCGGATCCAACCAGACGCGCATCGCCTGCTCGGCACCGAACAACTGCACGCGCCCCACACCGTCGATGCGCCGCAGCTCCTCGATGATGTTGCGGGCCATGAAGTCGCTGAGGCCGGCTTCATCGACGCTGCCATCCGGGGATTTCAGGCCGACCAGCAGCAGGAAACCGGAATCGGCCGCTTCGACGAACAAACCGTTCTGGCGCACGCTGCGCGGCAAACGCGGCTCGATCGCCTTGATCCGGTTCTGCACGTCTACCTGCGCCATCTCCGGATCGGTGCCGGGGACGAAGGTGGCCGTGATCGACGCCTCGCCCGAGGTATCCACCGACGATTCGAAGTACAGCAGGTGCTTGACGCTGGACAGCTCGCGCTCGATCAGCCCCACCACCGAATCATTGAGCGTCTGCGGACTCGCACCCGGGTAGCTGGCGTAGATGCTGACACTGGGCGGCGCCACCGCGGGGTAGCGCTCCACGGCCAGGCGCGGAATGGCCAGCACGCCGGCCAGAACAATGAAGATCGCCAGCACCCAGGCGAACACCGGGCGGTCGATGAAGAAACGTGCCATGTTGATGGTTTCCGAAGGAAATTACTTGCCAGCGCTGCCTGAAACAGCGATTGCCGCGGGTTGCTGCCAGCCCTGTGTCTGCACGACTGCGCCCTCCTGCAGACGCTCCTGGCCTTCCACCACCAGCCGGTCGCCGGTGTTCAAACCGGCACTGACCAACCACTGCCTGTTGACGCTGCCATCGAGCTGCAGCGTGCGGATCACCGCCTTGCCGTCATCACCCACCACCCAGCCATACGCCTGCCCACCGGCACTGCGCATCACCGCCTGCTGCGGAACCATGACCGCACGGATCGGCGCACCGCGTGGCACCACGGCACGTACGAACATGCCCGGCAGCAGGCGTCGCTGCGGGTTGTCGACCAGCACGCGGAGAATCACATCGCCGGTCCGCTGGTCCACGTTGATCCCGGAGAACAACAACTGTCCCCGCTGTTCATGCGGTTTGCCGCCCGGACCCAGGATGGTGACGGCCATCGCCTGTCCATCGGCAGCACTGCGCTGCAATGCATCCAGCTGCGAAGCGGGTTGACGCACGTCCACATAGACCTGGTCAATCTGCTGCACCACCGCCATCGGCGCATCATCGGCCGCGCCCACCAACGCTCCTTCGCTGACCAGCGCCTGGTCGATACGACCTGAAATCGGTGCGCTCACGGTGGCATGCCGCAGGTCGAGCTGGCGCCGGGCCAGAATCGCGCGCGCTTCGGCCACGGCCGCCCGTGCCTGCCCATACTCGGCATCCGCATCATCGCGATGCTGGCGACTCACCACCTGCGCGTCAGCCAATGCGCGCAGGCGCTGATACTGGACCCGGCCATGGGCCTGTGCTGCCTCGCTGCGCTGGAGCGCCGCCGCTGCCGACTCGACCTCCGCACGGAACGCCGCAGGATCAATCTGGAACAAGGCCTGCCCGGCCACCACTTCAGCACCCTGCTCGAAGTGGCGCTTGAGTACGATGCCACCGACCTGGGCACGGATCTGCGCGGTACGCAGTGCAGTGACGCGGCCCTGCAACTCATCATCCCGCTGCACCACCTGCGTACCCACGGTGACGATGCTGACCTTGGGTATTGCCGCTGGCGCCGGCTCGGGTTCGGAACAGGCCGTCATGGCCAACACCAGGGCCACGATCAGCGTGGCCGGTTTCCAGAAGGTTCTCATTGCTGTACTTGAGCCGTAGACCGGCATGGTTCGTGAAGCGCGCAGTCTGCGCGCCGTTGATGGGGTTTCGATGGAGGAAGTGTGGAGATACGATGGAGGCAAGCACCTTCCGGCACTCTGCCCTGCATGCCCGCATTTGACTCTGCCGCCACTGCGGCTCCCTGGGATCGCACCCACGACGCGCTCGTCCTGATCGTCGAGGACGAAGCCGAAATCACCGACATCATCGCTGCCTACCTGGAACGCGAGCAGCTGCGTACCCTGCGTGCGCTCGACGGCCCTACCGCGCTGGAGCTGCACCGCAGCGCTCGCCCGGACCTGGTACTGCTGGACGTGCAACTGCCCGGCCTGGATGGATGGAGCGTGCTCCGTCAACTGCGGCAACGCGGCGACACACCGATCATCATGCTCACGGCCCTGGACCAGGACCTGGACAAGCTCACCGCGTTGCGCATGGGGGCCGACGACTACGTGGTTAAACCGTTCAACCCTGCCGAGGTCGCCGCACGGGTACGTGCGGTGTTGCGGCGCACGCTGCGGGCGCCGCGCCAGGATGCACCTTCGGCATTGCGGGTCGGGCCATTGATGATCGACACACTGGCGCACACCGTGCACGTCGAGGGAGAAGGCTACAGCCACGAACTGCTGCTCACCCTCACCGAGTTCAAGCTGCTGCACCGCATGGCGCTCGCGCCGCTGCGCATCTTCAGCCGCAGTGAGTTGATGCACGAATGCCTGCCCGAAAGCGAGGCGATGGAGCGCACCGTCGACAGCCACGTCAGCAAGCTGCGGCGCAAGCTCGACGAGGTCGGGCTGGGCAACGTCCCGGCCAGCGTGCGTGGTGTCGGCTACCGGCTGATGGCAGACCGCTGATGCGTCGTACCGGTCTCAGTCGTCACATCATCGTCTCGATGTCGATGATGGTCCTCAGCGTCATCGTGATGATGATCCTGTCTTCCTACCTGCTCTATGCCATCCTGATGGAGTTCTACCCGGCCAGCACCACGCTGGAACCGGAGGGCTGGATGCCCACCGGCCCGGAGCTGGCCTGGATGCTGGGGGTGACGCTGCTCGGATTGACCCTGGCCATCGCAGCCTCGATCCGCCTTGCCCATCGGATCCTGTCGCCATTGAGTTCGCTGCTGGACAGCATCCGCGCGCTGGCCGATGGCGATCTGGGCGTACGTGCCAGCGTCAGCGACGACTCGCCCGACGAAGTCGCGCTGCTGGCTGAAGACTTCAACGCCATGGCCGCACGGCTGCAGCATATGGAGACCGAACGCAGCATGTGGCATGCGGCCATTGCCCATGAGCTGCGCACGCCCATGACCATTCTGCGTGGGCGTCTGCAAGGCCTGGCCGAAGGCGTGTTCCAACCGGACGAAGCACAGTTCCACAGCCTCCTGTCCCAGGTGGAGGGGCTATCACGCCTGATTGAAGACCTGCGCGTACTGAGTTTGGCCGACAACAGCCGCCTGGAAGTGCATCGCGCCCGCAACGATGTCGTGCAGGAAGTCCATTCGGTGATGACCCTGGTGGACCCGGGCTTCCGCAGCGCCGGGTTCGTGCTGGAAATGGAAACCAGCCGCGAGGAACACCCGGCCTACTGTGATCCCACACGTCTGCGCCAGGCGCTGCTTGCGCTGCTGGAGAACGCACGGCGTTACGCAAGCCCTGGTCGTGTGCGCATTGCCATCCACGATGCTGCCGAGCATGTGCAGGTGGTGATCGAAGACGAAGGCCCCGGCATCGAGCCGTCCCTGCAGGCGCACATCTTCAACCCGTTCATGCGCGGTGACAGCTCACGCTCGCGCCAGGGCGGTGGCAGCGGCCTGGGCCTCGCCGTCGTCAAGGCCATTGTGGACGCGCATGGCGGCACCATCGGCTGCATGCCGAGCAGCATCGGCGGAACCCGTTTCGTTATCGAGCTGCCGCGGCAGTAGGCCGGCCCGATAGAGTGCCCTCCATTCCACACAGGCCGGAAGATCATTCCGGTCTGCGCGATGTGGCCTCAGTTCAGAGGTCGAACAGCTTGCCCGGGTTCATCAATCCATTCGGATCAAAGACACGCTTGACCCCGCGCATCAGCGCGATCTCGGCCGCACCACGCGTGCTGTCCAGGTAGGCCTTCTTGACCAGGCCGATGCCGTGTTCCGCCGAGATGCTGCCGTGGAAACGATGCAACACCTGCGCCAGCAGCTTGGTGACCTGTTCGCACTGCGTCAGGAACTCCGCATCGGACGTGTCGTCCGGTTTGAGCACATTGATGTGCAGGTTGCCGTCACCGATGTGGCCAAACCAGACCACCTCGAAGTGCGGATAGGCACCATTGATCAGTGCCTGCGACTCGGCCAGGAACGCCGGCATCGCCGAGATCCTGACCGACACGTCGTTCTTGTATGGCTTGTACCGTGCCACCGATTCGGTGATGCCTTCGCGCAGGCGCCACAGCTGCTGCGCCTGCGCCTCGCTGGTGCTGATCACGCCATCCAGTACCCAGCCCTGTTCCATGCAGTACTCGAACGCCGCCATCGCCGCGGCTTCTCCGGCTTCATCTGCCGAGGCGTATTCGGTGACCACGTAGTACGGGTGGATTTCCTCGAACGGGTACTGGGCACCGTGCGCGGTGACGTGATGGACGGCGCGGTCGGTGAAAAACTCGAATGCCTCCAGCTGCAGCTTCTCGCGGAACGCCGAGAACACCTGCATCAATACTTCGAATGACGGCAGCGCCAGCAGCATCACGTTGCTGGTCGGCGGCGGATCGGTCAGCTTCAGCGTTGCCTCGACCACGATGCCCAGGGTGCCTTCCGAGCCGATCATCAGCTGGCGGAAGTCGTAACCGCTGGAGTTCTTGATCAGCCCCTTGTTGAGCTCAAGCAGTTCGCCATTGCCGGCCACCACCTTCAGCCCGGCGATCCATTCACGGGTATTGCCATAACGGATAACGCGAATCCCGCCGGCATTGGTGGCGATGTTGCCGCCGATGGAGCAGGAGCCGCGTGCGGCAAAGTCCACCGGGTAGATCAAACCGTGTTCGCGCGCAGCGTTGTGCACGGCCTCCAGCGGCATGCCGGCCTGCACCGTCAGTGTGCGGTCAACCGCATCGAAGCCCAGTGCCTTGTTCATGCGCTCCAGGCTGAGCACCAGCTCGCCATTGGCCGCCACCGCACCACCGGACAAACCGGTGCGACCGCCCGAAGGCACCACCGCCACCGATTCCACGTTCGCCCAGCGCACCACCGCCTGCACTTCCTCGACCGTGGCGGGCAAGGCGATGGCCAGCGGCGCCGGCGTCCAGCGCCGGGTCCAGTCGCGACCGTAATGCTCAAGGTCGGACGGATCGGTCTTCAAACGCAGGCTGGGGCAGGCTTGCTGCAGGGAGTGCAGGCGCGGGTCGGTCATGGCGAGTGTTTCTGGGGCATGAAAGCCAACAAGCGTGCCAGTCACACCGCATGCCGTCCAGCTGCCAGAGCCTCGGTCGGCAGGCCGGCAACTGAGTTCAGATGAAACCTTTTCCCATCAATGCCTTGCTGCGTTGCGCAGCGCACCAAAGTGCCCGATGTTCTGGCATAGTGACCGGCCCACCCATCTGTGCCGTCGATCCCGACATGTCGCCCAAGAAGACCTCGTTTCCGAAGCAGGACATCCGCGTTTTGTTGCTCGAAGGGGTCAGCCAGACCGCCGTGGACACCTTCCGCGCTGCCGGTTACTCGCAGATCGAGCTGTACAGCAAGTCGTTGCCGGACGAAGAACTGAAGGCACGCATCGCCGAAGCCCACATTGTCGGCATCCGCTCACGCACCCAGCTCAGCGCCGACGTGCTGGTCCATGCAAAGCGCCTGATCGCAGTGGGCTGCTTCTGCATCGGCACCAACCAGGTGGACCTGGAAGCGGCCGAGCTGGCCGGCATCCCGGTATTCAACGCGCCCTATTCCAACACCCGTTCGGTGGCCGAGCTGGTCGTGGCCGAGGCGATCCTGTTGACCCGCGGCGTGCCGCAGAAGAACGCCGAATGCCACCGCGGCGGCTGGTCCAAGTCGGCGTCGGGCAGCCACGAGGTACGTGGCAAGACCCTGGGCATCATCGGCTACGGCCATATCGGCACGCAGGTCGGCGTGCTCGCCGAAGCCTTCGGCATGAAGGTGATCTTCCACGACATCGAAACCAAGCTGTCGCTGGGCAACGCGCAGCCGGCCATCAGCCTGGATGACCTGCTGCAGCGCTCGGACGTCGTCACCCTGCATGTGCCGGAAACCCCGTCCACGCAGTGGATGATCGGCGCCGACCAGCTGGCACGCATGAAGCCCGGCGCACATCTGATCAACGCCGCCCGTGGCACCGTGGTCGATATCGATGCCTTGGACGCGGCATTGCGTTCGGGTCATATCGGCGGTGCGGCGGTCGACGTGTTCCCGGTCGAGCCCAAGGGCAATGGCGACAAGTTCGAGTCGCCCCTGACCGCGCACGACAACGTCATCCTGACCCCGCACGTTGGCGGCTCCACGCTGGAAGCGCAGGACAACATCGGCATCGAAGTCGCCGCCAAGCTGGTGCGCTACAGCGACAACGGTTCGACCCTGTCGGCAGTCAACTTCCCCGAAGTCACCCTGCCCGAACACGCGCAGAGCACCCGCCTGCTGCACATCCACAGCAACGTGCCGGGCGTGCTGTCGAAGATCAACGAGATCTTCTCCCGCCACAACCTCAACATCGACGGTCAGTTCCTGCGCACCGATCCCAAGGTCGGCTACGTGGTCATCGACATCGCCGCTACCGAAGAGCAGGCCGGCGCCATCCGCGACGAGTTGGCCGCCATTCCGGGCACACTGCGCACCCGCGTCCTGTACTGATCATCGCAACATCCAACGGCGCGGATCGCACGGGAGCAGCAAGCCCGATGTGGCCCGCGCCGTTGTTGCATTGGAGGGTCAGTCGGCGCCTACCGGCTTCCACGATGCACTGTACAGCCGCCACTGGCCATCTTCTTCGCGCCAGCCGCTGACAAGCTCCTGCATGTCGCCGCGCTCCGGCACAAAGCGCCCGCTGCCGCCGGCCAGCAGGACACTGAAGCGCACCGTTGCGGTGGTCGCATCACCCGCCCCCATCTCCACCGACAACGGGCCGGTCTGCACCGTGACATTCGGGCTGAGCAGCAGCTGCCCCTTGAGCAGCCGCTCCAGCCCCTCGCGGTCCAGCCCGCCATTGCCGACGAAATCCTCCGCCACCGATTCCATGAAGTCCTTCGGCCGGCCCTTCTCCACCGCCTCCTGCATTGCAGCAACGGTCAACCGCAGACGTTGCTCCGGCGGCTCCCGCCCGCAGGCGGCCATGGAAAGCACAATCACCGCACAAAGCATGCAGTTGATGACTGTTCGGATCATCTAATCCCTTCGCCTTTTCAATTCGGAACGGTATGCTGCGGCAATGACCCGGCATCTGAACGCCGGCATCACCAACTAGATCACATCCATTTCCTGGAGGGGAAGATGAATCAGGAACGTCCCTGGCTGCAGAGCTACCCGGCTGGCGTGCCGGCTGAAATCGACGTCAACGAGTTCCGTTCCGTCGCGGCCGTGTTCGACACGTCCGTAGCCAAGTTCCGTGATCGTCCCGCCTACTCGAACTTCGGCAAGGTGCTCACCTACGGTGAGGCCGATGTGCTGGTCACCCAGTTCGCCGCCTACCTGCTGGGCGAGCTGCAGCTCAAGAAGGGCGACCGTGTTGCGGTGATGATGCCCAACTGCCTGCAGTACCCGATCGCGATTTTCGGCATCCTGCGCGCCGGCCTGACGGTGGTCAACGTCAATCCGCTCTACACCGCCCGTGAACTCAAGCACCAGCTGGTCGATGCCGATGTCGCCGTCCTGGTGGTCGTCGACAACTTCGGCGAGACCGTGCAGCAGGTGATTGCCGACACGCCGGTCAAGCAGGTCATCACCACCGGTCTGGGCGACATGCTCGGCTTCCCGAAGGGCCCCATCGTCAACTTCGTGCTGAAGTACGTGAAGAAGATGGTGCCGGACTATCGCCTGCCCAGCGCGACCCGCTTCAAGGAAGCGTTGAACATCGGCAAGCGTCACACCCTGCCGGTGGTGGAAATCGACCACGACGACATCGCCTTCCTGCAGTACACCGGTGGCACCACCGGCGTGGCCAAGGGCGCGATGCTCACCCATCGCAACCTGATCGCCAACATGCAGCAGGCCTCGGCTTGGATTGGTGCATCGGGCGTGAAGGCCGGCGAGGAAGTGATCATCACCGCGCTGCCGCTGTATCACATCTTCGCGTTGACGGCGAACGGTCTGGTCTTCATGAAGCTCGGCGGTTTGAACTACCTGATCACCAATCCGCGCGACATGAAGGGCTTCGTCAAGGAGCTGAAGAACAACCGCTTCACCGCCATCACCGGCGTCAACACGCTGTTCAATGGCCTGCTCAATACCGACGGCTTTGCCGACGTGGATTTCTCCTCGCTCAAGTTCGCACTGGGCGGCGGCATGGCGGTGCAGCGCGCCGTGGCCGAGAAGTGGAAGAAGGTCACCGGCGTCACCCTGGTGGAAGCCTACGGCCTGACCGAAACCTCGCCGGCAGCCTGCATCAATCCGCTCGATCTGAAGGATTACAACGGCGCCATCGGCCTACCGATCCCCTCCACCGATGCCTGTGTCAAGAACGACGATGGGCAGATGGTGCCGATGGGCGAAGTCGGCGAACTGTGCATCCGCGGCCCGCAGGTGATGAAGGGCTACTGGCATCGCCAGGATGAAACCGACAAGGTGCTCGATGCCGAAGGCTGGCTGCATACCGGCGACATGGCGCGCATGGATGAGCAGGGCTTCTTCTATATCGTCGACCGCAAGAAGGACATGATTCTGGTATCCGGCTTCAACGTCTACCCGAACGAAATCGAAGACGTGCTGGCGATGATGCCCGGCATCCTGGAAGTGGCGGCCGTTGGCGCACCGAACGAAAAGTCCGGCGAAGTGGTGAAGGTGGTCATCGTCAAGAAGGACCCGAACCTGACCGAAGAACAGGTCAAGGAATTCGCCCGTGCCAACCTGACCGGCTACAAGCACCCGCGCATCGTCGAGTTCCGCAAGGAACTGCCGAAGACCAACGTCGGCAAGATTCTTCGCCGCGAGCTGCGCGACAGCAAGCCGGAAGCCTGATCAGGCATTGGACTCGCTGATTGAATGATAGAAGCCCTCCCCTCACCAGGAGGGCTTTTTTTTGGGGAGCAGGTTCTGCGGTCGGCGTGGGTGGTTGCTGCTCCTGACCGTTACAGCACGCCCCCATGTCGTCATTCCCGCGAAGGAGGGAGTGACGATCTGTCGGAGCAAAAGGAAAGCGCCCAGGAAAGCCGCCAGACGAAATCCAACAAAAAAGCCTCCGTGGAAACACGGAGGCTTTCTGCATGACATTGCACCGAAATCAGTTTTCCGGACGCATGTACGGGAACAGCAACACGTCACGGATCGAAGCGCGGCCGGTCAACATCATCACCAGGCGATCGATACCGATGCCCAGACCACCGGTCGGCGCCAGGCCGTATTCCAAGGCGCGGATGTAGTCGGCGTCATAGTGCATGGCCTCGTCGTCACCGCCTTCCTTCGCCGTTACCTGTGCCTGGAAACGCGCAGCCTGGTCTTCCGGATCGTTGAGCTCGGAGAAGCCGTTGGCCAGTTCCTTGCCGTTGACGAACAACTCGAAGCGGTCGGTATAACCCGGCTCGCTGTCGCTGGCGCGGGCCAGCGGCGACACTTCCACCGGGTGATCGGTGATGAAGGTCGGCTGGATCAGGGTGTGTTCGACCGTGGCCTCGAAAATCTCCAGCAGCAGCTTGCCCCAGCCGTAGGACGGCTTGACGCGGATCTTCAGGCGCTCGCAATGACGCAGCAACGCATCACGGTCGGTACAGTCGGCCACGGAGATTTCCGGGTTGTGATGACGCACCGCCTCGTCCATGCGCCAGCGACGGAACGCCGGGCCCAGGTTGATCTGCACGCCGTCCCACTCCACCGTGGTGGTTCCCAGCACCTGCTGGGCGACATCGCGGATCACGCCCTCGGTCAGGTCCATCACTTCGTTGTACGTGGCGTAGGCCTCGTATAGCTCCATCATGGTGAATTCCGGATTGTGCCGGGTACTGACGCCTTCGTTGCGGAAATTTCGGTTGATTTCGTACACCCGCTCCAGCCCGCCCACGACCAGACGCTTGAGATACAACTCCGGCGCCACGCGCAGGTAGAGATCCAGGTCCAGCGCATTGTGGTGGGTGGTGAACGGCTTGGCTGTGGCGCCACCGGGGATGTAATGCATCATCGGCGTTTCGACTTCCAGGAAGTCGCGGTTGTCCAGCCACGCACGCATGGCGCGGATGATCTTGGATCGCTTGATGAACACCTCGCGCGACTCGGGCGTCACGATCAGGTCCACGTAACGCTGACGGTAACGTTGCTCGACGTCGGCCAGACCATGCCACTTGTCCGGCAGCGGACGCAGTGACTTGACCAGCAGGCGGATGGAGTCGGCACGCACCGACAGCTCGCCGGTCTTGGTGCGGGTCAGCCCGCCTTCGACGGCAATGATGTCGCCCACGTCCCAGCCCTTGAAGGCGGCGTAGACATCGCCCAGCGCGGTGGCCTGCAGGAACAACTGGATGCGCCCGGATTCGTCCTGGATGGTGGCGAAGCTCGCCTTGCCCATCACCCGCTTGGCCATCAGACGGCCGGCCATCTTCACCTTGCGACCGGTGGCCTCCAGGGCTTCGGCGGTCCAGGCGTCGGCATCGGCGAACTCGTCCTGCAACTTGCCGGCGAAGTCTTCGCGACGGAAATCATTCGGGTAGGCGATGCCCTGCCCGCGCAGCGCCGTGAGTTTCGCGCGGCGCTCGGCGATGAGGCTGTTCTCGTCGACGGGGGGCTGCGGCGTTACCGGGGTCTGTTCGTTCATGGCATTGGGTTTCGATTGGGGGAGAAAAACAAAGTGCGGCAGCTCAAACGCCTCGCCGCACCGTACAACAAAGGGGTGGCCCTTGCCGGGCCACCCGGGATCACGCGTCGCTGCGCTTGGCGCCCGCTTCCAGGCCGGACTTCAGGCTGGCCTCGATGAATTCATCCAGGTCGCCGTCCAGCACCTTCTGGGTGTCGGTGCGCTCGACGCCGGTGCGCAGATCCTTGATACGGCTCTGGTCGAGCACGTAATTGCGGATCTGGCTGCCCCAGCCGATGTCGGACTTGGTGGCTTCCAGCGCGTCACGCTCGGTGTTGCGCTTCTGCACTTCCAGCTCATAGAGCTTGGCGGCCAGCATCTTCATCGCGGTATCGCGGTTCTGGTGCTGGCTGCGGCCGGTCTGGCAGGCAACCACGGTGTTGGTCGGGATGTGCGTGATACGCACCGCCGACTCGGTCTTGTTGACGTGCTGACCACCGGCACCGGACGAGCGGTACACGTCGGTGCGCAGGTCGGCCGGGTTGATGTCGATTTCGATGTTGTCATCGACTTCCGGGGACACGAACACCGAGGTGAAGCTGGTGTGGCGACGGTTGTCCGAATCGAACGGCGACTTGCGCACCAGACGGTGCACGCCGATCTCGGTCTTCAGCCAGCCGTAGGCGAACTCGCCCTCGACCCGGAACGTGGCCGACTTGATGCCGGCAACGTCGCCACCGGACACTTCCATCAGCTCGGTCTTCCAGCCGCGCGATTCGCACCAGCGCAGGTACATGCGCAGCATGATCTCGGCCCAATCCTGGGCTTCGGTACCACCGGCACCGGCCTGGATGTCGACGAACGCGTTGCAGCTGTCCATTTCGCCCGAGAACATGCGCTGGAATTCCAGCTTCTCGATATGCGCCTGGTGCTTGTCCAGGTCGGCGATCACCGACAGGGCGGTGTCCTCGTCCTGCTCGCTCTCGGCCAGTTCCAGCAGCTCGGTGGCGTCGTCCATGCCGTCCAGCACGGCGGCAATGCCGCTGACGGTCTTGTCCAGCATCGAACGTTCCCGGCCCAGTGACTGGGCGTACTCGGGCTTGTTCCAGATGTCGGGGTTTTCCAGTTCGCGGGTTACTTCTTCAAGACGCTCTTTCTTGGCGTCGTAGTCAAAGATACCCCCGGAGCGAAAGGACGCGATCGGTGAGATCGGCGATTCGCTGGCGGATGGGGTTGAGTTCGATCATGGTTGGTCTATCAAAAATGAGGCAGACAAGAGGGTAATTCTAACATCCGCTGACGGCCTGGACCGAGGCCCCGGGCATTCTCACTGAATAGACGCCGGTTACCGTTAGAATCGCGACCGGACCCGCCCATGCGGGGAACGGAAACCCCCTCACCAATCGAAGGACGTCCTGCTTGAATACTCGCCCCGCCCGCCTGTTTGCTGCTGTCTCGATGACACTTGCGCTTGCTGCCTGCCAGAAACTGGGGGGCGTCGCCGGCGGCGACAATTCCCCGAAACTGGCCGTCGGTGACACCGTATCCGGTGAAATCACCTCTTCCAGCAGCCTCAACTACAACGACGGTAGCCGCCACCAGGGTTACAAGATGACCTTGAAGAACGGCGAAGCCGTGTCGCTCGAACTGGGCGGTGCGCTCAGCGGCCAGCTGGCCGTGTTCGACGGCCAGAGCATGCTGGCCAATGCAAGCTCCGGCAGTTCCGGCGAAGGCGACTCCAGCGGCAGCTCGGTCAGCCTCGCCTTCCGTGCCCCGAAGGACGGCACCTACCTGGTCGCAGTGAACAGCGCCGGTGCACAGAGCTTTGGCCCGTTCAAGCTCAAGACCGCCCAGGTGGTGCCGTATGACGGCAAGCCGCTGGGCGCCGACAGCCAGGCCATCGACTGGCTGGTCGGTGACAAGCAGGAATACAAGCTCAAGGTGGACAAGCCGGGCCTGTACTCCATCACCCTGGAATCCAGTGCGTTCGATGCCTTCCTGAAGCTGACCGGCCGCAACGTGGAAGTGGAGGACGACGACAACGGCGGCCAGCTCAACGCCCGCATCCGCACCTTCCTGGAACCCGGCGAGTACACCATCGGCGCCTCGTCGGTGAACAGCAACACCGGCTCGTTCAAGCTCAGCGTCGCACTCACCCCGACCCCCAATGGACTAGTCACCCGCGACGGCACCGCCCTGACCATCGGCCAGCCGGCACAGTCGATGATGGATTCGCGCGGTCGCCGCACCTTCGTGCTCAACGTGGACAGCCCGCGCCAGGTGCAGTTCGACGCCATCGCCGATGGTTTCGACTCGGTGCTCAAGATCACCGGCCCCGGCGTGGACGCCGAGGACGATGACGGTGGCAACGGCACCAACGCCCAGCTGATCCTGGACCTGCGCCCGGGCCGCTACATCGTCGCGGTCACCAGCCTCGGCAGCCAGCAGGGCGTGTTCGAGCTGGAAACCACCGACCTGGGCTCCGACGTTACCGCCCCGAACAGCAACCGCAAGGACGCCGCCGCCGATGCTGCAGCGGAAGCCACCGCAACGGCCGATGCCGCTGCCGAAGCTCCGGTCATCCACTAAGGTTGCCTGATGCGCTCCGGCCGGTCCCCCGACCGCCGGAGCCTGTACCCAAGCAGTGCCAACTCCTGCCGCCGGCAACGGCGACAGGGTTGCCTGCACAACACCCCCGTTCCATCCACTAAGGAAGATCGAAGTGAAGCGATTTGCAGCAGGACTGCTGTCCCTGGCCATCGCCGCCGCCGTGAACGTCCCCGCTCACGCCGCCCCGGCTGCCCGCCCCCTGGCTCTCAACGCCGACGTTTCCGGTGAAATCACCTCCGCCACCCCGGTCAACTATGCCGACGGCACCCGCAGCCAGCTGTTCACGCTGCAGCTGGCCGCCGGCCAGGCGGTTTCGCTGAAGCTGGAAGGCGCCCTCAACGGCACGCTGGCGGTGTTCCACCGTGACGCGCTGGTAGGCCGCTCCGAAGCCAGTGAAAAGGGCGACAGCACGCTGAGCGTGCGCGCCGACAAGGCTGGTTCGTACATGGTGGCTGTCAGCGGCGCAGATGCCCGCGCCTTTGGCCCGTTCCAGCTGTCGGTCGAACCGATCGTCGCCTATGACGGCAAGCCGCTCGCCGCAGGCCAGCGCATCACCGATTGGCTGCGCGGTGGCGACAAGAGCTACACCCTGCAGGTCAGCAAGCCGGGCCTGTACACCATCGACATGGAGTCCAGCGAGTTCGATTCGCGCCTGGAACTGAGCGGCAACGGCGTCAACATGGAAGACGACGACGGCGGCAACCAGTTGAACGCGCGCCTGAAGGCTCCGCTGCAGCCGGGCACCTACACCCTCAAGGCTGCCGGCTTCAGCGATGCCGCTGGCGCCTTCTACCTGAGCGTGGAACAGGCCGATCTGCCGGAAGGCCTGGTGTTTGAAGACGGCACCGCGCTGCCGGTGGACGGCTCGGTCAACGGCTTCGTTGCAGCCGACGCGACCCGCAGCTTCGTGCTCACCCTGCCCGAGCGCCGCCGCGTGCAGTTCGATGCCAGCAGCAACGACATCGACACCCTGCTGACCATGCAGGGCGGCGACATCACCCTGAGCGACGACGATGGCGCCGGCAACGGCACCAACTCGCGCCTGACCCAGGTGCTGGAAGCCGGCGAGTACAACATCTCGGTGCGTTCGGTGAACGGCCGCGGTGGTGTGTTCCAGCTGGCTACCGTGACCTCGCCGGCCGGCGCAAGCGCGGCCCGCCCGGAACTGAAGATCGGCCGCGAAGTCCAGGGCCAGCTGCGCCCGGGCAATCGCGACCTGTACACGCTGGAGATCCCGCGCAAGGGTACCTACGTGATCAGCATGGTCGGCAGCGGCGGCCTGGATGGCATGGTCACGCTGATGCGCGACGGTGAGGAAGTCGCCAAGCAGGATGACAGCGACAGCAGCCTGGACCCGTCGCTGGAAGTGGAACTGGACGCCGGCCGCTACGTGCTGCTGGCACACAGCTTCGACTCCAATGCCACCGGCGGCTACCGCCTGCTGGCACGCCGCAAGTAAGCAGCTCGCGGTAACCGGGGGCCGGCACCTCGCCGGCTCCCTCCCGTGCAGGCATCCCCCTGCACGGCAGTGCCGGGGAACCTTCGGCAGACGCTTTTCCGGGTAGCCGCCAGCGGCACATGGCCCCGCGCTGCGACGCAGCCTCACACTCAGATTCAGCCAGGCAACGCCGCGCGCTGCCCATCGCTCAACTGCTGCCGCACCTGTGGCAGGTAGCGGCGACTACACGGCACCTGCTGGCCATCGGCCATCTGCAACCGCGCCTCGCCCCCGTCCAATGGCTCGATCGAGACCAGATGGGCGATGTGGATGATCCAACTACGGTGCACGCGTACAAAGCTGGCCGGGTCCAGTTTCGTCTCCAGTGCCGCCATGGTGATGCGCAGGGGATAGTCATGCCCACGCACATGCAGGTTCACATAGTTGCCGGATGCCTGCGCCCATTCGATGTCCTGCGTGGCGACCAGGAAGTCACGCCCCAGTTTGCGCACCAGCAACCGCTCCGGTCTCTCGACCGGCTCCAGCGGTGGCCCTTCATCGGGTGCAGCCAGCAACTGCACTTCGCCGCGCAAGCGTCGCAACAGAAAGCGGTAGCCGTGAATGAGCGCGACGATGAAAGCGTAGGTGCGTGCATCCTTGAGGTACTCGTAGAGCAACTCATGCGGCAATGAGTCGATCACGTAGTGATCGCCCAGCAACCGGTAGGCAAGTGTGCGCAGCCCGAACATGGCCAGCACATGCACCAATGACACCGGCACACTCGCCAATACGTACCACGGCAGACGATGGCGCCAGTTGTCCAGATGCAGCGGCGCCCGCCGGGTGAACCAGACGACAGCGGGAACCACGATCAGCAGCCACACCAGCCCGCTGGAGAACTCCCACACCCAAGGCTCCCACGGCTGCAGTGCAGCACTGCCACCACGGCTTGCGTCCATCCAACTGGTCAATGCGTTGCCACTGCAGTTGATGCCCACAAGCAACAACCAGAACAGCACCTCGGTGCTGCGCTGCCAGGGCCTGTAGCGCTCCAGCGCATCGCATACGGGGGTTGTTTCCATGTCCGCATTCTAGGCCAGCAGCCCACACAGGCCGTGGCATTACGTCACCGCTTTGCCACCATTCGTCCCTTGAACGCCACGGCCGATCACATCCGCCTCGCCGCATCCGCTGCGATCACGCTCAATCACTGCTCCATCAAGGCAACAGTGAGACGAAGCGATGCAACGACGTCATGACCTGGACTGGCTGCGCGTGATCGCGTTCGGACTGCTGGTGATCTACCACGTGGGCATGTACTACGTGAGCTGGGGTTGGCATGTCAAAAGCCCGTATGCCGGTGAAGGCCCGGAGCCGTTCATGCTGCTCACCAGCCCCTGGCGGATGTCGCTGCTGTTCCTGATATCCGGGGTGGCGACCGCCTACCTGCTCCGCAAACTTCCCAATGGCTTCCTGCGCCAACGCTCGCGCCAGCTGTTGCTGCCGTTGCTGTTCGGCATGTTGATCATCGTGCCGCCACAGGCGTATCTGCAGGTGGTCGAGCAACTGCCCGGCGGCTATGGCGAGTCGTATCTGGCGTTCTACGCGAAGTACCTCAGCGCCTACCGTGGCTTCTGCGGCGAAGACGGTGATTGCCTGCTGCTGCCCACCTGGAACCACCTGTGGTTCCTTCCGTATCTGTGGAGTTACACCTTGCTGGCGTGGGCGCTGTGGCGGCTGCTACCGACCGCGGCGTTTGAACGCCTGCGCCACTGGGCCAGCCTCGGCCTGGGCGGCTGGCGTGCGCTGTTGGTGCCGGTGGCGATATTGGCACTGGCCCGCATGCTGCTGGTCGAGCGCTTCGAGCAGACCCACGCGCTGATCGATGACTGGTACAGCCATGCCGAGTACGCCACGGTGTTCTTCATCGGCTTTCTGGCCGCCTTCGACAGCCGTTTCTGGGAATCCCTGCAGCGCTTGCGCTGGATTGCGCTGGGCTTGGCCGCCGGCAGCTATGCGCTGATCGTCCACTTGTGGTGTTTCGCCGGTTACACCGACGCACAACCGCTGCCTGATGCATTGCGCTACAGCCTGCGGATCGTCTGGGCGCTGGACCAGTGGTGCGCCATCGCTGCCCTGCTCGGCTTTGCCTACCGCTGGCGTCACGCCGACTGCGCCGCTCTGCGCTACCTCACCGTGGCGGTATTCCCACTCTACATCCTCCACCAGACCGTGATCGTGGTACTTGCCCATTCGCTCAAGCCAGCCCGCATCGCACCGGCTGCCGAGGCGCTGTTGCTGGTCATAAGTACCTTCGCGCTGTGCCTGGGGGCGTATGAACTGATCCGCCGCAGCTCCCTGCTCCGGCCGTGGTTCGGGCTCAAGCGCGCGCCCGCCGCCGGGGACGTCACGGAAGCACCGACAGCCCTGCGCGGTGATGCCTAGCCAGCGGCATACAGACACGCCGGAATGCCTCCCTGAATGCCTTCCGCCGGCACCGGCGCACCCGCTTTCGGGTGAACAACTCCACCACATGCGCCCTGCTATCTTCCGCCGAAATGGAACCTGTCGGCGGCCAGCGTCCCGTCTCTCCCTTGTCGCACGCACTGCGCAGCGTGCCACTGCGCACCATCGCCCCGATCACCACCTTGGCTTTGCTGTTCTTTGCCGGCTGGTTGCTGCTGGAGAGCCGCCACGGGCTCGCCGCAGGCAGCTTCGCCCTGGCGCTATTGGCAGGTGTGGCAGCGGTGTTCGCACACCGCAACCGGCAACGACTGCTGATGGCCGGCGTACTGCTTTGCCTGGCCAATGCCTGCGGCAGCGTGCTGGCGGCCTGGGTGCTGGGTCAGAGCGCCCTGCCCTGGGTGTGCCTGGCACTGATGTCCAATGCTTTCATCGTGCACAACCAGATCGCCACGCCGATCAACCTGCTGTTGATCGCCGCGCTGCTGGCAATGCCGGGCTTGCTGCTCGGGGCGCAGGCGCATCTGCAGGCATTGGTTGCCATCACTCTGACCTTCGGCTTCGGCTATCACTTCTCCCGACGCATGCAGGGCGACCGCATGCAGTTGGAAGAGCTGGCCTGGCAGGACGCGCTCACCGGCCTACCCAACCGCCGTGCCCTCGAGAAGGCACTGCTCCGGCAACTGTCCGGCAGCCGCGAAAGCCGCACCCGGCAGGCGCTGCTGGTGCTGGACATCGACTACTTCAAGGCGATCAACGACCGGCATGGGCATGCCGCCGGTGATGTCGCGCTGTCCGACCTTGCCGCGATCCTGCGGTTCGAGCTGCGCGAGAACGACAAGGTGTTCCGCTTCGGCGGCGAGGAATTCGTGATCCTTGCCGAAACCGGCTCACGCGAGGCGCTGGAGTGTTTTGCCGAACGCATCCGCAAAGCGGTGTATCAGGCACTGCGTGGCCCCGACGGGCGCATCACGGTGTCGCTGGGTGCGGCAATGTATGCCGGCGAGCAGCGCTGGCAGGACTGGTTCGCGCGTGCGGATGCGGCGCTGTATCAAGCCAAACATCAGGGCCGCAACAGCATCGCGGTGGCGCCGTAGCACTTTCCGGATCTCACGCAGCCCATAAAGAAAGGGCCGCTTTCGCGGCCCTTTCTGCTGACACATGCGGCGGCGTCGATCACGAACGCAACGGGATCACACGGATTTCGACGCGGCGGTTCTGCGCACGGCCGGCATCGGTGCTGTTGTCGGCGATCGGATAGGACTTGCCCGCACCCAGCGTTTCGATACGCGCGCGCTGCACGCCCTGCGCGGCCAGGTAGGCAGCCACGGCATCGGCACGTTCCTTGGAGATGCGGTTGTTGACCGCGTCGGTACCGATGCTGTCGGTGTGGCCGACCACTTCAATCATGGTCTGGTTGTATTCGTTCAGGGTGCTGGCAACGCCGTTGAGCGCGCTGTAGAACTGCGGCTTGAGCGTGGTCTTGTTGAAATCGAAGGTAATGCCATCAGGCAGGTTCAAGGTGATGTTGTCGCCGTCGCGCTGCACGTCGATGCCGGTGTTGGCGGTGCGCTCACGCAGGGCACGCTCCTGGCGGTCCTGGTAGTTGCCGACCGCTGCGCCGCCCAGCGCGCCGATACCGGCGCCGACCATCGCACGCTGGCGACGTTCGGTGGCATCGCCACCGCTGAGCAGGCCCGCAGCCACACCAATGGCGGTGCCGATCAGCGCGCCCTTGCCGGTCTTGTTCTGCTGCTGCGGGGTATTGCCGTACTGGTCCTGCTGCACATACGAACCACCGGTAGCGCAGCCCGAAAGAATGGCAGCGGCCACCAGGCCGATGGAAATATTGCGAATCACGTTGCGGGTGGTCATATGAAACTCCTTCGGGGGCCGGTCGGCCTTGTGGGTGCCGGGCAAGGATAAACACAGCAATGCGATGTCGGCATGATGGAAACCGGGCAGCACAAGGCTCCATTCATCTTTCTGTCTGAACCGTTCAAACTCTCATCGGCGACGGTGGTAAGCGTCCAATGCGGCCGCCCGGCCTTCGGCAAGATCCACCAGCGGCTGCGTTGGATACAACGGTGCCGCCTGCGCCAGCAGGGTTGGTGACAGCCAAGGGGCAAACCGGGATTTCAGCGGCAAAGCAGCCAATTCCGGCACCCATCGGGTGATGTAGCGCGCCTGCGGATCAAACTTCTGCGCCTGCGTCACCGGGTTGAACACGCGGAAATACGGCGCCGCATCGGCGCCGGTCCCGGCCACCCATTGCCAGCCCATGCTGTTGTTGGCCAGGTCGGCATCGACCAGCGTGTCCCAGAACCAACGCGCGCCCTCCCTCCAATGCATGCGCAGGTGCTTGCACAGAAAGCTGCCCACCAGCATCCGTACCCGGTTATGCATGGTTCCGGTGGCCCACAACTCACGCATGCCGGCATCGATGATCGGAATACCGGTGCGGCCGTGCTGCCAGGCTTCCAGCAACCCGGGTTGCACCGGCGCCCACGCAAAACCATCGAAACCCGGGTTGAGATTGGCATCGGAGGTCTGCGGGAAGTGATGCAGCAGGTGCCACGAGAATTCACGCCAGCCCAGCTGCCGCAGGAAGCCGTCGATATCAGCATCGCGACCGGCGCTGCGCTGTGATTCCAGCGCATGCGCGATATGCCAGGGCGCGATCTCGCCGAAGTGCAGATGCGGCGACAGCCGCGAGGTGCCGACACGATCCGGCAGATCACGCTGCTCCCGATACCCGTTGAGCGCGCCGTCGATGAACACCTCCAGCGCTTCCTGTGCACCGCTCTCGCCGGGCTGCCAATGCGCCCAGAAACCTGCATCCCAGCCAAGCTGCGGCTGCAGGCCCAAGTCGTTCAGCGCGAGGCTGTCGACCTTTGGCGACACCAGCACGGACGGCGCCGCCGACAATGCCGGCAGGCGCCAGTGGCTCAACGCGTTGCGCCAGAACGGGGTGAACACCTTGTACGGCCCGCCCTGCAGCGTCGCCAGTTCCCACGGCTCGAACAGCAGATAGCCGTTATGGCTTTCCACATGCAGACCCTGTTCGCGCAGGCCACGCTTGATCGCCGCATCGCGCGGCTGTGTGGCAGGCTCGTATTTGCGGTTCCAGTAAACCGCTTCCGCACCGCTCTGTGCGATCAACGCCTGCAGCTGCGCCATGCTGTCGCCACGGCGCAGCACCAGCGATGAACCGGTGCGGCGCAGGTCGGCATCAAGCTGCTGCAATGAACGGTGCAGCCACGCATTGGACGCAGCACCCGGCGCCCACGCACCCTCTTCTTCCGGCGCGTGGATGTAGACCGGCAGCACCGTGTGGCCGGCCTCGATCGCCGCCTGCAGCGCGGGGTTGTCGCGCAGGCGCAGGTCACGCCTGAACCAGACTATGGCTACTGACATGCGCTTGTCCCCCGCTTACTCGAACGAACCCACCGAATCATGGCTGAGGTTGTCGAATCGGGTGTACTCACCGAAGAATTTCAGCTTGCACGAGCCGGTCGGGCCACCACGGTGCTTGCCGATGATGATCTCGGCCAGGCCCTTGTCCGGCGACGTTTCCTTGTTGTAGTAATCGTCGCGGTAGATGAAGACGATCATGTCCGCATCCTGCTCGATAGCGCCGGATTCGCGAAGGTCAGCCATCACCGGACGCTTGTCGGTACGCGTTTCCAACGAGCGGTTGAGCTGTGACAGCGCGATCACCGGCACGTTCAGTTCCTTGGCCAGGCCCTTCAGGCCACGCGAGATTTCCGAGATCTCGGTAGCGCGGTTCTCGCTGTTGCCCGGCACGCTCATCAGCTGCAGGTAGTCGATGACGATCAGGCCCAGGTCGTGTTCGCGTTTGAGACGCCGGCACTTGGAACGCAGGATCTCCGGCGACACGCCGGGCGTATCGTCGATGAAGATCTTGGTTTCCTTCAGCATGCGGATGGCGCCGGTGACACGGCTCCAGTCCTCGTCTTCCAGCTGGCCGGTACGCAGGCGCTGCGCATTGATGCGGCCGTTGGAGGAGATCAGACGCATGGCCAGCTGCGAAGCAGACATTTCCATCGAGAACACCGCCACGCCCTTCTTGGACTTGATCGCGGCGTACTCGGCGATGTTCAGCGCCAACGTGGTTTTACCCATCGCAGGACGCGCGGCAAGGATGATCAGGTCGGTTGGCTGCAGACCGGCGGTCATCGCATCGAAATCGGTGTAGCCGGTTGGCAGGCCGGTGATGTTGCCGCCGTTCTCGAAGCGGTTGCGCAGCTCCTCGAAGGCGTCCTTCAACGCGCCGGGCATGGCCACGAAGTCGGTACGCCCGCGTGCGCCCTGTTCGGCGATGGCGAAGACCGACTTTTCCGCGGTCTGCAGCAGCTCGGAGCTGTCGCGACCTTCGGGCTGGAAGCCGTCGTTGACGATGTCCGTGCCCACCTGGATCAGCTGCCGCAGCACCGCCTTGTCGCGCACGATCTCCGCATAGGCGCCGATGTTGGCGGCCGATGGCGTGGTGCTGGCCAGTTCGATCAGATAGGCACCATCGCCCACCTGGTCCATCTTGCCCTGCGACTCGAACCACTCGCCGAGTGTCACCGCATCGAACGGACGGTCGCGCTCGGACAGTTCGCGGATGGCACGGTAGATGAGCTGGTGATCACGACGGTAGAAATCTTTCTCGGTCAGCGCCTCGTTGACCCGGTCATACGCCTCCGGCGCCAGCATCAAGCCACCCAGCACCGCCTGTTCGGCTTCCACCGAATGCGGGGGGACGCGCAGGGCGTCGATGCGCTGTTCACTGCGCTCGGAGCGGTCATTGCGGTCGGATCGGAAACCAGTACGAGCGGGCATGAAAAGCGTTTTTCCTACAGTAAGGCCGTGCGGCCATGGTAGGTGGGCGTCGGCCACCGGGGTACGGACAACTCTGTGGATAACCTGTCCACAACTCAAGCCCCGGACGGATGCCCGGGAGGCGCGGATTGGGTGGTCATACAGAAAGACGCGCCCGGCACCATTGCGGCACCGGGGCGCTGATTATCGCAAATGCAGGCCCCGGGGGGCGACCCCGCCGCACCGCGGACACGCCGGGGTTCAGCCCTTGTGGTGAACCTGGATCCAGTCCAGAAAGGCGTCCATGTAATCCTGCAGGAACTTGCGCGTGCCTTCGTTGCTGATCGTACCGTCGGCTTCGATCAGACCCTCCTTGTAGTGCACGAAGGCCTCCGGCTGCGCCATGACCGCCAGGTTCACGAATACCAGCACATTGCGCAGATGCTGCTGGGCCAGCGCGCTGCCGATGGCACCGATGGAACTGCCGATCACCGCCGCCGGTTTGCCTGCGAATGCATTGTCACCATAGGGGCGTGATGCGGTGTCGATGGCGTTCTTGAGCACACCGGGAATGGAGCGGTTGTACTCCGGGGTGACGAACAGCACCGCGTCGGCCGCGCGGACCTGGCCTTTCATGCGCGTGCCCTGCGCCGGAAACTGCTTGTCGTGATCCTGGTTGTAGAGCGGGATGTCGTCGATCTTGATGTATTCGAAACTGGCGCGATCACCGGCCAGCTTTTCCAGTGCATGCGCCAGCTGACGATTGATCGACTCCTTGCGCAGACTGCCGACGAATACCGCGATCTTGTAGTGGCTCATGGCGACCTCACTGCGAATGGAGCCAACAGGCTAGCCAGCGAAGGCTTTGGACGGAGTGAAGGGGTTCGCCGTTTCCGCAGCTCCCCCCCGCTCCGCCGCCTGCCGTGTGCTGTCGCAAGCGCGCCCAGTGCGCCGCAAGCCTGACCGTCGCGTGCCCGCCCGACTCCGCCCCGCGAACGAAGGCGAAGCACGCGAACCCTCCCGTCATCCCAGCTCGGCCGCCGCAGCCACCACATCGGCATCACCCGGCAGCACCAGCAATGCCGCGCCGGCCAACGGCGTATAGGTATCGGCGCCGGTCACCCGCCGCAGCGGCACATTGCCCAACCCGGCTTCGACCAGTGCAGTGATCACGCCCTCGCCCACACCGGCACTGTGGCGGCCTTCATCCACGACGATGATGCGCTTGGCGCCCCGGGCCTGTTCGGCAATCCAGGCATCGTTGAGCGGCACCAGCCAGCGCAGGTCGATCACCCGCACCTTCCATCCATGAGCCTGCTCGATGCTGCGTGCAGCACGCAGGCTCATCGGTACGCCGTTGCCATAGCTGAAGATCACCAGGTCGTCATTGCCCTCGCCGTAAACGCGTCCTTCGCCCAGCGCGATGCTCTGCCCCGGCGCTGGATACGGAAACAGCCACTGGCCATCGCCGGCTTCATGCAGATCCTTGGTCATGTACAGCGCGATGGGCTCGAGGAAGATGCACACGCGACCGTCCACCTTGGCCAACGCCGCCAGGGTACGCAGCATCGCCGCCGCATCATCGCCGCGCGATGGGCACCCCACCACCAAGCCCGGAATGTCACGGATGGCGGTGATCGAATTGTCATTGTGGAAGTGGCCGCCAAAGCCCTTCTGGTAACCCAGCCCGGCAATGCGGATCAACATCGGGTTGCGGTATTGATCATTGGAGAAGAACTGCAGCGAGCACGCCTCGCCACGCACCTGGTCCACGGCATTGTGCAGATAGGCCAGGTACTGGATTTCCGGCAGCGGCAGCAGGCCCATGTTGGCGAAACCCTGGGCCATGCCCAGGATCATGGTTTCGTCCAGCAGGGTGTTGAACACGCGACGCGGGCCAAACGCCTTCTGCAGGCCCTTGGTCACCGTGTAGACGCCGCCCTTCTGTGCCACGTCCTCGCCGAACAGCAGCGTCTCCGGGTACTTGCAGAACAGGTCGTGCAGGGCCTGGTTGATCTGGATGGCCAGATGCCTGGGCGGCTGGCTCTCCGGCAATGCCGCTTCGCTGCCAAACACCTGCAGGCGGCGCTCACTGTAGTCGGCGCGGTTGGCTTCGGCATGCACCTTGTCCGGCGTGTAGGGCGCCAGCGGCGTCACTACTTCCTGCAGGCTCTTCAGGCGCGGGCGCTGGTCGGCTGCTTCGGCTGCCTCGAAACAGCGCTTGCGCGTGTGCTCGTACAGCGCCAGCACTTCTTCCTTGTCCATCAAACCCGACGCGATGGCGATCTGCGCCGAGCGCAACAGCGGATCGCCCGCTTCCACCGCACACAGCTCTTCCAGCGCGCGCCATTCGATCTCGAAATCGGTGCCGGCATGGCCCATCAAACGCGTGGTGCGCAGGTGCAGGAAGGTGGGCCGACGCGTGCGCCGGCAATGGTCGACGGCACGCTGCACATCGGCATAACCATTGGCCAGATCCAGGCCGTCGGCCTGAAAGTAGTCCAGCCCCGGGCGATGGCGGAAGCTCTCACCGATCCAGCCTTCCGGCGTCTTCACCGAGATGCCGATGCCGTTGTCTTCGCAGACGAACAACACCGGCGCCGGCAGCTTCTGGAAGCTGCTCCATGCCGCGGCATTGAATGCCGTCTGCGCGGTGGCGTGGTTGGCCGAGGCATCACCGAAAGAGCAGATGGCGATACTGTCATCGGGTATCGGCAGGGCGGAGCCCAAGCGCTTGCCCGCTTCGATTGCCATCGCAGTGCCCAGCGCCTTGGGCAGGTGCGAGGCAATGGTCGAGGTCTGCGGCAGCACCCACAACGGCTTGCTGCCCCACACCTTGTGACGGCCGCCACTGGCCGGGTCGTCCTTGCTGGCAGCGAAGGACAATGCCGAATCCATCACCGGGTCCATGCCCGGCAGCTTGCGGAAGCGCTCGGCCATGAAGCCGCCGGAGCGGTAGTGCAGGAACGCGGGGTCGGTGTGGCGGGTGGCTCGCGCCACCATCGCATTGCCTTCGTGGCCGGAGGAGCCAATCGTGTAGAAGACCTTGTTCTGAACGCGCAGCACGCGCGCCATCAGATCCAGATGGCGGCTGATCAACTGCGACTCGAACAGTTCGCGGAATCCTTTCGCATCCAGTGCGCTGCCCGGCAGTACCGGCGCCGCATCCTGCGGGCCCGAGTCTGGCCCCTGCCCCAGGCCTTTGACGTGATCGATGAAATTGGTATCGCAGATCTCAGCGCGGTTCAGGCCCTTCATGCGGGCCGGAATGGGATTCGGTACACGAGCGAACATGCAGACAGACTCCACAAGGCAGACAGGTATTGCGGGGGATTGGGATTCAACGCGAAGCGATAAAGCGGGCCTGCACCTCCGCAGCGGGCGGGGCCATCGACACGAAACCCGGCTGCTCATGCACGCGTTGCAACCAGCGCTGCAAGGCCGGATAGGCCGACAAGACCAGTCCACCGTCCTCGGCGACCGAGGTATAGGCATACAGTGCGATATCGGCGATGCCGTAATGCGGGCCGGTGAACCAGTCATGTGCAGCCAGATGCTGCTCCATCACCGACAGCGCTTCGTGGCCGCGCTCACGCAGCCTCGGCAGATCAGTACGACGGGGTGAATCGGCCGGCGTCCAGCCGCAGATGAAACGCGCCACTGCGATGTAGGGCTCGTGGCTGTACTGCTCGAAAAACATCCATGACAACGCCTGTGCGCGCTGCCAGCCGTCGACCGGGAGGAACGGCGTACCCTCGGCCAACCAGAACAGGATGGCATTGGATTCGGTGAGCACGCGGCCATCGTTTCGCCGAACCAACGGTACTTTGCCGTTCGGGTTCATCGCCAGGAATTCCGGCGTCCGGGTCTGGCCACCGGCACTGTCCACCTCGCACCAGTCGTAGCGTGTACCCAACTGTTCCAGCAGCAATCGCACCTTGTGACAATTGCCCGACGTGGACATGCCATACACCGTCAACGCAGCCCCAGAATTACTCACTGAACCGGTTCTCCCGCCTGCCGCGATGGCAGGTGACTGCGCTCATTTGACCGGACTTCCCGCAGCGGGGTAAAGCTGCAATTGCAGCAAATGTCGCGACCTTCCGGCCACATGGCGGCGCCACACTCCACTGCACGACCTCGCCGCCGCGCACAGGCTGGCGCTAGCGGCGTTGCGCCAACCACTGCGCACGCGATTGCCCCCAGACATCCACCAGTACTTCGCTCGGCGGCGGCAGGTGCGTGCTGCGCAGGATGCTCGAGCCCAACTTGCGCGCAACCACCTGTGAGTTGGTGTTATCCGGCGCAATGGTATGGATGACCTCACTCCAGCCCAGCGTGTCGAACGCCCAGTCGATGCTTGCCCGCGCCGCCTCCGGGGCATATCCCCTGCCCCAGAACTCGGAGGCGATGCTCCAGCCCACTTCGGTGCCCGGCCACCCATACGGTTGCCACGGCCCGACGCGCCCCATCCAGCGGCCGCTGCTCTTCTCGATTACCGAGAACATCGAGTAACCCAGCAACTGCCAACTTCCCACCAGCCCGGCGAAGCTGCGCCAAGCCACCGGCTTGGCCTGCACACCACCAAGGTGCTGCATGGTGATCGGGTCGGCGCAGAACGCGGCGAAGGCTTCGAAGTCCTGCACAGTTGGCGGGCGCAACAACAGTCGTTCGGTTTCCAGGCGCAGGTCGAAGACGCTCATGGTTGTCTGCTCCGTTGATGAGTCGTCTAACGCTAGCACCCGACAGGGGAACTGCATCCCCCCGAAACGCGGAAAGCCGGCTTGCGCCGGCCTTCCACATCGTCCTTCGATCCCACGCCTTACTGGCGGTTGCTGCTGCCGTCGACGGCTGCCGTCTGGGTCACGATCTGGCCATCCAGTACCGGCAGGCGATCGCTGGCCGGACGGTTGTCCATGCGCACGGTCTTTTCCTGGCCGTCATAACGGTAGGTCACGTCATACCCGATGGTCTGGTCGGCATTGCCCAGCGACACGCGCTCACCCGGCTTGCTGTCCATGCGCATGGTCCCGGTGCTGCCATCGGGCTTGCGGTAGGTGACGTTGTAGCCGGTGACGCGGCTGGATTCCGCCGTGCGCTGCTCGGTGTGGCACTGGCGTTCGGTACGATTGACCACACGGCCGCCCACATGGCGCTTGTCGACCTGGTTGCCGATCACACCACCTGCAGCTGCACCCAACGCGGTGGCCGCCTTCTTGCCGTTGCCGCCGCCCACCTGGTTGCCCAGCAGGCCGCCGATCACCGCACCGGCAACCGTGCCACCGACATTGCCATCGCGCTCGGGCAAGCGCTCCTGCACCACCACGTCTTCGCAGACTTCATGCGGGGTGCTGGTGCTCGAGGTCTCGCGGATCGGATCGCTGCCGGTCACGGTGCCGTAGATGCGTTCTTTCTGGGTCACCGGGGCGACCTTGAGCACGTCGGCGTACTCCAGCTTGTTGCCGGTTGCCGCGAGCGCATCGGTCGCTGCATCGTCGGCCGGGAGGCTACCGTCCACCATCGGGGCCGGTGTTTCAGCCGCCGGCAGCGTGGTGGCCTTGTCGCGGCCCTGCATGAAGGCGGCGGTGGCGATACCACCGACCAGCAGTGCGCCGGTTGCCACCAGGATGGTTGTCGTAGTGCTCTTCATAGGGGGCTCCCAGCGGCTTGGCCGCGCTCTGATATGGGGCGATTCCAGCACGATCAAGCTGAACAGAGGCCGGTACCTCAGGCGGCCATCTATCGAAAACGCTGCGACCGTCGCAATATCACGGCTGTTGGTCCTCCCTACAACAGGATTTGCCATGTCGACCATGATGCTGACGCCGTTCATGAACTGGGCGCGCAAGCTGCGGTATCCCACTCTGTTCAAGATCACTGCGGCCCTGTTTGCCATCAGCATGCTGCTGCCTGATCCGCTGCCGTTCCTCGACGAGATCCTGTTCGGCCTGAGCACCGTGCTCCTGGCCAACTGGAAGCGTCGCAAGGACCCGGTGGGCGAGCCGCCCACCCTGCCCCGCAAGCCCTGAACCGTGCAGCTGGTAGACAGCCATTGCCATCTGGATGCCGACGCATTCGACAGCGACCGTGAGGCCGTGCTGGCCCGCGCCCAAGCGGCCGGGGTACGCCAGCAGGTCATCCCGGCGGTAACCGCCGCCAGCTGGCCCAAGCTGCAGCAGGTATGCGCCTCCCGGCCGGGCCTGCATCCCGCATATGGCCTGCATCCGATGTTTCTTGCCGAGCACCGGCCTGAACATCTGCCGTTGCTGCGGGAATGGATCGAACGCGAATCACCGTCTGCCATCGGCGAGTGCGGCTTGGACTTCTTCGTCGAGGACCTGGACCCCGAACGCCAACGCTTCTTCTTCCAGGGCCAACTGGAACTGGCGCACAGCTACCAGCTACCGCTGGTGGTGCATGCCCGGCGTGCGGTGGACGAGGTGATCCAGCGCATCCGCCGGACCGGGGCGCTGCGCGGGGTGGTACACAGTTTCTCGGGCAGCCCCGAGCAGGCCCGACAGCTGTGGAACCTGGGCTTCATGATCGGCCTGGGAGGGCCACTGACCTACCCGCGCGCCAATCGCCTGCGCACCCTGGTGGCACAGATGCCGCTGGAATACCTGCTGCTGGAAACCGATGCCCCGGATCAACCCGATGCCGGCATCCGTGGCCAGCGCAACGAGCCCGCACGGCTGAGCGTCATCCTTGAAACCGTGGCCGAACTTCGCGGGCAGACAGCCGAAGAAATCGCGACGCAGACCAGCGCCAATGCCCAGCGCCTGTTTGGGCTCAAACCGCTGTAGCAGCGCCTTGCGCTGGCTTGGCTTCGCGCTTCTTGAGCAGCATTTCCAGCGCCTTGCCTACCGCGACGAAAGCAAACGCACCGGTGATGTGCGTTGCCGCCCCAAGGCCTGCGCCACAGTCGAGCTTCATCGCTTCATCAGGCCCCAGGTTCGGCCGCACGCCGCAGACGCTGCCATCGGCCTGCGGGTACTTCACGTTCTCCAGCGAATACACTGCCGGCACGCCGAAATAGCGTTGCGCGTTCTTGGGGAAGTTGAATTCGCTGCGCAGCTTCTTGCGGATCAGCGCCATCATCGCGTCATGTTCGGTGCGTGACACGTCACGCACCCGCACCAGGGTCGGGTCGGTACGACCACCGGCCGCGCCCACGGTGATCAGCGGCAATTTGCGACGGCGACACCAGGCGATGGTCTCCACCTTCACCCGGAAAGCGTCACAGGCGTCGATCACCAGGTCGAAACCACGGTCCAGCAACTGCTCCATGTTGGAGCTGGTGAGAAAGGACTCCACCGCATCCACGTCCACATCCGGATTGATCGCCCGGCAGCGCTCGGCCATCGCCAACGCCTTGTTGCGCCCGTACTGGCCGGCCATCGCCGGCAACTGGCGGTTGCTGTTGGACACACAGATATCGTCGGCGTCAATCAACGTGAGGTGGCCCACGGCCGAACGCACCAGCGCCTCCACCACCCACGAACCCACACCACCCATGCCGACCACCGCCACCCTGCAGGTGGCCAGATGTTCAATGGTGCCCGCTCCGTACAGCCGGTCGACGCCGGCAAATCGCTCACGCAGTTGTTCTTTCATCGGCGCATTTTAGCCTTGGCGGCATAATGAGCGAACATCACCCCCTCACTGCAACGTAGCCTCTGGAGCCAACGCAATGACCGACCCCGTCCGCCCGCCGTCCAAAGCCTCCCGTTATTTGTTCGTGCTCATCGCCGGGTTGTTGATCGGCGCAGTGACCACGGTGATGGGCATGCGCGCCCTGCAGGCCCGCCAGGACCACTTCCCGAGCAGCCTGATGACAGTGATGTCCAAGCAGGCGCAGTTGCTCAGCGACAGCCAGAAGCAGAATCGCTGCACCATCAACGACACCACGCCGCGCCTGCAGACTCTGCGCGCGCTGTCCAATGACCTGGAGACGGCGTTCCCCAGCCTGCGCGATGACCAGCGCTTCCAGCTGCACGCCAGCCGCTTCCGTGCCACGTTGAACGATGCCCTGGCCAAGCCGCCGGCGGACTGCGCAACGCTGGCGGTGGTGGCGCAGAAGATCGGCAACGACTGCAAGGCCTGTCACCAGGATTTCAAGTAAGTACAGGTTCTGAACATGTGGTTGGCCCTCCATTCACATGGAAAACGACACGATCTTCGCGACGGATATGCCCTCATACCGTCATCCTCATCTGGCAAGGACAAACACCATGAAGATTCGACTGATCGCCGTAGGCGCAATTGCCAGCCTGGCCCTGGCCGGTTGCGCCACCTCCCCGGGTTACAGCAACGGCGGCAATTACGGCGGCAACAGCGGCGGCGGTTACGACAACGGCTACAACCAGAACCGATGCAACGACTGCGGCATCGTTACCCGCATCAACACCGTCGCCTCCGGCCGCACCGCACCGACTGCTACCGGCGCCATCCTTGGCGGGCTGGTGGGCGCCGTCGCCGGCCATGAAATCTCCGACCACACCGGCGGCAGCAAGGGCAACCAGAACATCGCTGCCGTGGCAGGCGCTGTCGGTGGCGCACTGGCCGGCAACAAGATCCAGCAGAACGTCACCGGCAACTCTTACGACATCCAGGTGCGCATGGACGACGGCCGCGTGATCATGGTCAACCAGAAGGATCTGGGTGGCATCCGCGAGAACACCTACGTCCGCGTGGTCAACGGCCGCGTCGTGCTGCGCTGAGTTGTCGGCGCTGCCTTCCGGCAAAAAGAAAGGCCCGCTTGCGCGGGCCTTTCTTCGTTCTATGTGCGGCAGGTCTCAGACCGGCTGCACGGCGTCGGCCTGCAGGCCCTTCTGGCCCTGGACGACGGTGAAGGTGACCTGCTGGCCTTCCTTCAGGCTCTTGAAGCCATCGGACTGGATGGCGCGGAAGTGCACGAACACATCCTCGCCACTTTCACGGCTGATGAAGCCGAAGCCCTTGGCATCATTGAACCACTTGACGGTACCGGTTTCGCGATCGGACATCTCACTAACTCCCTGGTGCTCTCTCTCGTTTGATGGAACGCCCCTTAAGGCGGCTGATTGCAAGGAGGAAGCGAGGTGCAACGATGCAGCAAATCATTCGATCTACCCATCAGGCCACGATTCACGGTGACCTTGCCAAGCTCAGCGGCTGCAACTTAACCCGGGGCAAATCAAATTGCAATCCTGCTGAAGCACTAAAGTCAACCCCTATTCGTCCTTCCTCAGAGTTGACATGGACTATTCATTCATCTTCTATCTGATTGCCGCCCTGCTGGTCATCGTCGGCTTGGCCGGCATCATCCTGCCCGCCCTGCCGGGCGTCCCGCTGGTGTTCATTGGCCTGCTGGTGGCCGCCTGGACCGAGGGCTTCGAACGGGTCGGCTGGCTGCCCTTGGTGGTGCTGGGGGTGCTGACCCTGATCTCGGTGGTGGTCGATGTGCTGTCCACGGTGATCGGCGCGCAGAAGGTGGGTGCCAGCCGGATGGCCCTGCTTGGTGCAGCCATCGGTACGGTGGCCGGGCTGTTTTTCATGCCCATCGGCCTGTTTGTCGGCCCGTTTGCCGGCGCCCTGATCGGCGAGTATGTACACGGGCGCCAGCTCGGCCAGGCAACCAAGGTCGGCCTGGGCACCTGGCTGGGCATCGTGTTGGGCGTGGCGCTCAAACTGGGCCTGGCCATGGCGATGATCGGCCTGTTCGCGGCTGCCTGGTTCATGTGACCTGGCAGCATCACGACTCCCCCTCCACGGGACAATCATCGACAATCCCCTCAAAGCCAATTCGTTGCCCCGGGACACCCGCGTGTCCCGGGGCAACCCGGCCCCTCGTAGCGACCGGATGCACACCATGCGAAATACGCCCCTGCACTACGCCTTGCTGATTGCCCTGGGTGGCGCCAGCACCCCCCTCTTGGCCCAGGAAGCCGCTCCTGAGCCCGCCTCGCCGGAGGCCTGCTTCGCCCTGGATTTCGATGCTGCCCGCCTGGCCTGCTACGACAAGGCATTGGGTCGCAGCCCCGCCGACACCCGTGCCGCCGATGCCGCCGCCAGTGCCGCGCTCATGGCACGCAAGGAAGCCAAGGCCAGCGCCAAGGCACTGGACGAACAGAATCCCCGCCGCAACGAATTGTTCGCCCATGACGAACTGGATTCGCTGGCCGCCAATGCCGGCCGTGGCTCGCTGCTGGACAGCCGCTGGGAGCTGGCCAAGGACTCCAAGCTGGGCCTGTTCCAACTGCGTGCCTACAAGCCGGTTTACCTGCTGCCTGCATTCTGGAGCAGCAAGCCCAACGTGATGCCGCACTCGCCCAACCCCAACAACTCCGTCACCGCGCCGGAGGAACTGGACGGTACCGAGCTGAAGTTCCAGCTCAGCTTCAAGACCAAGGTCACCGAGAACCTGTTCGGCGACAACGGCGACATCTGGGTGGGCTACACCCAGAGCTCGCGCTGGCAGGCCTACAACAGCGAACTTTCGCGGCCCTTCCGCGAGACCAATTACGAGCCCGAGGTGATGCTGACCTTCCGCAACGGCTACTCGCTGTTCGGGTGGAATGGACGCATGACCGGCATCAGCCTCAACCACCAGTCCAATGGTCGCAGCGATCCGCTGTCACGCAGCTGGAACCGGGTGATCCTCAATGTCGGCCTGGACCGTGAGAACTGGGCGATCATGCTGCGCCCCTGGTACCGGATCCCGGAAAGCCGCAGCGAGGACAACAACCCGGACATCGAGGACTACATCGGCCGTGGTGACGCCACCCTGGTCTACAACCGCAACGGGCACGAGCTGGCACTGACCGGCCGCCACTCGCTGCGCAGTGGTGACCGCGCACATGGTTCGGTGCAGCTGGACTACGGCTTCCCGATCAACAACCTGCTGCGCGGCCATGTGCAGGTGTTCGATGGTTACGGTGAAAGCATGATCGACTACAACCACCGCGCCACTTACATCGGCGTCGGTGTGTCCCTGTTGGAGTGGTTCTGAGCGCATGAAAGCAACGATCTGGCACAACAACCGCTGCTCCAACTCACGCGGCGCCCTGACCCTGCTGCAGGAGGCGGGCGCTGACATCGAGATCATCAACTACCTCGACACCCCGCCTTCGTCCGCGGAGTTGCGGACGTTGTTGGGGGAAATGCGCCTACCCGCGCGCGACCTGCTGCGCACCAAGGAAGCCGCGTATGCCGAGCTGGGGCTGGCCATGAAGCTCGACAATGAGGCGGCGCTGATCGAGGCCATGGCTGCGCACCCGACGTTGATCAATCGTCCCATCGTGCGTACCGCCAAAGGCACGGCACTGTGCCGCCCACCGGAAACCGTGCATTCGCTGCTGGATTGACGTCAGACAGCTCCACCACCGGGCACGTCATCGACGCGTCCGGTGCGTTTCAGACGGCATGGGTGACCACCGCGTTGATCCGCTCGTAGAGCTCCTCGAAACTGCTCTGCGGCGTGAATATCTCGCCATTGACGAAGAAGGTCGGTGTACCTTTGACCCCGCTGCGCACCCCGCCTTCAATATCGTTCTGGATGCGCTGCATATAGGCCGGCGTCTCCATCGCCGCCATCATCGCGTCTGCCGACAGGCCCAGTTCGCGCATCAGTTCGCGGTAGACCACCTCGCCCAGCTGCTGCTGGCTGCGGAACAGCGCATCGTGCGCCGGCCAGAACTGGCCGTGCGCGGCGGCATGCTCAGCCACGATGGCCGCCGGCAATGCCTGCGGGTGCGACTGCACCAGCGGAAAATTGCGGAACACCACGCACAACGCATCACCGAAGCGCTGTTGTAAACGCTGCACCAGCGAGAACACCTCGCCGCAATGCGGGCACTGGTAGTCGGCGTACTCCACCAGCACCACGGGGGCATCCAGGCTTCCCTGGACATGGTCATTTTTACTTGCAGCGACACTGAGGACAGCCATCTGCACACTCCGAAACGATCGAGGGGAGCGTCGGGCGTGGCCAGGACCCACCCCCGTTGCCTTTGCCCGCGGCAGCCTACGCCGATGACTGCACAGCCAGCGTGAAGTGCACCGGCGCGAGCATTCGCCACCGTGCTCCGGGGCTTTCGGAGGGCCGTTCCGACAGGCAGAATCCCCGGGTCACAGACAGGAAGTCCGCGCATGCTCCGACAACACCGTTCGTTCTTCGCCTATGGCTCGGCACTGCTGGGGCTGTTGAGCCTGATGGCCGTGGCGTGCTTCCACTTCCCGGAACTGCTCACCAGCCGCGAGTTCCGGGCGGTCTACAACGAGCACTTCGCCCGCCACCTGCTGCTGGTTGGCCTGGCAGCGGCGTTCATCATGGGCACGACGGCGATCCTGCGAGACCGCAACAAGCGCATCGCCACCATTGGCGTCGCCAGCGCGACGCTGGCGGTGCTTCTGGGCGGCACCAATGTGCAGTTCGACAGCGTAGGACAGACACCCTACTCGCTGGGGTTGGACTGGTTCGTGCTGTCGCTGTTCTTCTCGGCGCTGGTGTTCGTGCCACTGGAGCGCTACCTGGGCAAACGCATGCTGTCGCCGCTGCGCCCCGGCTGGCGCACCGACGTGGCCTACTTCTTCATGAGCCACGTGCTGGTGCAGTTCATCCTGATCCTGGTGACGGCCTCGACTTCGACCATTGCCGGATTGGCCGCATTCCCATCGCTGAAGATGGCGATCCAGTCATTGCCGGTGTGGGCGCAGTTCCTGATCGCGGTGTTCGTCGCCGACATGGCGCAGGCGCTGCTGCACCGCGCATATCACAACATTCCGTGGCTCTGGCGCTTCCACGCCGTGCACCACTCCAGCCGCCACATGGATTGGCTGGCCGGTTCGCGCATCCACCTGGTCGAGATCGTGATGACACGCAGCGCAGTGCTGCTACCACTGTTGATCCTTGGGTTCTCAACCCCGGCGGTGAACGCCTATGTGATCCTGGTCGGACTGCAGGCGGTGCTGGCACATGCCAACCTCGGCATCCGTTTCGGCTGGCTGGAATACCTGCTGGTGCTGCCGCGTTACCACCACTGGCACCACGCACGGCAGCAGGAATACGTGGATGTGAACTACGCCATCCACCTGCCGCTGGTGGACATGCTGATGGGCACCTTCAAGCTGCCGCGTGATCAAGCACAGTGGCCGCAGGAATACGGCGTGATGAAGCTGGAGACGGTGCCGAACGGGATCGTCAAGCAGCATCTGATGCCGTTCCAGGGTGGGCGCAAGTTCGAGGATTACGTGGATTGAGGGCTGGGTTGGCGGACCCGGTTGCGATGACCTGCATTGCTCCCCTATCCCCCGGCGGAAGAAGGTACCCACAGAGCGGATGAGGGCGCCCTGCTTCTGCTGGCTTGATGCATCCGTTTTCCCAAACCCCTCTCCCCCAAAAAGGGAGAGAGCCGTTGAAAGTGCAGCAACTCACGTCCAGTCAGTGATGCCTTCGCGTCGATAGACTTCGGCAAACGCCGGGCGCGCCTTCATCAGCGCCGCATGTGCAGCCAATGCCGGCCAGCGGTCACTCGGCCGCGGCATGTTGCGGCTCCAGCGCATCAGCATGGTCAGCAGGAAATCCACCACCGATATGTTCTTACCCAGTGCGTAAGGACCAGCGGCAGCAAGATGGTCAGCCATCTGCTGCCAGGCCGTTTCCAGTTGCACACGCGCACGCTCCTTGACCTCGGCGACGTTCGCCTCGCCCGCCGGTTCGTCCGGATAGAACCACGCACGATAGGCCGGCATCAGGGTGTACACGCAGAAACAGATCCAACGGTAGTAGTCACCGCGTTCATGGCTGCCCGGTGCCGGCGCGAAACCTGCCTGCGGATGCAGATCCGCCAGATGCATCGCGATGGCAGCCGATTCGGTCAACACCTGGCCGTCGATGATCAATGTCGGTACACGGCCAGCGGGATTGAGGGCGAGGTATTCGGCCGACTTCTGCTCATGCTGGTCGAAATCCAGCTGATGCAGTTTGTGCTCGATGCCCAGTTCGATGAGCAGCCAGTGCACGACCAGTGAAGCGGTGCTTTGCGATCCATACAGCACGACGGACATGGGCGACCTCCAGAGTTGGACAGGCCCGCATTCTACTTCCGTAGGTGACCTCGGCCGCGAAGCTCGAACGCGCCCCATTTCACCGGCTTCGCGCCTGGAGCGCTCCTGCCGTTGCCGCCGCCTTCATCGCCAAGATGCGGGTTCCTTACGCGCGTCCCGGAGCATGGCTCGGCACTATCGGCGACTCAGTTGCAGCTGGCCATGCAGCTGTTGAGCCGCTCGCCACACACCGCTGCGGCCGAACGATTCTGGCAGAAGGCCTGAGACGTCTGGCAGGCGCCGCGCAGTTCCGGATTGGTGATCTTGTCGCACTGATTGTTCCGGCTCGCCTCAGCACAATCACCGAAGCTGCGGGGGTTGGCGTTGCAATCCTGGTAGCGGGCCTGGCAGTAGTTCACACAGACCGCAGGGTCGTTCCGCGGCGCCACCTCCCGGTAGCTAGCGCACCCCAGCAGCAAAGCTGCCAGAAGCCCCGACAGCACGATGGAAGCTCGCATGACTTTTTCCTTCCTGATGGCGGTGACCGCAGTCAGCGCTCGATCACCCGACCGCCGCACTCAACCACACAACTACGCCAAGACGCCTCGCATGGCCCGGTACTGGCAACCACGCCCGGACAGAACGAGCCCCCACCGTTGACCACTTCGCACCGCTCGACGTCCTTGTCCTGCACATAAATCCGCTCACACTTGTGTTCGACCCTTTCAGCCCTGCTCTCACATGAGGATGCCTCGTTTCGGGCGACTATTTCGGCATCGCGGATGCACATCGTCTTGCGGCTCGAGCATTGATCCGCACAGATCCGCCCTGCGGCCGTCTCCGGCATGACCACCTCATAGGATCTGCAGCCAGTGACCAATACGGCAGAGACCACTACTACTGCCCACATCCAACGATGGCGCCAAACATGATCTCGTGACATGCATCCTCCCTGGCCATGTCATACCGGCAGTCAACCTGCCCGAAAACGACGACGGCCCGAGCATAGCCCGGGCCGTCGTGGCATCACCAGTGAAGGGCGCGGATTACTCGACCACCACCGGAATCTTGCCGATGCGGGCCTGCCACTCACGCGGGCCGGTCTTGTGTACCGACTCGCCGGTGGAGTCCACCGCCACGGTCACCGGCATGTCCTGCACGGTGAACTCGTAGATGGCTTCCATGCCCAGATCGGCGAAGCCGACGACCTTGGAGGCCTTGATCGCCTTGGACACCAGGTAGGCCGAGCCGCCGACCGCCATCAGGTAGGCCGACTTGTTGTCACGGATGGCCTCGATCGCGGCGGGGCCACGCTCTGCCTTGCCGACCATGCCCAGCAGGCCGGTCTGCTCCAGGATCTGGCGGGTGAACTTGTCCATGCGCGTGGCGGTGGTCGGGCCAGCCGGACCCACCACTTCGTCGCGCACCGGATCGACCGGGCCCACGTAGTAGATGAAGCGACCCTTCAGGTCGACCGGCAGTTCCTCGCCCTTGTTGAGCATCTCGACCATGCGCTTGTGCGCGGCGTCGCGGCCGGTCAGCAGCTTGCCGTTGAGCAGCAGGGTCTGGCCCGGCTTCCAAGCGGCCACTTCTTCCGGGGTGATGGTGTCCAGATCGACGCGGGTGCCCTTGGAGGCGTCGTAGGTCAGCTTCGGCCAGTCTTCCAGCGACGGCGGGTCCAGCATCACCGGGCCGCTGCCATCCAGGGTGAAGTGCGCATGGCGGGTAGCCGCACAGTTCGGGATCATCGCCACCGGCAGGTTGGCGGCGTGGGTCGGGAAGTCCTTGACCTTGATGTCGAGCACCGTGGTCAGGCCGCCCAGGCCCTGCGCACCGATACCCAGTGCGTTGACCTTTTCGTACAGCTCAAGACGCAGCTCTTCGGCACGGTTGGAAGCGCCGCGGGCCTGCAGATCGGCGATGTCGATCGGCTCCATCAGCGATTCCTTGGCCAGCAGCATCGCCTTCTCGGCAGTACCACCGATACCGATGCCAAGCATGCCCGGCGGGCACCAGCCGGCGCCCATGGTCGGCACGGTCTTGAGCACCCAGTCCACGATCGAATCGGACGGATTGAGCATGGCGAACTTGCTCTTGGCTTCCGAGCCGCCACCCTTGGCAGCCACGATCACGTCGACCGTGTCACCCGGCACGACCTTGACGTTGACCACACCGGGGGTGTTGTCCTTGGTGTTGGTGCGCTTGCCGGCCGGGTCGGCCAGCACCGAGGCGCGCAGCTTGTTGTCCGGGTAGGCATAGGCGCGGCGGATGCCTTCGTTGGCCATGTCCTCGACGCCCATCGTGGCGTCATCCCAGCGCACGTTCATGCCGATTTCCAGGAACACGGTGACGATGCCGGTGTCCTGGCAGATCGGGCGGTGACCTTCGGCGCACATTCGCGAATTGATCAGGATCTGCGCAATCGCCTCCTTGGCGGCCGGCGACTCCTCGCGCTCATAGGCGGCAGCGAGGTTCTTGATGTAGTCGACCGGGTGGTAGTACGAGATGTACTGCAATGCGTCGGCGACGGACTGGATGAAATCTTCCTGCTTGATCGATGTCACGGCTTGCTCGCTTGCTGAAGGCTGGCGGGGGTTCAGCCGGCCATTTTACGCCTTGCCGGCGGGCCGTGCTTCCTGGCCCTGCCCGGCCTTGGCAGGAGCGGCCTCGGCCGCGAAACGATGGCGATCCGGGGCACCGCGAGCCTCGTGTCTGAAAGCGCTTGTGCGGGTGGGGCTTTTACACTGTCACGCCGGCCCGGCTTGCTGCGTCCTTGCCTCATGAACGCCGAAATCACTTTCCAGACCCACCGCCCCCGCCTGCAGGCCCTGGCCTACCGCCTGCTGGGCAGCCGTACCGACGCCGAAGATGTCGTCCAGGATGCCTGGCTGCGCTGGGCCAATGCCGATATCAGTGCCATCCGCGACGCCGAAGCCTGGTTGGTCACCGCAACCACCCGGCTGGGCCTGGACCGGCTGCGTGCACTCAAGCGGGAACGCCTGCAGTACGTCGGCCCCTGGCTGCCCGAACCGCTTGAAATCCACCTGGAACCGGACACCAGCAGCGACCCGGCACAGGTATTCGCGCTGGCCGATGACGTCTCCGTCGCCTTCCTGGCCCTGCTCGAACAGCTGGGGCCGGAAGAACGCGCCGCGTTCCTGCTCAAGGAAGCCTTCGACCACAGCTATCAGCAGATTGGTGAACTGATCGGGCATAGCGAGGCCAACTGCCGGCAGTTGGTGCACCGGGCGAAACAGCGGTTGCAGGCGGGGCGTCCACGCTTCCAGGCCGCTCCGGACCAGCACCGCCGACTACTGGCGCGCTTCATGGAAGCGGCGCAGCGCGGCGACAGCGAGGCCATCCAGGCCCTGCTCCACGCCAATGCCACCCTCGTTTCCGATGGTGGTGGCGTGGTCACTGCCACGGTGCGACCGCTGCGGGGCGCAGAGCGTATCGGCCGCCTGTACTGGGCCATCGCGCGCCGTGGCGCGGCGTTGCCGGCGCGACTGGGTTACGTCAACGGTGAACTTGCGATCCTGCGCTTCGCACAGGGCAAGCTGGCCTCGTTCACCACCGTCGAAGTAGATGGTGATCGCATCGTCGCGCTGTACAGCGTGCTCAATCCAAACAAGTTGCCGCTGCTTGTCACGACCGCCGACGCTGGTGCGTCCCTGTAGATGAAAGGCGGCCATTCCGGCCGTCAGGAGATCCCCGATGTCCGCTGCTTCCCCCCGCGTCGCTTATACCCGCCTGGCTGCCGACGCCTTCAAGGGCCTGTTGGCCACCAGCAAGGCCGTACATGACAGCTCGCTCGAGCATGACCTGATGGAATTGGTGTTCCTGCGCGTGTCGCAGATCAACGGCTGCGGCTACTGCATGGACATGCACGGCACCGCGCTGCGCAAGGCCGGCATCGAACCACGCAAGCTCGATACGCTGCCAGCCTGGCATGAAAGCCGCTTTTTCGATGCCCGCGAGCGCGCCGCGCTGGGCTGGGCCGAAGCGCTGACCCGACTGCCGGACGGCGCCCCCTCCGATGCCGCCTTCGCGGCACTGGCACCGCACTTCGACGAAAAGGGCATCAGTGACCTGAGCATGGGCGTGGCGGTCATCAATGCCTGGAACCGCCTCGGCGCAGGCCTGCTGCCGCCCCTGCCGTAAACAGACCGGTCCGGCCCGGCGATATCCACGCCAGACCGGACCGATGGCCGCGGGCATGGACAGGCAGCACAATAGACCGCATGAACACGCTCGTCCTGATCCTCGACCTCATCGGCACCTTTGTCTTCGCCCTGTCCGGGGCGACGATGGGCGTGCGCCGCCGGCTGGATATCTTCGGCGTGCTGGTGCTGTCCTTCGCCGCCGCGCTGGCCGGCGGCATCACCCGCGACCTGCTGATCGGCGCCACCCCGGTAGCGGCGATCAGCGACTGGCGCTATCCGGCCATCACCCTGGCCGCCGGTGTTGTCACCTTCTTCTGGGCACCGCTGATCGAGCGCATGCAGTACCCGGTGCGCATGTTCGATGCGATGGGACTGGCGCTGTTTGCGGTGGCCGGGACGCAGAAGGCGTTGTCCTACGGCATCGACCCGCCGATGGCGGCGGCCCTGGGCATGTTGACCGGCATCGGCGGTGGCATCGCCCGTGACGTGCTGCTGGCGCAGGTACCGCTGGTGCTGCAGGCCGAGCTGTACGCCGTGGCCGCTTTGGCCGGCGCATCGATCGTGGCCATCGGCTACTGGCTGGGCCTGCCGCCCCTGCCCTGCGCCCTGGCCGGCGCCGGCCTGTGTTTTGGCCTGCGGATGATGGCGATGCACTTTGGCTGGCATCTGCCGGTAGCCCTTCAGTCCTCCGACCCATCGCCGCCGGAGGGCCCCCGCTCGTAGCTGCCGCTTGCGCCGCAAGACTGGTAATACCCCAGGCAGTTCTTCGCCCGTGTTTGCTGGGCGCTCCCCGAAGGTGATCGACCTCTCCTTGCGGCGGCCACGTCAGCCTCCCCCTTCGGCATCGGCCCCGGGTGACGTCACACTCACGGCGTCTGCGCCATCGTGCAGGTCCCACTCCCACTGGAGATCGCAATGGCCACAGAACGCCCTGACACACTGATCGCCGACGAAGTCGTGCATACGCTGGGCCAGCACAGCCAGTCCTCGCAGGTACTGGTGCAGGTGAAGGATGGCGAGGTCACGCTGTCCGGCGACGTGCCCGACGCGGCCGCCAAACGTGCTGTCGAAACACTCATCGCCGGTATCGAGGGCGTGCGCAACGTGCGCAGCCATCTGCATGTCGATTCGGGAAACAGTTCGTTCGGTTCACGCGGTGAAGCCGTGCGCGACAATCCTGATGGTCGCGATGATGCGCAGATGGGCGATATCGATCTCGACAAGGACGGCTGAGGCCGCGCGCATCAGCCATTGATGCACCACGCTTTGCAGGTACCCTGAACACGCACCCCCGCTGTTTGAGCCGCCCATGCCGCACCCCTCCGCTGTACCCGCCAAGCCGCAACCCAGCCTGCGCGAACGCATGAATGCCATGCGCAACCTGCCGCCTTTCCTGCGGCAGGTGTGGCAGACCAGCCGCGTATTGACGATGACCAGCCTGGGCCTGCGCCTGATCCGCGCCGTGATGCCGGTGGCGATGCTGTACGTGGGCAAGTTGATCATCGATGAGGCCGTGCATCTGGCCGGCGCCGGTGGCATGCCGCCGCTGGGCGAAGCACTGTCCAGCGGGCACCTCAACACCCTGCTCGAACTGTTGCTGCTGGAACTGAGCATCGCCATCGGCTCGGACCTGCTTGGGCGCATGGTCAACTACGCCGATTCCCTGCTGTCGGAGTTGTTCACCAACGCCACCAGCGTGCGCCTGATGGAGCACGCCGCCGAGCTGGATCTGGAAGACTTCGAGGACCCGGAGCTGCAGGACAAGCTCGACCGCGCGCGGCGCCAGACCATGGGCCGCATGAGCCTGATGAGCCAGTTGTTCGGGCAGGCGCAGGATGTCATCACCGTGATCAGTTTCGCCGCTGGTCTGGTGATGTACGCGCCCTGGTTGATGCTGCTGCTGGCGGTGGCACTGATCCCTGCATTCGTCGGCGAATCGCACTTCAACACGCTGGGGTACTCGCTCAACTTCAGCTGGACGCCCGAACGCCGCCAGCTGGATTACCTGCGCCAGGTCGGCGCCAGCGTGGAGACCGCCAAGGAGGTGAAGATATTCAACCTCCACCGCTTCCTGATTGACCGCTACAAGCTGCTGTCCGAGCGTTTCTACCGCGCCAACCGCGCGCTGGCGCGCAAGCGCGCCGTGTGGGGCACGCTGCTCGCCGCGCTGGGCACGCTTGGCTACTACGCTGCCTACGCCTACATCGCCTGGCGCACCATCCGCGGTGATTTCAGCATCGGCGACCTGACGTTCCTGTCAGGCAGCTTCATGCGCCTGCGCCAATTGCTGGAAGGCCTGCTGACCGGCTTTTCGCAGGTGGCCAGCCAGGCGCTGTACCTGGACGACCTGTTTTCATTCTTCGCGATCAAGCCGGAAATTCACTCGCGCGAGAACGCGGTCGCGATACCGCGCCCCATTCGCGAGGGCTTCGTGTTCGAGAACGTCGGCTTCCGCTATCCCGATGCCGAGCGCTGGGCGGTGCGCCATCTCGATTTCCAGCTGCAGGCCGGTGAGGTGATTGCACTGGTCGGCGAAAACGGCGCCGGCAAGACCACCTTGGTCAAGTTGCTGGCACGGCTTTATGACCCGGACGAAGGTCGCATCCTGCTCGATGGTCGCGACCTGCGTGACTACGACCTGGACGACCTGCGTGCCAACCTCGGCGTCATCTTCCAGGACTTCGTGCGTTACCACCTGACGGCCGGCGAAAACATCGGCGTGGGCCTGGTCGAGTCCATGCAGGACGCGACACGCATCCGGAATGCCGCCCGCCGCGCATTGGCCGATGAGGTCATCGATGCACTGCCGGGCAGTTACGACCAGCTGATCGGCCGCCGCTTCAAGACCGGTGTGGATCTGTCCGGCGGCCAATGGCAGAAGATCGCCATCGCCCGCGCCTACATGCGCGATGCGCAGGTGATGATCCTGGACGAACCCACCGCCGCACTGGATGCGCGCGCCGAGTTCGAGGTGTTCCAGCGTTTCAAGGAGTTGTCGGACAACCGCACCGCGGTACTGATCTCGCACCGCTTCTCGTCGGTGCGCATGGCCGACCGCATCCTGGTGCTGGCCGACGGCCGCATCGAGGCCAGCGGCACCCACGAGGAACTGATGATCGAGGGCGGCCGCTACGCGGAGTTGTTCGAACTGCAGGCGGCCGGCTATCGCTGATGCAGTTGCAGCCGCCCGTGCTCCCGGCCAGACACCGCGTCTGTCCGGCTGCGAAGGCCCCCGCAGGGGTCAGTCGGTAACGTCGATCGACCTTGACCGGGATCCACTCCCCGCATCTGGGCAGCGCCCACTGCTCGGATTCTCTCCCGCTCTGTCATGCCACGCAGGGCCAGGCATGGGCTTCTTGACGCAGTGCAAGCCGAGCGCGGCTCTCCCTGCCTGATACTCTTCAAATGAGATTCATTCCTATTTGATCAGGATCGGATAGAATGCAACGGTCATCCATATAACGACCTACGGCATGTCTTCCGCTTTTGGCGCCGAAACGGTGCTTGAAGTCCGTCACTGGACGGACGCCTACTTCAGCTTCTCCACTACCCGCGACAGCGGCTTCCGCTTCGACAATGGCCAGTTCGTGATGATCGGCCTTGAAAACGAAGAAGGCAGCCGGCCGCTGATGCGCGCCTATTCCATCGCCAGCGCCAACTGGGAAGAGCAGCTGCATTTCTTCAGCATCAAGGTGCAGGAAGGCCCGCTCACCTCGCGCCTGCAGCACCTCAAGCCCGGCGACAAGGTGCTGGTCGGCAAGAAGCCCACCGGCACCCTGCTGATCAGCGACCTGCACCCCGGCAAGCATCTGTACCTGCTGGGCACCGGCACCGGCCTGGCGCCGTGGCTGAGCATCGTCAAGGATCCGGAAACCTACGAGCGCTTCGATAAGGTCATCGTCTGCCACGGTGTGCGCTTCGAGAAGGACCTTGCCTACCGCGACTACTTCGAGAAGGAATTGCCGGAGGATGAGATCCTCGGCGATATCGTTCGTGACAAGTTGCTGTACTACCCGGCTGTCACCCGCGAACCGTTCCCCAACCAGGGCCGCCTGACCACCTTGATGGAAACCGGCCTCATGCAGCAGAGCCTCGGCCTGCCGCCGCTGGACCCGGCCAACGACCGCTTCATGATCTGCGGCAGCCCGCAGATGCTGGCCGACCTGCGCAGCGTGCTGGATGCGCGTGGCTTCGAGGTTTCCTCGCGGATCGGCACGCCCGGCCACTATGTGTTCGAGCGCGCCTTCGTCGAGAAATAAGCGCCCTGTAAGGGATTCACCTACAGCGTGCTGCTTTGAAGCATTGCGTTGATCGTTTAGCTTACCGGCCGGGTCATGATGATCCGGCCGTTTTCAGTACAGGGGATAGGATTCATGAGTTCCAGCAGTCCACGCAGCAGCTTCATCGACAAACAGCGCACGGTGCTGCTTCAGGAACTTGCGACATGCCAACAGCGGGCCGAGATCGCCAAGCAGGCACTCGGCGCGGCCTACCCTGCCGCCTGCCAGGCCGCGCAGACCATGCGCCCCGCGTTCGAGCAGGGGCTGGCGCAGGCCCGCCGCGATGCGATGGACAACGGTCGCAAGGGCACCTGGGGCCCGGCCCTGAGTCTGGGCGCGACATTGGGCAAGGGTGGCTTCCGCACCATTTTCTGGTTGGTGCTGATCGCCAGCCTGCTGTTCTACAGCCCGCTGCGTGACCTGTACCGCCAGTACTCCTACAGCCTTCCGTTCCCGGTCAGCCTGCTGTTCTCGCTGAGCGTGCTGGTCCCGCCGGGGCTGATGCTCTACGCAGGCCTGGTGTGGCTGGGCCGTCGTCTGCTGTCCAAGCGCAACGCCGCTGGCGCGCTGGCGTCGATCGACGAACTGGGCAAACGCCAGCTGCAGTTGAACGCGTTCGGCAAGAAGCATGAGGACGGCCGCACGCATCCCTATCCTGTGGTACGCGCTCCGGCGCCCTCGGTGGAGAAGCTCGGCCTGAGCTGGCAGCTCTCCGAAAAGCATGACAACTCAAACTCGGTGATGGTCGGCCTGAGCCTGGACCTGGCCGCAGACAAAGACCCTGATCTTTTCATCCGCCTGCCGTTGAACGGCCAGCCCGCTGGTTATCTGCGGCTGAGCGCCAACGTGGACAATCACACCGCCGTGTGGAGCCCACTGGCGGTCGAACTGGCGCCGCTGCTGGCACCGTTCGCCCAGCCCATCATTGATCTGCAGCAGCTCAGCGCGCCGTACGAACGCGAGTTGCTTGTGCAGAAATCGCTGCTGGGCCGGCTCGCCTCGCTGGACAAGCTGGAAGCAAATTGGCAGGACGTGGCCATTCCCGAGGAAACTCTGGAGCAGGTGATCAAACTGGTGGACCGGTTTGCCGCCGGCACCCCGCCTCTGCCCAAGGGCATGTTGCTGTGGGGGCCGCCCGGCACCGGCAAGACCCTGATCGCGCGCAAGCTGGCGCAGCATGTGAACTGCAATTTCGTGGCACTGACCATCGCCGATCTGAAGGGCGAGCACATCGGCCAAACCGGTCCCAAGGTCAAGAAGATCTGGGACAGCGCACGCAGCAGCAGCCCCACCATCCTGTTCGTGGATGAATGTGAAAGCGCCTTCGCCCGCCGCGGCAGCCGCGATACCGACAACTTCGGCAACGAGCTGGTGCAGACCTTCATCGCCGAGTGGGATGGTTTCAACCAGGGCGGCGGCAATGTACTGGTGATCGGTGCGACCAACCGCCGCGAGTTGATCGATGACGCCGTGCTGTCGCGCTTCACCGTGTCCATCGAACTGCCGGCACCGGATGCCGCCGCACGTGAGCGCATCCTGCAGGCCGAGTTCGGCAAGGCGCAACTGGCACTGCCGGTGACCGAAGCACTCGTCCGCGAGACATCCGGCATGTCCGGTCGCGACCTGTCCACGCTGGTGACCAGCGTGGTCGCCACGCACCCGGCCGGGCGTCCTTCGCACGAGAATTTCAGCACTGCCATCGCGCGCCTGCGCGGCAAGAGTTCGACCTCGGTGGAAGTGCTGGGCTGGGACGATGTGATCCTGCCCACGTCCACCCGCAACGAGTTCGAGAGCCTGGGCAAGGAACTGCTGCACGCCGAAGAGCTGGCCCGGATGAATATTCCGGTTCCGCGCGGCATCCTGCTGTACGGCCCACCCGGCACCGGCAAAACCCAGATCGCCCGTGTGCTGGCGAGCCAATCCGGGCTGTCGTTCATTTCGGCCTCGTCGAGCGACGTCAAAGGCCAGTTCATCGGCGACGGCGGTGCAAGGGTCAAGCAGTTGTTCGAAACGGCGCGCGCGCAGGCGCCGTGCATTCTGTTCCTGGATGAGATCGACACCATCGCCCCGCCACGCGGCAGCAGCGGCTCGGACAAGCTCAACGCCGAGATCGTCGCCCAGCTGCTGCAGGAGCTGGACGGTGTGACGACCCGGAAGGGCCAGGTGTTCCTGCTCGCCGCCAGCAACCATGTCGACAGCATCGACAGTGCCCTGCTCTCACGCCTTGAGCGCAAGATCCAGATCGGCCTGCCCGATGCCACGGCACGCGCGGCGATCCTGCGCCTGCAGCTGGCCGGCAAGCCGCTGGGCTTCGCCGTCAATGACGTACTGGAGGATCTGGCTGCCGCCACGCACGGCAAGTCCGGTCGCGACCTGCAGTCGCTGGTCACCGCTGCCACCCGTCGCGCATTGCAGCGGGCGATGATGCAGGACGGCGACCCGACCAAGGTGCTGGTCCAGCATCAGGATCTGCTCGACGAAGTGGCTGCCTGCGCGGCGCCGGCCTGATCGACAACGTCCGTCGCGCGCCGGCGCCTGCATGGCCCGGCGCGAGAAACCGGATTCAGCCCAACGCCGCCCGGATGTCGCCTTCCAGCGATTCCGGCTTGGCGGTGGGTGCATAGCGGTCGATCACCTGCCCGTCGCGGCCGACCAGGAACTTGCTGAAATTCCACTTGATCGCGCCAATGCCCAATGCGCCGCGCTTCTGTTGTTTGAGCCACTGCCACAACGGATGCGCATTGGCACCATTGACTTCGACCTTGGCCGACATCGGGAAACTCACCCCGTAGTTGAGCGCGCAGAACGACTGGATGTCGGCCGCTTCACCCGGTTCCTGGTGGCCGAACTGGTCGCACGGGAAGCCGATCACCACCAGCCCCTGCGGACCCAACTCGCGCCAGAGCCGCTCCAGTCCTTCGTACTGCGGGGTGAAACCGCATTTGGAGGCGGTGTTGACCACCAGCAGTGCCTTGCCTGCGTAGGCCGCCAGATCCAGCGGCCGGCCATCCAGCGCGGTGGTCTTGAAGTCGAATGCAGTGGTCATGGCCAGCTCCCGGGCAGAGCCACAAGCGTACGCCATCGCTCAGTCGGGTACGGTGTTTTCCGTTGCAACCATGCCGTTCGACACACCCGGATGCCGGCCCGCGCGGGTTAACCTTCGCGATCAGTATTTTCACGGAGCTTCCGCCTTGAACACCCGCCTCGCCCTTGCCCTCGCCGCGACCCTGGGCCTTGCCCTGCCGGCCTACAGCGTGACCGCAAACGCCGCTGCCACCCAGTCGGCCGAACAGGCCAATCCGTTCTTCGCCGAAAGCCCGCTGCCGCTGCACTACCCGCAGTTCGACAGGATCAAGGATGCCGACTTCGCACCGGCCTTCGACGCAGGCATGGCACAGCAGCTGAAGGAAGTGGAAGCAATCGCCAACAACCCGGCGGCTCCGACCTTTGAGAACACCCTGATCGCGCTTGAGAACAGCGGCGCCGTCCTCGACCGTGCCACCACCGTGTTCTTCTCGCTGATCGGCGCGGACACCAACGACACGCGCAAGAAGCTGCAGGCTGACTACTCGGCCAAGTTCGCCGCGCACAGCGACGCCATCAACCTCAACGGCAAGCTGTTCCAGCGCATCGAGAAGCTCTACAACGACCGCGCCACGCTGGGCCTGGATGCCGAAGGCCTGCGTCTGGTCGAGAAGTACCACGACAACTTCGTGCGCTCCGGCGCCAAGCTGGGCGACGCCGACAAGGCCAAGCTCAAGGCAATGAACGCCGAGCTGGCCAACCTAGGCACCAAGTTCAGCCAGAACGTGCTGGCCGAGGTCAACGGCTCGTTCATCGTGGTTGATGACGTGAAGCAGCTGGACGGCCTGTCGGCCGAACAGATCGCTGCCGCCGCCGAAGCCGCCAAGGCCCGCAAGCTGGACGGCAAGTACGTCATCGCCCTGCTCAACACCACCGGCCAGCCGTCGCTGACCAACCTGACCAACCGCGAGCTGCGCCAGAAGATCTACGAAACCTCGGTTTCGCGTGGCAGCCGCGGCGGTGAGTACGACAACACCGCGCTGGTCTCGCGCATCATGACCCTGCGCGCCGAGAAGGCCGCGCTGATGGGCTTCCCGAACTTCGCCGCCTATTCGCTGGGCAACCAGACCGCCAAGACCCCGGAAGCCGTCAACGCGATGCTGGGCCAGCTGGCGCCGGCCGCCGTGGCCAACGCCAAGCGCGAAGCCAGCGACCTGCAGGCAATGATCGATGCCGAGCAGAAGGCTGCCGGCAAGCCGACCTTCGAACTGCAGCCGTGGGATTGGGCCTTCTACAGCGAGAAGGTCCGCCAGGCCAAGTACAACTTCGACGAATCGCAGCTCAAGCCGTACTTCGAGATGACGAAGGTGCTGGAAGACGGCGTGTTCTTCGCCGCTGGCAAGGAGTTCGGCCTGAGCTTCAAGCAGCGCACCGATCTGCCGGTCTACCACGCCGACGTCACCGTCTACGACGTGTTTAACGAAGACGGCAGCCAGCTGGCGATCTTCATCTTCGACCCCTACGCACGTGAGTCCAAGCGTGGCGGTGCATGGATGAACGCCTACGTTTCGCAGTCGGGCCTGACCGGTGACCTGCCGGTGGTGGCCAACCACCTCAACATCCCGAAGCCGCCGGCCGGCAAGCCGACCCTGCTGACCTGGGACGAAGTGACCACCACCTTCCACGAGTTCGGCCACGCCCTGCACGGCATGTTCTCGGACGTGAAGTACCCGTACTTCGCCGGCACCGCCGTGCCGCGTGACTTCGTCGAGTTCCCCTCGCAGGTCAACGAGATGTGGTCCGACGAGCCGACCATCCTGGCCAACTACGCCAAGCATTACCAAAGCGGCGCCGCCATGCCGCAGGCGTTGCTGGACAAGGTGATCGCCGCAGCCAAGTTCAACCAGGGCTTCGCCACCACCGAGTACCTGGGCGCCGCGATGCTGGACCAGAACTGGCACCAGATCGGCGTCAAGGACGTGCCGGCTCCGGCGGACGTGATCAAGTTCGAACGCGCTGCACTGGAGAAGGACGGCATCTACTACGCGCCGGTTCCGCCGCGTTACCGCACCACCTACTTCAGCCACATCATGGGCGGCTATTCGGCCGGCTACTACGCCTACATCTGGTCGGAAGTGCTGGACGCCAACACCCAGAAGTGGTTCCGCGAAAACGGTGGCCTGACCCGTGCCAACGGCGACCGCTTCCGTGAAACCCTGCTGTCCAAGGGCGGCAGCGTTGATGCGATGGAGCTGTTCCGCAACTTCGCCGGCCATGAGCCGCAGATCGAGCCGCTGCTGGAGAAGCGTGGCCTGACCACGGGCGCAGCCAGCAACTAAGCGTTCGCAGCAACGTGGCTTGAATGAAAACGCCCGGCGATTGCCGGGCGTTTTCTTTTGGAGCCAGGATGAAGCTGGAGCCCCCCTGCTTATCCGTGCGGCTCCACCACCACCGTCGCGGTCATGCCATTGGCCAGCACCACGCCGTCGCGCGTGCTGTCGGCATCAAGCTTGATCCGCACCGGAATGCGCTGGGCCAGGCGCACCCAGTTGTAAGTCGGGTTGACGTTGGCCAGCAGGTCACTGCCGGTTGGGCTGTCCGCATCGGTAATGCCGTGGGAGATGCTCTCGATATGGCCATGCAGTTCCTGGCCACTCATCAACTGCACCCTGGCACCGTCGCCCACATGCAGCTGCGACAGCTTGGTTTCCTCGAAGTAGCCGTAGACCCAGAACGATGCCGTATCGATCAATGCCAGGCGTGCGGCACCGGCGCTGGCGTAATCACCGGCTCGCACTTCCAGATTGGTCACATAGCCATCCACCGGCGCGCGCACCTGGGTGCGCTCCAGATTCAGCTCGGCGGTATCCAAGGCGGCCTGCGCCTGCTCCACCGCGGCCAATGCCTGCTGCTGCGAAGCGCTGGCCTGTTGCCGGTTGGCCTGTGCCTGCGCCACACCGGCGCGTGCGGCCTGCGCTGCACTGAGCGCGTCGCTGCGGGACTCTTCGGAGATCAGGCTGCCTACGATGCGTTGGCGACGCTGGTACTGCAGCTCATAGCGATTGGCGTTGACGCTCTGCTGGGTTGCACCGGCCGCGGCAGCCTGGATGCTGGCACCGGCCGCACGCGCGGCTGCCCGTGCGGCATCAAGATTCGCATGCGCCTGTGCCACCGCGTTGCGGTAGCGCAGCGGGTCGACGGCGAACAGTACATCGCCACGCTTGACCAACTGGTTGTCACGCACCGCCACGTCGGTGACCAGCCCGGACACGTCCGGCGCTATCCGCACCACCTCCGCACGCAGGCGTCCTTCGCGCGTCCATGGCGAGTACATGTAGTGACGCCACATCGCCATTGCGATCAGCACGGCCACCACCACCACGACCGCGGTGATGGAAAAACGAAGCAAGGATTGGGTTTTGGGGGACATAGGAATATCTCAGAACAACAACAGGCCAAGCCCGGCGAACAGGCAGACAAACACCGCGATACGGAACAGCGACGGGTGCCACACATAGCGGTACCAACCGCGCCGCCCCGCCACTGCATCCAGCGCCCACAGCAACACGCATACCACGCAGAACAACACCAGCAGTCCCGGGAACAGGGCACCACCGAAAGCCATTTCAATCGGCATTGATCACGCCCTCCTTCGACGCATCTGAAACCACGATGTAAGGCGCCATCACCGAGCGGTCATCGACCATCGCCAACCGCACCAGTCGCAGGTGATAGAGCACCTGACGCGAAATTTCAGGCGTTTCGGTATCTGCGCGTGCAGCGTCGCTGGCCCGGCGCAGCGCGCGGTCGGCGTCCTGCCATGCCTGCCGCGACGGCTGCCCAAAGAACACCGCCAGTGCGTTCACCGCCGCATCCACATCCCCATGCAATGCCGTCGACAACGGCTGTCGGGCAACGTCATGACGCAGGTGGATCAAGGCGCGCCCGGTCTCGTTGACCGCCAGCGCCCAGGCCAACAGCGAGCGCGAATCGTCGCTGCCCGGCACGGTATGGGCGACAACCTGGTGCACCAGATCGCTGCTCATGCTCTCGAAGTGATGCCGCAGACCCGGCAACGGGGCCTGTGCCGCCAACCGCACCAGTGCACGCAACGCCGCCATCTGACGTCGCCGCAACCAGCGGCTGCCCGCCGCAGGCGGTAGCAATGCAAAACCCACAGCTGCCGCACCCAGTCCCACTACCTGCGACAGTGCGTCGTTGAAGAAATGCTGCGGATCGAAGGCCATCGGATTGGTGATGGCCAGGATATTGACCAGCCCCATCGTGTAACCCAGCCCGATGATCGCCAGCTTGGGCCGGGTGGTCAGGTATGGCCCGACGATGAAGAATGGCAGCACGCTCGCCACCAGCAGGGCGTAGCCGTCCATGCGCGTCAGCACCATGAACTCACAGGCATACCCGGCCAACAGGCCCGCGATATAGCCGGACAGCACCATGCCGGTCAGTCGCGCCGCGTTGGGCGCGGTGGCGAACAGTCCTGAAAAAATGGTCGCCAACAACATCACGTTGGCACCCATCGGCCAATCCGTCACTGCCCAGAAAGCACCGAGCAGCAACATCGTCATCGTGGTGCGGACAAACGCCAGCATCGCCCCGGCACGGTCGTTGCCGCGTACGAAGCGCACCCGCTCCACGCCCTTGGAGGGCGCCACCCGGTGCAGCAGCTGGCCACGCGCGCGGATGTAGGACTCCAGTTCCTGGCTGAAACGCCGCAACAGGCCGGTGCCAACCTCGAAGTCCTCCGCCTGGCCGGCATCGTTGATTTCCGCACGCAGCGCCTTGCCGCGCGCCGGCAACTCCAGTCGCACCTGACGGATACGCGCCGCCAGCTCTTCTGCCGGCAGTTCCTGCGGCGATGATTGCAGGGCCTCGCCCAGCGGCCGATACAACACCAGCAGCGCCTGCGCCGCGACCGGCGCATCCTGCCGCATCAGGCGATTGATCAGGTGATGCAGCGACTGGAAGCTGGTGGATGCGGCCATGAACCCCTGGTTGAACTGCAGCAGGTGCAGGCTGCGTGCGCGCGCTTCCGGGTCCTCGAAGATCACCGAGCTGCGCAGATCCTCCAGTGCGATCGCGTCGCGCACCATGCTCAGGTGCTGCTGCTCCATGCGCTCGCGCGGCAGCTGCCCCATCAGCGCTTCCCTGACGAACTCCAGGAAGTTGGCGTACTGGTTGCGTACCGCATTGCGCAGGTTGTCCCGCAGACGCACCGGCAGCACCGTGTCACTGATCACCGCGCTGACCACCAGCCCCAGCATCACCTCGGTGATGCGGGCGACCGCCGAATCAAACACGTTGCCCGGGTGGGTGGTGATGACCGGCAGCGCAATGATCGCCGCGGTATAGCCGGCCAGCACGAACGCATAGGATTTGAAATTGCGATGCAGCGTGGCACCGGCCGCACAGGCGCCGATCCACAAGGCCATCACCAGCAGGAACGGCTCACGCTGCTGCGGAAACATCGCCACCACCGCCAATGCCGCAGCCGCGCCGATCAACGTGCCCAACACACGGTAGAAGCCTTTGGCCAACACCATGCCACTCTGCCGGTGCATGACGATGACCGTGGTCAGCATCGCCGTGCCCGGCTGCGGCAACTGCATGCGCATGGCCAGCCAGCCGGTGATGAAGAACGACAGCGTCACCCGCAGAACGAACAGCCAGGCGTCGGCCTCGCCGCCGAGAAAACCACGGAAACCGGAGAACCAGGTTGCGGCCCCGCGGTTGGGCGTGGCCGTTGAGGAGACAGTGGACATAGGTGACTCAGATTTCGTCGATGCCGTCGAGCATCTTCTTCAGCAGGCCTTCCAGCTGATGCTGCTCGGCATCGCTCAGGCCCTTCATTTCCGTCAGCAACAACTCGGACATGCGCGGCAGCAGGCTCTCGACGCAGGCAATGCCTTGCATTGTCAGGCGCAGCTCCAGCTTGCGACGGTCTTCGGCGTGCGGGATGCGTTCGATCAGCGCCTTGCGACACAGCAGGTCGGTCAGGCGGGTGATGTTGGCCGACTTTTCCGTCGCGGCCTCAGCCAGTTCGGACGGCCCCAGCAGACGATCCGGCGTGCCGTACAACATCATCAGCACGTTGTATTCGCCATGGCACAGGTCGAAGTCACGCAGTACCGCGTTGGCGTGGTCGTGCACGCTTTTGTAGAGCCCCTTGATCAGCCGGACCAGCACCGCCGGCTCGCGCGGGAACCCCGGCCATCGCCGGCAGGTGGCATCGATGCGGGATTCAGTGGGGTCGAAGCTGCTCATTGGTCGGCCGACGGGGAGTTCGGCAATATATTACACAAATGAAATATCAATGAGTGAACTAATTTTCACGACTGCGGGTTGGGGCCGGCCATGCGGAGTGAATCCGGCAAAATCTCATCCACTCTGAGACTAGAAACCCCTGCCCGAGACGAAAGGGCATCAAACCGCCGCAATTGCCTGATTGCTTCAACTGGCCCCACAGCCGCCCGTCACCCTTGCGGGCGATATCTCATCGAGCCGCTACATATCCCCCACGCAGGCCGCGTGGCGACAACACCAACTGCCAGAGCTGCGAATGCCGGGTGCGGAACGTGGCCATGGAGGCGGCCAGATAGAACCGCCACATCCGCCGGAAACGCTCGTCGTAACGCGGATCCAGCCGCTCCCAGGCTGCCTCCACGTTGCTGCGCCATGCCTGCAGCGTGCGGTCATAGTCGGTACCGAAGTTGTGCCAGTCCTCCAGCACGAACAAGCCCTCCATCGCGGCGGTGATCTGCGCGGCCGAGGGCAGCATCGAGTTGGGGAAGATATACCTGGCGATCCACGGGTCGGTGTGGTCACGACTGATGTTGCTACCGATGCTGTGCAGCAGGAACAGCCCTTCTTCGCCCAGACAGCGGCGGGCTACCTCGAAATAGGCACGGTAATTCTTGACCCCCACATGCTCGAACATGCCTACCGACAGAATCGCGTCGAACGACTCATCCAGCTCGTGGTAATCCTGCAGACGGATGTCCACCGGCAGGCCGGCACACAGTTCGCGCGCAAACGCGGCCTGTTCGGCGGAGATGGTCACGCCCACGCCCTGCACGCCGTAATGCTTTGCCGCGTACTTGAGCGCCTCGCCCCAGCCACAGCCTATGTCCAGCACGCGCATGCCCGGACGCAGGCCAAGCTTGCGGCAGATCAACTCCAGTTTGGCTTCCTGGGCATCGTCCAGGTTGTCAGCATCGCGCCAGTAGCCGCAGCTGTAGACCAGCCGCTTGCCGAGCATCGCCTGGTACAGATCATTGCCCAGGTCATAGTGGCGCCTGCCGACTTCGTAGCTGCCCTGCCCGGCCTGCAGGTTGAACAGCTTGGCCTTCAGCGCATCCCACACTTCACCGCTGCCATGCACGCGCTCGTCCAGCCGTGCATCCAACAGGTGGGTCAGCAGGCCATCCAGCGAATGCGCCTGCCACCAGCCATCCATGTAGCTCTCGCCCAGCCCGAGTGAACCGTTGGCCAGCACCCGCGCGTAGAAGCGCGGGTCAAGGATGTCGATATCCTGCGGACGGGCTCCCCCGGGGATGATGTCCGCTTCCTGCAGCAATGCTTCGACACGTCGTTGCAACCCTGCATCCATCGCTGGCCTCCACGATTCAGTTACGCGAGAACAACTCCCGGTAATCCGCCGCCACGTTGGGCAGCAGCGCTGCCGCCGGCACGTCCACGAACTGGGTGCCGTCGGAATACGGGCCCACCTGGTACGGCGGGAACACAAAGCGCAGGGCACTGATGTGGCCGGCGGCATCCAGCACCGGCTGGAACTGCGAGAAGTTGGCCGGCTCCGGCGCGGTGCCTTCGTCGATCATCCGCGACAGGTTGCGCACCTGCTCCTGCTGTTCTTCCGGCGACAGCTCCTCGCCCTGGGCGCGGACCGTGGCCTGCTCCAGCAGCTTGTCTTCCACATAGTCACTGACCGCCTGCCAGCCCTTGGCCGTGTTGATCAGGTCTTCGGCCTTGAGCAGCTTCTGCTGCTCCGGCAACCATACAAAACGCGCCACCAACGGCTGGCCATGCGCGCCACCGGTATAGCTGCTGCCATCGGCCGAGACCGCAACCACCTTGGGCGTGTCGGTCAGCATGTCGAAGGACAGCGACAGTTCGTAGGGCGCGGTGGGCTTGTCGTTGCCCAACTCGCTGGCGGCCTTGAGCAACTCGGCCTTGGCGTGCTCGGCGTAACTCGTCAGCTCCTGGGCCAGGCCCGGGTACTTGGCCGCCGCCGGCGGATAACTGATGCCCACCACGTAGCTCGGGGTATGTTCGATGACATCACTCAGGTTGACCGGCGCGGCGCCCGGCGCGGTTTCAACCGGCGTTGCCACTTGTTCCGGCGTCGCCGTCACCACGTCCTGCTGCCCGTCCTTCTTGCATCCTGCCAACACCAGCAGCAACGCCGCTGCGGCAAACGATCCCTGTGCAAACCTGTTCATTCGTTCTGTCCTCGGTGATCCTGCCGAACCCCCCATGGGTCGGCCGCCCGCGCCGATTATCCCAGCAGATCCGTGTACTCGGAATGACGTTGCATGAAAGCCGCAGCGTAGGCGCAGGCTGGCACCACTTTCAAACCGGCCGCGCGCGCATGCGCCAAGGCAGCACGGGTAAGGTCGGCGGCGATTCCGCGCCCACCGATGGCCTCGGGCACGCCGGTATGGGTGATGACCATGACGCCGCTTTCAAGCACGTATTCCAGCACCGCGCGGTGGCCATCCACCGTGGTTTCGAAGCAGGCCTGCGCCGGATTGTGATGGACGGTATTCGGAAGATTGCTGGTGGATGTCATTACCGGTTTCCATGGCTGCTGATGAAGGGCGCACCCGGCTACGACGGCAGGGCTCCGCCAGGTACTGTGCGTGATTGTGATTGATGATCAGGTCAAGACAGCACACCGGCCGCCCGATGCGATGCCATCCGCCGCCGCGCGGGTCCGGAAACGAACAAGGCGGTGCAAGCACCGCCTTGTCCATCAGCTTGCCACGCCGGGATTGCTCAGCGGCCGAAGCTGGGGTTCATCAGGCTGGTCATGAAGTGCTGCAGCAGGTCCGGTGACATGAACAGCATGAACATCACGCCGAACGCGGCACCGGCCAGGTGCGCGCTGTGGTTGACGTTGTCCGAGCCCTTCTTGTCCATCCAGATGCTGTAGCCCACATAGAACAGGGCATACAGGATGGCCGGTGCCGGAATGAAGAGCACGAAGATCAGCGACCACGGCGAGACCAGGATGAAGGCGAACAGCACCGCCGACACCGCGCCCGACGCACCGAGGCTGAGGTAGTTCGGGTTCTTCTGGTTCTTCAGATAGCTGGGCAGGATCGAGATCACCAGCGCCGCCAGATAGAACAGCGGGAACACCCACCAATGCCCGGTCAGCCGCCCCATCAATGCTTCGATGGGCCGCCCGAAGAAGAACAGCGTGACCATGTTGAACAGCAGGTGCGAGAAATCCGCATGCAGGAAACCGTAGGTCACCAACCGGTCGTACTGCTTGTGGCGGTCGATGGCCGGCGGCCACAGGATCAGCCGGTCGGCCAGCTTGCGGTTGTTGAAGCCCTGCCACGACACCAAGCCGGTGATGGCAATCAGGATCAGGGTAAAGATTCCACTCATGGGTTATCTGGCTCAGGCTGCCGCGCGGTAATTGTCGACCACCTTGTAATTGCGTGCGTACCAGCCGAATGCAAGGGCCGCCAACAGCGCGAACCCGGCAAAGAAGAACATCTGGAAGGCGGTCACGCTCAGGCCGGTCGTGGCGATGTTACCGGTCACCGTGTCATTGCGCACCGCGAAGTTGGCCAGCAGCACCCACAGGTTGCCGATGGTGGTGGTCAGGTTCCAGAAGCTCATCACCACGCCCTTCATCGACTGCGGCGCCTGGCTGTAAGCAAACTCCAGGCCGGTCGCCGAGACCAGCACCTCGCCGAAGGTCAGCAGCGCATACGGCAGCACCTGCCAGACGATCGACATCGGCTCGCCACCGTCCATCACCACCTGGATGCCGCCAATCACGATCCAGGCCAGGCCGCTGAAGGCGATACCGGCGGTCATGCGGCGCAGTGCGGTCGGCTCCCAGCCGAACTTGGCCAGCATCGGGTACAGCACGAGGTTGTTGAACGGAATCAGGATCATCACCAGCGCCGGGTTCAGCGCCTGCATCTGCGAGGCCACGAACCACGCCGGCTTGGTCATCTCCTCGCCCTGCAGCACCCAGGTGGAGGCCTTCTGGTCGAACAACGAATGGAACGGCGTCACCAACGCGAAGATCACCAGCACCCGCAGCACGTTGCGCACGCCATTGACCGCTTCATCCGGGTGGATGCCACGGGCGCGATCCAGCTGCAGCCATGCGCCGCCGCCCACACCGGCAATGATCAGCACCAGCGCGATACACGCGGCAATCACGAAGCCCAGCACCGGCGTCATCGCCAGCGACACCACCGCAGCCACCACGCCCAGACCGGCCAGCAGCATGCCCGGGCGGCCCTTGCCGTCCTTGCGTGCGAACAATGCGGTGCGGATCACCTTGCTGAAGGAATGCGGGTTCTCGGCGGTATCCGGCTTGATCAGCACGTACTTCTTGCGGCCCAACCAGAACACGAAGGTCGCGATGAACATCAGCAGGCCGGGGATGCCGAACGCGATCGACGGGCCGAAGTTCTTCAGGAACAGCGGCATGGTCAGCGATGCGAACAGCGAGCCGAAGTTGATGATCCAGTAGAAGGCGTCGAACACCTTCTTGGCCAGGTGCTTGTTGGTCTGGTCGAACTGGTCACCGACAAACGATGCCACCAGCGGCTTGATGCCACCGGCGCCAAACGCGATCAGGCCCAGGCCGGCGAAGAAGCCCATGCGGCTGTCCTCGAACACCGCCAGGAACGCGTGGCCCAGGCAGTAGATCAGGCTGAAGGACAGGATGGTGTTGTATTTGCCGAAGAAGCGGTCGGCGACCCAGCCGCCCAGCAGCGGGAAGAAGTACACACCAATCATGAAGGTGTGCATCAGATCCTTGGCAGCCAGCGCGCGCTCACCCGAATCCAGGATGTGCTGCAGCAGGGTGGAGGTGATCAGGAACTGCACCAGGATGTTGCGCATCCCGTAGAAGCTGAACCGCTCACAGCCCTCGTTGCCGATGATGTAGGGAATCTGGCGGGGCATTTTGCCGGATGGGGCGGGAGTTGCTGCTACGTGATTGGTCGTCATCTGGAGGCGATCAGTTGATACAAAGGTTGCAAGCGTAACCCATCGTGCCGCCATCACGCGCCCCGTCCGTACCCGTATTGCAGCGCATTGGCGCTGCCGTGCACGCGGCATGGACGGCGCCCGGATTACGATATGTCCCTCCCTTCCCTGAGCCGTTGCAATGTTGCGTCTGGGCTGTTTTGGACTGTTGGTGCTTTCCTTCTCCGTGCTGGCCGAGCCGACGATGCCGGTGATCAAGATCGCGAGCCTGCGCCTGCCGGCGACCGAAAGCGGCTGGACCGGCAACCGCGACCGTATCGCCGCACTCATGGAGGAGCTGCATGCGGACGTGATCGTGGTCCAGGACGTAAGCCAGGCCAACGGCGGTTCCAATCCTGCCTGCTGGCTCGGCAGCCGCCTGAAGTACAGCTGCGACTTCATCAGCGCCGACCGCCCCAGCCAACCCGACCGCCATGGCCACGCCGTGCTGTCGCGCCTGACCACCCTGGAAGACGCCGTCACCCTGCTGCATGGCGATCTGGCGCCCTCCGCTGCCGGCATGCAGCGCCTGGAACTGCAGCGCGCGCGCCTGAATCTCTATGCGGCCACCATGCGCCCCGCCGACAACACGCCGATCGCGCGCGGCCACCAGGCTGCCGATCTGCGTTCCTGGATGGATGCCACCAATGACGGCCTGCCCTCGTTGATCGTCGGCGATTTTGCCGCCCCTACCGAAGAACTGGTGCGACAGCTGCCCGGCTTCCAGCCGGCACGCCGCAACCCGTCCATGCGCCATGGCGATGCGCGCTCTCGCAACGGCAATGATGAGCACGGCATGGACGTGCTGTACCAGGTCCGCAGCTTCGCCGACATCCGCCAGCAGCCCATCGAACTGCCCGCCGGCGATTCCAGCGAGGCGCAACGGCTTGGCGGGATGGCTACCCTGCGCTTGACCCGGGCAGTACCAGCCGACGCGAACGAAGAAGCGCAAGCCGCGCCTCAGACACCCTGACCCAACGTGTGCCGTTGAGCGGAAAAGCAAAGGCCGGGCAATGCCCGGCCTTTGTACTTCACCCTGCTACAGCGCCGTCGCGGCGCAGCAGCAGGTTCATCGACCTTCTCAGGCGATGGCTTCCTGGTAACGACGCTCGACTTCATTCCAGTCAACGACGTTGAAGAACGCGCCGATGTATTCCGGACGACGGTTCTGGTACTTCAGGTAGTAGGCGTGTTCCCACACGTCCAGCGCCAGGATCGGCGTGTTGCCGTCCATCAGCGGGCTGTCCTGGTTGGCCGAGGATTCCACGACCACCTTCTTGTCCGGGGTGACGCTCAGCCACGCCCAGCCGCTGCCGAAGCGGGTCAGGGCTGCCTTGGTGAAGGCTTCCTTGAACTTCTCGAAACCACCCAGCTGCGAGTCGATGGCCTTGGCCACGTCGCCGACCGGCTGGCCGCCGCCATTCGGGGACATCACCGTCCAGAACAGCGAGTGGTTGGCATGGCCGCCACCGTTGTTGCGCACCGGGCCCTGCAGGTTTTCCGGCAGCGACTTGGTCTTCTTGACCAGCTCTTCAACCGGCAGGTCGGCGTACTCGGTGCCTTCCAGCGCCGCATTGACGTTGTTGATATAGGTCTGGTGATGCTTGGAGTGATGGATTTCCATCGTCTCGGCGTCGATATTCGGCTCAAGGGCGTCGTAGGCGTAGGGAAGCTTGGGCAGGGTGTAGGCCATGAGGGATCTCCGTCTGATTGCCTGGGTTCTGCGCCCGGTGGAAAACCGGGCGATGCGCAGTGAATAGTAGGGACGAAGTCGCAACTTACCAAGGCCGGTGTAAAGGAAACTTTGTCCCGCTGTTGGGCCTCGCATTGCCCGGCGTAACAACTGCCACCGTTGTTACCTCGACGTGAAGCACCACCGATAAGCCCGCCGTTCAAAAAAAACGACGTACGCACGTGATAATCATCGTCTTGTCCGCTGAACCCAGCCACGCCGATGCGCAAGCCTCAACTACTGGTCATCGCTGTAATCCTGCTCATCGTCGGGCTGTGGGGAATGCGCGCGCTGCAGCAGCCCTCGCCTCCGAAGTTCGCCCCATCGTTGACCCAGGGCGTTGCCGACAGCGCACCGGCGCCGCAACGTTCTGAAACAGCACACCGGGACGCGCTGCCTGCCTTCCTGCCGCCTGAAGCGCGCGCGACGATCGCGCTGATCCAACGTGGCGGGCCTTACCCGCACAAACAGGACGGCAGCGTGTTCGGTAATCGCGAGCGTCAGCTGCCACAGCGCCCACGCGGCTACTACCGCGAATACACCGTGGACACACCCGGACTGAACCATCGCGGCGCCAAACGCATCGTCACCGGCGGGGATCCGCCCGATGCCTGGTATTACACCGACGATCACTATGAGAGTTTCCGCAGCTTTGAAGTACCCGCCACCGGAGAACGCCATGAGTGACAGCGGTTTCGACATGGGGCTGGAAGACGCCGGCCAGGCGGGCGTCTATGGCGTCAGCATCGGCGACCTGGGTGGGTTGGCTGCCGCTGCACGCGATGCAGGTCTGAAAGTGTTGCGCGTGGACCTGGAGGGCTGTACCGACAAGCGCACGCTGCTGATGCGCATTGGCACGCAGCTGGATTTCCCGCCGGGCTGGGGCCGCAACTGGGACGCGCTGTCCGATGCCCTGCGCGACCTGTCCTGGTTGCCGGCCAACGGCTACGCCCTGTTGTTCAACGATGCCGATGACCTGCGCCAGCGCAGCAGCGGCGACTTCGACACGCTGCTCGACATCCTTTCCGAAGCCACCGCTCGCTGGACCGAGGACAAGGTGCCGTTCTGGGCATTTCTGGAGCTGCGCGATGCGGACGCCGGGGCGCCCGGAACCGACGCCTGAGACAGTCGACGGAGCGGTCTCAACGTGGCCGCGCCATCCACTCGACCAGCCCGTTGAGCTGCTGCGCCTGCACCTTGTCCACCACCGGGGCAATGCCTGACAGATCGTCGGGCGTGTAGCCGCCCGCCCGATAGCGCCATGTCACCCGGGTTGTGTTGCCCTCGGCCGACAAGGTCCATTCGGCCATGCCATGCAGGCCCATGCCCTGCATCGGCCCAAGCCCGCCGGACATCCGCAGCGTTTTTCGTGGATCGACGAATACCACTTCCAGATGTTGCGCCTGCTGCTCACCCGCCATCTCGCAGAAGCAGCCACCAGCGCGCGTCTCGATGGAAAGCGTGGAGGCGGCGCCCCACCAGGTGTGGTCCTTCGGCCACCAGTGATCGACGTCGGCCGTCATCGCCCGCCACACCTCGGCAGCGGGTGAGTGGATCAAAGCGCTGTTTTCAACCGTGAAACCGCCGGGTGTGCGGTCCCTGATCTCGGCCTGGGCCGGGGCCACCAAACCCAGCGCCAACAACGCGATGCAACCTGATGCGTAGCGCATGCGTGCCCCTCCCTTGCCGGAAAGGGGCAGCATGCGCGGCGCCACATGCCGCCGGCAAGCCTCAGCTGTCCAGTTCCTGCCAGCGTGCATACGCCGCATCCAGCTCGGCCTGCACCTTGGTCAGCTTCTGCGTGTGCGCGGTGACTTCGGCGCTGGAGCGTGTGTAGAACGAGGGATCGTTCATCGCGCTGGTCAGGCCTTCCACGTCCATTTCCAGCTGTTCGATCTTGGCCGGCAACTGCTCCAGCTCACGCGCGTCCTTGAAGCTGAGCTTGCGCTTGGCCGCTGCCGGCTCGGCCACCGGCGCCGCCGACTTGGCTGCAGGCGCGGCGGTCGCCGAAGCCTTGGCCACGGCCATGCCGCTCATCGTCGGTGCCGGGCGCTGGCGCAGCGAGTCGCTGTAGCCGCCGATGTAATCGCCCACCTTGCCCTCGCCTTCCAGCACCAGCGTGGAGGTCACCACGTTGTCGAGGAAGTCACGGTCATGGCTGACCAACAACAAGGTGCCGGTGTAGTCACCCAGCAGCTCTTCGAGCAGCTCCAGGGTTTCCACGTCCAGGTCGTTGGTCGGTTCATCCATCACCAGCAGGTTGGACGGCTGTGCGAACAGCTTGGCCAGCAGCAGGCGGTTGCGCTCACCGCCGGACAGGCGGGTGATCGGCGCGCGTGCACGCTCCGGCGTGAACAGGAAGTCCTGCAGGTAGGCGTGCACATGCTTGCGCTTGCCGTTGAGATCGATGAAGTCCGCGCCTTCGGCCACGTTCTCGATCGCGCTCCAGTCCTCGCGCAACGTGGCGCGGTACTGGTCGAAATAGGCGATCTGCAGGTTGGTGCCCTGCCGCACTTCGCCGCTGTCCGGCTGCAGCTCGCCCAGCAGCAGCTTGAGCAGGGTGGTCTTGCCGCTGCCGTTGGGGCCGATCAGGCCGATACGGTCGCCGCGCAGGATGACGGTCGAGAAGTCCTTGATCATCGTCCGCTGACCGAAGGAGAAGTTCACGTCCTTGATGTCGATGACCTTCTTGCCGGAGTTCTCCGCACCAGCCGCTTCCAGCTTGACGTTGCCACCCAGCTCGCGGCGCTGCACGCGCTCGCTGCGCATCGCCTTGAGCCGGCGCACGCGGCCTTCGTCGCGGGTACGGCGGGCCCTGATGCCCTGCCGGATCCACACTTCTTCCTGTGCCAGCAGCTTGTCGAAGCGGGCGTTTTCCTGCGCCTGCGCGTTGAGACGCTCCTCACGGCGGCGCTCGTAGTTTTCCCAGTCGCCCGGCCAGCTGGTCACCTGGCCACGGTCGATCTCGACGATGCGGGTGGCCAGTGCACGCAGGAAGCGACGGTCATGGGTGACGAACACCACGCAGCCGTTCCAGCCCTTGAGGAAACCTTCCAGCCAATCGATGGCTTCGATGTCCAGGTGGTTGGTCGGTTCGTCCAGCAACAGCACGTCCGGCCCGGCCACCAGCGCGCGCGCCAGCAGCACGCGGCGCTTCATGCCGCCAGACAGACGGCTGAATTCGGCGTCGCCGTCCAGCTCCAGTTTGGTCAGGGTTTCAGCTACACGCTGGTCCAGACCCCAGCCGTCAGCGCCGTCGATCTTGGCCTGCACGTCGCCCATGGCGTCGCCATCGAACACCTCGGCATGGCTCAGGCGGTGGAACTCGGCCAACCAATGGCCCAGTTCGCCCAGGCCTTCGGCGACCACGTCAAACACGCTGCCGGCCGCGCCATGTGGCACCTCCTGCTCAAGCCGGGTGACGCGCACGCCCTGCTGGACGCGCACTTCGCCGTCGTCGGGCTTGAGCTCGCCGGCCATCAACTTCATCAAAGTGGATTTGCCGGCGCCGTTGCGGCCGATCAGGGCGATACGCTCGCCTGCTTCGATCGACAGTTCGGTTTTTTCCAGCAACAACGGGCCGCCGACGCTGTAGTCGACGTTCTGCAGAGTAATCAAAGACATCCGCCTATTGTACGGGACTCAGGCGTCGGCGAAGACGTCCCCGGGCAGCGCCAGCAACTGACGCAGGCTGGCCGGCACCCGTTTGCCGGGGTGCCGCACCAGCCACAGCCGTCGACTCAGTGGCGGCAACGGGGTGACCAGCACCTGCAGCCTGCCCAGCGCCACCAGGTCGGCCACGGCATGCCGCGACAGGCAGGCCAGCCCCAAACCGGCCACCGCGCCCTGTTTGATCGCCTCCGTACCGCCCAGCTGCAGCACCTGGGAAAAGCCATGCAGATGCGGCAGCAAGGCCTGTTCAGCGGCTTCGCGGGTACCCGAACCCGGCTCGCGCAACAACCAGCAGGCCTGGCGCAGCTGGGCCATGTCGGCACCGTGACGCAGCTCGGCCGCCATGGGATGACGCTCGCCGAACACGATGACCAGCTCATCGTCCTTCCATTCGGCAACCTCCAGCCCCGGCTCGTGGTTCGGTCCTTCGATCAGGCCGATATCCACTTCCAGCCGCTGAACGGCGGTGGTCACCTCGCGGGTGTTGCCGATGACCAGATCAACGTGCGCCTGGGTGTTGATTTCCAGCAGGTCGGCGATGCGGGCCGGCAGCAGGTAGTTGCCGATGGTGGTGCTGGCCCCCACCCGCCAGCGCACGGGCGCGACATCTTCCCGCCCGAGGCGGAAGCGACGTTCGATATCCGCCATGCCCGCCAGCAGCGCCCGTGCCTCCGGCAGCAGCGCGCGGCCGTGGCCGTTCAGCACCAGCCGACGCCCGACCCGATCAAACAGCGCCAGGCCCAGCAGGTTCTCCAGTTCATTCAGGGCAGCACTCACCGCCGACTGCGACAAACCAATGGCCTCGCCGGCGGCGGTGGTGGTCCCGGCCTCGGCAATGGCCGAAAAGATCTGCAGCTGCCGCAGGGAAAGATGCATGAATTACCCGTAAAACAGGTTGAATTTACAAATACTATCCGTTTTACAGCTTATACCTCCCGGAGCAGGATGGGCCATCTTCTGATAACCCACTGTCATGAATACCGCCACACAACACTTGATCCGGCCGACTCCCAAACTTCTCCCCGGCCTGCTGCTGACCGCCGCGATTGCGGGCGTGTCGATTTGGCTGGGCACCCTGCCGTGGATGCAGGCGCACGGCATCAGCGCGCTGACGCTGGCGATCGTGATCGGTATCGCCGTGGGCAACTCCGTCTACGGCACCCTGGCACCGCGCGCCGCGACCGGGGTGGGGTTTTCCAAAGCCACCCTGCTGCGCGCCGGCATCATTCTCTACGGGCTGCGCCTGACCCTTCAGGACATCGGCCAGGTCGGGCTGACCGGCGTGGTGATCGACGCGCTGGTACTGTGCTCCACCTTCGCCCTGGCCTGGTGGCTGGGCACCCGGGTACTGGGACTGGATCGCAACTCGGCGCTGCTGATCGGTGCCGGCAGCTCGATCTGCGGTGCTGCTGCCGTGATGGCGACCGAGCCGGTGGTCAAGGGCCGCGCCGAGCAGGTGGCGGTCGCCGTGGCCACGGTGGTCGTGTTCGGCACGCTGGCGATGTTCCTGTACCCACTGTTCTACCAATGGGGCGTCAGCGCTGGTTGGATGCCACTGGATGAAACCGCCTTCGGCGTGTTCACCGGCGCCACCGTGCACGAGGTCGCCCAGGTGGTCGCCGCAGGCCGCGCGATCGGCGAGCCCGCCGCCGATGCGGCGGTGATCACCAAGATGGTGCGGGTAATGATGCTGGCGCCGTTTCTGGTCGGCCTGTCGGCGGTACTGGCCCGTGGCAAGCGGGCGGGAAGCGATGAGCGCTCGAAGATCACCATCCCCTGGTTTGCATTCGGCTTCATCGCCATGGTCGCGTTCAATTCGTTGCAGCTGCTGCCGGCCCACCTTGTAACCCTGCTGGTGGATCTGGATACCGCGCTGTTGGCGATGGCGATGGCCGCACTGGGTTTGACCACACATGCTTCTGCATTGCGTCAGGCCGGGCCCAAACCAATGCTGCTGGCGTTGCTGTTGTTCGCCTGGCTGCTGGTTGGTGGGATGGTGATCAACCTGGGAATCCGTGCGGTGTTGTGATGACCGCGGCGCCTGTACTGACAGACCGCGGATGCTCCCTTCCCCCGCCTGCGAGGGAAGGTGCCCGGAGGGCGGATGGGGCTTCGCTTTTTGCTTCTGCTCTAGATGCCCCCAAAGCGCCCTCACCCCAACCCCTCTCCCGCAAGCGGGAGAGGGGCTCAAGCGGGCGAGCACCGGCCTTTTCTGCGAAAATGCCCCATGAATGATTTCTCCTCCCTGCCGCTGTCCCCGGCACTCGCTCCCGGCATCGACGCGCTGGGCTACACCTCGATGACTCCCGTGCAGGCACTGAGCCTGCCGCCGATCCTGGAGGGCCGTGACGTGATCGCGCAGGCCCCCACCGGCAGCGGCAAGACCGCCGCCTTCGGCCTGGGCCTGCTCAACCGGCTTGATCCGGCCACCAGCCGCACCCAGGCACTGGTGCTCTGCCCCACCCGCGAACTGGCCGACCAGGTCGGCAAGCAGCTGCGCAAGCTGGCAACCGGTATTCCCAACCTCAAACTGCTGATCCTCACCGGCGGCATGCCGCTGGGTCCGCAGCTGGCCTCGCTGGAAGCGCATGACCCGCAGGTCGTGGTCGGCACGCCCGGCCGCGTGCAGGAGCTGGCACGCAAGCGCGCGCTCAACCTCGGCCAGGTGCGCACCTTCGTGCTGGACGAAGCCGACCGCATGCTCGACATGGGCTTCGAGGAGCCGATCCGCGAGATCGCCGGCCGCACCCACAAGGAGCGCCAGAGCCTGCTGTTCTCGGCCACCTTCCCCGAAGAAATCCGTGAGCTGGCGCGCGCGCTGCTCAACGAGCCGGTGGAAGTGACCATTGATGGCCAGTCCGAGGCACCGGCCATCCAGCATCTGTTCTTCGAAGCCGAGCCCGCACAGCGGCAGAAGGCACTGGGCGGCCTGCTGCTCAAGTACACGCCCGAATCCGCCGTGGTGTTCTGCAACACCCGCAAGGACGTGGATGAAGTGGCCAACTCACTGTGCCAGTTCGGCTTCTCGGCGCTGGCCCTGCATGGCGACATGGAGCAGCGTGACCGCGACGAAGTGCTGCTGCAGTTCTCCAACCGCAGCTGCAACGTCTTGGTGGCCAGCGACGTGGCCGCGCGCGGCCTGGACGTGGAAGACCTCGCCGCCGTTATCAACTACGAGCTGCCCACCGATATCGACACCTACCAGCACCGCGTGGGCCGCACCGGCCGTGCCGGTCGCCGTGGTCTGGCAATGAGTCTGGTCAGTGGCCGCGAACGCAACCGCGCCGACGCACTGGAAGCAGCACAGGGCAATCCGTTGAACTGGCAGAAGACGCCGCTGGCCACCGCGCGCCCGGCCGAGCTGCCGCAGGCGGCGATGACCACGCTGCGCATCGATGGCGGCAAGACCGACAAGCTGCGTGCCGGCGACATCCTCGGCGCGCTGACCGGCGATGCCGGCCTGCCGGGCAAAGCCATCGGCAAGATCGATATCTTCGCCACCCGCTCCTATGTGGCCATTGCCCGCGAACAGGCTGGCAAGGCGATCTCGCGCCTGGAAGCAGGCAAGATCAAGGGCAAGCGCTTCCGCGTCCGCAAGATGTAAGCGACGGCGCCGCCCAGGCGCCGCGCCACAGCCCAGATGCAACCGGCATCCACTGCCAGCACCGACCATGCACCGCGCCACGGGACGCTCAACGTTCCGTGGCGCTGGATCATTGCCGGCTGGCTGCTGCTTACCCTGCTGACCTTGCCGGCCGTACACCTCACCAGCCCCTCCAGCGACAAGCCGCTGCTCGTTTCGTTGCTCACGGCCTGCATCTTCCTGCTTGGCATCTACCTGCCCTGGGTGCTGGCCACGCCGGTGTTGTGGCGGTTGTGCAACCGCTGGCCATTGGGACTGGGCAAGGATGCCAGGGCCATCAGCCGATTGCTGTTGATCGGCGCGCTGGCGATCCCCGTGCTATCAACCAGCGGCTGGCTGTTGGGCTTTTTTCTGTCTCAACAGCTGCAGCCCAACGCACTGCCCGCAGGCTGGCAGCGCGCGGTGCTGGCAACCAGCCTGTTCGCGTTGCCGACCTACTTCGCCGTCATCGGCATCGGCCAGACTTTGGCCTATGTGCAGCGGTACCGGCGTCGCGGCGAACTGCTGGCGCAGGCACGGCAGGAAACCCTCGCGGCACGCCTGAACCATCACTTCCTGTTCAACGCACTCAACGCAATCGGCAGCCTCGGCTACCGCGACGCGGCCCGTGCCGATGCCGCGTTGGCGCAACTGGGCGAACTGCTGCGCAACCTGCTGGACAGCGCGCCACTGATCACCTTGCGCGAGGAAGTGGCGAACACCATGGCCTTCGTGGAACTGCAGCAACTGCTGCAGGATCATCCCCGGCCATTGCAGTTGAGCGCGACCGCCGACGCCTGGCAGGCGACGGTACCGACGCTGTTGCTGCAACCGTTCATCGACAACGCGCTCCGCTTCGCGGCTGCGCCCGGCGCACCGGACGACGCCATCACACTGGCGATGGATGTGCAGGACGAAACACTGCAAATCCTGCTCACCAATCCGTGTGGCGACGCCGGCACCGGGCTGGGCATCAGCCTGCAGGACAGCCGCGAGCGGCTGCAGGTATTGCATGGCGAACGCGCTTCGGTGCTGATCCAACGCAACGGCCAACACTGCCGCACCTGGATTCGCCTGCCACTGCAGGCTGCAGCGGGGGCCACATGATCCGCGCGCTGCTGGTGGATGACGTGCCGCTGGCACGCGACAAGCTGCGCCACCTGCTGGCCGCACACTGCGACATCCATATCAGCGGCGAAGCAAGTGACATCGCGCAGGCCCGCCAACTGCTCGCACAGGCACCGGTTGACCTGGTACTACTGGACATACAGATGCCGGGCGACAACGGCCTGCGGCTGGCCGAACAGCTTTCCGCGCCCACGCCGTTGATCATCTTCACCACCGCCCATGCCGAGCATGCAGTGGCGTCTTATGCCGTGGGTGCGGTCGATTACCTGCTCAAGCCACTGGATGCCTCACGCCTGGCCCTTGCGCTCGACCGCGCCCGCCAGCGCCTGGCGCGTGATCGCATCAACACACCGCAGCCGCTGTGTGTCCGCAACGCCGGCAGCGTCACCTACATCGCACTGCACGACATCGACTACATCGACAATGCCGGCCACTACGCCTGTGTACATGTCGGCCGCCAGGTGCACCTGCTGCGCGATAGCATCGGCCGCCTGGCCGAGCAACTGGCTGACGCCGGCTTCATACAGATACAGCGTGCGGTGATCGTCAACCGCGCTCGGGTCCGCACGCTGGAACCTCGCCGCAACGGCGATGCCACGCTGGTTCTGATCGACGGCACCAGCCTGCCGCTCAGCCGCATGTACCGCGCTGCGTTCGATGCGGGCATGCAGGAACCCGCGCGAACCTGATGCTGTCCGCACGGCTCGTGCCAACCGCCGCACGACTCACGCCAGAAATGCCGTAGACCACTGTGAAGCAACTGCCTGCACCGCCACCATCTCGGCTCTCCAACATTACACATCGTCATGCGCCGATTTCTGTTCGCCTCCCTGCTGCTGTCCTGCACGGCCCCCGCCCTTGCCGCGCGCCTGATTGCCACGCCCGTTGACGGACCGGCTGATCAGCCTGTGCACATGAGCGTGGACGGCCTGTTGCCGACGCAGCCGGTGCAGTTGCGTCTTTCAATGCGCGACGGTCGCGGTGTCGAGTGGACCTCCCAGGCCCGCTTCCGCGCCGACATGACCGGCAGCGTGGATACGGCAAACGCGGGCGCCGAGGCTGGCAGCTATGCGGGCGTCGATGCGATGGGCTTGTTCTGGTCAATGCAGCCGGAACACGGACGTGGCCAACCCACTCCGCTGCCCATGGTCGCCAGCGCGGATGGCCTGCTGCATGAATCTGCGCGCTTCCATCTGCAGGCGTTCGTCGACGGAAAACTGGTCGGCGAGCAGACCCTGCTCCGCCGCATCAACAGCCCGCTAGTGCGCGCCGAGCCGCTGCAGCTGGAAGGCGTGGTCGGCAATCTCTATTACCCGGCCGGCGCACTGGAGGATGGCAACCCACATCCGGTAATCATTACCCTGGGCGGCGCGGAAGGCGGCATCAGCACCGCCAACTACTACGCGGCGTGGCTGGCCTCCAACGGCTTTGTGGCCGTGGCTGTCGCGTACTACCGCATGCCGGGCCTGCCGAGTGATCTGGTACGGGTACCGATTGATCCGGTCGGCCGCGCCGTGGACTGGTTGCGCACGCAGCCGTTCACCGGCCGCGTCGGAGTGATGGGCGGTTCATGGGGCGGCATCGTGGCAATGGCCGCCGCCGCGCATGATCCGCGCCTGCAGGCGGTGGTGTCGTGGGTCGGCAGCCCGGCCCCGTTCCGTGGCATCCGTCGCGACGTACCGCCGGCCGACTTCAGGGCGGTGGATCTTCCGGCGCTCAGCTTCAAGGGCCGCGACCTGCCCTTCCTGCCGTATCTGGAAGACATCGACTGGAACCAGCCGGGAGTGCACGCAGCCGCACTGGAACACGCCACCCTGCCCATCGAACGCATCAACGGCCCGTTGCTGCTGGTTGCCGGTGGCGATGACCAGCTCGGCGCATCCGGCGAGATGGCCGCGGTGGCACAACGGCGGCTGCAGCGCCGTGACGCGCCGCAACCGGACGTGTTGCTTTACTACTCCGATGCCGGCCACCTGATCTCGCAGATGTACCAGCCCACCACCTTCCGGCACGACACCGGACCCTACGTTCCGGTCGGCGGCACGCCCGCCGGCTACGCACGGGCAGATCGCGAAAGCGGGCCGGCGGTGTTGGCGTTTCTTCGCAAGGCGCTCACCGGGAAATCGGAGTGAACGATCAGGCGATGGTGCGGCGCCTACCCGCCGCACCCATCACGACGGCATCAATGACGAGCAGCGCCGCCAGTGCGACTCCCTCGCCCACGCCGCGATGGATCAACAACAGATACACGCCAACGCAGGCGGCCAGTCCACACAGGCCCCAGCCCCAGCGGACCCGATTACGGGATCGCCAGGCCTGAATCCAGCCCAGTACCGCCACCAGCCAACCGAAGGCCAAGGCCCATCGATCCAACGCCGGGGCGAACTCATAGACATTGCAGATCACGAACCAGCCGCTCCAACCAAGCATCGCCATCAACAGCATCAACGTGCCGAAAACCCGCATGTCCTCTCCCCATGGAATCCCGCGCCGATCATTGCCCGTCGCACGCGGTCAGGCAAATACCGCCACGCTCTGCCGGCCACGCATCAGCAACTGCCCTTCTTCATTCCAGACATGCATGTCCTGCGACGAATAGCCGTCACGCGCATGTTCACTGAAGGAACGCAGCAGGAACCATTCACCTGCCGGCACCGGTTCCAGCAGATCAAAACTCCAGTTGATCGAACTGATCGGCGCAGGCGCGGTGAAGCTGGTGAATGCGGCGGGCGGCAGCGCATCGGCCATGGCCACCAGCGCCACGGCCGGATCCACGCCGCGGGCGTCGTCGTGCCGCATCCAGATCAGCAACTCCGGATGCGCCGCACCTGAAACCGGCAACGCGCCGCCGGCCGGGCGCATCTGGAAGTTCTGGGTGAACGCCGGTGCGAACGGCATTTCCGACAGTTTGAACTCAGGACAAGCCAGGGGCCTGCCAACGGGCGGCTGCGCGCAGAAGTCATGGGCGATGGCACTGTCACGCGCGCGGCCAAATACCAGAATCAACCGCGCCGCCAGCACCCCGTCGGCATGCACGTCGACGCCGAACGTCACCACCGATTTACCCTCACGCAGCACCTGCGGCACGAACGTCAGCAGCCCAACCGCCGGCCCGATGAAGGACACCTGCACTGATCGCAACGGCGGCATCGACGTCGGATACGTCCGTATCGCCGCGACCACACCCAGAGCAGTGATGATGCCGCCATACGCGGTGCGCCCCTGCCGCCAGCTGTCGGGCAACAACAGTCCCTGCGTCGGATCGAAGGACGACAGCAGCTCACTCAAACTCGGCATGGCGACTCCAGTGAAATCAGGGAATACGTAAGGCTCAGTAAACCAGCGTGGCCTGCAACGGAACACTGGCAGGCAGGCGTGCACGTCCGCCAAGCCCATCCAGCTCCACCAGCACCGCCGCGCCCAGCACCTCGGCTTGCAGCTGCCCGGCCAGCAACAACGCCGCAGCCAGCGTGCCGCCGGTGGCAAGCACGTCGTCAACCAGCACCACGCGGGTGCCCGGGGCAATGGCACCGGCACAGACCTCGATGCGGTCGCTGCCGTACTCCAGCGCGTATTCCTGCTTCAACGTCAGCCCCGGCAACTTGCCCGGCTTGCGTACCGGCACGAAACCGGCATCCAGCTCCAGCGCCAATGCCGCGCCAAGGATGAAGCCACGTGCCTCCACGCCAAGCACCGCCTGTACACCGGCATCACGCCATGGCGCGGCCATCGCCTTGATCGCCGCTCGCAGTCCGTCGGCATCGGCCAGTAGTGGCGTGATGTCCTTGAACAGGATGCCGGGCTTGGGGAAATCGTTTACGTCACGGATTGCGTGGGACCACGCAGGGTAGGAAGTCGTCATATCGAATCACTAAGAGAAGAGATCAGGAACTGCACGAAAGCATCGAGCAGCCTGCACGTTCGCGCGCCCATTCCGGGCGCTTGCGGGCGTAGGCCTCGCGACCGGGTTGTTCGTCACAAGGATGCCGCATCACGTCGAGCAACTCCGTGATGCCGGCCGGATCGCCACGTTCGGCACGATCAATGGCTTCCTGTGCCAACCAGTTGCGCAGCACATATTTGGGATTGGCGGCATGCATGATGCGACGGCGCTCGTGCTCGGACTGCCCGGATTCAAGCACGCGGTGCGCATGGCGCTGCAGCCACTCCTGCAACGCAGGCAATACCTGCGCACGCGCCTCGGGCGAGTAGAAGGATTCGTCCAGCACTGCCACGTCCGGCGCAGCCGGCGCCACATCCGCCAGCGCCCGGAACGCGAGGGTCATGTCCATCTCGCCCTGCTGCAGCAACTCGCGGAACTGCGCCATCAGTGTTTCGTCACCGTCACGAAATTCACCCAGCCCCAGCTTGGCGACCAGGTGTGCACGGTCTTCGACCTCATAGCGCTCACGGAAGGCATCCAGCCCCGCCTGCAACGGCTGTGCCTCGGCGAACAACGGCGACAACGCCTGCGCCAGACGCACCAGATTCCAATACGCCACCTGCATCTGCGTACCGAAACGGTAACGACGGCCCTGCGCATCGGTGGTGTTGGGGGTCCAGTCCGGGTCGTAGTTTTCCACCCAGCCGTAGGGGCCGTAGTCGATGGTCAAACCGAGAACGGACATGTTGTCGGTGTTCATCACGCCGTGCACGAAACCCACCCGCATCCACTGCGCCACCATCACTGCGGTACGCGTACAGATCAACTCGAACCAGCGCGCGAAACGCTCCTCACCCGCATCGGTCAGTTCAGGGAAATCACGCGCGATGCAGAACTCGGCCAACTGCCGCAGCAACGCAACATCACCGCGCGACGACGGCAACTCAAAACTGCCAAAACGGATGAACGACGGTGCCACCCGGCACACCACCGCGCCCGGCTCGGCCTGCGGATGGCCGTCATAGAACATATCGCGCATCACCGCCTCGCCGGTCGCAACCAGGCTCAAGGCGCGTGTGGTCGGCACGCCGAGGTGATGCATGGCTTCGGAGCACAGGAACTCGCGGATCGACGAACGCAACACCGCGCGACCATCGGCACCACGCGAATACGGCGTCGGCCCCGCGCCCTTGAGCTGCAGCTCCCAACGCTGCCCATCGACCACCAGCTCACCGAGCGAGATCGCACGGCCATCGCCCAGCTGCCCGGCCCAATGGCCAAACTGGTGACCGCCATAGTTCGCCGCCCACGGCTGCATGCCGGCATACAGCGCATTGCCGGCGAACACCTCGGCGAACTGCGGCGCATGCACCATTGCCGCATCAAACCCCAACAGCGCGGCAACTTCCGGCGAATGGGCAAGCAATTTCGGCGCAATGACAGGCGTGGGCGCAATCTGCGACCACGCCGCACCCAGCACCTCACGCCGACGCGGCCCGGTCTCGGTATCGCCGGGCAATTCACGCAGGAAACGGTTATCGAAATGCAGGTTCACGTTACTCATCAGATAGATGTGGGTGGGGAACACCCGGGTTCAACGTCCAGCCGCTGCCAGATCCAACGGGCCACCGCGCAGTTCCGCGCGCTGGTAGGCCGGACGCGCGACGATACGTGCAATAAAACCGCGCAGACGCGGATATTCATCCAGGCTCCCATTGCGCGACGCAGCGGCCTGGATCGGAAAACTCATTTGAATATCGGCAGCGGTGAAGCGCTCGCCGGCAAACCACTCCGACTTGCCCAGTTCGGCCTCCATCCAGTCCAGATGCAGCTTCAACTGCGGGCTGATGAAACCCTGCATCGCCTTGTCGGCAATCATCCGCGCGACCGGCTTGATGAAAAACGGCATCGGTGCCTTGCGCAGACGCGCGAATACCAGCGCCATCAGCAACGGCGGCATCGCCGAACCTTCGGCGTAATGCAGCCAGTAGCGGTAGCGCAGTCGTTCGGTGGCCTGCGGCGGCATCAGCTGCGGCGACACGCTGCGCTCGCTGTCATAGCGATCGGCGACGTATTCGAGGATCGCCCCGGACTCGGCCAACACCAGTCCCTGATCTTCCAGCACCGGCGACTTGCCCAACGGGTGCACAGCGCGCAACGCCTTGGGCGCCAGCCATGTCTTCGGGTCGCGCTGGTAGGTCACCAGCTCATACGGCAGGCCAAGCTCTTCGAGCATCCACAGCACCCGCTGCGAACGCGAATGGTCCAGATGGTGCACCTTGATCATGAGCAGTCCTGCGATTGCCAGCGGCCATCGTACCCGCCCGGCCGGAACAGCAGCGTCGTTGCTGCGCAAAGCACAATAGAAAACGCCGGAAGCTTTCGCTTCCGGCGTTCTTGGCTACCTTACGGTGGCGGGGGGTCGATTAGACCGCCTGCACCTGGTCAGCCTGCATACCCTTCTGACCCTGGACGGCGACGAAGGTAACCTTCTGGCCTTCCTGCAGGGTCTTGAAGCCGTTGCCCTGGATGGCACGGAAGTGCACAAACAGGTCCGGGCCGCTTTCCGGGGTGATGAAGCCGAAGCCCTTGGCATCGTTGAACCACTTAACCGTACCGGTCTGACGATCAGACATTTACAAACTCCTGAAACATTAGTTGAAAAAATCGCAGCCACCGGGTATCGGGGCCGAGACTGAGTTGCAGGCGTTGGTAAAGCGGATCGATGAGCGGATCGGTTAGATCAACTGCATCAGGCCACGATTCACGGTGACCCTTGCAAGCACAGTGGGATGAAAGATACGCGGCTTTTGCCGAAAAAGCGATAAATACCGTATTCATCTACTACGACTTGTTCATCACAATCAATAACCCACGCAAATTCATTGACTTGGCCGCGTTTTCGTCAATTTCCCGACGCCTCTCCCAAACCGCGCCAACCGATAGACTGCGCAAATGGAACTCCCAACCCCCGCTCCCCGCATCTGGGTGGACGCCGATGCCTGCCCGGCCGTGATCAAGGAAATCCTGTTCCGGGCTGCCGAACGCGCCCGGATCGAAACGGTCCTGGTCGCCAACCAATGGCTGCGCACCCCGCCGTCCCGCTTCATCCGCTCCCTGCAGGTGGCCGGCGGCCCGGATGTGGCCGACGACGCCATCGTCGAACGCCTCGCTGCCGGCGACCTGGTGGTAACCCAGGACATTCCACTGGCGGCTCGCGCATTGGAGAAAAACGCCGTGGCGCTCAATCCCCGCGGCGAGCTTTACACCGCCAACACCATTGCCGAACGTCTGTCGGTCCGCAACTTCATGGAGGAGCTGCGCGGTGCCGGGGTTCAGACCGGCGGCCCCGCCACCTTCCACCCGCGCGACCGCCAAGCGTTCGCCGCACAGCTGGATCGTTGGCTTGCGCAACAAAACCACTGACGCCTCGGCGCTCAACCCGCCGGCATCACCAACCCCAGACCGCTGCTGAAACGCCGGGATTCGCCAGTCAACGGGTCAACGAACGCCAGCTCCCGCGCCAGCAGCTGCAACGGCACGCTGTAGTCGGTGGCATCGCGCGGGCGATATGCCGGATATAGATCGTCCCCGGCAATCGGCGCCCCAAGCGCCGCCATATGTACGCGCAACTGATGCTTGCGGCCGGTGATCGGCTGCAAGCGGTAACGCCAGAGCGGGCCGGCAGTCCCGATCACGTCGATGCCGGTCAGCGCATTTGGCGCACCCGGGGCTTCGGTCATGCAGTGAAAAGGTTCACCGGGCACCATGCGGCTGTGCCGCTGCAGCGGGAACGTCAGCGCCGGCAAGGCTGGCGCCAGCGCTTCATAGATCTTGTCGATGCAGCGCTCGCGGAACAGCGATTGATAGGCCGCGCGCGTTTCGGGGCGAGTGGAAAACAAAACCAGCCCCGCCGTCAGCCGATCCAGCCGATGCAACGGCACCAGATCCCGGTTACCGGTGCGCGCCACCAGCCGCGTCAGCAGCGTTTCGCGCACATGTCGCCCGGCTGGCATGACCGGCAGAAAGTGCGGCTTGTCTGCTACCAGCAGGTCCGCATCCCGATGGAGGATGGCTTCCTTGAAGGGAATTTCCGGTTCGTCAGCCACTTCGCGGAAATAGCGGATTTCCAGCCCCACCTGCCAAGGCTGCCCGGGCAGCAACGCCCTGCCCTGCGCATCCTGCACCCGGCCGCGCGCGAAACGGTCCAGCCACCGTTCGCGGGTGATGCGCGGAAACCGGGCGCAAAGCCCGTCCAGCAGGCAGGCCCAGTCACCAGGCGGCAATTGCAGGCGACTGGGAGCCGCTGCGTCAGTGGTCGATTCAAACGTGGTCATGACGCAACCATTATCATGGTGCTCTTTGTTTCTGGTGTACCCATGGCCCTCACCGCCACCATCCGCAAGGCCGAACTGCAGATCAGCGACATGGACCGCGGCTACTACGCGACCCACAACCTGACCCTGGCCCAGCATCCTTCCGAAACCGACGAGCGCCTGATGGTGCGCCTGCTGGCCTTCGCCCTGAATGCCGGTGACCGCCTGGAGTTCGGCCGCGGCCTGAGCACCGACGATGAGCCGGACCTGTGGGAACACGACTACACCGGCGACATCGCGCAGTGGATCGACCTGGGCCACCCGGACGAATCGCGCATCCGCAAGGCATGCAACCGCAGCGGCCGCGTGCAGGTCATCAACTACGGCGGCAATGCTTCCGATATCTGGTGGCAGAAGCAGAGCAAGCACCTCACCCGCTTCAACAATCTGTCGGTCCTCGACCTGCCCGGCGCGTTCGTCGAGTTGTGGAGCACCCAGATCCAGCGGGCAATGCGCTGGAGCGTGTTGATCCAGGACGGCGAGGTGCAGCTGATCAACGACCAGATGCAGCTGGATGTGATTCCGACCTGGCGCAAGCCGAAGGCGGAGTAAGCAGTCCGTGGCAAGTACGACGATCCGCTGTGACGTATTGGTCATCGGCGCCGGCGCGGCCGGGCTGATGTGTGCGCTTACCGCAGGCCAACGCGGGCGGCTGGTGCAGGTGATCGACCACGCCAACAAGCCGGGCAAGAAGATCCTGATGTCTGGTGGCGGCCGCTGCAACTTCACCAACACCGGCACCACGCCGGCCAACTTCCTGTCGGCCAATCCGCATTTCTGCAAATCGGCACTGGCGCGCTATACGCCGGGCGATTTCATCGACATGGTGGAACGCCACGGCATCGCCTATCACGAGAAGGAACTGGGCCAGCTGTTCTGCGACATCTCCTCCAAGCAGATCGTGAAGATGTTGCTGGACGAATGCACCAACGCCGGCGTGCAGGTGCGTACCGACTGCGGCGTGCAGGACATCGAGCGTGGCGCCGACGGTTTTCGCGTACAGACCGCGCACGGCCTGTTCCATTGCGCCTCATTGGTGATCGCCACCGGCGGTCTGTCCATCCCCAGCATGGGTGCCAGCGGCTTCGGCTACGAGGTGGCACGCCGCTTCGGCCATGAGGTGCTGCCGACCCGCGCCGGACTGGTGCCGCTGACGCTCAGCGGCAAGCACCAGGAACGTTTCGCCGACCTCAGCGGCGTCGCCCTGCCGGTGGAAGCGCGCTGCAATGGACAGAGCTTCCGCAACTTCATGCTGCTCACCCACCGTGGCGTCAGCGGGCCCGCGATCCTGCAGATCTCCTCGTACTGGCAACCCGGTGACGACCTGCGGCTGGACCTGCTGCCCGGGCAGGATGCCAGCGAATGGCTGCGCACGATGAAGCGCGAGCGCGGCGCCTCGGAGCTGCGCACGGTGCTTTCGGAAGTAATGCCACGCCGCTTGGCATTGCGCCTGTGCGAACAGTGGCTGGACGACAGACCGGTGCGCCAGCTCGACGAGCGCGCCCTGAAAACCACCGCCGACCTGCTCAACAACTTCCCGCTGGTGGCCAGCGGCAGCGAGGGCTACCGCACCGCCGAAGTCACCCTGGGCGGCGTGGACACCCGCAAGGTGTCCTCTTCGACCATGGAGTCCCAAGTGGTGCCCGGGCTGCATTTCATCGGTGAAGTGCTGGACGTGACCGGCTGGCTCGGTGGCTACAACTTCCAATGGGCGTGGGCCTCCGGGCATGCGGCCGGACTAGCAGTTTGAGACTGCGATCCGGTATTGCGTCGGAATTCCGGCACATCAACCGGTTCGCGCATAGACGCCACGCCCGCCCTTCGTGTATTAAACCCCGTCTCCCGGGAGTACTGAATGCAGAACGCCAAAGACATCACCTTGCGCCTGCTGATCGTTGACGACAGCGCCGAGAGCGCCGAAGCCATCGTCAGCGCGCTGCGCAACAGTGGCATCGCGGTGCGTCCTTTCCGGCCGCAGAATCCGGCGGAACTGGCCCAGGCCGTTGCCACCCAACCCATCGATCTGGTCTTGGCGGCCGCCTCCTACAGCATTCCGCAGCTGCTGCTGACCCAGCAGATCGCCGCCAGCGGCAAGGACATTCCGATGATCCTGCTGGCCGACCAGGTCGACGCCCAGAAGCTGCTGGAATCCGCCGCCAACGGCATCCGCGCCATCGCCCTGCGCCAGCAGCCGGATCATCTGCTGTCGGTGGTACGCAATGAATGGATCGACCTGCAGGCACGCCGGGGGCTGCGCCGCATCGAAGTACAGATGCGCGAGACCGAGCGCCGCTGCGATGCACTGATCTCCTCCTCGCGCGACCCCATCGCCTACATCCACGAGGGCATGCACATCCGCGCCAACGAGGCCTACCTGGACATGTTCGGGTACGAGGCGTTCGAGGACGTGGAAGGCATCTCGCTGCTGGACATGGTGGCGCCGCAGCACGTCGAGGATTTCAAGAACCTGCTCAAATCGCTGAGCAAGGGCGAAACACCGCCGCCGCAGTACGAAGCACATGCGCGCAACCAGGACGGCGACACCTTCCCGGCGACAATGGAATTCACCGCCGCCACTTATGAAGGCGAGGCCTGCTTCCAGGTCGTGTTCCGCCGCCGCGAGGAGTACGACCCCGAACTGGCGCGCGAAGTGGAAGAACTGCGCCAGCGTGACCAGGTCACCGGACTGCTCAACCGCCCGACCTTCATGGTGCACCTGGAAAACGCGGTGGCGCAGGTCAGCCGCAGCGATGGCCAGTACGGCTTCCTGCTGGTCGAGCCGGACCATTACGCGCGACTGCTGCCGGACATCGGCCTGGATTCGGCCGATGCGCTGATCGCCGCGATGGGACAGCATCTGGCGTCCACGCTGGGCGATGACGCACAGCTGGCGCGCTTCGGCGAGCACAGCTTCGCCCTGCTCACCCAGGGCCAGTACACACACACCACCGACATGGCCGAGCGCGTACGCAAAGCGTTTGCCTCGCATGTGTTCAGCATTGGCGAACGCTCGGCCACGGTCACCGTCAGCATTGGCGGTGTGCAGGTCGGGGAGAAGATCGCCAGCGTCGGCCAGGTGTTGAACCGCGCCAACGACTGCACCCGTGCGGCGGTGGAACTGGGCGGCAACACGGTCAAGGTGTTCGATCCGGGTGCGGCTGACCGCGTCGAGGAAGAACGCATCCAACGCTGGGTGCAGCGCATCCGCGAAGCCATCAGCGGTGACGGTTTCCAGCTGCGCTTCCGTCCGGTACTGAACCTGATGGGCGAGCCGCTGCAGCTGTACGACACCTCGTTGCTGATGGAAAACAACGGCGAGCTGATCGGTCCGAGTACGTTCCTGCCCATCGCCCAGGACCATGAGCTGCTGGCGCCGATCAACCGTTGGGTGGTGGCGAACGCCATCCGTGCACTGGGCGAGCGTCGCCGCGCCGGACATACGACGCACCTGATGCTGCGCATCACCCCGGAGTCGTTCTCCGATGCCGCGCTGCTGCAGGTCATCCGCGATGGCCTGCAGGCCGAGGGCGTCGATGGCGGCCAGCTATGGCTGCAGATTCCCGAGGCCAAGGTGTTCACCCATCTGCGCAACGCGCAGCAGTTCCTGGCGGCGGTGGCGGCGATGGGCTGCAAGGTGGGTCTGGAGCAGTTTGGTTCGGGGCTGGATTCATTCCAGCTGCTGGCCCACTTCCAACCGGCCTTCCTCAAGCTGGACAGCAGCTTCACCGCTGACCCGGCACTGGCCAAGGAGCAGCTGGAGAAGACGCAGGAAATCACCGCCCGGGCACAGTCGGCCGACATCCGCACCATCGCCGAGTTCGTGACCGATGCGGCGACGATGAGCTTGTTGTTCAGTGCCGGGGTCGATTACGTGGAAGGTGATTTCGTCGGGCCGCCGACGGCGCAGATGGATTTTGAGTTCAATTGAGGAGGGGTTGGTGGTTTGGTGGCTCGCTGATTTGTTGGTTTTCAGATTCGCGGATTCGCTGGCGGGAAGCTTGCCCTCCACACGGAAAACAACTCTCAGCACTGAAAGCAGCTCCAACTCCTGAAGCCCCAAACAAGAAGGCCGCGCAATGCGCGGCCTTCTTGTTTCCAGCAAAACCCGACGATCAGACCTCGACGATCCCCGGGATCGCCACATCCGGATTCACGTCGGCGTCGTAATCCACGCCGTCGATACCAAACCCGAACAAGCGCAGGAAATCCGCCTTGTAGCCGGCAAGGTCGCTGATCTCGTACAGGTTTTCGTTGGTCACCTGCGGCCACAGCTCCAGCACCTTGGACTGCACTTCCGGCGCCATTTCCTTGTAGTCCGCACGCAGGCGACCTTCGCCGTCCACCAGTGCGATCTCACGCCCCTTGCCGTCGACCAGTGCGTGGCGGATGTGGTCAGCTGCATTGCTGCTGCCCTGCGCGCCGTTGTAAAGGATGTCGTACAAGGTATCCAGCTGCTCGATGCAGCCTTCATGCGTGCCCTGCTCTTTCATCACCTTGAACAGCAGCGACAGATACAACGGCATGGTCGGGATGGCCGAGCTGGCCTGGGTCACCACGGCCTTGAGCACAGACACGCGTGCGTCACCGCCGATGGCCTGCAGCTTGCTGCGGATATCCAGCACCTTGTTGTCCAGGTCCTTCTTGGCTGCGCCGATGGAGCCGTTCCAATAAATGGCCTGGGTGATCTCTTCGCCGACATAGGTGAACGCGGTGGTGGTCGCGCCCGGGGCCAGCACGCCGGCTTCCAGCAGCGCGTCGATCCACATCTGCCAGTCTTCGCCACCCATCACCTGCACGGTGCCGGCGATCTCTTCGGCAGTGGCCGGCTGCAGCGTGGTCTCGGTCAGCACTTCCTTGTCCGTATCCAGACCACGCAGGGTGATCGGCGCGCCGATCGGCTTGAGCGTGGAGGTGATGATTTCACCGGTCTTCGGATGTTTGCGACGCGGCGCGGCCAGGCTGTAAACCACCTGATCCACCTGGCCGAGGTCGGCCTTGATGATCTCGATGACTTTCTGCTTCACCTCATCGGAGAACGCATCGCCGTTGACGCTGCGTGCGTACAGGCCGGCCTGGTGTGCGTACTTCTCGAACGCAGCCGAGTTGTACCAGCCTGCAGTACCCGGCTTGGTCTCGCTGCCCGGGCGTTCGAAGAACACGCCCAGCGTGGCGGCGTCGCTACCGAAAGCGGCCTTGATACGTGCAGCCAGGCCATAGCCGGTCGATGCCCCCAGTACCAGCACCTTCTTAGGGCCGTTGGTCAGCTTGGGCTGGGCAGCGATGTAGTCGATCTGCTCCTTGACCGCCGCGTCGCAACCGGTCGGATGGGTGGTGACGCAGATGAAGCCGCGCACACGCGGTTTGATGACCATGAAAACCTCAACTAGGTAAGCAGGAAAACAACGACGCCTGACGGCAGCAGGGATCACCGGCAGACGCTGAACCGGGAGGATCGTAGTGTGCGCCCGCAGCGAACACAACCGACGCCACCGCATGGAATTCTTCGCCGGGCCGGCTGGGCCCGGCAAAAGAAAAGCCGCGCTGGGCGCGGCTTTTCTGCGTATCGAGGGCTGAACCGTCAGGGACGACGGGCCAGCTCTTCCTCGTCGCGGGCCTTGGGCAGCAGGTCCTGCTTGCTGACCTTGAACGGGCCGATGCTCAACAACGGCACCGCCACGATGACCGAGGAAATAACCACGATCACCGCACCCACCATGTGGGTTTCGGCCAGGCCTTCCATCGACTCGCCGCCATAGATGTACAGCGCCAGTGCCGACAGGAAGAACAGCACCGCGGTGATCACCGTACGCGACAGCGTCTGGTTGATCGAGCGGTTCAGCACTTCCAGCGAATCCACGCGCAGGCTGCGGAAGTTCTCACGCACGCGATCGAACACCACGATGATGTCGTTGATGGCAAAGCCCATCACCGACAACATACCGGCCAACACGGTCAGGTCGAACTCGCGGCCGACCAACGACATGTACGCCACGGTCAGGATCAGGTCGAAGAACGCGGTGATGCTGGCCACCATCGCGAACTTCCACTCAAAGCGCGCGGCGATGTAGATCAGGAAGCCGATCACCATGAACAACGTGGCGTACACGCCGTTCATCGCCAGGTCCTTGCCCACCTGCGGGCCAACGAACTCGCCGGGCTGCACCGTGGCCACATTGTCGGCCGTGGTCACTGCCTGACGGACTTTCTCAGCCACCTGCTGCGCGGCATCGGCGGCGTTGTTGTGTTCGCCGTCCGGCTGCAGACGGATCATCACGTCGTTGCCGCCACCCACGCTCTGCACCTGCGCGTTCTCAAAGCCGGCCTTGGCCAGGCTTTCACGCACGTCATCGGCGTTGATGGTCTTTTCAAAGTGGGTACGCACCACGGTGCCGCCGGTGAACTCCAGCGCGTAGTTGAAACCCTTGAAACCAATGATCGCGACCGAAACCAGCAACAGGAACACCATCAGCGCAAGCACGGGCTTGCGGTGACGCATGAAGTCGATGTTGGTGTCGTTCGGGACGATATGAAGCGGAAACAGTTTCATGCAAGGATTTTCCTTAAAAAACCCGCACACGGATGTGCGGGCTTTTGCGAAGGGATTCGCTTTAGATCGCTACGGACTGGAGCTTCTTGCGGCGACCATAGATCAGCACCGCCAGTGCACGCGACACGGTGATCGCAGTGAACATCGAGGCGAAAATACCGATGATCATGGTCAACGCGAAGCCCTTCAGCGGGCCGGTACCAAACGCGTACAGCGCGACGCCGACGATCAGGCCGGTAAGGTTGGCGTCGAGGATGGTGCCCGAGGCCTTCTCATAACCGGCGGCAATGGCGGCCTTGGCCGGCATGCCCAACCGCAGCTCTTCACGGATACGCTCGTTGATCAGCACGTTGGCATCCACCGACAGGCCCACCGACAACGCCAAGCCGGCGAAGCCAGGCAGGGTCATCGTTGCGCCGAACATCGACATCACCGCGACCACGATCAGCAGGTTGAACAGCAGCGCCACCGAGGTGATCGCGCCGAACATGCGGTAGTAGATGGTGAAGAACACCAGGGTGAACACGAACGAGAACACCACCGCCTTGACGCCGCGATCCACGTTCTCCTTACCCAGGCTCGGGCCAATCACGTATTCCTCGACGAAGTCCATCGGTGCGGCCAGTGAACCGGCGCGCAGCAGCTTGGACAGGCTGTCGGCCTCGGTCTTCTCCAGGCCAGTGGTCTGGAACTCCTTGCCGAACACACCATTGATGTTGGCCACCGAGATCACTTCTTCCTTGACGCGGAAGCTGCGCTGCTCTTCGCCATTGACCACGGTCACCTGCGGAATGCGCTCGGTGTACACCACCGCCATCGGCTTGCCGACATTGCCGCTGGTGAAATCGAACATGCGCTGGCCGCCGACACTGTTCAGCTTGACGCTGACGGCCGGCATGCCGTTCTGATCAGTGCTGGTCGTGGCCGAAACCATCTGGTCACCGGTAACGATGGTGCGCTTGTTCAACAGCACCGGGTTGCCGTTACGGTCGCGGTACAGCTTGGCTTCCGGCGGGATGCGACCACTGGTGACGGCGTCCTGCGCATTGCCATCCACCACCGCACGGTATTCGAGCGTGGCGGTCGCACCGATCATGCGCTTGGCTTCGGCCGTGTCCTGCACGCCCGGCAGTTCGACCACGATGCGGTCTTCGCCCTGGCGCTGGATGATCGGCTCGGCAACACCCAGCTCGTTGACGCGGTTGCGCAACGTGGTCAGGTTCTGCTCGATGGCACCGGAGGCGATCTGGGTCATCTCCGTCTGCGGCACGCTGATGGTGATGCGGTCACCGTTCACCGAGTAGGTGAAGGTCGGCTGCGCCTTGGCCAGCGCAGCCCTGGCCTTGTCGGCATCGGCGGCATTGGCCAGGGCGACCTGGATGTCGCTCTCGCCGCGACGCTCCACCGAGCGGTAAGACACACGGTTGTCACGCAGCGTGGTGCGCACGTCTTCGGTGAACGCCTCGAAGCGCTTGTCCACCGCGGCTTTCTGGTCGACCTGCAGGGCGAAGTGAACACCGCCCACCAGGTCCAGGCCCAGCACCATCGGCTTGCCGCCCAGATTGGACAGCCAATCCGGCACGGTCGAAGCAAGGTTCAGGGCAACCGAGTAGTTCTCACCGGTCGTATCACGCAGCACCTGGGCGGCCTTGGACTGCGCGTCAAGCGAGGACAGGCGGACGATCAGGTTGTTCTCGCCCTCCTCTTCCACCGACTTGGGCACAACGCCAGCTTCGGTCAGTGCAGCGGTGACGCGCTGCTTGAGTGCGTCATCGACCTGCCCGCCACGGCTGGCGGTGATCTGTACGGACGGATCCTTCTGATAGATGTTTGGCAGCGCGTACAGCGTGCTGACCGCCAGGACGATCAGGATCAGGAAGTACTTCCAGCGTGGAAATTCGAGCATTGCGGATTCCTGCGTGACGCCTTCCCCGGCGTCACGACATGACGGAAAGGAAACTCAGTCTCAGGCAGCAGACTTCAGCGTGCCCTTGGGCAGGACGTTGCCGACGGAAGCCTTCTGCACGCGGATGCGGACGTTGTCGGCCACTTCCACGGTGATGAAGTTGTCGCCGATGTCGGTGACCACGCCAGCGATGCCGCCGGAGGTCAGCACTTCGTCGCCCTTGGAGATCTTTTCCAGCATCGCCTTGTGTTCCTTCTGGCGCTTCATCTGCGGGCGGATCATCAGGAAGTACATCACTGCGATCAGCGCGATCGGCAGCAGGAAGGTGCCCATGCCCGGGGCCGGAGCGGCCTGTGCGACGGGGAGGAAGATAGCCATCAGATTCATCTTGTGTCCTTGGTGTTGGGCGGCAACCGGCCCGGCCTGGGGCCGGAAGTCACCACGAAACGGGGGTCAGCCGTGAAGTATGCCACGCCCCCGGGACATCGTCCCGGGCGGCGTGAACGCGCTGCTACTCCCCCGACAACGCCGGGACGCTGGCGCCCCGGGCTGCATAGAAGGACTCGCGGAAGGCCAGGAAGGTTCCCGACTCGATGGCCGCGCGCATGTCGGCCATCAGTTTTTCGTAGTAGAACAGGTTGTGCATCGTGCCCAGCATCGGCGCCAGCATCTCGTTGCAGCGGTCCAGATGACGCAGATAGGAGCGCGTGTAACCGCTGGTGCAGGCATGGCAGCCGCAGCCCGGCTCGATCGGGTTCATGTCCCGCTCGTACTTGGCGTTGCGGATGCGGACCGTGCCGAACGAGGTGAAATAGTGGCCATTGCGGGCGTTGCGGGTGGGCATGACGCAGTCGAACATGTCCACGCCACGGGCCACGCCTTCGACCAGATCCTCCGGGCGACCCACGCCCATCAGGTAACGCGGGCGGTCGGCCGGCAGGATCGGATGCATGTGGTCGAGCATGGCGTTGCGCTCATGCTCGGGCTCGCCCACCGCCAGGCCGCCGATGGCATAGCCGTCGAAGCCGATCTGCTGTAGGCCTTCGGCCGAGCGGCTGCGCAGGTCGGTATGCACGCCGCCCTGGACGATGCCGAACAGCGCGGCGTCGTTGCCCAGCGCCTCGTGCGCGTTGCGGCTGCGCTGCGCCCAACGCAGGCTCAGTTCCATCGAGGTGCGCGCCACCGGCTCGGTGGCCGGGTACGGGGTGCACTCGTCGAAGATCATGACGATGTCCGAATCCAGCACCTTCTGGATCTTCATGCTCTCTTCCGGCCCCAGGAACACCCGGGCGCCGTCGGTCGGCGAAGCGAAGGTGACGCCTTCTTCGGTGATCTTGCGGCGATGCGCCAGCGAGAACACCTGGAAGCCACCCGAGTCCGTGAGAATCGGCCCATCCCAACGGCAGAAGCCATGCAGGCCGCCGTGGTCGGCAATGACATCCAGGCCCGGGCGCAGATACAGGTGGAAGGTGTTGCCAAGGATGATCTCGGCGCCGAGCGCGCGGACCTGCTCCGGCAGGATGCCCTTCACCGAGCCGTAGGTGCCGACCGGCATGAACGCTGGGGTCTGCACGGTGCCACGCGGGAAGGACAACTGGCCACGGCGGGCGCGGCCATCGGTGTTCTGGAGCTTGAACTGCAGTCTGGACATTGAGGTGGATAGCTATCGGATACGTGCAATTGTCGCGGATATGCGGCGCCGGGGCGAATCGCGCCCACGGCACCTAGCCCGCGAAGCGTACCGGTGCGGAATTCGTCCACCGCAGGGCAATGCTCTCCCCCGCCACCGGGGCGGTCGCCCCATTGAAATCCAGCGCCAACCGTTGCCCCCCGGGCAGGCGGACCCAACCGCTGTAGCCCGGGCCGCGGAACACCACCGACTCCAGCACGCCACGCAGGCTGCCGGCCGGATCAGGCTGCAGGTCTTCGGGCCGGACCAGCACACTGCCTTCACCCATTTCAAGCAGCGCCGCCGGCAGCACCACGCCCCGCCCGATGAAACCGGCGACGAACGCATCGCCCGGCGCCCGATACAGCTGCGGCGCCGCGTCCCACTGCAGCAGGCGCCCACCCTGCATCACGCCAATACGGTCAGCCATGGCAAAGGCCTCCGACTGGTCATGGGTGACCATCAGCACCGTCGTGCCGGTGGCCTTGAGCAGTTGCCGCAGCTCCTCGGCCAGCCGTTGCCGGGTACTTGTATCCAGATTGGAGAACGGCTCGTCGAGCAACAGCAGCTCCGGCATCGGTGCCAGTGCACGGGCCAACGCCACCCGCTGCTGCTGGCCGCCGGAAAGCTCATGCGGATAGCGGCCAGCCAGCCCTTCCAGCCCGACCTGCAGCAACAGTGCAGCGACCCGTTGCTGCCGCTTCGCCCGCACGACCCCGCGCAAACCGAAGCCAACGTTGGCGGCGACATCCAGATGCGGAAACAGCGCGTAATCCTGGAACATCATCCCGACCCGGCGCTTCTGTGCGGCCACACTGCCGGCCGGGCCATCCAGTTCACGCCCGCCAAGCACGATGCGCCCCTGCTGCAACGGCTCGAAGCCACTGATGGCGCGCAGCACCGTGGTTTTTCCACAGCCCGAAGCGCCGAGCAGGCAACCGATTTCCCCGCGCGCCAGCTGCAGCGTCAGACCATCGACCACCGGCTTGAAGCCATCGGCACCGGCATAGCCGACCTGCACCGCCTGCAACTGCAATTGCGGCAAGCCGGTCATGACCGCACTCCGTGGGCGGCACCGGCACGGGCCAGCAGAATCACCGGCAGCAGACCACTCAATACGATCAACAAGGCCGCCACCGCACCCTCCTCATAGGTTCCCCGCGCAGCCTCGGCATACAGCCAGGTCGCCAGGGTTTCAAAATTCATGGGCCGCAGCACCAGCGTGGCCGGCAGCTCCTTCATGGTGTCCACAAACACCAACAACGCCGCCGCGGCAAATGCCGGCCGCAGCAGCGGCAGGTGAACGCGTCGCAGCATGCCACCGGCACTTTCGCCCAGATTGGCCGCCGCCTGGTCCAGCGATTGCGGCACGCGCGCCAGGCCCGCCTCGATGCCGCCCACCGATATCGCCAGAAAGCGCAGGCTGTAGGCCACCACCAGCGCTATCGTCGATCCCATCAACAGCATCTGCGCCCGGCCACCGTCGATGACGGAGCGCAGTTCCGCGAACACCGCATCCAGCGCCCCCATTGGCACCAGCAAGCCGATCGCCAGCACGGTGCCGGGAATGGCGTAACCCAGCGACGTGATGCGGCTGCAGGCCGACGCCAGTCGCCCCCCTCGGCGCACCTGCGCAAGCCGCAAAGCCCAGGCCACCGCCAATCCCACGACCATCACCACCGCGGTTGCCGCCAGCGCGATGCCCAGCGTGTTCTGCAAGGCCCCCAACAACTGGGGGGAGACACCGGCATCCCGCACACGCTGCATCGCCTCCCAGGCCAGGTAGGCCGCAGGCACCACAAAACCCACCAGCACCGGCAGGGCGCCCAGTGCGAACGCCAGCGCAGCGCGGGCGCCACGCAATGTCTGCGGCTGCATGGGTCGTGGCCGCAAGGTGCTGGCATAACGTTGACGGCGCCGACCATGCTTTTCGAGCATCAACAGCACCGCCACCAGCAGCAGCATCGCCAATGCGATCTGTGCCGCCCCCGGCAGATCACCCCGACTGACCCAGGTGGTGTAGATGGCGACAGTCAGGGTCTGTACGCCCAGAAACTCGGACGCACCAATGTCGTTGAGCGCTTCCAGCAGCGCCAATGCCACGCCGACCGCAATGGCCGGGCGAGCGAGCGGCAGCGCCACCTGCCGGAACAGCTGTGCCGGCGTCGCCCCCAGGGTCCGCGCCGCTTCCAGCAGACCTGCAGCCTGGGTCATGAACAAGGCGCGGGTGGTCAGGTAGACGTAGGGGTACAACACGAAACCCAGCAGCACGATGCAGCCGGCCAGGTGGCGGATGTCCGGCAGGCGGAATTCACGTGGACTGCTGTAACCCAGCAGTTCGCGGATCAGGCCCTGCACCGGCCCCAGCGGATGCAGCACATCCAGGTAGGCATAGGCAGCGATATAGGTCGGCACCGCCAAGGGCAGCAACAGCGCCCAGCTCAACAGGCGCTGGCCGGGAAAACGGTATGCCGTCACCAACCAGGCGCTGCCGGTACCCAGCACGGTGACCAGCACGCCAACCCCCAGCAGCAGCATTACGGTATTGCGCAGCGCCACCGGCAACACATTCGCCCACAGGTGCTCCCACAAGCCCGCACTGCCCTGCAGTGCCGAGAACGCCAGGGCAACCACCGGCGCAAGCATGACCAGGGACGCCAGCACAGCCGTGACCAGCCATGGATTCCATCGACGCATCATCACGCGGCCACTCCGGAAAAAACGACGCCGATGCCCCGCTCAGGGACATCGGCTGATCGCATCACCGGGCAGCCCTCAGTTGTCGAAACCAACCTTGTCCACCAGCTCGCTGGCAAGCTTGCGATTGGCGACCACCTCGGTCAGTGGCAGCGGATCAATCTTCATCGGCCCGAAGCTGGCGACTACCGGATCCAGTTCAACGCCAGGCTTGACCGGGTACTCGTAGTTGGCGCGCGCATACAGGCTCTGCGAACCATCGCTGACCAGGTATTCCAGCAGCTTGACCGCGTTGTCGCGGTTCGGCGCATGCTTGGCCACGGCCGCGCCGGAAATATTGACGTGGGTACCGCCATCGGCACCGGCAAACACCGGGCGTACCACCTGGATGGCTTCGCCCCAGGCGCGCTGCTCGGAGCCTTCCTCGGCATTTTTCATGCGGCCGACGTAATAGGCATTGGCGATGCCGATGTCACAGATGCCTGCCAGGATGTCGCGGGCCACGTCACGATCGCCACCTGCTGCCTTGCGTGCCAGGTTGTTCTTCACCCCACGCAGCCAGGCTTCGGTTTTCTCGGCACCGTCGTGGGCAATCATCGCTGCGAACAGGCTGGTGTTGTACGGGTGCTGACCCGAACGGATGCATACCCGTCCTTTCCACTTCGGGTCGGCCAGATCCTGATAGGTGAAGCCGTCCAGCTTCAGGTCCTTGTCCGCGTACAACACGCGATCCCGCAGCGACAGCGCAAACCATTGACCATCGGCGCCACGCAGGTTGGCCGGGATGGCCGCGTTGAGAACCTCCGAAGCCACCACCTGGGTGTGGCCCGCTTCCACCACATCCAGCAGGCGGCCTGTATCCACGGTCATCAGGACATCGGCGGCGGAGCGCTCGCCTTCTGCGGCCAGACGCTCGGTCAGGCCGTCCTTGAGCAGCACGGTATTGACCTTGATGCCGGTGTCGGCGGTGAAAGCATCCAGCAGCGGCTGGATCAGGCCCGGCTCGCGTGTGGTGTAAAGATTGACCTCACCTGCTGCCGCGACGGCAGGCGTACCGCCCGCAGCAGCGGGCGCGGTGTCGGTCTTGGCGCAGGCGCCCAGAAGAATGAGGGAACACAGGGCAGCCAGATGGCCGGCGGCGCGCTTCGGATGACGCATTTGATTCTCCAGAAGTGGTCGTCGGAACCGGCTTGGTGGCCGGCAACGGTTTCAAATGAGAATTTATCTCATTTTGATTGCCACTCCTACTGCGTCAAACCGCCGCACCCTCCTGCGCGGGAAACAGCAGCATCGCGTCGCCGTAGCTGAAGAAGCGGTAGCGCTGCTCGATGGCATGCGCGTAAGCCTCGAATACCCGCTGCTTGCCGGCGAACGCACTGATCATCATCAGCAGCGTGCTCTCCGGCAGATGGAAGTTGGTGACCATGGCATCAACGCTGCGGATGCGGTAACCGGGGGTGATGAAGATCTGGGTCTCGCCGGCATAGGGATGCAGCTCGCCGTCCCGCATCGCGCTCTCCAGCGCCCGCACCACCGTGGTACCCACGCCGATCACGCGGCCACCGGCAGCACGGGTGCGCCGCACCTTGTCCACCAGTTCGGCACCGACGTTGAGCCATTCGCGGTGCATCACATGATGCGTGAGGTCATCCACGCGCACCGGCTGGAAGGTGCCGGCACCCACATGCAGGGTGATATGACCGAACTGCACGTCGCGCTCGCGCAACTGCGCCAGCAAGGCTTCGTCGAAATGCAGGCCTGCGGTCGGCGCTGCCACCGCGCCCACCTGCCTGGCGAATACGGTCTGGTAGCGCTCGCGGTCGTCGGCACCCGGTTCACGGTGGATGTACGGCGGCAACGGCAGCCGCCCTTCGTGCACCAGCCAGGATTCGAGCGGCTCGGGGATATCGAAACGCAGCACGTAGAACTCGCCATCGCGCCCCAGCACCTCGGCTTCGCCGCCCGCGTCGAGCTGAATGCGGCTGCCCGGCTTGGGCGACTTGCTGGCGCCGATCTGGGCGCGGGCCTGCTGGCCGCCGAGCAGGCGCTCGATCAGGATCTCGACCCGGCCACCGGTCGCCTTCTGCCCGAACAGACGCGCCGGGATGACCCGCGTGTCATTGAAGATCAGCAGGTCACCCGGCTGCAGCAGCTGCGGCAGGTCGCGGACATGGCGGTCATCGAACGCCTCCGGTGCCGGCGGAACCAGCAACAGGCGGCTGGCCGAACGTTCGGCCAAAGGGGCCTGGGCGATCAACGCCTCGGGCAGCTCGTAATTGAAATCGGACTTCTTCAAGGCCGGAACGTCTTGCGGGGAGCCGGCTATTGTAGCTCCGGGCGGGGTTCTGGCTTGTACGGGGATCGACAGTCAGTGACGCGGAGTGAGCGGCGAAAAGGCAGCGGGGCCCTCCCACGCGCCGCTTCAACGCTCGAACTTCGTCGACAGAATGATCGCGCTGGTGGTGCGCTCGACGCCGTCCACCGCACCGATGGCGTCGGTGACCACATCCATTTCGCTGACCCCGCCGACCACCACCATCGCGATCAGGTCGTGATTACCGCTGACCGAATGCAGCGAGCGCACCTCCGGGATATCGCGCAGGGCCTTGACCACGGCCGGCATCTTCTTGGGCAGCACGGTGATCAATATGTGGGCGCGCACCTGCCCCTGCTCGTAGTCCTCGTGGGTGCGCACCGTGTAGCCGGCAATCACCCCTTGCTGCTCCAGGCGATCGATGCGGCTCTGCACGGTGGTGCGTGACAGGCCAAGCCGGCGGGCGATCTGCGCAGTGGAAGCGCGAGCGTCTTCGCGCAGAACGGAAAGCAGGCGCTCGTCGGCAGGAGAAATCTTCACATTGCACACCCGTTTCGTCTATTCGACGAAATTAACCGAAAAATCGTCGAGATCACAGCTGCCATGTGTCCAGAATCTCCAGATAATGGCTATACAAGAAAATTCTGGAGATGAGCATGACCGTACTCGGCCCCCTTGCCCCGCTTCGCGCGCACGCCGGCACCCGCCTTACCCAGGGTCTGGACGATGCCAGCGTCGAGCGCCTGGCCATTGCCCATCCCGACCTGGCCAGTGCCATCGAGGCCGCTGGCAACGAATACACGCGCGTCAAAGCTGAAGTCGCCGATCTGCTGGACCTGGACGAGAAAGACCAGATCGACGCGATGCAGGCAGGCTTCGTCAATTTCTACGCCGATGACGCGGTGGTGCCGTACATCGCGCTGGCCGCCTGCGGCCCGTGGGTGATCTCGCTCAAGGGCGCGGTGCTGTACGACGCCGGTGGCTACGGCATGCTCGGTTTCGGTCACACCCCGGCCGACGTGATGGCCGCTGCGGCAAAACCGCAGGTGATGGCAAACATCATGACCCCGAGCCTGGCCCAGCGCCGCTTCACCCAGGCAATGCGCCAGGAAATCGGCCACAGCCGTGGCGGTTGTCCGTTCTCGCACTTCATGTGTTTGAACTCCGGCTCCGAAGCCGTCGGCCTGGCCGCACGCATCGCCGACATCAACGCAAAGCTGCAGACCGACCCAGGCGCACGCCATGCCGGTGCCACCATCAAACGTGTTGTGATCAAGGGCAGCTTCCACGGCCGCACCGATCGCCCGGCGCTGTATTCGGACTCCAGCCGCAAGACCTACGACCAGCACCTGGCCAGCTATCGCGGCGAGAACAGCGTCATCACCATCGCGCCGTATGACGAGGCGGCGTTGCGCAAGGTGTTTGCCGACGCTGAAGCCAACCACTGGTTCATCGAAGCGGTGTTCCTGGAGCCGGTGATGGGCGAAGGCGACCCGGGCCGTGCGGTACCTGCGAGCTTCTACAAGCTGGCACGCGAACTGACCCGCGAACACGGCAGCCTGCTGCTGATCGATTCCATCCAGGCGGCACTGCGCGCGCACGGCACGCTTTCGTTCGTCGATTACCCTGGCTACGAGATGCTGGATCCGCCGGACATGGAGACCTACTCCAAGGCCTTGAACGGTGCACAGTTCCCGCTGTCTGTGCTGGCCGTCACCGCACACGCCGCCGGCCTGTACCGCAAGGGTGTGTACGGCAACACCATGACCACCAACCCCCGTGCGCTGGATGTGGCCTGCGCCACCCTCACCCGCCTGTCGCCGGCCGTGCGACAGAACATCCGCCTGCGCGGCGAACAGGCCGTGCAGAAGCTGGAAGCACTGAAGGCAAAACTGGGCGGCCTGATCACCAAGGTGCAGGGCACCGGCCTGTTGTTCTCCTGCGAGCTGGCACCACAGTTCAAGTGCTACGGCACCGGCTCCACCGAAGAATGGCTGCGCATGCACGGCGTCAATGTGATCCATGGCGGCGAGAACTCGCTGCGCTTCACGCCGCACTTCGGCATGGATGAGGAAGAGCTGGACCTGCTGGTGGAGATGGTTGGCCGTGCGCTGGTTGAAGGCCCCCGTCGTGAACAGGCCAACGCGGCCTGATCCGGATTGCCGCATGGGTGAATCGAAAGAGGCGGCCATCTGGCCGCCTCTTTTTTTGGGGAACTGGAAGATGCCGGCTCCCTCCAGCCCCTCTTCCGCGAGGGGCCTGGAACTACGCTTCTGGCATCGGCGACGCCTTGAGCCCCCCTCCCCTCGCGGGAGAGGGGTTGGGGAGAGGGGCCCGCTGACATCACTTCACTTCGATTTACGGCAACGCCGCCACCGACTCCGCCGACTGCACACCACCGCCCAGCGCCTTGTATACGGCCACCACGTTGACGTTGACCGTTGCCTCGGCCGCAGCCAACGCATCATCGGCAGCCAGCTGATTGCGCTGTGCATCCAGCAAGGCAAGGAAATCCTCCGAGCCTTCGCGGTAGCGGATCTGCGCCAGGCTTGCCGCACGACGTGCCGCCTGTGCCTGCTCGGCAATGATCGCCAGGCGCGCCTGTTCCTTGGCATAGCGTGTCAGCGCGTTCTCGGTGTCCTCCAACGCCAGCAGCACCGCCTGCTCGTACTCGGCAGCCGCACCGTCGGCCTGCGCCTTGCTGGCACGCAAACGCGCGCGCACGGTACCGAAATCGAATGCAGCCCAACTGATCGACGGGGTCAGTGACCATGCCTTGTTGCTGCCGTTGACCAACCCGTTCGCATCGCCGCCGAGGAAGCCGACGAAACCACTCAGGCTGATCCGCGGAAACAGATCCGCAGTCGCCACGCCAACACGCGCGGTCGCCGCCGCCAGACGACGCTCGGCACTACGCACATCCGCGCGCTGACGCAACAGATCGGTGGTGTCGCCCAGCGGCAATGCCTTGGCGAACGCCGGCACTTCGCGTGGCTGCAGCAGTGTGTTCAACGCATCAGGGCGTTCTCCCAGCAACACCGCCAGGCGATGCCGTGACTGCACCTGCGCCACCTCCAGCAACGGAATGTCGGCTTCAATCGCCTTCAAGCGCGCGCGACTGCTCTGCACGTCCAACTCACTGCCGGCGCCCAGTTCCCACCGTGTTTCGGTGAGCTGCTGGGTGTCGCGCAGGTTGATCAACGTCTGCTGGGCCACTGCGATGCGCTTCTGCGCACCACGCAACTCGAAGTAGTTGCGGGCAACTTCGGCAGCAACCGTGACCTGGGCATCGACCAGGCCGTCCCGCTCCGCGCCGAGGTCGGCACGCGCGGCCTCCGCGGCACGACGCTGGCGACCGAACAGATCCAGCTCCCAGCCGGCATCAAAGCCGAGCTGGTAGCTCTCGCTGTAGGCACGTTCCCCACCCTGGGCAGGGTCGGGTTGCTTGCGGCGATCCTGACTGCCACCGGCAGTCACATGCGGCGCCTGATCCAGACGTTGCTCGGTGAAGACCGCGCGTGCTGCACGCACCCGCGCCATGGCGACCTGGAGATCAAGGTTTCCGGCCAGTGCGCCGTGCACCAGTTGCGTCAACACCGGGTCGTCGAACTGCGACCACCAGTTGGCAACCGGCGAGGCGGTACTGAAGGAGGGATCAGCACTGCCCTGCAGCTGCACCACCTGCGGCGGCGGCGCCTTGTAGTCGGGGCCGACACTGACGCAGCCGGCCAGCAGCGCGCTGGCAACGGCGGCGGTCAACATGCGTATCACCACGGCAGCACCTCGCCGAGATAAGTGAAGCTGCCGGTCGGGCCGTCACTACCGATCAACGCCATCTGCACGCTGGAACGCGCGCCGTCAGCGATCTCGATCTCACCTTCGCCACCGTTCATATCGGTTTTGACGTAGCCCGGATGCACGGTGTTGACCTTGATCGGCGTAGCACGCAGCTCATAGGCCAGACTCAACGTCCAGCTGTTCACTGCCGCCTTGGAGGCGTTGTAGGCCGGAATCTTGAAATCCCAGATATCCGACGTGGGATCGGCATGCAGCGTCTGCGAGCCCAACACGCTGGACACGTTGACGATGCGCGCGGCATTGGACTTCTTCAGCAATGGCAGGAATGCCTGGGTCACTGCCACCAGCGCGAACACGTTGGTATCGAAAGTGCTGCGCCAGGCATCCAGTGACTGTGCCGATGGCGCCAGCGCCGGATCCTCCAGCAGTACGCCGGCGTTGTTGACCAGGATATCGAGACGGCCATGACGTTCGGTGACGTGCTCGACCGCGATGGCGATGCTGTCCGCATCGGTCACATCCAGCTGCAGCGCTTCCACAGGCAGGCCTTCGGCTTGCAGCTTCAACGCCAGCGCCACCGCCGCCTCACGCTTGCGCCCGGCCAACAGCGTGTGCACGCCGGACTGCGCCAGCTGGCGTACGGTCTCGGCGCCAATGCCACGGGTGGCGCCGGTAACCAGCGCGATCTTTTCGTTGTGATTGCTCATTGGATAGTTCTCATGGGGGAGTATTTGGGATGGCTGCAGACCACTTCCGGATCGTCACCCCCGCCTTTGGCGGGAGGGAAAACCCTGGAGCGGGAGCGAAGAGCAGGAGATTCCCCACTCTTCGCCCATTGCTCCTGCCTCAGTGATGCAGGGTCGGCTCACCATGCAGTGCCAACTTGCCGCCACCGTTCCGGGTAACGAACTTGCGCAACGCGACGTAGAACACCGGCGTCAGGAACAACCCGAACAACGTTACGCCTAGCATGCCGGCGAACACCGTGATGCCGGTGACCGAACGCACCTCGGCACCCGCACCGTGAGACAACACCAGCGGGATCGTGCCGGCGATGAAGGCGATGGACGTCATCACGATCGGACGCAGACGCAGACGGCAGGCTTCCAGTGCCGCTTCGACAATGCCCTTGCCACCCATTTCCAGTTCGCGGGCGAACTCGACGATCAGGATCGCGTTCTTGCATGCCAGGCCCATCAACACCACCAGACCCACCTGCACGAACACGTTGTTGTCGCCTCCGGTCAGCCACACGCCGAACAAGGCGGACAGCAGCGTCATCGGCACGATCAGGATCACCGCCAGTGGCAGCGACCAGCTTTCGTACAGCGCAGCCAGCACCAGGAACGCCAGCAGGATCGCCACCGGGAACACGATGAAGGCGGCCTTGCCCTGCGTGGCCTGCTGGTAGCTCAGGTCGGTCCACTCGGTGGTCATGCCCACCGGCAACACCTTGCCGGCGATATCGGTCAGCTTGTTCATCGCCTCGGCCGAGGACAGCATGCGCGGGTCGGCTTCACCTGCCAGATCCGCTGCCGGGTAACCGTTGAAACGCAGCACCGGATCCGGGCCGTAGGTTTCCTTCACGGTCACCATCGAGCCGATCGGCACCATCTCGCCGCGATCATTGCGGGTGCGCAGCTTGCCGATGTCTTCCACGCTGTCACGGAACTGACCGTCGGCCTGTGCGATCACCTGCCAGGTACGACCGAACTGGTTGAAGTCGTTGACGTACGCCGAACCCAGATAGGTCTGCAGCGTGTCGAACAACTCCGTCAGCTGCACGCCCTGGGCCTTGGCCTTGACGCGATCCACTTCCGCATCCAGCTGCGGCACGTTGGCCTGGTAGCTGGTGATCGGGTATGCCATGCCCGGCGTCTGCGCTACGGCACCCTGCATCGACTGCACCGCGTTCTGCAACGCGCCATAGCCAAGGTTGCCACGGTCCTGGATGAACATCTGGTAGCCATTGCCGTTGCCCAGACCGAGGATCGGCGGCGGCATCATCGCGAACGCGAAGCCTTCCTGCAGCCCGGCGATCTTCTGGTTGATCTCGGCATTGATCTGCGCTGCGGTGCGGCCATGGCGCTCGTTGAACGGCTTGAGCGGGATGAACGCCACGCCGGTGTTGGGCGTATTGGTGAACTGCAGCGCATTCAAGCCGGGGAACGAAATGGTGTGCGCAACGCCATCGGTTTCCTGGGCGATCTTGGCCACCTTGCGCAGCATTTCATCGGTCCGGGCGATGGACGAACCTTCCGGCAACTTCACACCGGCGATCAGGTACAGCTTGTCCTGGGTCGGAATGAAGCCAGGCGGCACCAGCTTGAAGATCACACCGGTGCCCAACAGCAGGATCGCGTAGACCACGAACACCGCACCGCGACGGCCCAGGATCTTCGACACACTGCTTTCGTACTTCTCCGAACTGGACTTGAAGAAGCGGTTGAACGGACGGAATACCCAGCCGAACAAGCGGTCGATCAGACGGCTCGGGCCATCCTTCGGTGCACCGTGCGGCTTGAGCAGGCGCGCGGCCAGTGCCGGCGACAGAGTCAGCGAATTGATTGCCGAGATCACCGTCGAGATGGCGATGGTGACGGCGAACTGCTTGTAGAACTGGCCGGTCACGCCGGACAGGAACGCCATCGGCACGAACACCGCACACAGGACCAGCGCGATGGCGATGATCGGCCCGGACACTTCCTTCATCGCTTGGTGCGCCGCCGCCGTCGGCGACAGGCCTTCCTCGATGTTTCGTTCGACGTTCTCCACCACCACGATGGCGTCATCCACCACGATGCCGATCGCCAGCACCAAACCGAACAGGCTCAGCGTGTTGATCGAGAAGCCCAGCATGTACAGCGCCGCGAATGTACCCACGATCGACACCGGCACTGCGATCAACGGAATGATCGAGGCACGCCAGGTCTGCAGGAACAGGATCACCACCAGCACCACCAGCGCGATGGCTTCCAGCAGCGTGGTCACCACGGCCTTGATCGAATCGCGCACGAAGATGGTGGTGTCGTACACCGCTTCATACTTCACGTCGGCCGGGAAGGTCTTCTGCATGTCGTCCATCGTCGCGATCACCGCGTCGCGGATCTCCAGTGCGTTGGCGCCTGGTGCCTGGAAGATGCCGATGCCCACCGCGTTCTTGCCATCGAGCTGCGAACGCAGCGTGTAGTCGCCCGCGCCGAGTTCGACGCGCGCCACATCCGACAAGCGCACCACTTCACCATCGACACCGCTCTTGAGCACGATGTCCTTGAACTCCTGCTCGCTGCGCAGGCGGCCCTGGGCGTTGATCAGGGTCAGGAACTGGCTGTTGGGCATCGGCTCGGCGCCGAGCTGGCCGGCCGAAACCTGCACGTTCTGCTCACGCATCGCACGCACCACGTCGCTGGCGGTCAGCCCGCGTGAGGCCACGCGGTCCGGATCCAGCCACGCGCGCATGGCGTAATCACCACCACCGAAGATCTGCGCGTCACCTACGCCCTGGATACGCGCCAGTGCATCCTTGACGTGCAGGCGTGCGTAGTTGCGCAGGTACAGCGTGTCGTACTTGCCCTGGGGGGAGGTCAGGTGCACCACCATCAGGAAGGTCGGCGACTGCTTCTGCGTGGTCACACCCTGCCGACGCACGTCCTCAGGCAGGCGGGCCTGCGCCTGGGCGACGCGGTTCTGCACCTTCACCGCCGCCTCGTCCGGGTCGGTACCCGGACGGAAGGTGATGGTCATCTGCAGCACGCCGTCGGAGCCGGCCACCGACTTGAGGTACATCATGCCCTCGACGCCGTTGATCGCTTCTTCCAGCGGCGTGGCCACGGTCTCGGCGATGACCTTGGGATTGGCGCCCGGGTACACCGTGCGCACCACCACCGAGGGCGGTACCACTTCCGGGTATTCACCGATCGGCAGCATCGGAATGCTGATCAGGCCTGCGGCAAAGATCACGATCGATAGCACCGCCGCGAAGATCGGTCTGTCGATGAAGAAACGGGAAAAATCCATAGGGGGAAGTCCTTGAAAGGGCTGACGACGGCAAGCAGCCACCCTGCCCTCGCCCTTTCGGGCGAGGACCTGGAGCCGGCACCACGCCGGCATCAAACGAAGTGGATCAGTTCAGCGACGCGGTCTTGGCACCGGCGGCCGGCACTGGCTGCATCGCCACCGGCTTGGCCTGTACCGGCATGCCTGGCATGAACACCTTCTGCACGCCATCAACAATCACCTTGTCGCCGGCGGCCAGGCCCATTTCGACAATGCGCAGGCCTTCCGCGGTGCGACCCAGCTGCACATCCTTGCGCTGCGCCTTGCCGTCCTTGTCCACCACGTACACGTACTTGCGGTCCTGGTCGGTGAGCACGGCCTTGTCGTCGATCAGTACGGCCTGGAACTCACCACTGCCGAGCAGTCGCACGCGGGCGAACAGACCCGGCGTGAACAGACGCTCACGGTTGTCCAGCAACGCACGCACGCCGATGGTGCCGGTGCTGCGCGCGACCTGGTTGTCGAGGAAGTCGACCTTGCCGTCATGCGGGAAACCTTCTTCGCCGCTGAGGCCGACCTTCACCGGCAGCGCCTGGTCACGCTCGCTCGGGCGCTCGCCCTTGCGTGCCATCTGCGCGTAACGCAGGAAGGTGCTTTCGTCGGCATCGAAGTAGACGTGCACCGTGTCCAGCGACACCAGCGTGGTCAGCACGCTGGCCACATCACCGGCCGTCACCAGGTTGCCGGCGGTGACCATCGCGCGCCCGGCACGGCCATCAATCGGCGCGCGCACCTTGGTGAACTCAAGGTTCAGGCGCGCGGCATCCAGTGCGGCCTGTGCCGCCATCACCTGCGCACCGGACTGATCGGCAGCAGCGCGACGCTGCTCGGCCGTTTCCGCTGCGATGGCCTGCTGCTCGGCCAGGCGGCGGGCGCGCTCGGATTCACTGCGTGCCAGTGCCGCCTGCGTGCGAGCGCGCGCCAGTTCGGCCTGTGCGCGGTTGAACTCAGCCTGGTAACTGCGCGCATCGATGGTGAACAGCACGTCGCCCTTCTTCACCTCCTGGCCTTCGACGTAATTGACCTTGTCGATGTAGCCGGACACACGCGGGCGCAGTTCAACACTCTGCACCGCTTCGACGCGGCCGCTGAACTCGTCCCATTGGCTGACCTGCTTGACCAGCACCGGCGCGGCGCTGACCTCGGGCGCTGGCGGCATGCCGGCTTCTTCGGCGTGACCGCCACTGCAGGCGGCGAGGACGGCAAGGGCAAGCGCGGACATGCCGAAAGTGGCAATGCGCCGCGTGATGCGGGAGGGGAAGGAGATACCGTTCATGTCATGCATCCATGGGGGAGTGGAAGGAAAACGAAAGTCCAAATCGAGCGGGTATGCAGCCATGCGCGGCGCAACATTCCGGGGCACTGCCGCGCAGCGCTGCGCACGCACCCTTGAAAGCGACGTTGCGGAATCGCTGAATACGCGGGAGCAGTGTCCCGCTCACGGAAATTTTTCTCCCACTGATGGGACAAAGAACCGCAGGCAACGCACCAGACCATCCCGAATCACGCCCTCACCCACGCGCTTGGCGGCCACTTCGGAATCCTTGAAAAGGCTTTCAAAGTTCAATGGATTCAGGTTGTTGACCGAAAAACGGTAATTGGAATTACCAGAGAACGCCGGAGTACGGCGGGTCTGACGGAACGGGGCGAGGTGGCGCAGGCGCATGGCTGCAAATCCGGACTTGGCGGAGGACGAAACAGTAATCCTCTAATCCAGACTTGATTAGTACGAATTCAAGGGAATAATCATCCCGTCGCCGGCACAATCCCGCTGCCGCTAGAGCGCCCCCCATGGCCAACGATCTCAATGACACCCTGATCTTCGTGAAGGTGGTCGAACAAGGAAGTTTCACCGCAGCCGCCCGCCTGCTTGGGCAGCCCAAGACCACCGTCAGCCGCAAGGTGCAGGAACTGGAAAGCCGGCTCGGTGCGCGCCTGTTGAATCGAACCACCCGCCGCCTCGGCCTGACCGAAGCCGGCACCGTCTACTACGAACATTGCCAGCGCATTGCCCGTGAACTGGAGCAGGCCGAAAGCGCGGTGAGCCAGCTGCAGTCCGGCCCACGCGGCTGGTTGCGCTTCACCGTGCCCTACTCGATGGGCACGATGTGGATCGCACCATTGCTGAACCAGTTCCAGGCGCAGTACCCGGAAATCCGTGTCGACATGCATCTGGGCAACGAGAAGCTGGACCTGATCGCGGGCGAAACCGACATGGCCTTGCGGGTCGGGCCGTTGCCCGACTCCAACCTGGTCGCGCGCAAGCTGGGCCGGCTGCGCAGCCAGGTGTTCGCCAGCCCCGGTTACATTCAACGTTACGGCGAGCCGCGCCATCCCAGCGAGCTGCAGTTCCACCGCACGCTGGCGGTACGCAAGGCCCACAACCACAACAACCGCTTCAGCTGGACGCTGGCCGAAGCCGGTGGCGAGATGCAGGAATTCATCGTCAACCCGGCACTGGTCGCCAATGACCCAGCCGCGTTGAACACCATGCTGGTGGCCGGTGAGGGCCTGATGTTGAGCAGCGACGTGATGGCCAAGCCGTTCGTCGAGTCGGGCATGCTGCGTCGCGTACTGGCCGGTTGGACCGGGCCGGAGTATGACTTCAACGCGGTCTTCGCCGGTGGCGGCATGGTGTCACCGAAAGTGCGCGCGTTCATCGACTTCCTGGTCGACAAGCTCAATTTCGACGTCAACTACATGATGCTGCAGTGCCCGAACGCAGGGCGCCTGGCCGAGCTCATCGAGACCCAGCAACGTCCGCAAGGCCTCAAGTTGCCCGATGGCCGCCTGCTGGAAGTGCTCAACGCCTGAGCACCCTCGGCACATCATGCGACGCTCACTGAGCGTCGCATCGTGGACTTCTCCTGGTTCGGGACAGCGGGCTGTCCCTGACTGTGCTACAGCTGACTGCTACAGATAGCGCCCTGCTATCGACAGCGTCAGCTTCACGGCGGACAACGGCCGATTCATTCGTGCGCGATACCGCTCAGTAACCTGAGCGGTAATACGGCACTACGGGCACCACGGGTACCAGCGGCACGTATTGCACTTCGCGGCAACCATCGTAGCGGCTGCAGCTACCGAAATAGCCCGGCCCCCAATAGCGCTGGCGCGCATCGCGGTTGTAGGGGCTGTTGTAGAAATCAGGACGGGCCAGATGCCCGGAGCCGTAATAGCGGTAGGGCGTGGCACCCAGCGAGCCGCTATCGCTCACGCTCTGCGATGCAACCGCATCGCCATCGTTGTCGACATAGCCCTGCTCGTTGTCGTAACGCACCATGCGGTAGTACACCGTTTCCCCATCCTGCTTGCGGCTGTGCAGGCGCTCCAGCCTGCCGCCACCGGCGTCGGCGTAGGCCTGCCCGCCCTCGAACACCACTTCGCTCGGATTGACGAATTCTTCCTGCAGCGGCGCCTGCTGTGCCGTTGCGCCCCAGGAGACGGCAACCAGCAACAGCGCCGCCCCAAACCCCATCAACGTCTTTCCTGCATGCATGACAACTATCCTCCGTGATGACAGCCGGCATCGCAGCAACTGCCGGACTGTCCAAATGATCAAGATCTTCTGCAGAGCAGCTCGCCTTGGCGGCCATGGCAGACTCCAATGCCAACCTCCGCTGCCAGCACTCTGCGACCGACACGCCCGCCGAGTATAAGTCGAGCAACTGATGCAGGGGGTGAAACCGGCTCCCCCTCCTGCCATGGCGATGCTGCCCAGGACCACCGGCCGTCGATCAGCTCTGCCGGCGAACCCGGATGGAATCGCGCATGCCTTCCACGCGCATCTCGTAGTGGCCGTAGTCGCGGAACAGGTAGACACGCGGACTGCGCATGCGGGTGCGCTCGCTCTTGCCATCGGTCTGCAGCCACACCTGCCCGTTCTCCATCCGGAACACCGTGTCACCTTCCCAGCCTTCGAAGTCGCCGGCGATGCGGGTCTCGATGACGGCATCGAAAGCTTCAACGTACGGCCGTGCGTCCGCCGGTACGCCCCAGGTAAAGGGAAGCGCTTGGCCTGCCTTGGGCCGGGGTGGCGGTTCGGTCACGTAACCGGTCGCCGGGTCGTAACGGACCCAGCGGTAGTAGATCGTCTGACCGCTCTCTCTGCGCGTCTGCAGGCGCTCGGGCACACCATCGCCCAGGTCGATGTACGGCTTGCCGGCGATGAAGATCACCTCACTCGGGCTCACCTGCTCCTGCTCACGCGGCGGCAGCGCCGCCGCCGTGGCGGTGACCGCCACCGCCAGCAGCGTGAGAAAAATCCTGCTTGATACAACACCTGCGCGCATGCCTACCCCTCACAAGTATCACGCAACGAGCAAAGCCATCAGCCAGCAGCCAAACGCCCCTCGTTGAGCACAGGAGTATCGCATCCCCCCTGTCCTTGCGGCTCGCCGTGGTGATCCCCACTCCCCCGCAGATGTCGCCAGCACCCGACCGGATCAGCGGATGGCAGACTGGGTTCGGAACTTTTCCAACGCCGCGCGGATCACCTGCCGCGCCTCGGCAGCATCGCCCCAGCCATTGAGCTGGATATCACCGCCGTCTGGCAGCTGTTTGTAGACGCGGAAGAACGCTTCGATGCGCTGCCGCTCCATCGTCGGCAAGTCGTCCAGACTGCGCATGTCGCGGTACGTAGGATCCACCGCGTCCACCGGCACACCCACGATTTTCTCGTCCGCCTCGCCGCGATCGACCATGCGCAGCACGCCCAGCGGACGGAAGCGGATCACCGCGCCCGGCTGCACCGGGAAGCGGGTCAATACCAGGGCGTCGAGCGGGTCTCCACCGCCTGCCAAGGTACGCGACATCGAACCGTAGTTGGCCGGATAGGCAACCGGCATCGACAGAAAGCGGTCCACCCGCAGTTCGCCACCTTCGCCCATCTCATACTTGATCGCTCCACCAGCCGGAATCTCCACCACCAACAGCGCTTCCTCCGGCGCACCGGCAGGCTGCGCAAGCTGGAACGGATGCACCACACCCGACGCGGCACTTGCAGCGCACGGCAACAGGCACAAGAGCATCGCGACAGATCGCAGTTTCATACGCACTCCTTGGGAGTGAACCCGGTCATTCCCAGCACCGGTCGTCGCGCCCCTTGGGCGATACCGGACGCGGGCAATCACGCGGGGCAATGCGGCCTTCGCGCAGCTCCGTGAACTGCTTGCGGCCCTTGCCGTCACGACTGATCTGGAAGGCGTCATACAGCCGACCGGTGGCGGTGCGTGCTTCGTAGCGCAACTGTTTGCCGTCGATATGCAGCACCTGGAACAGCTGCGTATCCTCGGCCACCGGCTCCATCGTGGCCCGTGCCTGCGGCGACAACCGGTACTGTTTGGGGCCGGCCACCGACGAGATGTACTGCGGCAATGCAGCGTTGTCGTCGGCACGTCGCCCGTAGGTATGGTCATGGCCCTGCAGCACCAGATCGACGTGATGCCGCTGCAGTACCGGTCGGATCTGCGTGGCCAGCACCGAGGTATCGCGCTCGGCACGCAGTGGGTACAGCGGCTGGTGCACCACCACGATGCTCCACGGCTGCTGATTGTCCGCGAGCACGCCATCAAGCCATTGCGCCTGCGCCTGCGCGGTGCCCAGATCGAGCGCCGAGGTGCCATCCAGCACCGCCACGCGCACGCCCTGGTAGTCGAACCAATACGTGGTGTTGGCAGTTGCCACTGCACCATTGCCCGGCAACGCGAAACTCACCGGCCAATGTCCGCCCAGCACACGTCGCTCCTGCGGCGTGTCCTCGAACTCTTCGAAGTACTCGTGGTTGCCGGCAGCGGGTGCGACCGCCATCCCCGGCAGCAGCCAGCCACCCGCAGCGAACCATTCGCCCCATTCGCTGTCATCCATGCCGTCACCGCCGCTGACCAGATCGCCTGCGAACAGTGCCAACCGTGCATCCGGCGCGGTCTGCCAGCCCTGGCGGATCACCCGGCTGACGTGACTGAGGTTCTTGTTCTGGGTATCACCGAAGTACAGCAGCGTCAGCGGTTGCCCGGCGGCACCCGCGGTACGGAAGTGATTCCAGGCGCTCCAGGTACCCTGCCCCTGCACGCGATAGGCATACAGCGTATCCGGCTGCAGTCCGTCGATATCTGCACGATGGTGCTGCGACGTGCCGTTCTCGCTCTGCAGGATGCGGCTGTTTGCCGTGATCTGCCGCAGCCTGCCCATGTCCGGCGAATCGCCGGCCAGCGCCAGTTCCAGCAGCGGTGGCGCCGACAACGTCGAAGTGCGCCAGGCGACCGCAAACCCGGTGGCAGCATCCTGTGCCGGCGAGGCGACGATACGGTCCGGGAAGTCACTGGCCGCGTAATGCCGGCTCCCCGCCGGCACCTGCGTATTGGGCTCCGCGGCCGGAGCGACCCCCATCGCTCCGACCGCCACCATCGTGGCTGCCAACAGCAGCCACTGCCTCTTACCCCTGGACATCACAGCGCGCAGTCCTGCGGCAGCGACAAGGCCTTGGCGATGTCGCGCCAGTCAAACGCAACCACCCCCTGATCGTCGTGGACCGCGTACAGAGCCCCCTGCGGGAATCGCGCCGACGGCTGCTGGCTGTTCCAGATGCCGTCGGTGTTGGCCACGGTGTTGCCGTGGAACGCACCCACCGGCGCCAGCGTCTTGCGGTCGAACAGATGGAACACGCTGCGATCCTTGCCCTGCTCGGTGGTGATCCACCAGCCGCCATCGCCGCAGGTCCGCAGCATCACGCCCTCGGCCTGTGCTTTGAACATTCCGTTACCGAACGTATTGCCGGTGAAGTCCCCGCCCAGCGTGTAGACCTTGAACTCGCTGGCGTAGGTTTCATCTTCTTCGGCCACCAGCAGACGATCATTGGCCGGATCGCCCCAGATCGACTCGACCACCCGCAGCGCGCCCTTCGGCGTGGTGTCGCCGATGCTGCGCAGCAGGCGGGCCTGCACGCCGCTGCCATCAAGGGTGACGTGGTAGCGGCGCACGCGCTCGTTCAAGCGCTCCAGCGCCGGCAGGATGTCGTTGCCGGCGGCATCTTCGCCATCATCGTAGGAGTCGGTGACGTAAACGTCGTAGCCGCCCTGCGTCGGGTTCACCCACAGGCCGTAAGGCTTGCGCAGATCCGCACCGGCGAACACGCCCAGGGGCTTGAAGTCCGGCAGCTGCAATACCTGCACGCGGTGGTTGTCACGCTCGACGATGAACAGCAGATCGCCCGTCACCGCGATACCGTTGGGACGATCAAACTGTCCCGGCGCCTTGCCCGTGCTGCCCACGTCACGCAGGTGCTTGCCGGTCTGGCCGTCATAGACGACCAGTTTGTCGGTGGCCTTGGCGGTGGCGATCAGCCACAGCTGGCCATCCGGCGCCCGCCAGCTGGCCGGCGAGTCGATGTTGTCGACCGGCGTCATCGGCGTCAGGAACGCCTCGGCAACCACCACCGGCGGCGCAGCGACCGCACCTTCGGCGACATCGGCAGCGGTCGGCGGGTGCGAAGCCTTTGGTGCCGGCTGGCAGGCCGTCAATACCAACGCGACGGCAGTGCCCAGCAGCGCGGCCCTCACAGGGCCACCTTCAGGCCAACGGCGTAGGTGCGACCGTATTCTTCGTTCTGCAGGGTGCGCGAACGCACGCCCTGGTAAAGCTCCAGCGGTTTGTCGAGCAGGTTGGATGCCTCGAAATACACACTCATGTTCTTGCTGAACTTGTAGTCCAGGCTGAAGTCCAGCTGCGTGTGCGGCGCGACGTAGATGTCATAGGCACTGTTCTTGCCGATGGTGTCCAGATATTCACTGCGGTATACGCCGGCCAGGCGAGTGCTGAAGCCTGCCCATTCGTAACCGACGTGCGCGCTGTACACATTCTTGGACGCACGCGGCAGGGTGAAATCGTCGTTGTGACGACCGGCGATGCCGGGGTCGTAGTCGGTATCCAGCCAGGTACCGCTCACGCCCACCAGCAGGCCCGACCAGGCGCCCGGCAGGAACGCCAGCTGCTGCTGCCAGTTGAATTCGGCACCGAACACCTTGGCCTTGTCGCCATTGATCGCGCGGGTCACATCGAAGCCCGGGTACTCGGCGTCCTCGTCAGTGATGGTTTCCACGATGTAACCGTCGATGGACTTGTTGAACAGGCCCAGCGAAACGATGCCGCTGTCGCCCAGATAGCGCTCGATCGAGAAATCCAGGTTGGTGGATTCGTACGGATCCAGCATCGGGTTGCCGACTCGCACTTCCATGTCGTCACGGTTCACGCCCAGGCGCGGCGACACATCACCGAACGACGGGCGCGCCACGGTCTTGTTGACGGCGCCGCGCAGCACCCAGTTGTTGCTGGTGTCGTAGCGCAGGTGCAGGCCCGGCAGCACGTTGGTGTAGCTGTTGCTGGCGGTACGCGGGGTGACGACCGCGTTCTTGCCGTCCGCATCGATGTCCACCTGGTTGCCGGCGGCTTCGAACTGGGTGTTCTCAACGCGCACACCGCCGATCACGCGCAGTGCGCCGATATCCCAGGTGCCCATCGCATAGGCGGCCAAGATGTCTTCGTTGGCGGTGTAATCCTCTTCCAGCGATGTCATCACATTGCCCGCCACTTCCTGCGGTCGTGCGCTGTACAGGTTGCCGTTGGCCGCCCACCACCTGCGCATGGCCGCCGAGCTCATGCCCTGCCCCAGCGGGCCACCGCGATGATCCAGGGTTTCGCCGTTCCACGTGGTCAAATCGACTGCCGGGCCTTTGCGCAACTCGGCCTCGTCCACGTTCACCGCACGTTCGCGCCAGCGGCCGAGCACGCCGAACTTGTAACTGGCATGATCACCATCGAAGCGGATATTGACCTGCGCGCTACGCTCGCTGTCGTCCACCTGCTTGGGTGCGAGCACCACGCGATCGAACTTGTAGTTGGCGCTGTCGGTCCAGCCGTTGTCGCTCAGTGACAGCCCCGGAATGCCGCTGTTCTGGTCGATGGTGGCCGACAGGTCATCACCGTCATATTTGAAGCGCGTTTCCATCTCATCGTTCACACGCTCGCGGGTCTTGGTGTAACCCAGGCGGTAGTCGAGCACGGCATTGGTCAGGCGATTCTCACCGCCGAGACTGGCGGCGAAGGTGTTCTCTTCCTTGGTGCGGTAGCGCATGCGCTTGGAAATGGCGTCGGCCGGCAGATCATCCACCTGATAACGGCCGTTGCCCAACGCGCTGATGCTGCCGTCTTCAAGCCCGAACACGGTCCGCTGGCGGGTTTCGGCATCGTCGAAACGACTGTACAACGTGCGCAGGTAGTAGCGATTGTCATCGTCCGGATGCCAATCCAGATTGAGGTTGGCACCGGTGCGTTCGCGTTCGATGGTGTACTTGCGGCGCTGCAGTTCGGTGACCACCAGGTCATCGTCCGCACCACCGTCGAACGTGTCATAGGCGGCTTCGGTGTTGTCCGACTCGAAAGTGCGCTTCTGGTAGTTCACGCCCAGCGCCACACCGAAGGTATCGTTGAACACTTCGCTGTAATTGAAGGCGGCCTTGGGGCTGGTTTCACCGGACAGCTGCTGATGGCTGGCTTCGATCTTGCCCTTCAGCGAGCGCCCGTCGCGGTCGAATGCCGAGGCAGACTCCACCACCACGCTGCCGCCGATGGCATCGCCCGGCATGTCCGGCGTGGCCGACTTGATCACCCGCAGGCGCTCGGTCGAATCGGTGGGAATCACATCCAGCGGCGCGCCACGCGATGAATCCTCCGGGGTGCCCACGGCGATGCCGTCGATGCTGACGCTGTTGAGTGCCGCATCCAGGCCACGCACCACCACGAAGCGACCTTCGCCCTGGTCGCGGGTGACACTGACGCCCGGCAGACGCTGCAGCGATTCGGCCACGTTCATGTCCGGATAGTCACCCATGGAATCCGACGCAATGCCGTCCTGGATCCCATTGGCATCGCGCTTGAGCTCGACCGCGCGGGTCTGCGCTTCCAGCTGCGGACGCACCTCGATCCGCTCCAGGTCCACCGCGCCTGCGGCAGCGGCAGCCACCACCGATCCGTCCGGTGCCACCTGCTGCGCCCCCGCCGGCGCAGCGGCCATGCAGGCCACCACGGTCGTTACTGCCACCACCAACACGCTCTTGCGCACACCTGCCCCCGGAACTGTGTAAAGGATGGGTGTGCACGTTATGTCCGTTGGGTTGCGCCCCCATGACAGCGTCGAGGCGGGAATATTTCAGCGGCGTACTGGCCGAGTACAGAACGCCTGCGGCAAACTGTGGCATCTCCCCAGCAGCTCCCGCCGCCATGAAAATCGTTGAAGTCCGTCACCCCCTGGTCCAGCACAAGATCGGCCTGCTCCGCGATGCGGCCATGAGCACCAAGGATTTCCGTGAAGTGGTCAACGAATTGGGCACGCTGCTGGCCTACGAGGCCACGGCCGACCTGGATACCGAGACCCATACCACCGCCGGTTGGGCGGGCCCGGTGCAGGTACAGCGTATTGCCGGTGCCAAGATCACCGTGGTGCCGATCCTGCGCGCCGGCCTGGGCATGCTCACCGGCGTGCTGTCGCTGATCCCCGCTGCCCGCGTTAGCGTGGTCGGCCTGCAGCGCGACGAGGAAACCCTCGAAGCCGTGCCTTACTTCGAACGCCTGACCGGTCGCCTGGAAGAGCGCGATGCACTGATCCTGGACCCGATGCTGGCGACCGGCGGCACCCTGATCGCGACCATCGACATGCTCAAGCGAGCCGGCGCGCGTCGCATCAAGGGCATCTTCCTGGTTGCCGCGCCGGAAGGCCTGCAGGCCGTGGAAGCTGCTCATCCGGACGTGGAAATCTATACCGCCGCCATCGACGAACGCCTCAACGACAAGGCCTACATCCTGCCCGGGCTGGGTGATGCCGGTGACCGCATTTTCGGTACGCGCGTTGGCTGATCGCCTTCCTGCGACAGACGGTCGCTGGCATATCCCAGCGATCGCGTCGTCACGTCCCGATCACCGTTCACGCCATTAGATGAGTCGGCCTTGCAGCTTGAGCAATTGGCATTCCGTTCCTGCATCGCCACGAATATGACTAGCGTAGGTAGGCTGCACATGCGCTCCTCGCCCCCTTCCCATGACATCAGCTGAAGGCTTCGGCATGCACCGGAAGCGTGCAGGAGCGATCCAAACGGCACCCTTGTTCAGTATTGAACGCAGGGCGGTTGCCGCACGGCTTTCCAGCAGAACCGAGTATCTCCATCACCCCGCTGGACAACCTCCCCGCCCTGCAATCCCACAGCATCGAGGGCTTTACATGAAACGCAGCATCGCCATCACGCTCGCCACTTTGCTGGCCTGCAGCGCCGTCCCGGTCAACGCCGGAGACAAGGTCACCACCACGCCTGTGCATTTCAGTCGGGGCAGTAGCAGCGCCACGCTGTCCGGCAGCTTCGGCGGCTATGACAGCGTCAACTACACGTTGTCCGCGCGCGCCGGCCAGACGATGCGGGTAAGCATCAGCGGCAGCAGCAATGCCAATTTCAACGTCTTCGCTCCCGGCGGCGTGCCGGGTTCAGCGACCGCGCTGGGCAGCGGCACTGTCGGACAGGATTGGAACGGCCCACTGCCCGCCAATGGCACCTACACGGTGCAGGTCTATCAGATGCGCGCTTCGGCGCGACGGGGCGGAAAGGTGCCGTATCACATCACCTTCAGCATCCGCTGACCCAGCACAGCCCTGCCTTGTGGATACAGCAGGGCTGCCGACGTTCATACGAAGTGGAAGCCCCTCGCGCCCTGGGGTCGGCTTGCCCCGATTCGTCGGCACCTGCGCACCGCGCGCGTTCGTGCAGAAAGATTCAGCGCCGCAACCACTGCTCTCCGTCCGCTGGCGGGCCGGCCAACAGCTCGCGCGCGCTCGCGTTGCCCAGCAGCTCGGCTCGAAGGAAAGCAGTACCCAATTGCTGCGCACGCACGAACAACGCTTCCGGCTCACCGCCGATCAGGTTGTGGTCGCCGCCACTGAGCACCACTGCTGTCTTGTCGCCGGATGGAGCGGTTTCCACGGCATAGATGTGATCGGCAGGGTTGGTCACGAAACCCGGAACCATGTCCTTGTCGCCCGTGACCAGCAGCAGCGGTACGGACAATGATGCGTAGGACTCCGGCCCAATCAGGCCGGGGATTTTTCCAGGTGAGGAGAAACCCAATACCGCGACCACCGTGGGATCACGCAATGGACCCAACGTGGCCAACGCGCCACCCAGCGCGGCCGATATCAATGTACCCAGGCTGTGCCCCGCCGCCGCCACCGGAACACCCGACCAATGCGCGGCCGCATAGTTGCTTGCTGCCCGCATGTCGGCGAAACGTTCGCCCAGACTCTGCTGCAATGAGAACTTCTCGCGCTCCGGATACTTCACCGAGTCCACATGCAACGGTGCCAGCACGACAAAACCGGCATCGGCCCAGGACTGCAGCAGACGCTCGTAGCGTTCCGGCCACGCACCGTGACCGCTGGAGAACAACACCACGCCACGCACCTGTGCAGGCCTCCAAACCGCCATTGTGGTAGCGCGATCGGGGCTGACCTGCAGTGATGCTACTTCGGTAGGTGCTGCGATCGCTGACGCCGCTGACACCAGCAACAGCGCGCACACGGCCATGGCGCGGCACAGCAAGGAGGGACATTTCATGGGTGTGGATCTCCAACAGATGAGGCGAGCAATGTCGCTGCATACGCCTGCCGGATTCAGTGCCGGAAGTCAGTTTCTGCAGAGTCAAAGGTCAGCACTGGAACCTGGCAGGTGCCCCGACGCACGGCCGACGATAAAGAATTTCATCGACGGTTGACGAATATTCACTCCCTCACGGATGGATGCTCGCCCCGCCACCGGCGAAGGAGCCACTCCATCTCCATGTACCGCACCGCCCTGCTCGCCTGTTGTTGGCCACCGCACTACCCCTCGCTGCCGCCACTCCCGCCGCCACACGTACCCCGCAACAGCAACGCATGGCTGATTGCTCGGCCAAGAACAAAGGCATGAAGGGCGACGCCTACATGCAGGCTCAACGCAGCTGCCTCACCATCCACGCTCCCCGGCTACAGCAGCTGGGCCAGCCATGGCTGCACATCCGGCGATGACAGCGCCTTCGCCAGCCACACCGCAACCGCACCGGTCACACCGCAGCAGCGCATGGCCAGTTGCAACGCCGATGCTGCAAGCAGACAGCTGGCCGGCGATGCCCGCACGACCTTCATGAGCAGTTGCCTGCGCACCCACTGAACGTCACCGGCAGGCAACGAAAAAGAGCGGAACCTTGCGGCTCCGCTCTTTTACTTCGCACCCCGGACTGCTTTCTGCGCTCAGGCTGCCAGCGTGCGGGCCTTCAACTCCCCGACTTCGTGCGTGGTGCCGAAGCGGCCCTTCTCGTCGCGTACCACCTGCGCCATCGCGCACTCGGGGTCGTGGGTGAAGAACAGATGCACGTTGCGGGCAAGCTTGTCTTCGAGGAAAGCACGCTTCTCGTCGATCAGCAGCTCGGCATTGCGGTCGTAGCCCATGGTGATCGGCACATGCACCCAGGAACGCCCCGGGATCAGATCGGCGCAGAACACCACGCCGCCGCGCGGCTGCCCGTTGACCCGCTCCGGGCCAACGATCTCGGCCAGCATCAGGCCCGGCGTATGGCCATCGCTGTAACTGAAACGCACGGATTCCCCCAGTGTCTTCGAATACTCCCCGGCGACTACTTCCAATCGCCCGCTGGCCTCCAGCAACCCCGGCAATTCGGGGATGAAGCTGGCCCGATCGCGTGGATGCGGATGCCGCGCGCGCTCCCAATGCGCTGCGCCAACCACGAAAGTGGCATTGGGAAACAGCAACTCCGCCTCGCGCCCTTCCGACCACGGCGCCAGCAGACCACCGGCATGGTCGAAATGCAGATGGCTGAGCACCACCACGTCGATGTCTTCGTGTTCGAAACCTGCCTCACGCAGTGAATCGATCAGGATATGACGCGGCTCCTGCACGCCGAAACGCTCGCGCATCTTCGGTTCGAAGAACGCACCGATGCCGGTTTCAAACAGCACCGTCTTGCCACCCAGCGGGCTGGCGAGCAACGCGCGACATGCCAGTTCAATGCGATTGAGATCATCCGACGGCGACCATTTTTCCCACAACGCCTTGGGAGCATTGCCGAACATTGCGCCGCCATCGAGTTTTTGCGAATTACCGCGGATCGACCAAAGTTTCATATGAAAAATTCTACCCGGCGCGCGTTAAATATTCGCAATTTATAACCGCCGGATAATTGACACCCGCAGCAACGATTGGTCTGGAATATCCCGAAGCCGAAGCCTCGATGAAAAACAGCGAACACCAGCGCCCCGCGATGCTCGACAGGGCCTTTCCGGAAAGTGCCTGCGCGGAGCACGACGCCGTGCTGCATGAACACCGCAGACCACGAACACCATAAACAGAAACCCCGCTCGAAAGCGGGGTTTCTGTTGTTCAATCTCAGTTGGCCTTTTCCAGCACCACCACCCGGGCACTACCCACCGGATTACGTGGATCGCTGCCACCATGCAGCGTATTGGTCACGCGATCCCATTCAACCGTCTGCAGGTTGCCCCAGACATGGCTGGACCCCCGACCACCTGCGGCCGTGTCGCCCGGCAGGTCGATCTTGTGCCCCATGGCCTGCAGCTGCTTGACGGTGTCTGCGTCGAATGCATCGTTCTCGGCATCGATCAGGTCCGGCAGCCACTGGTGGTGATAACGCGGTAGCGCAGCGACCTGCTGCGCGGTCAGGCCGTCGTCGTAACCCAGGATGCCCAGCAGCACCATGGTGATGATGCGGCTGCCGCCCGGGGTGCCGATCACGATGACCTTGTCCGCATTCTCCATGAACGTCGGGGTCATCGAACTGAGCATGCGCTTGCCCTTCTTCGGCGCGTTGGCGGCATAGCCCATCACCCCGAAGGCATTGGGCGTGCCCGGCTTCAGCGCGAAGTCGTCCATCTCGTTGTTGAGCAGCACACCGGTGCCGGCCGGGATCAGACCCGAGCCATAAAGCAGGTTCACCGTCTGGGTGCCGCCGACGCGGTTGCCTTCACTGTCGATGATCGAGAAATGCGTGGTCTCGTCATCTTCCAGCGGCGTCGGGTTGCCCGACAACATGTCACTGGGGGTCGCCTTCTCCGGATGGATGGTCGCGCGCAGGCCCTGCGCATAATCGCGACTGGTCAGCACCTTCTGCGGGATATCGACAAAATCCGGGTCGCCCAGGAAGAAAGTGCGGTCGCGATAGGCGCGCCGCATCGATTCCACCACCAGGTGGGTACGGTGCGCGGCGTCCATCTTGCTCAGGTCCCAGCCTTCCAGGATCTGCAGCATCGCTGCCAGCGCGATGCCACCGGAGGACGGCGGCGAGGCAGTGGTGATCTTCCAGTCACGGTAGTTGAAGACGATCGGCTCACGGGTCTTGACCGTGTAACCGGCCAATTCCTCGGCGGTCCAGCGGCCGCCGGCCTGCTTCACCCCCGCCAGCAGCTTGCGGCCGGTTTCACCGCGGTAGAAGCCGTCGAAACCCTTCTCGGCCAGCAGCTGCAGGGTGCGGGCCAGCTCCGGCTGGGTGAACAGATCGCCTTCGGCGATCGGGCGGCCATTGCGCAGGTAGACCTCGCGCGTACCGGGGTAACGCTCCATCACTTCACGACGTGAGGCATAACCTCGCGCCATGCGCTCATATACCGGGAAGCCATCGGTGGCCACACGGATGGCCGGCGCCAGCGAATCGGTCAGCGGCAGGCGGCCATGCTCACGGGCCATCTGTACCAGCGCCGCCGGCAGTCCGGGAATACCGGCCGACCACGGACCATTGACCGAACGGTCACGGTCCAGCTCGCCCTTCTTGTCCAGGAACTGCTCGGGCGTGGCCGACTCCGGCGCGGTTTCGCGCGCGTCCAGCATTACGTCCTTGCCGGTCCTGACATCGTGCAGCAGGAAGAAACCACCGCCACCCAGGCCTGAACTGATCGGCTCGACCACCGCAAGCGTCGAAGACACCGCGATGGCCGCGTCGAACGCGTTACCGCCCTTGGCAAGGATTTCCATGCCGGCATCGGTGGCCAGCGAGTGACCGCTGGCAATCACCGCGCCATCGGGATGCGACGCGCGCGCCTGCGGCGCGTCGGCCGCCCACGCAGCCGGCGTCATCACCAGCGCAAACAACATCAGGGAACGGGCAACGATCTTCATGCCGACGGATTCTCCGGTTCGTAAAGTTCGGGGTGATCGCGCTGCAGACCATGCAATTTGGCCAGCAGCTGATCCTGGGTTTCGGGAATGTCCGGGTCCGGGTCGATGCACTCCACAGGGCACACCACCACGCATTGCGGCTCATCAAAATGGCCGACGCACTCGGTACAGCGGGCCGGGTCGATCACATAGATCGTCTCGCCCATGGAAATGGCCTGATTCGGGCAGGCGGGCTCGCAGACGTCACAGTTGACGCAGAGCTCATTGATTTTGAGTGACATGATTACTGCCTTCCCGTCAGGGCGGGCTTTCAACCGGATAGGCCGGTTGATTTCCGGAGTCATCGCAGGAGCGGCTTCAGCCGCGACGCTGGCAATGGTTCCGATTGGGGGTCTGCAATTGCAATCCTGCTGACAGCTGTTGTTTCCGTTGCATTGCGGCTGAAGCCGCACCTTGAAAAGCAAGGCAGGGCCGCTACGCGGCCCTACCCGGTCCCCGCCTGCGCGGGGATGACAGCGTGGCAACCGCGTGGCCGCGTGCGGCCACGCGCCACTGCATTACTTGGCTTCGACGAAGATGTAGTCGGCACCGGTCGGCTGGACAATGGTCTGCACGCGGGCATTGTCAGCGGCATCGCCAATGAACACCACGCGCACGCCCTTCATCGAGTCGGCCTGCACACCCTTGAAGCCGGCTTCGATCATGTCGGCCATCTTGGCCGAGGCCGACGAGCCGAAGGCCAGCATGTTGCCCGGCTGGATGCCACGGCTGATGGCAGTGGTGGCGCTCTCAACCTGACGCTCGTACTTGGCAGCGAACTCCGGATCGGACTCCGGCGGGAGGTAGTACAGGAACGGGCTGGCAGTGATGGTGCCCATGTTCTGCACGGCTACGGCCTGCAGGTACTTCTTCCAGCCTGCATCGTCATCCTTGGCCGGGGCGACCAGCGCCTGCTGGGCTTCAGCCACCGGGGCGGCGTCTTCCTTCTTGCAGGCCGTGAAGCCCAGCACCATCGAAGCGGCAAGCATCACGCGCATCGTGTTCTTCATGTTTCTTCTCCCTTTTGAGGTTCTGTACAACTGTTCGGAGGGTTTACTTGCCCGCGCGGGCTTCGCGGGCGTTACGCAACGCTTCCAGCACGGTGGCCGGTACGAAACCGGACACATCTCCCCCCAGCCGGGCGATTTCACGCACCAGCGAGGAGGAAATGAAGCTGTGCTGTTCGGACGGGGTCAGGAACAGGGTCTCGACCTCCGGAATCAGATGGCGGTTCATACTTGCCATCTGGAATTCATATTCAAAATCGGACACCGCGCGCAGGCCGCGCAGCAACACGCCGCCGTGGCAGGCACGGACGAAGTGGGCCAGCAGGGTGTCAAACCCCACTACTTCCACGTTGTCGAGGTGCTTCAGCGCTTCAGCGGCCAGCGACACACGCTGTTCCAACGGCAGTGTCGGGCCCTTGGCCGGGCTCTGGGCCACGCCCACCACCACTTTTTCGAACAGCGGCGCAGCCCGGTTCACCAGGTCGATGTGACCATTGGTGATCGGGTCGAACGTACCCGGGTAAACGGCAATGCGGCGATTGGCTGTAGTCATGCGGGTTCAGGCGCGTTCATGTCGCCGCGAAGTGTAGCAGCGGCTTGTCGATACAGGGCATAGCTCACATCGCGGGTGCTCCCCTCGCGGTGCAGGCTCCAGCCGGCCGGCAATCGCGGCGCCGCACCGGACGGCGCTTCCACGTACAACCAGGCGCCGGGGGCCAGATGCCGCGGCAGCCGTTCGATCACCTGCTCCCAGAGCCCGGCCGCGAATGGCGGGTCCAGGAACACCAGATCGGCCTGCGCGGGTACAGCGCTGTCCAGCCACCGCACCGCATCGCCCGGGATCACCTGCACCTGCTCTGCCGCACCCAACTTGCCGACCACCCCGCGCAATGCCGCAACCAGCGCCGGGTCCCGCTCGACCAGCTGTGCCGAGGCTGCGCCGCGCGACACCGCCTCCAGCCCCAGCGCGCCGCTGCCCGCGAACAGATCCAGTACCCGTGCGCCCGCCAGCCTGGGCATCAGCCAGTTGAACAGGGTCTCGCGGACGCGGTCGCTGGTGGGCCGCAAGCCCTGCACCTGCGGCACTTCCAGCCGCGTATTGCGCCAGCGGCCACCGATGATCCGTACCTGGCCGACGCCTGCCGGCGCACCGCCGTGCCCGCGACTCATGCCGCCGCAGCCGGCAGAACCATCAACAACAGCTGGCAAATCAACAACATCGGCGAAACACCCGGCAGCAATCGAAACAGGCCGCAGATGATAGACCAGCACCCCGTCGCGCAGTGCACACCTTGAAATCGGCCGGTTCACCCTTACCCCTGTGTCAGCCGCCGCGCTGGGCGCGGCACGTCAGCCAGGGAGCACCACCGACCGATGAACGCACAGAGCCACAAGGAAACCCGCGGTTTCCAGACCGAGGTGAAGCAGCTGCTGCACCTGATGATCCACTCGCTGTACTCGAACAAGGAAATCTTCCTGCGCGAGCTGGTGTCCAATGCCGCCGACGCCAGCGACAAGCTGCGCTTCGAAGCGCTGACCCAGCCCGAGCTGCTGGAAGGTGGCGCGCCGCTGCGCATCCGCATCGAGGCCGACCCGGCCGCGCGCACCCTGACCATTGACGACAACGGCATCGGCCTGAGCCGCGATGAAGCCATCGCCCACCTTGGCACCATCGCCAAGTCCGGCACCGCCGAGTTCCTGAAGAACCTGTCCGGCGACCAGAAGAAAGATTCCAACCTGATCGGCCAGTTCGGCGTGGGCTTCTACTCGGCCTTCATCGTCGCCGACCAGGTCGACGTGTACAGCCGCCGCGCCGGCCTGCCGGCCAGCGAGGGCGTGCATTGGTCCTCACACGGCGAAGGCGAGTTCGAGGTGGAAACCATCGACAAGCCCGAGCGCGGCACCCGCATCGTGCTGCACCTGAAGGAAGGCGAAGAAGGCTATACCGACGGTTGGCAGCTGCGCAGCCTGATCAAGAAGTACTCCGACCACATCGGTCTGCCGATCGAGCTGCAGAAAGAACACCACGGCGAGGAAGCCGACAAGCCGGCCACGCCGGAATGGGAGACCGTCAACCGCGCCAATGCGCTGTGGACCCGCTCCAAGTCCGAGATCACGGATGAGGAATACAAGGAGTTCTACAAGCACATCGCGCATGACCCGGCCGACCCGCTGGCGTGGACCCACAACAAGGTCGAAGGCAAGCTGGAATACACCTCGCTGCTTTACACGCCGGGCCGCGCACCGTTCGACCTGTACCATCGCGACGCACCCAAGGGCCTGAAGCTCTATGTGCAGCGCGTTTTCATCATGGACCAGGCCGAACAGTTCCTGCCGCTGTACCTGCGTTTCATCAAGGGCGTGGTCGATTCCAACGACCTGCCGCTGAACGTCTCGCGCGAAATCCTGCAGTCCGGCCCGGTGATCGACTCGATGAAGTCGGCGCTGACCAAGCGTTCGCTGGACATGCTCGAGAAGCTGGCCAAGGACCAGCCGGAAGCCTACGCCGGCTTCTGGAAGAACTTCGGCCAGGTGTTGAAGGAAGGCCCGGCAGAAGATTTCAACAACCGCGAGAAGGTCGCCGGCCTGTTGCGCTTTGCTTCCACGCATGACGCCAGCGGCGAGCAGAGCGTGGCGCTGGCCGACTACATCGGTCGCATGATCGAAGGCCAGGACAAGATCTATTACCTGACCGGCGAGAGCTTCCAGCAGGTCAAGGACAGCCCGCATCTTGAGGTGTTCCGCAAGAAGGGCATCGAAGTGCTGCTGATGACCGACCGCATCGACGAGTGGCTTATGAGCTATCTGCACGAGTTCGACGGCAAGTCGTTCGTGGACATCGCGCGTGGCGACCTGGACCTTGGCAAGCTGGAGTCGGAAGAAGACAAGAAGGCACAGGAAGAAGTCGCCAAGACCAAGGAAGCCCTGGTCACGCGCCTGAAGACCGCGCTGGGCGAAGACGTCGCTGAAGTGCGCGTTTCGCACCGCCTGACCGACTCCCCGGCCATCCTGGCCATCGGCGAGCAGGACCTGGGCCTGCAGATGCGCCAGATCCTGGAAGCCAGCGGCCAGAAGGTGCCCGACTCCAAGCCGGTGTTCGAGTTCAACCCGGCGCATCCGCTGATCGAAAAGCTGGACGCTGAAGCCGACTCCGGCCGCTTCAATGACCTGGCCCACGTGCTGTTCGACCAGGCTGCACTGGCCGCTGGCGACAGCCTGAAGGACCCGGCCGGTTACGTGCGCAGGCTGAACAAGCTGCTGTTGGAGTTGTCGGCCTGAGCAACAAAGCGGGAGCCAGAGGGGACGACCTTCCGGCTCCCGTCGCCGTAGGAGCGGCTTCAACCGCGAAGCCAGGGAAGCCGTGGTGGCGAGGATGCATGCGATTGCACACGCCCCTGCGACAAGCATCGACATCGACTTCGTGGCCAAGGCCGCTGCTGCACCCCGGCCCTGCATGCTTTCCCCTTTGACCGCCGGCCCAGCACAGGGCTGGCGAGCGATAGTTTTCGAAACCGTCACCTGGCTCGTCACGCCCGGCCGCATCGGCACCGGTGTTAGCATATGCAGCTGATTTAAGGCCACTTTCCCCCATGTTCAGCTTTTTCCGCCGCAAGAAGACCGACGACGCCGTACAGCCTGCAAAGCCGTCCACGCTGAGCGCGGAAGACCTGGCCGCCGCATTCCCGAAGGCGCCAGCCGAGGCCACCCCACAAGTCGATATCAGCGAAGCGTTCGCGCCGCCGGTTGTCGAAGCGCCGGTCGCCGAGCCTGTCGTCATCGAAGTCGCGCCGGTTGCGGCTCCCGCCGTGCTGGAGGAAGCACTGCCGACTACGGTCATCGCCGAAGCAGTGATCGAAGCCCCGGTAGCGCTGCAAGCCGCAGTTGAAATCATTGAAGCCGCCCCTGCCCCGCAGGCAGAAGCACAACCCGAAGTCGCCGCACCCGTTCCGGCACCCGCGGTTGCCGAGGTCATTCCGGCCCCGCCTGCGCAGAGCGACGACGCACTCATTCCCGCAAACGCCGCCCCGGCCGCCGCATCCGGCAAGCTCGGCTGGCGTGAGCGCCTGCGCAACAGTACTTTCGCCCGCAGCTTCGGCGGCCTGTTCTCGCGCAACCCCAAGCTCGACGACGACCTGCTCGACGAGATCGAAACCGCGCTCATCACCGCCGACGTCGGCGTGCCGGCCACCACCGCGTTGATCGAAGATCTGCGCAAGCGCATGAAGTCGCGTGAATTCGCCGATGCCAATGCCCTGCTCGCTGCATTGCGCGCCGATCTCATCGCGCTGTTGCAGCCGGTCTCCAAGCCGTTGGTCATCGACACCAACGCCAAGCCATTCGTGATCCTCACCGTCGGCGTCAACGGCGTCGGCAAGACCACCACCATCGGCAAGCTCGCCAAGCGCTTCAAGGATGACGGTCACAGCCTGATGCTGGCCGCCGGCGACACCTTCCGCGCCGCCGCCGTGGCACAGCTGCAGATCTGGGGCGAACGCAACGGCGTGGCCGTGGTCGCACAGGGCCAGAACGCCGATGCCGCGTCGGTGGCGTTCGACGCATTGCAGGCCGGCAAGGCGCGCGGCACCAGCGTGCTGATCGCCGACACCGCCGGCCGCCTGCACACGCAGACCGGCCTGATGAACGAACTGAGCAAGATCCGCCGCGTGCTGGGCAAGATCGACGACACCGCTCCGCACGAAGTGCTGATGGTCATCGACGGCACCACCGGCCAGAACGCGCTGTCGCAGTTGCGCCAGTTCCACGCCGCAGCTGGCGTGACCGGCCTGGTGGTGACCAAGCTGGACGGCACCGCCAAGGGTGGCGTGGTGTTTGCCTTGGCGCGCGAGTTCGGCATTCCAATCCGCTTCGCCGGCATCGGCGAGCGTCCGGAAGACCTGCGCATGTTCGACCCGGAAGCCTTCGTCGACGCGCTGCTGCCGCAGGCGCTGGGCAGCCAGGGCACCTAAGCTCCCAAAGCCCCTCTCCCGCCCGCGGGAGAGGGGTTGGGGTGAGGGCCAGTCAGCACTCCGCAGAACACGATTCCCGAGGCTTCACACCCCACCCTCATCCGCCCCTGCGGGGCACCTTCTCCCTGAGGGAGAAGAGCTCCAAAGCCGCCAGCCTCTGCGAGCCCATGCCCAATTTTCCAAGCCAACTCCTCAGCTGGTTCGACCAGCACGGCCGCCACGATCTGCCTTGGCAGCATCCGCGATCGCCGTACCGGGTGTGGCTATCGGAAATCATGCTGCAGCAGACCCAGGTGGTCACGGTCATTCCGTACTTCCACCGCTTCATGCAGGTGTTCCCGACGCTTGCCGACCTGGCCAGCGCCGACAACGACACGGTGATGGCCAACTGGGCCGGGCTTGGCTACTACGCACGCGCCCGCAATCTGCACGCAGCCGCCAAACAATGCGTTGAGCTGCACGGCGGCGAGCTGCCATGCGATTTCGATGCCCTGCTTGCTCTGCCCGGCATCGGCCGCAGCACCGCAGGTGCCATCCTCAGCCAAGCATGGAACAAGCCATTCCCGATCCTCGACGGCAACGTCAAGCGGGTGATGACCCGCTACCACGGCATCAGCGGTTTCCCGGGCCTGCCGGCCGTCGAGAAACAACTCTGGGCGCTTGCCGCCGAGCACGTGGCCCATGTGCCGCAAGGGCGCATGGCCGACTACACGCAGGCGCAGATGGATTTCGGTGCCACCTTGTGCACGCGGGCAAAGCCGGCCTGCATTCTGTGCCCCTTGCAGTCCAGCTGCGTCGCGCATGCGCAAGGCCTGGCCGATTCACTGCCGACCCCCAAGCCGAGCAAAATCCTGCCCGAGCGCGAGGCCACGGCGCTGCTGCTGGAAGATGCACAAGGCCGCATCCTGCTGCTCAAGCGCCCGCCCACCGGCATCTGGGCATCGCTGTGGACGCTGCCACAGGCCGATACCGACGGCGACATGCGCGACTGGTTCGCCGGCAACATCAAGGGCGATTACGACAACAGCGAAGAACTGCCGCTGATCGTCCACACTTTCAGTCATTACCGCCTGCACCTGCAGCCGCTACATGCGCACAAGGTCGCCCTGCGAGCCAAGGTTGGCGACAATGAAAACCTGCGCTGGGTCACACGTGCCGAACTGAGCGACCTCGGCCTGCCAGCCCCGATCCGCAAACTGCTTGAGCGCCATCCGGCGCGCTGAACCCACAGGATTACGTCATGCCCCGTTCCGTCTTCTGCCAGTACGAACAACGCGAAACCGAAGGTCTGGATTTCGTGCCCTACCCCGGCGAACTGGGCCAGCGCATCTTCGCCAACATCGGCAAGCCGGCCTGGGCCGCGTGGCTGGCGCACCAGACCATGCTGATCAACGAAAACCGGCTCTCGCCGCGCGACCCGAAGCACCGCGCGTTCCTGGAGGAAGAATTGGTCAAGTACCTGTTCTCCGGTGGCGCGGAAAAGCCGGCAGGCTACGTCGCACCCGAATCAAACTAAGCCACAGCACCGCCATTGATGCAGCAGCACCCTGCGGAGCGCAGCATTGCTCTGCAACCTGGGATGACATCCCGGCATCCCAGACAACCGGACTCCCAGTTGCCGGGATCAGGCTGCTTGCCATCCCGGCGCAGGCGCCACGTTCCATGCCTGATAGCGTGCGCCGTGCTCGGCAGGCGCCTCACGGGTGACGCCCAGAGCGGAGCATGGCTCCGCTCTACTGCGGCGCAACTCCCAACTCAGTTCCCGCCGTCACCCTGCTCTTCCGTACGCGCGGCGAGCTTGGCTTCGCGCAGCTGCCTTTCCGACTCACGCAGCGCCTTCACATCCAGCGGCTGGATCGTATCGATGCGGCAAGGGACGTGCATCATCGGTCCATTGCCGTGCACGATCACCCGATCAAACTTGGCCGACACCTGGCCCATCATGTTGGTCACGGTGATTGCCGGGGCAAAGGACAGGTCCAGGCACGGACCACTCAGGTTCAGTAGCCACGCCTCGTTCGGCTTGGTCCACACCGCCAAAGCGCTGTCGCCCAGCTCGGTCCAGCCATTGAGCGAACCGAAATACCTGAAATCCTTGACCGGCTCTCCGGCGTGGGCACGGTACAACGCCAGCCGTTCACCGCTGGTCAGCTTGCCCGCCGTGGCGCAGCCGGCCAGTACCGCAGCGGCCATCAATGCAAGAAGCACCTTCTTCATGACACCACTCCTGTTGGCCTGGAAAACCCCAGCACTGCCGGGGAACCTGTCGATCATCCGCCGCCCTGGGTGAAATCCAGGGCAATGCGACGGCCAGCAACCGCGATCAAACCTCGTTGCGGGTCAGCTCGTGCAGCTTGCCTTCACGCAGCTCCAACACCCGGTCCAACCTGCGGGCCAGGCTGCGGTCGTGTGTCACCAGCACCAGGCTGGTGCGCTGGGCGCGGTTCAACTCCAGCATCAGTTCGAACACCGTGGCTGCGGTCTTGTCGTCCAGGTTGCCGGTGGGTTCGTCGCCCAGCACGCACGCCGGTTGGTTGACCAGTGCGCGCGCAACAGCAGCACGCTGGCGCTCGCCACCGGACAGCTCACCGGGCTTGTGCTCCAAGCGATGCCCCAGCCCCACCGACTCCAGCAAGGTCTTAGCACTGCGGCTGGCTGCAACCGCGCTGGCGCCACCCAGCATCACCGGCATCATCACGTTCTCCAGCGCGGTGAACTCCGGCAGCAGGTGATGAAACTGGTAGACGAAGCCCAGCGAGCGGTTGCGCAGATGGCCACGCTCGGTATCGGACAGCGCCGACATACGATTGCCAGCCACATACACCTCGCCGGCGGTGGGCGTGTCCAACCCGCCCAGCAGGTGCAGCAAGGTGCTCTTGCCCGCGCCGGACGCGCCCACGATGGCGACGGTTTCACCGGCATCCACACGCAGGTCCAGACCATCAAACACCGGCGTATGCATCTTGCCTTCGGCGTAGGTCTTGCCGAGGCCTTCGGCGCTGATCACAGCTTGCATCAGGGCGTTCTCATTCATAGCGCAGCGCCTCCGCCGGTTGGGTGCGGGCTGCACGCCACGCCGGGTAAAGCGTTGCCGCAAAGCTCATCAGCAGCGCGATGACGGTGATGACGACGATATCGCTGGTCTGCATGTCGGTCGGCAGACCGGTGATGTAGTACACATCTTCCGGCAGCAGCTTGATGCTGAAGACCGATTCGATCAGGCCGAGGATGCGCTCAAGATTGAGCGTCAAGGTGATGCCGCCGATGACGCCGGCAATCGTACCGAACACGCCGATCAGCGTGCCCTGCACCATGAACACCTGCATCACCCCACCCGGCGTCAGCCCCAGCGTGCGCAGGATGGCGATATCGGCCTGCTTGTCGGTGACCAGCATCACCTGCGAGGACACCAGATTGAATGCACCCATGGCGATGATCAGCGACAGCAGGATGCCCATCACCGTCTTTTCCATCTTCAACGAGTGGTAGAGATTCGCGTTCTCCTGGGTCCAGTCGCTCACCCGGTAGTAACCGTTGAGATTGACTGCAAGGTCGCGCGCCACCGTATAGGCCTGATCCATGTCGTGCATCTTCAAACGCACGCCGGTCACCCCATCCACGCGCAGCACGCGCTCAAGATCACTCATGTTGACGAAGGCAACACCGCGATCCACTTCATTGGAGCCGGCCTCGAAAATGCCGCTGACCTTGAAGCGTTTGGTTCGTGCCATCGCACCGACCGGCGTGCCCTGGATTTCCGCCAGCGTGGCGACCACGTTGTCGCCCACATCCACGCCCAGCCACAGCGCAAGTTCCTTGCCCAGCAGAATGTTGAACTCGCCGGGCTTCAAGCTGTCGAGCGAACCCTTCTTCATCTTCTCGCCCAGCACCGACACCTTCGGCTCCTGCGCAGGGTCGACGCCCTGCACGATGGCGCCCTGGACGCGCGTACCGGCCAGCATGCCTTGGATTTCGATGTACGGCGCCGCACCGGCGACACGCGGATCCTTCATTGCAACGTCGACCGCATGCTGCCAGTTCGTCATCGGCTCGCCGTCGGCACTGACGGTGGCGTGCGCTGACATCTGCAGCAGACGATCACGAATCTCCTTCTGGAAACCACTCATGACCGCCAGCGTCGTGATCAACACGGTCACCCCGAGCGCGATGCCGAGGATGGATGCCATGGAAATGAAGGAGATGAAACCGTTACGGCGTTTTGCACGCAGGTAACGCAATCCGATTGCTACAGGTAAGGGTTTGAACATGCGCGTGTGCCCGGGGACTGTCGCTATGGTGCCACTGTCTCCGCTTTGCGGGAAACGGCGTGGGCGCGAACGGCCAGACGCAGTTCACGTCGGCGTCCACGCGGCAAGGTATCCGGCCAGAACAGCAGCACCCCATGCCCTTCGCTGGCACGCCAACGCAGCACCAGCAAGGGCCCACGCTCAAGCAGTTCCAGGGTTTCCAGCGGCATGCCATCAAGCCGGGCAGGACTCGGCGCCTGGGGAATCAACAGGTTTCGCGGTGGCCGGCGCTGTTCTCTGCGCAGCAACACGCCCGCCCACGCTACCGATGCCATGGCCAGCGGCCAGGCCTGGCGCAACTCAAGATCACAGTTGAGGGCGGCAATGGCGCCCAGTGTTCCCAGCAGGATGATCGCGCCGGACAGCCAGCGCGATGGCGTCCATTCACACCGGAAGGGAGCGGATGTATTCCAGGAGTTGTGCCTGCTGCGCATCCGGACAAGCCTCGTAGCCCATCGACCAGCGCCACAACTTATCGTCCTCGGTCTCCAGCAACTGCAGGAAAACCACCCGCTCGGCCTCGGGCGCTTCCACCCAGCGGCGGTCCAGATAACGGCCGAACAGCTGGTCAAGCTCACGCATGCCGCGCCGGCAACGCCAACGCAGCTTCTTCAACAGGATTTCGTCTTCGGTCTGCATGGCTTCAAGCTTAAGCCCCTCTCCCGCAAGGCGGGAGAGCGGTTGGGGTGAGGGCCGCTTTTGGAGGGATTCCTCCAGAGCGGCACTCTGAGTGCAGCAAGGGCAACTTCAAAAGCTCCCCTCATCCGCCCCAGCGGGGCACCTTCTCCCGCTGGCGGGAGCAGAGAGATCAACTGCAAATCAACAGCTGATGCCCCGGCTCGCACCGGGACAGCCTCCGCATCAAGCGCGGCGCGCCATCATCAGTTTCTTGATCTCGGCAATCGCCAGCGCCGGGTTCAAGCCCTTCGGGCAGGTCCGTGCGCAGTTCATGATCGTGTGGCAGCGATACAGCTTGAACGGATCTTCCAGATCGTCCAGGCGCGCACCGGTGTCCTCGTCACGCGAGTCGATGATCCAGCGATAAGCCTGCAGCAGGATTGCCGGCCCCAGGTAACGCTCGCCATTCCACCAGTAGCTCGGGCAGCTGGTCGAGCAGCACGCACACAGGATGCACTCGTACAGGCCGTCGAGCTTCTTGCGGTCTTCCGGCGACTGCAGGCGCTCACGGTCCGGCGGTGCCGGAGTCTGGGTGCGGATCCACGGCTTGATCGATGCGTACTGCGCGTAGAAGTGGGTCAGGTCCGGAACCAGATCCTTGACCACGTCCATGTGCGGCAGCGGATAGATCGGCACCTCGGCCTTGCCGCAATCGGCAATGGCGCGGGTACAGGCCAGCGTGTTGGTGCCGTCGATGTTCATCGCGCACGAACCGCAGATGCCTTCGCGGCAGGAGCGACGGAAGGTCAGGGTCGGATCAATCTCGTTCTTGATCTTGATCAGCGCGTCCAGAACCATCGGGCCGCACGCATCGAGATCGATCTCGTAGGTGTCGGTACGCGGATTCTGGTCGTCGTCCGGGCTCCAGCGGTAGATCTTGAAGGTACGCGTGTTCTTGGCACCGCCCTTGACGGGGAAGTGCTTGCCCTTGGTGATCCGGGAGTTCTTCGGAAGTGCAAATTCAGCCATGTTCGTAGGTTCCCCGGATCAATAGACGCGCGGCTTCGGCGGCACGACGGACACGTCATCACTGAGCGTGTACATGTGCACCGGACGGTAGTCGAAGCTGCACTTGCCCTTGTCGTCGACGGTGACCAGCGTGTGCTTCTGCCAGTTGACGTCGTCGCGGTCCGGGAAGTCCTCGTGTGCGTGAGCGCCGCGGCTTTCCTTGCGCTGCTCGGCCGAGTTGATGGTCGCAACGGCGTTGAGCAGCAGGTTGTTCAGCTCGTAGGTTTCGATCAGGTCCGAGTTCCAGACCAGCGAGCGGTCGGAAACCTTGACGTTCTGGAACGAATCGAACACTTCGGCCATCTTCTGGCAGCCCTCTTCCAGCGTCTTGCTGGTGCGGAACACGGCAGCATCGTTCTGCATGGTGCGCTGCATGTTGTCGCGGATGACCGACGTGGGCGTGTCGCCATTGGCATGACGCAGCTTGTCGAGCAGGCCCAGTGCCTTGTCACAGGCGTCGGACGGCAGGGTCTTGTGGGTAGCACCCGGCTTGATCGTCTCGGCGCAGCGGTTGGCCACGGCACGGCCGAACACCACCAGATCGAGCAGCGAGTTGGAACCCAGACGGTTGGCACCGTGCACCGACACGCAGGCTGCTTCGCCGATGGCGTACAGGCCCGGCACGACCGCATCGGGGTTGTCGCCGACCTTGCGCACGACTTCACCGTGGTAGTTGGTCGGGATGCCGCCCATGTTGTAGTGCACGGTCGGAATGACCGGGATCGGCTGCTTGTGCACATCGACGCCGGCAAAGATGCGGGCGCTTTCAGCGATACCCGGCAGCTTCTCGTCGATCACGCCCGGGCCCAGGTGGGTCAGGTCGAGCAGGATGTGATCCTTGTGCTCGCCGACGCCGCGGCCTTCGCGGATTTCGATGGTCATCGAACGCGACACCACGTCACGCGATGCCAGATCCTTGTAATGCGGTGCGTAGCGCTCCATGAAACGCTCGCCACTGCTGTTGCGCAGGATGCCGCCCTCGCCTCGCACACCTTCGGTGATCAGGCAGCCGGCACCGTAGATGCCGGTCGGGTGGAACTGCACGAATTCCATGTCCTGCAGCGGCAGACCGGCACGGGCCACCAGGCCACCACCGTCACCGGTACAGGTGTGCGCCGAGGTGGCGCTGAAGTAGGCACGTCCGTAACCACCGGTGGCCAGCACCACGCCCTGCGAACGGAACAGATGCAGGGTGCCTTCGGCCATGTCCAGGGCGAGCACGCCGCGGCAGACGCCTTCGTCGTCGAAGATCAGGTCGAGTGCGAAGTACTCGATCATGAACTGCGCGTTGTGCGCCAGCGACTGCTGGTACAGGGTGTGCAGGATGGCGTGGCCGGTACGGTCGGCGGCGGCGCAGGTACGCTGCGCGGACGGGCCTTCACCGTACTTGGTGGTCATGCCACCAAACGGACGCTGGTAGATCTTGCCTTCTTCGGTACGCGAGAACGGAACGCCGTAGTGCTCCAGCTCGATGATGGCCGGGATGGCCTCACGGCACATGTACTCGATGGCGTCCTGGTCGCCCAGCCAATCCGAACCCTTGATGGTGTCGTAGAAGTGGTAACGCCAGTCGTCCTCACCCATGTTGGCCAGCGCGGCGGAGATGCCACCCTGCGCTGCAACGGTGTGCGAGCGGGTCGGGAAGACCTTGGTGATGCAGACGGTCTGCAGGCCCTTCTGGGCCAGGCCGAAGGTTGCACGCAGGCCAGCGCCACCGGCGCCGACGACCACCATGTCGACCTTGTGTTCTGTGATGTTGTAAGCGGACATGTATCAGTTCCCAAACACGATGCGGGCGACCGCAAAGATGCTGACGATCGCACCGAGCACGGCGATGAACTTCACCGTGGTCTGCAGGGCAAGCGCCATCAGCGAATTGTGGATGTAATCCTCCAGCACGACCTGCAGGCCAAGCTGGGCGTGCCAGAACATGGCGACCAGGAAGCCAACCAGCAGGATCGCGTTCCACGGCTTGGAAACGGTGTCCACGGCGGTGACGTAATCGGCGCCGATCAGGCTCAGCACCAGACACAGGAACCAGATGGTCAGCGCGACCAGCGCAGTGGCGGTCAGGCGCTGATGGATGAAGTGCTCGGTGCCGGACTTGGAGCTGCCCAGGCCGCGCGCGTTCTTGAGCGGGGTACGGTACTTGCTCATGCGGCGGCTCCCATGCAGACGTAGGCCCAGATCGCGGCGGTGACGACCAGCGATGCGATCACCGACAACCAGCCGCTACGGACGAAGGTTGCCTTGTCGTAGCCGATGGCGAAGTCCTGCACGATGTGGCGGATGCCGTTGCACAGGTGATAGGCGAAGCACCAGGTCCAACCAAACATGATCACTTTCCCGTACCAGGCGCTGACATGGGTGGTGAAGCAGTTCCAGGACTCAGGGCCCATCATCAGGGCGAGCAAACCGCCCGCGATGATCAGGGCGCCGACAGCCAGAATGATGCCGGTGGCTCGATGCAGGATCGAGGTGGCCATCTGGATCTGCCAGCGGTACACCTGCAGGTGCGGAGAAAGGGGGCGGGGTCTGTTCGCCATTCGCTGACTCGATATCTCGGCTGGGCGGCTCAATGCCGCGTTGGCTCAACGCTGCTCAAAAATCGATGCAGCGCCCGTTTTTTTCCCAATCGCCATATCGCACCGGATCGAGTCCGCCGCGACCACCGAATTCCTCCGGCACCGTTCCGGCCTCGGGAAGCGGCTGCTTCTCGGGTACCAGCGGGGCTTCAGGTTCGGTCTCGGGAGTGGGGGTTGTTTGTCCTATCATTGTCGGTCTCGCAACGCACAAATTTTAGTCCTCACACTCGTGTCTGACAACCTCGCCCCAGCTTTCAGCGGTTTCCGCACACTGTCCTCACCGCAGCTTGTGAGCCTTTCCGGTCCGGATTGCGTCGCATTCGCGCAGGCGCAGTTCTCCAGCGACGTGCCCGCCCTGGCTGACAACCATTGGCAGTGGAGCACCTGGCTGAGCGCCAAGGGCCGCGTCCTGTCTATCTTCCAGCTGCTGCGGGTGGATGCGCAGAACCTGCTGCTGGTCTGCCACGACGGCGGCGCCGAAGCCATGACCGAACAACTTCGACGCTTCGTGTTCCGCCGCAAGGTGGTCATCAGCCATGCGACGACTTTGGCGGTACGCGGCGCACTGGTTGCGCCGATTGCCGCACGCGGCGCGGCAATGCACACCCTGGAAGACGGCGTGATCGAGCTGGATGTTGGCAGCCCCGCGCTCGCCCGTACGCTCCATATCGGCCCGGCATCGGATGAAGCCCACGACCCTGCGGCCGAACTGGCCTGGCGCCAGAGCGACCTGCGCCTGGGCTTGCCACGCCTGGTGGAAACCCAACGCGAGACGTGGACACCACAGCAGCTGGGGCTGGACCGACTGGCCGCTTACAGCGTCAAGAAGGGCTGTTACCCCGGCCAGGAAATCGTTGCCCGCACGCACTTCCTGGGCAAGGCCAAGCGCTCGGTCGCGCTACTGGATTGCGCCGCAGCGGCCAACGCGGGCGACGCGGTCCAGCATGCAGACAGCACTATCGGCAGCGTGGCCAGCACCGCAGGCAATCTCGCCTTGGCGGTACTGCCATTGGATTTGCCCGAAGGCCCACTGCAGGTCAACGGCGCTATCGCCCGTGTCGAGCCCTTGCTGGATGGGCTGGCACGCTGATCCCCCGTCAGTGCCGAGCCATGCTCGGCACTGGGTTTCCGACCCGGCCGGAGCGGAGCACCGCCCCACTCTTCCACCCAGACGTCAGGCTCCGATTCTCTGGCCGCTGGCTGGGTCGAAGAAGTGCAGCGCCGCCGATGCAACCGCGACTGGCATCTCCTGCCCCAGCGCCGGCAACGCCTGCGGCGCCACACGGATCACCAACGCCTGCGCACCATGGCGCAGATTCACGAAAATCTCGTTGCCGACCGGCTCCAGCCCCTCGATCCGTGCGCGGAACGACGCATTCCCCGTCGCCGGCTGCAGATGCTCCGGGCGCACCCCGACCACCAGCTCGCGACCCAGCCACTGCTCCGGCACCGCGGCAGCACCCAGTGGCACGTCCAGCCCGTCATCCAGGCGCAGCAACACTTCGCCATCATCGCCCTGACGGGCAACGCCGCGCAGCATGTTCATCGCGGGACTGCCAAGGAACCCGGCAACGAAGAGATTCGCCGGCCGGTCGTAAAGTGCCATCGGCGTGTCGATCTGCTGGATCACACCCTCGCTGAGTACCACGATGCGTTGCCCCAGCGTCATCGCCTCCACCTGGTCATGGGTGACGTAGATCATCGTGGTGCCAAGCTTGCGGTGCAGCTGGGCGATCTCAGTGCGCACCGAATGCCGCAGCTTGGCATCCAGGTTCGACAGCGGCTCATCCAGCAGGAACACCTCCGGTTCGCGCACCAGTGCCCGCCCCAGCGCAACGCGCTGACGCTGCCCGCCGGACATCGCACGCGGCAACGTATCGAGCATGGAGGTCAGCCCCAGCGCCTCGGCCGCGCCTTGCACCCTGCGCTGCACCTCGGCCTTTTCGTGGCCGCGCAGCTTCAGGCCGAAGGCCAGGTTCTCGGCGACGGTCATATGCGGGTAAAGCGCGTAGTTCTGGAACACCATCGCGATGTCGCGATCCTTCGGCGCCACGTCGTTGACCACGCGGTCACCAATACTCAACGTGCCGGCGCTGATCTCTTCCAGCCCGGCCACCATGCGCAGCAGTGTGGACTTGCCGCAGCCGGACGGCCCCACCAGCACCATCAGCTCGCCATCGGCGATCTCGAAACTGGCCCCGTGCACGGCTACCTGACCGTTGTCGTAGACCTTGCGCACCCCGTCGAAACGAACCTTAGCCATCTTCACCTCTTCAACATCACGCCGTACTCGCGACCGAACCACTGCCATTGCAGCAACTTGACCGCTGTCATCGAAACACTGCAATCGTATACATCGGAAACCGAGTGCACCGTAAGCATATTCATATGGCACCATCGACCTTGCACTCGCGGAAGGCCTGCGCCGCAGGGGGAACGGGCGAAAACCCCCGCCCTGTCGCGATCCGGACCATGGACACCCCCGCTGCGACGCCCCGCTCCGCGGCCAATCGAACATACGCTACCCACTGGGCCAGCGCCTCATCACGACCAATTGACAACGATGTCACCAGCACACGAAACTCGGACCATGCATGACACCCTCTTCCTGTTCGGTGCCACAGGTGATCTGGCCCAGCGCTATCTGTTCCCCTCCCTGTTGCGCCTGCTGGGCGATGGATTGCTACCGGAAGACTTCCGCGTGCGTGCACTGGCGCTGTCGCCGCACGACACCGACAAGTTCCGTGACCTGCTGCGCCCGCGCCTTGAGCAGGCCATGCCGCAGGCCAGCCAGGGCGACATCAACAACCTTCTGGCGCGCATCGACTACCGCTCGGTGGACCTGCGCAACGCCGAATCGGTGGCCGAATCGGTCAAGGACCTGGTCCATCGCAGGTGCGTGAGCTATCTGGCGATTCCGCCGGGCCTGTACATCTCCACCTGCGAAGGCCTGGCACTGGGCGGGGCGCTGACCGCGCCGAACCGCCTGATGCTGGAAAAGCCGATCGGCTCCGACACCGACAGCGCTGAAGAAATCCTGCAGTCCATCGGCAAGCTGGTCGACGAAGACCGCGTATTCCGCCTGGATCACTACCTCGGCAAGGCGCCGGTGCAGAACCTGATGGCGCTGCGTTTCGGCAACACGCTGCTGGAGGCGGTGTGGAACCGCAACTTCATCGAGTCGGTGCACATCCTGGTCGCCGAGAGCGATGGCGTGGATGGCCGTGATTCCTATTACTCACGCTCCGGCGCGCTGCGCGACATGGTGCAGAGCCACATCCTGCAGCTGCTGTGCCTGGTGGCGATGGAGCCGCCGGCATCGCTGGAAGCGGACCGCATCCGCGACGAAAAGGTGAAAGTGCTGCGCGCCCTGCGCCCGCTCGACGCCAAGCACGCCGCCAAGGATTCGGTACGTGGCCGCTACACCGCCGGCACCATCAACGGCCAGCCGGCACAGGCCTACCAGCCGCCGGAAGGCAGCGAGGCGGAGACCTTTGTCGGCGTCACCGCCCACATCGACAACTGGCGCTGGGCCGGCGTGCCGTTCCATCTGGTTACCGGCAAGCGCCTGCCCGAACGCACCACGCGCATCGAGGTCAACCTCAAGCCGGTGACGCATTGGCTGTTCGAGCGCCCGGACCGCAAGCATGCCCAGCCCAACCGTTTGACCTTCCAGTTGCAGCCGCAGGAAAACATCCAGCTCGGCCTGATGAGTTCGCTGGCCGGCCCGGAATGGGGCGCGCTGGAGCTGCAACCACTGGAACTGGAACTGTCCGTGCCGACCGGCCTGCATCGCCGCATCGCCTACGAACGCCTGTTCCTGGATGCCTTCAACGGCAACCACGCGCTGTTCGTGCGCGATGACGAAGTGCGTGCGGCCTGGGCCTGGATCGACAGCGTCAGCGACGCATGGAAGGCAGGCGATCTGCCGATGGAGCCCTACCCGGCTGGCAGTTGGGGCCCGTCGCAGGCACATCAATTCCTGCCTGCCGCTATCGTTGCCGAAAACCGCACGGAATCCGGGCTGTGAGCCAAGCGGCCAACGCGGTGCTGGTGGCCGACATCGGCGGCACCAACGCACGTTTCGCGCTGGCGGATATCTCCGCCAGCGTTCCGCTGGACCAGAACAGCATCGACGAATATCCGGTCACGGAGTTCGCCTCGCTGGCCGATGCCGCCGCGCATTACCTGCAGCAGCAAGGCACCACCGCCAGCAGCGGCGTGTTCGCCGTGGCCGGGCGTGTGGACGGCGATGAAGCCCGCATCACCAATCATCCGTGGGTGATTTCGCGCTCGCGCACGGCAGCACAGCTGGGTTTCAGCGAGCTGCACCTGATCAATGACTTCGTCGCCCAGGCCATGTCCATCGCGCTGCTCGGGACACAGGACGTAGTACAGATCGGCGGCGCCAGCTGGTCACCGGCACCTGCCGGCGAATCCCGCAACTACTGCGTGCTCGGCCCGGGTACCGGTCTGGGTGTTGGCGGACTGGTGGCGCGCGATGGCCGCAACTATCCGCTGGCCACCGAAGGCGGCCACGCCAGCTTCGCCCCGGCCTCACCGGAACAGATCCGCATCCTTGAAATCCTTTCGGCACAGTTCGGGCGCGTTTCCAACGAGCGCCTGATCTGCGGCCCGGGCCTTGTCAACATCCACCGGGCCCTGAGCGAAATCGCCGACACCGACCCGGGACACCTGCAGCCGGCCGACGTCACCGCCCGCGCAACCGAAGGTGATGCCGTCGCGGCGCGCGCGGTGGAAGTATTCCTGGAAATTTTCGGTGCCGTCGCAGGCGACGCCGTACTGGTGCAGGGCGCATGGGACGGCGTGTTCCTGACCGGCGGGCTGGTACCGCGCCTGCTGCATCAACTGCAGCACTCCGGCTTCCGCCAGCGCTTCGAGAGCAAGGGACGCTTCTCCGCGACCATGTCGCAGATTCCGTCCATGGCCATCACCCATCCCTGCCCTGGCCTGCTCGGTGCCGCCGCTTACGCGGTGGACATGCAGCGGGCCGCTTCTGGAGCAATCGCATGACCGCCGCCGTATCCGACCGCATCACGCTCATCCGCCACGCCAACGAGGCCGAATGGATCGAAGACGTGGCCAAGGAGATGGAGACGATCCTGACCCAGGAAATCCAGCAGCGTGGCCGCGCGCGCATGCTGCTCTCCGGCGGCACCACACCCGCACCGATCTACGAACTTCTCGCTGAGCAGCCACTGGAATGGGCACGCATCGAGGTGGGCCTGGCCGACGAGCGCTGGCTGTCACCACAGGATCGCGACAGCAATGCATGGCTGGTGCGCAACAGCTTCATGAATCTGGCAGAAGGCGCGCATTTCGATCCGCTGGTGCGCGTGGGCCTGCCCATCGCCGAATGCGTGCACAGTGCCAACCTGCTGGCTGCACATTCGCAGCCGGCCTGCCTGGTGGTGCTGGGCATGGGCAATGACGGCCACACCGCGTCGTTGTTCCCCGGCTCGCGTGACCTTGGCCGCGCACTGCAGAGCAACCAGACCTACGCCTCGCTCGATGCCAGTGGCTGCCCCGTCGCCAAGGACTGGCACCTGCGCATCACCCTGACACCGCACGGCTTGGCGCCGATCAACAACCGCCTGCTGCTGTTGCGTGGCAAGCAGAAGCTGGAAGTGCTCAACGCCGCAATTGAATCCGGTGACGTGCATACCTATCCGGTACTGGCTGCGGTCAACGCGCCCGGAAGCAAGCTGCGCGTACATTGGTGCGCGTAACAACAGGGCACAGGGACATGGAAATCGGGACCGAAGGATTTGGATCGTTCTGATTAAGCGACGCCTTGAACCGAGCTTCCGCAACCCACGCATGCAAATGCACCTGCCTCTGTCGTTCCCTGTTCTCCAATCCCCATTCCCAGCCTAAAAGCCAATGAGCCTGCATCCGAAAATCCATGCCATCACCGAACGCATCCGCCAGCGCAGCGCCCCGTCGCGCGCGGCATATCTGGCGGGCATCGATGCCGCCCTGCGTGAAGGTCCGTTCCGTGCGCGCCTGAGCTGCGGCAACCTGGCGCATGCCTTCGCAGCCTGCGGCCCCACCGACAAGAGCCGGCTGCGCGGCGACGTGACGCCGAACCTGGGCATCATCACCGCCTACAACGACATGCTCTCGGCCCACCAGCCGTTCGAGCATTACCCCGAACTGATGCGCGATGCCGCGCGCGAGATCGGCGCCACCGCACAGGTGGCCGGCGCCGTGCCGGCCATGTGTGACGGCGTCACCCAGGGCCGTGGCGGCATGGAGCTGTCTCTGTTCTCGCGCGACATCATTGCCCAGGCCACCGCCATCGGCCTGAGCCACGACATGTTCGACGCGACCGTCTATCTGGGCGTGTGCGACAAGATCGTGCCCGGCCTGTTGATTGGCGCACTGGCCTTCGGCCACCTGCCGGCGGTGTTCGTGCCGGCTGGACCGATGACGCCGGGCATTCCCAACAAGAAGAAGGCTGAGGTCCGCGAACGTTATGCCGCGGGCGAAGCTACCCGCGAGGAGCTGCTGGAAGCCGAATCGGCGTCTTACCACGGCCCGGGCACCTGCACCTTCTACGGCACCGCCAACTCCAACCAGGTGTTGCTGGAAGCGATGGGCGTGCAGTTGCCGGGCGCTTCATTCGTCAACCCGGAACTGCCGTTGCGCGATGCGCTGACCCGCGCCGCGACCGTGCGTGCGCTGGAAATCTGCGCGCTTGGCGACGACTTCCGCCCGTTCGGTCATTTGATCGACGAACGCGCCATCGTCAATGCCGTCGTTGCACTGATGGCCACCGGCGGCTCCACCAATCACACCATCCACTGGATTGCGGTGGCGCGTGCGGCCGGCATCGTGCTGACCTGGGACGACATGGACGAACTGTCGCAGATCGTGCCGCTGTTGGCCCGTGTCTATCCCAATGGCGATGCCGACGTGAACCGCTTCGCCGCAGCTGGCGGCCCAGGCTTCGTGTTCCGCGAGCTGATGGACGCAGGTTTGATGCATGACGACCTGGTCACCATTGCCGAAGGCGGCATGCGCGCCTTCGCGCAGGAACCGCGACTGATCGACGGCAAGGTGAGCTACGTGCCTGCCGTGGCCGAAAGTGCCGATGAGGAAGTGGTGCGCCCTGCGTCCAATCCGTTCGAGGCACAAGGCGGCCTGCGTCTGCTCAAGGGCAACATCGGCAGCTCGCTGATCAAGTTGTCGGCGGTGAAGCCGCAGTACCGCACCATTGAGGCACCGGCCGTGGTCGTGGATGCACCGCAGGTGTTGAACAAACTGCATGCAGCCGGTGCCTTGCCGCATGATTTCGTGGCGGTGGTGCGTTACCAGGGTCCGCGCGCCAACGGCATGCCGGAACTGCATTCGCTGGCGCCGCTGCTGGGCCTGCTGCAGAACCAGGGCCGGCGGGTTGCACTGGTCACCGACGGTCGGTTGTCGGGGGCATCAGGCAAGATCCCGGCCGCCATCCATGTCACGCCGGAAGCCGCGCGCGGCGGCTCCATCGCCCGCGTCCGCGAAGGCGACATCATCCGTCTCGACGGCGAAGCCGGCACGCTGGAGGTGCTGGTGGATGCAACCGAATGGGCATCGCGCGGCATCGCCGCCAACACCGCACCGGCCGGCAACGACATGGGACGCAACCTGTTCGCCATGAACCGCCGCATGGTCGGCCCCGCCGATCAGGGCGCGGTGTCGATCTCCTGCGGCCCGGCACGCCCGGATGGCAGCGTCTGGGAATACGACGCCGAGTACGAGCTTGGCCACGATGCCGCAGCCGCTGGCGCTCCGCACGAAGCCAAGGACGCTTGATCCCCGCGCGCTGCCACGATTGCAGCGCGCTCCCCGTATCAGTAAAGGAACACGATGAGCATTGCCCAACATCAGGATCGCGCCGAGCAGTTGTTGACCGCAGCCGGCATCCTGCCAGTGGTCACCGTCCATACGCTTGACCAGGCGCGCGCGGTCAGCGCTGCGTTGCTGGAAGGCGGCCTGCCGGCCATCGAACTCACCCTGCGCACGCCGGTGGCGATGGAAGCGCTGGCCATGCTCAAACGCGAACTGCCCGACGTGGTGGTGGGCGCTGGCACCGTATTGACCGTCGATCAGATGCAGCGCTCCATTGATGCTGGTGCTGACTTCCTGGTGACGCCGGGCACGCCTGCACACATGGCCGATGCGCTGGCCGCCGCACAACTCCCGGTGGTGCCGGGCGCGGCGTCGCCGACCGAACTGCTGGCACTGGTCGCGCGCGGCTTCCGCATCTGCAAGCTGTTCCCGGCCACGGCCGTGGGTGGTCTGGCGATGATCAAGGGTGTCGCCGGGCCGATCCCGGAGCTGAAGCTGTGCCCCACCGGCGGCATCACCGAAGCGACGGCTGGCGATTACCTGTCGCAGAAGAACGTGGTCTGCATCGGCGGATCGTGGATGGTGCAGGACGCATGGATCCGCGAAGGCAACTGGGATGCGGTGAAGCAGTCGGCCGCGGCCGCGGCGGAAATCGTGAAGCGCGCCCGCGCGCTCTGAGTTTTACAGGTACGACGGTAGATCTCCCTCTCCCTCCGTCTACTGACCTGCGCCTCGGAGTTCGAGGCGCAGTTTTTGTTTGCAGGGTCCGATGGGTGAGCGGGTTGGCAATCCATCACTGTAGAGCGGAGCCATGCTCCGCTGGGGCATTGTTCGCAACCCGATGACGCTTTGCATGGCATGGCCCGGCGCTACAGGAGCGCTTGCATGGCTCGGGAGGTCAGCGACGGCTGCGCTCGCTGCGGCGCAGCTCGGCGGGAATTTCGATTTCGACCTTCGCTGGCAAAGTAGTGATGCGCAGTTCGTTGGCCATCCATTCCACCGGCTCGCCGTTGACGGTTGCCGTGCCCGGCGTGCCTGGATACGGCCACGGCAGCACCAACCCACCTGCCTGCAACTGCAGGCCTTCAGGGACCTGCAAGGTCAGCTGCTTGTCACTTCGAACAAGGCTGTACTTCACCGTCCCGTGTGCGGTGTGCAGGCCGTCGATGGCGATGCCCTTGCCACTCAGCCAGGCGGCCGACACACCGGCTGCCAGCACGATGGCGTCATCCACTTCGCGTTCGTAGGCAAACATGTCCAGTGCGGAGCGAACGAAATCCGATGCCACCCAGGCATGCGGCAGATCGCCGACGAAGAACGGCTTGCGCGGGGTTGAGGACACCACTTCCGCCCACTGGTTCCAGCCTTGCGGTGCCCGATCCTTGAAGAAGTAATCGCTGGCCTCGGTCGCCCGGGCGCGCCACCCCAGACGCACGAAGGCGGCGACATTGCGCCATTCGTAAGGCGTGTAGTCCTTCCACTGGCGCTTGCCATCGCGGCGTTCCACGAAGTGCGCCCAGTAACGCTCGAAGGTGTTGTTCAACGCAGGCTGCGGCAAGCGCCCCTGTTCGCCGCCCGGCGCCAGTGAGATCGTGGTGGAGGTGGCATCGAAGTCACCCAGTTCCACCGAGCCCGGCAGGTAGTCGATCCTGTGGGACTGCATGGTCGCCAGCAGTGAGTCGTTCAGATCCTGGCGGAACTGATCGCGCGAGGCCGCCATCACCAGCGCCTCCTCTTCCAGACCAAGCGCGGCCGCCATGTCGGCTGCGTCCTTGTAGCCACGCAATGCCCAGAAATCGTCCCAGTACGAATGCACCGGCTTGGCCGAATAGCCTTCGTGACTGATCGAGGCCGGCATCATCCCGTAGAAGCCCGGATGACGCGCACGATTCTCCTCGGTGCGCTCGCTCAGCCGCAGAGTTTCCATGTACTGCCACGCGCCCTGCACATGCGGCCACATGCGTTGCAGGAAGGCGAGATCACCGGTGTGTCGCCAGTATTCGGCGATGGTGTAGATCAACTCGCCGTGGCTGTCGTTCTCCGGTACCGGATCGCTGCCACGCGCGTCCACGCAACACGGCACCATGCCGCTCTCGAACTGGTACGGCGCGTACCAATCCACGTACTGGCGCACGGCATCGTCGCGCCCCATCCGCAGCAGACCTTCCGAGATCATCGCGCCGTCACGTATCCAGCTGCGGGCGTAGGAACGGGTTCCGGGCTGCAGGCTGGGACCGACGCGCGAGATCAACATGTGTGCCAGCGCCGTGCGTAGCGTATCGGCCAACGGCTTGCCGGCGTCCGGCAACTGCAGCTGCACCTGGTCGAGCTTCTGCCGCCACATCGCGGCGACCTGCTGCTGCGCTTTGTCGGCATCGAACGCAGCCGGCATGCGCCACTGCCCGGTCTGCGGCAATACCAGCGCGACTTCCCTGCTCTGCCCCGGATCGAGCTTCAGCGTGTACACCATCGCGCCGGAAGCCAGCCCGGTCGGATCGTTTACCTCATGCGAACCGGGCAATTGCCTGTCGGACAGATGGGTGACATCCAACTTGCCATCGAAGGTACTGGCAAAGGTTTCATCCGGCTTGGTGACCGCAAATGCACGCGGCTGGCCGTTAACGGACACCTGCCCGTCCTGCATGGCCAAGCGTTCAATGCGGCTGACACCACCCACGGTATTGAGGAACTGGCTGGGTGGGTTGACCTGGAACGGGCGCACCGCCAGGGCCAGCTTGTACTCGTGTACCACCTTGTCGGTGTTGCTCAGGCGATAGCGCGCCACCAGCTGCGCCTGATCCGGCTGCCCCTGCACGAAACCGGTGACACGCAGACCAAAGTGATCATGTTTCCAGTCAACAGAAGGCACCGGCAGATAGCCGTCCTGCAACGACTGCGTGGCACTGACATCCGCCCAGCCCAGCACCTTGCCATCCAGCACAACGAACGGCTCGATGCTGAAGCCGGACTTGGCCGCCTCCAGCGCACCATCCTCGCTCATCAACGCCTGCTCGCGGCCGCCGTCCAGGCCCAACAATGTCCAATACGATTGCTCGCCACTGAAGCCGCGCGGCAGCGACCCGCGCGGCAGATCGGCACCGACCGCACGGATGAAATCGTTCGTCGTGTTGGCAAAGGACAGCGGCTTGAGGCTGATGTCACGGATGCCATAACGCCAGCTGGGGCCGTCCTCCAGATCGAAGCGCAGGTAGCGGGCCTCGGTTTCCGGTAACGCCAGCCAATCGCGACCGCCACCACCGGTGGTGACTTCACGCAGCTTGTGCCAGTCGCGCCCGTCACTGGATGCCTGCACCACGTAGTGCGAGGCCTCCAGGCCCGGCACCCACTGCACCACCGCACCGCCAAACTCGCGCACCTTGCCCAGGTCCAGGCTGATGGTCTGGTGCTTCACGCCGCCGCTGATCCACATCGTGTCCGGCTTGCCATCGGCGATACGCTGCTGCAATGCGGTGGCGGTGTCGGCGATGACGGTCGTGGTCAGGGCCGAGGTGTCTTCCTTCGGCAACGGCTGCAGGGTCAGTTGATCGAAGCACACCGTGCCGCGGCCGCCGACCTTGCTGTAGATGGTGAATTCCACCGCCGCGCTGCGTCGCAGTGTCTTGTCTTCACCCGGCCCCCACGCCTTCTCGATATGGCGCTTGCGGTAGTCCACCCGCGTCCAGCGCTTGGGGAACTGATAGCCGGTGCGGTTGACCCACCACACGTTGTCGCCGCTGGCGTCGATGAGTTTGAACTGCAGGTCGTTGGCCGGCGAATCACCGCGCAGTTCGAAGGAGACCTGATAGTTTTCCGGCCAGGTGACATCCAGCTCACGACGGATGCCGGCGTAGCCGGAAACTTCATGGAAATCGTAATCCAGACACAAGGCGCGACCGTTGTTGCCACTGACCGGTCGCAACGAACCACTGACCTGCGGCGAGGTGATCAACTGCCAGGCGTTGACATCGTCGAACTTCGACAGAACCGCTGCCGCAGCCGGCAGGCTCGTGCCCAGCAACATCGCAAACAGCAGACAGACGGCGCGCTTACTCATCACCAGCATCTCGATTCATGCCCAACAATCCGGGCCGGATTTTCGCAGAGAACGACGCCCTGCGTGACAGTTGTTTCATTGGCAAACAGCGAAGTGCGGCCGTGCATCCAGGCAAACAACATCACCTCATCCCTTGACGCTACCCAACAGCAGGCCCTGGATGTAGTAGCGCTGCAACAACAGGAACAACAACAACACCGGCAACACCGTCACCACCGCGCCAGCCATCATCATCTCGACATCCATGATGTGCTCGCGCGACAAACTGGCCAGCGCCACCGGCAGCGTGTAGTGCTCCTGGTCGGTAAGCACGATCAACGGCCACATGAAGTCATTCCATGCGCCCATGAAGGTAAAAATGGCCAACGTCACCAGCACCGGCTTGAGCATCGGCAGCACGATCTGGAAGAAGATGCGTGCTTCGCTGGCGCCATCGATGCGTGCGGCCTCCAGCAGCTCATCCGGAATCGACCGCGCATACTGCCGCACCAGGAAGATGCCGAACACGCTGGCCAGCGCCGGGATCACCACGCCGCCGAAGGTGTTTACCAGGCCCATCTGCTTCATCAGCAGGAACAACGGCAACATCGCTACCTGCGCGGGTATCACCAGGGCCGCCAGCAGCATCTGGAATATCCGCTCACGGCCGGCGAAACGGAGCTTGGCGAAGGCATAGCCGGCCAGCGTATTGAACAGCAGCGAGCCCAAGGTGATGCCAACCGAAACCAACAGGCTGTTGATGAAGTTGCCGCCCATGCCGGTGCGTGCGAACAGTGCCTGATAGTTGGCCAGCGTGGTCTGCGCCGGCAGCAGCGGCGGTGGGAACTGCGAGGCCTGGCCGCTGGGCATGAACGACACCGACACCATCCACAACAGCGGCGCCAGACTGATGAGCGCCAACAGGCCCAGCCCGCCATTGATCCACCACGCATGCCAGCGTGACTGCCCGATTTCACGTGCCATGCCGACCTGGCTCATACCAGCTCCTTACGCTTGCCGAAGCGCAGCATCAGCGTGGTCACCGCCAGGATGATCAGGAACAACAGGAACGCCACTGCCGAAGCACGCCCCAGGTTCCACCACTTGAAGCCTTCCTCGAACATGAAATACAGCACGCTCACCGTGCTCTGCAGGGGATCACCGCGGGTCATCACGTAAGGCTCGGCGAACAACTGGAAGTAGCCGGACACGGTGATCACACCAACCACCAGCAACACCGGCCCCAGCATCGGCACGGTGATATGCAGGAACTGCTGCCAGCGCGACGCGCCATCGATGCGCGCGGCTTCGTACAGGTCCTTTGGAATGGCCTGCAAGCCGGCCAGGAAGATCACCATGTTGTAGCCGAAGTTCTTCCATACCGCGAAACCGATGATGGTTGGCATGGCCCAGTGCGGGTCACCCAGCCAATCCACCGGGTTGATGCCCACCTGCCCCAGCCCCCAGTTCACCAGCCCATAGCGGGTGTGGAACAGGTAGCGCCAGATCACCGCTACCGCGACCAGCGTGGTCACCACCGGCGCGAACAGCGCGGTACGGAACAATGCCTTGAAGCGGGCAGCCGGCGCATTGAGCAACATCGCCGCACCCAGAGACAAACCGATGGAAAGCGGCACGCCCACCACCACGAAGTACGCGGTGTTGCCTAGCGCCTTCCAGAACATCGGCGTCTGCAACAGGTCGATGTAGTTGCCCAGGCCCGCGAACCGCAGGTTGTGCGGGTCAGCCAGCGCGTACAGGTCGAAGTCGGTCAGACTCAGCGCCAGCGCCGATAACACCGGCAAGCCGAAGAACACACCGATCACGATCAAGGCCGGTGCAGCGAACAGCCAGCCGGCGAGCGAGCGCTGCTTCATCGCGCGCCCTCGGCCGTTGTCGCTTCGGCGCGCTGTTCCATCAGCCAGCGGCGCTTGGCGAGGATCTCATCAACCTGCTGATCCAGCTGCTCCACCGCCCGGTCCTGCGGCAGCCCGCCACGCACCACCTGTTCGGTGACGATGCGCATCTGCTGGGCGATGCGCTCCCACTCCAGCACCTTGGGCGTCGGCTTGACCCGCTCCAACTGGTCGGCGAACGCCGCAGTCAGCGGATCGCGGGTCAGTTCCGGCGCGTTCCAGGCGCTGCGACGCGGCGGCAGATCCCCGATGATCTTGTAGAACCGCTGCTGGATCGCCGGCCGCGACAGGAATTCAATCAACTTCCACGCGGCCTCCTTCTTCTGCGAAGAACGCATCACCACCAGACTGGTACCGCCGGCAATGCCCGCACCCGGGCCATGAGGACCCGGCAAGGCCGTGGTGCCCCACTCGCCCTCCAGACCGGCGGGCTGGCGTTGGCGGAACTCGCGGATGTTCCAGGGACCGGACAGATAGAACGCGGTGAACCCCCGGAAGAATTCATCCCAGACGTTGGATATCTGCGTCTCGGACATCTTCGGCGCCCAGCCCTGCTGGAACATGTTGTCGTAGAAGGCCAGCGTTCGCCTGAAGCCGGGGCTGCGGAAATTGCCCAGCGTGTCCCGCTCACGCAGCAAGGGATCGCTCTGCTGCAGGGCGAAGGACAACTGCGGCTCGAACTCGTTGAGCGGCATCAGCACCGGATAGCGCTTCGGGCCCATCAGCTTCTTCAGCGCGGCATTCATCTGGTCCCACTCAGCCCAGGTGCGCGGTGGGTGATCAAAGCCGGCCTGGCGCAGCAGATCCTTGCGGTAGAACAACAGCCGCGTGTCCACGTACCAGGGCACGCCGACCAGCTGCCCATCCACCACGTTGGTGTCCCAGATGCCGGGAAAATAATCCAGCGGCTTCACCACCGACGAGGCATCCACGTAGGGCTGCAACGGCGTGAGCGCCTGCAGCGTGGCGAACTCGGCGATCCACGTATTGCCCAGTTGGCAGACATCGGGAAGCCCATCCGCGGCATACGCGGTGAGCAGCTTCTCGTGCGCGGCGGTCCATGGAATGTTCTGGATCTCGACGCGGATGCCGGGGTTCTCGGCCTCGAACTCGCGGATCAACTCGCCGACCACTTCGGCTTCACGCCCCATCGCCCAGAACCGCAGCGTGACGCCCTCCTGCGGCTTGGCGCAGCCGGCCAACACCAGCATCAACAGCATCATGGCCAGCGCGCGGATCATCACCGGCTCACGGCTGCTTCGGCTTGGATGAAGGCGTTGCCACGGTCGCCGCCTTCTGCTCGGCAGCGGCCGCGGCACGCGACTCGGCGATGCCCGCAGCACGTGCCGAGGCAGCCTTCTCGTCCTTCCGTAGCGGCTGGAAACTGTCTTCCGGCGCCAACCAGCCACCGGTGAAACCCGCCCGCTCCAGGCCCTTGCGGATGTACGGGTTCTTCTTCATCACCTCCCATACGAACTCATTGCGGTAGTTGGCAATGCCGGTGAGGATCGGCCCCTGGTCGATGGCGATGTAATCGCTGGCCACCCAGCCACGGTCCGGAATCAGGCGCCCGGTCTTGAGCGGAATGTCGTAATTGAAGCTGGGGTTGAATGAATCCAGGAAGCCGTAACTGGAGTACAGGTAGTCACCGAAGCGCTGATGCATCTCCACGGTGGCCGGGATCACCACTTCCGGGGCGAACGGCAGCGACGACACCGCTGCCGACGGCACGATGGTGCCATCATCGAAATTCTCGCGCAGGCCAGCGCCACGCGCCGAGTAATGACGGAACTGGCGCTGCTCGCCACGGTATTCCTGGGTGGTGTTCTGCGGGCCGTCACCCGCGGTCAGGCCCCACACGTTGGCGCTGTACTCGCGCCACTGCATCGGGTTCTCGATGGCGTATTCGCGTTGGGCCAGGGTGGCACGCCGGCTGTTGAGGAAGTAGTCGATGCCGCGCTCGCGCATGTAGGCATCCTGGATGTCGCGGAAATCGATCCAGACGTGGCTGTACTGGTGGCCGAACAACGGCCCGAACGCCAGATACTCCTGCCCTTCGTACACGCCCCAGTCGTTGTCGTAGGTGCGCGTCCAGACCGTCCAAGCATCCGGCTCGACCGGATGCGTCGGCGAGCCGAGGGCAAGGATGTACAGCATCATCGCCTCGTTGTAGCCCATCCAGTCGTGCTGGATGAAGCCGCTCTCCGGGAACCAGCCCATCGACACCAGCGGCTTGTTGCGCTGCAGCCACTGCCAGTCCACGCGTTTGTAGAGGCTGTCGGCGATCTGGCGGATTTCCTTTTCGCGCGCATCGTCGCCGTCGTAATACGTCTGTGCGAACAGCACGCCCATCAGCAGCAGCGCGGTATCAACACTGGACAGCTCCACCCAGCTGTCGTAACGGCGTCCTTCCTGCATGTCCAGGAAGTGATAGTAGAAACCCTTGTAGCCGGCCTTGCCGGTGCGCTGCGGGCCGGTCGGCAGATCACGGAAAAAGCGCAACGTGGTCAGGGTGCGCTCCACGGCCTGGTTGCGGCTTACCCAACCGTTCTCGATGCCGATGGGGTACGCGGTCAATGCAAAGCCCACCGAGGCGATGCTGGCGAACGGCCGCGACGGATAGCGGTCCGGCGTCAGCCCGTTCTGCTCGTTGGTGGTGTCCCAGAAGAACTGGAACGTGCGCCGTTCGATGTCATCGAACAGCGGCGGCAGCTCGGGCTTCATCGGTCGCGGTGGCAGATCGGCTTCGATCAGGATCACCTGCGGTAACACCTTGGGCATCGGAGGTTCCGGCGCCTTGCCGCACCCCGCCAACAGCGCCAGCCCGAAACCGGCAACGACACAGGCCAACAATTGGGTGGTGCGTGACTTGCTCAAGACGACATCCATGAATAAGAAATCAGGCTGTCACCAATGGGTGACAGAGAACACGAAAAGCCAACGGGTTGCCCCGGCCGCCATCACGCGGCCGGAGCTGACCGTTTACCAATCCAGTCCGAACGACAGCTTGAAGGTCCGGGTCTGGAACTGATCCCAACTGCTGACCACATTGGTATCCCAGTTGATGCCGTAACCGCCCCAATTGGTCCAATTGAAGGCATTGAGGATGTCGGCACGCACCTTCAGTTTCAGGTCGGTGCCGGTGTCCCAGGTCTTGGTCAGCGACATGTCGAACTGCTTGAAGCCCAGCGAACCATCCGGCTCCCAGCTGTGCGGTCGCTCATAGCCACCATAGGCTGCGGTACCGTCGATATCCCAACGCTTGATCTTGCTGGCCAGGGTCAACTTGCCGGACACACTCATGCCCCACGGCAGGTCGGTGAAGCCACTGACCACCAGGCGATGACGCGGCGTCCATGCACCGTCGTACCAGCCGCCCTGCGCGAAGTACCAGCCGTACACCGGATCCTTCTCGTGGATGTTCTGCTTGGCATCGGTGAGCGTGTAGGCAACGTTGAAGTTCCACGGACTCTCGGCCGTGTACGGTTTGTCCAAACTCAACAGCAACGCGGTGCTCTTGGATTCAAACCCGTTGGTGGCCACGATCAGCGAGCCCAGTCCCGGCAGCCCCGGCGCGCTCCAGGGACTGCCATTCGGGCCGTATGCGTCGCCATCGGGGTAGCGATTGCCGCGCGAGATCAGCAGGCCGTCCTTGTAACGGGTGTGCTGCAGCGTGGTCGAGCTGTTCCAGTCCAGGCCGCCCAGGTTGAAGCTGTTGCGGATGCCCAGGCTGATCTGGTCCGAATGCGGCGTCTTCAGATCGTTGTCGAACATCCACACTTCACGACCGGCTTCGGTCGCGTTGACCAGCGACATCAGATAGTCGCGATCCAGCAGTTGCGGGTTCCAATCCAGGCAGTCGCCACCCACGGCGCAGGCATGACCAGGCGAGTTGATCTTGAAGCGGCGGGTCGGGAACGAGGCCTTGCTGCGTTCCAGCTGCAGGTAGTCGAACAGGTTGCGGTCGTAGGACCGGCCGATGCCGCCGAACACCACATGCCGCTCGTCACCGGTCAGGTCATAGGAGAAACCCACACGCGGCTGGATTGCATCCTTGAACGGCTTACGGTTGTTGCCGGTGCTGATATAGCGGTTGATGTCGATGCCACCCAGCGCCAGTGTCTGCGCGTAGGTCTGCCCCGGTGCGTTTCCTGCGCGCGTGTCCACCGTCGACAGCGAGGCCAGCACGTCCGGCGCGGTGGTGTAGTCCAGGTAGGAGGGTGTCTTCTCGTAATCCCAGCGCAGGCCGAGGTTCAAGGTCAGGCGGTCGGTGACGTCCCAGTCGTCCTGGATGTAGAGGCCGAATTGCTTGTTCTTGGAGGTGACCGCGCCGCCACCGGTACCCACCGCCGGGCTGCCGAAACGCACGAAGTACGGAACGTCGCCGCCCTGGCGGATGTCGTAATAGAACTGCGGGTTGTAGGGCTGCTGTTCGGTGGTATCCAGGTCGACCTGCTTGTACTTCACACCGAACTTGAGCGTGTGGCCTTCCCAGCCGAAGAAAGTGGTGTCGTTCTGGAACGACCAGCCCTTCTGCCCCTTGTCCTGCAAGCCACCTTCACCACCGCCGATGCGGTAGATCTGCTTGCCATCGTCGCCACTGCCGTCGGTGAGCACCCGGCCGTTGTCGAAATTGATCGGCGCTTTGGTCCAGAACGCTTTCTCATAGGTCAGGTGAGCGTCGTTGAGCCAATTGGTGTTGGAGTACTGCCAGCGCAGGTCGTAGCGGTCTTCCTCGACGCCGGTATCGGTGCCGTAACTGCGCGCACTCTGACCACCCACATTGCCGATCTCGCTTTCCTCCCGGCGCTTGTAGGTCAGCTCGACCAGATTCTCATCGTTGATCGACCAATCCAGCTTGCCGAAGTACAGGTCTTCCTTGAATGGCGTCGCCGTCGCACCGAGCTGGTCGCGCCATGCCTGCGGCAGGTCACCCGGCAGACGGCCTTCGCCCGGCTTCAGGTCCTGCGGCGCGTTGTATTCCTTGCCCTCATAGGTGACGAAGAAATGCGCCTTGTCCTGCACTATCGGGCCACCGAAGGAGGCGCCATACTGCTTTTCGCCGGAGCGGGTCTTGCCGACGCCGTTCTTCTCGCTTTCGCGCGGCTCGCGCCAATCCTGGTTGGTGTAGTCCCAGAAGAACGAGCCCTTGAATTCGTTGGTGCCGGATTTGGTCACCGCCGTCACCGCTGCCGAGCTGATCTGGTCGTACTCGGCCTTGTAGTTGGAGGTGATGACCTTGTATTCACCGATGGCCAGCTGCGGGAACGGATTGCCGCGACTGGCGTCCTGCCCGGTGATGCCACCCTGGGTGACATAGTTCTTCTGGCCGACGCCATCGATATAGACGTTGACGTTGTTGGCGCTCTGCACACCGCCACGCAGCTTGGTCGATCCATTGGCCGGGTTCTGTTCGAACGCCATGCCCGGAACGGTGTCGGCAAAGGCAAGGAAGTTGCGCGTTCCCTGCGGCAGCGCCTGGATCTGCTGCGGCGTGATGTAGGTGGCGATTTCCGACGTCTTGGTCTCGATCGGCGCCTGCGCGGTCACCTGCACCGCATCCAGCGTGGTGGCTGCCCCGCCCTGTGCGGTTTCGCCCACACCGCCCACGCCCAGGTTCACGGTCGCGGTCTGGCCCACCTGCACGGTGATGTTCTGGGTGCTGGTCTTGCCGCCGGCGCTGACATCAACGCGGTAGGTACCCGGCGGCAGACCTGCCAGCGAATAGCTGCCACTGGCCGTGCTCTGCACGCTGCGGCTCAGGCCGGTGGCGGTATTGGTCGCGGTCACCTGCGCCTGTGCGGCCGGTGTCGAATCGGTGGTCACCTGGCCACGGATGGTGGCGCCGGTGCTCTGCGCAAATGCGGGGGCGGCGCCCAACAACAGGCAGCCAGCCAATGCACAGCAGAGCAGCTTGCGCGGCGGAGCGTTCTTCAACGGGTCAATTCTCATGTTTCAACTCTCTCCTCGGCGGCAGTCTGGGGGCTGCCAGGAATTTGGACTAAAGGGGGGTGCCCGGTGCGCTCACGGGGTCAGGAGGGGCCACGGGCAGCGGTCGAATCACGCACGACCAGGCTGGGAGTCAGGGTGATGCCATGCACTTCGCTGGCGTCTTCGTCGTCAATCTGCCGCACCAATTGCTGCATCGCTCTTTCTCCCAACTCGGCGATGCTCACCTGCATCGTCGTCAAGGAGGGGTGAACAAAGCGTGCCAGCGGGATGTCGTCAAAGCCGGCCAGCGCCACCTGTCCGGGCACGTGCACCCCAGCATGGGCGAACGCGTACAGGCATCCCAGCGCCATCATGTCATTGGCCGCAAACACCGCATCAGGCAGGGTTTCGCGCTTGAGCAAAGCCATACCGGCGCGGTGGCCGCTGGCTTCATCGAAGTCACCGGGCAACTCGATCGCCTCGCTACCGCCAGCCTGTGCCGCCATGGCATCGCGAAACCCGCGCAGGCGCTCCTGTGCATCATGGTTCTGCGCCGGACCACCGATGAACGCGATGCGGCGGTGGCCTTGCGCCAACAGATGCTCGGTCATCGCCACGGCGCCTGCATGGTCATCAATGCTGAACACCGCATGCTGGCCATCCGCCAAAGGCGTGTTGATCAACACCGTCGGAATGGTCGCAGGCAGGCTTTCAAGCAGGAAACCGGCATCGCCGGCATAGGGTGAGAGCAGCAGCAGGCCGTCCACGCGACCGCGCATCGTCTGCAACACCGTGCGCTGCTGCTGTGGATCACCGTGATAGCTGGACACAAGCAGGTGCCGGCGATGGGCGCTGGCCACACCGTCGATACCGCGCATCAATTCGGAAAAAAACTCGCCATGCAGGTCCGGCAGCACCACGCCAACCGTCTGGGTGCTGCGGCTGCTCAGGCTGCGGGCGGCGGCATGCGGCGTGTAGCGCAGCCGGTTGGCGACTTCCAGCACGCGGGTGCGGACCGCCTGCGCGACATTGTCATGCCCGTTGAGGGCACGCGACACGGTAGCAACGGAGACGTTCGCCTCGCGGGCAACATCCTTGATGGTGATTGCCGTTTTTGCCACCGTCATGCCCTCCGCAGCACGGTTGGGCGGAATGTAAACGTTTTCAATTGCATCTGTAAACCGTTTGTCATGCTGCACCGGGCCATGACCGGACATTCGCTGTCCACGCAGCGCACCGGACAGGCCGGCTCACGCGGCGCCTGCATGCTCCCCCGGTGTCAGCGCCTTGATCGACAACGCATGGATGTCGGTCTCCATCATCGCCCCCAGCGCGGCATAGACGGCGCGATGGCGCGCCAACGGTGCCTTGCCGGCAAAGGCTTCGCTCACCACGACCACGTTGAAGTGACCGCGGCCGTCACGCGCCCCGGCATGCCCCGCGTGGCGATGGCTGTCGTCCTCCACCTCCAGCAGTTCGGGCGCCAGGGCCGCCAGCAGCGCGGCGCGGATCTGCTCGACCCGGTTCATGGCAGCACCCTGCGGAACGGGCGCACATCCACCCGCACATAAACGCCGGCCGCCACATAAGGATCGGCGTCGGCCCAGGCCCGGGCGGCTTCCAGGCTGTCAAATTCAGCAATCACCACGCTGCCGCTGAAGCCGGCTTCACCCGGGTCTTCGGCGTCAATGGCAGGACAAGGGCCAGCCAAAAGCAGTCTCCCCTGGTCAAGCAATGCCTTCAACCGGTCCAGATGCGCGGTCCTGGCCTGCATGCGCGCGGCCAGCACCTGCTGGCCGTCATAGCCTTCAATCACGTACCACACGGGCGTCTATCTCCTTGTCCGTTGAATGAATCGGAGACAAGTCTAGCCGCACAAGGCTGGACACCGCCCGGTTCCGGCGATTACTCTTTGCGCTATTGCACGCAGCCGGTCTGTAGCGGCTCGGTTCGGAGGCAGGCTCAGGCCCCGCCGGTTGACCGAAGCAGATCTCTTCCCGGATCGCGTAGACGACCTCCTCGTAACGACGTTGCCGCCCTTCGCGGTGCGTCTTGTTGTTCATGTATGGAAGAAGCGCGCCAGACAAGCGTGCATGGCTCGCAATACCAGCGCTGAACCCTACCGGGCATGAATCCGGGATGCGTACGGCTCGCAACACCCGATGTCGACCTGATGACTTCCGAACTCGCGCACGACGCGAACCCGCCAGCGCCGCCCCACATACCGCAGCAGCAGGAAATGCCGCTGGCGATGGTGCATGGTCAGCCGGTACTGCAGATCCCGCAGGATCTGTACATCCCGCCGGACGCGCTGGAAGTGATCCTGGATGCATTTGAAGGCCCGCTGGATTTGCTGCTGTACCTGATCCGCCGGCAGAACCTGGACATCCTGGATATCCCGGTCGCCGAGATCACCAAGCAATACGTCGAATACATCAATGTGATGCAGGAGCTGCGCTTCGAACTGGCAGCCGAGTACCTGGTCATGGCGGCCATGCTTGCCGAGATCAAATCGCGCATGCTGCTGCCACGGCCGCCGAGCGTGGAAGGCGATGAAGCCGATCCACGTGCGGAACTGGTACGCCGCCTGCAGGAATACGAACGCTTCAAACAGGCCGCCGAGGACATCGACACCCTGCCCCGGCAGGACCGCGACACCAGCGTGGCAACGGCCTTCGTACCGGAGCGCATTGCGGTGAAACTGCCGCCACCGGTGGACCTGAAGGAAATGCTGCTGGCGCTGCATGACGTGCTCAAGCGTGCCGAGCTGTTCAGCGGCCACGCGATCAAGCGTGAGGCGCTGAGTGTGCGCCAGCGCATGGGCGACATCCTCAGCCAGTTGGAAGATGGCAAGTTCTACCGCTTTGAAACCCTGTTCACCGCCGAAGAAGGCAAGCTCGGCGTTCTGGTGACCTTTCTGGCCATGCTGGAACTGGCCAAGGAGCAGCTGCTGGACATCGTGCAGGAAACCTCGCTCGCCCCGATCTACGTGAAGTCCCTGGCTTCCGGCAACACCAATGCACCGCTGGCCTTCTCCAGCGAGTTCGATGATGCCGATGCCCCCGATCCCGCCTGACCAATCAGACCGACGCATGGATCAACCGCTGATCAACCGCATTGTCGAAGGTGCCCTGCTGGCGTCCAGCCAGCCGCTGACACTGTCGCAGTTGCAGGGCCTGTTCCCGGAAGACGCACCCGCGCCTCCGGGCAGCGTGGAGCGTGCGCTGGAGCTGCTGCGGAATGCCTGCGCCGAGCGCGGCGTGGAACTGGTCGAAGTGGCCTCCGGGTTCCGCTACCAGATCACCAGCGAAGTGCATGGCTGGGTTTCCCGGCTATGGACCGAACGCAAGACCCGCTACACCCGCGCCACCCTGGAAACCCTGGCATTGATTGCCTACCGCCAGCCCATCACCCGTGGCGAGATCGAACAGGTGCGCGGCGTGGCGGTGAGCAGCAACATCATCCAGGCACTGGAAGAGCGCGAGTGGATCCGGGTCATCGGCCACCGCGATGTCCCTGGCAAGCCGGCATTGTTCGGCACCACCAAGGGCTTTCTGGATTACTTCGGGCTCAAGCGCCTGGATGAACTGCCGCCATTGTCCGAACTGCGCGACATCGGCGAACTGGAACCGCAACTCCCGCTGGATGGCGACGGCCAACCCGCTGCACCCCTGACCGCCGGCGCTGCCGCACCCGATGACCGTGCCGAGCCGGGCGAATCAGACAACACAGATACCGCAGCTGACGACGAATCTCCGGATTTGGAGGCAACCGCATCCGATACCGCCCTCACGGGCGAACCCGACGCCGCGCCGGGAGAGCGCGCGGCGGAAGTGGAACAAACTGAAAACAACGCCGTCGCGACGACGACCGTGGCTGTTGACGTAGCCGATTCCGACCATGAGGCCGACGCGGAAAACGCCGGCCGGAGCAAAACAGATGAGTGACACCCCCCGTAAACCAACGTTGAACAAGCTTTCGCTCAAGCGCGAAGCCGGCACCGAACAGCCCAAGCTCGAAGAGCGCCTGCACAAGGTCCTGGCCCAGGCCGGACTGGGCTCGCGCCGCGCGCTGGAGCAGCGCATTGCCGATGGCCTGGTCAAGGTCAATGGTGAAACCGCGCAGATCGGCATGTCGGTCAAGAGCGGCGACAAGATCGACCTGGATGGCCGCAGCTTCGTTGCCAGCGCCCTGACCGATCCCTCGCGCGTACTGATCTACAACAAGCCCGAAGGCGAAGTCACCACGCGTGACGACCCCGAAGGCCGCCCGACCGTTTTCGAAGCCCTGCCGCCGCTCAAGGGCGCGCGCTGGATCGCCATCGGCCGCCTGGACATCAACACCACCGGCCTGCTGCTGGCAACCACCGACGGTGAGCTGGCCAACGCCATGATGCACCCGTCCTTCGAGGTCGAGCGCGAGTACGTGGTACGCGTGCGCGCCCCGGAAGGCGAAGAAAAGGTATCGGACGCCATCATCGAGCGTCTTGGCCGCGGCGTGCTGCTGGAAGACGGCGGCGCCAAGTTCGACGAAGTCGAGCGCATTGGCGGCACCGATTCGCACGACTGGTTCCGCGTGGTCGTCAAGGAAGGTCGCAACCGCGAAGTGCGCCGCCTGTGGGAATCCCAGGGCTGCCAGGTCAGTCGCCTCAAGCGCACCCGTTACGGCAAGATCGAGCTGCCGCGCGAACTGATGCGCGGCAAGTCGGTGGAACTGACCAGCCCGCAGGTTGAGGCGCTGCGCGCCCAGCTGAAGCTGGAAGAAGGCACCCCGTCCGCGCTGACCCTGCAGCCGGTGATCGGCCAGCGCAAGGCGGCCAAGACCACCGTGCGCGTCTCGCGCGACGGCGGCCGTGGCAACGCCTATGTCAACGGCCACAGCACCGCTGACGAAGGCCGTGAACTGCGTCGTTTCGACTCCGTGCGCGAAGATCGCGGCCGCGGCCGTGGCGGCAAGCCCGGCGGTGGCTACAAGGGTGGCCTGACGGTCAGCGGCGACGCCGCTGCCAAGCAGTCACAGCGTCCGTTCAAGCAGCGCAAGCCTGCTGGCGATCGCAGCCTGCCCGATGGCAACCCCGCTGCATTCCGCACCTGGTATGTGCCCGATGGCGTGAGCACCGGCCCGAGCGGCCACCGCAACGCCGGCCCGGGTGGCAATCGTGGACCGGGCCGCGGCCCGGCCGGTGAAGGCCAGGCTCGCCCGTACGGCAAGCCACGTCCGGGTGGCGCTGCAGGCGCTGGCGCCGGTCGTGGCGGCCCGGGTCAGGGTCGTCCGCAGGGCGGCGGTTACGGCGGCGCAGGCGGCCAGGGCCGCCCGCAGGGTGCTGCCGGCGCAGGTGCCGGGCAGGGCCAGCGCAAGCATCCTTATGGTCATCCGGGTAATGCTCCGAGCTTCCCGTCCGACCATGCCACCCCGAGCTACAGCCCGTACGGTGCACGCCCGGCCAGCGCCCGCCCAAGTGGCGGCAACCGCGGCCCGGGTGGTCCAGGCGGCCCCGGCGGTCGTCCGTCCGGTGGTCCGCGTCCCGGCGGCAATCGCCCGGGTGGCGCCGGTCGTCCGGGCGGTGGTGGCCGTCCCGGTGGCGGCGGTCGCCCTGGCGGCGGTGGCAACCGTGGCCCGCGTGGCGGCTGATTCCAGCCCCTACGCCCTCTGACGCAGAGCGCCCGGTGCAGTGCACCGGGCGTTTTGCTTCATGCCATCCAGCCGTGCCGGCAAGCCGAACGCCGCCTGCATGGGAATACTGGACAAACCTCTCCTCCCACGTTGCTGTGCGACGTCTGTGGGCAGCATGAAATCATGCCTCCGGTTTCGCGGACTGGGCAGCGCCGAGTTGCATTTGCAGCAGATTGCCAATCGTGTCACGGCCGGCGGACACGCTGTTTCCGAGGCCGGAATCCGGCAACGCCTCGACCGCTCGCGGCTCACGCTGGACGAGCGACTGCCCGATCTGTCGACAAGGCACATCTACGACAACAGCCACCCGGCGAATGCCGGCGGCAGATGGAACCGCCGCTTGTGCTGGAACCGGAGCGAGGATGGATTCTGCGCCAGCTGCACAGAAGGAATTCGCGTAGTACCGGAATGCGCAAAGTCGATTGTGTGGGTCCCGCTGAGGGCGTTTCCGGGGACTACGGAGGGGTGACCGCGTTGGCTTTGGCGGTTGCTGCTGTGGTCACTTCTCCCTTAAGCGGGAGAAGGTGCCCGAAGCGCGGATGAGGGGCGCTCTTGCTTTGCTTACTCATAAAAGCGCCCTCTCTCCCCCCCCCACTCCCGCCTACGGGAGAGGGGTATTCAATTCAGGAGCTTTCAATCCAGAAGCTCTGAATCTCAAGCATTGCCTCAGCGACGTTCAATCACGAAATTGCCGAAGCCCACACCCAGGCTCCAGCCACGGCCGGTGCCCGCAAGTGCCAGCGAGACATCACCCTTGGTCATCACCTGTGCATCGCTGGCGCGCGACGCACTGGCATGCACCTCGGCGGCAGCATAGGTGCCGAGCAGGTCATTGGTGGAATATGCCCCGGTGAATTTGCCACGGCCATCGGTGATGGTGGTACGACCCACCGTCAAGCCGCCGCCCTTGGCGCTGATCCTGACCGGTATGCTCGTCCCGTTGTCACAGGTGATCGTTCCCGTGCCCGACGCCGTTTTGTAGAACGCCGACCAACCGGACAAGTTGTAACGCAACTCGCAATCGATATTGCCCGCGGCCTGTGCTGCCGGCATCAGGCCCGCTGCTGCCAACAACACCAATACTGCCATCGTGAATTTCATGGTTGCAGCCTCCTGCGTGTTGAAACCGATGTCGAGCCTACCAGCCCGATCCGGTCTTGCAGCGCAGTCAATGACGCCACATCGGGTTGAGGTTCAGCGAGCCGCCGCCGGGCCGGGAAGCGTGAATGCATCGGCATCCAGCATCGCCGGGAAACGCTCGCGATGGGTTGCCAATGCCGCCGCTGAAATGGTGGTGGTGACAACTTGTTCGCGCTCGCGGATTTCCAGCTGCGGCTGACCGAGAAAATCGATCACCGCACTGTCACCGGAATAATGCAGCCCATTTCCATCCACGCCGACACGATTGACGATGGCCACGTAGCACAGGTTTTCGATCGCACGTGCGCGTGCCAGCGTCTGCCACGCGTAAGCGCGTGCCGACGGCCAGTTGGCGACGAAGATCTGCAGGTCGAAATCCATCTGCCCAGGCCGCTCTACATCGAAGCGATTGCGGCAGAACACCGGGAAACGCAGGTCATAGCAGATCTGTGGATTGATCCGCCAGCCTTTCAACTCCACGCACAGGCGCGCTTCGCCGGCCGCGTAGCGCTTGTGCTCACCGCCGAAACGGAACAGATGACGCTTGTCGTAATACTGCAGATCACCGTCCGGCGCGGCCCATAGCAGTCGGTTGTAGACGCCCTCGCCCACACGCAGCTGCACGCTGCCGGTGACGACCGCATTCAGCGCGCGCGCCTGTTCTCGGATCCACGCGACAGTGGGGCCATCCATGTCCTCGGCCTTGTCGACAGCGTCGTTGGAAAAGCCGCTGGTGAACGTCTCCGGCAGGATCACCAGATCCGTCGTGCCTGCCAGCGGTGCCAGCAAGGCGCCGTAGTACGCGCGATTGGCCTCTGGGTCATGCCAGCGGGTGTCGCCCTGCACCAGGGAAATGCGAAGGTCATTCATTTTTCAAAAGCCGGGAATGGGGAAATGGAGAACAGGGAACGGGAGAGCACGAACGAGGAAGGTACATACCAGGAACGAGGAAGCTTTCATTCCCCGCCCCTATTCCTCGCTCCCCGCCCTTGAATCACAGTTTCTGCAGTCGCTCGATCGCAGCATCCAGCGTGGCGTCGTTCTTGGCGAAGCACAGGCGGACCAGGCGCTGCCCGGCCGGTGGCGTTTCATAGAACGGTGACAGCGGGATGGCGGTGACGCCCTTCTCGATGGTCAGCCACTTCACGAACTCATGATCGGGCAGGTCACTGATCGCCGAATAATCCACCAGCTGGAAATAGCCACCGGGAACAGGCAACGGCTTCAGGCGAGTGGTCAGCAGCTGGTCGCGGAAACGGTCACGCTTTGCCTGATAGAACGCCCCCAGCTCCAGGTGATGCTCCGGCTCGTCACGGATCATCGCGGCAAAGCCATATTGCGCCGGGCTGAAAGTGGTGAAGGTGTTGTACTGATGGACCTTGCGGAACTCGGCAGTCATTGCCGGCGGCGCGATGGCGTAGCCGATCTTCCAGCCGGTGCAATGGTAAGTCTTGCCGAAACTTGAAATGACGAATGCGCGCTCGCGCAGTTCCGGGTAACGCAATGCCGATTCGTGACGCACGCCGTCATAGATGATGTGCTCGTACACCTCATCGGAAATCAGATAGATATCGGTGCCACGCAGCACTTCGATCAGCGCCTGCATGTCGGCAGCGGACAACATCGCGCCGGACGGGTTATGTGGCGTGTTGACCATCAGCATGCGGGTCTTGGGTGTGATCGCCGCGCGCACCTTGTCCCAGTCAACCGCGAAGGTCTGCGGGTCCAACGCCACATGCACGGCACGCGCACCGGCCAGGTCGATGGCCGGCTCGTAGCAGTCGTAGGCCGGGTCGAGCACGATCACTTCATCCCCTGCCCGCACCACGGCATGGATCGCATTGAAGATGGCTTCGGTACCACCGGAGGTGACCGTGATCTCGCTGTCCGGGTCGACCTGCGCGCCGTAGCAATCCAACGCCTTCTGCGCGATGGCCTGGCGCAGCGGTGCCACGCCGGTCATCGGCGCGTATTGGTTGAAACCCTCGCGCATGGCCTTGGCGGTTTCGTCGACCAGGCGCTGCGGTGCCGGGAAATCCGGAAAACCCTGCCCCAGATTCACGGCGCCATGCTCGGCGGCCATCTGCGACATCACGGTGAAAATGGTGGTGCCCACCTTGGGCAACTTGGTCTGCGGCTGCATCGGTACGTACACACGGGGGAAGAGAGCAGCGAGTGTACGCAAAGCCGGCAGCAGGGGGACAGCGCGCGCTGCGCGCGATCCTGCCTCATATGGCCCATCAGGGCGGGTCTATAATGCCGCCGCCCCATGCGCCAGCCAGCCTGCGCTGCCACCCCAAGGACGGAAGCGCCGATCCGATGATTGATTCCCCGAACACCCCGCCGCTGCTCGCCGCACGCGGCCTGCGCTTCACCCGCAATGATGACCCGGTGTTCGGCCCGCTGGACCTGCATGTGGATGCCGGCGAAGCGCTGCTGGTACAGGGCGGCAATGGCGCCGGCAAGACCACGCTGTTGCGCGTGCTGGCCGGGCTGCTGCGCCCGGATGATGGCCAGATCGACATCGACGGCCGGCCGGCCAACAGCAACGAGCGCTCCCGCTACATGGCCTATCTAAGCCACCTCACCGCGCTCAAGCAGGACCTGGGCACGCTGGAGAACCTGCACCTGATGTGCGGCCTGCAAGGGCGTCGCGCGCGGCAGATGCCGGGCAATGCCCTGGCCATCGTCGGCCTGGCCGGCTATGAGGACACGCTGGTGCGGCAGCTCTCCGCCGGGCAGAAAAAGCGTCTCTCGCTGGCGCGCGTGTGGTTGTCGCCCGCACCGTTGTGGCTGCTCGATGAGCCTTACGCCAACCTGGACCTGGATGGCATCAATCTGGTCAATCGCATGATCTCCGCACACCTGCGCAGCGGTGGTGCCGCACTGGTCACCACGCACGGTGCCTACGCGGCGCCGCCGGTCCGCAACCGCACCCTGGTGCTTGCCAGCGCCCAACCGCAGGAGCACGCCGCATGAGCCTGCCCGGTCCGCGGCCCACCTTGATGACCGCCGCCAAGTCCCTGCTCGCACGCGACCTGCGGTTGTTGTGGCGGCGGCGCGGCGATGCGGCACAGCCCATTCTGTTCGCCGTGCTGGTGGTGGCGCTGTTCGCACTGGCACTGGGCGGGGAGCCGGAACTGCTGCAGAGCGTGGCCTCGGCCGTGTTGTGGCTGTCCATCCTGCTGGCCGGCCTGTTGTCGCTGGACACCCTGTTCCGCAGCGATGCCGAGGATGGCTCGCTGGAACAGTGGCTGTTGTCGCCCGTTCCGCTGGCATGGCTGGTCGCGGTGCGGGTGTTCTCGCATTGGCTGACCACCGCCTTCCCCCTGGTTCTGGTCAGCCCGTTGCTGGCCGAGCTGATGCACCTGCCGCGCGAACAGCTGCCGGCGCTGCTGGCCGCACTGGCACTGGGCACGCCGCTGCTGAGCCTGCTGGGCGCGGTGGTCGCCGCCCTGACCGTGGGCATGCGCCGCGCCGGCATCCTGCTCGCTTTGCTGGTGTTGCCGCTGTACGTACCGGTTCTGGTTTTCGGTGCGGGTGCCGTGGCCCTGGCTGCCCGGGGCTTCGACCCCGCCGGTCCGCTGCTGATGCTCGCTGCCGGACTGGTGGTCTGCGCCCTGCTGGCCCCGCTCACCGCCGCGGCCGCCATCCGCATCGCCAATTCGTAATTCGTATACCGCGCAAACAACGGTATTCTCTCAGCCTGCTTCATGGCCCTGTTGCCCACCATGTCCAACCGGCACCGCCCGAACACCTCGGAAACGGGGAAACCCTCCCTCCCGCCCCGCCCTGCGGTCGAACTGCAGCGCCGCGGCGAACTGCGCGTGGAGAAATTCCTCGAAGCAGCGACCGAAGTGTTCAACGAGAAGGGCTACCAGGCCGCACGGCTGTCCGACATCGTCAAACGCGCCGGCGGCTCCATGGCTACCCTGTACCGCGCATTCGGCGACAAGACCGGATTGGTGCATGCATTGATGGAGCGCAGCATCGACAGCTTCGGGCAGAGCCTGGACGAGTTGATGCAGTCCCCGCTGCCGCCGGATGAAGCGCTTGAACAGGCCGCCTACCGGATGGTCGAGGAAATTCTCACTCCCGCACGGATTGCCTGCCACCGCGTGGTCATCTCCGAGGGCATGCGCCTGCCGGAGCTGCGTGACTGGTTCCAGGCCCATGGCGTGGAACCGATGGAAGCGCTGTTGAATGAGTACTTCCAACGCGAGACCGAAGCCGGCCGCCTGTATGTGGAAGATCCCGACCGCAGTGCCCACCTGTTCTACATGATGGTGATCGGTGGCCTGATCCTGCGCTCGGTCAACGGCCGCATGAGTCCAGACGATGTTCCGCATGCCAAGCAACAGGCGCGGCTGGCGGTGCGCCTGTTCCTGTCCGGCGTGCTGCCGCGCACTTGATCGGGTTTTGCCGCAGCGCAGCGTGAGTGCATCGGGCATGTTCCGCTGCGACCGTTGGTCGCACGCCGCCCTGCAGGCCTCGTATTGGCCGACCACCCGGTAGATTTCAGGTATCTTGAGCCGGGTCTGAAACAGCAACGGCGCCGCCCCTGCGCGGTACCCAGCCGGCCGGGACGCTCCATGCGATCTGGCCTTGGTCTTCCTCAGCGAGCGAGCGGATGTTCAAAGGTTTAGTAGGTTGGTTTCACAAGCTGGGCTCTCCGCCCTACTTCGACACCTTCGCCGCCCGCTGGTCAACGTGGTGTTACGTCATTTCGCTGCCGCTGTTCGGCTACGGCCTGTGGCAGGCGCTGGCGGTGGTGCCGGCCGACTACCAGCAGGGTGACAGCTTCCGCATCCTCTACATCCACGTGCCAGCGGCATGGATGAGCCTGTTCGTGTTCGGATTGATGGCCTTCTACAGTGCCATCGCGCTGATATGGCGCATCAAACTGTGCGAGATCCTGGCCATGGCCTGCGCACCGATCGGCGCAGCGTTCACTCTGATCACGCTGTTGACCGGCAGCATCTGGGGCAAGCCGATGTGGGGCACCTGGTGGGATTGGGACCCACGGCTGACCACCGAACTGATCCTGCTGTTCCTCTACCTCGGCGTGATGGGCCTGTACGGCGCCATCGACGACCGCCGCGCGGCCGCGCGTGCCGCAGGCCTGCTGTCCATCGTCGGTGTGGCGCTGCTGCCGGTCATCCGCTACTCGGTACTGTGGTGGAACTCGCTGCACCAAGGGCAGACCATCCGCGTGTTCGGCGAATCCAGCATGGACAGCAGCATGGTGCTGCCGCTGTGGATCATGGTGCTGGCCACCAAGTTCTGGTTTGTCGGCTCACTGCTGTCACGCGCACGCGCCGACAACCTGCGGCGCGAAACCGGCAAGGCGTGGCTGCGTGAGCGGATGGAGAAATCGTCATGAGCTATTTCAAGTACGTGGCCATGGCGTATGCCGTTTTCTTCATTGTGCTGGCCTGGGATTTCATCGTGCCGCGCCTGCAGATCCGTCAACAACTGCGTGAAGCCCGCAACCGCGTGGTCCGCGCCAAGCGTGCTGCCGCCACGCCGGTGGAAGAGGAGTTGAGCCGATGAGCCCTACCCAACGCCGTCGTCTGTTGCTGGTGGTGCTGGTGCTGGCCGTCGCCGGGATCGCGGTTGCCCTGGTGGCCACCGCCCTGCAGCGCAACATCGCCTATCTCTATACGCCGGCCGAAGTACACGCCGGCAAGGTCCCGCCAGAGGCGCGGTTCCGTCTGGGCGGGATGGTCGGCAAAGGTTCGTTCAAACGGGAACCCGGCGCATTGCTGGCGCGTTTCGAGGTGACCGACGGCGACGCCATGCTTCCGGTCAGCTACGACCGCATCCTGCCCGACCTGTTCCGTGAGGGTCAGGCCGTGGTTGCCACCGGGCGCATGATCGATGGCGTGTTCGTGGCCGAGGACGTTCTGGCCAAACACGACGAGACCTACATGCCCAAGGAGCTGGCCGACAAGATGGGCCAGGCACATACCAAGCATCAGGTCCCGGCTACCGCCCCTGCAATGGAAACGCCCTGAGTGCTCGCTGAAATCGGACAGGTACTGCTGATCCTTTCGCTGCTTGCAGCACTGCTGCAGAGCGTTCTTCCGCTGGTCGGGGCACAACGCCGACAGCCCACGCTGATGGCCATCGCACGCCCCGCCGCCATGCTGCAGCTGGCCATGGTGCTGGGCGCCTTCGTGGTGCTGACCATCGCCTTCGTCCGCCAGGATTTCTCGCTGCGCTACGTCGCGGAAAACTCCAACTCGCTGCTGCCGATGATTTACCGCTACTCGGCGGTATGGGGCGCGCACGAAGGTTCGTTGCTGTTGTGGACATTGGTACTGGCACTGTGGAGTGCGGCGGTAAGCGCGTTTTCGCGCCAGCTGCCCGACCCGGTGATGGCCCGTGTGCTGTCGGTGATGGGCATGATCAGCGTGGGCTTCCTGGCCTTCCTGTTGTTCACCTCCAACCCGTTCGCACGGCTGTTGCCGTCGCCTGGCGAAGGCCATGACCTCAACCCGTTGCTGCAGGACCCGGGGCTGATCATCCATCCGCCGTTGCTGTACATCGGCTACGTCGGCTTTGTCGTACCGTTCGCCTTCGCCATCGCCGCCCTGCTCGACGGCCATATCGACGTGCGCTGGCTGCGCTGGACACGGCCCTGGACCAACGCCGCGTGGGGCTTCCTTACCCTTGGCATCGCGCTGGGCAGCTGGTGGGCCTATTACGAACTCGGCTGGGGCGGTTGGTGGTTCTGGGACCCGGTGGAAAACGCCAGTTTCATGCCGTGGCTGGTGGGTGCGGCGTTGCTGCATTCGCAGGCCGCCACCGAGAAGCGCGGCGTATTCATCGGATGGACGTTGCTGCTCGCCATCGCCGCCTTCGCGCTGTCGTTGCTGGGGACGTTCCTGGTGCGCTCGGGCGTGCTGACCAGCGTGCACTCCTTCGCCGCCGACCCCGCGCGCGGCTTGTTCATCCTGATCTTCCTTGCGCTGGTGGTCGGCAGCTCGCTGCTGCTGTACGTACTGCGCGCGCCGTCGGTTGGCGGCAATGCACGCTCCACCAATCGCGCCTTCGCCCTCAATTCGCGCGAAACGCTGCTGCTTGCGAACAACCTTCTGCTCACCTGCGCCTGCGCGATGGTGCTGCTGGGCACGCTCTATCCCCTGCTTGCCGATGCGCTGGACCTGGGCAAGGTATCGGTGGGGCCGCCCTACTTCGGCACGCTGTTCGTGGTGCTGATGGCGCCACTGGTGTTGCTGCTGCCGTTCGGCCCGCTGACCCGCTGGCAGCGTGAACAGGGCATGCGCCCGCTCGCCTTGCTGGCACCGTGGGCGCTGCTGGCGGTGGTGCTGGGCGTGGTCGGCTGGTTCATGGCCCCCCAGGGCAAGCTCAAGGCCGCCGCCGGCATTGCCGGCGCGGCGTGGGTGGCCGGCGGCACGCTGTACTACCTGTGGACACGCCTGCGCAACGGCGGCCGTTTGTCTGCCGAGATGACCGGCATGCTGATCGGACATCTGGGCATTGCGGTGTTCCTGGTCGGCGCCCTGCTGGTGGAAGCGCTCAACGTGCAGCACGAAGTGGCTTTGGCACCCGGCCAGTCCGTGAATGCAGGTGGCTACACGTTGGTATTTGAAGGCGTGGATGCCAGCGAAGGCCCCAACTATCACTCTGATCGCGGCCACCTGAAGGTGCTGCGCGACGACACGCTGATCACCCGGCTCCATCCCGAAAAACGCATGTATGCCAGCGGCGGCCAGCCGATGACCGAAGCCGGCATTCATCCCGCGCTGGGTGGCGATATCTATGTCGCACTGGGAGAATCACTGGGCGACGGCTCCTGGGCCGTGCGTGTGCAGATCAAACCCTTTGTCCGCTGGATCTGGCTGGGCGCCGCGTTGATGGCCCTGGGCGGCTTCATCACCGCCGTCGACCGTCGCTTCCGCCGGCTGCCTGGTAAAACCCAATGACCCCCTCGACACCTCCCGAATCCAACAAACCACACCGCCTGCCGCTGGTCGCCATCGTCATTGGCGCGCTGTTCTTCCTCGGCCTGCTGGGACTGATGCTGTATGGCGTGAGCCGTTCGGACCGCCCTGACCGCGACACCCTGCCCTCGGCGCTGATCGGCAAACCCGCCCCGTCGTTCTCGTTGCCGGTGCTTCACGACCCGAGCGTGCAGGTCAGCGACACCCAGCTTCGCGGCGCACCGTATCTGCTCAATGTCTGGGGCAGCTGGTGCCCGGCCTGCCGCGATGAACATCCGGTCCTCACCCGGTTCGCCGAAACCAAGCGGGTGCGCGTAGTCGGCTACAACTGGAAAGACGAGCGCGCCGATGCACTGCGCTGGCTGGAGCAGCTGGGCAATCCGTACATGGTGGTGCTGGCCGACGAGGAAGGCCGCACCGCGCTGGACTGGGGCATCGTCGCCGCACCGGAAACCTTCCTGGTCGATGGCAGCGGCATCGTGCGCTGGAAGTACAGCGGCGCCATCACCCAGGACGTGCTCGATCAGCAACTGATCCCGGTACTGGAGAAGGTCGAAGCCGAAGCCGGGGGCAGACGCGCTCCTGACATGGGCGCTGCACGATGAAATGGATGGCCGGCGCGTTGCTGTGGCTGGGCATGGCACTGGCCGCCAGCGCCCAACCGGCAGGCGACCCCACCCCGCTGCAGTATCGCGACCGCGCTGAAGAAGCACGCTTCCACGCACTCACTGCCGAACTGCGCTGCGTGCAATGCCAGAACCAGTCGCTGGCAGACTCCAATGCACAGATCGCCCACGACCTGCGCCGCGAAGTGCTGACGCTGATGCATGAAGGCCGCAGCGATGCGCAGATCAAGCAGTTCCTGGTCGAGCGCTACGGCGAGTTCGTGCTGTACCGCCCGGCGATGGAACCCGGCACCGCACTGCTGTGGTTCGGCCCCGGCCTGCTGCTGCTTGCCGGCGCGGTGGTGTTGGTGATCCAGGTACGCCGACGTGCACGCGCGCTGCCGGCAACCGCAGCCGATGAGCACGCACAGGAAGATCGCGAATGGTGAATACCGCTTTCCTGGCTGGCGCGGCACTGCTCGCCGCCGTCACCACCGGGCTCACACTATGGCCGTTGTGGCGCAGCGGCAAGCGCGGTATCTGGGCCACCCTGGTAGGCACGCTGGTGGTGGCCACGCTCGGCCTCTACCAATGGCTGGGCACACCCGCAGCCTTGCAGCCGCAGGCCAGTGCGACGGCACCGCAGACCATCGAGGACGGTATCGCCCAACTGCAATCGGTACTGCAGCAGAACCCCGAACGCATGGATGGCTGGGTGTTGCTGGCACGCTCGCAACTGGAGGTCGGCAAGGTCGCCGATGCCGCTGAGTCGTATCAACGCGCAGTGAAGCTGGCTCCGGACGAGCCAGGCCTGCTGGTGGAAGCCGCACAGACCCGCGCCCAGGCCGCGCCCGACTTCCTGTTCGATGACACCGCCGCGCAGTGGCTGCAGCATGCACGCAGCCTGGCGCCCGACAACGAGCGCGCCATCTGGTTGATTGGCATCGTGCAGCGCCAACGTGGCCAGAATGACGACGCTGCCCGTACCTGGGAAAGCCTGCTACCGAAACTGGAACCGGCTGCAGCCGCCGCACTGCAGGAGCAGATCGACATCGCACGCGGCAGGGCCACCACGGAATCCTCCTCTGCAGCGCCGACCACCACCGCAGGTTCGGCAAACGCCATCACCGTGACGGTCACCCTGGCACCGTCATTGGCCGCGCGTGCTGCCTCGGGCAAGGACACTGTATTCGTCATCGCCCGCGTGCCCGGCGGACCACCGATGCCGGTGGCGGTGGAACGCCACCCTGTGCGGGGCATGCCGCTGACCGTCACCCTGGACGATGCCGACGGCCCGATGCCCACGCAGAAACTGTCTGCCCTGAAGGAAGTGGAAGTCTTCGCACGGCTCTCGGCCAGCGGCAAGGCAATGCGCCAGGAAGGCGATGTCGACTCCGCCCCGGTCCGCGTCAGCCTGCCTGCCGAAACGCCACTGGAAATCACGCTCGGACAACCCTGACCCGGACATATTCAAATAGCGTCCGGTTATCAGTGCTTGCAAAGCCCGCCCTTCCCAGCCGTTAAAATTGGCCGATGACTGAATTCATCCCCGAAGGCAGCCGCTTTCACGCGCTATCGTCCCCGTTCCCGATGAAGCGTGGCGGCGCCCTGCTTGGCGCACACGTTGCCTACGAAACCTGGGGCACCCTGGCCGCCGATGCGGGCAATGCCATCCTGATCGTCACCGGACTGTCGCCGGACGCACACGCGGCCAGCAGTACCGCCAATCCCGCACCCGGTTGGTGGGAACCGATGCTCGGCCCCGGCAAACCCATCGATACCGACCGCTGGTTCGTCGTCTGCGTGAACTCGCTGGGCAGCTGCAAAGGTTCCACCGGCCCGGCGACCCTCGACGCAGCAAGCGGCAAGCCCTACCGCCTGACCTTCCCCGAGTTGTCCATCGAGGATGTCGCCAATGCGGCTGCCGAGGTGGTCAAGGCACTGGGCATCTCGCAGCTGGCCTGTCTGATCGGCAATTCGATGGGCGGCATGACCGCACTGGCGCTGCTGCTGCAGCACCCGGGCATTGCGCGCACCCACATCAACATTTCCGGCAGCGCGCAGGCCCTGCCTTTCTCAATCGCCATCCGCTCGCTGCAACGCGAAGCCATTCGCCTGGACCCGGCCTGGAACAACGGCGAGTACGACGAGAACAGCTATCCCGAATCCGGCATGCGCATGGCGCGCAAGCTGGGCGTCATCACCTACCGTTCCGCGCTGGAATGGGATGGCCGTTTTGGCCGCGTGCGCCTGGATTCTGAGCTGACCGACGATGGTCCGTTTGGACTGGAATTCCAGGTGGAGAGCTACCTGGAAGGCCACGCACGCCGTTTCGTACGCCGCTTCGACCCGAACTGTTACCTCTATCTCGGCCGCTCGATGGACTGGTTCGACCTGGCCGAGTACGCCGACGGCGATGTGATGGCCGGCCTGGCCAAGATCCATGTCGAACGCGCGCTGGCCATCGGCGCCAACACCGACATCCTGTTCCCGGTCGAACAGCAACAGCAGATCGCCGACGGCCTGCGCGCAGGCGGCGCCGAAACGCAATTCATCGGTATGGATTCACCACAGGGCCACGACGCCTTCCTGGTGGACTACGACCGCTTTGGCCCGGCCGTGCGCGATTTCCTGCAATCACTGCAACAAGACTTGCCCTCTCCGCAGGAGTGACATTGGTCGGGAAGATGCGGCTGCACCCGCTTCTGGCAGCCGCACGACTGCATGTTCGCTGCCACGCCTGCGTCTGAACGGCATCGACCACTTGAGTGCAGCAACTGCCCTCCCCCGCCTGCGACAAGGGAGGCAGTTGCGCGCGCGGACAACTTCATGGCCTGTAGCGGTCCGCGCGCTCAGCAGCTCCGCGTCACCGCTGCGCTCACCGGCCTTCCTACCCCGCTGGCCTGCAGCGACCGATAGCCGGGGCCATTCCCCAACCCCACGCTGGCAACCCTCACCATGCAAGGGTTCACCATGCTGCGTCTGTTCCTGTGCTGCCTGCTGTTGTCCTGCCTGCCCACTTCCAGCAGCGCATCGCCTCCCTCGCTGATGCTGGCCGGAAAATGGCGGGACCGCCCGGATGTCGCCCATTATCTCGTCAGCGAAAAGCTCGATGGTGTCCGCGCCCGTTGGGACGGCCGCCGACTGATCAGCCGCGCGGGATACGTCATTCCGGCACCGGCATGGTTCACCCATGCATGGCCACAGCACGCTCTCGATGGTGAACTGTGGTCCAGCCGCGGCAACTTCGACACCATCAGTGCCATTGTCCGGCGCACGCCCGCCGATGATGCCCAATGGCGCACACTGCGCTTCATGGCCTTCGACCTGCCTGCGCATCCCGGTACGTTCGAACAACGATTCGCGACCATGCGCGAACTCATTCACGGAACCGACCACCCCTACCTGGCAGTCATCGCCCAACAGCGCTTCACCGACAGCGCCGCACTGCACGCACACTTGCGCCGTGTGGTCGCCGCCGGTGGCGAAGGGCTGATGCTGCATCACCAGGACAATCCCTATAGATCAGGTCGCAGCGAAGGTCTGCTGAAACTCAAACCGTTTGACGACGCAGAAGCCCGCGTCGTCGGCTATATCCCCGGCAAGGGAAAGTACGAAGGAATGGTGGGCGCCCTGCAGATGCAAGCCGACGACGGCAGGCGCTTCCGCATAGGCAGCGGCCTGAACGATGCGCAGCGCGCCCATCCGCCCGCCATCGGCAGCCTCGTCACCTATCGCTACAACGGCCTCACCGTGCACGGCCTGCCGCGCTTCGCGCGTTTCCTGCGGATACGCGAGGAACCCACACCAGTTGCCACGCAGCGGTAGTCACTACGTGTGCACGCTGACGTGCATCTTCCGACCAAGTACGCCTGATCAACCATTGAAAATACCCGCGAGTGCGCGCTACCGTTGTCAATCGCGCAGGTTGTTGTCTGCTGGATATTCCACGAAAAGCCTGCGGCTATTTACTGGGAAAGCAGCTGGCACTGCACGACAAGCAGCTTGAAAATCAGGCTATCCTGCTGGCTCAATGAAGCTCCGGCCACTCACCCACATGCCACTCGACGACATCGCTGGCGGACTATTGAACGGGGTATTCCGCTTCATCGGGCACCTGTTGTACGAGGTGTTCATCGAGTTTCTGTTTCACGGAACCGGACGTGTGGTCACGCACGTGCTGTTTCCGGGCCGACATTTTGGCGACACCACCCTGACCGCCATCGGCCTTCTGTTCTGGATCACCGTGCCGCTGCTGCTGTTCGTCGGCTACAGGGCGCTGAGCTGACCCTGCTGCTTCACAATACCGACGTCCGCGGGTTTCAATGTGCGACCGACAGAGCAGAGGCACGCATGCGTTACCAAGGACGACTTCAGGACTGGAATGACGACAAGGGTTTCGGTTTCGTCTCGCCCAATGGCGGCGGCGAGCGTGCCTTCGTCCATATCAAGGCCTTCGAACGCGCATCGCAGCGGCCGGCCAACGGCCTGCTCATCAGCTATGAGCAACTCAGGGATGCGCGCGGCAGACTCACTGCAACCACCATCCGCCCCGCTTCGGCAAGCAAGGCCCAGGTCGCAGCAAAATCCGCGGGTCCGGCACACCGCTTACCGCGTACTGCTCTCGGACTGCTGGCTCTGCTTGGCACGACGTTGGCCTGGATGCTGAAACTCGTCCCGGACTGGACGATGCTGGCAATCAGCGGCATGAGCCTGCTCGCGCTGATCTTCTACGTCGGCGACAAAGCGGCCGCGCAGGGTAACCGCTGGCGGACCACCGAAAGCACGCTGCACATGATCGCGCTGCTGGGTGGCTGGCCGGGCGCCCTGCTGGCGCAGGGACTGTTCAACCACAAGACCCGCAAACGCAGTTTCCAGCGTGTGTTCTGGGTGACGGTGACGGCCAACCTCCTGGGCATCATCAGCCTGATCGTACTGGTGGATACGCTGCTGCCTGCTGCATCGTGAGTCCGCGGCACGCTTCACCAGACCATTCCACGGCAGGCGGTGGCTCATGCCGCCAGGCCTCCGGATCCGCGACGTGATTCATCCAGCGCAGCCGTCGATTATGCTGCCGCACCCACCTTACCTAACGGCACCATGGATAGCGCCCGTACCCCGTCTGTTCTCCTTCGTACTCTCGCCTTCCTTGCCGGGCTGGGCGCGCTCTCGCTGATCAGCCCGGATGTGGTGGCACAGACCGCCCGCAAGCCATCGCCCTACGAGTACCGCAAAGGTACGGAGGCACAACCCTCGCAGCCTGTGGATGATGCGCGGACGCCCAATCACCTTCCACGCATCGGCAGCCGCGATGACTTCATGCGACTTGCACGTGTCTACAACGTCGGCACCCCGCTGGAAATCCCGCATCTGATCTTCACCATCGATCGGCGTGAACCGGCGCGCATGTATTACATCAACGCCACCCGCTACGACCTGCACGAACAGTTCGTGCGTCGCCAGGGGCTGATGGCGCCGGACAAGGCCACGCTCAATGCACAATACAAGGATCCGCAGCGGCGCTTCCTGTTCGGCACGGTGAGCTGGCAACGTGACCTGCCCGGCTATACCTATGAATTCTGGGAGGGCGACCAGCTCACGCCGGACCTGCTCCGGCAGACCGATCAACTGGTGCACGCGTCCTTCTACGACGGCATACGTTTCAAGACCAACTCCACACTGCATGAGCAGGTTGCGCGAGCCGCCGCACTTCCCTTTGTCACCCAGGAAGCGCTGCTGCGCGAGCAGCGCTTCCTGCCGCTGAACACCGGGCGCGCGCAGGGCCGGTTGCGCATCATCGCTTCGGTTGAGCAAACCGATGATCTGTCGCCGCAGGACATCGTGGTGCTGGACGAAGTGCCCATCACATTGCCCCCGGTCGCAGGCCTGGTGACGCAACGCCCCTCCACGTTGCTGTCGCACGTCAACCTGTTGGCCAAGGGCTGGCGCATACCCAATGCCTATGTCCGCGGTGCACAGGCATCCCTGCGCCAATACAACGGGCAATGGGTGGAGTTGGAGGTCAGCAGCAACGACTACCGGGTACGGCCGATGGCTCGTCCGGCAAGGACACCGGCGACCGCCGTGCGGGCCACCAGCCAGAACTTGCCTCGGCCTGATCTTTCCGTGACCGCGCTCAAACCACTGTCCGCCCTGCGTGCCCGCGACAGCCGTCATTGCGGCGTCAAAGCGGCAAATCTTGGCACCCTGAAAGCCTCACTGCCGCCAGCGGCGCGCGTACCGGATGGCTTCTGTATTCCCTTCTCGCAGTACCAGGCGGCAATGCTGCGTCTGCAGATTCCGCAGCGCCTGGCAGCGCTGCAACAGCGTCCCGGCTTTGCCACCGATGCAACGGTGCGCCGCAATGCCCTGACCACTTTGCGCGACGAGATCAGCAATGCCGCGCCCGACGCTGCCCTGTCACGTCTGCTGCAGACGCAATGGGAAGCCCAGCTTCACGGCCGGGGCGTGTTCGTGCGCAGTTCGTCCAACTCCGAGGACCTGCCCGGCTTCAGTGGCGCCGGTCTCTACACCACCATACCCAACGTCACCCGCGGCGATGCCTTGGTGCGCGCGGTACAGGCGGTGTGGGCATCGGTCTACAACTTCGAAGCCTACGAAGCGCGCCGTGCCGCCGGACTCGGCCAGGATGCGGTGGCGATGGCCGTGCTGGTGCAACTGGCCGCACCATCGGACAGCTCCGGAGTGATGATCACCCGTGATCCGTTCGACGCGGGCCGCCGCCACATCACCTACATTTCAGCCAAACGTGGGCTGGGTATCCGGGTGGTGGAAGGCAAGCGGCAGGCCGAGCAGGTGATGTACTCCAACTGGTCAAAAGCGGTGCAGGTGCTCAGCCGCTCGGCCGAGGACACACAGCTGGTCGCCGATACCCGTGGCGGCGTGCGTGAGGTACCGATCGTCGGCACGCGTCAGGTGCTGACCGATGCATTGATCGCGCGGTTGGCCGCGGTGGGACGCGGTACGAAACAAGCACTGGGCGGTGCTGAACAGGATATCGAATGGGCGGTGGTGGGCGACGATATCGTCATCCTTCAGTCACGCCCTTACGTTGACGGCGGCAACCGGTAACGCGGCCGCTACGGCCGCGCCCCCAGGTCCCTCAGCCCAGTTGCAGCAACTGCCCTCGGTGCAGGCGATACTCGCGTTGCACCACGCCTTCGGGCAGTTCGCCGTGGGTAATCATCAACAGACTGCGATTACCCAGCGCTGCGGCCAAATCAATCAACAAGGCGTGGGCGGTATCCACGTCCAATCCTTCGGTGGGTTCGTCCAACACCATCAGCGGTGCGTTGCGCAGCAGTGCGCGGGCCAACGCCAGGCGTCGCGCCTGACCCGCCGACATGGTGCCGCCGTTCTCGCCCACCCACGCCAACAGGCCACCTTGCTGTCGTGCCCACTCCTGCAGGCGCACCTGCTCCAGTACCGACCACATTGCTTCGTCGCTGGCGTTGGGCCCGCCCAAGCGCAGGTTGTCGGCAATGCTGCCGGCAAACACCGGAGCACCTTGTGGCAGCCAGGCGATCTGGCGATGCCAGTCGTCCTGCAGCAGCGCACGCAGATCGGTACCGCCATAGCGGATCGTGCCCTGCTCCGGGTCCCACAAACGCAACATCAAGGCCGACAGGGTGGTTTTGCCGCACCCGCTGTCGCCACGGATGGCGATGCGCTCACCCGGCGCCAACTGCAGGTCGACTCCATCGAGCAGCCTGCGCGTTTCACCCGGCCAGGCGAACACGACCTTTTCGAACGACAACACGGCCGGCGGCGTTGGCACGGCAACGGGATGTGCGGGATCAGACACCGCGGGCGCTTGATCCACGATCTGCTGCAAGCGCCCTGCCGCAACCCGCGCCGACTGCAACGCCTGCCACGCAAGGCTGCTACCGGCAGCCACTTCCAGCAACGCCACCGTCAGGAAGACCAGGCCTGCGGCCATCGGCGCCTCCACCTTGCCAGCCTCGAATGCTGACAACGCCAGCCACAGCATCCCCAGCAGACCCAGCCCCGACAACAGCGAGTGCAGCATGTTGCCGCTGATCAGGCGTCGCCGCCGGCGTCGGTCAGCGCCGGCCAGTTGAGCTGCCGCTGCATCCACCTGCAGTGTCCACGCATCACGTGCATGCAGCGCTGTCAGGTCGGCAATGCCTTCCAGGCCCTCATACGCCATCGTGCGTAGTGCGGCACGATGGCGCGCGCGCAGCGCTTCATTGGCATCGCCACGACGCACTGCCAATACCGGCACGCCCAACCCGACCAGCAACGCCAGCACCACCAACAGCAGCGCGGCCGGCCAATGGATCAATGCCGCAGCGAACACCGCGACCGACGCAATGCCCACCAGCGCCAGCAACGGCCCCACCGCACGTACCACCGCGCCGTCGACATCACTGATGTCGGAGATCAACCGTGCCAGCAGCTCGCCGGTGCGACTACTGCCCAGGCGTGCCGGCGCCAACGGCAGTGCCCGACGGAAGAACCACACGCGCAGATCACGCGCGATGCGCAGGGTAGCGTCGTGGCCGACCAGTTTTTCGAGATAGCGCGACACGATCCGCATCATCGTCAGGCCACGGATGCCGGCCGATGGCGAGAAGAAGTTGAACGTTGCACCCGCGCCCAGGGCGCCGGCCAATGCGGCACCGGTAAGGAACCCACCCGACAGGCCCAACAGGCCTACACCGGCCAGCATCGTGGTGAACAACAACACGGTGGTCAGCAGCAACCATCCGCCATGACGTACGAACACACTGCGCATGTCGTCGCGTTCGAGCCCGGTACGCTTGGTGTCGTCGGGCTTCATGCGCGTTCCCCCGTATGTGCGTTCACGTTGGCCGGTAGAGTGATGACCTTGTCGGCCCAGCGCATGGCCACCTCGCCGTGGGTCGCCATCAGCACGGTGCGCCCGCGCGTATGCGAAGCCAGCGCCTGCAGCAGGTCACGTTCGGTCTGCGGATCGAGGAATGCGGTGGGCTCATCCAGCAGGAACAGATCCGGATCTCGCAACAGCAACCGGGCCAGGCCAATCCGCCGTGCCTCTCCGCCGGACAGGCCGAACCCACGTTCGCCGATCACCGTATCCAGGCCCTGCGGCAGATGCCGGGCGAAGTGCATCACCTGTGCCACCTCGGCCACCGCCTGCAGCCGCGCGTTGCTGACTGCGGGGTCCGCCAACCGCAGGTTGTCGGCGATGCTGCCGTGGAACAGGTAAGGCCGCTGCCCGGCGTAACCGATGCGCACCCCATCGCGCACGATGATCCTGCCTTCGCGCGGCGGCAACCAGCCTGCCAGCGCTTCCAGCACGGTGCTCTTGCCGCTGCCGCTGGGGCCAACCAGTGCCAGGCGCTGGCCCTCGGCGATATCCAGCGAGAAGCCCGTCAGTACGTCATGGTGCGCCCCCTGGGGGCGCAGGGTCACAGCCTGCACTTGCACCATCGGGGCATGCCGTTGCACCGGCTCGATACTGACCGGGGCACTGATGACCTCGTTCGCGGACACCGACGACACCTCCTCGACCAGCAGCCGCTCGACCTCGGAGGCGGCTGCCAGCGCGTTGGCGCGATCGTGGTAGTGGGCCGCCAGGCGGCGCAATGGCGCGTAGAACTCTGGTGCCAGCAGCAGGCAGAACATGCCGGTACCCAGGGTCGGCACGGTCGCATGCAGCGACATCATCCCCAGATAGTTCAGACCCAGGTACAACGCCACCATCGCCACGCTCACCGAAGCGAAGAACTCCAGCACCGTGGAGGACAGGAAGGCGATCCGCAGCACCTTCATTGTGCGTACGCGCACGCCCTCCGCGGCCTGCTCGATACCACCCAGCTCGGCCTCGCCCTGCCCATAAAGACGCAGCAGCCCCAGGCCTTTGATGCGATCGGCGAAATGCCCGCTCATCCGCGCCAGCTCGCCCAGCTGCGCCCGCCCGGCGGCTTCGGCACCCCAGCCCACCAGCATCATGAAGAACGGCACCAGCGGTGCGGTGAACAGGAAGATCAATGCCACCACCCAGTCCACATAGGCCACGGCGGCCAGAATCAACAGTGGCACCACCACCACTTCCACCCGTACCGGCTGGAAACCGGCGTAATAGCCTTCGATGGCATCACCATGGGCCAGCAGCAGCTCACCCAGCTCGCCGGTGCGCTGCCGCCGCAACCACAGAGGGCCGCGCTCCATCAGCCGCTGGTAGACCTGCCCGCGCAGGGCCAGTTTGGCGGTATCGGCCACATCCCCGGCCGCCGATTGCGCCAACCCTCCCAGCAGGCTGCGCACCAGCAGAACCAGCGCCAGCAGCCCGAAAACCGGACCTGCCTGCACGATGGCTACACGCTCGACGACTATGCTCTGGATCAACCACGCGATGGCAGCGGCCTGTAGGATCAGGAGCGCGCCCGATCCGCACACCGCCAGGGCTGCCAACCGCTGCTGCGAACGTGCGCCGGCGGCCAGGGACGCAAGCCACTGCTGTTGTTGACGACGCTGTTGAAGCAACGTATCGCCGGAATGTGGAACATCGCTCAAGACTGGCAACTCAGCTGAAAGGAATCCGCCCGATTGTAAGCAAGCTGCACCCTGCCCGCCGGTCCCATGCACGATCACAGCAGCAGGCCCTGGCCTCATTGATCCAGATCAAGGCGGGAACAAGCATGAACAGGGAGCATCCACGTCATTAACCCCACTTCTGCCACCCAAAGATGCCCAACACCAACGAGGTAGCCTGGCCATGATCGACTCAACAGTCGTAGAGCTGTCGCGGCTGCAGTTTGCACTGACCGCGATGTACCACTTCCTTTTCGTCCCGCTCACGCTGGGCCTCTCCGTCATGATCGCGATCATGGAGAGCGTCTATGTCATGACCGGCAAGGATGTCTGGCGCCGCATGACCCTGTTCTGGGGCGTGCTGTTCGGCATCAACTTTGCCATCGGCGTCAGTACCGGCATCGTGATGGAATTCCAGTTCGGCATGAACTGGTCGTATTACAGCCATTACGTCGGTGACATCTTCGGCGCACCACTGGCCATCGAAGGCCTGATGGCGTTCTTCCTGGAAGCCACCTTCATCGGCCTGTTCTTCTTCGGCTGGGGGCGTCTGTCCAAGTTGCAGCACCTCACCGTGACCTGGCTGATGGCGTTGGGCACCAACCTGTCGGCACTGTGGATCCTGATCGCCAACGGCTGGATGCAGAACCCGGTCGGTGCGGTGTTCAACCCGGAAACGATGCGCATGGAAGTCGTCGACTTCATGGCCGTGTTGTTCAACCCGGTGGCACAGGCCAAGTTCGTGCACACGGTCTCGGCCGGTTATGTCACCGGCGCGATGTTCGTGATGTCGATCAGCGCCCTGTTCCTGCTGCGCAACAAGCATCACGAAGTCGCCCGCCGCTCGTTCGCAGTGGCTGCCGCGTTCGGCCTGCTGTCCTCGCTGTCGGTGGTGGTGCTGGGTGACGAGAGCGGTTACGCCGCCAACGAACACCAGAAGATGAAGCTGGCGGCGATTGAAGCGATGTGGGAGACCGAGCGCGCCCCGGCCGACTTCACCGCCTTCGGCATCCCGAACCAGAAGACCCACCAGAACGACTACGAGATCAAGATCCCGTACCTGATGGGCCTGATCGCCACCCGTTCGTTGAACCAGCCGATCCCGGGCATCCTGGAACTGGTCGACCGCGCCGAACACCGCATCCGTGGCGGCCAGCTCGCCTACGGTGCACTGGAACGCATCCGCGCCAACAAGGAAGACCTTGAAGCCCGCGAGATGTTCGACCGCCATTGGCAGGATCTGGGCCACGGCCTGCTGCTGAAGCGCTATCGCGATGACATCCTCAATGCCACCCCGCAGGAAATCTCGCAAGCGGCCATGGATACGGTGCCGCGTGTGGCCCCGCTGTTCTGGACGTTCCGCATCATGGCGGGCCTGGGCTTCTACCTCATCGCGTTCTTCAGCGTGGCGTTCTACTACTCGTGCCGCAACAACTTCGAAAGCAAGCGCACGTTCCTGAAGATCGCGCTGTGGTCGCTGCCGGCACCGTGGATCGCCATCGAATGTGGCTGGTTCATCGCCGAGTATGGCCGTCAGCCGTGGGCCGTTGAAGGCGTGCTGCCGACCTTCTATGCCGCTTCGGGCCTGGCCCTGCATGAAATCGTCATGACCCTGGCAGGCTTCACCGCGCTGTACACGGTACTGATGATCATCGAGGTCAAGCTGATGCTCAAAGCCATCCGCAAGGGCCCGGACGACATCCTGCCTTCGCTGCAGGGCGGCGCTTCCCACCACGCATCGGCCACGCGCCGCGCATAAGGAAGGAGAACACTCATGGATTTCATTCTTCTGGACTACACGACACTGCGCGTGATCTGGTGGCTGCTGTTGGGCGTGCTGCTGATCGGTTTCGCGGTGATGGATGGTTTCGACCTGGGCGTCGGCGCATTGCTGCCGTTCGTGGCCAAGACCGACGAAGAGCGCCGGTTGGTGATCAACACCGTTGGCCCGGTATGGGAGGGCAACCAGGTATGGCTGGTGCTGGGGGGTGGCGCGATCTTCGCCGCCTGGCCGCCGCTGTACGCGGTGAGCTTCTCCGGCTTCTATCTGGCGATGTTCGTCATCCTGTTCGCACTGATCCTGCGACCGGTCGGCTTCAAGTACCGCAGCAAGATGCCCACCGCACGCTGGCGCAACAACTGGGACCGGGCGTTGTTCGTTGGCGGCTTCATCCCGGCATTGATCATGGGCGTGGCGGTTGGCAACGTGCTGCTCGGCGTTCCGTTCCACTTCGATGACACCCAGCGCATCTGGTACACGGGCACCTTCTTCGGCCTGCTGACCCCGTTCGCCCTGCTTGCCGGCCTGCTCAGCGTGGCCATGGTGGTTTCGCACGGTGCCGCCATGCTGGTGATCAAGACCGATGGCGCGGTGGCGGATCGTTCGGCCCGTTTCGGCAGCATCGCCGCATTGCTGACCTTCGTGCTGTTCGCCCTGGGCGGCGTCTGGGTGGCACTGGGCCTGCCGGGCTATGGCTTCACCTCCCAGGTGGTGACCGATGGTCCCAGCAACCCGCTGCTGAAGACGGTCGAAATCACTGCAGCCGGTGGCTGGATGCGCAACTACAGCGCGATGCCGGCCACGATCCTGGCACCGGTAGTGGGCCTGCTCGGTGCGCTGCTCAGCGCGGTACTGCTGCGCAAGCGTCGTGGCGGCCTGGCGTTCATCGCTTCGGGCGCCTCGATTGCCGGCATCATTCTCACCGTCGGCTTCGCGGCGTTCCCGTTCCTGCTGCCCTCCTCCAGCCAGCCCGGCTCCAGCCTGACGCTGTGGGATGCATCCTCCAGCCATCTGACGCTGTGGATCATGCTGCTGGCCACGCTGTTGTTCCTGCCGATCATCATCGCCTACACCACCTGGGTGTACCGCGTGCTCAAGGGCAAGACCACGCTGGCTGAAATGGGTGAAAACCCGAACGCTTACTGACCTGCATCCACGACATACGTAAAGGAGTCTTCCCATGTGGTATTTCGCCTGGATTCTCGGCGCCGGCCTCGCTTGCACAGCAGCCATCCTCAACGGCATGTGGTTTGAAGCCCGCGAAGCGCACAAGAACGACGCAAAACACTAAAAAACCGCTTCTAGGTATTGTCAGGAGCCCGGACTGAGCGTATCTTTCCGGCTCCCTTCGCGGGGTGTAGCTCAGTCTGGTAGAGCGCTACGTTCGGGACGTAGAGGTCGCAGGTTCGAATCCTGTCTCCCCGACCAAGAAGGTCACAAGGAAGCCTGGAAAACGGCGACGTTTTTCAGGTTTTTTTGTTCGAGAAAGTCGCCCTCCCGGGCGCACCGGCACCCACCCGTCCGCGGGGTTGGCCACCGGGGAAACACTTGCAAGGCAGCGGAATCACCGCTATCATAGGCGGCTCCTTACGGGGTGTAGCTCAGTCTGGTAGAGCGCTACGTTCGGGACGTAGAGGTCGCAGGTTCGAATCCTGTCTCCCCGACCAAGGAAGGATGAAAGGTCTGGAAATGCACCCGCATTTCCAGACCTTTTTTCTTTGGCGCTACATCACCCCGCTCAGGAACTGCAACATCGAGCCGGTGGCGGCGCGAACGCATCCCATTCACGGGCTGCGCCGTACAATGCGCAATCGCGATTTTCCGGTCCGCCTGCTCTGCTGGCCCCCGCCTTTTTATCGCTCACCTGACCCTGCTTGCCCGTGCCGAGATCGGCCTGGGACGCAATGCTATCTGTGAAGAACGTTCCATGACCGACACCACCCACTCCTCCCACCCACTGCTGCGCGGCCGCGTCCTGGCGTTTTTCGCCATCGTGCTGGCGGCCGTCAATCTGCGTACGGCAGTGACTTCGCTGACGCCGCTGTTGGACCAGCTGGAGAAGGTGTTCAATTTCGGCAGCACCATGACCGGCGTGCTCGGCATGATGCCGACCGCAGCCTTCGCGTTGTTGGGCCTGTCCACGCCCGCCATGACCCGCCGAATCGGCCTGGAGCGCACGGCCCTGCTGGCCATGGCACTGGCCACCGTTGGCCTGTTGATCCGCGCAGGTGCCGGCAATGTCGGAATGCTGCTGGTGGGCTCGGGTGTCGCACTGGCTGGCATGGGCATCGGCAACGTGGTGGTGCCGCCGCTGGTGAAGCGTTACTTCGCCGATCGCGTTGGCACCATGAGCACGCTTTACATCACCGTGCTGCAGGCAGGCACGATGATCCCGGCCCTGCTCGCCGTGCCGATGGCCGAAAGCTACGACTGGCGCATCTCGCTGGGCATGTGGGCGTTGCTGTCATTGGCAGCGATGCTGCCGTGGCTGATGCTGGCGCGCAGCACGCGCGCGCCGGAAGCGCACAACGCGCCGGTCCATGCACCGGGCAAGGTCTGGCGTACATCGCTGGGCTGGGGCCTGGCGTTGATGTTCGGCATGACTTCGCTGATCACCTATTCGATGTTCACCTGGTTGCCGAAGATGATGATCGAGGCCGGTGCATCACCCGCCTTCGGCGGCGTGACCGTGGCGGTGTTCTCGGCGCTGGGGCTGGTGCCTTCACTGCTGATGCCGGCACTTGCCGTGCGCCTGCGCAATCCGTTCCCGATCGTCGCGCTGGCCTTCGCCATCAACCTGACCGCCTTCGCCGGTCTGCTCTGGGCGCCGATGTCGGCACCGCTGCTGTGGGCCACGCTGCTGGGCTTGGGGCCGTCCACTTTCCCGCTGGCGCTGACCTTGATCAACCTGCGTACCCGCACCCCGGCCGGCTCGGCGGCGCTATCCGGCTTCATGCAGGGCGTCGGTTACAGCTTCGCCTGCCTGGGCCCGCTCCTGTTCGGCTGGCTGCATGGCGCCACCGACGCGTGGCTGTTGCCGTTCGCCTTCCTCACCGTGTGCGCCCTGGTGCTGCTGACCGCAGCCTGGTTTGCCTGCCGTCCACAGCACCTGGAAGACCACTGGTAAGCACGCCGGCGGCCTTCCCCGCACCCAGGCAGGGCGGGCGATGGGCATCCGCCCGATGCCCGATGCAAGCGGGCGCCGCTTGCCCCGACGCACCGGCCGCGTAAGAGCCTGGGGTGACTGCCACCGCCTGCAAACCACCAAGAAACGCCGCAAGTCATTGATGTGAATACTCTATTCACAAAATTAAAATCCAGTTAAGCGGGACCGGTCGTTCACACACTTACGACCGTGATGCATGTCACAATTTTTTGCTTTGTGACTGTATCCAGGGATTTTCATGGCTGTATGGAAGCCGCTCACACTGAGTGCTGCCCTGGCGGGGGCTTTGTTCGGCATCAGTGGCAACGGCTTGGCGTCCGATGCGGAGAGGGAAAAAGATGATGCGTTGACCCGCATCAGTCAGCATCGCGATCAAGGGCAATGGCTGGATGCACTGGCCGAAATCGAACGATTGCAGCAGCACTATCCGCAGGACGATTTTCTGTTCCGGCTGCAGGTGCTCACCCTGTCCGACATCGGCAATGCCGGCCGCGCGTGGCAGTTGTATCAGCAGCGCCCGCAGCTGTTCGACGAAGCGCAGCGCCATCGTCTGGAAGCCAACCGCCTCTCCAAACTCGTGGGTTGGAGCCTTGCCTATGGCAAGAGCGAAGACACGCGCCTGGATGAAGCCGAGCATGCTCTGGCGGAAATGCAGCGTGTGCTGCAACAGGATGGCCTGGACGCGTCCAGCGCGCCGCTGCGGATCCGCTTCGACCGCCTGATCCTGCTCAACCGCATGGCATTGCATGCGCAGGTACGCGACGAGTACTTCGCGCTGACGCAGGATGGACATGCCCTGCCCGATTACGTGCTGCCCGCCGTTGGCGATTCGCTGATGGCCACCCAGCATCCCGAGCAGGCCATACCGATCCTGCAGGCTGCAATCAAATCCGAACCGGAGCGCGACGACCTGCGTTCCGAACTCGGCTATGCCTATCTTGAGAACAGCCAGGAACAACTGGCCATCGACAGCCTGCGCCAATGGCGCGACGCGGAGCCGCCATTCCGTCGTCAAGCCGGTGCCAAGCAGTCGTACTCGAACTGGGCGCGCTACGAAGCCGACCTGACCCTGGCGATGATCCGCGCCTACGGCGGCGACCTGCCCACCGCACAGCACGATCTCGAACAGATGGCCGATGCGGCTCCCGGCAACGGCGGCCTGCATGCGTCGCTCGGCCGCGTTTACCAGATGCGCGGTTGGCCGCGCCGCGCGCTGGAACGCCAGCAGATGGCCTACACGCTGGACCCACGCGAAGTGCAGCCGCGGGCGGGCCAGTTCGAAGCGTATGTCGACCTGCAACGCGACGACCTGGCACGTCCTTACTACGAAGACCTGCTGCGTCGTTATCCTACCCAACCGGTGGTGCAGCGCATGCAGCAGCAATGGCGCGCCCATCGTGGCTGGCAGCTGCATGCCTATGCCGAAGGCGGCCGCAGCAGCGGCGGTGGCGTTTCACCGCTGGGCAACGACGACCGCCACTACGGTGTGGAAGTGCAGTCACCAATCCTCGACGACCGCTGGCGGTTGGTGGCGTTCGCCGACCGTCGCAGCGTCGATTACACCGATCAGCGTTTGAACCCGTTGCGCCTCGGCGCGGGCGCGCGCTATCGCTTCGGCCAGCTGGATGCGGAACTGCTGGTCAACCATGCCGATGACAACATCGGCGGTGTCGGCATCCGCGCCGGCGCGGGCTGGCAGTTCAACGATCAGTGGCACATCGGCCTGAGCGGCGCGCGCAACGACGAGGAAGCCTCGATGCAGGCACGCGCGGCCGGCATCGACGCCGACAGCATGGCGCTGGCGCTTTCCTACCAGCGCAGCGAACGCACGCAGTGGAGCGTCAGTGCCAGCCGCTTCCACTATGCCGACGACAACAACCGCGACCTGCTCAGCAGCAGCATCGAGCAACGCTTGCTGACCCTGCCCAAGTTGCAGGTCAGCGGCGTCGGCAGCGGTTACCTGGGCCGAGGCAGCCGCAGTGATGTGCCCTATTTCAACCCGGAGCGCGACGGTCTGGCCGAACTTGGCCTGCGTCTGGAGCACAGGACCTGGCAGCGCTACGACCGTCATTTCAAGCAGCGGCTGGAACTGTCGCTGGGCAATTACTGGCAACGTGGATACGGCAGCGCGCTAGTGCCCAGTGCGGGCTATCGCCACGAATGGCAGATCGGCATGGGGCGGGTTCTGGAATACGGCGTGCGCTGGTCGCGGCCGGTCTATGACGGGCGACGTGAGCGACATATCGGTCTGGATGCCGCGATCCACTGGGGACAATGAAATGCGCAACAACTTCACCCGTTTCGCCAGCTGGATGTTGGCACTGCTCTGCTGTGTCGGCAGCGCCCACGCGCGTGCACCCGACGTCGATCTGGACGCGTCCGACAACGGCCTGCTGGTACTGAGCTACCACGACATCCGCGACGATGTCGTGCGTCGTGGCGACCCCGACCTGTACGCGGTCAGCACGCAGAACTTCGCCGCGCACCTGGATTGGTTGTCCACCCACGGCTACCACCCGGTCTCGCTGTCACAGCTGATCGAGGCCTCGCGCGGTGGCACTCCGTTGCCGCCGCAGCCGGTGCTGCTGACCTTCGACGATGGCCTGCGCAGCGTCTACAGCAAAGTGTTCCTGCTGCTGCGCGCCTACAACTACCCGGCGCTGATCGCAGTGATCACCGACTACGTGGACATGGCACCCGGGCGCAGCATCGATTACGGCTACCGCCCGTTCAATGGCGATGATTTCCTGACCTGGCAGCAGATCCGTGAGATGCAGGCCAGCGGTCTGATCGAGGTCGCCAGCCACACCGACAACCTGCACCACGGCGTGCAGTCCAATCCGCAGGGCAACTCCACCCCGGCGGTGATCACCCGCGTCTACGACCCGGCCACGGCCCGCTACGAAACCCCGCAGGCCTACGAGCAGCGCATCCGCGACGACCTTGCCCGCAGCGTGCAGCGCATCGCCGAGAACACCGGCAGCAGACCACGCGCCATCGTCTGGCCCTACGCCGCCTACAACGCTTATACCAATGACCTGGCCAGGCAGCTGGGCATGGAGGTTTCCTTCGACCTGGAAGGGCGCAGCACGCCGGTCACCGATGATCTTGGCGGACTGGCGCGGTTGCTGATGGTGGACAACCCCACCGTCCCCAGTCTGGCCCGCGAGCTGCGCCGTGACACCGACCTGCAGAACGTGCGCGCATTGCAGATCGATCTGGACATGGTCTACGACGATGACCCGCAGCAGCAGTCGCGCAATCTCGATGCGCTGATCGAGCGGGTCAAGCGCATCGGTCCCAGCCACGTCTACCTGCAGGCATTCGCCGACCCCGACGGCAACGGCTCGGCCGACGCGCTGTACTTCCCCAACCGGCACCTGCCGATGCGCGCGGACCTGTTCAACCGTGTCGCGTGGCAATTGAAGACCCGCGCCGGGGTGAAGGTCTACGCCTGGCTGCCGGTACTTGGCTTCGAGTTGAAAGACCCGGCCATCCGCGACGCGCTGAAGATCCAGAGCCCCGAACACGACGGCATCTTCCGGCTTGATTTCACCCAGCCGCAGGTGCGCCGGATCATCAAGGACATCTACGAAGACCTGGCCATCAATTCCTATATGGAAGGCCTGTTGTTCCACGATGACGCCTACCTGCGCGACACCGAGCTGGCGCACCTGCCGGCCGAAGGCGAGGACGGCGCGCGCACCCAGGCGCTGATCGACTTCACCCTGGAACTGCGCGATGCCGCACAGCGCTGGCGGCCGAAGCTGGCCACGGTGCGCAACCTGTACGCACAGCCGGTACTGCAGCCGCACAGCTCGGCCTGGTTCGCCCAGCGCCTGGACCTGTTCAACCGCGCCTACACGCACACCGCCTTGATGGCGATGCCGTGGATGGAAGGCAGCCGCCACCCGGAGCGTTGGCTGGACCAGCTGGTCGAAGCGGTGCGTGTGCAGGACCCGCAGTTCAAGCACACCCTGTTCGAGCTGCAGACCGTGGACTGGCGCACCGGCAAGCCCATCGATGGTGCACAGCTGCGCGCCTTGGTGCGCCGCCTGCAGGCTGCCGGCGTCAAGCACATGGGCTGGTACCCGGATGACTTCATCGCCAACCGTCCGGCGCTGGAGGATGCACGCGCGACCATGTCGGTACGCAACTTCCCCTACGAGGAGAAGTGACGTGCAGATGCATCCGATCCTGTACGGGCTGTTGCAGTTCGCCTTCTTCTACCCGCTGGTGATGGCGTTCCTGTGGATGGTCGGCGGCCTGTATTACTTCTTCCGTCGCGAGCGCAAGGCGCGTGACCGCACCGACCCACCGCCGATGGCGGAGTACCCGTTCGCCAGCATTCTCATCCCCTGCCACAACGAAGCCGACAATCTGGAAGACACGCTCAGCGCCGCCCTGAACCAGAACTACCCGGACTACGAAGTCATCGCGATCAACGATGGCAGCGGCGACGACACCGGTGCCCGCCTCGACGTGCTGGCCACCCAGCACCCACGCCTGCGCGTGATCCACCTGGATCGCAACCTGGGCAAGGCCAATGCATTGCGCATGGGCGCGCTGGCGGCACGCTCGGAGTACCTGGTGTGCATCGATGGCGATGCCATGCTGGAGGAGTACGCCATGCACTGGATGATCTGGCACCTGACCTCCGGGCCGCGCGTGGGCGCGGTCACCGGAAACCCGCGCATCCGCAACCGCTCCACATTGCTGGGCCGGCTGCAGGTGGCCGAGTTCTCCTCGATCATCGGCATGATCAAACGCACCCAGCGGGTGTACGGGCGCATCTTCACCATCTCCGGCGTGATCGCCGGCTTCCGTCGTACCGCGCTGCATCGCATCGGCTACTGGGCCGATGACATGATCACCGAGGACATCGACATCAGCTGGCGGTTGCAGCTGGATCATTGGGACATCCGTTACGAACCCAATGCGCTGTGCTTCATCCTGATGCCGGAAACCCTCAAAGGTCTGTGGAAGCAGCGCCTGCGCTGGGCCCAGGGCGGCGTGGAAGTGATGCTGCGGCATGCCACTTCGTTGTTGAGCTGGCGCAAGCGGCGCATGTGGGGCGTGCTGCTGGAGTATCTGCTCAGTGTGCTGTGGGCCTACACCATGGCCGCCATCCTGGTGCTGTGGGCGCTGGGCAAGTTCATTCCGATGCCGCCGCAGCTGTATATCGCCACCGTGCTGCCGCAATGGCATGGCGTAATCCTGGCGCTGGTCTGCCTGGCGCAGTTCGCCAGCAGTCTGATCATCGACCGACGTTACGAAACCCACGTGGGCCGCAACTACTTCTGGGTGATCTGGTACCCGATGGCGTACTGGCTGATCAGCCTGTGCACCACGGTGGTCGCCCTGCCCAAGACCCTGCTCAAGCGGCGCGGCAAACGCGCCACCTGGGTCAGCCCTGACCGGGGAATACGATGAACACCAAACCGGACAACAGCAGCGGTACCAAGTTTGATTCGCGCCTGATCCGCAAGCCGCGCGAGCAGCCGCGCCTGCAACGCACCTTGTGGGGCGCGGTGAACGTGGCGTTCTGGGCGTTCCTGATGGTGCTTTGCGTGCCGCTGCTGACCTTGCTGTCGTGGCTGCTGGGCATCCGTCTGGCGTGGCGGCAGTTGTACGAGTACCAGGACCAGGTGGACCCGTTCCTGCTGATGGCGGCGCCGGTGATCCTGCTGTGCTGCACCGTCGCATTGATCGCCTGGGCCGAGTACAACCGCATCCGTTTCACCGGCAAGGAACGCCGCAGCGCGGTTGCGCCGATCGGCATCGAAAAGATCGCACGCGATCTGGGAGCCGACGCCGCGCTTGCCGAAGGGTTGGCCGGCAGCAAATCGGTGGTGCTGCATATGGACGACCATGCGCGTCCGGTAGGCTTCACCCGGCAGCAGGCCCTGCCCAAGGAAGAAGCCGGCCGTGCGCGGGTGAAGATCGTCGAGCACCGCGATTCAGTCGAAGACGCGTTGTTGTGAACACCTGCGTGCCTGGCCCTGCAGGAGCGGCGTAAGCCGCGAAACCGGCGACGGCCCAGCCCACGCGGAACCTGCACTGGCACCCCGCCTGCACAGCCGTCGCATCACCAGCTGCGCGGCTCACGCCGCTGCTGCAAAAGCGCAATTCAGCGAGACGGCCTGCACGCCACTACTGCAACTCAATGCCGAACCTGGCCCTCACCACGCACCACGAAACGCTCGACGGTGAGCGCTTCCAGGCCCATCGGGCCATAGGAATGCAGGCGCGTGGTGGAGATGCCGATCTCCGCGCCCAAGCCCAGCTCGCCACCGTCGGAGAAGCGTGACGAGGCGTTGACCATCACCACCGCCGAGCGCAGTGCATGCACGAAAGTTTCGCCGTGGGCGGGATTGCCGGTGGCGATCACTTCGGTGTGGTCCGACGTATAGCGCTGGATGTGAGCGATGGCCGCTCCCATGTCCGGCACCACGCGGATGGACAGGATCAGGTCCAGATACTCGGCCGCGTAATCCGCTTCGCTGGCCGGCAGCACATCGGCCAGCAACGCCTGCGTCGCCGTATCACCGCGCAGCTCCACGCCCCGTTCGCGCAATGCAGCCGCAGCAACCGGCAGGAATCGCGACGCGATGGCCTCGTGCACCAGCAGCGTTTCCAGCGAATTGCAGGCCGCCGGGCGCGACACCTTGCCGTCGATCAGCAGCCGCACCGCCAGGTCCAGATCCGCGCTGTCATCCACGAACAGATGGCACACGCCCTTGTAGTGCTTGATCACCGGCACCCGCGCATGTTCGGCCACGAAACGGATCAGGCCTTCGCCACCGCGCGGGATCGCCAGATCGATGATGTCGTTGAGCTGCAACAGCTCCAGCATGGTTTCGCGACGCAGGTCTTCCACCAGGGTCAATGCCGCTTCGGGCAGGCCGGCCTGGCGCAGGGCGCGTTTCAGACTGGCGGCAATGGCCATGTTGGAATGAATGGCCTCCGAGCCGCCGCGCAGGATCACACCGTTGCCGGCCTTGATGCACAACGCGGCGGCATCGGCGGTGACGTTCGGCCGCGCCTCGTAGATCATCGCGATCACGCCTAGCGGCACCCGCACCTTTTGCACGCGGATACCGTTGGGCCGCACGTAATCGCGGGTCACCTCGCCGACCGGGTCCGGCAATGCCGCCACCTCGCGCAATGCATCGGCAACGCCCGCCAGGCGCGACGGATTCAATGCCAACCGGTCGAGCATCGCAGTGCCCACGCCCTTGTCGCGCGCGGCCTGCAGATCCTTCTCGTTGGCGGCAAGAATGCCAGGCGCATCGGCACCCAGCGCGTCCGCCATCGACACCAGCAGCGCACTACGCGCCTGCGTGGAAAGCTGGCCCAGCTGCTGGGCGGCATCACGGCATTGCAATGCGAGCGTGCGGATATCACTCATGACCATTCCCGTAGCGGTGGAGGACGACATCACAGCACCACCATGTCGTCGCGGTGAACCACGTTGTCACCGTAGTTGTAACCAAGGATCGATTCGATCTCACGCGTGTGGTGCTGGCTGATGCGACGGATATCCACCGCCGAGTACTGGCTGACACCCCGTGCGATACGCTGCTGTCCCTGCGCGTCGAACAGACGCACTTCAACCATGTCGCCGCGTCGGAATTCGCCCTCCGCACCGACAACCCCACCCGGCAGCAGCGACGCACCCTTCTCGCGCAGCGCACGCGCGGCACCGGCATCGACCAGGATCGCACCCGGCTCCAGTGGCGCATGACGCAGCCAGTACTTGCGCGCGGCGATGCGCGATTGCCCTGCATGCAGGCGCGTACCGAGCAGACGCCCCAGCGCCAGGCCGCGCACCACGTCGCCATCACGGCCATTGAACAGGAAGGTATCGATCCCCGCTGCACCCGCCTTGGCCGCGGCCTGCAACTTGGTGTGCATGCCGCCGGTGCCTACCGCGCTGCCACTGCCACCGGCCATCGCCATAACTTCCGGCGTCAGCTCGGTGACTTCATTGATCGGCCGTGCATCCGGGTTGCTGCGCGGGTCGGCGGTATACAGCCCATCGATATCGGTAGCGATGAACAGGGCATCGGCGTCCACCAGCGCGGCGACGATGGCGGCAAGGTTGTCGTTGTCGCCGAGCTTGAGTTCGTCCACCGAGACCGTGTCGTTTTCATTGATCACCGGCAGCGCACCGAGTGCCAGTAGTTCGTTGAGCGTGGCCCGCGCGTTGAGATAGCGGCGGCGATTGCGCAGGTCATCATGCGTGAGCAGCACCTGTGCCACCGGGCGCTCGAAGAAGCGCTGCCACAACGTGATCAGCTGCGCCTGCCCCAGTGCGGCCAGCGCCTGACGCGCCGCCATCGCGGCGCCGGCTTCGGCCGCCTTGGGCACGATGGCGCGGCCCGCAGCGACTGCGCCAGAGGAGACGATCACCACTTCGCGCCCGGCCTGCACATTGGCCGAGACAAACTGCGCCAACCCAAGTGCGAAGCGTGGTGTCAGACCACCGCCATCAGCGGCCAACAGGCTGCTTCCAACCTTGAGCACGGCGCGGCGCCACTGCGGCAGCGCTTGTTCGGTGAATGGCGAAAGTGAAGTCTGGATCATGGGATCAGCGTGTATTCCACTCGTGAACGGTCAGCACGGAGCTGCCGTGGACGGCCAACGGATCGGTGGCGACGATGGCTTTGGCGGCTTCCAGAGTTTCGATGTTCTTCAAGACATAAGCGCCGCCGGTGCCATCACCGAAGCCGCCAGTCAAATGCAGCTGGTCTTTCGCGACGAGTGCGTTGAGGAAAGCGATGTGTGGGGCAATCACTGCGTCGTCAAATGACGGTTTGCGCATTGCCAGTACAAGGTAGAGCTTCATTGCATTCTCCTTTGGATGCGTATGACACCACGACGAAAGCCAAGGTGGCACGATTGCTTTCGCTTGGAACTTGCTTGGGCTTTGACGGTTGCTTTGGCTGTCCCTTCTCCCGCCTGCGGGAGAAGAAGCCCGAAGGGCGGATGAGGGAGCTTTTGACTTTGCCTCGCCAGGGAGCTTCCCCTCACCCCAACCCC
>NZ_LDJI01000039.1 GCF_001431415.1 Stenotrophomonas humi | reverse complement strand
GGACATGGAAACTCCGGGGGGACATGGGGGAGGGGAGAGAAAATGCTTACATCCATCCGGATGAAGCGATATATTATCTTCGCGTTAACGCAAGGTCGCTGGCAAGCCCTATCGGTAATCAGCTCATGGCCAAGCGCGATATCCCCAGCGGTGCAATGGATGCCACCGTATTTCCTGTTTCCGGAGGTTTTCCATGAAGTTGCACGCTGTTGTCCTTCCCTTGCTGCTGTGCGTTGCCGGCACCGCCATTGCCGCGTCGCCGGCCAAGCCCCCGACCGAACCGCCCGCCAGCGCCGCGTTGCACGGCGATGCGCAGCGTCCGGCCGAGGCTGCCGGCTGGGTGCGCAGCGAGCTGTACTTCGGTGTGGGCGAGGAGAGCGGCGTGTCCGCGCGCGCGCAGACCGAAGCGATCAGCGATGCGCAGTGGAAGGCGTTCCTCGACAAGGAAGTGACGCCGCGCTTCCCGGACGGCCTGACCGTGTTCGATGCCTACGGCCAGTGGCTGTTCCGTGGCGCGCCCGAGCCGAACCGCCTGCGCACCAAGGTGCTGGTGGTGCTGCATGAAGACACCCCGCAGCGACGCAACGACATCGAAGCCATCCGCCTGGCCTGGAAGCAGGCCACCAAGCACCAGTCGGTGCTGTGGGCGAAACAGGCGGTGGAGGTTTCGTTCTGATCACCGTCGGATCGGCTAGCCTGCGCGCCTGTCCCCGTTACTGACGGCCTGCCTGATGACGCAACCGAACTCCGCTCTCCGCCGTCCTGCACGCGGCCTGCTGCTTGCAGGCATGGCGCTGCTGACCCCGTGCGCGTTTGCCGCCGAGGACAGCGAGATCCGCTTCGAAGTCACGCCAGGTGTGGCCGCGCACGCACGGTTGCTCGAAGACGGCCGCATCGAGGTCGGCACCAATCGTTCCCCCCGCCGCCAGCAGTTGCAGGCGGCTTCGGACGAGGAGGGCCATTCGCGGTTGGGCCACGCCGATTACAACTTCGATGGGTTTCAGGACCTGGACTCCAGCGCCACGCTGGGGCAGGTGAACGAATCGGTTGTCGTGTATCTCTATGATCCCGCCGGCGGCACGTTCCGCGCGCTGCCCGCGCCCAGCGGCGCCAACCTCAACTGCGACGGTTTCTGGTCGCTGCAGCCGGATCCGGCATCCCGCACCCTGACCAGCAGCTGCCGCAGCGGGCCGATGTGGTACACCGACATCTACCGCTTCAACGGGCCGACGCTCTACCTGTTCCGCACCATGCGCACCGCGTTCGTGGACACCGAGCAGTTGGCGCGCGTGCTGGCGGTGGATGCGGCCCAGGACATGGACGTACCGGCGGTCTGGAGCACCCACGACCCTTCCGGCAAGATGCTGGAGCACGCGATCGGCAACGGCCTGGAAGCACCCGATTCCAACGTGCCATTGAAGGGCCGCAGTGCAAGCGTCATCCCGGTGCGGTTGCCGCTGTACAGCCGTTCCGGCGATGCCGCCACCCGGCGCTACCTGGTCAAGGGTGACAAGGTGGAACTGCTGGATGTGGCCGATGACTGGCTGCAGGTGCGTTACCAGAATCCCGCGCGCGGCCCGATCCTGGGCTGGGTCAAACTGGCCGAGCAGCCATGAGCCTTCTTCTCTCCAACCTTTCCCGCTGGCGCTGACCGCACCGGCCCTGCAGACGATATCCCCATGAATTCCCCCGCATCCTCAACATCGCGCGCGCGCTGGTTCGTCGCCGGTGACCTCAATGGCTTCTTCGGCCTGGTGGTCGACAACCTGTCCATCCTCGGTTTCATCGCGATGGCACTGGTGGGCATCTTCCAGTTCCCGGCCGACGTGGTGTTCGGCCGCATGTTCCCCGGCACGGCGTTTGGCGTGCTGATCGGCAATTTGATGTACACGCTGATGGCGCATCGCCTGGCGGCACGCAGCGGTCGCGATGACGTCACCGCGATGCCGTTGGGGCTGGATGCGCCGACCAGCATCGGTATGGCGCTGCTGGTGCTGGGCCCGGCCTTTGTCGGCTTCAAGCAGTTGGGCATGGACCCGCACGCGGCGGCGATGGCCACCTGGAAGCTGGGTATGGCTTCGCTGGTGGTGATGGGCCTGCTCAAACTGGTGCTGTCCTTTGTCGGCGATGCGGTCACCCGGCATGTGCCGCGCGCGGCGCTGCTGGGTTCCATCGGCGGCGCGGCGCTGACGCTGCTGGGCTTCCTGCCGTTGATCGAAAGCATGCGCCAGCCGCTGGTCGGCCTGGTGACACTGGGGGTGCTGCTGTACGTGCTGGTCGCGCGCGGCGTGGTGCCGCTGCGGCTGCCGGGCGTGTTGTTCTCGCTGCTGGTGGGCGTGGCGCTGTACTACGGCCTGGGTGCGGCCGGCGCGCTGACCGGCTTCCAGTGGCCGCCCGCGATTTCGTTCGCTGTCGCGTTGCCGCTGCCGTCGCTGGGCTTTGTCGAAGGCCTGCCGTTGACCGTGCCGTACCTGTCGTTGCTGCTGCCGTTCGGCCTGCTGATGGTGGTGGGCGGCATCAATGTGGCCGAGAGCGCACGCGCCGCAGGCGATGACTACCGCACCCGCGACGTGCTGTTGGTCGAGGCCATCGCTACGTTGGTAGCCGGTGTCTGTGGCGGTGTGGCGCAGACCACGCCCTATATCGGGCAACCGGCCTACAAGCGGTTGGGCGCGCGCACCGGTTACACGCTGCTGACCGGTCTGTTCATCGGCATCGGCGGCATGCTGGGCGTGGTCGCGGGGCTGGTGCAGTGGCTGCCGGTGGCGGTGCTGGCGCCGATCATCGTGTTTGTCGGCCTGGACATCACCGTGCAGGCGTTCCAGCAGACCAAGCGCGAGCATGCGATCGCCGTGGCGCTGGCGTTCCTGCCGGCCATCGCCTATCTGATCAACATCAAGTTCGGCACCTGGGTAAGCCCGGAAGCGGCCGCCACGCTGTATGCCGCTGTCGATGGCCATGGTCTGTCGGATGTGGCTACGCTGCAGTTGCTGGGCAACGGTTTCATCATCAGCGCGATGCTGTGGGCCGCAGCCCTGGTAGCCCTGATCGAGCGCCGCCCCGGTGTGGCGGTGAGCCTGCTGCTGGCAGCGGCCGTGCTCAGTGTGTTCGGGGTGATCCATTCCACCGATCCGCGCGGCGGCATCTATCTGCCGTGGCAGCTGGAAGGGCTGCGTCAGTCGATCACGTTGCAGGTGAGCGCCGCCTACGCGGTGCTGGCGCTGGTGATCGGCCTGATGTCGCTGCAGAAGCCGCGCTGAAGCGGATCAGTTGAACCGGCGGGGAACCCGTCGGGATTGCCCGGGTCAGACCATCACATGCAACCAAGGTGCAAGTGATGGAAAAGCGCAAAGCAATCGTGTGGCCATGGGTCGTGGTGGGGGTTGTCGCTGTGGGCGGCGCGGGATGGTGGTTGTTCCGTGATGACGTGGCGCAGCTGCGTCAGCCAGCGCCGGCGACAACGCCGCCGCAGGATGCCAATGCGGCCCCGGCAGGCCCCCCGTCGACCGTGCCGGCACAAGCCGCCGGGCCGCGCCATCCACTGGAAGCGGCTGCCGATGCGGCGCTGCCGGCGCTGGCGGATAGCGATGAGCAGGCGTGGCAGGCGTTGAGCGGGCTGCTGCCGGGCGAGGCCCTGTCCCTGCTGCTGCGCGAGCACCTGATCCAGCGCATGGTGGTGCACGTGGACAATCTGACCCAGCCGAGCATGCCCAGCGCAGCGATGGCGCTTCGGCCGGTCCCCGGCACCGCGGTGCTGGAAGCGGGCACCACCGGCGGTGAACAGTTGGCCGCCGCCAATGCCGCCCGTTATGCACCGTGGGTGGATGCCTTTACCCGGGCCGATGCGTCGGCCATCGCAGCGGCCTATGTGCGCTTCTACCCCTTGGTGCAGCAGGCATACCGTGACATCGGCCATCCCGATGGCCATTTCAATGATCGGCTGGTAACGGTGATCGACCACCTGCTGCAGACGCCCGAACCGGCGCGGCCACTGGCGGTCGAGCCGGATGGCAAGGGCAGGTACCGCTTCGTCGATCCGGCGCTGCAGTCGCTGTCGGTGGGGCAGAAGGCGCTGCTGCGCATGGATGCGACGCAGCAACAGGCGGTCAAGCAGCAGTTGCGCGCGCTCCGGGCAGCGGTGACACGCGGCTGAGCATCGCTTGTGCTTGCGTGGGATCAATGCAGGGTCAAGCTGGCTGGCGATACTGGAGTGGAAGTCGTGATTGCAGCTGAATGAGGGAGCTTGTCACCCTTGAATCACACCGTTGCAACCGCATCTGAATCAGTATCGCCAGACAGTGCTGGCTCCCAGACATTGAGGAAGAAGACCCATGCGGATGGATAAGCTCACCTCCAACTTCCAGAAGGCGCTGTCCGACGCGCAGTCTCTGGCCGTTGGCCGCGACAACAACATCATCGAACCGGTGCATGTGCTCAGCGCACTGCTCGACCAGACTGGCGGCAGCAGCCGTCCGTTGCTGGCCCAGGCCGGCGTCAACGTGCCGGTATTGCGCGAGCGGCTGGCCGAATCGCTGGACGCATTGCCCAAGGTATCCGGCCAGGCCGGCAACCTGTCGATGGGCAATGACCTGAGCCGCCTGCTCAACAACACCGACAAGCTGGCCCAGCAGCACAACGATCAGTTCATCGCCAGCGAGTGGTTCCTGCTGGCGGCTGTGGATGACGGTGGCGCGGCCGGCATGGCGCTGCGTGCGGCCGGTGCCGACAAGAAAAAGATCGAAGCCGCCATCGACAAGCTGCGCGGCGGCGAAACCGTGCAGAGCGAAAACGCCGAAGAACAGCGCCAGGCGCTGGAGAAGTACACCATCGACCTGACCGCGCGTGCCGAAAGCGGCAAGCTTGATCCGGTGATCGGCCGCGACGAGGAAATCCGCCGCACCATCCAGGTGCTGCAGCGTCGCACCAAGAACAACCCGGTGCTGATCGGCGAACCCGGCGTGGGCAAGACCGCGATTGTCGAAGGCCTGGCCCAACGCATCATCAACGACGAAGTGCCCGAAGGCCTGCGTGGCAAGCGCGTGCTCTCGCTGGACATGGGCGCGTTGATCGCCGGTGCCAAGTTCCGTGGCGAATTCGAGGAGCGGCTGAAGGCCGTGCTCAGCGATCTGTCCAAGAACGAAGGCCAGATCATCCTGTTCATCGACGAGCTGCACACCATGGTCGGCGCCGGCAAGGGCGAAGGCGCGATGGATGCGGGCAACATGCTCAAGCCGGCATTGGCGCGTGGTGAGCTGCATTGCATCGGCGCGACCACGCTGGACGAGTACCGCCAGTACATCGAAAAGGATGCCGCGCTGGAACGCCGTTTCCAGAAGGTGTTCGTGGGCGAGCCGACGGTGGAAGACACCATCGCGATCCTGCGCGGGCTCAAGGAGCGCTACGCAGTGCATCACGGCGTGGAGATCACCGACCCGGCCGTCGTTGCCGCCGCGACGCTGTCGAACCGCTACATCACCGACCGTCAGCTGCCGGACAAGGCCATCGACCTGATGGATGAAGCCGCCTCGCGCATTCGCATGGAAATCGATTCCAAGCCGGAGGAGCTTGATCGTCTGGAGCGTCGTCTGATCCAGCTCAAGATCCAGCGCGAGATGTTGAAGAAGGAGAAGGACGAGGCCTCGCGCAAGCGCCTGGCTGACCTTGAAACCGATATCGACACGCTGGAGCGTGAGTTCTCCGATCTCAACGAAATCTGGAAGTCGGAGAAGGCGGCGCTGCAGGGCGCGACCAAGATCAAGGAACAGGTGGAGCGTGCCAAGCTGGACCTGGAGGCTGCACAGCGCCGGCAGGATTTCGCCAAGATGAGCGAGATCCAGTACGGCGTGCTGCCCAACCTGGAAAAGCAGCTGGCTGCCGCGCAGGAAGTGGAGCGCAAGGACTTCCGGCTGGTGCAGGACAGGGTGACCGACGAGGAAATCGCCGAGGTCGTCTCGCGCTGGACCGGCATTCCGGTCAGCAAGATGCTGGAAGGCGAGCGCGACAAGTTGCTGCGCATGGAAGACATGCTGCACAACCGTGTGGTCGGCCAGGAAGAGGCGATCCGCGTGGTCTCCGATGCGGTGCGTCGTTCGCGCGCGGGGCTGTCTGATCCGAACCGCCCGAGTGGCTCGTTCCTGTTCCTTGGCCCGACCGGCGTGGGCAAGACCGAGTTGACCAAGGCCTTGGCGGACTTCCTGTTCGACTCGCCCGACGCGATGGTGCGCATCGACATGAGTGAGTTCATGGAGAAGCACAGCGTGTCGCGCCTGATCGGCGCGCCTCCGGGCTACGTGGGCTACGAAGAAGGTGGCTACCTGACCGAAGCGGTGCGTCGCCGCCCGTACAGCGTGATCCTGCTGGACGAAGTGGAGAAAGCGCATCCGGATGTGTTCAACATCCTGCTGCAGGTGCTGGACGACGGTCGCCTGACCGACGGTCAGGGCCGTACCGTGGACTTCCGCAACACCGTCATCGTGATGACCTCGAACTTGGGCTCGCACCAGATCCAGGACATGAGCGGTGACGACAGCCCGGAGGCCTACACGCAGATGAAGGCAGCGGTGATGGGGGTGGTGCAGGCGCACTTCCGTCCGGAGTTCATCAACCGTCTGGACGACATTGTCGTGTTCCATCCGCTGGACAAGCAGCAGATCAAGCAGATCGCGCGCATCCAGATGCGTGGCCTGGAGAAGCGGCTGGGCGAGCGTGGATTGGCACTGGAAGTGTCCGACTCGGCGTTCGATGTGCTGAGCAACGTCGGCTTCGACCCGGTCTATGGCGCGCGCCCGTTGAAGCGTGCGATCCAGGCGCAGCTGGAGAACCCGTTGGCGCAGAAGATCCTGTCCGGCGAGTTCGTCAGCGGCGACACGATCAAGGTGGAAGCCGGTGGTGGCGGGCATCTGCAGTTTGGCAAAGGCTGAAAGCTAAAAGCTGCCCTCACCCCAACCCCCGCTCCGCGCCCCGGCCCTTGCGTTGACGCAAGGGCGTTCGGGGGGCCGCGAACCTTCTGTTCGCAAGCAGTCCCCCTCACCCCGTACACGGGAGAGGGGCTTTTTTTTTGTGACCTGACAGATGGCTCTCCTGCATGCAGCGGAGGGGCCTTTACAAGCAATCCGGCAGATGGCTCCCCTCTCCCGCGTGCGGGAGAGGGGTAGGGGTGAGGGCGCTTTTGAGCCTTTGAACCAACAAGAATCACCTCATTCCAACGACTCACAAGTAACCACTGCAACCGTTCCCGGCAAGGCGCATGCATTGGGCTAAGGTCAGCGATTCTCTACTTCGCGTGAGCCTCCCGATGACCGATCCACAGTGGAAGCCTGAAACCATCGCCGTGCATGGCGGCTATTCGCCCGATCCCACCACCCGTGCGGTGGCGGTACCGATCTACCAGACCGTTGCCTATGCCTTCGACGATACCCAGCACGGTGCCGATCTGTTTGATCTGAAGGTGCAGGGCAACATCTACACCCGCATCATGAACCCGACCACCGATGTGCTGGAAAAGCGCATCGCTGCGTTGGAAGGTGGCATCGGTGCGCTGGCGCTGGCCTCCGGGCAGGCGGCCATCACCTACGCCATCCAGACCATCGCCGAGGCCGGCGACAACATCCTCGCTTCCAGCGCGCTGTATGGCGGCACCTACAACCTGTTCGCGCACACGTTGCCGCAGTTCGGCATCCAGACCCGCTTCGCCGACTACCGCGATCCGCAGGCCTTCGCCGCGTTGATCGACGAACGCACCAAGGCGGTGTTCGTCGAGTCGATCGGCAACCCGCGCGGCAATGTCACCGACATCGAAGCCATCGCCAAGATTGCGCATGCGCACGGCGTGCCGGTGATCGTCGACAACACCGTGGCGACCCCGTATCTGCAGCGCTCATTCGATTTCGGCGCCGACATCGTCGTGCATTCGCTGACCAAGTATCTGGGCGGTCACGGCACCAGTCTGGGTGGCGCGATCGTGGATTCAGGCCGTTTCCCCTGGGCCGAGCACAAGGACCGCTTTCCGCGCCTCAATACGCCGGATGTGAGTTACCACGGTGTGGTCTATACCGAGGCGTTGGGGCCGGCGGCGTTCATCGGCCGTGCGCGCGTGGTGCCGCTGCGCAACATGGGCGCGGCGATTTCGCCATTCAATGCGTTCCAGATCCTGCAGGGCATCGAGACGCTGGCACTGCGCATGGATCGCATCAACAGCAACACGCTGGCGGTGGCGCATTACCTGCAGAAGCACGCCAAGGTCGCGTGGGTGAACTACGCCGCACTGCCGGATCATCCCGAGCACGCGCTGGTGCAGAAGTATCTGCGCGGGCATGGTTCGGGTGTGCTGACGTTCGGCTTGCCGGGTGGGCGTGAGGCCGGGGCGCGATTCCTGGATGCCCTGCAGTTGTTCACGCGGCTGGTGAATCTGGGTGATGCGAAGTCGCTGGCGACGCATCCGGCTTCCACCACGCACCGGCAGTTGGATGCGGTGGAGTTGGAGAAAGCGGGTGTGACGCTGGATACGGTGCGGCTGTCGGTGGGCATCGAGCATATCGATGACTTGCTGGCCGATCTGGAGCAGGCGCTGGGCAAGGCTTGAAGAAACAGATCAAAAGCTGCCCTCACCCCAATCCCTCTCCCGCTTGCGGGAGAGGGGCTAGTTCACTACGAGCCGCCGCATTCCGAGCTCCTCTCCCGTTTACGGGAGAGGAGCTGGTGGACTACGAGCCGATGCATTCCGAGCCCCTCTCCCGCAAGCGGGAGAGGGGTTGGGGTGAGGGGAAGCTTCTAGCAAGCAGTCCAAACAAGCCTCACCAAGCAACCGTAAACCGCTCGCCCACATGCTTCGGCGCTTCCAGCTCATCAACCACCGCCAGCGCCAGATCAGCCGCGCTGATGGTGCCCGGGCCGTCACCGGTGTTCAGCGGCGTGTCGCCGCCGACGCGGTACTTGCCGGTTCGCTCGCTCGGGCCGCCGGCGTGGAAGGCGACTGGCGGGCTGAGCTGGGTCCAGTCCAGCGTAGATTCCTGCTTCAGTTCGGTCAGGCCATCGCGTGCGGCGCTGGCGCCGGGGTAGATCGCGGCCGGGAAGTTGGGCGAATCCACCAGTTGGGTGCCATCCGGCGCATACAGGCTGCCGGCGCCACCAATCACGATGTAGCGCTTCACGCCTGCGGCCTTGGTGCCCGCCACGATCGCGCGGGTGCCGCTCATGAAGTCCTGGTAGATGTCCGGGTTGGCCCAGCCGGGGTTGAACGCGCTGATCACCGCGTCATTGCCGGCGACGGCGGCCTGCACCCGGGCGGCGTCCTGCACGTCGGTCTTGATCACATGGAGGTTCGGGCGGGCGGCCAGCTTGTCCGGGTTGCGGACCAGCGCGGTGACATCGTGGCCACGGGCCAGCAGTTCTTCCAGCAGGGCATTGCCGACGAAACCGGTGGCGCCAATCAGTGCGACTTTCATGGGGATTCCTGAGGTTGGTTGGGACTGGCGACAGTGTCCGCTGCCGGGGGTGAAGGCGGCAGTCGTTCAAACCCACAATCACCTTGAAGCCATGCTTCACAATGGCCGCAAAGGAGGTGGCCGATGGACAGCTTCAAACGCATGGCCCTGTTTGCCCAGGTGGTGCAGCACGGTTCGTTGAGTGCGGCGGCGCGCGCACTGGGCATGAGCACTTCGGCGGTCAGCCAGCAGCTGCGTGCGCTGGAGCGCGATGCCGGCGTACCGCTGCTGCATCGCTCGACCCGCCGGCTGGCGCTGACCGATGTGGGCAGCCGCTACTACGCGGCCTGTGCGCGCCTGCTGGATGCCGCCGGCGAGGCGCAGGCCGAACTGTCCGCCGCGCGTGAAGCACCCAGCGGCGAGCTGCGTCTGTCGGCACCGTTGGGCATGGCCGATCACATCGGCCCGGCGTTGGGCGCCTGGCTCAGAGAGCACCCGCAGCTGCGCGTCCATCTGTACTTCGAGGATGGCTGGACCGATCTGCTGCAGGCCCGTATCGACGTGGCGCTGCGTTTCGGCCAGCTGCCCGACAGCGACTGGATGGCGCAGCGGATCGGCAGTCTGCAGCGCTGGCCCTGCGCCGCGCCGTCATGGTTGCAGGCGCATGACATGCCGGATGATCCGTTGCAGGTGCCGGCCGGTGAGTGGCTGGGGTTGCCGCAGATGCCGGGTCTGGCGTGGCGTCATTCCCGCTCGGGTGAGGAACGGCTGGTTCCCGCGCATCCGCGCATCGTCAGCCAGAACCAGCCGGCGGTACGACAGTTGTGCACCTCCGGCCTGGGCGTGGCAGTGCTGACCTGCGTGGACGTGGCGCCGCTGCTGGACAGCGGTGCGCTGCTGCGGCTGTTGCCAGAGTGGGAGGTGCCGCCGCTGCCGGTCTGGGCGGTGACGCCGCATCGGCAGACCCAACCGGCCAAAGTGAAGCAGGCCATCGGTTTGCTGCAGGCCTACCTTGCCCGCGTGCCGGGTGGCAATGGCGCAGAAGCGCAAGATCGGGAACGCGGCGGGTGAGTGATCGCGCTCGAATATGGCAACCGACACACATGGAGAACACGGATGAAAGCGCAAGCCTCGCACCTGCCGAAACTGGACCGCGTCATCGCCAGCCTGCAACAGGCTGTTGCCAGCGGCGGACCCTTGCCCGATCTTGATGCGCTGGCGGCAGTGGCGCATTACTCGCCCTACCATTTTCACCGCGTGTATCGCGCCATGACCGGCGAAACCGTCGGACGCACCGTGCAGCGGCTGCGCCTGCTCAAGGCATTGCAGCGTCTGAGCGAAAGCGATGCCAGTGTGACCGAGATCGCTCTGCTGGCCGGTTACGACACGCCGCAGGCCTTGGCCCGGGTGTTGCGCGAAACACTGGATGCCAGTCCCACCGAACTGCGGTCCGATCCGGCGCTGTTGGCGCGACACATGCAGCAACTGTCGCGTCCGGCCTTGGCAACGGCCGAGCGGATGGCGCCATTGAGCGTGGAAGTCATGACGCTGGAACCCTTTGAAGTGGTCGCACTGCGCGCGCAAGGTGCGTTTGACGACCTGGATGGCAGCTTCGGGGAGTTGTTCGGCTGGGCGGCCGAGCAGGGCCTGGTTGAACACCTGCAGCAGTTGATCGGCTTCCCGCTGGGCGATCACCGCGAATTGCCGGCCGAGGAGCTGCTGTTTGATTGCGCAGTGACATTGGATGCCGAGTTGCCGCAACTGCCAGCGCCACTGCAGCGGTTGCAGGTAGCCGGAGGCACGATGGCCCGGCTGCGGCATGTGGGCAGCTACGGCCAGCTGGAGGACGCGACCGACTGGCTGTTGTCGCAATGGTTGCCGGGCAGTGGACACGCTTTGCGCGAGGCCCCGTTGCATTACCACTTCCTGGATGACCCCGAGCACACGCCCGAAGCCATCCTGCGTGCTGATGTCTACGTACCGCTGGTCGCTGCGGGAGGCTGAGCCGCACCCGGGCGCAGGCTGCGGTAGGGCGGGGTCGCCATGATCATTTCCGCCAGCGAATACGCCAGCTCGCGCTCGGCCATCACCGTGCCATCGGCGCCGTGCGCCAGCAGGTGCTTCACTTCGGCATCGCTGTGCGCACGGGCCAGCAAGGTGAGGTTGGGGTTGATGGCGCGCAGCTTGGCCAGTGCCTCGCCCGATTCGAGCGGCTGCGGAATGGCCAGGACCGCGATCTTGGCGCGCTCGGGGTGGGCTTCGGCCAGCACCTTGTCGGCGGCAGCGCTACCGCGGATACCGGGGATGCCTGCCGCATGTGCACGTTCGACATGCTCACGGTTGTCGTCGATCACCAGCACCGGTACGCCGCGATCGCGCAGCACCTGCGCCAGCTCACTGCCGACACGGCCGTAACCGACCACGATGGCGTGGTCATGCAGCTCCAGCGACGGGCCCGGGGGGACATCAGGAACTTCCGGTTCCGGCGTGGTTTCCTTGTGACGTGCCTGCCAGCGGTCAAGCAGGCCGAACACCAGCGGGTTGAGCATGATCGACACCAGCGCGCCGGCCAGCACCAGCGACTGGCCCTCCGGCGGCAGGATCTTCAGGGCAACGCCGAGGCCGGCGATGATGAAGGCGAATTCGCCGATCTGCGCCAGCGAGGCGGAGATGGTCAGCGCGGTGCCCTTGCTGTGGCCGAACGCGCGGACGATGAAGAACGCGGCGGCCGACTTGCCGAACATGATGATCGCTACCGTTGCCAGCACCTGCCACGGGTGCTCGACGATGATCGCCGGGTTGAACAGCATGCCCACCGAAACAAAGAACAGCACCGCGAATGCATCGCGCAGCGGCAGCGAGTCGTGCGCGGCCTTGTGGCTGAGTTCGGACTCGTTGAGCATCATGCCGGCGAAGAACGCACCCAGTGCGAACGACACGCCGAACAGCGCGGCCGCGCCGAACGCAACGCCGAGCGCGATGGCCAGCACGCACAGCGTGAACAGTTCGCGCGAGCCGGTACCTGCCACTTTTTCCAGCACCCACGGAATCACCCGGCGGCCGACCACCAGCATCACCGCCACGAACAGGCCCAGCTGCACGAAGGTCCAACCGATGGAGGCGAGCAGGCCGGTGAGCGAAAGGGGTTTGCCAGAGGCTTCCGGACCGAACACCTCGGCGATCACCGGCATCATCACCAGTGCCAGCACACAGGCCAGGTCTTCGACGATCAACCAGCCCACCGCGATCTTGCCGCGCGTGGTCTCCAGCAGGCGCCGCTCTTCCATGGCCCGCAGCAGCACCACGGTGGACGCGGTAGCCAGCGAGAAACCGAAGATCACGCCATGCAAGGTCGGCCAACCCATCAATGCCGCCACACCCCAGCCCAGCAGGGTAGCGACCAGGATCTGGCCGATGGCGCCGGGGATGGCGATCGCCTTGACCTCCATCAGGTCCTTCAGCGAGAAGTGCAGGCCCACGCCGAACATCAGCAGCATCACGCCGATCTCGGCCAACTGATTGGCCAGCGCCTGGTCGGCGACGAAGCCAGGGGTAAACGGGCCGACGATGACACCGGCGATCAGGTAGCCCACCAGCGGCGACAGCCGCAGTTTGTTGGCCAGGGCACCAAACACGAAGGCCAGGCCCAAACCGATGGCAAGCATGTTGATCAGGGCGGTGTCATGGTGCATCGAGGCTCGCTTGTTGGTTCGGGGGCAGCACCCGATTCTAAAGGTGCACCGGTGTACATAGCGGGAAGATTTTGAAAAATCTGGTCTTTTCGACCAACGAGTGGGTGTTGGAATCTAGGCCGATCGCCCTTGGCCGGCCTGACTCTCTTCAATGGATTGGCTCACCTCAGCCCCTTTCCCGGTTACTGGGAGGGGATTGGGGTGTCGCGACCAGTCGTTGCCTGAAACCCTTCATCCGCACGCGGCAGAGGGGCTGAGGTGAGGGCAGAAAAAAAATGCCCCGGTTTCCCGGGGCATCTTCCTTCCACGACGTCAGACCGGATTACCAGGTGTAGCTGATGCGGCCGTAGACGTAGGCGCCGTTGAAGCCGAACGGCGCGTAGTTGCTGTAAGGCAGCATGCCCCAGGTGGAGTTCTGCAGGTCGGCGGTGCGGTCCGGGTACTCGTCCAGCAGGTTGTCCGCGCCCAGGGTCAGCTTCCAGTTCTCGCTGGGCTTGAAGCTGGCCGAGGCATCCAGCACCCACTTGGCGTCGTAGGTCTGGTCGCGGGTGGCGGTGGCCGAGTTGCGCACGGTGAAGCTGCCGTAGCGGGTCGCCGCCAGGCCCAGTTCCCAGCGGTCCGAGCGCCAGGTGCCGCTGACGATGGCCTTGTCACGCGGGAAGCTGTCTTCGATACGGCCGATCTCGTCGCGGCCGATCAGCGACTGGGTGATGCCCAGCGTGCCGAACACTGCCGGCGAACCCATGAACTTCTTCACTTCGGTTTCGTTGTAACTGTACGCAGCGGTCAGTTCCAGCGAGCTGGCGGCGAACGGAAGTGTGTAGCTGGATACGGCATCAACGCCGCGGGTGCGGGTATCCACACCGTTGGTGAAGTACGAGAACGCGGTGACCTGCGGCAAGCCAAGCCCGGCCAGCAGTGAGTTGGCGGCAGCATTGGTGGTGATGTTGGTGGACAGCACGATGCGATCATCGATGTCGATCTGGTACGCATCCACGGTCAGGTACAGGCGATCAGTCGGCTGCAGCACCAGGCCCAGGCTGTAGGAGGTGGAACTCTCGGCCTTCAGCGGGGTGGCGCCCAGTGCCTGTGCGGCGGCGCTGGTGGTGGGGAAGGTGCCACGGTCAACGAACACGCCGTTGATGATGGTACTGGTCACCGCCTGGTAGCTCTGCTGGGCCAGCGACGGTGCACGGAAACCGCTGGAAGCGGTAGCGCGCAGGGCGACTTTGTCGGTGAAGGCGTAACGCGCCGACAGCTTGCCGGAGAACTTGTCGCCGAAGTCGGAGTAGTCCTCGTAGCGACCGGTCAGGCCGGCGGAGAACTTGTCCGTCAGATCCGCTTCCAGGCCGGCGTAGACGGCGTAGTTGTTGCGGTCCTTGTCCACTGCATTGCCCGGCAGGAAGCCGCCAAAGCCCTGCGCGCCGCTGCCGGTGTAGGAGTTCAGTTCGCCGGCGGACTGTTCCCACTTCTCGCGGCGGTACTCACCGCCGAAGGACAGTGTGACCGGGTAGGCCAGACCCCAATCCAGTGCCTTGGTGATGTCGGCGTTGAAGATGTCCTGCTGGTACTTCAGCGTGCCGTCGTAGAACGAGCTCGGGCTGGCCGTGCCGAGGCTGTAGTTGATGCTGTTGCGGGTGTGGAAATCCAGGGTGTTCTCGCCGTGGTTGGCGCTTACATCCCAGGTCCAGCCGCTCTCGGTGCTGCCCTTGACGCCGGCGACCAGCGAGCGGTCCTTGGAGTACTGGTTGATCTGCGGCACGAAGCCGTCCGGGTAGGTCTGCGCCAGCAGCGCGCCCTGGCCGCTGTGGTTGGGCGAGCGGTAGAACGCGAACGAGGTGATGTCGCGGTTGCTCAGCAGCGCGCTGGCATAGCCGGTGATGTTGTCGCTGAAGTTGAAGCTGAGGTTGGCCGAAGCGGCGGTGGCGTCCACGCGCGGATCGCCGACCACGAAGGTCTTCTCGCCGATCGACGGGAAGTTGCCGGTGTTCGGAGTAGTGCCCTGGTAGGGGCCGGCACGGTTGCTTTCGTCCTGCTGGCTGATCTGGCCGGCCACATGCAGGCTGCCACGGCCATCGGCGAAGCTGATGCCGGTGTCGCCGGAGAGCTGGTACTTGTTGCCGTCGCCGGCCGAGTACTGGCCGTAGTCCACCGCCAGGCTGCCGCCGCTGCCACTGCCTTTGAGCACGATGTTGATCACACCGGCGATGGCGTCGGAGCCGTACTGGGCCGAGGCGCCGTCACGCAGTACTTCCACGCGTTCGATGGCGGCGATCGGAATGGCGTTGATGTCCACCGCCGCCGAGCCACGGCCGATGCTGCCGTTGACGTTGATCATGGCCGAGGTATGGCGGCGCTTGCCGTTGACCAGCACCAGCACCTGGTCCGGTGACAGGCCGCGCAGCTGCGCCGGGCGCACGCCACTGGTGCCGTCGGTCAGGGCCGGGCGCGGGAAGTTCAGCGAGGGCCGG
>NZ_LDJI01000038.1 GCF_001431415.1 Stenotrophomonas humi | reverse complement strand
TCGTGCTGACGTCTCCAACCATACAAACTGTGGACCGATACACCCAGCCGCTCAGCAACCTCAGCTACTGGCCGGCCATATTCGACAATTTGCCGAACCGCCTCGATCTTGAACTCATCCGTGTAACGTTTCGTACTCATAACCACCTCCGCCTAAGCCATAGTTTATGGCTGCGAGGTGTCTACGAAATCCTGGGCGATTCACACCAGTCTATTGACAACGGCGATATCTCTTATCTGACTTATCGGCGATAGACTGACAACTTACATTCTTCAATCTACCCCCTATGACGACCTACAGCGCCTCAAGGCTTCAAGGCATCAGCGCTTTCGTCCAAGCCGTTGAGACCGGCAGTTTCACTGCCGCCGCCCAGCGGCTCGGCGTGACCAAATCGGCCGTCGGCAAGAGCGTGGCAACGCTCGAGCAGCGACTGGGCGTGCGATTACTCGAGCGCACTACCCGCCGCTTGTCTCTCACCCAGGAAGGCGCGGACTTCCATCAAAGCTGCATACGGGTGCTGGCCGAGCTGGACGAAGCAGAGACCCGGGCGGCTTCGCGCCGGCGCGAGGTTGCAGGGACATTGCGTATCAGCCTGCCGGTGAGTTTCGGCAGGCGATGGATCATGCCTGAGCTGGTCAAAGTCACCCGACGACATCCCAAGCTGCACCTGGATGTGCGTTTTTCCGATCGTGCGGTCGACCTTCTGGAAGAAGGGATCGATATGGTGGTGCGGTTGGGTGAACCCGGTAACAGTGCCTTCCTGTCATCACGATGCCTGGGTCATCAACGCGTGGTCACCTGCGCTTCGCCCCAGTACCTTGCGGAACACGGCCCGCCCGCACGCGCAGTGGATCTCGCCGCCCACGACTGCCTCACCTTCGCAGGTGTCGGCGGCATCGTGCCCTGGACACTGCAGGGAGAAGACGCGGGCACGACCCGTCTGGTGATTGAAGGCCGGCACACCATCAGCGACGGCGAAGCATTACGGGCGGCGGCGCTCGACGGACTGGGTATTGCCCAGTTGCCGACGTGGCTTGTGGCCGATGAGCTGAGGAGTGGCGCACTTGTCGCCGTCTTGGCACCTCGGGGCGTGCAAGGGGCGGCCATACAGGCATTGTGGCCGGCGACACGCGACCTCGCGCCGAAAATCAGGGTGGTCGTTGACCAACTCATTGCCTGCTTCCTGCCGCGTGCTCCCTGGGATACAGCGCTGCCGGAGGAGCCGTAATCCATGGCAGCGATCCCGTCTTCCATGTTCAATTCGGACAACGCTGCAGGCTGCATTGAAGTTATCCGGATTCGGTAGACCGAGCAGACCACTTCGGATTGAACCAGATCATGCGCGCACTGCCACGCCTGGCATGGCACGTTGGCACAACCCGCCCCAGCTTGCGGCGGCTGCGATAACCCCTGCGGTCCGATTTGGAAAGCGTTGGAAGGTGGTCGCTACCTTCCAACCTTGTACTCCCATAGCCCAGCCGTATCTCGACAGAGCTATGGGCCTTCACACAGCTCCTCAGTACAGCGATGCCTGCACCGTGACCCCCAACCAACGAGGGATACCTGGCTTATAGGAATTCCATGTCAGCGGCACGCCGGTGTCCTGATCGAACAGGTTCTTGGCGACCAGGCTGATCGCGAAGCGGCCATCCTGGCGGCCGAGGCCGATCGAGAAATCGGTGGTACCTAGCGGATCGGTCTTGGCGTAACGCGAAAGCAGCGTGTCGGTGTAGTAGCTGCTCTGATAGTTGTAATTGAGGTTGGACTGTAGCGCCCACACCTGCCCCAACGGGTACGAGAAGTCGGCGAACAGGTTGCCGCTGACCTTCGGCGCACCCGGCAGGGTCTTGCCGCTGGCGTCGTAGTACGGGCCGGCCGGATTGCTGCCGCCCAGCTCAGCCGGATTCGGCGCGCGCGGGAACCTGCGGTAAGTCGCATCCGTGTAGGCACCAGAGAAACGCAGCGTGGTGTACGGGATACCAAAGTAGGCGACATCCAACTCCAGGCCCTGCGTGCGCACCTTGGGCACGTTGCCCAATGCGGCGACATAAGCGGGCTTGCCATCGTTGTTCAATGCCGTCTGCACTTCATCGTAAACGAAGGTGTTCTGGATGTAGTCGTCGATGTTCTGCAGGAACAGCGTGCCGGCCAGCGAAAGGGTGTCGTTGAACAGCAGCGATTTGAAGCCCAGCTCCCAAGCCTGGGTGGACTCGGCCTTTGCCGGCAGTGATTTGCCCCCTTGCGCCGTGGCACCGACGATCTGCGTGATGCCGGGTTTCTCGCCGTAACGATACGAGCCGTACACCGTCAGCGCATCATTGATGCGGTAGTTGAGGCCAAGCACCCCGCTGACCAATGTTTCTTCATACTCTGGCGCAGCGATGTTCAGATACGAGCTGCCGATGCGTCCGGCACGAATGGCCTTTGCCGCGGCGACCTGCTGCCGTTGCTTCGCGGTCAACGCGTTGTAGCCCGTCGCGCCGAAGTACTTCTGCGCGACCAGATCGGCCAACGCCAACTGCGCCACTGAATTGCCGCCGGTCAGATTGCCCAGCGCATCGTTGGCAAAGCCGTTGTAGACAACATTGTTGACCTTGGCCGGATTCAACTCTGCGGCATAACCATCGGCAAAAATCGCGCTGCCAGCGCTGGTGTTGCGCGTTTCACGGCTGATGCGCAGGCCAGCGTTGACACTGAAGTCATCGTTTATCTCCCATTTGAGGTTGGAGTATGCCGCCAGCGACTTGTTGTCGTAGCGCTCCTTGCGCTGTGTGATCAAGCCATACACGGAGTTGAACAGCAGCTGCCGCCCGTTGGCATCCACCGCGTTGGGCAGCGCGGGATTGATCGGATCCAGCAGCGCATACTGCGCTGCGTTGGCGTAGTAGGCGCCTCCGTCGGTGCCGTAACGCTCGGTCTGGCTGTAGTTGGGGAACTTGCCATGGAAGTAGAAGCCACCGGCACGCAGGCTCAGTGCATCGTTCAACTGGGTATCCAGCCGAAGCTCCTGGCTGAGTTGCTCGAAACTCGTCTGCGTACCACGCGGCGCGCGCAACCATTCAAAGCCGGTGTGCGACCCTGCGCCCTGCGAGAAGTCGTAATCGCGCCAGCCGGTGATCGACGTCAACGTGGTGGCGTCACTGAGTCTGTAAGCCACGTTGGCCATGACGCCGGCAGTCTTGTAGGTGTTCGGGTACTCACCGATGGTATTGACGCGCGGCCGGTAATAGTCGTCGATGGTGTAACTGCTGTTCTGTGCGAACCAGCGCCGCTGCAGTTTTCCGAATACGTCCTCGGCATAGTTCACCTGCCCCGGGTTGCCGGTTGTCAGACTGGTCCAATCGTAGGTCGCCGGCGTCTTGGTGTTGAACCAGAAGCAGTTCTCGCAGATTTCGCGTCCCTTCGGGGTGACATCCACCGACAGGTTGGCTTCAATCCGATCATTCGGGGTGAACAGCAATTGTGCGCGCACGTTGGTGCGGTCGGTGTTGCGCCAGCTGTAGTGTGTATCGTTGGCGTTGTCGAAGGGACCGTCGGCAGCTTCGCGGTTGACGCTCAAGCGGTACGCCAGCTTCTGATCGACAATGGCGCCACCCACAACCGCTGTTGCGATGGTGGTGTTGCGCTCGCCCAGGGTGATGGCCGCGCGCGCTTCCGGAGTGAAACTGGGTTTGCGCGTGGTGATCTCGATGCGTCCCACATTGGCAGCGCGCCCGCCCTCGGTCCCATTGGGTCCGCGCACGACCTGCACGGACTCGATATCCAGGTAGTTGCTCAACGCCGAGATCGCATTGATGCCGTGGCCCACGCCGTCGACGGCGACGCCAACGCTGGGTTCGAGTACACCGGAGCCGGCCGCCCAACCGACCCCGCGTACGAAGATCGAAGCGGTATTGGGGTTCTGCCACGACGTTCGAACATTGCCGATACGGTTGACGATGTCGCGGAAGTTGTTGACGTGGAACTTCTCCAACTCCTCGCCGGTGACCGCGGAAATGGAAGCCGGTTGTTGCTTGATCTGCTCGCTCTTGACGATCACTGCATCCAGCAAGGCCGCATCACCAACACCGGGTGCGGCGGCGACACGGGACGCCGGTATCGATTCAGCCGCAGATTGCAGTGCAGTGCTCGGCGGGGGCTCAGCAACAACCTCGGCCGGAAGGCCGGCGGCCCGGCGCAGGCGTGCGATCTCCGCTTTCAGCTGCTCGTTCTCACGCAGTAGTTGCTCACTGGACTGCGCATGCGCACGTGCCGGCAACATTGAGCCGGCCAATGCAGCAATGATGATGCAGGCAAGAGCAGAACGCGCCGGCAGATGATTGTTCTTCGCCGCTACGGCGGAGCCGCTGGGCGCACGGTGACGCACGGGGATGTACTGCATCCTGCACACTTCCTTTGGGGGTTGAGCGACGGATGCTAGGAACTCGTTGCCACGCTGAATAATGACCGCATCGAATGAGGCCATGTGCTGTATGGAATCAGTCGCCGCAGATGACGGCGCTCTGCCAACGGTAATATCGGCATCGCCATCGGCTATTTCCTCAGCATGCTTGCAACATGGAAAGTCGGCAGTCATTCCGGCCGTCCGGCCAGCTGCGGAGTCCTGCCTGTCATGCCCATTGCCCGTCCGTTGTTCTTTGCTCTAACCACCGTCCTGTCCACCGCCTTGTTCTTACCCGCGGCGTCTGCAGCGCAGTCAAGTACGCCTCTTCGCGACTACCTGACCGACAAGCGGGCAGCCATCCAGGCTCTGTCAGCACAGGACGGTGTACCGACCTCGATCCATACCAAGGTGACGGCCGAGAGTCGTTCCGGCGTGCGCCGTCTTCGCATTGGTGCGGGTGGCGAATTCCAGTACATCAGCGACAGCGGCCGCGACTATGCCGGTTACAACCTCGGTGCAGGATCCTGGGATTCGTTTGTTGGCGTGCTTTCCAGCGCCATTGCAGATGAATATCTGGTGCAGGCAGCTGCTGCCAACGTACCGCTGGATTCACTGGACGTCGTGTTCACCAGCGTCCCCAAGCGCAAGAGCAAGGACCTCAGCTACCCGAACAATCTCTCCTATGTCGCCTACATCGACTCCCCGGCCACCGATGCACAATTGCAGGCGCTCAAGCGCGCGGTTCATGAGCGATCCTCGGCCATCAACCTGGTGACGCAGCCACAGCAGATCAGCCGTATCGATGTCGAGTACACCCAGACACCTGCGCATCGCGACCCAAGCCTTCCGCCCGGCCTGCGTGACTTCATCACCCAGGAGAAGCGCCCCGCGGTATTGGCCAAGCAGAAGGAGACGGAAACGGGTAGCCAGCCGACAGCGGAGCCACTCGTTGCCCGTGCACATGTCGAACCGCATACCGGCTTGCGCCAGGTGTTCATCGGCAAGGACGGCTATCACCTGCAGCTGCACGACAGTGCGCCGGGCTTGCTGGGATATGGATTGGGGCCGACTGCGGAAGAGCATCTGATCGGCGTGACCACGACCTGCCCCACGCATATCTTCGAAGTCCAGGCGGCTGCTAGGAATGTCCTGCTCGATTCCCTGGAAGTGACCGCTGATGCCGAGCTCAGCCCGCGCTTCGGCAAGAACGTGCCCGCTCCCGCGCACTATCGCAACATCCGCTACACGGCACGCATTGAATCACCAGCGTCCGAGCAGGAGATCCTGGCCCTGCGCGATGCAGTTGAAGAAACCTGCCCGCTGTACAACCTTCTCAAGGACGCGCAGACACTGGAGGGAACGATCGTGCACGCCGCCTATGCGGGAACTGCACTGTGACCCTTCATCGCGTCACCCACTGATCCAACCCGCAGCCAAGCCGGTACGGATGCCCGCAACGACGCATCTGCTGCGGCGCTGCGGTTGATTTCAGGCCTTCCGCGCACGCGAGGGAACCTTCTCGCGTGCGCGGCCGGGTCACGGCCCTTCCCTGCTCTCGCGGAACAACGCCAGACACGCCTCTACACCAACACAGTTCACCCAGGCACGCCGACGATGACACTCGATGCCTTGAACAGCGCCGTTGCTTTCGTTCCTTCCTTCAATCCCAGAGCCCTCGTGCTTTCCCGCGTGATGTCGGCGGCGAAGCCAACGATCTCGATGCGGGGCGTTTATCGAGGCACGATGCTTGCTGTTCGTGATGCCCAATCCACGCTGCCGAGAATCTCCTCGGGCGTTCCGGCCTTTCCATCGGCGAGCACAAGCTTCAAGTCGCGCAGGCTTCCTGGATCGCCAAGCGGGTTGCTTCCGCAGAAGGCGATATCGGCCTCCATGCCTTCCGCGATGCGGCCGGTGCGATTGCCGATGCCCAATGCATCGGCGGCGTCCGATGTTGCGAGCCGGAGCACGTCCCAGGCACTGATACCGGCACGCAGGTGCAGTTCCAGTTCGCGGCTGTACGCCGGGCCTCCGCCATTGCCGTCGGTTCCCACCAGAACGGGAACGCCTGCGACATGCAACCTTCGCGCGAACTCGAGCACCTTAGGCATCACTGCCCGCGCTTGCCGGTGGTCCTCTTCACTCATGCGCGGCAGGAAGGCCAGCAATGCTTCGAGGTTGGCTGGATGAGAGTAGGCCCGGTCTTCGGGCGGAAGCACGCTGTCCAGGCGATCGCTGTTGTAGGCCAGCTCGTTGACGCCCAGCGTCGTGCTCACGACCACGCGCCGCTGGGCCAGCTCCGCAAGCATCTCCTGGATGAGTGGGCCGTCGAAATCTGCCAGTTCAAACCAACGGAAGAGATAGCGGGCGTCCGCGCCACGCTCGGCCAAGTAGGTGACGCGTTGCTTGGGTTCAAGCAGGTCGGCGCTGGTGGGCAGGGTGTGTTCCAAGCCATCGATGCCGAGCCGTGCCGCCTGCGTCCAGCTGATGGTGTCCAGGTGTGCGATAGCCTTGAGCCCGTTCCGGTGTGCTGCCTGGATGCCCTGCTTGAGTTCATCGGCATCCAGTCCGCTGTAGAGCTTGAAGTAACGCATGCCCATGTCGGCCTGCCGCCGGGCTTCCATGTTCCACTCTGTCTCCGAGCGCGGGTAGGCGAACGCGGCACCGCCAAATGGCGGGGGCTGGATGACGGCACCGGCATGTAGTGCTTCAGGACCAAGCCACGCGCCCGTCCGGATCTGCGCATCGTAACGGGCGTTCGCCGCAGGATCGCCACCTGGATTGCGAACCGTCGTGATCCCGAAAGCGAGCGCGACGGCTGCGTTGTACTGGGTGATCGCATCGACACTCGGAATGCTGATGAGGGGAACGCCATCGATCACTTCCACGCTGTGCGGGCCCGAGGTGATGTGGGCGTGCCCATCAATCAGCCCCGGCAGCGCGTAGTGGCCTGCCATGTCCACGGAACGCTCCGGGAGCCGGCCCTTCCACTCACCTGAGCCGACCGCCGCAATTTTGCCGTCGTTGATCAGGACGTAGGCGTCTTCCACCACACGCTCGGCATCGGGATCAACCAGCGAGAAGCCGTGATAAAGCACACCCGCTGGCACCACGTTCGTTGTGGCAACCGAACTGCAGCCCGCCAAAGCTGCACAGGCCAGGAGCGCGATCACCGTCTGCGTGATTTCACGCTGCATCGCCGCGCCTCCCAGGCAGGAGTTTGCCCAGCAGCTTCCGGCGTAGTTGGACCACGGTAACGCCCAACAATGCAGCCGCTATCCAGAACAATACCTCGGTGGCTACAAGCGCCACACTCAGCAGGACGATCCGCGCCCCGGTCCCGACGCCGATTGCCATCGAGATCGCAACCGTAAGCCACGTCGCCACGCAGATTCCGCCTCCCACAGCGAGTATTCCCTTCTTTCCCTTCGAGCGGCCGAGTGCAGCGGCCCATTGGCCAATTTTCTTTCGCATGGTCATTTTCCCTGTATGTGGCTTTCGCTGGCGCCTGCTCACGATGAACATGCCAGTCCCCTGGGTAGTAACCTCCAGAAGGTGGTTTCTTACCGTTCAAGCAACGAAAGACTGCGTGTAAGAAATTGCCGCCTTCGAACGACTGAGGGCTTGTACCGATTTGGAGACATCGCCCTGATGCACCCGTTGTGGTCCGACGTTCAACTCCATCTGCCGCGCGTATGGCGGACGGTTCGTGCCTACGAGCGCGACCGGAGCGCGCAGGAGGACCTCGTACAGGAAATACTGCTGGCCGTGTGGCAGGGTCTGCCGCGACTGCGTGATCCGGCCCGTCTCCCCGCCTACATGCTGCGTATTGCCCACAATCTTGGCGCCAGCCACGTGCGGCAGGCGGTGCGCAGCACGGACCGTTCACCCTTGGACCAGGAGGCAATGGAATCCATTGCCGACGCCTCCTCCGACCCCGGCGAAGTCGACACGCAATGGCTGCTCGACGCATTGCGCCTGATTCCTCTGCCCCAGCGCCAGGTACTCCTGCTGCAGCTGGAGGGCTTCGATTACAAGGAGATCGCCGAGATGCTGGGCATCAGTACCGACAACGTGGGCGTGCGGGCGCACCGAGCCCGAAAGGCACTACAGGAGATCCACGATGGACATCAATGACGACGCGCTCCGCGCGCTCTGGCAACGCCAGCAGCCCCCGTCAGGCCTGGCCGACGCGATGGCCCGGAAGACCCAGCGACACCGCCGCGTGGAGAAGGTACGCCGCGTCATCGAAGTCGCCTTGACGGTCGCTGGAGTTGCCTTGCTCACCTGGCCGGTAGCAGACGGGAAGCTGTCACCAGGGCAATGGCTGCTGATCCCGTTCTTCTCGGTATTCCTGGTTGCCAGTTGGACCATTCTGCTGCGACAGCAGACCGAGCAGCGCATCGCCGCTCACGAGCCGGTGTCGGTCTACGCTTCCGTCCGGAAGCTGCAACTGCGCAACAGGCTGCGGCATCTGAAGCTGGCCCATACGTCAGCGCTCGCGCTGAGCGGCTACGCCCTGGTCAGCCTGATCGCCTGCCATCTGTTCAGTGCAGCAGAGTGGCAGCATGCCGCACATCGCCTCGCGGCTTGGGCCATCGCCTGGATGGTTGGAACCTGGTGGTTGGTCAGCCGACAACGCGTGGTGATACGGCAGGAGTACCGTCGCATCGCGCGGCTCGGGGCAAACGACTGACCGGATACAGCTGGTTGCAGGCAGTCGATCCCAGAAAGGTACCAGCAACAGATCAGTCGTCACCAATGGACTGACTACTCCGGGGCGAAAGCTGAATTCTGGGCTTGACTGCTGCCGGTCAAGAGCGGCCATCCTGATATCCAATGAGCCCTGCAGCTCCTTTTCATGGGCAGTGTCCCTGCGGAACCCTTTGTGGCCGTCGATCAATCCTTTTTCGCTGAGCTCTGTGTTGGATGGCGCAAGGCGGTGCAGGCTGCGCCAACTCAGATGGAAAGATCGCTTCCCAGGGTTTATTTTTATCCGGGTGTTATTGACGGATAAATATTACCCGGGTAATATGCGCGCTATGAATCCAAGCATCCCAGCCAGCTACACCGTTTTCCTTGGCACGCGCCGCCTCACCTCAGGTCCCTTGCACGAGGTTGCCTTGGCCGTGCTGCGCGCGGAGCAGGTGGACGCCGACGCGCATACGCTCGTCTTCAGCGATGCAAGCGGACAGCCTGTAGATCTGAATTTAAGCGGTGGCGAAGATGCTGTTGTGGCGCGCTACATAGTGAGTGCGCCAGCCCAGTCCCCAAAGGGACGCGGCCGCCCCAGACTCGGCGTGGTCGCTCGGGAAGTAACACTTCTGCCAGAACACTGGGACTGGCTTGCGGCGCAAACTGGCGGTGCGTCAGTGGCTCTACGCAAGCTTGTGCACGAAGCGCGGCAAAAAGGTGGCGCCAGGGAACAGGCGCGTCAGGCGCGCGAGCGCGCATATCACGTCATGTCTACGTTGGCCGGCAACCTCCCCTGCTTCGAGGAGGCATCGCGTGCGCTGTTTGCCGACGACCGCGAGCGGTTGATAGCGCAGATGGACCCATGGCCACAAGACGTGCGCGCGTACGTCCTGCAGCTCATCGAACCTGCCCCCGGCTAAGTCGAGCCCCTTTCTCCCTTTCTTGGCAACCAGTGCGCGGCTATAGGTCGCAGCGTTGTGGGAACACGCATGCCCCCGATCCGCGAGACGCGCATGAACGAGCCGGAATCACCGCCACCCGCAGGACCCACACCAACGCTGCGTACGCATTACCTTGCGCTGTTGGCACCCTTGATCCTGACGCACGCGTTGCAAAGCGCGAGCGGACTACTTGATGGGTTCTGGCTTGGACACCTGCTGGGTGTGCGCGGTATCGCGACAGCTGCGTCTTTCTTTCCCGTGTTCTTCTTGCTGTTGTCGCTGATTATCGGACTGGGGGCCGGCGCGACTATCCTGGCAGGCCAAGCATGGGGTGCGCGGAATGCGGCACAAGTGCGCCGCGTGGGAGCGACGGCCTTCGTGGCGGCGCTTGGCGTCGGGCTTGCGGTCGCAATGATCGGTGTGTGGTGCACACCGTGGTTGATGCAAACACTCGGCACGCCGACCGACATCTTGCCGACCGCAATCCGCTATGCACGCGCAATGCTGCTGGTGATGCCCTGCGTCTTCGTCACTTGGGCAGGCCTGTCGCTGAGCCGCGGCACCGGCGACGCGCTCTCACCGATGTGGTCTTTGCTGGCTGCGGCAATCGTGGGTGCGGTGTCCACGCCGCTCCTTGTGGCCGGCACCTCTTTGGGCGTGGCAGGCGTGGCAGTCTCGGTACTCGTCGCACAAATCACTGCGCTAACCGTACTGATCCGGCGTTGGCGTCGGAACTGCCATCCGCTTGCCATTGGCGCGGGATGGCAGGACTACAAGCCAAGTGCCGTCATCGCTAAACGCATGGTGCGCATCGGTCTACCGGCCACGATGCAGATGCTGGCGATGGCGCTGGCTGAGATTGTCCTACTCGGCCTAGTGAACCGTCACGGCTCAACCGCGACCGCCGCCTATGGCGCAGCAACGCAGATCCTGAGTTGGGTGCAGTTCCCAGCGATGAGCCTGGGCATCGCCGCAGCAATCTTCAGCGCACACGCAATCGGTGCGGGACGTCGCGAGCGGCTACCAGCAATCGTGAATATGGGGCTGCGTTTGAATGCCGTGGTCACCGCACTGTTCGTGGTGGCTGCACATGTGCTTGCGCCATTCGTTCTGCGCGTCTTTCTGGAACCAGGGCCCGCGCTGGACCTGTCAGTCGCGATCGTGCGCACCATTGCTTGGAGCGTGTTGCTGCTCGGATGGAGCAACGTGTTGGTGGGCGCGATGCGCGCGCGTGGTGTGGCGTTGGTGCCGGCACTCCTGAGCTTGACGGCGATCATTGGCATCGAGTTGCCGGTCGCAGCGGTACTGGAAGCACGCTTCGGTTTAGCAGGCGTGTTCTGGGCCTGCCCTGCCGCATTCCTGGCCATGCTGGTGCTCCACGGCCTCTACTACTGCCACAAGGAGAAGAAAGATGGACTCTCACGCCAACACGGCATCGCGCTTGGCGCGACGGGCGACCGCGCGCCAAGCGCGTGACGCCTTCCCCCCGATGGGCATCTATGCCATCCGCGACCGCGCAAGCGGTCACCTGCTGCTCGGCGCGAGTCGCAACGTACACGCATCACTCAATCGCGCACGCTTCGAACTGCTTATGGGCAAGCACGCAGATCAGATACTGCAGGCCGAGTGGAACCGCAGCGGCGTGGAGGGGCTCATCTTCGAAGTATTGGAGCTCGTGACGGAACGCGAGGATCCAGACTTCGATTACGCGAGCGAATTGAAAGGGTTAAAGCAGATCTACGACGAACTGCAAGAACCGATGTCAGGAGTGTAGAAGCCCTGCAAACCCGCACGAACCGTCACTTGGTGCATGCAGCGCTGATACTCGCGCTCGACGACGAACTCCTCAGCCATATCGCGGAGAGCGTCCGACACGGGATATGCGGACATAGGCTCCAACGAGAATCTCACGGATGTCGGCTTTAGGGCGCATGACTCCCTGCGGCCAGCAGGAGACGCTTGATGTTCGAGCGTCCAATAGCAGTCGAAGAATAGTTTTTCTGCGCTCTTCCTGCACCAGCTATCATCGGGATCAGCATGGCTGATGTGGATGAATCTATTAGATGGACGGACTGACACTTGTCAACGCCACCGCGCAGGATGCGGATGTGGTTTTCAGATTGATGCAGTTGTACTACTTCGAAGCATCGGCTTGGAGTGACGAAGAGATCCTTTCCGATGGTCTTTATGACTGCGCATTCGCCGATGTCCGGTCCCGGTTGCGGAATGAGCCTGCATGGACTCGTCTGATCTGGCTCGACGGCGCGCTGTGCGGGTTCGTCCAGGTGGATGAGGTCGAGCTTCAAGGGCGGCGCCTACCAGAGTTGGCCGATCTGTTTGTCCTGCCCAAACATCGAGGCAAGGGCGTCGCAGCAGCGGTGGTCAAAGACCTTGTGCGACCCGCAACGGGCGAATGGCTTCTGGCCACATTTCGTAAGGACAAGACCGCGCACGCCTACTGGGAGCGTAATCTTCCGAAGATGGGAATGGTGCACAGCATTCCATCCGGGCCAGAAGAAGCAGACTTCCGTCTGTTCCTGATCAGTGCGGGGTGATCAGGCGGACGACAAGGTAGTTGACAGCACGTGGAGCTCGCTTTCGGCCAAAAGCGGACGCTCTGTACCGATTCCCCGGTTCACGACGCCATCGCCAAGAGCGGCCAGGCCTGCTCAGCTCCGCAATAGGTCGCAATGCGGAAGCGATCATCAGACTCCGACCATATGGATACCTCTTCCGCCCTCACTCGCCATATGCCGGCCAAGCCACGATTGCCTTTCAGAGGCGATATAGACTGCCAGCGCCATCCACTGGACTCTGATCGGTGCACGCTCCCATCGGCAATCCCTGCGACCATCCTTCCGCCATCGCATGCGCATCGCGCACCGCATCGGACGCCTTGGCACGCTCATCGCGAATACGGCAGGCCTCTGGGTCGGTGGTGAAAAGCCCCCGCGCGAACACTCGGCCCTGCTCTGCCAATTTTGCAGTTTTTGGCCTGCGGACCGATGCGAAGCGCAGCAGTGCTTCATCCAAACAACCGCCGTTGCCTTCCAAGCATCGCGCAAGATGCCACGCGTCTTCCAACGCCTGGCAAGCGCCCTGGCCCGAGGTCGGCAGCGGCGCATGCGCCGCATCTCCGACCAGCAGAACATTTGCCCGGCTCCGTGTCTTCAGCGGCTCCAGGTCGTGTACAGCAATCCGCTGGATCGAATGCCCCGGTGTGGCATCTATGAGGCGGGCGACAGGGCCGGACCATCCTGCAAACAGATCCATGACTTCTTTATGCAGGTTCGTGGCGGCCTCCTTCCCAGGCAATGGCCGCGCCTGAGCGGCTGCCCAGTACACCAGATCTGAACGGATCGCGACGCAACCAAAACGATGGCCAGGACCCCAGTAGTCCTGGATCCCGATTTCGTTCACCAGTGCATCCTTCCCCTGTGCAACCCCGATCCAGTTCACAAAGCCTTGGTAGATTGGCCTGTTGTCACCTGCGACGAAGCTACGCGCCACCGAGTTCATGCGCCCATCGGCGCCAATAAGCAGATCTGGGCGGATTCGCTCCCCGTTCTCAAACAGCGCCACGCCCCTTCCACTCTCATCCAGCTCAATCGCTACCGCTCGATGTCCGAACTCCACCGGGATACCAACCCGAGCCACATGGTCCAGGAGCACCGCCTGCAGGTCCCGGCGCAGGATCGTGTGGGTCGGGTATCCCATGATCTGGTCCAGCAGGGTGATATCCAGGCCTCGCACTGACATTGGCCGGCCACCCGCTGCCCCGACATCCTCCAACAACCGCCCCCCGCTATCCATGGACGCGTGCGTCCCCCGTCGGATCGACAGGAGTCGCCGGGGCTGAACAAGGCGTGCACCCGGCACAACCGCGCCATCGTTCGACCACCCGCATTTCCGCTACCCTGGGCGCGTTTTTCGCAGCGGGGCTGGCCGTGGATTCCTTCAACCTGATGCGCGCTTTTCGACGAATCGTCGAACGCGGTGGCCTGGCGCGGGCAGCCGAAGACCTAGGCATGTCGGCGGCGGGGCTGAGCAAACAGTTGCGGATGCTGGAGGCTCACCTCGGCGTCGTGCTGCTGCAACGGACTACCCGACGCATGAGCCTGACCGATACCGGCAAAGCGTATTACGCGGAATGCTGCCGTCTGCTTGACGATCTGGATGCACTGGAAAGCGGCATCGCCGATCAGCGCGGTGAGATCAGTGGCCGACTGCGGGTCAATGCGCCGCTGTCGTTCGCACTGAGTACGCTGTCTCCGCTGCTGCCGCGCTTCCTCGCCCAGCATCCGCAGCTGGCGCTGGACCTGGTGATGGAAGACCGGCTGGTCGATACCGTAGGCGAAGGCTTCGACGTGTCGCTGCGGCTGCGTGCGGACCTGGACGACTCCACGCTCGTCGCGCGGCGGCTGGCATCGCTGCAGCAGGTACTGTGCGCGGCGCCGGCTTATCTGCAACAGCACCCTGCCCCCACCACGGTGGAGCAGCTGGGTGACCACACCCTGCTGGCCTACAGCCTGTCCGACTCGCCCGGCAGCTGGCCGCTGCACGGCCCGGATGGCCGCGTCACGGTGACCCAGCCCGCGCGGGTCAATGCCAACAACAGCCTGCTGCTGCGCGACCTGTTGGTGGCTGGCCTTGGCATCGGCGCGCTGCCCTCGTTCCTGGCCGCACCGGCGCTCGCCAACGGCCAGCTGCAACAGGTGCTGGCCGATCATCGCTATCCGCCGCGCATCGTCTACGCGGTCTATCCCACTCAACGCCACCTGCAACGCAAGGTGCGCGCCTTCATTGACTTCCTGCACGAAGCACTGCCGCAGTCCGACGGCCTGGATTGCTGACGCCCAGCGAAAACTGAGCTGCCCGGCGGTGACTGTTTCGCTCCGCGGGCGCTGCCTAACCTGTGTTCTCCCCCGCTGAACCAGGTACTGCAATGTCGCTTCTGTCTCCGTTCCCAGCATCGCGCGTGTGTCGCCGCTCCACCGCGCTCGGCCTGTTGTTGGCCGCAATCTCACCACTGGCCGTCGCGCACCAGAGCCCACCGCCGGAACAGGTGCCTTCCGGCCAGCAGGTCGGCGTCAGTCCGTGGGGCCCAACGGATGAAATCGGCCGACTCAATCTGATCACCGAAGCATCGCGTGCCGCGATCCTGTCGCGGGTCAGCGGCGGCAAGGTCTACGATCTGGCCACCGACTACTACGTCGGCATGCCCAGCTGGCAGGACGCAGGCGACCCGCACTACCAGTTCTGGATGACCCACACCCCGCACGGCACCATGATCGACGACCCCATGGGTGTTGGCGCAGCAATGAATACCACGCGCAGCTACACCGGCACTGCATTCTCGATGTACAGCCACACCGGCACGCATATCGACGCGCTCAACCATTTCGGCATCCACGGTCGCATCTGGAATGGCTTCGAGGCCAGCAAGCACCTTGGCGATCGCGGCTGGAAGGTCACCGGCATCGAGAAATTCCCGCCGCTGGTAGCGCGTGGCGTGTTGATCGACGTCGCCGGCGCCAAGGGCGTGAACATGCTGCCGGATAGCTACCGGGTGACCCGCCAGGACCTGAAGGATGCGCTGCGCCGGCAGAACGTCAGCCTGCAGGAGGGAGACATCGTGCTGATCCGCACCGGGCGCATGCAGCTGTTCAACCAGCCCAAGGCCTACATGGCTAATCCGCCGGGCATGAGTCTGGATGCAGCCCGCTTTCTGGTCGAAGACGGGGGTGCGATTGTGGTGGGCGCCGACAACCTGAGTTTCGAGACCTTCCCCTCCGAAGTGGCTGACGACTATGTGCCACTGCACACCTACCTGCTGGCCCAACAGGGTGCACCGATCATCGAACTGATCGCGCTGGACGAACTGGCCCGCGACAGGGTCTATGAGTTCGCCTTCATTGGTGGGCCACTGAAGATCCGCGGCGGGGATGCCGCGCCGCTGCGTCCGGTCGCCTTGCCGATACGTTGACGACATGGCCCTGCGTTACCGGCCTACGGCCGGCAACGCAGGGTCCCCTGGATGTTCGCAGCCAGGTAGTCGCTTCGTTCGCTGGATGACCCTTGCGATTGGGAGACCGCCTATCGGCTGCTTCGACTTCTGGACAGGAGCAATGATTCAGGCTGTCCGATCAACCGTGCGGATGCGCTTTCAGCCGCTCTGCTGATCCCGACAGCGTACGGGCGCCTATGCAGGCAAGCAGTGCCGCCAATGCCAGCGCCGCGGCTACCCACAGGTTGCCGGTGATCCCATTGTGATCAAGCAACCACCCACCTGCCCACGCCCCCGCCGCGATGCCGATGTTGAACACGCCTACGTACAACGACCCGGCGACCTCCATCGCCCGTGGCGTGGCCTTCATCATCCAGGTCATCAGTCCTACCGAGACGCCTCCATAAGCCAGCCCCCACAACAACAGCACCCAGATGGCGCCACAAAAGGTCGTACCGGCGGAGAGCCACAGCAACGGCGTCAGCAGCAGTCCCACTGAAATTGCCGTCACCGCTGGTCTGGTCCAACGTGCAGCAAGCGGGCCCATCAGGAAATTGCCGGCAATCCCGGCGACGCCGTAAGCAAACAACAAGGGCCCCATCCAGCGCATTCCGACACCGGACCATGCGTCTAGCAACGGGCGCACGAAGGTGAAGACCATGAAGTGACCGGCCACCAACAACAGCGTGAGCAGCAGCCCCCGCTGCAGGGCACGATTGCCCAGCTGTTGCAGGAACATCCGCATGCTCACTCCTCTCGCAACCGGGAGCGCCGGAATGACGCCCAGATGGAGCAGCAACACCAATCCGCTCAGCAGCGACATGCCCGCAAATGCGGCACGCCAGCCATAGGCGTCGCCGATCAGCGTGCCCAGCGGAACGCCCAGCACCGATGCCGCTGCCACCCCACCGAAGATGATCGAGGTAGCCAGACCCACCCGGCATTCGGACACCAGACGTGCCGCCAGCCCGCCGGCAATGGCCCAGATGCCGCCCATGCAGAGCCCCACCAGCGCCCGCGCCATGAGCATGGCCGCCATGTTCGGTGCCAGCGCCGATGCGAGGTTGGCCAGCAACAGCAGGCCGAGCAGTGCACGCAGGATCAACCGACGATCGAGGGCCCCGGCGGCGATGACGACCAACGGCGCGGACACCGCAGCGAGCATCGCCGGCAACGAAATCAGCCACCCGGCGTCGCCGGTGCTGCTCCCCAGTGCTGCAGCGATGGAGGTCAACAAGCCGACGGGCAGCATCTCGGTGGTGACGACGGAAAAGGTAGCCAGGCCGACGGCGGAAACAGCCAGCCACGGGTGCCGCGCAGCAGCCTCGGTGGGCACTGACGATTGGATGGACATGGGGAAGGACCTCGGAGGAAACAGTACCGGCGTCAGCCGGCGTCGGTAACGGGATCGGCGCGGCAATCGTTGTGATCCGAGCGCTGGAGTGCCCGGCTGCTCAGCCATGAGGTGATCAGCACAAGGCCGCCTGCGCAGAGCGCAACGACGAAGCCGGCATGAGGGCCGATGCGATCGACCATCTGCCCGGACACTGCGGCACCGGCCGCCACGCCGACATTGAGACCCGCCAACAGCCAGGTCATGCCTTCGGTCACACGTTGCGCAGGAACCCGCCGTTCAATCAGCGACATCGCCACGATCATCGTCGGCGCGAAGAACAACCCGGCCACCAGAACGGACAACGCCAGCTGGACGGTCCCCGTGGCGTAAAGTAGCGGCAAGGTGGTCAGCGCGGTCGCCGCACCCCCCAGCCACAACTGCCGGTGCAGCGGAAGCGACAGGCGCTGCGCGCCGAACAGCAGCCCTGCCGCGCAGGAACCGAGCGCGTAGGCGGACAGCACAAGGCTGGCTGCACCGGGTTGGCCAAGCGCAGCGGTGAACGCAACACTGGTGATATCGATGCTGCCGACGATGAGGCCCATCGCGATCATCAGCACCACCAGCCAGACCACACCCGGGAAAGCGATCATCGGTTGCTGCCTGTGGGTCGCCGCTTCGATCGACTCCACGGCAGGCTCGGTACTCCGCTGCGCCACCAGCGCAGCGACGCCAATGGCCAGCAGCACCGCCGCGGCCAATACGCCTGCCTGGGGCATCCACGTGATCGACAGGCCCACCGCGATGGGCGGCCCGGCGATGAAGCTGAGTTCATCAAGCACCGTTTCCAGTGAGTAGGCAGCCTGCAACGGCGGACGACCGCGGTGCAGCGCCGTCCAGCGTGCGCGCACCATCGCCGAGATGCTCGGCATGCAGCCAGCCGCCACGGCGGCGGCAAACAGAGTCCAGTCGGGCGCCTCCAGCCACGTGGCGACGGCAAGCAACAGCAATCCGATGACGCTGACGGCAGTCGCGAAGGGCAGCACCCGCCCCTGTCCATGCCGATCAACCAGCCGCGACACCTGCGGCGAGAGAACCGCGTAGGTCAGAACAAACAACGCGGACACCGCGCCGGCCAGGGCATAGCTGCCCCGTAACGAAGACAGCAGGCTGATGATGCCGATGCCCGTCATCGGCAGTGGCAAACGGGCGATCAGCCCCGCCAGAACCAGGCCTGGCGCGCCAGGCGTAGCGAACAGTTCACGATAGGAAGCAGCCAATGAGGTCTCCAATGCGGCCGGACTTGCTTGGCACAGGCCGCGCCACGACAATACATACGGAGCGTATAAATAAGAGACTACATTCATACGCCCCGTATGTAAACAATCATGCATCTCGTCTGCAAGGAGTTCCGGATGGTCCGCCGCACCCGCGCTGAAATGGAAGAAACCCGCGCCAGTCTGTTGTCCACCGCCCGCAGGGTGTTCAGTGAACACGGCTATGCGGCGACTTCGATGGACGACCTGACCGCCCAGGCCGGGCTTACCCGCGGCGCCTTGTACCACCACTTCGGCGACAAGCGAGGCCTGCTGGCAGCCGTGGTCGATCAGATCGATGCCGAGACCGATACGCGCCTTCAGGCGATCAGCAATGCGGCCGAAGATGCATGGGAAGGCTTTCGCCAGCGCTGTGTCGCGTACCTGGACATGGCGCTGGAACCGGATATCCAGCGCATCGTGCTGCGCGATGCACGCGCCGTGCTGGGCGGAGCCTCACCTGATTCGCAGCGGCACTGCGTCGCCTCGATGCAGCGTCTGATCGACAGCCTCATCCAGCGTGGCGTGATCGCGCCGGTGGATGCACGGGCGCTGGCATCGCTGATCTACGGCAGCCTCGCAGAAGCTGCATTCTGGATAGCCGAAGGCGACGACGGCAGCGCTCGCCTGGCGCAGGCGACCGCTGCACTCGAACTGTTGCTGCGCGGACTGAAAACCGCTTGAGATTGCTTCGCGCTGCGCTGAACGACGAGTCGGTTCCGGCCAGGAACGAACATCGACCAAGTCCAGAATCGAGTTGCGCCGCGAAGCTGCTTCAGCATCAATGAATCGTCAGGCCTATTCGCAGAGGCCACTGGACGGAGCAATGCGGACGAGACAAGTGCCGAGCCAAGGCGGCATCGCCCAGCACCTTGGCGGATCGAGCAACCGCCAAGATCAGACGCAACTTCTGTCCGGATTCCCACTGCATGGAAGGCACTGCATCGCGCTGCATACCCGAGGAAGAGGACAGGCCACGAACCGTGTCAGTCGCCTCGCTGCCTCGCACACCAAAGGCAACGCGCCACCTCTACCAGCGGGCTGGTCGTGCACGGCCTCAATGGCTGACTTGCGTCGTCGCGCGACTTTGCGCGAACTCCGGAAACGTCTCCGCCAGCGACGCCTTGTCCGGCAGGATGTAGAACACCCCGCCCCGCTCGAACGTGGAACTGATGATCAGCTCGTAGAATTCGGGCGAAACATTGATACAGCCGTGGGTGACGCGGTTGTCGTCCGGCGAGGGCGATGCAAGACGTTCGGCACGCCTCTCGGCCGGCACGCCGGTGGCGGTCGGGTGGATGGAAACCGCGGAATCGTAGTCCACCCACAGCACGCGCCCAGCGTCGATTGACGGGCCGAAACCGCCTACAAAGCGACCCGCAGGCGTTGTGCGGTCCCGACCCGGAATCTCGCGAAGCGCCAGACCAGCAACGCCTGGCGCCGTGTGATCGCCGGTCGCCGAGCCGAAAAGCCCCGGCGCTGCGCCGCGAAGCCGGCCATCGCCGTCGAATACCAAAATCTGTGCAGCGGCCTTGTCCATGATCGCGAACGGATAGCCTTGGTTATCGTTGCTTGCGACGACCCAGCCTGCGAGCTCGATCACGGTCTCGGACACGTGTTGGTCTGGCGGAAGCTGATCGACAGCGGCCACCGGTTGCGCGGCGCCATCTTCGGCGCTGGCCATGCCGATACTCGCGAACGCCAGCGCCATTGCCAGCGCGCAATGAATGGCTCGGATTGCCGTGTATGTGTACGTACGGATAGGACGGTTCCTTGGAATGAAGACCGTGTAGGGGAAAGGAAACCAGTGGCCGGCAAAGGCCACCGGGTCCCGGACTCAGGCGTTTGTCACCAATTGTGCAAGAGCGATCAACCGCGCGGCGTGCGGCGCGGCGCCGTTTCGAGCTGCTGGACGCGACCTTCAATTTGATCCAGTCGTTGATTGGCCCGCTGTGCGGACTGATTGGCCGATTCGGCGCTTTGGGCCGCGCCCTGCACCTTCGTGTCGAGTTGATCGAGGCGCGAGTTGATCCCTGCAAACTCTTCTTTATAGGTTGCGCAGGAAGCAAGACCTACGGTCGCGACGATCGCCACGCCGAGCGTACGCACCATCACCAACTGTTGTTTGGTCATGAACATTCCACACCCTCCTTCGTTTGGGGAGTCTGGAATATAGCGGCCTTTTTGCCGTAGCCGCGTCCCGCTTTCAGCTGACGTTGGAACACGTGGATGGATTGTGAAGATGCAGCGACCCGCAGAATTGCAGCTCGAATCGAACAGTCCCAACGAAAACCCGCAGCACCTGATCGACCATCACACCGTGTTCGCAGCATCGGTACCCACCTAAGATGAACAGCAGAGCGTCAGGAAGCGAACCATTCCGCACCGATGCTCTTCAGTGACCGCTTCGCCACTCCCAATTCATCCGCGAGAAACCCTTGGCCGCCCCCTCCAAGGCGGCCAAGCCGTCGGCATGATCCCACCCGGGATCGTCTCCACTCCCGCATCGCGCGTGATGCCCGCCCCGGGTGGAAAACCACTGCCTCTTGGGCAACTGCTTCCACCCTGAATGGGCATCTCCATCTACATCCAGGCGACCGTCAGTACGCGAAAGCCTGGCGATGCTTCACGATGAAATCGGCCCAGCGCACGGGCTCGCGGCCAGTGATCTGCTGGAAATTATCGAACGTATCTTCGATGCCTGGAATGGATCGCGCCGCTGCACGCTTGAAGTTGTCATGCACGCATTCCATGTAGGCCATGTTCGCGCCGGCAGCCCGCATGTTCTCCAGGAATATGTCCGGGCTGAGGGCTTCATAGTGGAATGGTTGACCGAGCAGTTCGCTCATCATCGCCGCGATCTCACCGTAGGATTTCGAGTCGTAGCCAAGCCGATGGGTCTGCCCGGCATGTGCTTCCGGCCATGTCAGTGCCTGAGCGGCCACCGCCGCCACGTCATCGCCATCGACCCAGCTGAAACGCGCATCCCCGGTGTATTGCTGGATCACACCGTTGTTGACGGCACGCGTGCCGTCGTAGCTCAGCAGGTTCTGCATGAAGACTTCGGGCCGTAGATGCGTGAATGAGAAGCCGCACCATTCGATGTAGCGCTCCACGAACTGATGCCATGCCCAGTGCCCAACGGTCGCATCGTCGCCGCCGCACGCTCCCAGATGCACCACATGCTTCACGTCCGCCAGCCTGGCCGCATCGAGAAACGCTTTGCTTTGGCGCAGCATGTCTACCGTGTAGCCGGTGGCCAACAGCACGCGGTCAATGCCCCGCAGGGCCGGCAGCAATGTCTCCTGCCTGTCGAAATCGAGAATCACGGTGCGGATTCCACGTGCCTGAAAGGGCGCGGCCTTGGCGGCTGAACGCACTGCGGCCACCGGCGCTACCCGGTCATCGAGGCTGAGATTCCGCAACGTTTCGCCGCCGATCTGGCCCGTTGCACCGGTTATGAGGACTGTCGGTCGTTCGTGTTTCATCAGATTCCCTGGAGTGATTGATCGAATGATGCGAGCAGACTATCGTGGAGTTCGATTCCGTTTATGGATGCTTTTTACGGTCTTTACGGAATCAGATTCCTGCAACTGGAGAAGCTTGGCTGATGCATCCCTCGGAACGCCTGAAAGGCCTCGACGTTTTCGTCTGCGTCGCCGATGCAGGGAGTTTCACGGCCGCTGCCGAGCGGCTCCACCTGACCGCGTCAGCAGTCGGCAAGTCCATCGCGCGGCTGGAAGACCGACTTGGCCGACGCCTGTTCCATCGCACGACGCGACGCATGTCACTTACCGATGCTGGCACTGCGTTCCACAAGACCTGCATCGAGGTGATGGCCAACCTGGAGGAGGCCGAAGTGTCGCTCCGTGCCGAGGACGCCGAACCCAGCGGTCGCGTGCGGATCGACCTCCCTGCGGCATTCGGACGCCTGCAGGCGCTTCCGATCGTTCTTGCCTTCGCGCAGGCCCATCCACTGACACGGCCGCACGTTTCCTTCTCCGACCGCTTTATCGACCCTGTCGATGAAGGCGTGGATGTCATTGTGCGGATCGGAGGACCCGATATCTGGCCCATCACGCTTGGACACCGGCTTCTGGGCAATGAACGGCACGTCTTCTGTGCGGCGCCAACGTACCTCGCCGCACATGGCGTGCCGGCGACGCGACGGGATCTGGATATGCACCGTGGCATCGGCTACGGCCGTGCAGATGGTTCGGTCAGTCCGTGGCGCTTTGCCGGTGAACGGGCCGGGGAAGTCGACTACGGCACGATACCCACCCAGCTCGTAGTGGGTGATGGTGAAGGCCAGGTCACCGCCGCAGTCGCCGGATGCGGCATCACGCAATTGCCGACCTGGTTGATACGTGGCCACCTTGAAGACGGCAGCCTGGTTGAAGTGCTACCGCACCTGGCCACCGAAGGCCTGGCGCTGACCTTGGCGTGGATAAAGAGCCGTGAAGCACTTCCGAAAGTCAGCGCGCTGCTGGAGGCTTTGACACACGGTTTGACACTGCGGATCCGCTAGGCGCCTCTGACATTTCGGCTGGATGGTCTATCAGCGCACGGAGGTCGATACGCGTGGGCTGCTACTGCATCCATTGAGCTGCGTCAGCCAGCTCCCTTCCTTCACGGTGCGATCGCCCCGAAGAAAACCGGGTTGCTCTCTATTCCGTTGCCGCTGAGGCGATGTTGGCAGCTGTTCTTGGCCATGCTCGATGCGTTCAACCGCGATGTCGCGGCATTGCCTCGCTGCGGGCAGGTTGGCGGAGGAGCCATGAATCACATCTGGTTTGTACTGATTGACACCGCCCGCAGCTTGCTTTCTCACTCGATTCCCGATCCCGGCTCCCAGCCGCTGCCCGCCAGAATCGCTCGCGCATCGCTCGTCGTGATGATCTCCTCAAGCGCCTGACGTTTATCCTTGGCATTGGAGTAGTAGGCTTTGGCGATCCGGTAACCGACCCAGTAGCCCAGGTCCTGAGGATTGGACGGGGTGGAGTTGTAAAGCCATTTCGACAGGTCGGTTGATGCCATGTCGGCCTGGAATCTGGTCTCTATCTCCAGTTCCTGCCCCTTCACCAGATCAGCCATGTAGGCGTAAGCGACATCGCCGGTAAGCAGTTCCGTCACAAACTCAGCCGAGCCTTCGACAAGCGACAGATCAAGAACCGTGGGATTCTCCTTGTCAGTCAGTTCCGGGTTCTGTTGAACATGGATGAACTCATGAACCATGACGCGGACCAAGCGATCCTCGACATTCGGATTGATGAAGGTCGTTGCACACAGCGCCTCCAACCCGATGTTGATGCCGTCATTCGGGCCCGCAACCGCCACAGGCCGGCCGCGACCCACCGAGATCGTCACGGGTGGAAATTGCGCTTCTGGATAGAGTTCGGAAAAACGATTCAATGCGCTACCAACGCGCGCTTTGGCGGCGGGCAATGCCGCGACGCATTCGCGTGCCTGCACGTAGATTTCAGGCCGCTCGTTGATGGCTTTGGCGATGCGCTCGCCAGTGATCTTGCGAATACTCGCAAAGTGCTTCAGGCCATCGGTCCCCTGATCCAGATAGTCACGCTGCAGCTGATCCGCCGTCGGCTTGCCATCGGCGGCTTCGTAAATTGCGTAGAACCGCTCCACGTCGCTGGTACTCACGACTGGCTCAGCCCTCGCTGAAAAGGCCAGCATCGAAATGGCTGCCCCGAACCCAAGGACCTTGGCGATTCTCACCGCTACCGGTGCTGGACATTGGGGGGCAAGGTCGGAGAAAGCGACTGCGCATGAATATTGAAACGACGGCACGGTATACCTCTCGAAAGTCGAATCGGAATGGATCGGATTGCGAATGGTGCTACTGCCAAACCACGGGGTGGCTTCGACATGGATCATTCCAGCCTGCGGTGGCACCTTCCAAATACTTCATCGCCGTGCTTTCCGCCGCTTCGTTAGCAACCACGTCGTCCGTTCCAACCGAATTCCGAAGCGAGCGATACAGTTCGACCGCCGTATGGAGACTGCGAATGCATGAAGCAGTGTTGTACGCAGCCACGGTCTCCTGAAGCTGTGTCGCGCGCGATGGCGCTGACGTTTCCACCCGACGTACACCAGCCGGTTGCGCCCCGGCTTCCACGAGGATGAGGGGGCCGAGTACCTTCATGCGGAGAAAGGCAAGGAAATCGACCGCCTCGAACAGCTCGCCGCGCCCGATCTTCAGTGTTGCGTAGTGAATCCAGACCCAGAAACGATCTTCGATCCACTGCAGGTCCGGCATGGGAAAACGGGACTCTTCAGCCTGAAGTACCTGGCTCAGGCGACCGTCTCGCTCCCAAAGTACGGAGAGCTCATCCACACGGGTGGCCGCGTCAGATAGCGAGACAAACTTGAGATCGACATGGAGTGGAGGATTGCCGCCCTCCCCGTCATACAGGCAGATGAGAACCCGTGGCTCGCCGACATGCTCGCCGGTGAAAGCTGCCACCAGCGGTCCCAACCCGGCAGCGATGCGTTGCCGCTCGACCGTGATCGCCGCCATGAAGGACGGCTCCACTGCGATGACAAGATCCAGGTCGCTGAACTCGTCCATCTTTCCATTGGCGAAGGAGCCCGCGGCGGCGACGCCAACAAAACGCTCTTCGCCCTGAAGAAGAGGAAGCGCTCGCTCCAGAAACGCTGCGTGATTTTTGGGGATGCTGGCTGCCTGCATATGCGTCCGCGCCTCAGTCGCGGAATACCTACTGCGTTGAGAACGGCCCATACCTGCAACAACAGGCCTTCATGTTCTTACCGCGACAACAACCGGATCAACTCACCCCGGCACGCCAATGATCACGCTCGATGCCTTGAACAACGCCGTCGCCTTTTCGCCCACCTTCAGCTCCAGCGCCTGGGTGCTTTGGCGGGTGATGATCGCCACCACGGAGCACCCATTGCCGACATCCAGCACGATCTCGTCATTCACCGCGCCCTGGCTGATGCGTTCAACGGTTCCAGTCAGGCAGTTCCGGGCCGAATAGCGCGCCCCTTCGACGACATTGGCAACGATGACCGATGACGCCTTGACCAGGGCGAACGCCTGCTTGCCAACCGCCAATCCCAGCCCTTCCGCACTGCCGTGGGTGATGGTCGCCACGATCTGCAGGTTCGGCGCGACGACGATATGCACTTCGTCGTTGACCGCGCCGGGGACAAGGCTGCCGACATAGCCGTGGAACTGATTGCGAGCGCTGGTGTTCATGGCGATCCTCCGGATCAGATTGAGATCGTCCTGCAGGCCCGATGCCTGGAGTGATTCCAGAAAAATACGATGTTCGCGCTCGATCTGGGTAAACCGCTGGATCAGGTCGCGTCCGCGATCCGTCAACTGGGCCCCGCCGCCGCCCTGGCCGCCCACCGTGCGTGCGACCAATGGCTCACCGGCGGCGGTGTTCATGGCGTCCACGGCGTCCCAGGCGTTCTTGTAGGTCATGCCCATGCGCTTGACGGCCTGGCTGATCGAACCGCAGGCATCGATCAGGCCGAGCAGTGCGAACCGTCCCTGCCCGCCCAGGCTTTGCCCGGCGATGCTCAACGACAGGTTTCCACTCAACTCGACCGCCTTGTCGGCATCACTCATCGCCCGCTCTCCTCGCTCTCCGCCAGGCGCCAAGTGTAGGCGGCAACGCGACTGGCCCGGGTTTGATTTTGGTCAAGGTGCCCAGGCCCGCCAAAGCAGAGAATCCGGGCATCGGCCACGAGGTTGACCTGTTCCAACCGTTATATCATTTTGGATATAGCGAATCTGAGGAATGCGAGAATGCGCCCCTGTCGTTTCGTTCTGCCGCTGTCTGCGTTGTCGCCGCTGCCACCAAGTCCGGAGTGACGGCGATGGCAGTCTGGCAAACGATATTGCGCCGCTCACCTGCCGGGCGGAAATCGCCGGTACGAAGTCTCGAAGCATTTCGCCAGCGACGAAAGTAGGTTCATCAACATGCTCATCGGATAGTAATGGCATCATGGAACAGCTCTCTATGCGTGGTCTTGACTTGCATCAAGTGGAGCGAAAACCGTCTTTCACGTTGACTGCCCCCAAGTTGAGGTTGCAGAAATGATGCTTGGTCAAAGGTCATTACCTTGGAGCTAGACAACATCGCTATTGCAAAGGAACATAGAAAAAACACTGAGTACCTGCCATGGATGCCTCCTCCCTTCAGCTGTATATTCCGCTCCCAGCCAAACCCTTTGAGCGCGTCCTGCGGGATTTATGGTATGTGACCACCAGGCCCGCCAATGCCTTATGGGTAGACCTGACTGACGACGACATAAAGCAGGTTGAATCGCCCAGGATTTCGTAGACACCTCGCAGCCATAAACTATGGCTTAGGCGGAGGTGGTTATGAGTACGAAACGTTACACGGATGAGTTCAAGATCGAGGCG
>NZ_LDJI01000037.1 GCF_001431415.1 Stenotrophomonas humi | reverse complement strand
TGAATCGCCCAGGATTTCGTAGACACCTCGCAGCCATAAACTATGGCTTAGGCGGAGGTGGTTATGAGTACGAAACGTTACACGGATGAGTTCAAGATCGAGGCGGTTCGGCAAATTGTCGAATATGGCCGGCCAGTAGCTGAGGTTGCTGAGCGGCTGGGTGTATCGGTCCACAGTTTGTATGGTTGGAGACGTCAGCACGGCTTAGGAGAGGTAGGCCGCCGCGTTGAGGTTGATCAGAACGCGGAAGTTCGCCGGCTAAAAGCTGAGTTGCGTCGCGTCACTGAAGAGCGAGACATCCTAAAAAAAGCCGCCGCGTACTTTGCCAAGGGGTAAGAGCAAAGTACGCCTTCATGAAGCGCCATGCGGATCAGTTCGGGTTGGCAGCCATGTGCCGCGTACTGAGTGTCCATCGCAGCGGTTACTACGCCTGGCTTCGAGGTCCGATAAGCCCCCGCGAACGGGATGACCAACGACTGCTTGGACTGATCAAGCACAGCTGGCTTGAGAGTGGCTCGGTCTACGGACATCGCAAGATCACTTCGGATCTTCGCGAGCTAGGGGAGACATGCAGCCGACATCGCGTAGCGCGCTTGATGAAGAGCGAAGGACTTCGGGCTATGGTTGGCTATGGCCGTAAGCCACGCCCCCTGAGTGGTCCAGTGGGGTCGGTGGCAAAGAACGTCTTGGCGCGCGGTTTCAAAGTAAGTGAACCGAATCGCGCATGGGTAACAGACATCACCTACATCCGAACCTACGACGGCTTCATGTACTTAGCCGTTGTGCTCGATCTGTTCTCACGCCAGGTGGTGGGTTGGGCGACGCGCCCCACGCAGCACACCGACTTGGTTTTGCAAGCGCTGCTCGCTGCGGTTTGGAGGCGCAAACCCGCTCCAGGTTTGCTTCTGCACTCTGACCAAGGAACGCAGTTCACCAGCGAAGACTGGCAGTGCTTCCTGCGTGAGCACGACATCGTATGCAGCATGAGCCGGCGAGGAAATTGCCACGACAACGCAGCAATGGAGAGCTTCTTCCAGCTGTTGAAACGCGAACGTATTAAGCGGCGGATCTACAGCAATCACGACGAGGCACGCGCCGATGTCTTCCAGTACATCGAGATGTTTTACAACCCGACACGGCGACACGGTTCCAATGGCGGCCTGTCCCCGATAGAGTTTGAACGGCAGTACGCACTAAACGGCTGAAGAGTGTCTACAAAAGCCTGGGCGATTCA
>NZ_LDJI01000036.1 GCF_001431415.1 Stenotrophomonas humi | reverse complement strand
TACAAAAGCCTGGGCGATTCACCCGGGCAAGCCCGACTGCAGGTACTCAGCGATAGAGTGGGTGGCTTGTGCGCGAGCTAGATCCAACGGGATCGCAGTCGTCGGTCCGATAGTGCGTCGCTTTCCGTGCGCCCACGACACGATCCAAGCTTTGTTGCCCGAGGGCTGCACCCGCAAGATCAGTCCTCGCACTTGGGCGTCCCGTACTTCATAGGGGCGCTCTTGGGGCTGATAGGTTTCGACCTGGCGTTTGTTCAGCTGGACTCGCATTGAACCGGCTTCCGTAAGTTGGCTTACCGCCACGATAGGACGCCGGTGTGGATGGAGGCTGGATACGGATCGTCCGCGATTGATGCTCGGTGAAGTGGGTGCGATGGGGCGGGCCGTCGCAGAACATGCGGCGCTGGCCGACACAAAGCCCTGATCGAGCAGCGTGGGCCAGCGCCACAGCGAGCATTCCGCATCCCTTTCAACCAGCGGAGCAGGTGTCAAGGCCCCCGGTTGGCGCAGCTCGAAAGAGCGCGCTAGAATCCGGACACCGCGTGGGGCGGTAGCTCAGCTGGGAGAGCGTCGCGTTCGCAATGCGAAGGTCGGGAGTTCGATCCTCCTCCGCTCCACCAAGTCTTCAAGGAAAGAGCCGTATCGAACGATGCGGCTCTTTGCGTTTGCGCGCTGCCGATGGCTATCGAAGGCTTGGCGGCTGTCGCTGCTGCGATCATCGGCAAGCCGAACAGCCCCGCGCGATCAGGCGTTTCGGGCGGATTTCATTGGATGTGAAAATTTTTGTGAAATTCGCTTGCCCAAACCGCCACGGATGCGTAATATTCGCGTCCTCGCTGGCGACAACGCCAACGAAAACAAAGTGGCCGAGTAGCTCAGTTGGTAGAGCAGGGGATTGAAAATCCCCGTGTCGGCGGTTCGATTCCGTCCTCGGCCACCATAAGATTCAAAGGGTCTGCAGAAATGCAGGCCCTTCTTGTTTTCTGGCTTTGCATCGTTTGAAGCTATAAGCCGTGCGTGAGGGGGCGGGCATTGCATGCGAACGCGTCAGGTGCATCCGTGTTCGAGTCTATTGGTGATAAAGCCTTCTCCGGTCAGTTGTGGACAGGGGATGTCCGAGCTCCTCAGGTCTATCATTGTTAGCTGTTGCCAATGCCGCGAGGACATCGTCGGTCCCGCTGGCGAAACCATGAGCAGCAGCTGCTTGCCCTTCAACAAGGAAGTTCTCCATGTCTTCGCAGAAGTACGCCGTCAACCAGCATCTGATCGAAACCCTGTTGAGCTGGGTCAAGTCGGGTGAGATCGCCATTCCGGAAATCCAGCGCCCCTTTGTCTGGGATGCGACCAAGGTCCGTGACCTGATGGACAGCCTGTATCAGGGCTTCCCGGTGGGTTACATCATTGCCTGGCGCAATCCGACGGTGAAGCTCAAAGACGGCTCGCTGGCCGAAGGCAAGAAGGTGCTGATCGACGGTCAGCAACGGGTGACCGCGCTGACCGCTGCCATCGCCGGGCAGCAGGTGATCAATCAGGATTACCAGCAGGTGCGTATCCGGATTGCGTTCCACCCGATCGAAGAGCGGTTCGAGGTGAGCAACCCTGCGATCGAGAAGGACAAGGCATGGTTTGCCGACATAGCTCCTATCGTCAGCGGTGAACTGAAGGCGCACAAGGTAGGGCGTGACTACCTGGAGCTCAATCCCGATGTGGATGAGGATCTGCTCTATGAGCGATTGGATCGGCTGTGTGACATCACCAAGAAGCAGGTGGGCCTGATTGAGCTGGCTGCAGACCTGGACATCGAGACGGTGACGGAGATATTCATCCGCATCAACTCCAAAGGTGTGGTGCTCAGCCAGGCGGACTTTGCCATGTCCAAGATCGCCGCCAATGAAGAGTTTGATGGCAACACGCTGCGCAAGGCGATCGACTACTTCTGTCATCTTTCGATCGCGCCGGAGTTCTACGCGCACATCGAAAACAACGACAAGGCGTTCGTGCAGACGGACTATTTCCGCTCGATGCGCTGGCTGAAGAATGAGAACGACGACCTGTACGACCCCAGCTATTCGGACATGCTGCGCGTGGCGTTCACCACCAAGTTCAATCGCGGCCGTCTTTCTGATCTGGTTGGATTGCTTTCGGGCCGTAACTTCGAAACTCGTACGTATGAGAAGGAGATCGAAGAGGCTTCCTTCAAGACGCTTGGGGAAGGCATCAAGGAGTTCATCAATGAAACACATTTCAAGCGTTTCTTGATGATCATCCGCTCGGCCGGCTACGTGGACAGCTCCATGATCGGCTCAGTCAATGCACTGAATTTTGCATACATGCTGTACCTCAAGCTCAAACGAGACCTGGGCAATAACCCGAACATCGAGAGTTGGGTGCGGCGTTGGTTCGTGATGTCACTGCTGACCGGTCGCTACTCGGGCTCACCCGAGTCGCGTTTTGATAAGGACATCAAGGCAGTGGATGAGCGGCCGTTTGCGGATGTCATGCAGGAAATCGAAGCGGCGGAGCTTTCCGATGCGTTCTGGGACTTCGGTCTGCCGCAGTCGTTGACCACTTCATCGGTGAACGCCCCTGCGATCAAGGTGTTCTGGGCAGCGCAGGCCAATCGCGGTGACAAGGGCTTCCTGTCCAAGGACATCACCGTGCGCGACATGCTGACCCATCATGGCGACATCCACCACATCTTCCCGAAGGGCTTCCTGAAGGGAGAGGGTCTGCAGCGCGGTAAGTACAACCAGGTGGCCAACTACGTGTTCGTCCAGCAGGAAGTGAACATCAAGATTGGTGCGACAGCCCCGGCAACCTATATGACTGACGTGTTCACCCAGTGCGAAACGGGCGTAGCTCGGTACGGAGCGATCACCCGTCTGGACGACCTCAGGGCGAATCTGGCGGCCAACTGCCTGCCGGAAGACCTGGCCGCCTATGCGCCTGAGCAGTTCGACGTCTTCCTTGCCGAGCGCCGCAAGTTGATGGCGCAGAAGATCAAGCAGTACTACTGGGGGCTGTAAAGCTGGCCTGATCCTCTTAGGGTATGGAGGCGTCCGTATGGGGGGAGCGAGCTGAATGCCGCTCCGGCATCGTCACTCGCCCCACCAAACAGGGGGTCTGCAGTGGCGATGCGCGATGCTGGTAAGCGAAAGGCAAAGAAAAACCCCTGATTTCTCAGGGTTTTTTCGTGTTGCCGATACCTTTCGGTACCTTTATATGGTGGGGTGGGCTCTATGCCAAACCACGCGTAAGTAGCTGAGCGCAAAGGGGTTAATGGGACGGGTGCTGAGCTGGTGCCCCCACGGTTGTCCGATGCGCTAAACGGCATTGCCTGGGCGGACGACAAACAACTGCGCAAGATCGTTCTGGAGCGGTGCGAGCCGGACGAGAAGGGCGCGCGGGTAGAGGTCGAGATCGAGTACATCGCCGCGGCACCTTCGCTGCCGGATGGGGTGGCCGCTTGAGCAGTGATCGCATGTGGAAGCGCTACCGCGCTGGCGAGCGGCGCTATGGGCCTTGTTTCGGTTGCCGGTACCGGGAAATCACTGAAGGCGTGTACCACTGTCAGCGGCAGCCGGCGCGGCAAGGCGGCTGTCTGGTTGACCGCAAACTGCCTAAGTTTGAGTTCGATGGAAGAATAGTGGAGGGGCTGCGCGATGCAGGCTGACCTTTTTGGCGCCTACGTGCGTGCGGAGTTGGAACACTGGGGTACGCTGCCGTGCAAAGCCAACCCTCGCAAAGAGGGCTGGCTACCGAGCTATGGGGAACTTCAGGGGATGACACACCCTGAGCCACTCATGCATCGTGAGTAGAGGCCGTAACAATAGAGCTCAGATTTACCCTTCGCCAGGCAGTTCTGGTAGTTCGTGTAGCAGACGTCACAAGGCGTGACGTTTTGCGCTGTGGCAGCTCCAATGCCAAGAGTCAAACCGAGGGTTGCGATAGCAGTAGCCAGCTTAAGCCGTATCTTCATGCCAATCCTCTGTTGTTTGCCCATCAGTGGGCCGGGGTGACGCTACACATGATCATGAGGCCATTCAACCTGCGGTGCCGCATGAAATACCCCAAGGCGAGCCCTACCTGATGAGACGTACGGGCGTAGCTCCCAGCTCTATGTTTCCAATCCGTCCAGTCCGAGCGAGACGAAGTGATTGACAGGTACAGCGCGATTCAAAGCCAGCCCCCTCAATGAGGGCTGGCCGGAACGTCAGGGAGCCGGGCAGTTTTCCTGCTTACAGGCCTCATAGATGGCGAGGCATTCTGCGGGCGGTAGATAGAGCGGACTACCAGGCTTGGCATTGATGCAGGTCCGGTAGTTGATCGTGCAGAAGTCGCACAGGTCGTAAGCGATGGCAGTTCCGGCTGAGAGGGAGAGCAGGATCAGTACGGTCTTCAAGGTCTTCTTGATCATCACGTCAGTCCTTTGTTTGCCCAGGAGCGGGCGCAGCAACCATATCAAGACCGTCTGTGGATCCTTTGTGCGATGCGCCACGGAAATAGTCGGGAAACCGCACTCACACCCAGAACACATTGAGACCCGGCCAAGTGCCGGGTTTCTCGTTTCAAGCGCGGTCTAGGTTCGCTACCGAACGCCTGCCGTCCTGCCCGACAGGTTGGTCGCGCTTTCTATCCAGGCAGATATACAAGGAGCAGGTATGTTCATCGATCCGATCGAAGACATGGTGATGGTCGCCGCCGCCCAGCCGATGACCGACAGTCGACGAGTCAAAGCTGCAGGCCATCTGCACTGCGTGCCATGGCGCGAAGTCGCAGGAAGAAGCACGTCGCGGCATGGCGCGAGGCTGAAGCAGGATCGTGGAACGCATCGCAACGCGCCCCGGAACGATCAATAGCATCACGACTACTCAGAACCTGTCGATTATCTCGGTGGAGAACTAACATGGAAATCCAGATGAAAGTGAGTGAGATGGGGCGACATCGAGCGGGTTTACGACGGCTAGAACCGCGACGTATTGATAGGGCGGCGGCTCGAAGTTTTCTTTGAGCCCTACAGCGACGGCACGCCGAGCCTCAAGGGCAAGCTAGTCTGGCATACAGAGTGGAAACATCGCATGGGCGATGTGCTGCGCGGCACATCCCTGGGGCCGCGTATTGAGCACACGCTTGAGCAGGTTGCGGGCCGGCGAGTTCGGCGGACTTCCGGGGATGGATGCCATCGAGGTGGTCAAGGCGGCCTATGTGACCCATGCCTCGGAGGCGCTTGGGATCGGAGCTGAGGCATCGTCTCCGGATGCTTTGCAGCCAGGTAGTCGTAGTTGGGCTGATTCGATTGCTTTCAGACCTGACTAGGAATAGTTTTGGCCCGAGTTGCGGCAGGGGCTGTAGACGTTTCTGGCGCCTGATCACAGCTCCTGCCAACCACTCGGGAGTACAACATGCCTACCGATGCTGAATTGCAAGCTGCTGAGCGCGATGCTCGATTTGCCGAGGCGCGGGCACGAGAATCCGAAGCGCGGGCGAGAGAAGCCGAAGCAAAAGCCAGGGAAGCGGAGGCAGAGCGACGTCAGCGTGATGCTGGCCAGCCCGCACCCAGGTGACCAATAGGGCTAGATGAAGCCCCGGAGCTCGCCTTCCGGATGCACGCCGAGGTGGATAGCGGCATAGGTGATAGCGCCTAGCGCTGCTGCTGCGAGTCCTGCCCCCGTGAGTGCCAGCGCCCAATCCCACAGCGTCAACGCCGCAAGGGGCAGCACCACCCACGCTCCCTGCTACCCACGAAAAAGCCCTGCTCCTATCCGTTGACCAGGATGGTGGCAGGGCTAGGGTGGGTGACGTCTGTAAGCGACATCACTCATTCATTTATTTACGGAGCTGGAAATAAACCATTGCCACAAGAATTTCGGCAGCCTGCGCTTAAAAGCTGTCTTCGCCGTAGCACGACTTTTGCGCGTGCCGATTGATATACATGGGAGCTGGTTCATCAGCCGACGATAAGTCCTCCTGCAAGAGCCTTGAGATCAGCAAGCTTCTCAGCTTTCCCCACGAGAACTGTCCCCATTTTATCCATAGAGCCGATCAGCGCGAGGTCTTCTGAGGGCGCAATGGCCAGCTTAATGTTGGCTGCCATCTGGACCACGGTGGAGTTGCTCCCTACAAGCCAAAAAGAGGTGGGTTCAAACCACCAGCCTGACGTGTTGTGCTTTTTAACAGCGTCAATCAATGCCGAATAGCACGTGTTGTAGTCTCGTCCACCGACAACGCCTTCCTTGAGCCGGAAGGTAATCCACAGCGTTCCTATTCCTTTCCCCTTGGTTGCGCCCATCTTGGTCGCTCCTAGCTTAGGCCCAAGCTGTCTCCTTCTAGGCGAGACGTAAGAGGGGTGATAACGAGGCTTTTGGGGGACCGCCAGTGTGGGCGGATCAGTCCCCAGCCGCTCGCGCGGGTTTGAGGTAGATTTGGCGGGCAGGAAACGACCTGCTCAATCTGGAATGGGAGGATATATGACAAGGCGCTTGTTACTCGCTCTGGTTCTAGTCATCGTTGGTACCGCTTCAGCTGCTCCGCTTCAGCCACATAAGCGCGCCGAATTCGTTGCCACCATGTCGGCGTCTTGCATAAAGAACCAGACTGCGAATCCAGTAAATCGAAATCTCGCAGCGGGGGTGATAGCTCAGTTTTGAAATTGCTATGCAAATGAGACAGCGAATAGGTTGACGCAAGAGGTTGCGGACTACGTGGAGAGCAGCGGAGATATCCAGCCGATCATCAACCCTACTGCCAGAGCGGCGGAAATCTGTACGGCCCAAGTCTTCGGCTAGTCTGCATTCGCGCTGAACTAGGCCCCGCTCCGCCGGGGCTTTTTCTAGGGCGATGGTGACTACTTCGGCTTCTTTGCCTCGGGCCGCTTCGGCAGCTCACGGTAGACGTCTATCGCCATGCCGCGCAGGCTATCCCTCGGCAGGTTCAGATCCTGAGACGGAAGTGGTGACGTTGCTCCGACCAAGACTGGAACGGAGATTACTCCTGCCATATGCTCAAGCCGCCTGAATACTCAGGCCTACAGGGAGAGTGGCATGAAGAAGTTCTCGAAGAGCTTTATCGTAGTCAGCTTGCTGGTGGCTGCTGTTGGTGCTCATGCACAGACAGCATGCGGGAAGGCGTGCCAATTGAAATATGACAGATGTATTGCGATGGGCGGCGATCTGGTCGAATGCTCAAACAAGTACGTCGAGTGCATGGATAGTTGCGCAGCCCCCTGATTGATCCCGTAGTACGAAGAGCCCCGCAAGGCGGGGCTTCTTCTTTCGACCTCTGTCTTAGCCCCTCTGTGCCGGCATGGCAGCAAGATTCAAGGCCATTCCCGTTCGGCGGGAGCCGGGGCATCCTCGGCACTGCACTGGTTGTGCGGCGGTGCACGGACTTTGCGACCGACCGACATGCCGCCGAGCTGTGGGTGACGCGCCATGAAGCGCAGTTGCGCGCGAAGGTCGCGCGCAAGCAGAAGTGGGTCCGAGAGAACGTGGCGCAACATCCGGCCAGCCAACGTTGAGGTAGCGGCACGGATACGGGTTCGTCGGGTCCTTGAAAGCACAGGAGACCGCCACCGTTAAAGGTGGCGGCAAATCCAGTTAAAGCGGTACTACTGACAAAATTATTCCGGCAAGACAAGAGAGCCCTGACAAAGTCAGGAGAAGCATTGTCATCGGCTTATTTGTGAATTGCGGTCCCCTGCGAAGGCGGATTGCGTACGCGGCGATGGCGGCGATGACGACAATGGACAAAGCGACAAACGGCCAAACGATGGTGCCGTTAGCACCTTGACCGATAGAAATGCCGGAACGCATCAGTATCGCTGAAGAAACAACAAGGATCAGGAAGGATCGAAAAAGCAATCCGTTTCCGTGCATGTGAGTACTCTCTTTTTACGGTGACAGCGATGCGATCTGGCAGATGGCGCCACTGGGGGTGTAGGAGCAGCCGATACGATAGTTGGTATACACCGGTGGCGTGTTAGGGCCGGCCCATCGCACTCCGAGGCTGTTCAAGTGTCGCACCATGTCATCGCCGGCTGCCAAGCCGACGTAGTTGTTTGGGAAAACGTAGTTCTGAACTGACTGCTCGGGGTTCGCCACGTCCTTTTGGGAATCAGGAATGACATTCCCTACGGCATCCCGCGCAGAACCAAGAACATACGAATAATCACGGATCGCCCAGTTCCATACAACTTCGCGGCTTGATCTCTTCCAGCACCGCCAGCACCTGCGCCGATAGCGGAACCAGGTGGGGCCGGCGCATCTTCATGCGTGCAGCAGGAATCGTCCAGGTCCCATCGTCCAGGTCGAACTCCGACCATTCGGCCTGTCTCAGCTCGCCTGGACGCAGGAGCACCATCGGCGCCATCTGTAGCGCGCATCGGACCACCATCGTGCCTGCATAGCTGCGCATCGCGCGGAGTAGGGGCGCCAGCTCGTTGGGGTCGGTAACCGTGGCGAACGAATTGTCCAGCGGCGAGGCTAGGGCGCCGCGCAGATCGGCGACAGGGTTCCGCTTGGCCCTGCCGGTGGCGATGGCGTATCGCATGGTTTGGCCGCAGTTCTGCATGATGCGGTGGGCTGACTCGATCGCGCCGCGCGCCTCAACGTGGCGGGCAACGGCCAGAAAGTCAATGGCCTCCAACTCTGCTGCCGGCCTGCTGCCGATCCAAGGGAACACGTCGTTGTCGAGCCAGGCCGCGACCTTGATCCGGTAGCTATCGATTCAGTCCCGCTTGGTCAGCCATTCCCGGGCGACCACCTCGAACGTGTTGGCTCCGAGTTCGGCGCGGGCAGCCGCTGCAGCATCGGACAGGGGCATGTGGACTCGGGCGGTCTTGGGGGTATCGACTCCGGGGTAACCCCCAGATACCCCATGTTGTACCCCACCGTCGCACAGACTGAAACGCACAACGGCGCACAGACGCGGAAACAAAAAAGGCCGAAAACCCTTGTTGCTGTTGGGTTTCCGGCCTGTTTCGGGCCTTGACGGCCACTTCATTTGGTGGAGGTGGGCGGAATTGAACCGCCGTCCGAAAGCACTCCATCCCCGGTACTACATGCTTAGCTCACCGTTGGGTCTCGTCCTGTGGCAGCACGGTGTGCCAAGCGCACCCCAGGACCAGCCTGTTTTAGTTAAGCAGTGACTGACAGGCAGCCGTCACAGCCGGTTCCGTGATAATGACCCTACATCCACGAGCACGGGCACAAGTGGGTTCGGGGCTTACGCCTTAAGCGGCGAGAGCGTAGTTGTCGTCGTTGGCAACTAGAGTTTTGCAGCTGGATTTACGAGGAAAGCTACCCCCTCGGCATGCACCAAGTGACTTCATAACCTCCGTCGAAACCAGTGCACCCCCGGTTAGACGTTGATCAGAAACGGTTTTTAGCCCTTGAATGACAAGAAACTGGCTAAAGACCTTCTTGATGTGATGGATCCTACGGCAAATAGTCTGAACAGTCACGTGCTCGTCGAGCTGGCTGACCCGCCTTGCACTGCAGCCAAACACGTCCTGTAGCCGACATCTTGCGTTGCTGGCCACGTACAGTGCCTTGCTGTCCTAGCATATCAGCCCGTCAAAATAGGTGGAGAGCCCTTCCTATGGAGAATTTCCCGAACGGAGAACATGTGGTGCTCTACGCCGAGCTCCGGAAAGCAGACGCATCACCTCGCCAAGCGTAACCCTACAGTTCGACCAGATCATCAGGGGCATGCTTGCCAACGCCCGCTCAACGCAGATTGTGGTCATGCTGATTTGCGTCCCATGAGGCTTTCCTGATCTGACCTGATGACAGTCGCTCTGGCGGGCGCCGTTCGTCAAAACCCGGGTTCAGAAGAAAGCTGACAACAGCGCTGAGCTAGAGTGGCTTCAGCCAATGCTGAGGAAGGTCGAGCTCGATGAAGATCTTGTGGGCAGCTGCACTGATGGTCGCAGGAGGCGTTGCCTTCCCCGTAGGGGCGATGAGTTGCGGCACCAGCATCGATGTCATAAATCATCGGAACGAGCCGGTCGCGATCACGCTTAAGTGGTTCTATGGCGAGCGGCCAGTGCGGCCTGATGCCAAAGACTTTCGAGAAGTTGATGTGCAAGAGCTTCAGGCCAACGGTCTGGCGAGCCTGCATGTGATGGAGCTTCCGCCGAACGCTTCCAAGCGATTGGATGTGAGAACGCTCTGCAGAAGTGTCGCGGTGAGTAATGATTACCTCAACTGGCGGTACTCCTTGGATGGAGCCGGAGTCTTGTCGGGTCAATTGGATATCGAAGCTGAGTCCTGGCCCTACGAGTTGCATGTCCGGTAGGTGATGCTCGCAAGGCCTCGTCCCAACCAAGCTGTGCAGGTCGTCAAGGCTGGCGATACCATGGTTGAGGTCACCGGAGGTGAGTTGGCACCCAGGAGCAGAGTGAGCCTGGAAGGTTATCCGGCCATATTGGGAAAACAAGAAACCCCAGGGTGATTCCTGGGGTTTTCCGTTGCAGGGTTCTGGTCCAGATGGAAGCCTTTCCCGTTAGTCCAGCGGGACAAGTTCATGGGATGCAAAACATTGAGCATCAGAGTCAATGTCTTGTGCGGGTTTTCCTGAGTAGTCGCGTTGGTATGCGTCCTTCGCCCAACTGTCAGCGGCGGCGATCTGGGACGGACTTAGCAAGCCCAAGGTACGGAAGCGCTCCAGTTGAGCTTCAATCGAGGTACGTTGGTCCGGCAGTGCACGCAGCGACGCCAGCCTGGCAGACCGCCAGGCGAGGGTGGGGTCCGCTTTTCGTAGGGTGGCCATAGGAGAGGCATCCATCGCAGTTCCCGTGTACTCAAACAGGGTGCGATTCACCAAGAGGGTATCGCCCCTCTCTAGCGAGCGCTGCCTGAAGTCTGGGGCATACTTCAGATACCGCTCCATTTCGGCTTGCTTCTCCAGTGCCGTTCTGGGAACTCCCCACGCAGATGGGCCCATGCTGAAAAAGCAGTTTTCAGCAACCGCACTACCTTGCATGGCAGCCGCAAAGAGTGCGTCGGAGGAAGCTTGGGCAAGCTGTGCGGGGTCGGATCCACGGCAGTAGTCCCCCAGCTCCTGCACCACGCGAATGGCTTTTGCCGATGACGTATCCAACCTTTGGAGCCTTTCCGGGGAGATGTCGGATAGGTTTTTCCATCTTTCATCAACTAGTAATTCGTCTACCCGGTCCTTTGCTCTTGCGTAGAGAAGGCAATCATTGGCGCGCTTGAAAAGAGTCTCAAGCGAACGTGCGTCCTGCTTCCCGCGTGCAGAGGCAAAGGCCTCGTCCCAGCCGCTCTTGCCCGCGGAAGGTGCATTGTTTGCGGAGGGTGCAACGTTAGATGCATCAGGGCCCACCGATAGCTGGTCGGAGGCACGGGCCAAGCCAGCCGTGACGAGCGTGTCAGGTCGCTGCTGGAGCCATAGCCAAGCAATCACACACACAGCAGCAAGCACTGCTATCGATATGGCGAGTTGTGTATTCCGTCGCATTGCGAACCTCAGGATAATTGTGAAATAGGTAGAGAGCGATGTGTGGACGACTAACTATTTACTCGGTTTGTCGTCATCATCCTTTGCGCAATCTCTTCCTTTGTCCGCCCGCCAAGCTAGAACGGCATCTATCCCGTACCAGAATGCCTCTTGTTCGTTCGAGTCTCTGATCAGATGGGCAGCCTCGTGTACAGCGTTGTAGAGCTGCATCTCGAACCCATCTACGTTGCCTACTAGTTGGTTCGGCGATGCACCGGGCCGTGAACCATTGAATGAAACGTTGTTGGCCACGTGGGCCATTTTGTATATCCGTCCGACGGTATCGCCATATTGCGTTCTGCCACCTGCGTAGCCCCAGCCAGGGCCCGGTGGGGAGTTGGTAGCACTGTATGCAAAATCGATGCGCCCATCCGGCTGTACTTTGTAGAACGCCCACGCCCTAACTTCGACAATCCGTTTCGTACCGAGCTTCACATCTCTTGATGCGTAGTTCTTGATGGCGCAGGAGAGCTTGATCGAAATCGCGCGATCGGTGAGATCAGGTGCAGCGGGAGGTGTCGTCGTTCCACCGCCGGGATTACTTCCGCCCCCGCCCCCGCC
>NZ_LDJI01000035.1 GCF_001431415.1 Stenotrophomonas humi | reverse complement strand
GCGTCTCGCTTCCCACCCTACCCCCCTCGCACTCCCTCTCTCCCTCCAATGCACTACCATCACCGGCATGGGAAAGGATGACCGTAGACCGATTGCCGCCCGTTCCACCGGCTGGGCCCGTGCCCTGAGTGCCGCGCTGGTTCGTTCCTCCATCACGCCGAACCAGATCTCGGTACTCAGCATCTTCTTCGCCGCCATCGGCGCAGCTGCCCTGCTCCATTGGCCCGGCATTGCAGGGCTGATCACCTGCGCCGTGTGCATACAGCTGCGCCTGATCTGCAACCTGCTCGACGGCATGGTCGCAATGGAAGGCGGCAAGCAGACGCCGACCGGCGCGCTCTACAACGAATACCCCGACCGCATTGCCGACTCGCTGCTGATCGTCGCGCTAGGCTATGCCGCCGGCATGCCTTGGCTGGGTTGGCTCGGTGCATTGCTGGCCGCGCTCACCGCCTACGTGCGCCTGTCCGGCGCCAGCCTCGGCCTGCCCCAGAATTTTCGTGGACCGATGGCCAAGCAGCACCGCATGGCCGTGCTCACCGTGGCCTGCCTGCTGGCCCTGATCGAAGTGCTGGTCACCCACACCGCATACGTACTGCCGACGGCCGCGATCGTCATCGCAGCGGGCTCATTGCTGACCTGTATCACCCGCACCCGCGCCATCGCCGCCCAGC
>NZ_LDJI01000034.1 GCF_001431415.1 Stenotrophomonas humi | reverse complement strand
GATGCCGGCAAGACCACCACGTCCGAGCGCATCCTGTTCTACACCGGTAAGAGCCACAAGCTCGGTGAAGTGCATGACGGCGCCGCTACCATGGACTGGATGGAGCAGGAGCAGGAACGTGGCATCACGATCCAGTCCGCTGCGACCACCGCGTTCTGGAAGGGCATGGACAAGTCCCTGCCGGAGCACCGTTTCAACATCATCGATACCCCCGGGCACGTTGACTTCACCATCGAAGTCGAGCGTTCGCTGCGCGTGCTCGACGGTGCCGTGTTCGTGCTGTGCGCCGTTGGTGGCGTGCAGCCGCAGTCGGAAACCGTGTGGCGCCAGGCCAACCGTTACCAGGTTCCGCGTATTGCGTTCGTCAACAAGATGGACCGTACCGGCGCGAACTTCTTCAAGGTCCGTGACCAGCTGAAGGCCAAGCTCGGCGCTGTCGCCGTGCCGATGCAGCTGCCGATCGGTGCTGAAGAAGGCTTCAAGGGCGTGGTCGACCTGCTCAAGATGAAGGCCATCCATTGGGATGACGCTTCGCAGGGCATGAAGTTCGAGTACGGCGAGATCCCGGCTGACCTGGTCGAGAAGGCTGCTGAAGCCCGTGCATTCATGGTCGAGTCGGCTGCTGAAGCCAGCGAAGAGCTGATGGAAAAGTACCTGGGCGGCGAAGAGCTGTCCGAGGCCGAGATCATCCAGGCGCTGCGTACCCGTACGCTGGCGGTGGAAATCGTGCCGATGTTCTGCGGCTCGGCGTTCAAGAACAAGGGCGTGCAGGCCATGCTGGACGGCGTGATCCAGCTGCTGCCGTCGCCGATCGACGTGCCGGACGTGAAGGGCACCGACGTCGACGACGACACCATCGAGATGACCCGCAAGTCGGACGACAAGGCTCCGTTCTCTTCGCTGGCGTTCAAGATCATCACCGATCCGTTCGTCGGCGCGCTGACCTTCTTCCGTGTCTATTCGGGCACGCTGAATGGCGGCGACACCGTGCTGAACTCGGTGAAGAACAAGAAGGAGCGCATCGGCCGCATCCTGCAGATGCACTCCAACAACCGCGAAGAAATCAAGGAAGTGTTGGCTGGTGACATCGCCGCAGCTGTGGGCCTGAAGGACACCACCACGGGTGACACGCTGTGCTCGATCGATCAGCCGATCGTGCTTGAGCGCATGGTGTTCCCGGAGCCGGTGATCTCGATGGCTGTCGAGCCGAAGACCAAGTCGGACCAGGAAAAGATGGGTCTGGCACTGGGCCGCCTGGCACAGGAAGATCCGTCGTTCCGCGTCAAGACCGACGAAGAATCCGGCCAGACGATCATCTCGGGCATGGGCGAGCTGCACCTGGACATCATCGTTGACCGCATGAAGCGCGAGTTCAACGTGGAAGCCAACGTCGGCAAGCCGCAGGTGGCTTACCGCGAAACCATCCAGATGGCTGACGTCAAGTCGGACTACAAGCACGCCAAGCAGTCCGGTGGTAAGGGTCAGTACGGTCACGTCGTGATCGAGCTGTCGCCGATCACCGCTGAAGACCGTGCCGATCCGAAGCTGGCAGCCGCCATCAAGGACGACTTCCTGTTCATCAATGACATCACCGGCGGCGTGATCCCGAAGGAATTCATTCCTTCCGTGGAAAAGGGCCTGCGCGAAACCATCACCAGCGGTCCGCTGGCTGGCTTCCCGGTGGTGGACGTCAAGGTCAAGCTGGTGTTCGGCTCGTACCACGACGTTGACTCGTCGGAAATGGCGTTCAAGCTCGCCTCGTCGATGGCCTTCAAGCAGGGCTTCGCCAAGGCCAAGCCGGTGCTGCTGGAGCCGATCATGAAGGTCGAGATCGTGACTCCGGAGGAATACCAGGGTGACGTGATGGGCGACGTAAGCCGTCGTCGTGGCGTCCTGCAGGGTTCG
>NZ_LDJI01000033.1 GCF_001431415.1 Stenotrophomonas humi | reverse complement strand
GGGAGAAGGTGCCCGAAGGGCGGATGAGGGCAGCTCTTGGCCGTTGGTGTGGTGAACAGGCTGAAAAGCTGAAAAGCTTTAAAAAAGCGCCCTCATCCGGTGCTGCGCACCACCTTCTCCCGCAGGCGGGAGAAGAGAGCAGAGCCAAAGCCAGAGCGCCATTTGGCTCACACCAATTCAGATACAAGTCGCTATTCCCCCCCTAACGGCACATTCGGCCGTCATCTGCCGTCGCTAGACTGCTTGATCGTGTATCAGGCGGGACTGCGTATGTTGGGGCGTTTTGCCGTCACCGTAGTGGGTGGCACTGTCTTGGCGCTGGCATTGGCCGGTTGCAATCGCAAGGGCGCAGAAGCGCCGCGCAGCGCGGGCGAGGCCGTGCTTGTCACTACCCAGTTGGTGCAGACATCGGCATGGAGCGACACGCTGCAGGCCATCGGTACCGCCAAGGCGCGTGAGTCGATCATCGTCACCGCCAAGGTGAGTGAGATCGTGGACAAGGTGCACTTCGAGAGTGGCCAGCAGGTCACTGCTGGTACGCCGCTGGTCACCCTGCGCGGCGACGCCCAACAGGCCGCCCTGGCCCAGGCCCAGGCAACCTTTGCCGAAGCCGACCGGCTGTACCTGCGCCAGCGTGAACTGGCCGCGCAGCAGTTGGTGGCGCACTCCACGCTGGATACGCAGAAGGCAATCCGCGATGGCGCCGAGGCCCGCGTGCGGCAGATGCGGGCGGACATCACCGACCGCCAGGTGCGGGCGCCGTTCGCTGGCGTCATGGGCATCCGCCAGATCAGCCCCGGCTCGCTGGTCAGCCCGACCACCACCATCGCCACGCTGGATGACATCTCGCGCGTGCATGTTGATTTCCAGGTGCCCGAGGCCGAACTGGCCTCGCTCAAGGCGGGCGACAAGGTCACCGGCAGCAGCATCGCCTACCCGGGCCGCAGCTTTGAAGGTGACGTGAGCACGATTGAAGCGCGTGTGGACCCGGGCAGCCGCGCGGTCACCGTACGTGCCGATTTCGCCAATGCCGACCACGCGCTGCGCCCGGGCATGCTGCTGGACGTGCGTCTGTTCCGTCCCGAGCGCCAGGCACTGGTGATCCCGGAGATCGCGGTGGTGCAGGTGGGCCGTGACTCCTTCGTGTATCGGGTGAAGGACGATGCCAGCGTCGAACGCGTGGATGTCCGTACCGGCACCCGCCGCTCCGGCGTGGTGGAAATCGTTGATGGCCTGGCCGCCGGCGAGCGCATCGTGATCGACGGTACCGGCAAGTTGCGCCCGGGCATCCGCGTCCAGGATGCCAAGCCGGCCAAGGCCGCCGCGCCGGTTGCACAGGCGAGGGCCGGATGAAGCTCTCCGATCTTTCGATCAAGCGGCCGGTACTGGCCGTGGTGATGAGCCTGCTGCTGGTGGTGCTGGGCGTGATGTCGTTCAACCGCCTGACCCTGCGCGAGTTGCCGGCCATCGACCCGCCCATCGTCTCGGTTTCGGTGGACTACACCGGCGCCTCGGCGGCGGTGATCGAAAGTCGTGTCACCCAGGTGCTGGAAGATGCGCTGGCCGGTATCGAAGGCATCGACACGATCAACGCGCGCAGCACCAATGGTCGCGCCTCGGTGAGCATCGAGTTCACCGCCAACCGCGATATCGAAGCGGCGGCCAATGACGTGCGCGACGCGGTCAGCCGCGTTGCCGATCGCATGCCGGAAGAGACCCGCCCACCGGAAATCGCCAAGGTCGAGAGCGATGCCGACCCGATCATCTGGTTCAACATGGCCTCCTCGGCGATGGACACGCTGGAGCTCAGCGACTACGCCGAGCGCTACGTGGTGGACCGTTTCTCCAGCATCGATGGCGTGGCACAGGTACGTATCGGTGGCCGCCAGCGTTATGCCATGCGCATCTGGCTGGACCGCGACCAGTTGGCTGCGCGTGGGCTGACCGTCGGCGAGGTGGAAACCGCGCTGCGCAACGAGAACGTGGAGCTGCCGGCTGGTCGCATCGAGTCGGCCGACCGCGATTTCACCCTGCGCGTGGAGCGCAGCTACGTGGCGCCGAGCGACTTTGCCAGCATCCCGCTGGGCAAGGGCAACGATGGTTACGTGGTACGGCTGGGTGATGTGGCCAAGGTGGAACTGGCCTCGTCCGAGCGCCGTGCCTATTACCGCAGCAACGGCGAGCCGGGCATCGGCCTGGGCATCGTCAAGACCTCCACCGCCAACGCGCTGGACGTGGCCCGCCTCACCCGCGCCGAGGCCGAGCGCATCGGCGCAACCCTGCCCAAGGGCACGCAGATTTTCGTCGCCTTCGACAACACCACCTTCATCGAGGCGGCGGTCGAGCGTGTGTACTGGACACTGGCCGAAGCGATGCTGCTGGTGCTGGTGGTGATCTGGCTGTTCCTGGGCAGCCTGCGTGCGGCGCTGATCCCGGCGGTGACGGTGCCGGTGTGTCTGGTGGCCGCGTTCATCGCACTGTTCGCGTTCGGGTTCTCGATCAATCTGTTCACCCTGCTGGCGCTGGTGCTGTGTATCGGTCTGGTGGTGGACGACGCCATCGTGGTGGTCGAGAACGTGCAGCGCCGTATCGACCTGGGCGAACCGCCGTTGGTGGCCGCCCGTCGCGGCACCACGCAGGTGGCCTTCGCGGTGATCGCCACCACTGCGGTGCTGGTGGCGGTGTTCCTGCCGGTGGGCTTTCTGGAAGGCAATACCGGCCGTCTGTTCCGCGAGTTGGCGGTGGCCCTGGCTTCGGCGGTGGCGTTGTCGGCCTTCGTCGCGCTGACGCTGACCCCGATGATGGCGTCCAAGCTGCTCAAGCCACACAGCGAACAGAAGACCAGCCGTCTGCATGGCTTCATCAATCGTCAGCTTGGGCACGTGTCGGCTGCCTACGGCCGCGTGCTGGACAAGCACGTGCAGCGCACCTGGATCTTCGGCCTGGTGATACTGGCCGCGCTCGGTACCAGCTGGGGCTTGTTCAAGCTGCTGCCGTCGGAACTGGCCCCGGCCGAGGACCGCGGTTCGTTCCAGATCACGATTGATGGCCCGGAAGGTGCCGGCTACGACTACACCGTCGGCCAGGTGCAGCAGGTCGAGCAGATCGTTTCGCGCTTTGTCGGACCGGATGAGCCCATCGTCCGCGCCAACCCGCGCGTGCCCGGTGGCTGGGGCAACAGCGAGGAAATGCACACCGGCCGCATCAGCGTGTTCCTGCAGCCGTGGCGCGACCGCACCGAGGCCACCACCGATGTGGCCAATGACCTGCAGAAGCAACTCAACGACCTGAGCGGCGTGCGGGTGCGTACGATGGTCGGTGGCGGGCTGGTGCGCAGCATGGGCCAGCCGTTCCAGATCGTACTGGGAGGGCCGGAATACGCGGAGATCGCGCAATGGCGTGACCGACTGCTGCAGCGTATGGACGCTTACCCCGGGCTGGTGGGCGCCGATTCGGATTACAAGGAAACCCGGCCGCAGATGCGGGTCAACATCGACCGCCAGCGTGCGGCTGACCTGGGCATCTCGGTCACCGACATCGGCCGCGCGCTGGAAACCATGATGGGCTCGCGCCGCGTCACCACCTTCGTGGACAACGGCGAGGAGTACGACGTGCTGGTGCAGGCCGGTCGCGAAGGCCGTGCCTCGCCGGCCGACCTGGCGGCGATCCAGGTGCGTGCGCGTTCGGGCGAACTGGTGCCGCTGTCCAACCTGGTCAGCCTCAGCGAAGTCGCAGAGGCAGGCAGCCTCAACCGCTTCAACCGTCTGCGTGCGATCACGATCAGCGCCAACATCGCGCCCGGCCACACCCTGGGCGAAACCATCGCCTGGGTGCAGGACGTGGCCCGCGAGGAACTGCCGGACTACGCGCAGATCGACTGGAAGGGGGAATCGCGCGAGTACCAGAGTGCCGGCGGCGCGGTATTGCTGACCTTCGCCATGGCCTTGCTGGTGGTGTACCTGGTGCTGGCCGCGCAGTTCGAGAGCTTCATCCACCCGCTGGTGATCATGCTGACCGTGCCGTTGGGCGTGCTTGGCGCCTTTGTCGGCCTCTATATCAGTGGCGGCACACTCAACCTGTTCAGCCAGATCGGCATCGTCATGCTGGTTGGCCTGGCGGCCAAGAACGGCATCCTGATCGTCGAGTTCGCCAACCAGCTGCGCGATGAAGGCCGCAACGTGCATCAGGCCATCGTCGAATCCTCGGTGGTGCGCCTGCGCCCGATCCTGATGACCTCGATCGCCACCGTGGTGGGTGCGATCCCGCTGGTCGCTGCGGGCGGCCCGGGTTCGGCCAGTCGCGGCACCATCGGCATCGTGGTGATCTTCGGCGTCGCTGTTTCCACTTTCCTGTCGTTGTTCGTGGTGCCGGCGTTCTACGCGTTGCTTGCGCCATACACACAGTCGCCGGAAACGGTGGCCAACGAGCTGGAGAAGCTGGAGAAGCAGACCCCGTCGGTTGGGGGCCATGCCTGACCGCAGCTGGCGGGTGCATGACGGCCGCGCGCAACTGCGGCCATGGCCGCAGGACGGGTTCGACTCCCCCTGCTGCTGCATGCCCACGTTGCCGCTGTGTCGCGGGGGCTGAGCACGTGCTTTCCGTCCCCCTGTCCCCGCGCCGATGGCCGGGCCTTTCTGGCCGGTGAGGTGATCGACCTGGGCGGGCAGGCGTTCGCACGGGTCATTGGCGGGCAAGCGTGTGCCGGCATCAGCGTCAGCCGGGGGCGGGGCGAGCGCCGCTTCAGTGCGACAGGTTCGGCCAGCGCCCTGGGGGACAGGGCGTGATGGCATCGGTGGTCGCCGCCCATGCGCCCTGGGTGATGCGGGAGCTGGGCCTGGCTCGGCTGGCAGCGCAGGTCATGGCGTACAACCCCGCCTCGGCGCGGGGGCTGGTCAAGAACGGATTCATCGAAGACGGCGTGGAGCGCCAATCGTTGTTCAAGGACGGGGCGCTGCATGACATGCGCTGCTTCGCCCGTTTTGAGTCATTTCTGCAATTGCCGTAGGGGCTCTGCACATCGCGGCTTAATCGTGGAAGAATCGGTCGGTCCCGGGACCCGGGGCTTGCTCACCTTCAGCTTTCCGGGGAACTACGTGGAATCTATCGTCGAATACATCAACGGCATCATCTGGAGCAACGCGCTCATCTTCATGTGCCTGGGCGCGGGCCTGTGGTTCACCCTGCGCACCCGTTTCATGCAGATTCGCGGATTTGCCGAGATGTGCCGCCTTACCGTGCGCGGGGAAAAATCCGACGCAGGTGTTTCTTCCTTCCAGGCGTTGGCCATGTCGATGGCCGGGCGCATGGGCATCGGCAACATCGCCGGCGTGGCCACGGCCATCGCCTACGGCGGCCCGGGCGCGATCTTCTGGATGTGGGTGATGGGCTTCCTGGGGGCGTCCACGTCCTACGTGGAATCCACGCTGGCTCAGATCTACAAGGTCAAGGACGCTGAAGGCCGTTACCGTGGCGGCCCGGCGTATTACATCGAGAAGGCCATGGGCCTGAAGTGGTACGCGGTGGCTTTCGCCGTGGCCACCGTCATCGCTGCGGGCTTCCTGCTGCCGGGCGTGCAGGCCAATGCGATCGCTGACAGTGCGGCCAACGTGATGTGCTCCGGTGCAGACGCATGCGCCTCGCTGGGCGGCGCTGGCAACGTGAAGCTGTGGATTGGCCTGATTGTCGCGGCGCTGCTGGGCGTGATCATCTTCGGCGGTGTCAAGCGCATCGCCAGCTTCGCCGAAGTGGTGGTGCCGTTCATGGCACTGGGTTTCATCCTGATGGCCATCGTGGTGATGATGCTCAACGCCAGCAAGGTGCCGACGATGTTCGCCGACATCTTCTCCAGTGCTTTCGGTGCGCATGCGGCGTTCGGCGGCATCATCGGACAGGCCATCGCCTGGGGCGTCAAGCGCGGCATCTATGCCAACGAAGCCGGCCAGGGCACCGGCCCGCACGCTGCTGCGGCCGCCGAGGTCTCGCACCCGGCCAAGCAGGGTTATGTGCAGGCGTTCGCCATCTATTTCGACACCATGCTGGTGTGCACGTCCACCGCGTTCCTGGTGCTGTCCACCGGCATGTACAACGTGTTCCGTGCGGTGACGGTCGATGGTGTGCAGAAACTGGAAGCCATTGTCACCGGCGTGCCGGGCGTGGCTCCGTCCGAAGGCGCGTTGTTCACCCAGGCCGCGGTTGAATCGGTACTGCCGGGCTGGGGCGCCGGTTTCGTGGCGCTGGCGTTGTTCTTCTTCGCCTTCACCACGATCATGGCTTACTACTACATGGCCGAAACCAACCTGACCTACCTGGCCGGCAGCAACCGGACCCACCCGCTGGCAACGCTGACGCTGCGCCTGGGCATCATGGGCATGGTTGTGTTCGGCGCGTATCACAATGCCAAAATGGCGTGGGCGCTGGGTGACATCGGCGTCGGTCTGATGGCCTGGCTCAACGTCATCGCCATCCTGATCCTGCAGAAGCCGGCGATGCTGGCCCTGCGCGACTACGAACAACAGAAGAAGCAGGGCCTGGACCCTGTCTTCAATCCGGATGCCCTGGGCATCAAGAACGCCGATTTCTGGCGCAGCAACAAGTAAGCGAGCACAACAGCAGTGAGCAACCCCTGGAACAACCGTCGTCCTTCCGTCCGCCCGCCGCGGGCAACGCCATTGCCGGCCAGTCCGCGCGATACCACCGGCAGCGGCGGTCCGCCGGTACGTGGCAGTGACGAGCTGCGCCTGTACGGCTTCAACGCCGTGCAGGCCATGTTCGCGCGTCGCCCGGAAGCCCTGCGCAAGCTGTACCTCGCCGAGGACATGATTCCGCGCATGCAGCCGGTGCTGAAGTGGTGCGTTGCCAACCGCGTGGGTTACCGCGTGGTCGCCGATGGCGACCTCAACAAACTCGCCGCCACCACGCATCACGAAGGCGTGGTCGCCGATGTCGTGCGCCAGGAGCCATTGGCATTGGCGGCATGGCTGGCAACGCTGGGTGAAGACGGCCCGGCGCTGGCGCTGTGGCTGGATGGCGTGGGCAACCCGCACAACTTCGGTGCGATCCTGCGCTCGGCCGCGCACTTTGGCGTTGCGGCGATCCTGCTGCCTGCAGAATCGACGCTGGCCCTGTCCGGCGCCGCTGCGCGCGTGGCCGAAGGCGGCGCGGAATCGGTGCCGCTGGTGCGGCTGCCGGCACTGCCGCAAGCGGTGGCGCAGTTGCGTGATGCCGGCTTCGGTCTGGCCGCAACCCTGGTGGAAGACGGTGACAACCTTTTCACTACAGCCCTGCCTGAGCGCATGGTCTATGTGATGGGCGCCGAAGGCGAAGGCATGGACCGCGGCTTCGCGCAGAGCTGTGATCTGCGTCTGTCCATCCCCGGCACCGGTGCGGTGGAAAGCTTGAACGTGGCTTCGGCCACGGCCGTGTTGCTGTCCAGCTGGTGCAGCCGCCACAGCAAGCGCTGATCCAACGGATCGCATGAACAAGAAAGGCGCCTTCGGCGCCTTTCTTGTTTTCGTCGTAGAAGCGGCCTCGGCCGCGAAGCACTGCTCTGCCGTAAACGAGTCGGGAATGCTTGATTCTGTCCCTTCTCCTGTTCACGGAAGAAGGTGCCCGCAGGTGGCGAATGAGGGTGCTTCTGCTTCGGATCTGCCTGCGACTCATTCATTCGAGGGGAGGGGCTACGGTGCTACGTCGCGGTTGGCGCACCGCTCGATCCTGCCGTGTGCGGCTGTTGCCGTTGGCGCGTTGGTATTCCACTCCAGGCTAAGGGTCTGAAGTCATCGGGTTCCGGCGCGGTACCCAGGCAACACAAAGGCGCCTTTCGGCGCCTTTGTGTCTGCAAGCCGATGCCACCGGCCGCGCTTACTCCTTCGGTGGCACCACATCCTTGGCTTCACTGCCAAAGCTGCCGTCCGACTCGGCCGCCAGATACGCGAACACGGTGTACGCGGCGACATTCTGTGCCAATGCCTTGGGGTCGATCTTGTCCAGCGTGTCGTCCGGGGTGTGGTGCAGGTCGAAGTAATCGGTCCCGTCCTGCGCCAGCCACGCCCATGCGCCGCCCTTGGCGGCCAGCGGGCTGACGTCCGGGCCGGGACCGCCTTCATTGGCGCGGTACTCAATGCCCAACGGTGCCAAAGCCTCACCGATCTGACGGGTGGCCTCGCGTGACTCCGCCGGATTGCCTGAGCCGGTGTTGAAGGCATAGATGCGCCCGGCTCCGAAGTCGCTTTCGGCAGCGATGTGCTGCTGCACGATCTCGCCGGCCTTCGCACGTGCCGCCGCATACGCCTTGCCGCCGTGCAGGCCCTGTTCTTCGTTGGCGAAGGCGATCACGCGGATGGTGCGCTTGGGTGCCTGCTTGAGCTGGCCGATCAGATGGCCGGCGGCCATGGTGATGCCCACGCCGGCACCATCGTCGATCGCGCCGGTGCCCAGGTCCCAGGAATCCAGGTGGCCGCCGATCACCACCACTTCCTTGGGCAGGCTGCGGCCGGTGATCTCGCCGATCACGTTCTGCGAGGTGTAGCTGCCGTCCCAGCCGCAATCCAGTGCGATGCGGATGCGGGTGGCGCCACGCGCGACCAGGCGGTTGAGCTGGTCGGCATCGGGACCGGACAACGCCGCCGCCGGTACCGGGGTCAGGCCCTCGTCGAAGCGGGTGATGCCGGTGTGCGGCATGCGATGCGAATCGGTACCGGCCGAACGCATGATGTAGCCGATGGCACCCTTGCGGATGGCTTCGGACGGACCGCGGCTGCGCACGGTGCCGCCGATGCCGTAATCCTCGCCGCTGCGGCTGCGGTTCATGGTGAAGTCGACGTAGGCGATCTTGCCCTTCAGCGAGCCTTCCGGCGCCGCCTTCAGCGCGTCCAGACCCTCGAAGCGCACCACCTCTGCCTCGACCGTACCCGCCGGGCTGCCGCCGAGCGCGGTGATGGTCAGTGGTTGCGGATGCGCGCCCAGCACCGAGGCGTGCTCACTGCGACGTTCCCACTTGGGAAAGGTCACCGGCTCGGTCCACACCTTGTCGAAACCCAGTGCCTTGAACTTTTCCTTGGCCCATTCCACGGCGCGGGCATCGGCTTCACTGCCGGCCATGCGCGGGCCGATTTCAGTGGTCAGTGATTCCACCACCTGCCAGCCGGTGTTGTCGGCCAACGCCTGCTCGCGCAGCTGTGCGGCTTTGGTGAGCGCCTCCTGCGGAATGGCCGTCGGTGCGGCGTATGCCCCGGCGCAGGCAAGGGTGGCGGCGATGGCAAGTGCAAGGCGACGCATGGCGGGCTCCAGAAACAGGGAAGCCGCGAGCATAGCGCTCGCGGCTCCGCGGTTACCGTGCTGGACGTCACCCGCAGGCGACACCAGCCACAGGACTCACTTTTTCAGGTTGTCGCGGATCTCGCGCAGCAACAGCACTTCCTCGCTCGGCTCCGGCGGTGCGGCCGGTGCTTCTGCTTTCTTGCGCGAGAGTCGGTTGAGCGCCTTGATCAGCATGAAGATGGCGAAGGCCACGATGATGAACTGGATCAAGGTGTTGATGAAATCACCGTAGCCGATCACCACGGCCGGTATTTCCTTGCCATCCGCGCCGATCTTGGCATCGGCCAGGGTCCAGGCCAGATTGGAGAAATCGACATTGCCGATCAACCAGCCGATCGGCGGCATGATCACCTTGTCCACCAATGAAGTGACGATCTTGCCGAATGCGCCGCCGATCACGACACCGACCGCCAGGTCGATGACGTTGCCACGCATGGCAAATTCCTTGAATTCGCTGATCATTCCCATGTGTTTCTCCTGTGGTTGCATCTGGGGGAGCTGGCGCAGCGTACTCCACTGCACGTCATCAGGCGATCACGCCTTCACAGCGCGCCACATCACCCAGTCGCGCGCTGAAATGGTCACCCCGCTGCAGAGCGGCAACACCGGCAGGCGTACCCATGTACACCAGGTCACCGGCACGCAGGGCATACAGCTTTGACAGCTCGTGCAGGATGTCGGGCACGTTCCAGATCATCTGGCCCAGTGTGGATTTCTGCCGCAGTTCGCCGTTGATCTCAAGCGACAGTGGCAGCGATGACAATTCGCCGACCTGGTCGGCCAGCACCAGCGTGCTGATCGGCGCGGAGTGGTCAAAGCCCTTGGCGATATCCCATGGGCCGCCCTTGGCTTTGGCCGCCGCCTGCAGGTCGCGGCGGGTCAGGTCCAGGCCAACGCCGTAGGCCAGCACCAGCGACATCGCATCGTCGATGGGCAACACGCCGTCCGGCGCGTCCTTGCCCAGCGCGACCACCAGCTCCACTTCGTGGTGCAGGTCGGATGTGCCCGGTGGGTACGGTACGGGTGCATCGCCAATGACCACGGCATCGGCGGGTTTCATGAAGAACATCGGCTGGCCACGCTCGGCGGCCGACGCCGGGGCTGCGGCGCCCATTTCGCGCGCGTGGTCGGCGAAATTGCGACCGACACAGTAGATGCGGCGCACGGGGAAGGTACCGCCACCGGTGACGGGCACGCGGGGTTGGGGCAGGGCGGGAATCAGATCGGTCATGGTTTGTGTCCGCAGTGAAACGACAGCGAAGTCTAGCGGATCAGTTCATGTGCTCTGCGACAGGCCGCGTACGGCGGCCGACCTGACGGAAGCGGAAAGAGCGCACGGTCGTGTGGCGGACGCGAGGCTTGAAGGGCATCTTGCTTCAGTGGTGTCACAGAGCGACGCCAAAACCCTTTCCCGCCAGTGGGAATGGGGCGGCGGTCTGTCAGCGTTGGGATGGAAGGTGGCCTCGATTGCCCGCAAAGCCCGTGGTGCGGAAACGGGACGTCCAGATGAGGTATCGCGTGAACAAAAGATCCCGCATATCGCGGGATCCTGAGGGTTGCCGACAGCGGGACGAGTGCCCGCCACGCCGCGCTTAGTGTGGCTGCGGCAGTGCGGCCTTGCGGACTACGCGGTACTCGGCGTCCACCACGTTCGGCTCGGCCTTGCGCACGGCACGCGCCTTGCGCGAGGCCAGCAGCTTCCAGCCCAGACCCACGAGGATCATCGCTGCCCCTACAAACACGCCGGCGACGATCAGCACCGCCAGGATCGCCAAGCCGAGCAGGCCCAAGGCAATCCGCACGAGCGGATTACGCGGCTTGCGCGGTGCAAACAGGTTGCGGAGTTTGGAAAACTGGACGTAGTTAATTTGCATGAAGATCTGATGACGGTGTGTCTGTAGGCGAGTATCGGTGCCGCCGCACTCGCATGCGTGAAGTTGTCGTTAAATCATGGCCACTTGGCGACCGGGGCAACCCTTGGGTCATGCGCCGTCCATCTGGGTGATACGCGCATGCGACAATCGCGCCCCTGTTTGTTGCGGTGTTCCAATGACCACGATCCACTCCCCCGAAACTGAATTGGCGCGGCTTGATGCCTTGCCCGACCAGGGCTTCCACGCGGTGACGGCAGTGCTCGATGGCGATGCGGAAACGCTGGTGCTGTATCGCGACGGTGACCAGGTGCGTGCCTGGTTGAATGTTTGCCCGCATGCCGGTCGCGCGCTGGATTGGGCGCCGGGACAGTTCCTCAAGAGCCGCGAAGGCCACCTTGTCTGCGCCGTCCACGGTGCCTCGTTCGAGCTGCAGGGCGGTGTCTGCGTGGCCGGCCCGTGCCGGGGCGATTCGTTGCGCGCGGTGCCGGTGCAGGTACGCGATGGGCGCGTGCTGCTGGGCTGAGGGAACGTCACAGCCAGGGCAAGTGCGGTGCGCCGCGGCCCCTGTGTTGAGGGCAGGACGACACGCCGTGGCAGCAACGCCGGATCGAATGACGTGATGTTCCCGAGCACCGCGTGCTCAGCCGGGCGACGCCGACAGTGCGGTATCGGATGATCCGGCATTCATGGATCGTCGGCGTCGCAGTGGAAACAGCGGTCAAGGCTGGCGCTTCCAGGCTCAGAACATGATGTTGATCATCACCACGACGATCAGCGTATAGAGCAGCGACAGCGGTCCTGCGACACGCCACATTTCGCGCGGCGTGTATTTGGCCGGGCCCATCGCCATCGAGATGACCGGGTTGGATGCGGTCATCAGGTTGTTGGACGCCGACAGCGCCACGATCAATGCGAATGCGGTGGGATTGCCGCCGGCTGCCAGCGCAAGGTTCACCGCGATGGGCACCATCACGATGGTCGCGCCGACATGGCTGATCACCAGCGAGAACGCGGTGGTCAGCAGTGCCAGTGCGAGTTCCAGCACCCACACCGGGATGCCGCTGGGCAATTTGTCGATGGTGTGGCCGGCGATCCACGCCGCCGCGCCGCTGCTGTCCATGGCCCAGCCCAGTGGAATCAGCCCGGCCATCATGAAGATGGTTTTCCAGTTGATCGCCGCGTAGGCCTCATCCATGCGCAGCACGCCGGTCAACAGCATGCCGGCCACGCCGGTGAGCAGGGTCAGTGCGACCGGCAGGTGCGAGGTGAGCGCGATGATGATGGTGATGGCGAAGATCGCCATGGCGATCTTGAATTTGTGCGGGCGCTGCTCGCCCTTCGGGTAGTCAGTGACCACCACGAAATCGCGGCTCTCCGCGGCGGTGGCCAGGTCCTGCCAGATGCTGTGGAACACCAGCATGTCGCCGGCGCGCAATGGCGTGTTGCGCACGTCCTCGCGGATCACCTGCTTGTCGCGGTTGATGGCCAGCAGGCTGATGCCGCGTTCCTTGCGCAGACGCAGCTCACCAGCGGTCTTGCCGATGACGCGTGAGGTCGGTGGAACCACCGCTTCTGAAATACCGGCGCGGGCGGGGTTGAACAGGTCACCCAACTGCTTGAGGCGTGAGGACATGCGCAGGAACTGGTTCTGCGCGAAATCGGAAACCTGCTGTCGCGGTCCCATCACACCGATGGCGCTACCCACCCAGATGCGCATGTCAGCAGGCGGCGACAGGCGCGTGTCGTCGCCGGTCTTCAAGGCGAGCAGCAGGGGGGCATCGAACAGGTTTTCCGCCTCGCCGACCGTCATACCGACCAAGGGGCTTTCGGCGGTAACCAGCAGCTCGAAGACATCGCCCTCGATGCCGTACGCCTTGGCGAAATAGCTTTCGGTGCGCGCCGGTGCCTGGCCGTCTTCGCTGGCGCCTTCTTCCTCCTTCAGCTTGGCGCTGCCGTAGAAGCGGAAGTACAGCAACGAAGCGACCAACAGTGCTACACCGATCGGCAACGGCGCGAACATCCGCAACGGCTCGATGGTCGCGGTGCCGGAGGGCAGGTTGTTATTGGCCGACATCAACAGATCGTTGAGCAGGATCAGCGGCGAGTTGCCGACCATGGTCAGCGCGCCGCCCATCACGATGGCCGCGGAAATCGGCAGCAACTGGCGCTTGAGGGTAAGCGCGGTGCGCGAGGCCAGGCGCGACGCCACTGGCAGGTACAACGCCATCACCGACGGGTTCTGCATGAACGAAGAGTTCAAACCGGCCGTGGCGCTGGTGAGGAACAACAGCCGCTTCTCAAGCCCGTGCGAGCGTCGCAGCAGCCAGCCTGCCAGACGATTCAAGGCGCCGGTACGATCGAGCCCGGCACCAAGAATCGTGGTGGCGATGATGCTCATCACCGCGTTGCCCGAGAAGCCGCCGAAGATTTCCTCCGGCGCGATCAACCCGGTCACGCCCAGCACCACCATCACCACCAACGCCACCACGTCGGCGCGGATGCGCTCGAACAGGAACATCGCCATCGTGAAGCCGACCAGCCCGAGGACGAGCTTCATGTCGGTGGTCAGCGTCAGCGCGGTGTCCATTTAGAGCGGCGAACCCGTAATGGGAAGTGGAAAGTGGGAACGGTGCGGCAGGTGAGCGCGCACCGTGTCCATCAGACATGCGTGGGTTTCACTGGAGCCTGAACGCATCATCGCAGTTTCATTCCCCGGTGCCCGTTCCCTGCTTGTCATACAGCAGGTCCCAGACGCCGTGGCCGAGTTTCTGGCCGCGTGTCTCGAAGTGCGTCTGCGGGCGCCAGTCCGGGCGGGGCACCGCGCCACGCGGGCCGGTGCGGTTGGTCAGTCCGGCGGTGGCATCGAGCACGTCCCACATCTGCTCGGCATAGTCTTCCCAATCTGTGGCGCAATGCAGGCGACCACCGTCGCGCAGCTTTCGCACCAACAGCTCGGCGAACGCCGGCTGCACCAGGCGGCGCTTGTTGTGGCGCTTCTTGTGCCACGGATCCGGGAAATAGATGCGTACTTCGTCCAGCGCGCCGTCGGCGATTTCCTTCTCCAGCACCTCCACCGCATCGTGGTGGTAGAGCTTGACGTGCTCGGCATTGTCATCGGCCAATGCATTGAGCAGGCGGCCTACGCCCGGGGCGTGTACTTCGATGCCGATGTAATCCTTCGATGGGTCGAACCGCACCGCATGACGCAGCGCGGCGCCATTGCCGAAGCCAATCTCCAGCACCTTGGGCGCGGAGCGGCCGAAGGTGGCGTCGAGGTCGCGCGGCTCGCCGGTGAAATCCAGACCGAAGCGGGGCCAGCGTTCGTCAAACGCGCGCTGCTGAGCCGGGGTGAAGCGGCCCTGGCGCAGGACGAAACTGCGGATTTCACGGCGCCCTTCCTGGACGGTGAACGGCTTGGGCGGAGCCTTGGAGCCAGCGCTTTCAAAAGGATTGGTCATCAGCCGATCAAGCCTTCAAGAGGGGAAGAGGCATTGGCATAGCGCTTGCGCGGAATGCGACCGGCCAGGAAGGCTTCGCGGCCGGCTTCGACTGCCTTGCGCATCGCGCTGGCCATCAGCACCGGGTTGCGGGCACCGGCGATGGCGGTGTTCATCAGCACGCCGTCACAGCCCAGCTCCATCGCGATGGCGGCATCGGACGCGGTACCCACACCGGCGTCGACGATGATCGGCACCTTGGCGTTCTCGATGATCTCGATCAGGTTGTACTTGTTCTGGATACCCAGCCCGGAGCCGATCGGCGCGGCCAGCGGCATCACCGCGGCGCAACCGATTTCCTCCAGGCGCTTGGCCAGGATGGGGTCATCGGAGGTGTAGACCATGACGTCGAAGCCATCCTTGACCAGCTGCTCGGCCGCCTTGAGGGTGGCCATCACGTCCGGGTACAGGGTTTTCTGGTCGCCCAGCACTTCGAGCTTGGTCAGGTTGTGGCCGTCGAGCAGCTCACGCGCCAGGCGGCAGGTACGTACGGCATCCTCGGCGGTGTAGCAGCCGGCGGTGTTGGGCAGGATGGCGTAGCGGTCCGGCGGCAGCACGTCGAGCAGGTTGGGCTCGCCGGGGTTCTGGCCGATGTTGGTGCGGCGGATGGCCACGGTGACGATCTGGGCGCCAGCGGCCTCGGTGGCCAGGCGGGTTTCTTCCAGATCCTTGAACTTGCCGGTGCCGGTCAGCAGCCGGGAGGAATAGGTTTTGCCGGCGATGACCAGCGAATCAGTAGGAGCATTTGCGTTCATGCGCCGAATTATCACCCATCGGGGCAGCCAAATGCCTTGCGATGCCGCGTAGAGGCGGCTTCAACCGCAAAGTCGTCACCGTCTCCGAAGCCGGATACCGCGCATTGCCCATCCGAAGAACGCCCGGGCTTTCAGCTCGACGGCTTCGCGCCCAAGAGCCTCCAGCAGCAGCCAGCGCTGGCTGTGCTCAGCCGCCCCCCAGCGCATGCACGATCTCGACCACGTCGCCGTCTTTCAGCTGGTACTCGCCATGTTGGCTGCGCGGCACGATCTCGTTGTTGACCTCCACCGCCACGCGGCGTTCGGCCAGGCCTTCCGCTGCCAGTAGTTCAATCAGGGTAAGGGGGCCGGGGAGCGGGCGGGTTTCGCCGTTGAGCTGGATGTTCATGCGGCCATTTTCGCCAGTGCCGCAACAAAAGCCCAGCGGCCATGCGGCGGCGCAGCGTGTACCTCTTACGCCGGAATGAAAAACTAACAACGTGCGGCGGCGTATGCGCCCCCGTTTCCCTTACACCAGGAGTTGCACATGTCCCTTTTCTCCCGCCCGCTGCGTTCGGCCATGGCCGTCGCAATTGCGCTGGCAGCCGTGCCGGCCATGGCACAGTCGCCGTTTTCAAAAACGGTGTTCTTCGGTGACAGCCTGACGGATACCGGCCACTTTCGCCCGGTACTGGTGAAGCTGGACCCGAACGCCTCCCTCGTCGGCCGTTTCACCACCAACCCGGGCCTGGTGTGGTCGGACTACCTGGCCAACTACTACGGCACCAACTCGGTGCCCAACGGCAACGGGCAGGGAGGGGACAACTATGCCGTCGGCGGCGCACGCGTCGGTGTGGACGACGTCAGCCAGCTTGGAGCGATTCCGTCGCTGAAGACCCAGGCCGCAGGCTACCTGGCTGCCAACGGTGGCAAGGCCGATGCCAGTGTGCTGTACACCGTGTGGGGCGGTCCGAACGATCTGTTCGCCGCACAGAAGGCACCGCCGGCACAGGCGCCGGCCATCATCGGTGCAGCGGTGAAGGACCAGATCACCCTGGTCGGCGGCTTGAAGGCGGCCGGCGCCGAATATGTGCTGGTGCCCAATCTGCCGGATATCGGCTTGACTCCCATGGCACGTGCCGGTGGCGTGCAGGGCATGGGCCAGGCCACTGCCATCGCCAAGCTCTACAACGATGCGTTGTATGGCGGGCTGAAGCAGGCGGGCATTGCGTTCATTCCGCTGGACACCTTCACCATCCTGCAGGAGATCGTGGCGACCCCGGGCGCCTACGGCTTCAGCAACGTCAGTGACATGGCCTGCACCTCGTCGTCGTCGCTGACCTGCAGCCCGCTGAGCCTGGCCAGCCCGAATGCAAACAACACCTATGTGTTCGCCGATGGCGTGCACCCGACCACGGCTGCCCACCAGATTCTGGGTGAGTACGCGATCTCGGTGCTGGAAGCGCCGCGGTTCCAGCAGATCCTGACGCATTCGGCGCAGACCACCGGCCGCGCGCGCGCCGATCAGGTGGGCATGCATCTGGCTGGCCGCCCGGCCGACGGCCTGGGCTGGTGGGGCAACGTGCGTGGCGACATGCAGCGCTACGCGCACGCCGACCTGTATGACGGCATGGCCCCGGCCGGCCTGTTCGGTGTGGATTGGGCGCGTGACGGCATGGTCGTTGGCGGTTTTGCCGGCTACGGCCGCATGAATGCCGACTTCGGCAACAGCAAGGGCGACTTCACCCAGGACGACACCACGCTGGGCCTGTTTGCCGGCTGGTATCGCGACAGCATGTGGGTCAACGGCCAGCTCAGCTACAGCTGGCTGGGCTACGACGTGACCCGCAAGGTCCAGCTCGGGCCGGCAACCCGTGAGCACAAGGGTTCGCCGGACGGCAGCAACCTGACCGCCGCGATCAATGCCGGTTACGAGTTCGGGCAGCAGGGCGGCTTCCGCCATGGCCCGGTGGCTGCGGTGATCTGGCAGAAGGTCAAGTTGGATGGCTACACCGAGAGCAACACCAGCGCCACGGCACTGGGCTACGGTGACCAGGACCTGGATTCCACGGTCGGCCGTGTTGGCTGGCAGGCGCGTTTCGACGGCGGCACCGTACAGCCGTATGTGCAGGTCACCTACGACCACGAGTTCGAGGAAGGCACGCAGGCCAGCGCATGGCTGCAGACCGTGGCCGACGTGGGCAGCTACAAGGTGCCGGGCCTGACGTTCGACCGCAACTACGCCACCGCCGTGCTCGGTGCACGCCTGAACCTGTGGGGTCTGAACAGCAACATCGGCGTGAGCACCACCACGATGCAGAAGTCTGCACGTGACGCTACGTTGTTTGCCAGCTTCAGCGGCGGCTTCTGAACAACTGAAGCTTAGGACAGTAGGCAATAGGAATGCAGGAAAGGCAGCGTTATCGCTGCCTTTCCTGTGTACGCCACTGGGCGGTGCCGCGCGTCAGCCCTTGCCCAGAACGGGCTGGGCCGCATAGACTTGCCACGCTGTGCGGGTGTAGCTCAATGGTAGAGCAGAAGCTTCCCAAGCTTACGACGAGGGTTCGATTCCCTTCACCCGCTCCAACGCGTACCGCACTTCACGCTTTGGCGTTTTTCCGCCATTGGCCTTTGCCATCTGCATTGGTCGAAAACATCTTCTCCTGGTGTCCTGGGTCCACCCGCTTCGGCGCGGTGATGGCGGCGCTCGCGATCTTTGTCATGGCCCGCTTGCGGCGCGCTATGCTGCGCGCCTCCTGCCCGGCATCGCCGTGATGAAACTCGCCATCCTCTCCCGCAACAGCAAGCTCTATTCCACCCGCCGTCTGGTCGAAGCCGGCCGCTCCCGCGGTCACACGGTACGGATTCTCGATCCGCTGCGTTGCTACATGCGCATCACCGCCGACGGTTTCAGCATGCATTACAAGGGCAAGCCGCTGGCCGGCTTCGATGCGGTGATTCCGCGCATCGGTGCGTCGGTCACCCGCTATGGCACCGCGGTGCTGCGTCAGTTCGAGATGATGGGGGCACGCACGCCGAACCCTTCCGACGCGATCCTGCGCGCGCGCGACAAGCTGCGCGCGCATCAGATCCTCGCCGCCAAGGGCATCGACATGCCGGTGACGGTGTTCGGCGACAACCCGGACGACACCGACGACCTGCTGTCCATGCTCGGGCCGCCGCCGCATGTGGTGAAGCTCAGCGAAGGCACACAGGGCAGGGGGGTGATTCTTACCGAGAAGCTCAGTGCCTCCAAGGGCACGGTTGAAGCCCTGCGTGGCCTGTACGCCAACTTCCTGGTGCAGGAGTTCATCGCCGAGGCAGAGGGTGCCGACCTGCGCTGCCTGGTGGTGGGCGACCGGGTGGTGGCGACCATGCGCCGTCAGGCCCAGGACGGCGATTTCCGTTCCAACCTGCATGCCGGGGGCACCGCCGACGCGGTGGTCTGCAGCAAGGCCGAACAGCAGGTGGCGGTACGCTCGGCACGGGCACTGGGGCTGGGAATCGCGGGCGTGGATCTGATCCGCTCCAAGCGTGGCCCGCTGGTGCTGGAGGTCAATTCGACACCCGGGCTGGAGGGCATCGAGAGTGTTTCCGGCGGTGATGTGGCCGGGCAGATGATCGATTACGTGACACAACTCAAGCGCTGACGCGGCCCTGCAATTTGTTTGCATGGTTTTAACAACCCTTTAATCCACCTGGCTCTAGCCTGATCCCACTGTACCCAGCCCTCCTCAGTGGGTCCGGTGATCGGGAATTCTTACGGCCCTGGCGGTTTTCGCCAGGGCCTTGTTTTTATTGGTAATTATTTGAGTTGTTGTGATGCTGAAGCAGCGCTAGAGTGGGACAAATCTAAGGAGAGAGTGCGTATGTCCCGGAAACTGCTGTTGTTGGTGATGTTGATGGCGCCTGGCGTTGTTTTGGCAAAGCCGGCGGAGCTTCCGTTCAAGGCGGGTGAGTCGTTCCAAGCGCAGCAGCAGAAAGTGCGCGCGGACCTGTTGGGCGGCGAGGTTTATAGCGAAATATCGGCGGAAGACCGCCAGCGCGTGGTTGCCGCGCTTGATCGCATGTCCGGGCTGATCGGCGAAGGCAGTGCCGAGTCGCTTTCGCCTGAGCACAAGACCCAGGTGGTCAATGATCAGGAGTTGGTCAATACCGTCCTGACCAAGGCCCGTGAAGACAGTCGACTCATTTGCAGGCGTGAGAAGAGCCTCGGCTCACAGATGGCATCGTCGCAGTGTTTCACCGTGGCGCAGCGTGATCGCATGCGGCAGGACTCGCGGAGTCGCTTGCAATCAATGCAAAGTGGCAAGGACGTAAAGGTCGGCAACTGATTCCCGTGGGATTCAATCGGGGTTTCATGCCAGCCAGCCAGCGCTTGTGGCTTGGATGTAAGAAATTAACGATGGCTGTGCTGTAATCCCAACAAGTGGGCTTCAAGCCCACTTGTACTTTCCAAGACATAAGGTCCTCGCACACGTGCGCATACTTGTAATCGAAGATAACAGCGACATCGCGGCCAACCTCGGGGATTACCTCGAAGATCGCGGCCACACGGTGGATTTCGCCGCCGATGGCGTCACCGGCCTGCATCTGGCCGTGGTGCATGATTTCGATGCGATCGTGCTCGACCTCAACCTGCCGGGCATGGACGGTATCGAAGTCTGCCGCAAGCTGCGCAACGATGCGCGCAAGCAGACCCCGGTACTCATGCTGACGGCGCGCGATTCACTGGACAACAAGCTGGCAGGTTTCGATTCAGGCGCCGATGACTATCTGATCAAGCCCTTCGCCTTGCAGGAAGTGGAGGTCCGCCTCAACGCGCTGTCGCGTCGTGGCAAGGGGGCGCACACCCGCGTACTGGAAGTCGGTGATCTGGAATACAACCTGGATACGCTGGAAGTGCGCCGGCAGGCCAAGTTGCTGCAACTCAATCCCACCGCACTGAAGATCCTGCAGGCACTGATGGAAGCGTCGCCGGCCGTGGTCACCCGGCAGGAGCTGGAAACCCGCGTATGGGGCGAGGAGCTGCCGGATTCGGATTCGTTGCGCGTACACATCCACGGGCTGCGCGCCGTAGTGGACAAGCCGTTCGAGGTGCCGATGATCCAGACCCGTCACGGCATCGGCTACCGCATCTGCGCTCCCGATGCCTGAAGCTGCATTGCCTGAGCCTGTCCGTAAGCGGGGGCGTTATCGCCGCCGCCTGCGCAGTCGCATCATCGTCTCCTTTGTGCTGCTGGGCTTCTGCCTGACGGCACTGTTTGCGTTTGCGACGAACTGGGCGCGTCAGCGGGTAGAGAACCAGTTGGTCGAAGATGTGATGAACCGGAACCTCGACGCATCCTGGCAGAGCTACGCCCGTAGTGGCGGTGCGGATGTGATGGCGCCGGTCCAGCAGATGCGTGCGTTCCTGATCCGTCCGGATATGCCTGACCGGCTCAATAGCTTGCGGCGGGACTTCCCGGAATGGGAGCGCTTGCAGGACGGTATCCACAACATCAGCGGTGAAGATGCGGACGGTAAGCCGTTTTCTTACAAGGTTGGGGTGCGCAAGACCCCGGATGCCTGGTTTTTCATCGCCTACGATATGAGTCAGGCGCTGCGCGGCGAGCAACAGCTCAAGCGCGCGCTGTTCTTCTCGGTGATTGTTTTCAGCTTGTTGTCGTTGGTGCTGGGCTGGTGGTCGGCGTCGCGGGTAATGCGGCCGGTGTCGGATCTGGCGGCGCGCCTGCGCGCTTATCGAGGCGGCAACGCGCATCCGGAGCCCTTGGCGCCGCGTTTCCCCGACGACGAAGTCGGTCAGCTGGCTGAAGCGCTGGATGACTATTCCTCGCGCTTGACCGAGGTGGTGCAGCGTGACCGCGAGTTCAACGCCGACGTCAGTCATGAGCTGCGCACGCCGCTGGCGGTGATTCGTGGCGCCACCGAATTGCTGCTGGCGCGCCCGGGCCTGGACGAGAAAGTGCTGCAGCGCCTTCAGCGCATCCAGCGCGCCGAGCAGCAATGCACGGACTTGATCGGTTCGCTGCTGTTGTTGTCACGCAATGAGCGCGGGCAGGGCAGTAGCAATGTGGCGCGGGTTGCGGAACAGTTGCTTGAATCGCATCGCGCACAGTTGGGTGGCAAGCCGCTCGAATTGGAGCTTGAAGGTGAGCGGGATCTGGTCGTCGATGCGCCGGAGGCGGCGCTGTCGGTCGCGCTGGGCAATCTGATTGGCAATGCGGTCAAGTACTCGCAGGAAGGCCGCGTGTTGGTGCGCGTGGGGGCGGGCATGGTGGAGGTGATCGATACCGGGCCCGGTCTGAGCGAGAAGGATGCCGCCAGCCTGTTCCAGCGCGGCTATCGCGGTACCCACGCGGGGTATTCGCAGGGGGGCGGCATCGGTCTGTCCATCGTCAGCCGGCTGTGCACGCTATATGGATGGCAGGTCAGCATCCGGCCGGGTGACGAGCGCGGTGTGATCGCGACATTGACCTTCACGCCGGGCTGAGCGTGCACGCGCGAGCGGTGTGAGGTGGGCGGTAGCGGGAATGCTTGGTTCCGGCTGCGTCGGCCGGGAAGTCAGAAGCACCGAAAGCCAGGCGTGCCAGGAAATACTGAATTCCTTTTCCCTTCTCCCGTTCACGGGAGAAGGTGGCGCGCAGCGCCGGATGAGGGGGGGCTTCTCGCTCAACCTTACACCTACAAAACAGCGCCTCTTTCGGCAGCCAGTTCCCGATACTTCAGATCCAGGGTTTCGATATGCACCTGCAGGTGATCGGGATGCCCGTCGTTGACAACCACGTCATCCGCCAGTGCCAAGCGCTGCTCACGGCTGGCCTGCGCCAGGATCATGCGGTCAGCAAGCTCGGCATCGATATTGTCGCGACGTAGCAGGCGGGCATGCTGGACGGCTTCCGGTGCGTCCACTACGAGGATACGATCCAGCCAGTCATAGGCTGCGCGCCCGCCAGCTTCGGTTAGTAATGGAATCGCAGCGATCGCATAGGGGCTTCCGGCCGCGTCACAAATCTCACGTACACGGGCGCGAATTGCTGGATGGGTGATGGCCTCGAGCGCGCGTCGCTCCTCGTTGTTGGCGAAGATGTGTTGACGCAACCGGGCGCGGTCCAGGCTGCCGTCCGGCAACAGGATGTCGGGGCCGAATCGATGGGCGATCTCCGCCAGTACAGAGCTGCCCCGTGCGACGACTTCGCGCGCTGCGATATCGGCATCTGCCACGACGATCCCGAGCGCTTCAAAGCGGCGGCTGACCTCGCTCTTACCGGAGGCAATGCCGCCGGTAAGGCCAACGATGAAGTTGCTCATGTGTGTGGCAATCCGTTCGGAAGGCCCAATGGTAGCGCTGAACAATCGGACCGGATCACCAGCGTGTGGCCCGGCCAAGCGCTGCGCACATGGGAGGCTGCGGATAGGTGGTGGCCTCTGGCAAGGGTGCGGGTGATGGCTGATTGCGTCGTTGAAGGCCCGGGTGCGCTGCGCGTACCCGGGTCAGGGTCTGGCGTTGATCGACTGGATCAGTGTGGGTGATGCTCTTGCCAGTCGCTCGGTTGGCATCACGGTTGCAGGCGGAATGCCTTATGGCTGCAAGCCTGCAAGGCGCATGTAACCGCCAATCATCTGATCGCCCCACATGAAGACCAGCCAGCCGGCAATGGCCAGGTAGGGGCCAAACGGGATGGGCGTTGCACGGTCGCGCCCGCGCGAGTACAGCCAGATCGAACCGATGATGGCGCCGACCAGGGAGGACAGCAGGATGATCGGCAGGATGCCCTTCAGGCCACACCATGCGCCGAGTGCCGCCAGCAATTTGAAGTCACCATGGCCCATGCCTTCCTTGCCGGTGAGTTGCTTGAACAGCCACCACACCGTCCAGAGCGACAAATAGCCCACTGCCGCACCGATCAATGCGGGTTTGGCCGGCATGTACAAGTTGTCCATGCTGCCGATCAGGCCCAGCCACATCAGTGGCAGCGTCAGCTGATCGGGCAGTAGCTGGGTGCGCAGGTCGATGCCTGACAACGCCACCAGGAAGCAGCTCAGCACTATCGCGCCAAAACCCTGCCAGCCGAAGCCGAACTGCCACACGCTGGCCAGCACCATCAGGGCGGTGACCAGCTCCACCAGGGGGTACTGCAGCGAAATCGGCGCCTGGCAGTGGCGGCATTTGCCGCGCTGGATCAGCCAACTGAACAGTGGAATGTTCTCGTACCAGCTGAGCTTATGCTTGCAGTGCGGGCAGTGCGAAGGCTCGACCACAATCCCCGGCGGAGGCGGCTCATAGATGTCCGGCTCGCCGAGGATTTCGCGCGCATCGCGCTTCCACTGCCACTCCATGCGCTTGGGCAAGCGCAGGATCACCACGTTGAGGAAGCTGCCGATCAGCAGTCCCAGCGCCGCCGCTGCGGGGTAGCCAATGGCGGTGTGCTGGTCGAGAAATGCCATGTGCTAGTTATCCAACAGTAGAGGCGAGCTTGAAGATTGGCAGGTACATGCCGATGACCATGCTGCCGACAACAACGCCGATAAAGACCATGATCAGCGGCTCAAGCAAGCTGGTGAGTGCGTCCACCGCGTTGTTTACTTCCTGCTCGAAGTACTCAGCCACTTTGAACAGCATCGTATCCAGAGCGCCGGCTTCTTCGCCGATGGCGGTCATTTGCACGACCATGTGCGGGAAGATGTTCACCTGCTTCATCGCCATGTTGACGGGGTAGCCAACCGAAACATCGTCACGCATACGGAGGACCGCATCTTCGTACACTTTGTTGCCAGTTGCGCCTGCGACGATGCCGAGGGCTTCGACCAGCGGTACGCCAGCTTTGAATGTCACGGCAGTGGTACGGGCAAATCGGGCGATCGCGCTGTTGTTCATGATCTGCCCAATGACTGGCACCTTCAGGACAATGCGGTCGAATGTGTGTTGCATCTTTGGCGAACGCTTGTACATAAAGCTGGAGCCAAAGATGACGACGATAGCCAGCAGTAGAATTGCCCACCACCAGCCGACCATGAAGTCTGAAGCGCGCACGATCATTTGAGTGAAAACAGGGAGGTCGGTGCCGAAGCTCTTGAAAATGTCCTCAAACTGCGGCACCACCCAGATCAACAATACCGAGCTGACCATCAGTGCAACTGCGATCACCATCGCGGGATAGAACAAGGCCTTCTTGATCTTGCCCTTCAGTGTCTCCAGGTTTTCCTGGTAGTTGGCGATGGTCTCCAGCACGGTTTCCAGCACACCGGCGCCTTCGCCGGCCTTGACCAGGTTGCGGTACAGCTCATCGAACTGCACCGGGTGCTTGCTGATGGCCTCATACAGAGAGGAGCCGCCCTCCAGGTCCGCACGAATCGTACCTACCAGTTTGGCCATGCGCGGGTTTTTGTGTCCGCTGCCAATGATTTCCAGTGAACTGACGATGGGCACGCCGGACTTCATCATGGTTGCCATCTGGCGACTGAAGAACGCAATGTCCTTGGGTTTGACTGGGGTTCCAGTGGCACCAAACAGTGGCTTGGACTTGGGCTTGACCACCGTGGGCGTGATGCCCAGACGGCGCAGCTCGGCCCTGAGCAGGTTGGCGTTTTTGGCGTCCTGTTCGCCCTTCATCTTGACGCCGCGCTTGTCTGTTCCCTCCCAGACGAACGGCTGCATCTGACTGGTGCTACGCCCAGCCGACTCTTTACTTATCGCGTTGCGGGTAACGGCCATCTTTCTCTCCCCGTCCGACCATCCCCAGGCCAGACAACAGCCGCATGGTAGCTGGTCAGGCGGCCATAGGCACAGTCTGGCGATGGGCTTTGGCGGCATCGGTCACATAGGTGCCTGATTCGCACTATAAGTGGGTACTGCTTCCCCCAATTTGGGCGCCGCTGGATGATCGCTTGGGAGGTTGCGGCCGCTGGATTGGCCCGCTACTACGGTGCCGCTTAGCTGGTGTATGCCCTGCGGTGACCCGTCATGCCTAATGCTTGGCGAAGTGGTGAGTCGCCATCCTTTAGTCACGCAGCCGGGGTGAGGGTAGTCTTGCGGTAGGTTCAGTGTATCGGGGTGGGTCATAAAGTGACGCACTGTGTCAGCCTGTGGCGCTGTTCCTCAATTGCATCATTGGGGCTTCCCTTCTATGCCGATGCTGCCATCATTGGTGCCGGGGAGCAGGGGGGGCGTGTTGAATAGTTGGCACGAGACCTGCTTTGTAACCCCGTGCGAGTAGGCAGGTGCCTGCAACCATGTTCACAAACCAAACCTCTAGGGGATGTACTCATGAAGAAGCAGCAGGGCTTTACCCTGATCGAACTGATGATCGTGGTTGCGATCATTGCCATCCTGTCGGCCATTGCGTTGCCGGCTTACAACAACTACCGCGTGAAGTCTGCCAACAATGCATGCTTGGGCGAAGCCAAGGCGTTCATGAATTCTTGGGTTTCGGCGGTCAAGGGTGGCATTGATGCGGCTGAGCAGCCGACGTACACCGCTCAGGCCTGTACCAGTGGCCCGACCTTGAACGTTGCTGATGCGGAAACCTTGAAGGCCTATGACTTCGTCAAGAAGGCGCCGGGCGATAAGGACGTGACCTGCGAATCCAATACTGCTACCTGCAAGTTGAAGTAATTCAGCGGAAGCGGTTTTGAGAAAGGGTCTCTGGTGATCCTATCTAGGAAAAGCCCCGCGTTTGCGGGGCTTTTCTTTGGTTCGAGTACCACAATAGCCTTGAATTAAGATGTCGATTGCTTGAATTGGGGGATGTGGCTCGTTCCTTGCTTAATTCTTGCTGCACAAAAAGGAGGGGGGGCTAATGCGTAGCGAGCAGGGGTTTACTTTGATTGAGTTGATGATCGTTGTGGCGATCATCGGCATTTTGGCTGCGATTGCTCTGCCGGCTTACAATAATTATCGGAAGGGCGCGGCCGAGAACGCTTGTATGGCCGAGGCGAAGGCATATGCGAACAATGCGCTCGCGATCTTGTACGACGAGCAGGTTCCTCCGGCGGCAGTTAACAATGCTTGCGCCGAGATAAAGGGGGGGGCAGCAATTGGCGATGCTGTCACTGGTACTCCACAAATGCCTGGTACTCGCACCACTACCTGTCAAATGGATGGTGCTAGCGGCCAAGGAAGCTGCAAGTTGAACTAGTTGCACTGAGGTGAAGATCGGGGTTGGGTGTTTGCTCTGGTCGTTTGCTTGCATAAGCTCACTGCTGCCGAACGGTTAGCTTGATTCTGAGTTTGCACGTAGAGCCGAGCCATGCTCGGCTCTACATGCATGTGTAGCCGCGCGTACAATCACCGGGCTACCGTCCGGCCCAGGGGGAAATCATGAATACCGCCATCACCGCCAATCTGGTTGGCATCACCGGAATTGCCCGACGCCTGGTCCAGGACGGGGCGCTGGATGAGGCGGTTGCCCGTACGGCGATGGCACAGGCTGGCGACGCCAAGGTGCCGTTGGCGCAGTGGTTGTCCGACAAGAAGCTGGTCTCCGCAGCGAACATGGCCGCTGCCAATGCCATGGAATTCGGCATGCCGCTGCTGGATGTGTCGGTGTTCGACGCCAACCAGAATGCGATGAAGCTGGTCAGCGAAGAACTACTGCGTAAGCATCAGGTACTGCCGCTGTTCAAGCGCGGCGGCAAGCTGTTCGTGGGCACCTACAACCCGACGCAGCCGCTGGATGAGATCAAGTTCCACACCAATCTGGTGGTCGAGCCGATCCTGGTCGATGAAGACCAGATCCGGCGCACGCTGGATCTGTGGCTGGCCAGCAATGACAGCATCGGCGGCGCCCTGGGGGGCGACGACGAGGAAATGGGCGATCTGGATGTCAGCGCGGGCGACGAGGACATGTCCGGCGGCGGTGACGCTGGCATCGACGCCAAGGGCGACGACACGCCGGTGGTCAAGTTCGTCAACAAGGTGCTGGTGGATGCGATCCGCAAGGGCGCCTCGGATATCCATTTCGAGCCCTACGAAGACGATTACCGGGTGCGCTTCCGTATCGACGGCCTGCTCAAGACCGTGGCCAAGGCGCCGGTGAAGTTGAACCAGCGCATCGCGGCGCGCCTGAAGGTGATGGCGCAGCTGGATATTGCTGAAAAGCGCGTGCCGCAGGACGGGCGCATCAAGCTCAACCTGTCCAAGAGCAAGCAGATCGACTTCCGCGTCAGTACCCTGCCGACCTTGTTCGGTGAAAAGACCGTGCTGCGTATCCTGGACGGCAGTGCTGCCAAGCTGGGTATCGACAAGCTGGGCTATGAGCCGGAGCAGCAGAAGTTGTTCCTCGACGCTATCCACAAGCCCTATGGCATGGTGCTGGTCACCGGCCCGACCGGTTCGGGTAAGACGGTGTCGCTGTATACCGCGCTGGGCATCCTCAACGACGACACCCGCAACATTTCCACGGCCGAAGACCCGGTGGAAATCCGTCTGCCCGGCGTCAACCAGGTGCAGCAGAACAACAAGCGCGGCATGACCTTCGCCGCAGCGCTGCGTTCGTTCCTGCGACAGGATCCGGACATCATCATGGTCGGCGAAATCCGTGATCTTGAGACGGCGGAAATCGCCATCAAGGCCGCGCAGACCGGTCATATGGTGCTGTCGACGCTGCATACCAATGATGCCCCGCAGACCATCGCGCGTCTGATGAACATGGGCATCGCGCCATACAACATCACTTCGTCGGTAACGTTGGTGATCGCCCAGCGATTGGCGCGCCGTTTGTGTGGCAACTGCAAGCGACCGCAGCAGTTGCCGGAGAACGCGCTGTTGGCCGAAGGCTTCACCGCCAAGCAGATTGATCGCGGCATCCAGCTGTATGAGCCGGTCGGTTGTGACGAGTGCACCGAGGGCTACAAGGGCCGTACCGGCATCTATCAGGTGATGCCGATGACCGATGAGATCGCGGCCATCGTGCTGGAAGGTGGCAACGCGATGGATATTGCCGAGGCGGCGCAGAAGGCCGGGGTCAATGACCTGCGGCAGTCGGCACTGGTGAAGGCGGCTGCTGGCACGACCAGCCTGGCCGAGATCAATCGTGTGACGAAGGACTGATGCGGGTTGGGTGATGTGGGGTGTAGTGCCGAGCGGTGCTCGGCAGAGGTGGTTTCCGGCAAGAGCCAAAGCGCCCTCACCCCCAACCCCTCTCCCGCAAACGAGAGAGGGGCTTTTAGCATCTTTTCCGCGCTATTCCATGCCCAGCTTTTTGAGCTTGTAGCGCAGGGCGCGGAAGGTGATGCCGAGCTGGACGGCCGTCTTGGTCTTGTTCCAGCGGTTTTCTTCCAGGGCTTTCTGGATGGCGGCGCGTTCCATCTGCTCGATGTAGGAGGGCAGGGCGCCATTGCCGGTGTCGATATCTTCGATTTCTTCTTCGACCACCGAAGCGGTGCCGGCAATGACAGGCAGTTCTGCACGGATGCCGTTGGCGGGCTGGGGTAGGCGCAAGTCGCTGGCGCCGATGTTTTCGTCGTCGGCCAGGGCGAGGGCGCGTTCGAGGATGTTTTCCAGCTCGCGCACGTTGCCCGGGAACGCATAACCGGCCAGTGCCTCCAGCGCCGAAGGCGCGAGCTGCGGCGGTTGTTGGCCCTGGCCCTGCGCGAGCCGGCTGAGGATGGTGGTGGCCAGCAACGGCAGGTCGCCGCGGCGTTCGCGTAGCGGCGGCACCCGTAGTTCGATGACGTTGATGCGGTAGTACAGGTCGTGGCGGAAGCGTCCGTCCTGTATCAGCGTGCCGAGGTCCTTGTGCGTGGCTGACAGGATGCGCACGTCTACAGGTACTTCAGCAGATGCACCTACCGGACGGATGGACTTTTCCTGGATGGCGCGCAGCAGCTTGACCTGCATCTGCAACGGCAGCTCGGCGACTTCGTCCAGGAACAGCGTGCCGCCGTTCGCCGCCTGGAACAGCCCCGGCTTGTCGGCATGGGCACCGGTGAAACTGCCCTTGCGGTGGCCGAAGAACTCGCTTTCCATCAGCTCGCCCGGGATGGCGCCGCAGTTGACCGGGATGAACGGGCCGTTGGCGCGGGCACCCTGGTCGTGGATGGTGCGTGCGACCAGCTCCTTGCCCACACCGGATTCGCCCAGGATGTAAACCGGTGCCTGGCTGCGTGCGACCTTGGCGATGGTGGCGCGCAGTTCGTCCATGGCCACCGAGCCGCCGAGCAGGCGGGTGGCGTTGTCCTGCGGCGGGGCCTGCGGGGCACGGGCGGTATTGTTCAGTTCGAGCGCATGCCGCACCAGACCGCGCAGGACATTGATGTCCACCGGCTTGCTGACAAAGTCGAAGGCGCCGGCTTTCAACGCTTCCACGGCCAGATCCATGCTGCCGAAGGCGGTGATCATGGCCACCGGTGTGCGAGGGTGGTCGCGGGCGATCTCGGTGACCAGTTCGATGCCGTTGCCATCGGGTAGGCGCATGTCGGTCAGGCACAGGTCGAAGGGGTTGCTGGCCAGAAGCTCGCGCGCTTCTGCCAGGTTGGCTGCGGTGCTGATGCGCAGGCCCATTCGCCCGAGTGTCAGAACCAGAAGCTCACGGATGTCGCGTTCGTCATCGACGATCAGGGCGCTGTGTGTTGCATTCATGGGCGGAACGATAGCCGAGGAAACCCCGCGCTCCAAGCCGGCCGCCGCTGAGGCGGGCGTCAATGGGCGCTGCGGGTGAAGGTGGATTGGGCGGTGGAAAGCGTCAGGCGGAAGCATGCGCCGCCGGCCGGGACGGAAACGTAGTCCAGTTGGGCCTGGTTGGCGCGGCACAGTTCGCGGGCGATATACAGGCCCAGTCCGGTGCCATGTTCGGAGGTGGTGTAGAACGGGCGGAACAGTTGCGCGGCGACACCGTCGGCGATGCCGGGGCCGCGATCCATGATGTCGATGACGGCATGACGTTCGGACGAGGCGACACGGATGCGTACCCGTGCAGGCTCGTCGGCGGTGCGACCGTACTTGAGCGCATTGTGGACCAGCGCGGTGAGCACCTGATGGAGATGGCGCGGGTCCATCATCGCCGGCACCGAGGATTCCTGGATCATCACTTCCAGGCTGTCGGTGTCCGAGGACAGCGTCTGCTTGTGTTCGATGACGAAGCGGCGCACGAAGGCGGCCAGGTCCAGGTTCTCGGGGTTGGCGCGTTCACGCCGGGCCAGCGCCAGCACGCTTTCGACGATGCCGTTGGTGCGTTGGCACTGTTGGTGGATGATTTTCAGCAGGCGCCGGTCGGCATCGCCGATGTCTTCGGATTCTTCCAGCAGCTGCGTGGCGTAGTTGATCGCCGCCAACGGGTTGCGGATTTCGTGGGCAAGGCTGGCCGAGAACCGGCCCAGGGTGGAGAGCGTCAACGACTCCGCGCGCTTGGACACCACCGTGGTGTCATCCAGGAACACCAACGTCATGTCGCTGTCGGCCAGCAGCCGGGCGAAACGCGGCAACACTTCCACCTGTTCCGGCGCCAGCTGCAGCGGTTGTTGTTCCTCGTGCGAACCGTTACGCCAACGCTGCAGACGGCGGGCGAGTTCGGGCGACGCCGATGCCAGCGTACTGCGTTCGGTGGCCAGGGTGCCTTCCATGTCGCCGAGTAGTGCGGTGGCGGCTTCGTTGGCCAGGGTGATGCGGCCGTTGATGTCCACCACCAGTACCCCGGTACGCATGCGGCGGATGATCAGTTCATTGACTTCGACCAGGTTGGCCACTTCGGCGCCACGTTGGTCGGCAAGCTGCTGGGTGCGCCGGGTGCGGTTGCCGATCTGGTAGCAGATGAAGGCCAGGGCGAGATAACTGGTGACGAACATCGCCAGCTCGGCCACGGTGCGGGTTGCATCGATGGACTCAAACGCGGTCCAGAGAAACTCGGCAACGCTGGCGATGCCGGCAAGCAGCGCCACCAGCAATGCCCGCGACAGCGGCAGCAACAGGCTGGCCGCAGCGATGTTGAACAACAGCGACATCGAAATGCCGGCACTCGCGCCCGGCAGCGCATGGCTGAGCAGAGTGGCGGCGAGGATGTCGAGCATCACGCTCCAGAACACGATGGCCTGCAGCCAGCGCTCGTTGCGCCCCCAGAACAGCAACGCGGCGGCAAGCACCAGGTAACCGATGGAGACCGCTGCCGCCAGCGATGGCTGATGCGCTTCGCCCACCAGCAGGGTCAGCGGCCCGAACACCAGGGCGCATAGCAGGGAGGCCACCAATACCCGGTACAAGGCGAAAAAGTACAACTCGCGCCGGGGGATCGACTCGATCCGGTCGATGAGCGAAGGGCTGGGGGCCAAGCCGGACTCCTATCCAGGGCGAATCAGGCAAGTATAGGTGCGCGCCGGCTCGCGCAGGACACGCGGGCCGGTATCTGGCCTGCTCGGCAAGTTGCTGAAAAAACGTCAAAAAACGTGCCGGTACTGGCCATTTGTACAGACTTCTTTGCGTGCTGCGGCCGGCTCGGCCACAATAGTGGGCCCGCCGCGGTCCATGCTGGCGCCCCAGCCGGGGGCCCGAGGAGATGCGTGCGGTCGTTCCTATTCCCACGGTGACGCATGAATTTCCACGAATACCAGTCAAAACAACTGCTTGCCGAGTACGGCATCCCGGTCCCGGCCGGCAAGGTCGCCGCGACCCCGGACGAAGCCGTTGCAGCTGCCCAGTCGCTGGGCCAGGGCCCCTGGATGGTCAAGGCGCAGATCCATGCTGGCGGTCGCGGCAAGGCAGGCGGCGTCAAGTTCTGCAAGACCACCGACGACGTGAAGGCCGCTGCGGCCAAGATGCTCGGTACCAAGATGGCCACCTACCAGACTGCGGGCGTCGAGCTGCCGGTCAACCTGGTGCTGGTGACCACCGCCGGCGAGATCGTCAAGGAACTGTACCTGTCGGTGCTGGTTGACCGTGGCACCAAGACGATCACCTACATCGCCTCTTCGGAAGGCGGCGTGGAGATCGAGCAGGTTGCTGCTGAAACCCCGGAGCTGATCCATTCGCTCAACGTCGACTTCGTTGAAGGCGTGCAGGGTTACCACGGCCGTGATTTCGGCTTCAAGCTGGGCCTGACCGCCAAGCAGGCCGGCCAGTTCGCCAACATCATGGTGAACCTGTACCGCCTGTTCAACGAAAAGGACCTGGCGCTGGTTGAGATCAACCCGCTGGCCATCCTGGACGACGGCAACCTGTACGCGCTGGACGGCAAGTTCGACAGCGACGACAACGCCGCGTTCCGTCAGAAGGCACTGGTCGCCATGCGCGACAAGACCCAGGAAGATCCGACCGAAGTGATCGCTTCGGAGCTGGACATCAACTACGTCACCATGGACGGCAACATCGGCTGCATGGTCAACGGCGCAGGCCTGGCCATGGCCACCATGGACGTCATCAAGCTCAACGGCGGCGAGCCGGCGAACTTCCTGGACGTGGGCGGTGGTGCCAACAAGCAGCGCGTCATTGAAGCGTTCAAGCTGATCCTGTCCTCGGACAAGGTCGAAGGCATCTTCGTCAACATCTTCGGCGGCATCGTCCGCTGCGACATGATTGCCGAAGGCATCATCGCCGCCGTGAAGGAAGTGGGCGTCAAGGTTCCGGTCGTGGTGCGCCTGGAAGGCACCAACGTGGAAGAAGGCAAGCAGCTGCTGCGTGACAGCGGCATGGCCATCATCCCGGCTGACAACATCAACGACGGCGCCAAGAAGGTCGTTGAAGCTGTCAAGAACGCCGCCTGATCCGACACCGAAGGAAATCCAATGTCAGTTTTGATCAACAAGAACACCAAGGTGATCGTGCAGGGCTTCACCGGCCAGCAGGGCACCTTCCACGCCACTCAGATGATCGAGTACGGCACCCAGGTTGTCGGCGGCGTGACCCCGGGCAAGGGCGGCACCACCCACATCGACCTGCCGGTGTTCAACACCGTGGCCGATGCCGTGCAGAGCACCGGCGCCAACGCTTCGGTCATCTACGTGCCGCCGCCGTACGCGGCTGACGCGATCCTGGAAGCCGCTGCTGCCGGCATCAAGGTCATCGTCTGCATTACCGAAGGCATCCCGGTGCTGGACATGCTGCGCGTCAAGAACGTGCTGACCCGTTCGCATCCGGACACCGTGCTGATCGGGCCGAACTGCCCGGGCGTCATCACCCCGGGTGAGTGCAAGATCGGCATCATGCCGGGCCACATCCACAAGCCGGGCAAGATCGGCATCGTGTCGCGTTCGGGCACCCTGACCTATGAAGCGGTCAAGCAGACCACCGAAGTCGGTCTGGGCCAGTCCACCTGCATCGGCATCGGTGGTGACCCGATCAACGGCCTGAACTTCGTCGACTGCCTGAAGCTGTTCAACGAAGACCCGCAGACCGAAGGCATCATCATGGTTGGCGAAATCGGCGGCGACGCTGAAGAAGCCGGTGCCGAGTACATCAAGAACCACGTGAAGAAGCCGGTCGTCGGTTTCATCGCCGGTGCTTCGGCTCCGGCCGGCAAGCGCATGGGCCACGCCGGTGCGATCGCATCGGGCGGCAAGGGCACTGCCGAAGGCAAGTTCGCGGCAATGGAAGCTGCAGGCGTCGTCACCGTCCGTTCGCCGGGCGACCTGGGCGCTGCCATTGCCAAGCTGGTCAAGTAACAGCTGATTGCTGGTGATGTTGCGAGAAGGCCGCCCTTGGGCGGCCTTCTTTTGTTTTGGGGGTTGGGTGAAAAGCTGAAAGCTAAAAGCTAAAAGCTGAAAGCCGAAAGCCGAAAGCCGAAAGCCGAAAGCCGAAAGCCGAAAGCCGAAAGCCGAAAGCCGAAAGCCTTAAGAGCTGCCCTCACCCCTACCCCTCTCCCGCAGGCGGGAGAGGGGACAGCCAAAGCCAAAGCCAGAGCCAGAGCCAGAGCCTGAAATTGGGTCGCAGGGGGGGCGGGAGTTGGTGTGGGCAGGAGCAAGCTGTTGCCGTCCCCTCTCCCGTTTTCGGGAGAGGGGTAGGGGTGAGGGCAGCTTTCCGAGCAGAACGAATCGCTACCCCGATTCCGGAATCAATCCGTTCAAAAGACCCTCGTTCCTCCAACGGAAGGAGCGATCCCATGCGGAAAGGGGCCAAAACCAACAACGCCCGAGCCCTGCGCCGGGCGATGACCGATGCCGAGCGTCGGCTCTGGTATCACCTGCGCGATCACCGGCTGCCTGGCTTCAAATTCCGTCGCCAACACCCCATCGGCCCCTACATCGTCGATTTCGTCTGCCTCCAGCACCGCCTTGTCGTGGAACTGGACGGAAGCCAGCATGCCGATGATGCCGACGATCCGGTTCGTGAAGCCTTCCTGAGGGGCAAGGGCTACCGCGTGCTGCGCTTCTGGAATAATGAGGCCCTGAAGCACACCGCCGCGGTCTGCGAGAGCATCCTCCGCGAAATGTCGGTCAATCCAGCCCCCGCCGGGTGCGGGGGCAAGCAGAAGGTTGTTGATATGTCTCAATCGCTACGCATCGCCATGGCCCAGTTCGATTTCCCGGTGGGGGATGTGACTGCCAACACCGGCCGCATCATCGAGCTGATGCAGGAGGCGCGCGATGAGTACGGCGCCGATGTGGTGGTGTTCCCGGAACTGGCCATCAGTGGCTATCCACCGGAAGACCTGCTGCTGCGCCCGGGGTTCCTGCACGCCTGCGCGCAGGCGCTCGAGCGCATTGCTGCCGAGGCGCAGGGCATCGTCGCCGTCGTGGGCTGGCCGCAGAGCGCCGGAGCGGTGGTCTACAACGCGGCCAGTGTGCTGCGCGATGGTGCGGTCGCCACCACCTACCGCAAGCGTGAGCTGCCCAACTACGCGGTCTTCGACGAGCGGCGCTACTTCGATGTGGACCCGGACGGCGGCAACTGCGTGTTCGAGGTCAATGGCGTGCAGGTGGGGCTGGTGATCTGCGAGGACCTGTGGTTCTCCGAGCCGATGATGGGCAGCATCCAGGCCGGTGCCGAGTTGCTGCTGGTGCCCAATGCCTCGCCGTACGAGCGCGGCAAGCACGCCCAGCGCGATGCGTTGCTGGCCGAGCGCTGCGCCGAGGGTGGGGTGGGTATCGCCTACCTCAACACCGTGGGCGGCCAGGATGCGCTGGTGTTCGATGGCGCGTCGGTGGTGGCTGACGGTGACGGCACGGTGCATCCGGCGGCCGTGGCATTTGCCGAGGAAATGCTGCTCGTCGAGTACAACGTGGCCGCGCGCAGCTTCATGCCGTTGCGCTGGATCGACGATGGTGACGAGAGCATGGACGCGCTGGCCTGGCGTGCAGTGACCCGTGGCATCCAGGACTATTGCCGCAAGAACGGCTTCAGTACGGTGTGGCTGGGCCTGTCCGGTGGCATCGACTCGGCATTGGTTTTGGCCTTGGCGGTGGATGCACTGGGCGCGGAGAACGTCCGCGCGGTGAGCCTGCCATCGCGCTATACGGCTGATCTATCCAACGACCTGGCGGTGGAGCAATGCCGCGCGCTGGGCGTGAAGCTGGACACCGTACCGATCGAGCCGGCCTTCCAGGGCTTGATGCAGTCGCTGTCGGCGATGTTTGAAGGCCAGGCGGCGGATGTCACCGAGGAGAACCTGCAGTCGCGCAGCCGCGGTGTGATTCTGATGGCGCTGGCCAACAAATTTGGTGGCCTGCTGCTGACGACCGGCAACAAAAGCGAATATTCGGTTGGCTACGCGACCATCTACGGCGACATGTGCGGCGGCTACGCACCGCTGAAAGACCTGTACAAGACCGAGGTCTACGGCCTGTCCAAGTGGCGCAACACCGTGGGCGGTGCACCGGTGATACCGCCAGCGGTGATCGCCCGCGCACCGTCGGCCGAACTGCGCGACAACCAGACCGACCAGGATTCGCTGCCGGCCTATGACGTGCTGGACGGGATCCTGTACCGCTATATCGACCAGGAGCAGTCGCGCGAGGACATCCTTGCCGCCGGGTATGCGGCGGAGGTGGTGGACCGTGTGCTGCGGCTGGTGCGCATCAGCGAGTGGAAGCGGCACCAGGCCGCGCCGGGGCCGAAAGTGTCGCGCAGGGCCTTCGGGCGTGAGCGGCGATATCCGATCAGCAATGGCTATCGGGGTTGAGGGCGCAGGAGCGGGGGAATGCAAAGCGCCGCTCTGCTGTAAGGCGTCAGAGCCCCTAATGCCTTAGTAGCCCGCATCCGCCCCTTTGGAGCACCTTCTCCGGCCTTGAAGGAGAAGGGATAGGGGGCGTCTCAGGCTCCTGTTTGCGCTGCAGGCCACAGCCCCCTCCGGTTGGAGGGGCTAAGAACGAAAAAAGGGGCCGTCAGGCCCCTTTCTGGTTTCCGTTGCTGGCTGGAACGGAACGCCGATTACTTGCTCATCGTGGCGTTGCGCTGGCCGGTGGCCACCGACTTTTCGCCGGCAAACGGGTTCAGCTTGCGGATCATCCACGGGTACTTCGGCCAGTTGCCGGCCAACCAGGGGTGCTGCGGCTGGTTCAGCTCAAGCACACGGCGGGCGTCGTCGGCGAGGGTCTTGTTGCCCAGGTGGGTGTAGGCCTCGCCCAGCAGCGCCACGGCATCGTACTGGAAGGCGCTCTGCGGGTAGGTTTCCAGCAGGTAATTGGCGCGGCCGGCGGCCGACACCCAGGCGCCACGACGGGCGTAGTACAGGCCGTCGTCCAGTTCGTGCTGGGCGAACACGTCACGCAGTTCGACCATGCGCTGGCGCGCGTCGGCGGCGTAGCGGCTGTTCGGGTAGCGGTCGGCAACGATGTTGAAGTCGGCGTAAGCCTGACGCGGGGTGGACAGATCGCGACGGCTGGCGTCCAGAGACCACACGCGGCGCAGGAATACCGTGTCGCGGTTGCCGTTGGCCAGGCCGCGCAGGTAGTACATGTAGGCGATGTTGCGGTGGGTCGGGTAGGTGCGGATGAAGCGGTCGATGCTGGAGACCGCGTCATCGTTCTTGCCGGCCTTGTACTGGGCGTAGGCGCTTTCGATCATCGCCTGCTCGGTATACGGGCCGTACGGGTACTGCGCAATCAGGCGCTTGAAGCTGCCTTCGGCGCCGGACCAGTTGCCGCCTTCCATGAGCTTGTGGCTCTTCTCGAAGAGCTGCTCAACCGGGGCGCCTTCATCGGCGTCCTTCTTCTTGTCACCGCGGTGGCAGCCGGTGGCAGCGAAAACCAGGACCAGCAACAGGGCGGTGAGGCGGACGGGCGCGGACAGCAGCGAAGAGCGTCGGATCATGGGTTCAGGGCAGGACGCGGCAGGAATACGAAGGGGCGATGATAGCCTAGTGGCCTGTCCTGCGACTGACTGTTGCCGTCAGGACCCCCAATTTCGTCTCCGTTGGTCTAAACATGTCCGAAAACGCCTCCTCCAACCTGCGCCAGGCGCAGGTCCCCGATTCGGCCGCTGGCCGCCGCTTTGATGCGGTGCTGGCCGAGCTTTTCCCTGAATTTTCGCGCTCGCGGCTGACCGAGTGGATCAAGACCGGCGCGGTGCTGCTGGACGGCGAGCCGGCGCGGCCGCGCGATCCGGTCCGTGGCGGCGAAGTGGCGACCCTGAATGTGGTCCTGGAAGTGGAGACCACCGCGCAGCCGGAGGATATCCCGCTGTCGATCCTGTACGAGGACGAGCATGTCTTCGTGATCGACAAGCCGGCCGGGCTGGTGGTCCACCCGGGCGCGGGCAATCCGACCGGCACCCTGGTCAATGCGCTGCTGTTCCGTGACCCGGAGATGGCCAAGGTGCCGCGCGCCGGCGTGGTCCACCGGCTGGACAAGGACACCAGCGGCGTGATGGTCGTGGCCCGTACCGTGCAGGCGCAGACCGCACTGGTCGAACAGCTGTCCGCGCGCGAAGTGCACCGCCAGTACCTGGCCGTGGTGGTGGGTTCGATGGTGTCCGGTGGCAGCGTGGATGCCGCCATTGACCGGCACCCGCGCGACCGCCTGAAGATGGGCGTGCGCGAGGACGGCAAGGATGCAGTCACCCATTACCGCCTGCGCGAGCGTTTCCGCGCCCACACCGCGCTGGAATGCCGCCTTGAAACCGGCCGTACCCACCAGATCCGTGTGCATATGGCCCACCTGAAGCACGCGATCATCGGCGATCCGCTGTACGGCGGCGCCCTCAAGCTGCCCAAGGGCGCCAGCGATGAGCTGGTCGCGCAGCTGCGCGGTTTCAAGCGGCAGGCGCTGCATGCCGAGACGCTGGAGTTCGTGCACCCGATCACCGGCGAATCCATCCGCAACACTGCACCGACACCGGCCGACCTGTTGGCGTTGATGAAGGCGCTGCGTGACGACACGCAGGCCTTCGCCGAGCGCGAGCGGAACCGCTGGTGATGGGCACGGCATCGCCGCTGTGGAGGGCCGAATGGCCCGCGCCGTCAGGCGTACAGGCGTTCACCACGCAGCGACACGGTGCCGGTGGCTCACTACCGCCGTTTGACAGCTTCAACCTGGGTAACCGCACCGCCGCCGACGGCGACGACCCGGCGCAGGTACAGCGCAACCGCGATGAACTGCAGCGCCTGGCGGGGTTGCCGTCGGCGCCGCATTGGTTGCGCCAGGTACACGGCACCGGCGTGCTGCGCTTCGATGCGCCGCCGCAGGCGCAGGGCATCGAGGCCGAGCCGGTTGCCGACGCGGCGGTGACCTCGGTCCCCGGCGTGGTGCTGGCGATCCTGACCGCCGATTGCCTGCCGGTGGTGTACGCCGCGCGCGATGGCAGCGAAGTGGCGGCGGCCCATGCCGGTTGGCGCGGGCTGGCCGACGGCATGCTGGAGCGGACGCTGGCGGCGATGCAGAGCCCGGCCAGCGACGTGATCGCTTGGTTGGGCCCGGCCGCAGGGCCGGCGCATTACGAAATTGGTGCCGATGTGCGCGATGCCTTTCTGGCGCATTCGGCGGCGGCTGAAGTTGCCTTCGTCGCCACCCGGCCGGGGCATTGGCGGGTGGATCTGTATGCGCTGGCACGCCAGCGGTTGCTGGCGGTTGGCATGAACTCGGCCGACATTCACGGCGGTGACCTGTGCACCATCGCCGACCCGCAGCGTTGGTTCTCGCACCGCCGCGACCGTCGTAGTGGTCGTATCGCCACCCTGGTGTGGATGTCGCAATGACCTTGCCGTTGTTCGCGCAGGTGCTGGGCGCCGCGTTTGAACGGCTGTCGCCGCAGGTGCGGGCGCTGCATTCGGTGCGCCGCCGCCAGCGTTGGAGCGGGCGGGGCGAGGTAATGCGGGGGACGCATTGGCTGGTGGCGCCCTGCGCGTGGCTGGCGCGGTTGCCGCCGACATCCTCGGTGCCGGTAAGTGTCGAGTTCGTGGTGGATGAGCATGGCGAGCAATGGAGCCGGCAGTTCGGCCCGGCGCGCATGCACTCGCGGCTATGGCAGCGTGACGGGCGGTTGTGCGAGCGGCTGGGCGCGGTGCGCTTCCGTTTTGGTCTGCGCGAGGAGGCAGGACAGATCCTGTGGCGGGCCGAACGGGTCTGGGCATTCGGCCTGCTGCCATTGCCGGCAAGCTGGTTCGCGCAGGTGCAATGCCGCGAGCGCGAACACGCCGGGCGTTACGAGTTTCTGGTGGATGTCTCGATGCCGATGATCGGGCGGTTGATTCGCTACGAAGGTTGGCTGCTGCCGGCGTCCGATGAAGACTGAGGGCGCGGTGATCGTATTCGACGGCGTCTGCGCACTGTGCAGCCGCTGGGTGCGTTTTCTGCTGCGTTTCGATCGACAAGGGCGCTATCGCTTTGCGGCGATGCAGGGCGAGCAGGGGCGCCGCTTGCTGGCGGCACATGGACTGGATCCGGACGATCCGTTGTCATTCCTGCTGGTGGACGACGATGTGGCATACACCGATACGGACGCCATCATGCGCGTGGTCAGCGGCCTGGGTGGTGTGTGGCGCCTGGCGGGTGTGGTGCGTTGGATTCCGCAGGCATTGCGGGATCGGGGCTATCGCTGGCTGGCGCGCAATCGCTATCGCTGGTTTGGGCGGCATCAGACCTGTTTTCTGCCGACGCCGGAACAGCGAGCGCGGTTCCTGGATTGAGGGTCGGCGTGAAAGTGTGAAGCGCCCTCAATGCAGGCCTTCCAGCGCCTGCAGGTAGTCCCGTCGCCAGCGGTTGATGTCATGGACACTCAGGTGCTCGAACATGGCCCGCCAGCGTTCGATGCGTTCGGCGCGGGGCATGTTGGCGGCGGTGGCGATGGCGTCGGCCACGCCGTCCAGGTCGTGCGGGTTGACCAGCAATGCCTGCTTCAGTTCATCCGCTGCGCCGGCCAGCAGCGATAGCACCAGCACGCCTGGATCGTCGGGATTCTGCGATGCCACGTATTCCTTGGCGACCAGGTTCATGCCATCACGCAGCGGTGTGACCAGGCCCACCGCCGCTTCGCGGTAGAAGCCGGTCAACGTGCTGTGTGCGTAGTTCTGGTTGACGTAACGCAGCGGTGTCCAGTCGGCTTCGGCATGGCCGCCGTTGATGTGGCCGGCCAGCTGTTCAAGCTCCATGCGCAGCTTTCGGTACTCGTTGACGCTGCCGCGCGACACCGGTGCGATCTGCAGGTAAGTCATGCTGCCTTTCTGCTGCGGGTAGCGGCGCAGGTAATGCTCGAAGCCATGGAACCGTTCGGGCAGGCCCTTGGAATAATCCAGCCGATCAACACCGATGGCGAGTTTGCGGTTCTCCAGGCTCTGGCGCAGTGCGCGCACCGGCTTGTTGCTGGTGGCGGTCCGTGCCTGGCGGGCGATGTGTGCGGTGTCGATGCCAATGGGGAATGCGGAGGTACGCACGCGACGGCCATCGGATGCCTGTATCCAGTTCGCATCGATCAACCGGCCGCCGCCGAACAAGCGGGCATAGGATTGGAACCGGTCCACGTCGCGGCGGGTCTGGAACCCCAGCAGGTCGTAGGAATACAGCGTGGAAAACAGCGCCCGGTGGTCGGGCAGGGCCTGGATCAGATCGGCCGACGGTACCGGTACATGCAGGAAGAAGCCGATGCGGCAGCCGATGCCACGTTCGCGCAGCAGGGCCGCCAACGGAATCAGGTGATAGTCGTGAATCCACACGGTGTCGTCTTCGCGCAGCAAGGGCGCAAGCTTGTCGGCGAACAAGGCGTTGACGCGCCAATAGCCTTCGCGCTTGCTGCGGTCGTAGTCGATCAGATCCAGGCGGAAGTGCAGCAACGGCCACAACGTACGATTGGAAAAGCCGTTGTAGTAGCTGTCCAGATCCTTCTTTGACAGGTCCATCGTGATGTAGCGGATGTTGCTCTCGCTCTGCTCATGCATGTCACCGCTTTCGCCCTGCACGCTGCGTCCGCTCCAGCCGAACCAGACGCCACCGCGTTCCTGCAGTGCCGCCTGCAGGCCCACGGCCAGACCACCCGCGCGGGATTCGCCGGGAACGGCGACCCGGTTGGAGACCACGACCAGGCGGCTCACGAAGCCTCCTGCCAGTTGCGCGACAAGCGCATTGCGGCGGTGATCAGGCCGACGTGCGAATAGGTCTGCGGGAAATTGCCCCATTGCTCGCCGTCGCTGAAGGCCAGGTCCTCCGACAGCAGCCCGACGTGATTGCGCTGCGCCAGGACGTTCTCGAACATTTCGCGTGCTTCTTCTATGTGACCGATGGCGGCCAGCGCGTCGATGTACCAGAACGTGCAGATGGTGAAGCTGGTCTCCGGCGTGCCGAAGTCGTCCGGGGCGATGTAACGGAACAGCGCATCGCCATGCTTGAGGTCGCGGCCGATGGCATGGACCGTGGCGATGTAGCGTGGGTCCATCGCATCGATGAAGCCGATGTCGGCCAGCAGCAGCAGCGAGGCATCCAGGTGCTGGCCATCCCAGGTGTCGGTGAAGTGACCGCGCAGGGGATTCCAGCCACGCGCCAGTACGCGCTGTTGAATGGCATCAGCGCGTTCGCGCCAATGTGTGGCGCGGTCGTGCAGTTGCAAGCGGATGGCGATCTTGGCCAGGCGGTCGCAGGCGGCCCAGCACATCGCCGAGGTGTAGGTGTGCACCGAGGTGCGGCCACGGAACTCCCACAGGCCCGCGTCGGGCACGTCGTGCAGGGCGAAGGCGCGCTCACCCAGCGGTTCCAACCGCGTGAACATATGCGTATCCCCCTGGGCTTCCAGGCGCTGGTCGAAGAATAGTTGCGTCGACGCCAGTACCACCGAGCCGTAGACATCGTGCTGCTTCTGCACCCAGGCCAGGTTGCCACGCCGTACCGGGCCCATGCCGCGATAGCCTGCCAGCGAAGGCACTTCATGTTCGTCCAGCTTGTCTTCCATGCCGATGCCATACAGCGGCTGCAGGCTGCCATCGCTGGTAGCGAGATTGAAGATGTAGTGCAGGAATCCTTCCATCGAGCGGGTTGCACCCAGTCGGTTGAGTGCACGCACCACAAAGGCGGCGTCGCGCAGCCAGCAGTAGCGATAGTCCCAGTTGCGGATACTGCCGGGTGCCTCCGGGATCGAGGTGGTCATGGCGGCGATGATCGCGCCGCTGTCCTCGTACTGGCACAGCTTCAGGGTGATCGCACTGCGGATCACCGCTTCCTGCCATTCCAGCGGGATGGACAGGTAGCGCACCCATTCGCGCCAGTATTCGGTAGTGCGTTGCTGGGCCTCCTGCGCGTAGCCGGCCAGGGTGCGGTCCAGCGTCTCGTCGACGCCGAGGATGAATTCCATGGGATGCGACAGCACGAACGGCGTCCCATCACGGACGAAGCGCACCGGTACGTCGGTGGTCAGGCGCAGGGTGAATTCGGGCAAGAGCCAGCGCATGTGATTGCTGCCCCAGGTGGTTTCGGGAACACGCGCGCCCCAGTCGGCCAGCGGTCGCGCCCGTACGCGGATGCGTGGGCTTCCGGACAGTGGGCGAATGCGACGGACAAGGCTCGGTGGTCGGTACAGGCGGCCGTTGCGCTTCCAGCGCGGTGCGAAGTCGATCACTTCCACTTCGGCGCCGTGGGTATCGCGAAGTACCGTGCGCAGGATGGCGGTATTGGCGATGTAGTGCTGCTCGCTGTCGGCGAACTCTTCCAGTTCGATGACAAAATCACCGCCTTCGTGATCGCGTGGAGACAGCAGCGCGCAGAAGGCGGGATCACCATCGAACGCAGGCAGGCAACCCCAGACCACCCGTGCGCGTTTGTCGATCAAGGCGCCATAGCTGCCATTGCCGACGACGGCCAGATCAAGGTTGGCCTGCTGCATGTGTACCTCCGGGTTTCATGTGGGATGTGGCATGGCAGTGCGCAGCCAGGCATGCACGGCTGCCACGTCAGGCAATGCATAACGGGCGTGGCTGTTGGCACGGGTGCCGACCAGCACGCCATGGCCGTGCAGTTGCTCGGCTACGGCGAAGCCGTGTTCGTCGGTCAGGTCGTCACCCACGAATACCGGGCGCCGGCCGGCGAAGGGGGCTGACGCCATCAACGCGAGCAGTGCCTGGCCCTTGTCGTGGTCGGCGTTGATGAATTCGACGACATGGTTGCCGGGTTGCAATCGAACGCCCGGCAGTCGCGGTAGTTGCGCATGTGCGAATGCATGGATGGCTGCGGCTGCGTCGGGTGCGTTGCGCCAGTGCAGGGCAAGCGCCTGGCCTTTGTTTTCCAGCAGCATGCCGGGATGTTGATGGGCGATTTTTTCCGCCTGGCGATGCAGCTCATGCAGCCAGCCGGCTGTGTCTGCCTGTGGCGTTTCGTCGGTGCCGCGGCGTCGCAGCTGGGCGCCATGCAGGCCGGCGGCGGGCAAGCGCAGCGGGGCGAACAATGTATCGAGCTGCGCGACGCTGCGCCCACTGACCAAGGCCAGTGCGCCGTTGAGCTGGAGCGCGAGTACGGACAGCAGGTGCGGCAGATCGTCGGCTGGCATCACCTTGTCAGGATGGTCGGCAAACGCGACCAAGGTGCCATCGACATCCAGAAACAGCGCATCGTTGTTCGCCAGCGCCGGGGGGAGCGGTCGCTGTAGTTCTTCGAGCATGTGGACACTATGCCGCAGGGGTTGTTAGGAGGAGGTAAGGGCGATTGGTTGGGGTGAGGCAGCTCCTGAGGCTGTGCGCACAAAAAACAAACCGGCCTCTCGGCCGGTTTGTCATCACAACCATTGCAACGGACCTTACTTGGCCACGGTGAACTCGATGCGGCGGTTCTGTGCCTTGCCCTCCTCGGTATCGTTGCTGGCACGCGGCTTGTCCTGGCCATAGCCCTTGGCGGTCAGCGAATCCGCCGCCACGCCCAGTTCGCGCAGGCGTGCGGCCACGGCATCGGCGCGTTGCTGGCTCAGGGTGACATTGGCGGCAGCATCGCCGGTGCTGTCGGTGTGGCCGCCCACCTCGATGCGGGTGCCGGCCGGTGCCTGCTTGATCGCATTGGCCGCATTGGCCAGGGTTTCCGAACTGTCACGCGAGATCGTCGCCGAGCCGGTATCGAAGTAGATGTTCATCAGGTTCAACGCCTTGACCAGCTCGTCGCCGCTGAATCCGGCTTTCAGGCCGGCCATCGCGGCGGCGGCACGATCCCACAGGCCGCTGATCTCGAAGCCACCGAACAGGCTGCGCAGTTTTTCGCTGACCGCAAAGCGATCCGCTTCGGGCAGGCCGCTGGTGTCGATGTTGAGCTTGTCGCCATCGAAACCGAATTTCAGCCCACTTGCCTTCAGATCAGGCAGCGCGGCGATCAGCTTGTCCATCCAGCCGGCCGGCAGGGTAGCTGGATCCACAGCGATGTTGCCGCTGAGGTTGGCTTCGCCGAAGGTGGCTTTCAATGCATCCCACAAGCGGGTCTTGTCGGTGTCGCTGGCGACCTGGCCATTGACCGTCACCTTGCCGTTGACGTTATCGAAGCCGAAGCGCGGATTGGCCTGTACCGCCGGTGTGGCTGGTTGCGTGGTGGCAACCGGCTCCGCTGGTGGCGGGACGACCGCTTCCTCTTTCTTGCAGCTGCGGAATGCGAGAAACGCGGCCAGCAGGATCAACAAGGGGATCACCCATTTCCACCAACCGCCCGAGGTGGCGGTGGCAGCTGTGGCAGAGCCGGCATATCCCGCTGCCGGTGTTGTGGTGCCAAACCAACGGTCGTAGTCAGCCGGGCGCGAGGTGGGGATGTTGCCGCCGGCAGTCAGTTGGCCGACGATCTTGGGCAGCAGCCAGGCACCTGCCATGTTCACCGCGGCGGCGGGGATCCCGAGCTTGCTGGCGATGCCGCTGGCCAGGTTCTGGCCGAAGCCGGCGCTGAACTGATCTGGCTGCAGCACGTTGTCGCCGGGTGTCTTGCCGATCCAGGACGAGAACAGATCGTCCAGACCGGCGTCGGTAAAGCGCTTTCGCAGACCGGTGAAGCCGCCGTTGGCAGGATCAAAGATGGCGTCGGCAAGCAGGCGCACGAGACGCCCTGCGTTGTCGCCCAGGTGAAAGCGGGTGGCCGCTTCGCGAATCAGGGACTCGAACATATACGCCTCCAATCATTGAGATGGACCGGGCAGCGTTCGACCGGTAGGCGTAAGGGACGCGCAGGGCTGTTAAATCGGGATGAATCGTGTTTAAACGCGATCGTCACCTGCGCGAAGTTGCGCCATGCTGGGCAGCTTCGCGCCAGCAAAGGAATGACCCGCAAAGCATCAGTGCGTGGAGAGCCAACCCCTCTTCCGCGACGCGGGAGAGGGGGAGGGGCAGCCTGTCGCCCGATCAGAACGTGTAACGCACGCGTCCGTACCAGTACGCGCCGTTGCTGCCGATCGGTGAGAGCACGTCGTAGGGGAGGTTGCCGAAGTAGTAGATGTCCTCGTTCGACTTGTCCGGGTAGTTGTCGGTCAGGTTCTGTCCGCCGACGGCCACACTCCATTGCGGCGTGATGCGGTATTCCACTTCGGCATCCAGTTGCCATTCCGCGCCATAGGTCTGGGTCGGGATGTAGCCACCGCCGAAATCGAACACGCGCTTGGCGCTGCCATGGCGGCTGACGCGGCTGCTCAGCGACCAATCGTCGTTGCTCCAGCTGGCCGCCAGCTGCGCGCGGGTGCGGGGTGCCGCATCGGTCAGCGTGTTGCTTTCTTCCACGCCGAACAGCACGTAGTCCGGGTCCAGCGCGAGCAGCTGTGCCGGCGTGGCCAGCACGTTCTTCAGCTCGGTCTTGGCGTAGCTCCAGGTGCCGGTCAGCAGCAGGTCACCATTGCCGAGTGATTGCCGCCAGTTGGCGACGAATTCCGCGCCACGGGTGCGGGTGTCGGCGGCATTGACGAAGTAATGCGCGCTCTCCAGCCCGCCAACGCCGAACTGCTGCTGCACGAAATCGGTCAGCGCATCACCGGTGATGCTCTCCGACAGTGCGATGCGGTCGTCGATGTCGATCTGGAACAGATCCAGTGACAGGTCAAGGTGGCTGCCGATCTGGCTGGTGAAACCAAGGCTGTAGTTGATCGACTTCTCCGGCTTCAGGTCGGTGGCGCCCAGTGCGCGCGCGATCGGGTTGTTCACCGACAGCAGGCGCCCCTGCACCAACTGGCCGCCCGCGGTGTAGCCGGTGGAGGTGGATTCGTAGCCGATCTGGCTCAGCGACGGTGCGTGGAAGTTGTTGGACACCGAACCACGCAGCGCGAACGCAGGCACGAATGCATAGCGCGCACCGATCTTGCCGGTCAGCTCGCCACCGAAGTCCTGGTAATGCTCATAACGCGCGGCGATGTCGGTGGAGAACTTCTCGCCGAAGGTTGAAGACAGGCTGGTGTAGGCGCTGAGCACTTCGCGCGACAGGTCTGCCTCGTCCTGCGGGGTCAGGCCGCCACCGGCCTGCGAACCGGTTGGACGGTCGGTGTAGGGACCAGCGGCATAGCTGGCCGGGTCGCCGGCACCGGTTTCGTAGCGTTCGTGGCGTGCTTCCACGCCAAAGCCGAGGCTGTGGCTGTCATCCTCGCGCACGAAGATGCGGCCCAGGTCGAGGTTTGCGACGGTCTGGTCGAAGCTGAAGTCGCCGGTCTTGAAGCGGGTCGGGCTGGTCGGGCCGAGCGAGGCGTTGAGTGAGTCGCGCAGGCGGAACGTGAATTCGTTGCGGCCGTGATCGAGGCTGGCGTCGTAGTTCCATTGGCCCCACTCACCGCGCGCACCGGCAACCAACTGCACGTCGAGGTTCTCGCCTTCGGAAACCGGGCGATAGCCGTTGGGATACAGCGCCTTCCAGTTGGCTTCGCCATCCGGGTAGCGGAAGTAGTTGGCGCCTTCGGTATCGCGCTGGTTGTAGGTGCCGAACGCGTACGCCTTGGAGTTCGCCCCGAACGGGATTTCAGCGTTGAACCAGGCGTTGAGATCCTTGCTGGCACCATCGCCCAGCGAATAGTTGCGCTTGCCGGCCAGCGCCAGATTGTCCGGCGTCTGTGCTTCCCACGGCGGAATCTGATCGAAGCCGGCGCGGTTGGTGGCTTCGCGGTTCTTGTATTCCAGGCCGACGCGCAGGAAGCCACCGTCGTCGGTCAGGGCCGTGCCGACCTTGGCGCTGAAGTAGCTGCTCTGGCCATCGGTGAGGGTGCGGTTGATCGGCTTGAGGTCGGTGTGGTGGGCACCGAAGCTGGCTTCGATGGCGCCGCCTTCCGGGGCGTCGTCGAGGATCACGTTGATCACGCCGGCCACTGCATCGGAGCCATACAGCGCACCGGCACCATCACGCAGCACCTCGATGCGCTTGATCGCGCTGACCGGGATGGCGTTGAAATCCACCGGCGTGGTGCCCTTGCCGATCTTGCTGTCGGTGTTGACCAGCGCGCTGTTGTGGCGGCGCTTGCCGTTGACC
>NZ_LDJI01000032.1 GCF_001431415.1 Stenotrophomonas humi | reverse complement strand
GCCGTTACGCCGGCGCAGCGGGCAGCAGAACGGTACTTCGCAAACTGACCTTCCCTCTCCGGGAGCGGCTCTGGATTTGCGTGTGCTGCCCGAGCCGTTCGGCTGGGGAAGGTCAGCAGCTGCCGTCAGGAATCCAGCTGCAGTGGCCGTGCTTCGCGTTGGAACCACTGCGGTTTACCGTCGATCGGTTCGAAGACATGGCTGCGCTGCATGGCGCGTTGATAGACGTGTACCGATACGGCGATGTCGTCGCTGCGGGTGTTGCGCAGGGTGTGGTATTCGTCCGGCGGAATCAGGTTGCCGGCGCTGCCGCGGCAGCCGTGCAGGCAGGGTTGCCGGGCGAAGCGGAAGTGTTCGTTGTCGCGTTCGAGCAGTTGATACGGCGTGATGTCGAGGTCGCCGCGCCAGACGCCTTCGACGCACCAGAGCCCGTCGTGGTCATGCAAGGGGGTGCCCTGCGATGGGCCCCAGGTCATGGCGATGATGCTGTAACCATGGCGCGGGCTGCGGTAGAGCTCGCGACGGGCGTAATGATCGCTCACCGGGGAATGCACGCCCGGCGGCAGGCTGATGCGCGGATCATTGATGGCGCGTTGGAGGACGTTCTGAATCTGGATGACAGTGCTGCTCGTGTCAGCGGCCTGCACCGCGGCATCGATGCCGTCCAGGAGATGTTGGCGACCGGGAAAGTCCGGGTAGTTGTCTTGATTCAAGTGCATGACCGCAGTCTAGGCGACGGCGGTAAAGATTCTGTTGAGGTACTCGGGGGCTGGCTGCGGAATGCCTGAGGACTGAACTGTCCGCAGCTCCATCACCCGCGCGCTTAGCGCGGGAACGGCTCGCAGCGACCGACTTCGGGACAAGAGGGGCGGAAGAGGGTTTGGGAAGCGCGTCTCTCCTGCAGGGAATAGGGGCTCAGAATGTGCCGCGCTGGATGAAGGGCGCTTGTTGATAAAGCTGTCGTTCGCCGCCGCGGGGGTCGTCGCTCTGCTGGCTTTCGGTGTCGAATTGCAGCGTTTGGCGGCGATCGAGCGTGTATGGATCCCAACGTGACAATCCTGCGTGATTGGGATCGCCTTGGCGGGCGAAGGCGAGCAGGGCATCGCTCATGGCCGTGGCGACGCGTTGGGCCTCCGCACTGCTGCCAGTACGTGAGCCGGGTTGCTGCAGGTTGTGGAAAACCAGCGGAATGTCGAGGGTGTGGAAGGCGCGCAGGTTGGCGGCATCGCCACCACGGTCATACCAATCGAGTTGATACGCCCAGGTGGGTGCTCCTTGGCGGGCGCGGGCTTCGAGCTCTTCGACGGCGCCTCGCCAGGAGCGGCCTGCGGTGGTGGCGGCGAAGAAAACTTCCGAAGGCGTGTAGTGCGGGTACAAGCGCTGGTATTCGGCGATGACCACCGAGGGCAGCAGGTCGGTGTACTGCTGGGCCTCGAGCCTGGCCGGTAGTTCATCCCAGCTCAGTGCGTGGTTCTTGGGATCGTTGCCGAGGAAGGCCCGGGTTTCGTCGTGGGTGTTGCCGATGACCATCGGGATGTCAGCTGATTGTGCGGGCGCCTGCGGCCAGAACGGATGCGCCGGCAGGTTGCGGGCGTCCAGCACCGGACCGACGTACAGGCCGCTGTTCTCTATCCGCGAAGGGTCACGGACCTTGACCGCTTCCAGCAGCTTTTCCATCGGCAATGCGCGCAAGGCATCTGCATCGGCGAGCTTGAGGTGACCGAGCACCAGCTGGGCACGCTGGGTGGCGGCGCGCGGCCCGGCTGCGGTGACCTGCTGGCCACTCATCGTCCAGGCGCGGTGGAACAATCCCTTCGCTGCCGGCATCGCCATCAAAGTGGCGATCTTGGCACCCCCGCCGGATTGACCGAAGACGGTGATGTTGTCGGCGTCGCCACCGAATTCGGCCGCGTGCTGACGTACCCACTGCAGCGCCTGGATCAGATCGAGCTGGCCGACATTGCCGGAATCTGCCAATGCAGCGCTGCCAAGCTGGGCCAGGTAGAGATAGCCGAACAGGTTGAGGCGATGGTTGACGGTGATGACCACCACGTCGCCGCGCCGGCTCAGATTGCCGCCGTCGTACAGCGGGTCGCTACCCGAGCCGTTGTTGTAGGCGCCGCCGTGGATGTAGAACAGGATCGGCCGCTTGCCGCCGTCGCGCAACGCGGGCGTCCAGACATTGAGGCGCAGGCAGTCTTCGCTGCCCGGGGCTTCGCTGCCGGTTTGCGGGGCGGCCGGGCCGTAGGCGAGTGCGTCGCGGATGCCGCGCCAAGGCAGTTCCTGCAGGGCAGGTTGGAAGCGGCGGATCGAGGTGTCAGCGCCGTAAGGAATGCCACGGAAGACGTGGATGCTGCCTTCGGTCTGGCCGGCGAGGCGCCCGCTGCGTACGCGGGCGATGGGGCTGGCGGTGTGATGTGCTGTCGGGTCGGCCCAGCTGGCCGTCGCGTGGCTGGCCATGCCTGCGCCTAGGGAAAACAGGGTGCTTTGGCGGAGGAAATCGCGGCGGTGCGGGTTGGCTGGCTGGGTCATGGTGGCGATCTTCGGGTTATGTGGAACCAAAACGGGGTTTCGGAGGCAAGGGCGATTCCAACGCCACTTCTCCCCAGCCCCTCTCCCGCGAGGGGAGAGGGGCTTTGGTGCGTCGCATCGGTCAGATCATTGGGCTTGCCCGCGGGTGCCGATCGATGTCGCTCGCTGCGAAGCGATCCAATCCAGTGCCAAACGGGGCCAGGCAGCGGTGGTCAGGCCGGCAGTGCCGCGGGTGCCGAACCCGTGGCCACCCTGCGGGAAGAGGTGCATTTCGCTGGAGATGCCGACTCTTTGCAGTGATTGATAGAGCAGCAGGCTGTTGCCGACAGGCACCACCTGATCGTCGGCGGCGTGCAGCAGGAAGGTTGATGGCGTGTCCGGGCGGACCTGCATCTGCAGGGAATAGCGTTGCAGCAGCTCGGGCGAGGGATCCACGCCCAGCAGGCGCTCGCGTGAACCGGCGTGGGCATCGCTGCCGATCATGTCGATGACGGGATAGATCAGCAGCTGGAAATCGGGTCGCGCGGATTCGCCGTCAATGGCGTCGGTGGCCGGATAGACCGGATGATCGAAGCCGGTGCCCAGGCGGGCGGCGAGGTGGCCGCCAGCGGAGAAGCCCATGACGCCGAGGCGCTTGGGATCCACGTTCCAGTTGGCCGCCCGATGGCGGATCAACCGCAGGGCACGTTGAGCATCGGCCAGCGATGCCTCTCGATCGGTGCGGCCTTCGCCGGGCAGGCGATAGCGCAGTACGAACAGGGTGATGCCGCCCTGGTCGACAAAGGCGGGCACCAGCGCGCTGCCTTCCTTGTCGAGCACTACCCGCTGATAGCCGCCCCCGGGGATCACCAGCAAGGCGTCGCCATTGGCCTTGGCCGGGCGATAAACGACCAGATACGGGGCGCTGACGTGATCAATGAAGCGATCCGGCAGGGCCGGATCCTCGCTGCGTTCGACGATGCGCTGCGGCTGTGACAAGGGTTTGTCCCCCGGTGCCAATCCCTGCGGCCACAGCGCAATGCGTTCGGCCGAACCCGGGGCGGGCTCGCCGTCCGGTACCGCCGATGCGGCGGCAGGCAGGAACCCTGCAACCAGCATGAAAAGCAGGTGGCACAAGGATTTCGGTAGGATTCGGCGCTGCATGAGGAGTATCGGCTCGGCTGGATTGCAAGGCTTCTGGTGCACTGCACATTGTCAGATGACACCGGTTTACCTTATACAGCCAGCCACGGCACTGTCGATTGGCAGTGCAACAAAGACACCAGGAGAGTCACTTGAGCAACGACCCAGGCAGCCAGCCCCCGGTGGATACCGGACTGGACGACATTGCCCGCCATTTTGTGGAAGCGCGCCGTGAAGGCCGTTCGCTTCCGGATTTTCCCGGCACGATCCCGGACGATCTGGTCACCGCTTATCGCGTGCAGGACCTGGCCATTGGCCGCTGGGGCGATGACGTGGTCGGTTGGAAGGTGGGCTATATCGCCGCCGAGCGACGTGATGTTTCCGGCGACGAACGGCTGCTGGGCCCGATCTTCAAACGCAATCTTTGGAATGCTACCGGTGCCATCGTAGATATTCCGGTGTTTTCCGGCGCGGGCGGCTTTGCCGCGGTGGAGGCGGAATACGTGCTGCAGCTGGAAGCCGATGCCCCGGCCGACAAGCTCGACTGGACGCCGGAAGAGGCCGAGGCGTTGCCGGCACGGCTGTTCATCGGTGTGGAAGTAGCCAGCAGTCCGTTGGCGACGATCAACATCCTGGGGCCGCGCGTGGTGGTTTCCGACTTTGGCAACAACAACGGCCTGGTGTTGGGCGCGGAGATCCCGGATTGGGCCCAGCGCGATGAACCGGATCTGCGCGCGCAGACCGAGATCGATGGCGAAGTCGTCGGTACCGGAGGCGCCACCCATCTGCCCGGTGGCCTGCGCGCTGCATATGCCTTCGCGCTGTCGCGGTCGGCCAAGCGTGGTCGTCCGCTGAAGAAGGGCGATCTGATCGCGACCGGCAACGCCACCGGCATCCACGACATCAGCGTGGGCCAACAGGCATTGATCCGATTTGCCGGTTGCGGCGAAATTTCCTGCAAGGCCGTGGCCGCCGGGTAACCCCGCGGCAACATCCATCACGCGCGGGAGGGCGCAATGGTTACTCGACGAGGTTTTCTCACTACCAGCCTGGGGGCGCTGGCCGCGCCGATGCTGGTGGGGTGTTCCGCAGGTGGCAACGGTGCGGCTGGCGGCGGTCAGTTGCTGACCGCAAGTGATGTGCATGTCGCCGACTACCCGACGGTCACCGCGGTGAAATGGATCGGCCAGCAACTGGAACAGCGCACCGGCGGACGCCTGCGACTACGCCAGTACCACTCCGGCCAGCTCGGTCGCGAGTCCGAGGCCATCGACATGGCGCGCTTCGGCGCCATCGATATCACCCGCGTGTACTCCGGTGCATTGAACAATGCGTTTCCGCTGACCCGGGCGCTGTGCCTGCCGTATGTCTTCGATTCGGTGGCGCACATGCGCCGTGCATTGGATGGCGGCATTGCCGATGCGGTGCTGCAGGGCTTCGAGAGCCGCGACCTGGTGGGGCTGGCGGTCTACGACTCGGGCGCACGCAGCTTCTACAACACCAAGCATCCGATCGTGGAGCCGAAGGATCTGCACGGGTTGAAACTGCGGGTCGCCAGCTCGGACATCTTCCTGCAGTTGATGCGCATGTTCGGTGCCAACCCGACACCGATGTCGTTGGGCGACACGTTCTCCGGCATGGAGACGCACATGATCGATGGCGCTGAGAACAACATGCGCAGCTTTCATTCCAGCCGTCATTTCGAGGCGGCGCATTACTGGTCGGAAAGCCAGCATTCGTATGCGCCGGACATCCTGCTGATGTCGCGCCGCAGTTTCGATGCACTGACGCCCGCCGACCGCCAGCTGTTGCTGGAGCTTGCGCGACAGTCGGTGCAGGTGATGCGCATCGAATGGGATGCCTCCGAAAACAAGGCGCGCGAGGCGGTGTTGGCGTCCGGAGTGAAATTCAATCCGGTGAATCTGCCTGCCTTCCATGAGGCGGCGGCGCCGCTGCTGCGTGAGTACCTGCAGCAGGCGGACATCGCCGCGCTCCACCGTCGCATCCGCGAATTCGCCTGAGGGGCACGCATCGATGTCTGAAACAACTACGAACACAGCGCCAACCGCTGCGCAGCGTGCGCTGGAGAAGCTGGCCGATATCGTCATCCACATCGCCGTGCTGGCTCTGCTCGGGCTGGTGGTGGTGCAGGGCTGGCAGGTATTCGCCCGCTACGTGATCAATGATTCGCCCAGCTGGACCGAGCCGGTAACGCTGCTGCTGTTGAGCACGGCGATGAGCATGGGGGCGGCGGCTGGCGTGTACACCAACCGCCACTTCGGCTTCTTTCTGCTGGCCGAACACATCAACCCGGCGATCAAGCGTGCGATCGATGCGCTGGTGCCGCTGATCATCGCGATCATCGGCGGCTTCATCGCCTGGTGGGGCTGGGTGTTGTGGATCGACGGTCTGCATATCAAGACCGCGGGCGCCGACCTGCCGCAGAGCGTGAACTACCTGCCGCTGAGCATTGGTGGCGCATTGATGACGGTGTTTGCATTGAACCGCATGGTGCAGTCGCTGCGGGCCGTTGCCGGTAGCGCCGACACCGACGCCGAAGGAGACCGTTGAGCCATGGGTATCGCCATTCTTTTCGCCATGTTCGGTGTGCTGCTGTTGATCGGCGTGCCGGTGGCCTATGCGTTGGCCGCCGCATCGCTGGCCACGCTGTTGTATCTGGATCTGCCGAGCATCGTGCTGGTACAGCAGATTTCCGCCGGCACCGGTTCGGCCTCGCTGATCGCCATTCCGCTGTTCATCTTTGCCGGTGAAATCATGATGCGCGGAGGTATCTCCGAGCGCCTGATCTCGCTGGCCTCGTCGCTGGTCGGGCGCATGCGCGGCGGCCTGGGACAGGTGTCGATCCTGTCCTCGCTGTTCTTCGGTGGCGTGTCCGGCTCGGCCATCGCCGACGTCTCGGCGGTGGGCGGCACGATGATTCCGCAGATGATCAAGCGCGGCTACGACCGCGATTTCGCGGTCAACGTCAGCATCACCGCGGCATTGGTGGCGCTGCTGGTGCCGCCATCGCATAACCTCATTCTGTTCTCGGCCGCAGCCGGTGGTGGTTTGTCCATCGCCGACCTGTTCGCTGCGGGCATCGTGCCGGCGTTGCTGATGACGGTGGTGTTGATGGTGACCGGCTACGTCGTTGCCCGTCATCGCGGATACGGCGTGGAAGCCTTCCCCGGCATGCGCGCGGTGCTGTTGCGGCTGGTCGCGGCATTGCCGGGGCTGGGCCTGGTGGCGCTGATCTTCTTCGGTATCCGCGCCGGCATCTTCACGGCGGTGGAGTCGGCAGCGATCGCCGTGGTCTACGCCTTGCTGGTGACCACCGTGCTGTACCGGCAGCTGCGCCTGAAGGAGTTCATGGCCACCGTCGTGCATGCCGCGCGGAGCACGGGCGTGATCCTGTTCGTGATCGCCACGGCAGCGGTGTTCGGCTGGTTGTTGGCCTATCTGCAGGTACCGGCAGCGGCGGTGGATTTCCTGCAGTCGTTCGCGCACAGCAAGTACATGGTGCTGCTGATGATCGTGGTGATGTTGCTGCTGCTGGGTACCTTCATGGACCTGGCACCGATGATCCTGATCTGCACGCCGATCTTCCTGCCGGTGGCCAAGGCGTATGGCATCGATCCGATCCACTTCGGACTGGTGCTGGTGCTGACCGGCGGCCTGGGCCTGGTGACCCCGCCGGTAGGCTCGGTGCTGTTCATCGGCACGGCCATCGGCAAGATCACCGTGGGCGAAAGCATGAAGAGCATCTGGCCGTTCTGGCTGGCCGGTCTGACGGTACTGCTGGCGGTGACGTTCTTCCCGGCGATGTCGCTGTGGTTGCCCGCTTTGCTGCGCAGCTGATGCATCGGTGGCGTTGACCGGGCCGGCTGCCGGCCGCAAGGGCATCGCTCCTGTTTGCTCCTCGGGTGGATGTCTGCCCGTTCAGATGCACATGACCCGCTACCATCACAATGGGCCGGGGAACGCCCGTACCTGGAATCGACGCGCTGAGCGCTCGACGACGGCAGGGTGCATTCCCCGGTTCCGTTATCGCGCTCCCCATTGAGCGTGGCCCGATAGAATGAACGTATTGAACGGTTTCAAGGATATGCCCTTGCGCAAGAATGCCGACTCCATCGCCTCGCTGCAGTCACTGGGCAAGCCCGCCACGATCAACGACATCGCGCGGCTGTCGGGTGTCTCCAAGAAGACGGTGTCGCGGATCATCAACAACTCGCCGCTGGTGCGCAAAGACACCCGCGAGAAGGTCGAGACGTTGATGCGCGAGGTGGGCTACACGCCGGACCCGCTGGCCCGTGGCCTGGCGTTCCGGCGCTCGTTCCTGATCGGCATGGTCTACGACAACCCCACCGCGCAGTACGTGGTGGACATGCAGAACGGTGCGCTGGATGCATTGCGTGGTTCCAGCTTCGAGCTGGTGGTGCACCCGTGCGACACGCGCAGCCCCGGCTACATCGAGGGCGTGAAGCGCTTTGTGCAGCAGCAGAAGCTGCATGGCGTGATCCTGGTGCCACGTGCTTCGGAAGACCAGGCGCTGGCCGACATGCTGGAAGAAATCGGCTGCCGCTTCACCCGTATCGCCTCGCTGCCGCTGGATGAAACCTCGCAGATGGTGATCACCCATGACCGCGATGGTGCTGCCGAAGCCGCCGATTACCTGCTGTCACTGGGCCATCGCGATATCGCGCTGATCACCGGCCCGTCGGCCTACCGCTCGGCGCACGAGCGCACCGCCGGTTTCATCGAGGCGCTGCACAATCGCGGCATCGAGCTGCCTGCGGGGCGGATCATCGAAGCCGGCTACACCTTTGAATCGGGTGTGGCCGCCGCCGAGAAGCTGCTGCTGGGCAAGCAGCGGCCCACCGCCATCTTCACCGGCAACGACGAAATGGCTGCCGGCGTCTACAAGGTCGCCATGCGCGCGGGCATCAGTATTCCCCGTGAACTGTCGATCGTGGGCTACGACGACAGCCCGCTGGCCTCGCGCCTGTGGCCGTCGCTGACCTCGGTGCGGCGCAATACCCGCGACACCGGGCGCACCGCCGCGGCCATGTTGATCCAGCCCGAAGGCAAGAACGCCATGCCGATGGCCAGTGTGCGCCCGCACCTGATCGTGCGCGATTCCTGCCAGCCGCCGCAGGACTGAATTCCCCAAACGCTTGTTCCATAAAGGAAACGGTAATTCTTGCGGTGCAAAATGACACCGGTTTCCATAATGGCTAGAATCGTCCCGAACCCGCCCTGGAGCCACGCTCCCGGGCAACCCGGACACGCCTGCGGCAGCCACTGAAAGGTAGGCACCGCAACCCTTCCGGCCACGTTGCCGGTTGCAAACCACGAACCACCGCTCAGGGAGAGGAACACCATGACGAATCCATTCAGTCTCGAAGGCAAGGTCGCACTGGTAACCGGTGCCAATACCGGCCTGGGCCAGGGCATCGCGCTGGCGCTGGCCGCCGCCGGTGCCGACATTGCCGGCGCCGGCATCGTTCCGGCCGACGAAACGGCCGAGAAGGTGCGCGCACTGGGACGCCGCTTCCTCAACATCGAAGCCAACCTGATCAGCATCGAGCCGGTCGAGCGCGTGGTGGCCGAAACCATCGCCGGGCTGGGACGTGTGGACATCCTGGTCAACAACGCCGGCCTGATCCGTCGCGCCGACGCGGTGGATTTCAGTGAGAAAGACTGGGACGACGTGATGAACGTCAACATCAAGTCCGCGTTCTTCATGAGCCAGGCCGTGGGCAGGCACTTCATCGCCCAGGGCAGCGGCAAGATCATCAACATCGCCTCGATGCTGTCCTTCCAGGGTGGCGTGCGGGTGCCGTCGTACACCGCATCCAAGAGCGGCATCGCCGGCATCACCCGTTTGCTCGCCAACGAATGGGCCGGCAAGGGCGTGACCATCAATGCCATCGCCCCGGGCTACATGGCCACCGACAACACCGCACAGCTGCGTGCCGACGAAGACCGCAACAAGGCCATCCTGGATCGCATCCCGGCCGGTCGCTGGGGCAAGCCGGAAGACCTGGGCGGCACGGCGGTGTTCCTGGCATCGAGCGCGTCGGATTACGTCAACGGCGCGATCATCCCGGTGGATGGTGGTTGGTTGGCGCGCTAAAGGTGAAGGTGAAGGCTGAAAGGCCAGAGCCAAGGAGTCAAAAGCTGGGCAGCTAGAAGCGCCCTCACCCCTACCCCTCTCCCGCATGCGGGAGAGGGGACAGCAACAGCAACAGCAACAGGAACAGCAACAGCCACGGCCAAGGCCACAGCCACAGCCACAGCCACGGCCAAGGCAATAGCTGCGGACTGCACAGATCTCCCTTCTCCCGCTTGCGGGAGAAGGTGCCCCGAAGGGGCGGATGAGGGGAGCTTTTGCTTTTGCATCTGCTTCCACCACATCAACAACACCGTTTCCCAATACAAATGAGAGTCACGCAATGAAAATCGCATTGATGCAGGAATTCAGCCAGGCCGCCAAGAATCCGGTGGTGCTGGAACAACTCAACACCGTCGCCGCCGCGCAGGGCCATGACGTGTTCAACGTCGGCATGGACGGTGACAACGATCACCGCCTGACCTACATCCACCTGGGCATCTGCGCCGCATTGCTGCTGAATTCGAAGGCGGTGGACTTCGTCGTTGCCGGCTGCGGCACCGGCCAGGGCGCGATGATGTCGCTCAATGCATGGCCGGGCGTCTATTGCGGCTACTGCATCGAGCCGACCGATGCGTTCCTGTTCGCGCAGGTCAACAGCGGCAATGCGCTGGCGCTTCCGTTTGCCAAGGGCTTCGGCTGGGGTGCGGAAATCAACATCCGCTACATCTTCGAGAAGGCATTCGCCGGTGAGCGCGGCCAAGGCTACCCGGCCGAGCGCAAGGAATCGCAGATGGCCAATGCCGGCATCCTGGCACAGGTGAAGCAGGGCGCCTCGAAGGACTTCGTGGAAGGCCTGAAGTCGATCGATCCGGAACTGGTGAAGCAGGCGGTCGGTGGCGAACGCTTCCAGAAGGCGTTCTTCGACAATGCCCAGGACGCGGACATCGTGGCCTACGTGAAGGGCGTGCTGGGCAAGTAAGTCGCCGGCACTGCTGCATGCCTTTACGGGCAGACAAGGGCGCCTGTTGGCGCCTTTGTTGTTTGTGCGGAGACATGATCGTTGCTGCGCCGGCCAAGCAGTCCTCGCCCCAACCCCGCGCTTGCGCTGACGCAAGCGCGCTCGATGGGCCACGAACCCGTGGTTCGCTAACGCCCCCTCACGCCGTGTATGGGAGAGGGGCTTTGAGCAGAAGCAAAACATGAAAATCACTGCACTGTTTCTGGTTGTCGTTTGCTCGCTGTCCAGCATTGCCCGCGCGGACGAACCCACCCATCGCATCTTCATCGCGGCAGATTCCACCGCTGCGACCTATGGCCCGGAACGTGCGCCACAGGCCGGTTGGGGACAGGCGTTGCAGAGCTGGTTGGACCCGCTGCAGTGGCAGGTGCGCAATCACGCCATCGGCGGCCGCAGCACGCGCAGCTTCATCAACGAAGGGCGGCTGGATGCCATTGCCAACGAGCTGCAGGCCGGCGATGTGTTGTTGATCCAGTTCGGCCACAACGATGCCAAGGTCGAAGATCCCACGCGCTTTACCGACCCGGAGACCGACTACGCCCGGTTCCTGTCGCGCTACATCGCCGTGGCGCGGGAAAAAGGCGCCACGCCAATGTTGATCACACCGGTTGCACGGTTGCTGTACGACTTCGGCGCGCTGCTGGATACGCACGGCCGCTACACGCTGGCGATGAAGCGCGTGGCGCACGAGCAGAACGTGCCGCTGATCGATCTCAATGCCAGCTCGGCGGCGTGGATCCGTGCGCTGGGCGAGCAGGGTGCCAGGCCGTACTTCATGTTCGTGCCCGAGCAGAACAAGGCCGACGGTACCCACTTCAGTGTTGCCGGGGCCAATGCGGTCGCCTGTCTGGTGATGCGTGGCTGGGTGGAGCTGCAGCCGCAGATGAAAGCGGGTTTGAAGCGCGATATCGATTGTGGTGCGATCAGCGCGCCGGCTTCTCCTGTGGCAACTGCATCCGTATCGGCAACGCCCACCGCTGCGTCCGCCATCAACACCGATGTCGCGAACCCTCACGGGTCGCTGGTGATCCGCGAACAGGACATCGCACGGGAGCAGCCCGGTCCGCATGGTGGTGCTGGCCCGACCACGGCGTATTCCTTCTTCGCGGAAGTGGGTGATCTTCCGTTCGTCCTGCGCAAGCGCGTGCTGCACAAGGGAGCCGGTATTGGCCTGCACCCGCAACACAAGGATGAGATCTATTACGTCGTCAGCGGTCGCGGCCTGTATGTGCTCGATGGCAGGCAGTATGACGTTGGTCCTGGCCATGCACTGCTGACGCGCAGCGGTAGTACGCATGCATTGCAGCAGACCGGTGAAGATGACCTGGTGGTGATGCTGGCGTATCCGGCGACGGCCACGCGGTAGTTACACGCGAAGCAGGTTTCCAGGCTCGTACAAGACCTATCTGGCGCTTTCCTGGGCTGCTCTTTCGAACCCGACGCGGATCGCCCGGCTCATGCTTTCATAGCCCGGTCACGGTTTTCGCGTTCTCGCGGGAACGATACGTTTGGCAGGGGTGGCCAGCCCGCGGTGTATCGGCTTTCCTGGGTACTGCCGGCAAGACGCGGTGGCTTTCGTAAGAGCCAGTGGAGGGTTCGGAGGGGCGCTGCCTGGCCTGCGCAAGAGGTTGGTTGACAGCGCGCATGGCTGCCTTCAATGTGCCGCGCAAAGGGGACTGAAGCCATGCCGTTCCGGCGCTGCAATGCAGCGTCCGCCAAGGGCATGCTCCAGACAAGTGACGCCGCGAACGGTAACGTCGAGCAGCTGCACCTCTTGGGCAAGCGGTAAGGGATGTCCGGATCAATCCAAAGGAATGCAGATGAACAAGCTCGCAGCGGTTGTTGTCCCCGTACTGTTGATTGCCGGTGCCTCAACGGCGCATGCGCAATCCATCTCCTCGGGCTGGACCACCTATCGCGCCCAGCAGCAGGGCCAGCAGGCACAGCCCGTTTCCACGGCGTCATCCGATGGCAGCTCGCCGACGGTGGCCGCATCGGCCTATGCGGCACAACCGGTTCAACGGCAGCGGGTTGAACAACCGCGAGGCGGCTTCTTTGTTGGCGCGCAGGCGGGCGCGGGCTGGGTGATCGAAGATATTGATCAGCGTGTGGTGTCGGTCAACGCGGGCTACCGCTGGCAGGTCGATGAACTTACCCAGGTCGGCGTTGAAGTAGCCACGGGTCGTCTGCAGGACACGCAGTGGCGAGGTTATGAAATCCCGAGCCTGCGCTTCTCCAGTGTGGGCGCCAATGCTCGCTTCAACTTCGGCCCGGACAGCGCGTGGTTCGGCGTGGCCCGTGGCGGTTATTGGTATGCAGACGGGGACGACTGGTTTGGCGAAGGCAGCAGCATTGATGGTGGCTATGTAGGCGTTGGCATCGGCGTGGACATCAACCGCCACTTCAATCTGCAGCTGATGTACACCGCTTACCTGTATTCCAGCCCGTACTACAACGACTACGACGGTGACCGGGTGAACCGCGCCGACGTGTTGACCCTGGGCGGCGAAGTCCGCTTCTGATCCGACGGGTGAGGGCCTGTAGAGCGGAGCCTTGCTCCGCTGTGGATTGCCCATGATGTCGTCGTCGCGCCTGTCCTGGTACTAGCGTGGGTCTTGCTCTGTCGTGCTGGCCGCCCAAGGCGGCTGTTCCAGGAACGTTGCCAGGTAGTCGATCAGTGCCTGCACGCGTGCCGGCCGGTGCAGGCCGGGCGGGGTGACGATGCTCAGGGCCAGCGGTTCGACCTTCCAGTCGCTCATCACCGCCTCCAGCGTGCCGTCGCGAAGTTCTTCCCACACCAGGAATTCCGGTTGCAGGGCAAGCCCAAGCCCGGCGCGCAACGCGGCATCGAAGACTTCGGCATTGTTGGCCTGCAACTGGCGCGGCACGGTCTGCGCGAACTCGCCGTGGCGGCTGTGGGCGAATCGCCATGTGTTGCCGCTGCGTGTGTAGCTGTACTGAAAGCCGCGATGTCGGGCCAGATCGCGCGGATGCTCGGGCCGGCCGTGCTTCGCGAAATACGCCGGGGCGCCGACCAACAGGATACGCACCTGGCATAGCCGACGCGCGCGCAGGCTGGAGTCCGCCAGCGTGGCGATACGCAGCGCCAGATCGAAGCGTTCGCCCACCATGTCCACCATCTCGTCGCTGAGCTGGATGTCCAGTTCCACGTCCGGGTGCGCCTGCATGAACTCCGGCAGCAACGGCGCCAACCGCGACACGCCGAACGACATCGGCGCCGCCACGCGGATCAACCCGCGCAATGCTGCCGAGCGGTCGGCCACTTCGGCCTCCACCGCTTCGCCTTCACCGAGGATGCGTGCCGCGCGCTCCAGTGCGGCTTCCCCTGCGCCGGTCAACGACATGCGCCGCGAGGTGCGGTGGAACAGCGTGGTGCCGATGCGGGTTTCCAGCCGGGTGATGGCTTTGGAAACGGTGGCCTGCGACAGCTGCAGTTCCTCGGCTGCGCGGGCGAAGGAGCCGGCTTCAGCCACTTTGGCGAAGATGGCCCAGGCTTCCAGGTCGGGGAGTCTGTTCATGACGGGTGCGCTTGAGATCGTTGTTTTATCATGTCACAAACGGAAAGAATGAGTTTCCATTGGTTCTATTCTGGATGGATGGTGGCAGGCCTAGACTGCGCCCATCGAATCCAACCGCAGCCCAGGAGAACACCATGATTGAACGTCGCCCATTTGCCAGCCTTGGCGGAGCCAATCACGGCTGGCTGGATGCCAAGCATCATTTCTCGTTTGCCGAGTACCACGATCCCAAGCGCATGCACTGGGGTGCGATGCGGGTCTGGAACGACGACACCATCCAGCCCGGCACCGGCTTCCCGCCGCATCCGCATGCGGAGATGGAAATCATCACCTACGTGCGCGAGGGCGCCATCACCCACCAGGACGACCAGGGCAATAAAGGCCGTACCGAGGCCGGCGATGTGCAGGTGATGAGTGCCGGCAGCGGCATCCGCCACGCCGAGTACAACCGGGAGCCGGGCATCACCCGCATCTTCCAGATCTGGATCTTCCCGGATGAGCGTGGTGGCAAGCCGTCGTGGGGCACCAAGCCGTTCCCGAAGGGCGAGCGCTCGGGCAGCTTCGTCGCCCTGGCCAGCGGCATGCAGGGTGATGACGATGCACTGCCCATCCGTGCCAACGCCCGCGTGCTGGGCGCCTCGCTCAAGGCCGGTGAAACCACCGAGTACCGCTTCACCGACGCCACCCGCCACGGCTACCTGGTGCCGAACATCGGCAAGGTTGAAGTGGATGGCGTGATGCTGGAAGCCCGCGATGGTGCCGCCATCACCGGGGTGGAGAGCATCCACATCCGCGCGCTGGAAGATACCGAGCTGGTGCTGGTGGATACCGCGGCCTGAGCCAGCGGGATACCTGCTGCGGCGGTGCGGAGATGAGCCGCACCGCCGCGCACATATGCAGCAATGATGCCCTCATATAGTTGCGATACCATCTGCGGCTGTATAGGGGGAGCAATGAGCAATCAAGTCTGGGTTGTGATCCTGGTGGTGATCGTCGTCGTCGCGGCTCTGGCCGGGTTCTTTATGGCGCGCCTGTTCCGTAGTACCGACAGGAGCATTGGTGCCGCAGCGGCGGTTGCCGGGGCCGGCGTCAACGCCGTGGCGGGTATTGGCAACGAAGCCATCGCCACGATCAAGCCACTTACCGAATCAACGGCCCAGGTGATCGCCGGCATTGGCGATGTGACCAAGGGTGCAGGCGCGATGGTCAACACGTTAGTCGAGCGTCTGAAGAACAAGCAGAAAGAGCGTGTGCAGCTGGCCACGGAGAACGCGGCGCTGCTCGCGGAGGTGGAACGGCTCAAGAGCCGCCAGGTGAACGCCGGGGCGATCGAGCGACAGTTGCAGGTGGCCTTCTTTTCCATCGAGGGACAATTCACCTCATTCAAGCAGAAGCTCTGCAGTGCGGCTGATGGTGGTCTACTGGGCCTCGAGCGGTCGACCAGCCGTGAGTATGTGGGCGTGGTTGACGCGACCTACGTGATGAAGATCGGTATTGACCTGAAGAAGCTAGGCTTCGAGCTGAAGAAGGGATCGAAGGTGGTATATGTTCACGGTGCGCATGAAGCCGAGAACATCGGGTTTACTGATTTGAAGCTGGATCGTCGATTTGTCGAGGGTCGCACGGTATTCAACAAGAGCGCGCTACGTGGGAAATCGGTCGAAATACTGCCAGCAGACGACGATCTGCTCAGCGACGTCAATCAGCACTTTGGTGAGGTGCTGGACCAGATTCAGAACAGCCAGCTGGCTTCATCTTTGGCCGAGGCCAACGAGAAGATCGCTATGGGCTTCTTCAATGCGCTGATGGGGGGCGGGCGCTATGAGTTCATCGCCAAGCGTGAACACATGGATGAGCGGCTGAGCTTCGAGCAGCTATGCGAAGCGATCAATGGCGAACTTTCGCGCCAGATCGAGGAACTGGAGGCAAATCGGATGTCGGCGGTATCCAAGGCTGAGCACCTCGACGCGGAGATACTCGAGATGGCAGTGCTCAGCCACTGCGAGACGGTGCCTGCGGCAAGGCACTTCTGATAGTGCGCGCCGGGCCTTGCCGCGCAAACTGGCAAGGCCGATGCCGGGAAACGGCTCCTGCAGGCTGGTTCTACAGTCTTTTACTGCGCTGCCCACTGGGTTGTGGATGAGTGGCAGAGCTTAGCTGTCCGATGCGACTAGGCTTTCGGGCGGCTGCCCTTGCGTTTGCGCGCGATGCGAACGGGCTCTTCACCGCCACCCAGCTGATCCATCCACGTCAGCACATCGACATAGGCGATGAAGTGCTGCAGATAGTCCGGTGAGATGTCCTGCATCAGCGCCATGGCCCGGTAGGTGAGCACGCTGGAATGCAGCGGGCCGGCATCTTCGGGCAGCGAATCCAGGCATTGACGCAGCAGGCTCTCGATGCGGATGCGGCTCCACAGCTGCTGGAACTCATCCAGTGCCGGCATCAGCGCCGCCTCGTTCGCCACATTGCTGTCGCGCTCCTGTGCCATGCCAGTGCTGGAAGCGTGCAGGGGCAGGGCGTACTGAAGTGGCACCGCGTCCAACTGTTGCAGCAATGCCCTCAGCGGGCTGTCTGCAGGGGTGATCGGCGCCGCCGCCGGCGTACGTTCGGCAATCACTTCGGCATACGCATCTGCCAGGGCGGACAATCGTGCATCCAATTGTTGACGTACCAGCCCGTCGTGGCGCTCGGCGCGGTCGGCGAGTGCACGCATCAGGCCGAAGCGCAGCGGGTCGACCCGATCGGCGCCGGCTTTGCGCCAGGCATTCAACCGCGCTTGTGGCGTGGCGGCGTTACTTTGCATCCGCCGTGGCGTCCTGTTTCGGGCGCGGGATGGGCGCGATTTCGACGCGACGGTTCTTCGCGCGGCCAGCTACATCGTCGTTGGAGCTGACCGGCTGCTCGGCGCCGAACGCGGCGGCGAACACCGATGATGCCGGCACGCCATCGGCGATCAGGGTGCGGGTGACGGTGAGCGCACGCGCAGCCGACAGCTCCAGGTTGTCGGCGAAGCGCGCATTGGCCACGCGCACCGGCTGGTTGTCGGTGAAGCCGCTGACCATCAGGATTTCCTCGCGCGCATGCAGGTAGTCGCGCAGCGGTCCGGCGATGCTCTGCAGCAGTTCGCGGCCTTCCGGCTGCAGCTGGTCGGAGTTGAGTGCGAACAGCACGCTGCCGCTGATGCCGATGCGGCCGTTGATGACGGTGACGCGGCCAGCGGCCAACGGCGCGGCCAGCGCCTGCTCCAGTGTCTTGAGCTTGGCGGTCTGTTCCTGGCGCTGCTTCACTTCCTCATCGAGGCGGTTGTGCAGCAGCAACTGGATGCCGATGACGCTGGCCAGGATCAACACGAACGCACCCAGCAGCACCGACATCAGATCGCCGAAGGCGGCCCAGGTGGTGGCGCTGGATTCGGCATCGAACTCGATCTCGTCGCTCATGCGTGACCGGCCCCGATGCCATCACGGGCCACGGCCAGCTGCTGCAGCTCGCCGATGATCTGCTTCTGCGAGAGCATGCTCAGGTCGATGACTTCACGCGCCTGTGCGACGTAGTAGGCCAGCTGCTCATCGCTGCGTGCGAGTGACTTGTCCAGCGCGGTTTCGATCAGCTGCAGACGTTCGTTCAAGGTTTCGGTGGACTGCCCGAACAGCTGTACCGCACCGCCGAAGGCTTCGCCCAGGCTGGCCACTTCCACCGCGCTGCTGGTGACATGTGCGGCGGCGTTGTCGAGCTTGCCGGCTTCGGTTTCGATCTGTGCGGTGAAGCGATTGCCGACGCGCTCCAGCAGCTCGGCCGAGGTGCTGACCAGGGCATCCACGGCGGTACGCTGCTCGGTGGATGCGTGGGTGACCGCGCCCAGCAATGTTTCCAGCGTGGACAGCAGGTGGCTGCGCTCTTCCAGCATGGCGGTGTCGCGCACCATGCTGTCGGACAGCTTCTGGCGCAGCTCAGCCACCACTTCGGCCGCGGCGCGCGGCGCTTCCGAAGCGCTCTGCACCAGCCGCGAAATTTCGGTGATGGTGTCGCGTGCCTGTGCCTGCGATTGCTCGCTCATGGCCTGTGTGGTCTGCGCCAGCGTGTCGCAGATCTGCTGCTGACGCTGCGCGACCTGTTCGCCATTGCGCTGCCAGCTCTGGTCCAGTGCGGCGACCATTGCGGTCAGTGCCTGCGACCAGTTGCCCAGGCGCTGCGTGTCGTTGGCGGCAAAGGCCGACTGCAGTTCGGCATGCGATTGCTGCAGGGCATCGAGCAGCGAGCGCGAGTGACTTTCAAAGCTGGCCGAGGCGCTGACCAATGCCTGCTCGTTGCGCTGCGCGAGTGCTTCATGCGCATGCTGCTGCTGGGTGATCGCGCTGCTCCACGCCTCGGCAGTGCGTCCGGCGTTGTCTTCCATGCGCGAGGCGACGCCATCGAGCAGGGTGGCCGAACGCTGTTCGAACGTGGCGGTGAACTGTTGCAATGCCTGCTGCAGTTCGTGGGTGAGCGCGCTGTTGCCGCGCTGTTGTTCGGCCAGTGCGCTGCTCCAGCTTTCGCTGGCTGCGGTGGCGGCACCACGCACGGAGGCATTGAGCCCGTCGAGCTGCTTCTGCACTGCGTTGTCGATGGCCGCATGCAATGCATTCGACTTCTCGCTCAGCCCACTCATGGTGGCATCCACCACCGGTTGCAGCGCGGCACCCACGGCGTTGGCCTGCTGGGTAATGCCTGCCTGCATCGACTGCTGCAACGACGAGGCCAACTGCGTATAGGCCGCTTCGGTACGCTGGTGGAATTCCTGCTGGCCGGCCTGCAGGCGTTCGTTGTTGCCCTGCTGCTGCTGTTCGAGGCTGGCCATCATCGCCTGCAGGCGATCGACCAGTGTCGGCATCAGTGCATTCTGTTCCTGCAGCAGGCGGAAGGTTTCATTGCGCTGAAATGCCTGCGAATGTGCGCGCAGGTGCGCGGCGATGCCGGCGTCCAGTTCCTGCACCGCATTGCTGCGTTCACGCCGCAACAGCGCCGACAGCAGGCCGAGTGCGGCCGACGAAGCGACGCCGGCGATCGAGGTACCAAAGGCAAAGCCCAAGCCTTTGACCGGTGCGGCCAGCGAGCTGCGGATGGCGTCCAGGTCGGTAGCGCTTTCCAGCGCCAGGCCGGTGCCGCGCAGCGTGGCCATCATGCCCAGCAGCGTGCCGAGCATGCCCAGCAGCACCAGCAGGCCGACCAGATACGGCGTCAAGGCAGGCGCAGGAAGGCCGACGCGCTCTCCCTGCACGCGCAGCCGCACGGCGTTGCGCAGGCCCGGGTTCAAGCGAGACAGCCAGCCGTCGAGGTTGTCGCTGCCCTCCTGGATGGCCGGCAATGCCTGCAGCAGCGTGCTGGTGGCCTGGCGGTAGCGGAACAACTCCACCGCGCCGACCAGATAGCAGGCGGCGATCACCGCCGCGACCACGGCGGCCAGTGGATGGGTGCCGGCGTAGCCCACACCGATCCAGCAGACGGCCAGCAGGCCGACAAGGAAGACAACGACAGCGACGAAATTTCTGAGCATGGGCGTTGGGTTACCGGGTACGCAGGGCTGCGAGCAGACCTTCGATGGGATGGAAGCGGACATCCAGTTCGGCCAGCAGCGCGATGCGCAGGTCCTGGCGGAAGTTGGCCAGCCAAGGGCCGGAGGATGTCGTGGGGGAGTCCGATGCGGGTGCGTCGGTGGGAGTTGCGATGTTGCTGTCGTGCAGGCGCTCGAAATGCAGGCCGAGCAGGGCGGGGACATTGGCAAGCAGGTTGTGTTCGCGTGGGCTCAGCGTGGCTTCCATCACCGCGTCCACTTCGGCCAGCTGCGCCTTGGCCTCGGACTGCCGCGCCAGCATGTCGCGCAGACGGCCGCGCAGCTTGCCGGTGGCGATCTGCATGGAGCGCTGCTGTTTGAGGCAATGCTGGCGGTACGGCGCGAACGCGGCCTGCGCGGCGGTTTCAGCGGCCGGCGCGTTGCGTGGCGGGGTCATGTCGATGTCGGCGTGGATGGCATCGGTCAACATAGCGCGGATGCGGGCGCACTCGGCGTCCTGTGATTCGTCGAAGGCGGGGCCTTCCGGCGGCGGTGGCGCGCGGTTGTCCAACGCCCGCGACAGCGTGATGGCGCGGTTCCAGTCGAACCATTGCGCCAGCCGTTCGGGCACGTCCGGCGCCGCGCGCGAGACTGCATCGTCCTTGAAACGGGCCAGCAGGCGAATGAACGCCGGGCCCAGAACGGGCGCCCGTTGGATAGCTTTCGCCATGTGTCCTGACTAAAAAATCAGCATTTTACATGGCGGTGGAAGCTTCGCCCCGGCAGCGGCATTCAGACAGAGGGAGGAGGACTGCTTGATATATGTCGTTGTTGAGAATGATTATTGTTCGTACAATGCAGCCCATCAGCCGCTGCTCCGCGCAGTCAGCCAATACTCGCTCCCATCAGTAGGTTGACTCCGTGTCCTTCCCCCGTTGCTCTGTCGCCGCTCGGCCGGCGTTGCTGTCCATGGCCGTTGCCGTTGCCGTGGCCCTGTTCCCCGCCACCGTATTCGCTGCCGAACCCGAGGCGGGTGAAGCGCCTGCCGATGCGGCGCGCACGCTCGATGCGGTGCACGTCAACGCCTACCGCACCACTTCCCACGCTTCCAGTGCGACCAAGACCGATACCGCCATCGCCGAGACTGCACAGTCGGTTTCGGTGATCGCCCGCGAGGAACTGGATGCCCGTGGCGTCCAGAACCTCAACGAGGCCATGCGCTACGTCGCCGGCGTGACCCTGGAAAGCAGCGGCATCGACAACCGCGTCGATGACTTCCGCATCCGTGGTTTCGATGCCGGCAGCTGGTCCAACAATGTCACCGTCGACGGCATGCGTGCACCGCAGGGCAGCCAGTGGAACCGCACCATGGTCGACAGCTGGAACCTGGAGCGGGTGGAGGTGCTCAAGGGCCCGTCGGCGGTGATGTACGGCCAGGTGGCTCCGGGTGGCATGGTCAACCAGGTCAGCAAGACGCCGACGCCGGACCAGCAGCAGGTACTGCGCCTGGGCATCGACGGCAACGGCCAGTACAACACTGCCTTCGACGTGGGCACCGGCACCGGCGACAACCGCCACCTGCTGCGCCTGGTCGGCCTGTACCGCGATGGTGAGACGCAGATCGACCACACCGAACAGAAGCACTGGTTCCTGGCCCCGAGCTACACCTTCCAGATCGCCGAACGCACGCGCCTGACCCTGCTCGGCCTCTACCAGAAGGACGACGGCGGTTCGACCTACCAGTTCCTGCCGATGGACGGCACGCTGGTGGCCACGCCCTACGGTCACATGAAGAACACCACCTTCATCGGCGAGCCCGGCTGGAACACCTATGACCGCACCATCTGGACTGCCGGCTACCTGTTCGAGCACAGCTTCAACGGCAACTGGACGCTGAGCCAGAGTGCGCGCCATACCGATGTCCAATCCCTGTTCCGCACCGTGGTGACCAATGGTGGCTTGAACGCCGATGGCCGCACCCAGAAGCGGCGTGCCACCTGGGGCGAAGGTGACTCCAAGGGCGATACGGTGGATACGCGCATCACCGGCAAGTTCAGCACCGGCGCAGCCGAGCACACGCTGCTGATCGGCGTGGACTGGCAGAAGGCCGACTGGACCGGCGCGCGCGGGGCGATGGTCAACCCGCGCGACATCGACATCTTCAACCCGGTCTATACCAACTACGTGCCGGTCACCACCAGCATCAGCTACTCCGGTGGCATCAACCGCCAGACCGGTGTGTACCTGCAGGACCAGGTTGCATTGGACAAGTGGCGGCTGACCTTTGGTGGCCGCTATGACTGGACCCGTGACGACACCTGGACCCGCAGCTACACCGTGGCCACCAATCGTTACGGGGCCCGCATCCCGACCCGCGGCGAGGAAGAAGCCTTCAGCGGCAACCTGGGCGTGCTGTACGTGGCCGACAACGGGCTGACCCCGTACCTCAGCTACGCCGAGTCGTTCCAGCCGTCGGGCAGCAACACCAACATGAGCTACACGCTGTCGGCGTTCGACCCGGTGACCGGCAAGCAGTGGGAAGCGGGCATCAAGTACCAGCCGGCGTCCTTCGATGGCCTGTTGACGCTTTCGGCCTACGACCTGCGCCAGCAGAACATCCTCACCAATGATCCGGACCTCACGCACAACACCTGCGGCACCGCTGGCAACAGCCAGTGCCAGGTGCAGGATGGCGAAGGCCGCGTGCGCGGTGTCGAACTGGAAGGCCGCATCACCCCGCTGGAAGGCTTCAGCGTGATCGGTGCCGCCAGCTGGATGGATTCGGAAGTCACCAAAAGCAACAACGGCTACATCGGCAAGCAGCTGGCGATGGTGCCGGACTGGACCGCCGCGCTGTGGGCGGACTACACGTTCCAGGCCGGTGGCCTGGAAGGACTGAGCCTGGCCGCAGGTGTGCGTTACAACGGCGAAAGCCATGGCGACAGCGCCAACCTGTACCTGATCCCGGGATACACGCTGTGGGATGCGGCCATCCGTTACGACGTCGGCCATCACGGCCGGGTGGGAACCCAGTTCGCACTCAACGTCAGCAACCTGGCCGACAAGCGTTTTGTCTCGACCTGCGGTGGCGTGTCTTCCTGCTACTACGGCACCGGCCGCACCGTCACCGCCACCGCGCGCTTCAGTTGGTAAAGCCACCATGCGCCCATCGGCAAACCCAATGGACGCTTTCATCGCCAGCCCTTGAGCCAGACCGAATGAAAACCATCCTGCAACCCAGCGGTGTCGCGCGATGAGCCTGCTGCTGGTGATCATCGCCACTGTCGTGGGCACCGCCGCGGCAATGCTGCTGTACGTCGCTTCGCCACAACAACAACTGCGCGCCGCAGGGCCGTGGCCAACGCGACATGCGTGGTGGCCGGGCAGCGTGCTTGCGGTCGTCTCGTTGCTGACGATGTGGCAGTTGCTGGCGCCGCTTGAAGCGATATCGGCGTGGTTGGTGCTGCTGACGCTGGTGTGGTCGATCGCGCCGTTCCTGGGCGCGTGGCGTGCCCGTGTACGCGCGCGGAGGGCGACATGAACCAGGCGCGCGTGCGGCTGGAAAGCCGCCATTGGTTCGGCAAGACCTGTGCCGGCGTGGTGCTGGGCTTCGGCCTGGCGCTGGCGTTGTCCGGCCTGTTCGCCTGGCTGGGGCCGGACGGCATCGGCGCGGGCGGCGGCAAGAACCAGTTCAACATGTGGCTGATGGCACCGATCTGGGCGGCGGTGCTGTCCTTCGTCTACCTGTTCCGCGACAGCCTGCGCGCATGGTTGTGGCTGGGCGCGGCCAATGTGGCCGCATTCGGGATGTTGGCGCTGGCGCGTTGGGTGATGGCGTGAGGGGGCAGGCATGAAGATCCGCAGCGACATCATCAAGGTCTACAAGGACGTCCACATCTGGATCGGCATCGTCTGCGGGCTGATGTTGTTCATCGCCTTCTATGCCGGCTCGGTCACCATGTTCGAGAAGCCACTGGAGCGCTGGGCAACGCCGCCGTCGACATTGGCCGCCGCACCGTCGCTGGAGCGTGCCGATGCGCTGGTCGAAGCGGTGCTGGCCGAGCATCCCAAGGCCGCAGCGCGTTACTTCATTTCGGTCAAACCCGGTGCCGACCAGCCGGCACGCGTGTACTGGCAGGAGCGCACCGGCGGCCGTCGCCAGTTCAAGGAATACGCCGCCAGTTTTGCCGCCGATGGCAGCCTGCAGGTGGAGCAGACGCGCAAGGCGCCGGTGGCACAGCTGGTGGACACGCTGCACCAGCTGGTCGGGCTGCCGTTCCCGGATGCGGTGGCGCGGCCGATCATGGGCGCGGTGGCATTGGCCTATGCAGTGGCGTTGATCTCGGGGCTGATCGTGCTGCTGCCGACGTTGACCAAGGACGTGTTCGCGCTGCGCATCGGCAAGAACATCAAGCGCATGTGGCTGGACGCGCACAACGCGCTGGGCTTGTTCAGCCTGCCGTTCCACCTGGTGATCGCGCTGACCAGCGTGGTGTTCGCCTTCCATGACCAGTTCTACGACGCGCAGGGCGCGGTGGTGTACCCGGACGGCATCGAGTGGAGTGAAGAGCACGACGGAGCGCCCACCGGTGCACGCGTGTTGCCGGCGGCCGAACTGCTGCGCCGGGTGGAAGTGCAACTGCCCGGTTTCGACGTGCAGGGCTTTGGTTTCCAGCGCAAGGACGGACATGTCGAGGCGACGGTAACCGGGCTGGACGTGCGCCACGGCACGCGCGCGCGGCTGTACGCGAGCACGCATCTGGACCCGTACAGCGGGCAGGTGGACCCGCATGATCTACCCGGCCACATGTCCGCCTGGGATGAATCGGTCAATGCGTTCTTCATGCTGCATTTCGGCAGCTTCGGTGGTAACCCGGTGCGCTGGTTGTACGTGCTGATGGGCCTGGCCGGCGCGGCGCTGTTCTACACCGGCAACCTGCTGTGGGTGGAATCGCGGCGACGCCGGCGCAAGGGGCCGGAGACGCCCGCGCAGAAACGCTCGGGCTGGGTGCTGGGCTGCCTGACCGTGGGCGTGTCATTGGGTTGCGTGGCCGGCATTTCCGCCAGCCTCGCCGCAACCAAATGGTTGCCTGCGCTGGTGGCGGATCTGAAGGCGTGGCACACCGGCATCTATTACGCGGTGTTCGTGGCCGCGATCGGTTGGGCGTTCCTGCGCGGCGCATCACGCGGTGCGGTGGAGCTGCTGTGGGCCAGCGCGGTGTTCACCCTGGCGATTCCGTTGTCGAGTCTGGCCGGCGTGTGGGGCGTCGGCGGTGCATGGAGCCACGCCGGCAGCTGGCCGGTGGACGTGACCGCGCTGTTGTCGGTGCCGGTGATGTTGTACATCGCCCAGCGCACGCGCCTGCGCTTGCAGCAGGGGCATACCGACAGCATCTGGGCGCAGACGAACCCCAGGCCCGTGTAGCGCGCAGCCGTGCTGCGCTGTGGCTCGGCCGGGATGCTCCTGCCGAGCATCGCTCGGCACTACCGCCAGCGCCCGGCAGCGCGAAAGGCGTGCGGCTTTTTTTTTTAGGAGCGTCGTTGGTCACCTTGCGTGACGCTTGAGCAGCGCCAGCAGCACTTCGGCTTCACTGGCGCGCTTGGCCGGGTCCTTCTCGGCGACGACATGGTCGTTGAGATGACCAGCCATCACTTCCAGCATCAGCCCGTGCATCGCGCCCTTGGCGGCGGCGATCTGCACCAGCACGGCGTCGCAGTCGTCGCCGGCCTCCAGTGCCTGCTCCAGGGCCGCGACCTGCCCGGCAATGCGACGCACGCGGGTCAGCAGCTTCTTCTTGTCACGTTGGATATGTGCCATGCACCGGATCGTATACCCTATGGGGGTATACGAAAAGGTCGCCACGATGAACCTCGAAGCCCTTGCCCAATCCCGCCAGCACAGCCACGCCTTCAGCGAGGGCAATCCGATGGCGGAGAAGAACACCCGCCGTGCCATGGTCCTGACCGTCGTGATGATGGTGGTGGAGATCGCCGGTGGCTGGTGGTTCAACTCGATGGCGGTGCTGGCCGATGGCTGGCACATGAGTTCGCACGCGCTGGCGCTGGGTCTGGCGGCGTTTGCCTATGCCTGCGCACGGCGCTACCGGGATGACCCGCGCTTCGCCTTCGGTACCTGGAAGATCGAGATCCTGGCCGGCTACACCAGTGCCATCCTGCTGTTGGGTGTGGCCACGATCATGGCGTTCGAGTCGATCGTGCGGATGTTCAAACCCAGCCCCATCCATTACCAGCAGGCCATCGTGATCGCGGTGGTGGGCCTGGCGGTGAACCTGCTGTGCGCATGGTGGCTGCGCGACCAGCACGATCATCATCATGGCCACGGTCATGACCCTCACCATGATCACAGCCATCACCACCATGATCTGAACCAGCGCTCGGCCTACCTGCACGTGCTGGCCGATGCGGCCACCTCGGTGCTGGCGATCATCGCCCTGCTCGGCGGCCTGTACTTCAACGCCTCATGGCTGGACCCGCTGATGGGCATTGTCGGTGCGGTGCTGGTGTCGGTCTGGGCCTGGGGTTTGATCCGCCAGACCGGCCGCGTGCTGCTGGATGCGGAAATGGACGCACCGGTGGTGGCCGAGATCCGCGAAGCAGTGGAGCAGGGCGAAGTACCGGCGCGCATCAGCGATCTGCATGTATGGCAGGTCGGTCGTGGGCGTTTTTCCTGTTCGATGGAAGTAGTGACCGCACCGGGTGTTGATGCGGAAGTGTTCCACCGCGCGTTGTCGATCCACGAGGAGATCGTGCATGTCACCGTGGAAGTGCACAACGCGGTCTGACTTGCTGGCCGCGTTTCAGATGATCCGCAACGTAATGGCCTTCAATACCGCACGGGTGCGATCGCGGGTGTCCAGTTTGTCGAGGATGGTCGAGACGTAGTTTTTCACCGTGCCTTCGGCCAGGAACAGGCTGCCGGCAATCTCGCGGTTGCTGTAGCCGCCGGCCATCAGGCGCAGCACGGCCACTTCCTTCTGGCTGAACAGCTCCTTGGGTGCATCGTCTGCGTGGTAGCGGTAACGCTGGCGCACCGGTTCGGTGCTGACCGGTTGCAGCAGGGTATGGCCGGCGATGATGCGGTCGATGGCATCGCGCAGGTCCTCCGGCGCGGCGTCCTTCAGGAGGAAACCCTGTGCCCCAGCCTCGGTGGCGCGCAGCAGAAGGTCGCTCTCGTCGAAAGTGGTCAGGAACAGGCAGGGCGTCGCGTCGCCGCGCGCGCGCAGTGCCTGCAGTGCCTGGATGCCGTCCATGCCCGGCATGCGGATGTCGGAGACGATCAGCTGCACTGGTTGCTGAGGCAGCTGTGCGAGCAGGGCTTCGCCACTGTCGGCTTCGAACACGATCTCGATGCCCTGCTGTTGCAGCAGGGCACGCAGTCCGGCGCGGATCAATGCCTGGTCATCGACCAGGGCGATGCGGGGTGCGCCGGTCATGCGCTGAATTCCGCGTGGATGTGCAGCGCGCCGGAAGCGGCGCGTTGCAGGTGCAGCCGCCCGCCGTGTTCAACCACGCGCTCGCGCATGCCGATAAGGCCATTGCCTTCGCGCAGTTCGCCGCGCAGTTTCCCGTCATCCTGCATGTCCAGCTGCAACCTTCCTTCGTATTGGCGCAGTGTGACCTGCAATACCTGTGATTCGCCATGGCGCGCGCTGTTGGTCAACGCTTCCTGCACGCAACGCAGCAGGGCTTCGGCCATCGCCGTGTCACGCACCTGCACGTCGTCATCGAGCTGCAGCTGCAGGCGCGGGCGCGGCAGTGGTGCGGCCAGTGCGTGCAGCGCGGTGGCAATGTCGAGTTGGCCGCCATCGCGCAGCGAATGCACCACCGCACGGATGTCGCCAAGCAGTTCGGCCGAAAGCTGCTCGCACAGCGCCAGCTCCGCCGGGGCATCGTTGCGACCGGCCAGTGCACGCAGCTGCAGGCGCAGCGCGGTGAGCTTGTGCCCGGCCACATCGTGCAGTTCGCGCGACAGCCGCAGGCGTTCGGCATCGCGCGAGCTTTCGGCCAGCAGCGCACGGGTAGCGAGTAGATCCGCATTGACCAGCGCCAGCCGGTCGCGTGCCTGCTCGGCGGTATGCGCGTAATGCGTGGTCAGCATGGCGAAAGCCTGGAAGCCGGCGAAGATCAGCACCACCACGCCTGCGTGCTCGTGTACGTCACGCAGGACGAGGTACATGCCGAGGTTGATCACGGCAACCATCAGCAACGTGGTGCGCAGTGGCCAGGTCGCGGCGATCTGTGCGGCCAGCATCACCAGCAGCGCAGGCGCCACACCATTGTTGTGGGCCAAGCGGATCAGCACCAGGGCACTCATCGCCTCGATCAGCAACAACAATGTCCGTTGCCAGGACGGCTGCGCCAGCGTCGTGGCGAACAGGAACGCGAGCAGGAACAGCAGCGCACATGCCCAGCGCCACGGCAGCTGCGCAGCGTCGCCGAACGGCAAGGTGAACGCCACCGCCAGCCAAGTGATGAAGCCGGCGAGATTGAGGGGATGAAGGAGTCCGCGCCAACGCGGTTGAGGGCCGATTTTCATGCCGGCATGCTGGTGGTGCGCGGCCATATCGGCAAGGGGGCCAGCGCAGAAAGTGACTTCCGGCAGGGTCTTCGGATGACCACCGCGACTGCCTCGGCGGTCGCCAATCCGTGAATCTGTGTGCTGCGGCCGCCGCATTCCGCAAGGCGCCACGGGAGATTGCCGTCATGCCTGGATACAAGTGGATCGTTGCGCTGCATGTGCTGGCCGGCATGGTGGCGCTGGTCGGGTTCTGGTCGGCAGCACTGATGAAGAAGGGCTCGCCGCGGCACCGACTGTTGGGCAAGGTGTATCTGCTGGCGATGGCTTCGATCGTGGTCACGGCGGTCCCGATCACCGTGCAGTACGCCTTCTTCCGCCAGCAGCCGGTTGCCGCGCTGTTTCTGGCCTATCTGATCGCCATCACCGGCAATGCCAGTTGGCTGGCATGGCGTTCGGTCACCGACAAGCGCGACTGGAAGGTGATGGTGTCGCGCACGGGCTGGAAGCTGGCGCTGTGGCCAATGGTATTGCTGGGGTTGGCGGTACTGGTGCTGGGCATCCAGAAAGGCCAGATGCTGTTCCTGGGCTTCTCGATGATCGGGCTGTGGGCAGGTTGGCGCATGTGGACCTTCAGCCGTCGCGGCCCCCATCGCCCGGACTGGGCTTTCCGCCAGCATTATCAGTCGATGCTGGGGGCGGGCATCGCCACCCACGTGGCATTCCTGAGCATCGGCATGCGCCCGGTATGGCAGTGGCTGCAATCGCACACGAACGTGCCGCCGCTGCTGATCGAACTGTTTCCATGGGCCGCGCCGGTATTGGTGGCCGTGCTCATCGGCTACGGCTTGAACCGAAAGTACGGTGGTCGCCGCGTGGCCAGGGCAGCTGTGCCGCAGGCGGCGCAAATGCAACCGCCGGCTGAGTAAGCCGGCGGTTGGTGGTTATCTACAGTAGCGAGCGTGCTCAGACGTCGCCGTCGCTGGCCCAGCCTTCGCCATTGCCGCGCTGGAACACGCGGTCACCGTCCTGCACCTCACCGGCCGGAAAGTGCTCCTGCGCTGCCAGCCGGGCATAGATCGGGGTGAAGTCCGGCTCGGTGGCTGCCATCAGCTGATCAAAGCCTTCGATGACGAAGTAGCTCTTCTGGAACGTGTCGATGCGGTAGCGGGTACGCATGATCCGCTCCAGGTCAAAACCAATCCGGTTGGGCGCGGCCGATTCCAGCGAGTACAGCGATTCGCCCTTGGACGAGACGATGCCGGCGCCGTAGATGCGCAGCCCATCGGCGGTGTTGATCAGGCCGAACTCCACCGTGTACCAGTACAGGCGGGTCAGGTTCTGCAACGCCTCCGGGCCGATCGCATGTGCCTTTACGCCGCCACGGCCGTAGGCGGCCATGTAGTCGGCGAACACCGGGTTCATCAGCAGCGGCACATGGCCGAACAGGTCATGGAACAGATCGGGCTCAGCGATGTAGTCGATCTGGTCCGGGCGGCGGATCCACCACGTCACTGGAAATCGGCGGTTGGCCAGATGGTCGAAGAAATCCAGTTCCGGCAACAGGCCTTCCACTCCGACCAGGGTCCAGCCGGTGGCGGCGCCCAGCACTTCATTGAGCTGGTCGAAGCGCGGGATCATGTGCTCGCTCATGCCCATCTCGTCCTGGGCGTCCAGGAACTCCTGGCAGGCACGGCCGACCAGCAGCTCGCGCTGGCGCTGGTACAGCGTGCTCCAGGTGGCATGGTCATCTGCGCTGTAGCTGTCCCACGGCTGCTCCACCACGGCCGTGGTATAGACCGGCACGTAACCCTTGTCGGTCTGTTGGTGTTCGACGCGGCGCGGGTTGGCTTCCATGGCGGCAGCTCCTGAAGGGAATAGATAACCGCATGGTAGGAAGCCTGCCGCGCAAGAGGTTTGCGAAATTGCGCCGCCAGCGGTTCTTGGCGCAATATTGTTGCGTCAATTCAATGTTGCGGAGCAACAAAGATGGCTTCAGTCACGCTTGATCGCACGGATCTGCGGCTTCTGGCCGAGATACAGCAGCATGGGCGCGCCACCAATGCCGAGCTGGCAGCGCGGGTGAACCTTTCGCCTTCGGCGTGCCTGCGCCGGGTGCAGCGGCTGGAAGCCGAAGGCGTCATCGCCGGCTACGGTGCGCGGCTGGAGCCAAGGGCGATTGGTCTTGGCCTGCAGGCCTTCGTGCGCGTGCAGTTGTCCAAGCACGGGCAGGCGGCGATCAACCATTTCGTCGAGGCCGTGCAGCTGTGGGATGAAGTGGTGGCCTGCCACGCGCTTACCGGCGACATGGATTACCTGCTGCACGTTTATGTGCGCGACCTGGATCACTTTTCGGCGTTCCTGCTCGACAAGCTGCTCGATGCGGCCGGCGTGGCCGACGTGAATTCCAGCTTCGTGCTGCGCACGGTCAAGGAGTTCCGCGCGCTGCCGTTGTCGCAACAGGGGCGGTAACGAACGGATGATGCAGCTTTGAAGCCCCTCTCCCGTGTGCGGGGCGATGCGGGCAGGCTTGCGAACCTCTGGCTCGCAGCCCGTGGAGCGCCCTTGCGCAAGGGCAGGGGCGCGGGGGGGAGGGCGTTTTCCGCGGTGATTTCATCCACTACGCAGAACTAGAAACGACCGCCTTCCAACCTCTCCCTTGGCTCAGGCCAAAGGGGAGGCGCTAGTGGGTTTCAACGCGCAGGCGCGCTGCAGTTCTTTTCCACACCACGCAGTTTCTCGATGCGTGTGCGGCTGTCCTGGCAGCGCTGATGTGCTTCGGCCTGGGCGGCGCTGGTGCGCGCTTCGGCGGTGCGGATCGCTGCGGTCTGTGCCTGCTGCAAGCGGGCGATGCCGGCGCGGATCTGCGGCATCGCCGCCATCGCCGCCTTCTCGCCTTCCAGAATCGCGCGGCCACGCTGCTCGAAATCGGCGGCGCCGATGTCCAGCACCGCCGGCCGGATCACCACGTCGGCGCGACCGAGCTCCTGCTCGCCCAGGCGCTGGCCCATGATGGTGATGGACTGGTTCACCGCACCCAGCAGGCCGCTCGGGCGCTGGCCGCTGGCACGGCTGGAGATATCCACCGCGATCACAAACTCGGCACCGAGCTGACGCGCCGCATCCACCGGCACCGGGCTGACCACACCACCGTCGACATAGGTTTTGCCGCCGATGCTCACCGGTTCGAACACACCGGGGATGGAGCTGGAAGCGCGCACCGCCTGGCCGACGTTGCCGCGCACGAATACGGCGCGGTCGCCGGTTTCCAGCTGTGTGGCGACTGCCGCAAACGGCTTGCGCAGCTGCTCGGCCGGCTTGTTGCCGACCTGCGTGTTGACGTAGTCCTGCAGCTTCTGGCCCTGGATCAGGCCACCGGAGAACAGACGCAGGTCGCGGATGCTGGCTTCGTCCAGCGCAACCGCCTTCTGCTGCATGTCGAACGCGTTCATCCCGCTGGCATACAACGCACCGACCACGCTGCCGGCGCTGGTACCGGACACCACCACCGGCTCGAAGCCATTGGCTTCCAGCATCTTGATCACGCCGATATGCGCAAAGCCCTTGGCCGCCCCACCACCCAGCGCCACGCCGATCTTCACCGGCTTGACCGGTGTGGCCGGACGTACCGCCTGCGGCGGGGTGGGCTTGGTGTTCTCGCCGCCGCAGGCTGCGAGCAGACCAAACAGGGCAAGGGACAACAACAGGCGGGCGTTGCGCGGCTTCATGATGAATAGGGGTGCTTGGAAAGGGCGCCAGCATAGCGCTTTGCAGGCCGGCAGCAGCGTCGTGGCGTGGTTGCCGTTTAGGCTCGGCTGCAACGGCAATCGCGGCGGCCGGCGCATAGCTGCCTGCGCCGCTCCTGCGGTGCCGTCGAGGTGCCATGCGCACGGTAGTGCCTCGTATCTGCGCGGGAACGACGACAGGAGCACCAAAGAAGACGGCAGGCGCGAAGCGCCTGCCGTCGTGTACTCGCCGCAATACCGCGGACTTAGAACTTGTTGTCACCATCCAGCAGCCGGCCCAGCCCGCCCAGCACCGAGCCTTCGCCGCGGCTCTGGCCACCGCCCTGCGGGGCGGCGGCGAACATGCGGCCGGCCAGGCGCGAGAACGGCAGCGACTGCAGCCACACCTTGCCCGGGCCGGTGAGGGTGGCCAGGAACACACCTTCGCCGCCGAAGAACATGCTCTTCAGCCCGGCGACGCGGCGCACGTCCATGTCCACGCCGGCGTGGTAGGCCACCACGCAGCCGGTATCCACGTCGATGCGTTCGCCGGCAGCCAGTTCGCGCTCGACCACGCACCCGCCGGCATGCACGAACACCCAGCCGTCACCTTCGAGCTTCTGCATGATGAAACCTTCGCCGCCGAACAGGCCGGTCATCACCTTGCGCTGCAGGTGTATGCCGATCTGCACGCCGCGCGCGCCGGCCAGAAAACTGTCCTTCTGGCAGATCAGCTTGCCGCCGTGCTGGTCCAGCTTCATCGCCAGTACCGTGCCGGGGTAGGGTGCAGCGAAGGCGACCTTGGCCTTGCCGCCGCCGGTGTGCGTGTAGACCGTGGCAAACAGGCTTTCGCCGGTGATCACGCGCTTGCCGGCCGACATCAGCTTGTCCATGAAGCCGCCGCCCTGGCCGGTATGCGAGCCGTCGCCGAACACCGTGTCCATCTGCACCGCTGAATCCTTGAACATCAGTGCGCCGGCCTCAGCAATGGCACTCTCGCCCGGGTCCAGCTCGATTTCGACGAACTGCATCTCGTGGCCGACGATCTTGAAGTCGATGTCGTCGGCACGGTTGTGGCTGCCGCCCACCGGTGGCGGCATCGCCGGGGGGGCGGTCTGGCCGCCGAGTTCGGGAATCTGGGCGATCGCCAGCCAGCCCTGCATGCCATCGCGCCACGCCAGCGCCTGGCGGTTGGCCTGCGCGTACTGGCGGGCGGCTTCCTCATCGAGGGGGCCGACGCGGTCGGCCTTGCCGGGGACATGGAAATACCACTGGGTCATGGCGCTTTGCCTGGAGCAGGAGAGGAACGCCAAGTCTATGCATACCGGGGACTTCACGCCCCTGACAGGCGTCATGCGGCTGAATACCTGAACGTTTGCGATACGAATGTTGTACTGCAACAATCCCGTGCTAGGCGCAGTCCCCATTTCCCCAACCAGGCTCTCTCCGCCATGTCCCCGAACCGTACCTTCCGTCGCCGTTTCCCGGTGGCGCATCCGCTGTTTGTTGCTTTAGCCGCTCTGCTCCCCTCGGTCGTGATGGCCCAGGACGCGACCACCGCACAAAAGGAAGCTGCCACGTTGGACGCCGTGAAGGTCACGGCCGCGCGCAAGGTGGAGAACATCCAGGACGTCCCGGTGTCGATCAGCACCGTCAGCGGTGAAAAGCTCGACGCGCTGGCGTCCGGCGGCACCGACGTGCGCTATCTGTCCGGCCGCGTGCCCAGCCTGAACATCGAATCCTCGTTCGGCCGTGCTTTCCCGCGCTTCTACATCCGTGGCTACGGCAACACCGATTTCCGCTTGAACACTTCGCAGCCCGTGTCGCTGGTGTATGACGACGTGGTGCAGGAAAACCCGATCCTGAAGGGCTTCCCGATCTTCGACGTCGACCAGGTGGAAGTGCTGCGTGGCCCGCAGGGTTCGTTGTTCGGCCGCAACACGCCGGCGGGTGTGGTGAAGTTCGACTCGGTGCGCCCGACCCAGGAGTTCAACGGCTACGGCAAGGTCGGCTACGGCAGCGACAACCTGTGGAACGTCGAGGCCGCCGTCGGCGGTGCGCTGAGCGCACGCTGGTCGGCCCGCGTGTCGGCGCTGTATCAGCGTCGCGACGACTGGGTGAAGAACACCGGCACCGGCCCGAACGATGGCCTGGAAGGCTATGACGAGTCGGCCGTGCGCGTGCAGTTCCTGTACGAAGGCGACAACTTCGAGGCGCTGCTGGGCGCGCACAAGCGTCACCTCAACGGCACCGCGCGTCTGTTCCGCGGCAACATCTTCAAGAAGGGCAGCAATGATTTTGTTCCCGGCTTCGACGAGAACAAGGTCTCCATCGACGGTTTGAATCATTCCGAGCTGGACAGCAGCGGTGCCAACGCGCGCCTGAGTTGGGACCTGGGCAACTACAAGCTGTCCTCGATCACCGGTTACGAGACCGTCGATACTTTCAGCGTCGGTGACATCGACGGCACCTCCGGCCCGTACTTCACCGCCGAAGTGCCGTTTGCCTCGGAGACCGCCGATGGCATTCCCAAGCACTCGCAGTGGACGCAGGAACTGCGTCTGGAATCGCTCAGCGATGGCCCGCTGAACTGGCAGGCCGGCCTGTTCTATTTCAAGGAAGACTACGACGTCGACAGCGTCAGCTACGACACCACCAACGGCAGCAAGCAGGACGGCTTCCAGCGCATCAACCAGACCAACGATGCGTGGGCGGTGTTCGGTGGCGCGACGTTCCAGGCCACCGACAAGCTGGAGCTGCGCGCGGGCGTGCGCTACACCGTCGACAAGAAAGACCTGACGGTGAAGGATTACTGGAACACCGGCTTTGCCCCATGCGTGCTGGCTGCCAAGTGCGATCTGGCAGGCCTGCTCGCCGCGCAGCAGGCGGCGTTCGCCGCTGGCGATGCCGTGGACCCGTATCTGTCGGCGTCGACCAAGGACAAGAAATTCAACTGGGATGCGTCAGCAACCTACGCCGTCAATGACGATGTGAACGTCTATGGCCGCGTCGCTACCGGCTTCCGTGGCAGCTCGATCCAATCGGCGGGTGCGTTCAACGAAAAGACCGTGGCCGAGCCGGAAACCGTGCTGTCGTTCGAAGCCGGCGTGAAGGCCGACTTCTGGGACAACCGCGCGCGCTTGAACGCCAGCGTCTACCACTACCGCGTCAAGGACCAGCAGCTGACCGCCGTGGGCGGTTCCACCGGCAACGCCAATATCCTGCTCAACGCCGACAAGAGCGTGGGCAAGGGCTTCGAGCTGGATCTGCAGGCCTACCTGACCGACAACCTGCTGGTCACCCTGGGCAGCGGCTACAACCACACCGAGATCAAGGATGCCGACCTGAGCGTTGCCGGTTGCATGTCCTGCACCGTGACCAATCCGCTGGATGGCAACGGCAAGGTGCTGATCAACGGCAACTCACTGCCGCAGGCACCGGAATGGACCCACAACATGACCGCGCGCTGGTCGCTGCCGCTGGCCGACGGTGCGCAGTTCTACGTGTTCACCGACTGGGTCTACCGCAGTGAAGTGAACTTCTTCCTGTACGAGTCGAAGGAGTTCACTGGCAAGTCGCTGCTGGAAGGCGGCCTGCGTGTGGGCTACCAGTGGAACGATGGTGATTACGACGTGGCGCTGTACGGCCGCAACATCACCAACCAGATCCGCGCCACCGGTGGCATCGACTTCAACAACCTCACCGGCTTCATCAACGAGCCGCGGCTGTGGGGCGTGGAGTTCAAGGCCAACTTCTGATTGCTGCAGCCATCAGGAATGAAACACGAAGGGCGCGGATTTCCGCGCCCTTTGCTTTTGGTCCCGCCCTTGCGCCGAAGGCGAAGGAGGCGAAAGCGCTACTTCAACTGTTCGCTGTGCAGTCCCTTGTGCAGCACGTCGAGCAACTGTTCGTTGTCATCCTGGCGCTGTTCCCAGTACATGATGCCGCCCAGCCCCTGCTGCTTCACGTACTCGACCTTGATCGCCAGCGAGCGCGGATCGTCATAGCTGACCATGCGGCGCTCCTTGGGATTCCACAGCCACGGCACCTGTGCGTTTTCGTCCCAGTGCTGTTCCCAGTCCGGATTGTTCAGGCGGGTGTGGACGATGTCGCGCCAGGAGATGAAGCCGCCTTCGCTGCTGAATTTCTGGAAGCGGCCGTTGTTGGGGGGCGCCACATCACCGAAGGTGCGGCCGTAGAACGGCACGCCGACGTTGATCTTGTTGGCCGGCACGCCGGCATCCAGGAAGTACTTCACCGCATCCACGGTCGTGCGGCCGGCAGGCGTGGCCAGCGGTGAACGCGACAGGCCGGAGTGGTGGCCGGTGGTCTTGGTCAGACTGCCGTAGAAGTCGTAGGTCATCAGGTTGATCCAGTCCAGCGACTGCGCGATGCGCGGCAGCTCCAGACCTTCGGCGGCACGGCCTTCGGCGGCGGCGATGGTCAGCAGGTAGTGGCGCTGGCTGCCTTCCTTGTCCAGACGCGCGCGCAGCTGTTCCAGCAGCACGGTGAAGTTGTGGCGGTCATCCGGGCTGTGGCTGATGTCGGCATCGCCCAGCGTGGGGTACTCCCAATCGATATCCAGCCCATCCAGTTTGAACTGGTGCATCAGCGCGACGCTGCTGTCGATGAAACGGGTGCGCGCGGCTTCGCTGGCGGCCGCTTCCGAGAAATTGCCGGCGCCCCAGCCGCCGATCGACAACACGATCTGCAGCGACGGGTTGTCCGCACGCTTGGCGACCACCGCATGCAGGCGTGCCGGATCAACGCTGTCTGGCAGATACACGCTGCCATCGGGCCGGACCAGGGCGAAGGCGAAGTTCACCACGTCCAGTTTTTCCGCTGACAACTGCAGCGGTGCGGGGCTGTCCATCACATAGCCGATCACGCGCGGTGATTGCGCGTAGGCGGTGGTGGCGGTCAAGCAAAGCAGCGCCGCAGCCAGCAGCGTGCGCAGACCATAACGTCGGTGGAACATGGCCATGGGAACCCCCGTGCAAAAGGACCCCGGACTGTAACCGGCTTGATGTCTGCACGCCCACGGCAGTGACGTTGGAAACCATCGTGGGCGCCACGCAATGCACGCGGAGCGGTGCTCCGCTGTGGCGTTGCTCGCAAGGCCTCTGCCGAGCATGGCTCGGCACTAC
>NZ_LDJI01000031.1 GCF_001431415.1 Stenotrophomonas humi | reverse complement strand
CGGGAGAGGGGCTTGAGCAAACAGCCCAGGCCCTGCCATACAACCAATGACCAGCACCCGCCAAGAACAACGCGTGTTGCAACTGTCGATCGCGGCAACCATCGTTGTCGCTGCGATCGGCTTCTCCGGCGGCATGCTGGCGCGCTCACAGGCCATCCTGTTCGACGGCATCTACAGTCTGGTCGACGTCGCACTGACGCTGGTGGCGTTGGCGGTGCTGCGACTGATGGCCAACGAACAGAGCCCTCGCTTTCAATACGGCTTCTGGCATCTGGAACCCATGGTGGAGGCGCTGGGTGGTGCCATTCTCAGCTTGGCCTGCGTTTACGCGCTGGCCAATGCGGTCATCGGTTTCAGTGACGGCGGCCACGACGCCCGGCTTGGTCCAGGACTCGCATGGGCCGCACTGCTGGTCGTGGTGGATCTGGCCATGGCGATATGGATCGGCCGACATGCGCGGAAGCTGCAATCGGGGCTGCTGGCGCTGGATGCGCGCGCGTGGTTGTTGACGGGCCTGATGAGCCTGGCCGTGGTGCTGTCCTTTGTCATCGCCCTGGCGCTGCGCGGTGGTGCGCATGAACACTGGATCCCCTACATGGACCCGCTGGTGCTGGCCTGCATCAGCCTGGCCGCCCTGCCAGTGCCGCTGCGTGCGGCATGGAAGGCAGCACGCGAAGTGCTGCAGGTCGCCCCGGATGAGCTGGATCAACAGGTACAGACGGTGATGCAGCAGTTCATCGCCGAACATGGCTTCGAGGGCTTCACCAGCCATGTCGCCAAGATCGGGCGCATGCAGTTCATCGAGATCCACATCCTGACCAAACCGGAAACCCAGCTCGGCAGCATCGGCGATGTCGACCGGCTGCGCGATGACATCGCCACCCGACTGGATGCACGCTCGGGACGCTTCTGGCTCACCATCGACTTCACTTCCGATCCGGCGTGGACATGAGCCAACCTGCCCCGCAGAAGATGGGCCTGACCATGGCCACCATGCTGGTTGCCGGCAACATGATCGGTACCGGCGTGTTCCTGCTGCCCGCCAACCTGGCCACCGTGGGCAGCATCTCGTCGTTCGGCTGGCTGATCGCCACCGCCGGGGCCATCGCCCTTGGCCTGGTGTTCGCACGCCTGTCGCAGATCAATCCGCAACCCGGTGGCCCGTATGCCTATGCGCGCGACACCTTCGGCAACTACATCGGCTTTGTCAGCAACTACGCCTACTGGTTCGGCAACTGGATCGGCAACGTCGCCATTGCACTGGTGGTTACCGGCTATCTGAGCCATCTGTGGCCGTGGCTGGAAGGCATCTACCCGCGACTTGGCTTCACCCTGGCTGTGATCTGGCTGCTGAGCCTGGCCAATGCACGCGGCGCCCGTTGGATCGGCGCGCTGGAAACCGGCACCCTGCTGCTGGCGCTGATACCGATACTGAGCATCGCCATCGCCGGCTGGTGGTGGTTCGATGCGACCTTGTTCAAGACGGGCTGGAACGTCAGCGGCATGGAAGACAGCGCGGCCATTTCGCGCAGCGCCTCCATCGCGCTCTGGGCATTCATGGGGGTTGAAAGCGCCGCGGTGTCTGCGGATGTCATCGACAACCCCAAGCGCAACATTCCCCTGGCAACCCTGATGGGTCTGGCACTGGCAGCGGTGATCTACATCAGCTGCTCGCTGGTGATCATGGGCATCGTGCCGATGGAACAGCTGCGTGATTCTTCGGCCCCGTTTGCCGATGTCGCCCAGCTCATGGTCGGTCCGTGGGGCGTGGTGGTGATCGCCCTGTGCGCGATCTTCAAATCCATCGGAGCCCTCGGTGGCTGGATGCTGCTGGTCGGGCAATCGGCAAAGGCGGCGGCCGAGGATGGCCTGTTCCCCCGCGTGTTCTGCAAGCTCAACCGCCATGGCATGCCCGGCACCGGGCTGATGATCGTGGCCGTGTTGATGAGCCTGCTGCTGTTTGTCACGTCCTCACCGACGTTGGCACGGCAGTTCGACCAGCTGACCAACATCGCGGTGTTGCTGACCATCATCCCCTACCTGTTTTCAGCCGGCGCCCTCGCCGCCACCACGCTGGAACGCAACGAAACCGGCCTGCTGCGCGCCGGCTGCCTACTCACTGCCGCCGGTGCCGTGGCCTATTGCCTGTACGCCCTACTCGGCGCCGACGCCCAGTTGCTGGCCTATGCCACGGTGGCCCTGCTGTTCAGCGCGGCGCTGTACCCGTTCTTCCGGCAGCGGATGCTGGACGCGGCCAAGGGCGGGTGACTGCGGTCCAGTCCGCCCCTGCTCGTGCACTTCGTACTGCGGGGGACCTGCCCCTACAATGTCGCCTTTATGGCAGCGCTCCTGCCCGGCAATCGAAGTGGAAACCGCGTGACCGAGAAAAAGCCCGAACACACCCCGTTGATGAAGCAGTTCTTCGCAGCCAAGGCCGATTACCCCGACCTGCTGCTGCTCTTCCGGATGGGCGATTTCTACGAGTTGTTCTATGACGATGCGCGCAAGGCCGCGCGCCTGCTGGATATCACCCTGACCCAGCGTGGCAGTTCCGGTGGCGCGCCGATCCCGATGGCCGGTGTGCCGGTACATGCCTATGAGGGCTACCTGGCACGGCTGGTCGCGCTGGGTGAATCGGTGGCGATCTGCGAACAGATCGGCGACCCGGCGCTGGCCAAGGGTCTGGTCGAGCGCAAGGTGGTGCGCATCGTCACCCCGGGCACCGTCACCGACGAAGCCCTGCTGGACGAGCGCCGCGACACCCTGCTGATGGCGCTGTCACGCAACAAGGCCGGCTACGGTCTGGCTTGGGCCGACCTGGCCGGTGGCCGCTTCCTGGTCAACGAAGTCGACAGCGACGACGCGCTGGAAGCCGAGCTGGCACGCCTGGAGCCGGCCGAGCTGCTGATGCCCGACGAAGAAGAGTGGCCGGAATTCCTGCGTCAGCGCGTTGGCGTGCGCCGTCGCGCGCCGTGGTTGTTCGATGCCGACAGCGGCCGTCGCCAGTTGCTGAACTTCTTCAAACTGCACGACCTCAGCGGTTTCGGTCTTGACGACAAGCCACGCGCCACCGCCGCCGCCGGTGCCCTGCTCGGTTACGTCGAGGAAACCCAGAAACAGCGCCTGCCGCACCTGACTTCCATCGCGATGGAAAATGCCGGTGAGGCGATCGCGATGAACGCGGCCACGCGCCGTCACCTGGAACTGGATACGCGGGTTGACGGCGATACCCGCAACACGCTGCTCGGCGTGCTCGACAGCACCGTCTCGCCGATGGGCGGACGCCTGCTGCGCCGCTGGCTGCACCGTCCGCTGCGCCTGCGCAACGTGCTGCAGCAACGGCATCATGCGGTCGCCACACTGATTGATCGCGGCACCGATGCGGATCTACGCGAAAGCTTCCGCGCGCTCGGCGACATCGAACGCATCCTCACCCGCATGGCGTTGCGCTCGGCACGCCCGCGCGACTTCTCCACCCTGCGTGATGGTTTGGCGTTGCTGCCGGCGATCACCGAACAATTGCAGCCGCTGGATTCCCCTCGCCTGCAGCAGCTGCGCGCCGAACTGGGTTCGCATGATGAAAGCGCCCATCTGCTGGCCAGCGCGATTGCCGAGCAACCGCCGCTGAAGTTGTCTGACGGCGGTGTGATCGCCGAAGGCTATGACGCAGAGCTGGACGAACTGCGGCGCCTGTCCACGCATGCCGACCAGTTCCTGATCGACCTGGAACAGCGCGAGCGCGAGGCCAGTGGCATCGCCACGTTGAAGGTCGGCTACAACCGCGTCCACGGTTACTACATTGAAATCAGCAAGGGCCAGGCCGACAAGGCGCCGGTGCATTACACCCGCCGGCAGACGCTGACCAATGCCGAGCGCTACATCACCGAGGAACTGAAGAGCTTCGAGGACAAGGTATTGTCCGCGCGCGAGCGTTCGCTGAGTCGTGAAAAACTGTTGTACGAAGGGCTGCTCGACATCATTGCCGAGCACCTGGAACCGCTCAAGCGTTGTGCGGCCGGCCTGAGTGAACTCGACGTATTGGCAGCATTCGCCGAACGCGCGCAGGCGCTGGACTGGTCACAGCCACAGTTGCAGGAAGCGCCCTGCCTGCGTATCGAACGTGGCCGCCACCCGGTGGTGGAAGCCGTACGCGATGCGCCGTTCGAGCCGAACGACATCGACCTGCATCCGGACCGCCGCATGCTGGTCATCACCGGCCCGAACATGGGCGGTAAATCGACCTACATGCGCCAGAACGCCTTGATCGTGCTGCTGGCGCACATCGGCAGCTTCGTGCCGGCCAGCCGCGCGGTGATCGGCCCGATCGACCGCATCCTGACCCGCATTGGTGCGGGTGACGATCTGGCCAAGGGCCAGTCCACCTTCATGGTGGAAATGGCCGAGACCAGTTACATCCTGCACCACGCCACTGCGCACTCGCTGGTGTTGATGGATGAAATCGGCCGCGGCACATCCACTTATGACGGCCTGGCATTGGCCGATGCGGTGGCACGTCACCTGGCGTACCAGAACCGCTGCTACACGCTGTTTGCCACGCACTACTTCGAGTTGACCGCCTTGGCGGATGAAAGCCACGAAGGCGGCGCCAGCGGCATCGCCAACGTGCATCTGGATGCGGTGGAACATGGCGAGAGCCTGGTGTTCATGCATGCCGTGAAGGATGGCCCGGCCAACCGCAGCTTCGGCCTGCAGGTGGCTGCCCTGGCTGGCTTGCCGCGCTCCACCGTGGCCCAGGCGCGACGTCGCCTGGCCGAGTTGGAACAACGTGGTGGCGAGACTCAGAGCGCTGCGATGGCACCACAGGCATTGGATGCGCCACAACAGTTTGGTTTGTTCGCTGCGCCAAGCTCGGCCGCATTGGACGCGCTGCAGGCGATCGACCCGGATGAGCTGACGCCCAAGCAGGCGTTGGAAGCGTTGTATCGCGTGAAGTCTTTGCTGTAACGAAATGCCGAGGGCCGCGAAAGCGGCCCTCGGTGCGTCCAGACGAGCTTCGCGCCCGAGGCCACTCCTAGCAGACGGGCTCAGGCTGCACGGGCGGTCACCAGCGCATCATCCAGCTCACCCGCACGCACCGACGCCGGTCGCTGCAGATGGACTGCGCAGTAATCGGTGAACACCGGCTTGGCCTCAAGCTCGCCGACGCGCATGTAGTAGCTCAGGAAGGAGGCCATATACAGATCGGCGACGGTGAAGCCATCGCCGACCAGATAGCGCTTGCCGGCCACCGCCGTTTCCAATGTGTGCATCAGATCCTCGACGGTGCCATAACCCGCTTCCATTGGCGGTGCCAGCGAGCCATGACGACGATCGGTGACGAAAGCCTCCAGCGGCCCGGCCGCAAACAACACCCAGCGGTAGCAGGCACCGCGCTCGGCGCTGCCCACCGGCGGCAACAACCCCTTCCAGGGTGCCAGATCCGCAAGATGCAGGCAGATCGCTGCGTTCTCGGTAATGACCGTACTACCCTGCAGCAACGCTGGGACCTTGCCCATGGGATTGAGCGCCAGGTACTGCGCGGACTTCATGCTGGTGCCGTACTCCAGTATCACCGCGTCGTAGCGCAGGCCCGTTTCCTCGAGCATCCAACGCGTGATGCGCCCGCGCGATTGCGGATGGGTATGGAACGTTAGCGTGTCGGACATGTCAGGCACCTGCGTTGTAAGGAGCCTGCAGTGTGCGCAGGGGCTGCTGACAGCTGCTGTCAGCAGTGAGGCTTCAAGCGTCGGTGATGCATTGCGCACGCCAGCGCTTCAACAACTGATGACGCTGCGCCGGATAACGTTGCGCCGTGTCTTCCAGTGCCACCAGGCGGTCGGCGCGGAAGTGACGGAAATCGCCGCGCATCTCGCACCACGCCGCCAGCAAGCGGACCTCACTCAGAAACGCCATTGCAAATGGCCAGATCACCCGCTCGCTGCTTTGTCCTGCGGCGTCGCGGTACTGAATGCGTACAGTGTTGCCCGCGCGGATCGCGCGACGCAGTGTCGGCAACCATGGCTCGGGTTTGACGGCATGCCATTTCGGCGCGAACAACGCGCTGGTTTCCACCTGCAGGCGCAAGGTCTCCGGCAGCACGCCGGTCACGCGTTCCAAGGCGGCATTGGCGGCGGCCGCCAGTTCGGGGTCCGCGTGCGATGCCACCCAGCGCGTCCCCAGCACGATGGCTTCCAGTTCCTCGGCCGAGAACATCATCTGCGGCAACAGGAAACCGGCGCGCAGTTGATAGCCGATGCCCGGGTCGCCGGCGATATCCGCGCCCTGCCCGCGCAATGCATCGATGTCGCGGTACACCGTGCGCAGGCTCACCCCAAGGCGCTCGGCAAGCTGTGCGCCGCGCACGGGCTTGCGACGACGGCGTAGTTCATCCAGCAGATGCAGCAAGCGGGTGGCGCGTTGGGTCATTGGGAGAACCGCAGTTCGTGGGCACGCAGCATAACGGGCGAGCCGCATGGTCCGCCGTTCGGGCTTGATGACAGCAAGGCTGTCGCAACGGGAAACATTGCTTATTCATCCCGGGCCATTCAATAGGCAAACCCTATGGATGCGAGCAGATCATTCGATTAGGCATTTCACCTATTCATGCCTACAGTCGGTTCAAGATAGACCCCTGAGCCAGCTGGAGCCAGCCATGAGCAGCAACGACAAGCCAACCTGCCCGTATCACACCGCGCCCTCGCCCGAGCAGGCCGCCCAAGCACAGCGCGACACCAGCACTACGCCAAAGCAGAAGCAGGGCGATGCACCGGTGACGCCGATGACCACCGCCTTTGGCGCGCCAGTGGTGGACAACCAGAACAGCAAGACCGCCGGCCCGCGCGGGCCGCTGCTGATGGAAGACGTGTGGCTGCTGGAGAAGCTGGCCAACCTCAACCGCGAGATCATTCCCGAGCGGCGCATGCACGCCAAGGGTTCCGGCGCGTTCGGCACCTTCACCGTGACCCACGACATCAGCAAGTACACCCGCGCCAAGCTGTTCTCGGCGGTGGGCAAGCAGACCGAGATGTTCGCCCGCTTCACCACCGTGGCCGGCGAGCGCGGCGCGGCCGATGCCGAGCGCGACATCCGTGGCTTCGCACTGAAGTTCTACACCGAGGAAGGCAACTGGGACCTGGTGGGCAACAACACCCCGGTGTTTTTCCTGCGTGACCCGCGCAAGTTCGGCGACCTCAACAAGGCGGTCAAGCGCGACCCGCACACCAACCTGCGCAGCGCACGCAACAACTGGGATTTCTGGACGCTGCTGCCCGAGGCCTTGATGCAGGTGACCGTGGTGATGAGCGACCGCGGCATCCCGCGCAGCTTCCGTCACATGCACGGTTTTGGTTCGCACACCTACAGCTTCACCAACAACGACGGTGAGCGCTTCTGGGTGAAGTTCCATTTCCACAGCCAGCAGGGCATCGAAGCGTTGACTGATGCTCAGGCCGAAGTGCTGGTGGGCAAGGACCGCGAAAGCCATGGGCGTGATCTGTTCAAGGCCATCGAGCGCGGCGAGTTCCCGAAGTGGAAGCTGTTCGTGCAGGTCATGCCGGAGCTGGAAGCGGAGACCTATCGCATCCATCCGTTCGACCTGACCAAGGTGTGGCCCAAGAGCGACTACCCGCTGATCGAAGTAGGCGAGTTCGTGCTCAACCGCAACCCGGACAACTGGTACCAGGACGTGGAGCAGTCGGCATTCGCACCGAGCAATCTGGTGCCGGGCATCGGCCCGTCGCCGGACAAGATGCTGCAGGCGCGCCTGTTCGCCTACACCGATGCACAGCGTTACCGCCTGGGCGTCAATCACCACCAGATTCCGGTGAACGCCGCACGTTGCCCGGTACACAGCAATCACCGCGACGGCACCATGCGCGTGGACGGCAACTACGGCGGCCTGCCGCATTACGAGCCCAACAGCTATGGCCAGTGGCAGGAACAACCGCAGTTCCGTGAGCCGGCATTGAAGATCCGTGGCGATGCCGACTTCTGGAATTTCCGCGAAGACGACAACGACTACTTCAGCCAGCCCGGCGCGCTGTTCCGCAGCTACAACGCCGAGCAGAAGCAGCGCCTGTTCGACAACACCGCCCGTGCTCTGGGCGACGCGCCGGACTTCATCAAGCAGCGCCACATGGACAACTGCAACAAGGCCGATCCCGCCTACGGTGCCGGCATCGCCGCCGCGCTGCAGAAGCTGGCCTCCTCGGCGGCACCGGCAGATCCGTTCGCACCGCCGCCGCATCCGGGCAGCGATTTCCCCGCCGCCACACCCGGCGCCGAGGACATCGAGCTCTGATTCACCGGCCCCGCCTACAAAGCGGGGCTTGCTGGTTCCATCAACGCCCGGGGTGCACGCGATGCATCCCGGGCGTTGATGTCAGGCTCCACGCAAACACCCTTCCCAGAGTTAACATCCCGCTCTGCCACCCATTGCAAGGAATCCAGAACATGAGCCTGACCGACGACCTCCTCTCCCAGCTGCAGGGTGCGCCCCTGCAACAGGTTTCCCAGCAACTGGGCATCGACCCGCAGCAGGCATCCGGTGCGGTCAGTGCGGCACTGCCCTTGTTGATGGGCGCCCTGGGCAACAACGCGGCGCAGCCGCAGGGTGCGCAGGCGCTGCTGGGCGCGTTGCAGACCAACCACAGCGGGCTGGATATCAGCAGCGTGCTGGGTGCGGTACTCGGAGGTGGTGGTGGTAATCCGGCTGCCAACGGCGCCGGCATTCTCGGTCATATCTTTGGCGGCAATGAAACCCGTGCTGAAACCGGCCTGGCCCAGGCCACCGGCCTGAGCCCGAGCAGTTCAAGCCAGTTGCTGAAGATCCTGGCCCCGATCGTGATGGCCTTCCTGGCGCAGCGCATGGCCAGCGGTGGCAGCCAGACCGATGCAGGCGGCCTGGCACAGATCCTGGGTCAGGAAAAGCAGCAGGTCACCCAGGCCGGCGGCATCGGTGGCGGCCTGCTGGGCAGCGTGCTGGACCAGGATGGTGACGGCCAGTTCGGCGTCGGCGATCTGATCAAGCTCGGTAGCGGCCTGCTGGGCAGCGGAAAGCGCTGAGTCCAGCGCTACGTGTTTCAAGCCTGACGAAAACGCCACCCTTGCGGTGGCGTTTTTTCTAGCGGCAACGGATGCAATGCCGAGCCATGCCCGGCATGAGGCTGTACAGGAAATGCTCCTTGCCGAGCTTGGCTCGGCACTACTGCTGTCGCGTTCTTTCCATGCGCTGCCTGAGATCACAGACATTGCCTGTATCTGTCGAATCCCGGCTTCGCGGCCAAGGCCGCTCCTGCGAATTACAACGCGTCCAGATCACCCAACGCGCGGATCAGGCGGCGGGCACGCTTGTCGGGTTTGTGTTCCGGTGCGCGGTAGCCGGTGCGTTCGGCCGCACGGCGCAATCTCACCTCCTCACGCGCCTTCTGCGATGATTCGCTTTCCTCGTACAGCGCCTGCGCGACCGGCGCCGAGCCGCGTGTTTCGCTCAAGCCGCTGACGCGCAGCTCAAACACTTCCTCACCGCGCTGCACGCGCATGGCATCGCCGATGCGGATCGCACGCGAGGATTTGGGACGCTGCCCTTCGACCTCCACCTTGCCGGTGTCCACCGCCTGTTTGGCCAGGCTGCGGGTCTTGAAGAAACGTGCGGCCCACAGCCATACATCAAGACGAATGCTGGGGACGGGTACGGCTTCTTGGTTCATCGTATTCCTGTTGTCTCCGTTCAAAACGCCGCGCACCAAGGGTTGCCGGGATGCATACCAATGGTCGGCGCCGTCACCTGCAAGATGCTAGTGTGCCTGCCTCGTTTAAAAACAGCGGCATCCAATGTCGAAAGCCAGCCAAGCCCGCTCCCTCACCGAAGGTCCGATCGGGCGCAGCCTGCTGCTGTTCTCGCTGCCTATTCTCGCCGGCAACATGGCGCAGTCGCTGAATGGGTCGGTCAATGCGATCTGGGTAGGCAAGTTCCTCGGCGAGGCGGCACTGACCGCCACGGCCAACGCCAACAACATCATGTTTTTCCTGATCGGTTCGGTGTTCGGCATCGGCATGGCCGCCACCATCCTGATCGGCCAGTCCATCGGCGCCAAGGATCTGCCGCAGGCACGTCGGGTGATGGGCACCAGCGCGACCTTCTTCATCGGGCTGTCGGTGGTGATCGCGGTGGCCGGCTGGTTCCTGTCGCACCGGCTGTTGCTGGCGATGGGCACACCGGCCGAATCACTGCCAATGGCCGACGCCTACCTGAAGGTGATATTCCTCGGCATGCCGCTGATCTACGCGTTCGCCTTCCTGACCGCGGCCCTGCGTGGTGCGGGTGATGCACGCACGCCGTTCCGCTTCCTGCTGCTGTCGGTGCTGCTGGATATCGGCATCAATCCCTTGTTGATCTTCGGCCTGGGCCCGTTCCCGGAACTGGGCGTGGCCGGTGCGGCGTGGGCAACCTTCTTCGCACAGGGCCTGGCGCTGGCGGCGATGCTGCTGTACCTGCGCAACAAACGCCACATGCTGTGGCTGGGGCGCAAGGATGCAGCGCTGCTGAAGATCGACCCGGTGATCCTCAAGGCACTGGTCATCAAGGGCGTGCCGATGGGCTTGCAGATGGTGGTGATCTCGCTGGCGATGATCATGATGATCTCCATGGTCAACGCCTACGGCGTGGCGACCGCCTCGGCTTACGGCGCCGCCCTGCAGCTGTGGACCTACGTGCAGATGCCGGCGATGGCCATTGGTGCGGCCTGCTCCTCGATGGCCGCACAGAATGTGGGTGCCGGCCGCTGGGACCGCGTGCATGCCACCGCACGCACCGGCGTGCTGTTCAACTTCCTGCTGACCGGGGCGCTGATCGCACCGATCATCCTGCTTGATCGCAGCACGTTGGCGCTGTTCCTGCCCGGCGACAGCCCGGCGCTGGAAATCGGCCGCCACCTCAACCACATCTCGGTGTGGTCGTTCCTGTTCTTCGGCGTGACCTTCGTGGTGTCGGGTGTGGTCCGTTCGACCGGTGCGGTGGTACCGCCGCTGTTGATCCTGGCAGTGGCGATGTGGGGCATCCGCGTGCCGTTCGCCAAACTGCTGCAACCAGAGTTTGGCGTGGACGCAATCTGGTGGAGTTTCCCGGTGAGCGCGTTCTGCTCGATGCTGATGGTGATGGCCTATTACCGCTGGGGTAACTGGCGCAAGGCCAAGATGCTGGACAGGCACGCGACCGACACGCTGGCCACGCCAGCGGAGGTGCCCTCCACGCCCCCCTCACCCGTGGCGGATGCCAATCCGGAAGTGGAGGCTGGTGTTGATGAGGTGGCTGAGAGCGCTGTCCGGCGTTAGTGCACGAGCGCTACCGCTCCGCAACCCTCGCCTTGCCATCGGCAAAGGGAGGGGGCAAAAGCATGCCCTCCCCCTGGGATAGCGCTTTAGTACTTCCCGTCGAACGCGAAGATCGGCTTGCGCTGCTGCCACAGGCCCTTGGTGAAGTCCGGGAACTCCAGGGTCTGGAAGCTGTTGGCGATGGACTGTTCGGACAACGGAGTGATCGCACTCCAGGTCACTGCATCGTAGATGTCGATGGGCATCGGCGCCCTGGCCTTCAGCGCCTCGACAAAGGCGTGGATCACGAACCAGTCCATGCCGCCATGGCCGGCGCTGGCAGCGGTGTCGGCATGCTGCTTCCACAGCGGATGCTCGTACTGGTCCTGGTAGGTCTTGAACTCTTCCCACTGGTGCGGCGGGCTGCGGCCTTCGATGTGGATGCCGTGGTTGACGTCCATCCACAGGCCCTTGGTGCCCTGCACGCGGAAGCCCATCGAGTACGGGCGCGGCAGCGAGGTGTCGTGCTGCAGCAGGATGGTCTCGCCGTTCTCGCAGGCCAGCGTGGTGGTGACGATGTCACCCAGCTTGAAGTTTACCTTGGTGCTGGGATGCGTGGTGCCGCCGCTCTTGGCCACGGTGTACTCATGCAGGCCGCGCGCCTTGCTGGCAAACGCATTGATATGGGTGAAGCGATTGCCGCGATTGATGCCGGTGTACATCGCGCACGGGCCGATGCCGTGGCTGGGATACAACTCTCCATTGCGCTGCACCGAGTGCTCGGTGCGCCAGCGTGCTTCCGACCAACCCTTGGCGCCGAACTCCACGCCACTGTCGTAGGGATGCTCCGGCGTGCCGTCGTTGAACTTAACCCCGCGCAGATCGTGCTGGTAGCCTCCCTGCAGGTGCACCAGTTCGCCGAACAGACCTTCGCGCACCATCTGCAATGCAGCCATCACATCGCGGCGATAGCAGACGTTCTCCAGCAGCATGTACGGCGTACCGGTGCTGAGCTGGGTGTTGAGTACATCCCAATGGTCCTGCAGGGTAATACCGGCAACCACTTCGCAACCCACCGCGACCTTGGCCTGCATCGCGGCAATCGCCATCGGTGCATGCAGTTCCCATGGGGTGGCGATGATCACGCCATCCAGGCCACGCTGCTCCAGCAGGCGCTTCCAGGCATTCATGTCACGGTCTGCGCCGTAGGCTTGCGGTGCAGGTTTGCCGGCCTTGGCCACCATGTCCATGGCGCGGCCGAGCATGATCGGCTCGATGTCGCACACGGCAACCACTTCCACGTCATCGCGGCGCACCAGTTCCTTCAGCAATACCAGACCGCGCATGCCGGTGCCGATCACACCCAGGCGCACCTTGCGGCCACGTGCCCAAGCCGGCGTGTTCGGCAGCAGGCTGGTGGCGGCCAGGGCCGCGCTGGCCATGATGAATTCCCTACGCTTCATTGTGTTTCCTCTTTCAGGGGTCGTGCCGGTCATGGCAGGCGTGCCGCGACCGTGCTGACGGTGTCACTGTCTTCCCCCTCATGCAATGCATGAGGGGGAAGCGCTGCTGCGGTGGATCAGAACTTGTAGGTGGCGGTCACGCTGTAGATGCGACCGAAGTTGTTGGCGTAGCCGGCGAAGTTCATCCAGTCGTTCGGATCGTAGAACGGCAGGCGGTTGAACAGGTTCTTCACGGTCACGCCGACGCTCAGCTTCTCGATCGGACGCCAGTTCACGCTCAGGTTGGCCGTCCACCACGCCGGTGCGCCGCCGCAATGGCCGGGGGCCAGGTCGAGGTAGCTGCCGGTGCAGGTCTCGGCGTTGTTGTCCTGCGCATCGATGCGGTCATAGGCCCACTTGGTGCCACCAACATAGTTGACGTAGAAGCCGGTATCCCACTTGCCATACGTCCAATTGGTGTTGAACGTGGCGCGTACCTTGGGGTTGTTGTAGTAGCCAACCAGGTTGCCGTAGTACCAGCCGTCACCGTTGTCGGAGTTGTACATGTTGCGGTTGGCGATGGTAGCTGCCACGCCGATGTTCAGACGGCCCCATTCGCCCAGGTCGAAGCGGCTGCGCAGATCCACATCGAAGCCATCGATCAGGGTGCGGCCACGGTTGCTGTACTGGCCGATCACGCTGGCCACGTTGCCGATGCTATAGCCCGGCAAGGTACCCGGACAGGTCACGCCGCTGGCCGGATCACTGCACATGGCAGCCAGTGCCGCCAGATTGGACTTGTCGGATTCGGTGATCGGGAAGCGGGTCATCGAGTCGATGTCCTCTTCCTTGCTGTAATCCGGCGCGACGATCTCGTCGCGGCGGTAGACGAACCAGTAGTCGGCCGACACCGACAGCCAGTCGGTCGGTTCCAGCACGAAGCCCAGCGTCGCGATCTTCGCCTTTTCCGGCTTCAGGTCCTGGTTTGGCTGGGTCATGCGTGCCACGTTGCGACTGCAATCACTGTTCCACAGGCTGTTGCCGAGATCCTGATCGACGCCGCGGTTGGACTGCCGCAACAGACCAGCGATCGCATTGGTTTCCGCGCAACGGACTTCATCGCGGTAACCACCGATCTGCGCATACACGCCACCACTGCCGGCCTCGGCCAGACTGGGTGCACGGAAGCCTTCCGAATAGGTACCGCGCAGCATCAACTGTGGCAGGGCCTGGTACTTCAGGCCGATCTTCGGTGCCGCGTTGGCGCTGAAGCCGGGGTACTTGTCCAGGCGCAGCGCCAGATCCATTTCCAGCTTGTCGGTGAGCGGTGCAACGGCTTCGGCGAACAGCGCATAGGTGTTGCGCTTGCCGTCGAACCACGAGCCGCCCTGCTGGGTGATCAGGCCATTGGCGGCATCCGGGTTGCCCGGTGTGTAGAAGGTCTCGCGGGTGGCATTGAAGCCGAACGCCGCGCGCACTTCGCCGGCCGGCATGTTGAACAGCGGGCCCTCGATCTTGCCGTCCAGGGTGTGCAGGCGCGTCCACGACTCGATGTCGAAGGTGGGGAAGGCTTCGCGGATCAGCGCCGCATTGGCTTCACTGATCTCGCCGAACTTGTAGGCCGGGTGATCGGAGATGATGACGCGACCGGTGCCCGGATCGATGGTGTACGGACCGAAGGCTTTCTCGAAGCCCTTCAGGTTGACGTTGGTGGTCTGGTAGGTGACAGAGTGCGAGCCGGCGGTCGCGAACGCCGTTTCCCAGTTCCAGTCGCCGGCAGCACCACGCAGACCTGCCACCACACGGTAGCTGTCATCGGTATTGCGCTGGCCGAAGTGGCCACCGCCGACGTCCTGCAACAGGTAACCCAAACCGACCACACCACCCATCATCGCCTTCAGCTCCGGGCTGGCGTGGTTGTATTCGTTGTTCGGGCCCAGCCACGGGGTCAGGAACTGATTGACCGTGTTGCCGGTGTTACGCGAGAACCAGCTCTGCGGATTGCCGGTGGTGGTGCCGTAGGCACGCGGCGTACCGCCATTGGCATGCAGATCGATGTCGGTATAGGTGACTTCGGCAAACGCCTCGGTGCTGTCATTGAGCTGGTAGTGGCCATTGACGTAAGCGGTGACGCGCTTGGAATCCGCGCCGCCGTTGATCTGCCGGTTCATCCAGGTCTGCCAGATGCAACGGGTACCGCTGCTGACCTGCAGCACGTTGTTGCAGCCCGGTGCTGCCTCATCCCTGCGCGCACCGGTGACCGGATCGATGGCGTAGTAATAGCCCGGGTTGAACACGCCCGGCGCACTGCCGGTGTCCAGTCGCAGATTCTTGATGTAGTCCGGATTGTTGACGTAGAACTGGCCCGGATTCTTGAGGTACCACTCGCTGTCCGGGATGCCATCACGTTCATAGAGATTGACGCTGGCATAGACGTTGTAGCCGTCCTCAGCCATGTCGCCGAAGCCGCCGGTGACGCTGGCCTGCTTTTCGCCGAAGGAATCAAAGCGCGAGGCGGTGTCCCAGGTGCCGCTGACTTCCAGCCCCTGGTAGCTGCTCTTGGTGATTACGTTGATGACGCCGGCCACCGCGTCGGTACCGTAGACGGCCGAGGCGCCATCGGTCAGCACTTCCATGCGCTCGATGACGGCGGCGGGAATGGCATCGATGTTGACGAACTGGGTCTGGAAGCCCGCCGGTGCGCCGTAGTACGACAGGCGACGGCCGTTCAACAGCACCAGCGTGCCCTGCGCACCGAGGCCACGCAGGTTGGCCTGCGAAGCGCCGTCCGAACCGGTGAACAGCGACTTGGAATCGACCTGCCCCGGTCGCGCTGCAGGCAGATTGTCGAGCACCTGCAACAGCGTGCGCGCGCCCATGTTCTCGACGTCCTGCTTGCTGATCACCTGCACCGGCGATGCGGTTTCCACATCGGTACGGCGGATGTTGGAACCGGTGACCTCGATGCGGGACAGCTCGGTGGTCTTGTCCTTTTCCTTTTCAGCCTTGTCCTGCGCGAACGCAGGTGCGGCGATGGCGAACAACACGCTGGCAACAGCCAACGATAACGGGGCTGGCAAACAGCGTTTGGCACTGCGATTGGCGGGCAACATCGGGTTCTCTCCTGGCAAGGTCACGCAAAAAGGAAACAATTGGCGGGGCAAAGCGATCCCGGCCCGCGCCCCCTGAGAGCGCAGTCGGTGTGTTGCGGGGGAGCAGCGGTGTTACGAGGTGGCGGTCATCGGGCGACGAATTCGGCGCTGTCGCCCTCCTCGCCGATCAGCACGGCGTTGGCCCAGTTGCCACAAACCTGGGAGGGTTGCTTGCCCTGCGCACCCAGCGTGCGCAGGCTCAGATGGGTTAGACCGCGAACATCCAGCTCCGGCTTGACCACGCCCGGGGCTTTCACCAGGCCGCTGTCATACAGCAGGCGGTCGTCACCCCATACCTGGAACTGCATGCCGCCAGCCTGGCGGCATTGGTCATCGATGCCCAGGTCAGCGCGCAGCAGCTTCCAATGTCCCTTCATGGTCAGATCAATGCGACTACTCGCGCCGACACCCAGTCCGCGACGGAACTGCAGGCCGTTCATGCGCATCGGCACATCGGCACTGAACGCACGATCGGCGTGGACCGATGCGGCCAGCGCGGCCGGCAGCGGCAGTTGGGAGAGGAACTGCTGCTGCGCCGGCCGCTCGGCCGCTTGCTGCTCAAGGATATGGAAAGTGGACAACGCAATCGGGCCAACATCACGCGGCTGCAATGCATCCACCGCACGCGCGGCATTGCCCTGCGCAGCGGTCACCATCGGATCGTTGGCCGCAGCACCGTCACCGTCCGGGTTCTGCACGCTGAGCACGCGGAAGCGCAGCAGGCGGCCAGCGTGTGCCGGGAAGTCGATGCGCTGCACGCCTTCCTTCAGCTGTAGATGGCCACGTGCAATCGGCTCACCCCACTCGCCGTTGCTGTCGCCCATGTAGATTTCATAGTCACGGACCTGGCCGTGCTTCCAGTGCTTGTCGTTGCGTGGCGCCAGTTCGATGCCGTCGATCAACTTGCGCTCGCCAAAGCCGACCACCCACTCGTGCGCACCGGTACGGATGGCTTGATTGCGCACACTGCGGAACCACGTCGATGGATCATCGTCGAAGGCGTTTTCCAGCGGATGGCCCGATTCTTCGGCAGGCCGGTTGACCACCAGCAGGCTGTCCGACGGCAGTGCGCGCCCCAGTTCCGGCGCGGCCGGGAACACGTCATCGGCCAATGCTGCGGCCACCGGGAAGTCCAGCTGCAGTTGCAGCGGCTGGCGGATGTCCTGCGTGGCAGTACGTACATGCAGCGTGCCCTGACGCTCGGTCGCATCGAAGTACCAACCTTCCGCCGCGCCCTGCAAGGCAGCAGCATCGGTCAGTTGCGTCAGGGCACGCCCATCCACCTGCACCGCGCGCGGCGCCTGTCGGTTCAACACACGCAGGCCGTAGCGCCGCTGTGGCAGCTGCCCTTGGTACTGGCCCTGCACCGCGTCGATGTGCACCTGCACTTGGCCGCTGCCCTGCGCCGGCGCCTGCACACGGACCTGCTGCGTGCTCGATTCGCCCTTCTGGTAACGGCGCGTGTTGCCGTCATCCTCATACAGCGTGTAGCTGGATTCACCCTGCGGATAAAGATCGAACGTCACTTCATCCAGCGGTTTTTCACCGTCGAACAGCATGCCCGGATACATCGGCACGATTGCGCCGGCGCGCACGAACACTGGAAGCGTCGCCAGTTCCACCTTGCGGTCCAACTGGCGGCCAGCCGCCGGTGCCTGCACATGACGGCCATCCCAGTAGTCGTACCAGCCGCCAGCCGGCAGATGGATATCGCGACGCCAGCCACGGCTCGCGGCTTGGCTGCGGTAGACCGGCGCAACGAGCAGGTCGCGGCCGAGCAGGAACTGGTACTTGTAGGTCTCATCCTGCGCGTGCGGATCCTGCGGGTAATCCCACATCAGTCCACGCACCGGCGGCGCGCCGCTCTGCGCGGCGTCATGCACCAGGCCGTACATGTACGGCGTCAGGCGCATCTTCAACTTGAGGTAATCGCGGTTGATCGAACGATAGGGTTCGTCGAACCACCACGGGTGCTTGCGCGCATTCGACGACCAGCCAGACATGCCCATCAGCACCGGCGTGAACGTTTTCCACTGCAGGTCGCGGGTGAAGGTTTCCGCGCTGCCGCCGAAGATCGCATCCACGTCGCCGCTGGCGTAGGCCATGCCGGACAAACCAGAACCCACCAGGGTCGGCACGTGCCAGCGGATGTAATCCCAGCTGCTGCTCTGGTCGCCGGTCCATGCCACCGCATAACGCTGGATGCCGGCCCAGCCCATCACCGTCCACAGGAACGGGCGTGAGTCGGAGTTGTCGAGGATGCCGTTGAACGCCTGTTGATTGGCGTCCATCGCGAACTGATACCCCTGACCGGTCCAGGCCACGTCCAGCTTCTGCACGCGGCTGCCGGCCTTGCCCACTTCCCAGGCGATCTTGTCGACGCCGTTCTCGGTCCACAAACCGGTTTTGAAGCCGTACTTGGCCAGCCCCTGCGCGGTTTCCGGCAACTGCTTGTAGCCGCAGCCATAGCCATCGTTGGGCAGGATCCAGCCGCCCGGCATGTCGTACTCGCGGTACTTCGCCGCGACGCTGTCGACCACATCCGGCGTGGTGCCGGTAGGGCCGTCGCTCCAGCCTTCCGGCACGCTGCCCGGCTTCTTGATGTTGTCGCCGTCGTTGTAGCAATCGGCATCGCCGTAGGACAGCGCCCAGCGCGCGACCATGTTCGGGCGGCCAGTCAGCTGCGTGTAGCGCTCCAACAGGCGCTGCAGATCGGGGCCGACGAAATAGTAGGCATCGAAGCGGTCTTCACGATGCAGCAACGTGGCCTGGTCCGGCTGGCGCAGGTCATAGCTGCCGTCGCTCCACGTATTGCGCAACATGCCCCAGCCGCGGGAACTGAGCAGCATCGGCGCCGGGCTCGGGCGGTCGCCCTCTTCCCAGCCACCGGAATACGACACCTCCAGCTCGCGGCCCTTGAACTGGAAGCGACCATTCTGCTGGCCGCCGCCGTAGAACGCTTCATCGGCCTGCGAGGACAACACCTGCACGCTTTGTTCGGCATCCAGATCCAGCGGCTGCAGTTCCTGCCACATCGGTACGCCGCGCTCACCGTCCAACCGCTCCAGGCGCAACTGCAGTGGCTGCCGCTGCACGTGCAGTACCAGCGACGGCGTACGCACGCGGATTTCGGCGGCGTCTTCTTCCAGCTGCGCCTGCACCGACTGTGCCGGTTGCGGCAGCACGATGGGCGCGGCCTTGTTGCCGGGGCCAGTGAGCTTGCCCTTGCGACCGGCCTGCACATGCACGATGTCGTTGGCCAGCACATCGATGCGCAGCGTGGTGCCGGCATCGGTGAGCAGCTCCCAACCGCGTACGCCGTCCTTGCCGTCACTGGAAGCCACCGAGCGCAGATTGCCCACCGGCTCGGCCCGGGCAGGCAAAGCCGGCAGCAACAGCGTCGATAGCAGGGCCAGCAGCAGCGGCGAACGACGATTGTGGTTATGCACTTTGTCCCCTGGCCCGTTCATCAGGCATTTCGAAATGCGGTTGCGGCCGACTCTAGGGCAGCAAATCGAAAGATGTCAACAAAATGAAAGCAAAAAGTAAGAAGGATTTCTTGCAATCGAAAGATGCTGCATGGCACCACTTTCCATTGCCCCGAAAATTGGCTATTCACCTGCTGCGAAAGGGTTTTACGAGAAACCTTTCGTTCGTGCCAGGGTTCACAGCAGGATAGAGGCTTCGCTCAATTTCTTTTCTTTTGCTTTCGATATTTGACATTCCGAAAGAAAACGAAGATGGTTCGCAGGCACAACAGGAACCAAGAATGGATCTCACTCTGCTTTCCGACCGGTCCAGCTGGCAGCAGCTGGGCGGCACCGATACCGCCACCGAAATCGCCCAGCAACCCCAGCTGTGGGAAACCCTGGCCAGCAACCTCGCCGACGACTGCACGCGCGTGCAGGCTTTTCTGGGCGAACGCCTGAATGATCCGCGGCAACGCGTGTTGTTCACCGGCGCCGGCAGCTCCGGCTTCATCGCCGAGATGGTGGCCGACACGATCAATGCGCAGTGGCCGGCCGAGGTGCGCGTCGTGCACACCACCAGCCTGCTTACGCACCCGGCGCTGTACCTGCAGCGCGACCGCCCGACCCTGCTGGTGTCGTTCGGCCGCAGCGGTTCCAGCCCGGAAAGCGTGGCAGCGGTGGAGCGCGTGCGCGCCGACGTGGACGACGCCCGCTTCCTCGACATCACCTGCAATGCCGACGGTGAGCTTGCACGCCGTGGCGCGGGTCGCGATGACACCTGCACGCTGCTGATGCCACCGGCCAGCTGTGACCGTGCCTTCGCCATGACCAGCAGCCTCACCTGCATGCTGCTGTCCGCACTTGCGGTGTTCGACCGCGCGCCGTGGGACGAACGCCTTGCACGTCTGCAGCAGGTTGCAGCGCTGGCACGCACCGGCATCGGCCAGTGGGATGCTGCCGTGGCGGCACTGGCGCGCGAACCTTTCAGCCGCGTGATCTATCTGGGCAGCGGCCCGCATGAAGCGCTGGCACGCGAAGCCGCGTTGAAGGTGCTGGAGCTCACCGCCGGGCGCGTGCTGGCCATCGCCAACACCCCGCTGGGTTTCCGCCATGGGCCCAAGTCCACGCTCAACAGCCAGACCCTGGTCATCGTATTCCGCAGCGTGCAGCCGCTGGCGCGCCGTTACGAACAGGACCTGCTCGAAGAACTGCGCAGCGATGGCGTGGCAGGCAAGGTGCTGTCGATCGGCCCGCAGTCGGACATCGGCGCCGACGACTACACCCTGCCGGTACCGGCCATCGAAGACAGCTGGCTGGCGCCGGTGTGGCTGACGTTCGCGCAGTTGTATGCGCTGCAGCGCTCGGCCTCGATGGGCCTGACCCCGGACAACCCGTTCCCCGACGGCACCGTCAACCGTGTCGTCAAAGGCGTGACCATCCACCATGACTGAGCCCACGCCACACGCCTGTTACGGCATCGACATCGGCGGCACCAAGATTGAACTGGTGGCCTGCGATGCCGCATTGCAGGTGACGTGGCGCAAGCGCATCGCCACGCCGCAGGGTGACTACACCGCATTCCTGCAGGCGGTGGAGGAACTGGTTGCAAGCGCCGATGCCGAACGCGGCAACGCTGCCGCATCCATCGGCATCGCCCTGCCCGGCGTGCGCGACCGCCGCAGTGGGCGCCAGCTCAGCGCCAACGTTCCGGCGCTCACCGGCCAGTGCGTGGCGCAGGATCTACAGGCACGCCTGCAACGCCCCCTGCGCTTCGGCAACGACCTGCAGTGCTTTGCCTTGTCCGAAGCACACGGCGGTGCGGCCGATGGCTATGCCAGCATGTTCGGCGCCATCCTCGGCACCGGCGCGGGCGGCGGCTACTGCGTACAGGGCCGGCTGATCAGCGGCTTCAACGGCCTGGCCGGTGAATGGGGCCACTGGAGCGTGCCGGCCAATCTGCTGCAACGCCATGGCCTGCCGTTGCTCGACTGCGGCTGTGGCCTGCGTGGTTGCGTGGAGCGCTATGTCTCCGGCAGCGGTGTGTCGATGATCGAACGCCACCTCGGCGGTCACGCCAACAATGCCAGCGATGTCATCGCCCTGGCCGAGGCCGGTGATGCGCGCGCACGACAAGCCCTGGACATCCACCGCGATCTGCTCGGCCACAGCTTCGCCGCATTGATCCTGGCACTGGACCCGCATGTGATCGTGCTCGGCGGCGGTCTGTCGCAGTACGCACCGCTGTACCAGCAGTTGCCGGCTGCCATTGCCACCCATCTATTTGCAGGCGTGGAAGTACCGCCCATCGTGCCGCCGCGTTTCGGTGATGCCGGTGGCGCACGCGGTGCCGCCCTGCTTGCCTGCCAACCCGCTTTTTCCTGACTTCCGGGAGTTCGTCATGTCCTCGCTGCAATCCCTGCTCACCGCCCATCGCCTCGGCCAGAATGTCGGCCTGTACAGCGTCTGCTGCAGCAACGAGCAGGTGCTGCGCGCCGCCATGCAGGTCGCCGCGCGCTACGGCACGGTGCTGCTGATCGAGGCCACGTCCAACCAGGTGGATCAGTTCGGCGGCTACACCGGCATGACGCCGCCGCAGTACCGCGACTATGTGCAGACGCTGGCCGACGAAGAAGGCTTCCCGCACGAACGGCTGATCCTGGGCGGCGACCATCTCGGCCCCAATGCCTGGCAGAAGCAGCCCGCCGCCGAGGCGATGGCCAATGCACGCGTGCTGATCGAAGCCTATGTCGCTGCCGGCTTCAACAAGATCCATCTGGACTGCAGCATGTCCTGCGCCGACGACCCGACGCCGTTGCCCGACGCCATCGTCGCCGCACGCTCGGCGGAATTGGCTGTCATCGCCGAGCGCACCGCCGCCGCCCACAACCTCCCGCTGCCGCTGTATGTGATCGGCACCGAAGTGCCGATTCCCGGTGGCGAGGCATCGCTCGAAGGCGGCCTGGCCGTCACCACGCCGGCTGCCGCCGCGCAGACGCTGGCCATCCATCAGCAGGCGTTCGATACCCCGGACCTGCGCGATGCATGGCAGCGCGTGATCGCCATGGTGGTGCAGCCCGGCGTGGACTTCGACCACAGCAGCGTGCACGACTACGACGCAGCAGCGGCATCCACGCTGGCCGACTTCCTGGAGCAGCAACCGCGCATCGTGTTTGAAGCGCACTCCACCGACTACCAGCGCGAATCCGGCCTGCACGCGTTGGTGCGCGATCACTTCGCCATTCTCAAGGTCGGCCCGGCAGCGACCTTCGCCTACCGCGAAGCACTGTTCGCACTGGCCGCGATCGAAGCGGAACTGTTGCCGGCAGCGCAGTGCTCGCAGCTGCCGCAGGTGCTTGAGCAAGTGATGACCGCGCAGCCGAAGTACTGGCAGGCGCACTATCACGGCGACGACGCCACGCTGCGCCTGCTGCGTTCCTACGCCTTCAGCGACCGCTGCCGTTACTACTGGGGCGAGCCGGCACTGCTGCAGGCCGTGCAGACTTTGTTCGCCAATCTCGAACAGCACGCACCGCCGCTGGTACTGCTCAGCCAGTACCTGCCCGAGCAGTTCCGCGCGGTGCGCGCCGGCCAACTGGTCAATACGCCGGCGGCGCTGGTACAGCACCATATCGGCCTGTGTCTGGGCGAGTACGCGCGGGCCTGCAGCGCCAACCTCGCAGGCGCTCGCAAACAAAACGAAAGCTCACAAGCTTCCGTTCTTGCGAACGGTTAATCTCCTCTTTCATTCCACAGAGAGAGAGAAGAGATGGCCATGCGCAATACACGCTCCCGCCGCCAGCAGATCCTGCAGCTCCTGATCGAACAGGGCACGGTGCAGGTCGCCGAGCTGGTCGAACGGTTTGGCGTGTCGGCAGTGACCATCCGTACCGATCTGGGCCAGATCGAAATCCAGGGCCTTGCCACCCGCACCCACGGCGGTGCGACCCTGGTACGGATGCCACCGCTGGAGCAGGACATCCATGAAAAGGACGCGCTGAACCTGTCGCTGAAGGAATCCATCGGCATGCGCGCCGCGCTGCAGGTGCATGCCGGCGAAAACATCATCATCGACTCCGGCTCCACCACCATGACCCTGGCCCGCCATCTGCACGGGCACCGCGATGTCACGGTGATGACCAACGGCCTCAACATCGCCTGGGAGCTGGCCAATGCTCCCGGCGTCAACGTGCTGCTGACCGGCGGCCTGCTGCGCAAGCAGTCGCTGTCGCTGCAGGGCAGCCAGGCCGAAGCCAGCCTCACCTCCTACAGTTTCGACACCCTGTTCCTCGGCGTGGATGGGCTGGACCTGCAGTTCGGCCTCACCACCCACGACGAAGGCGAAGCCCGTCTCAACCACCGCATGGTCGAGCGCGCACGGCGCATCGTGGTGCTGACCGACGCCTCCAAGTTCGGCCGGGTCAGCCTGCACCGCATCGCCCGCCTGGACCAGATCCACGCCATCATCACCGACCCCGGCATCGATGCTGCCACCCGCGAGGGCCTGCAGCAGCAGGGGATCGAGGTGATCATCGCCGAGCCGCCACCGCCATGACCGACACCCGCTCCCTGCACGGCCGCATCCTCACTCCGCTGGGGTGGCGTCGCGGCCATGTTCACTTCGACCAGCACATCCAATCACTGGACGTCGAAGACCACGCCGGCGATGCCACCCAGCTGCCGGTGATCCTGCCCGGCTTCATCGACCTGCATGTGCACGGCGGTGCCGGCGTTGATCTGATGCAGGGGGGCGAGGTCGCCCGCACCATCGCCCGCACCCACGCCCGCCACGGCACCACCACGCTGCTTGGCACCACCATGACCGCCGCGTTCGAGGAAATCGAAAACGCACTGCGCGGCCTGGCCCAGGTGATCACCACACCGGATGCGGACGCCGCGCAGATCATCGGCGTGCACCTGGAAGGCCCCTTCATCAGCCCGCAACGGCTTGGCGCACAACCACCACGCACACTGGAAGCGACGTTGGAATCGGTGCAGCACCTGCATGCCCTGGCACCGATCAAGGTGCTGACCATCGCCCCGGAAATCGGCCAGCATGCCGCGCTGATTCCGGCACTGGCAGCGATGGGCATCCGCGTGCAGGTCGGTCACAGCGCCGGTACCTACGAAGATGGCGTGGCCGCGCTGCAGGCGGGTGCCAGCGGCTTTACCCACCTGTTCAACGGCATGACCGGGGTCGATCACCGTACTCCCGGCATCGCCGCCGCCGCGTTGGCGCATGCGCAGTACGCAGAACTGATTCCCGACCTGCAGCACGTGCATCCCGGCGTGATCCGCATGGCGGTACGCGCCATTCCGCGTCTGTACGCCGTCACCGATGCCACCGCCGCCACCGGTATGCCCGACGGCGAATACGCGCTGGGCGAACAACGTGTGCACAAATGCCTGGGCTGCGTGCGCCTGTCCAGCGGCTCGCTGGCCGGCAGCGCGCTGACCATGGATCAGGCGCTGCGCAATCTGGTCGACGTCGGACTGGAACTGGCTGACGCATCGCATCGTGTTTCCACCTTCCCCGCCGATTACCTCGGGCTGGAAGACCGTGGCCGCATCGCCCCGGGGCTGCGCGCGGACCTGGTGGTGCTGAGTCCCGACCTGCAGCTGCAACAGGTGTGGATCAACGGCCATCCGGTCGATCTGCACGCACCGCATCGCTGATCCCGCACGCGCTTCACCCACGCGCCTTCCTGCTGCACCCGCGCTTCATTCTGGAACGAGCCGATGACCGACTCTGCCTTCGCCACGCCTGCCGCCGATGCCGCTCCCCGCTGGCCGGTCCGCTACCTGCTTTTCATCGCCGGCCTCGGTGGCCTGCTGTACGGCATCGACATCGGCATCATCGCCGGCGCCCTGCCCTACCTCGAAGCCACCGCCAGCCATGCCTGGCAGTTGAGCAGCCAGCAACTTGGCTTCGTGGTCGCGGCGGTGCTGCTGGGCAGCGTGTTGTCGTCGCTGTTCGCGGGCCTGATCGCCGACCTCATCGGCCGGCGCGGCGCGATGCTGCTGGCTGGCGTGCTGTTTACCGCCAGCATCCCGGTCATGGCGCTGGCTTCGGGCTACACACCGCTGCTGCTCGGGCGCCTGCTGCAGGGCATCAGCGGCGGACTGATCGGCGTCGTGGTGCCACTGTATCTGGCCGAAGTGCTTGCACCCGAACGTCGCGGCCGTGGCGCTGCGATGTTCCAGCTGCTGTTGACCATCGGCCTGGTGCTGGCCGCACTGATCGGCCTGTACCACGCGCATGCAGTGGATGCCGCCGCCGACACCGTGCGCAACATGCCATTGGTGCAACAGGCGCAGGAACTGTTCGCGGTCAAGGACCATGCATGGCGCACCATCTTCTGGAGCTGCCTGCTGCCGGGTGTGATGTTCTGCGTGGGCGTGCTGTGGTTGTCCGAATCACCGCGCTGGCTGGTGCAGCGCGGCCGCATCGATGCCGCCCGACAGAGTCTGCAGCGCACGCTGCCGGCAACGCAGGTGGAAAGCACGTTGCAGCAGATCCAGGCACCAGTCGCCGCGCAGGCCGATGGCAAGCGTGACCGTTTGTTCAGCCGCCGCTACATGGTGCCGTTCCTGCTGGCCTGCGTGATCCTGGCCTGCACCCAGGCCACCGGCATCAACTCGATCCTGGCTTACGCGGTCAACATCCTCAACCAGGCCGGCCTGCCAGGCTCCGCCGCCAACAGCGCCGACGTCGCCATCAAGCTGCTCAATGCATTGATGACCGTCGCCGCGTTGCTGCTGGTGGACCGCAAGGGTCGCAAGTTCCTGTTGATGCTCGGCAGCGGCGGCATCTGTCTGGCCCTGCTCGCCCCGGCAATGTTGTTCTTCAAGGCCGAACAAGGCCGCGCGGACGTGCAGCCACTGCTGCAGCATGCCGTGCTTGATGATCGCCTGCAGCTGGATCTGGACGCCGCCCAATGGCAGCGACTGGCCGGTGCGCGCATGCACGGCCAACAGCCGCTGCAGCTGACGCTTTCCTATTCCTATGGTGGCTTCAGCGACGTGCGTTCGCTGCGCAGCGACAACGCCAGTGATCATCAGTTGAACCTCCAGCGCGACGCCACCGTGCGAGCTGACAGTGTCATCGGCAGCTTCTTCCGCCGCCTGCACCTGAATCCCTTCCCGGATCCGGCCGTGGCGGCGGATGCGCCACTGAAAATCGAACAGGCCTGGATCGGCCCGGTGCCGACGCCCGCACATGGCTGGGCAGTCGCTGCGTGCATCCTGGTGTTCGTCGCGTTCTTCGCCGTCGGCCCCGGTGTCTGCGTGTGGCTGGCCCTGTCCGAACTGATGCCCAACCGCATCCGCTCCAATGGCATGAGCATTGCGCTGTTGATCAACCAGTTCGTCTCCACCACGATCGCCGCCGTGTTCCTGCCCACCGTCGGCCATTACGGCTACGCCAGCATGTTCCTGTTCTGGGCCGGCTGTACTTTCGTGTTCTTCCTGGTCGCAGCGTTCTGGATGCCGGAGACCAAGGGCAAGACGCTGGAACAGATCGAAGCGCATTTCCGCTGAGCGGTTAGAAGCACGCCCTCATCCGCCCCTCTGGGGCACCTTCCCCCGCGCGCGGGAGAAGGGATGCAAGAGCAGTTGGCTGCTTGCGGCGCGATTCCGGCGCAGAGCCCCGGGCCGGGCGACGTCAGTGCACAGAAATGCCCGACACCCCCTTCTCCCGCAAGCGGGAGAAGGTGCCCCGAAGGGACGGATGAGGGGAAGGTGCAAAGCACCGCAGCTCTGGTCTTTCAAACTCCCAGAATCACCATGCTCCAAACGCAAACAGCCGCCCAAAGGCGGCCAAACTGATCGCGGGAAGCATCCTGCGCGAACCCCAGATCATTCATGCGCGCAGAGAAGCCGAATCCAGCCCGTCCCCTGCCTACGGGGTAACGGGCATGCGACTTACAAGTCAGGGCCCCGTACATTACTGAACACCGCGCACGCTGTGCCTGGCCGGCGGGCGGCCCCAAGGAAGCGATGGGGAAGCGGCCCAAAACACTGCAGCCCTCGCCCTCCAACCCCCAAACGCAAAACGGCCGCCCGGAGGCGGCCGTTCTTTGCAGACAGGCAAGAAGCCTGTCGGCGGGCTTACTCGGCAGCAGCAGCGTTTGCTGCGGCCTTGGCGGCCAGACGAGCAGCCTTGGCCTGCTGAGCAGCGGCCAGATCTTCCTTGATGCGAGCAGCCTTGCCTTCCAGGCCACGCAGGTAGTACAGCTTACCGGCGCGAACCTTACCGCGGCGCTTCACTTCAACCGAGTCGATCACGGCGCTGTGGGTCTGGAAAACGCGCTCGACGCCGTAGCCGTGCGAGATCTTGCGCACGGTGAAAGCGGAGTTCAGGCCGGCATTCTTGGTGCCGATCACGACGCCTTCATATGCCTGCAGACGCTCGCGGCTGCCTTCCTTCACCTTCACATTCACCACGACGATGTCGCCCTGGCTGAACTTCGGCAGTTCGCGGGTGACCTGGGCGGATTCAAACTCCGCGACGATGGACTTGTTCAGCTTGCTCATTGGATTACACCGATTTGTTCGGGTGGGCGTGTCATTCGACAGCGGAATCTCATGCAGTCACCGAATTGCGCTGCACGTTTATTGTTTTGTTTCCAACGCCAACCACAAAGGGCTGACGGGAACTCGCAATTCTAGCCTATTGATCGCCCTTGGCGCCAGTAGCTGCTTGATCAGCCTCAGCCAGCGCTTCGCGGGCTTCCGCCAGCAGCTTGCGGTCGGCCTTGCCCAACCCCGCCTCATCCAGCAGGTCAGGCCGGCGCAGCGCGGTGCGCAGCAGGGATTGCTGGCGGCGCCAGCGCGCGATCGCGGCGTGATTGCCCGACCGCAGTACATCCGGCACGTCCCCCAGCGCGTGGCTGGATGGCTGGCTGTAATGCGGGCAATCCAGCAGGCCGTCACCCTCGAAGCTGTCCTGAACCGCGGATTCAGCATCGTTCAGGGCCCCCTCCTGCAAGCGGGTAACCGCATCGATGATCACCGCCGCGCCCAGCTCGCCCCCGGACAGGACGTAATCCCCCAGGGAAATCTCTTCGTCCACCTCGGACGCCAGGAAGCGCTCATCCACGCCTTCATAGCGGCCGCACAGCAGGATCATCCGTGGCAACGCGGCCAGTTCCCGGACCTTGGCCTGGGTCAACGGCCGCCCCTGCGGGCTCAGATAGATCAGCGGCGCCGGCTGCGGATCGGCCGCACGCGCGGCGGCCAGCGCGGCGCGCAACGGCTCGATCAGCATCACCATGCCGGGACCACCGCCGAACGGACGGTCATCCACCCGCCGGTAGTTGCCCTCGGCGAAATCACGCGGGTTCCAGCCATGCAGCTCCAGCAGACCCCGCTCCTGCGCGCGGCCAACCACGCCCAGCGCAGCAGACTGGGCGAGGAATTCCGGAAATAGACTGATGACGTCGACGCGCACCGGGTTTAGAACTCCGGATCCCAATCGACCACGATCAGATTGGCGTCGAAATCGACCGACTTGACGAAGTCGCCCATCACGAACGGCACCATGCGCTCGCGGTCACCCCGCACCACCAGCACATCGTTGGAGCCGGTACTGAACAGGTGCGAAGCCTGGCCAAGCTTCACGCCGTCCACGGTCTGCACGTCCAAGCCTTCAAGATCGACCCAGTAGTACTCATCGGGATTCGGCGGCGGCAGCGCGCTGCGGGCGATGTAGATCTCGGTGCCGCGCATCGACTCGACCACATCGCGGTCGGTCACGTCCGGAAACGTGGCCACCAGATGCTTGCCCGAATCGCGGCCACGCACGCCCGAAATCTCGGATTCCTGCCCTGCGGGAGTGCGCAGAATCCAAGGTTGGTATTTGAAAATGGCGGAACGCGGCTCGGTCCAGGACTCGAGCTTGAGTTCGCCGCGCACACCAAAAGCGCCGGCAACCCTGCCAAGCAGGATCCGGCGCTCGGAATCTTTCTTCATATCGGAAACCGTCGGGCCGCGCTTGCGCGCGGCCCGTCAGGATCAGGCCGCGACGGCCTGGGCCTTGGTCGCTTCCTTGTACAGGTTGCGAACCTTGTCGGTCAGCTGGGCGCCATTGGCAACCCACTTGTCGACAGCGGCGATGTCCAGCACGATGCGCTGCTCTGCACCCTGGGCGACCGGGTTGTAGTAGCCGACGCGCTCGATGTTGCGGCCGTCACGGGCGCTACGGACGTCGGTCACGATGATGTGGTAGAACGGACGCTTCTTGGCGCCGCCGCGGGTCAGTCGAATCTTGACCATGGTGGTTTTTCCTCTATTGCCCAGTCGCCAGGATGGCGCGGTAAGCCGGCGATTATAGCGACGCCCAAGACCCATTCCAACCCCGCCGCCGCCCGCCAAGCTGAACATGGTGGTGGTTCCGGGTGCCTGCAGTCCCGTGAATCCCGTGATCTGCCTCCATTGCCACAGGCAAGGGGCGGCTCGGGGAGAGGCCGCTGATTGCTTCCACACCCCGGAAATCACCGCCCCCGACTTTACGTCTGAAGCTCCTGCCAGGGCGTCTGGCCCAATGCCTGCTGCAACAACTGCAGCAGCCGGTCCGACTGCTCAAAGCGCGCCGCGTCAATCCGAGCCACCGGCCACAGCCCCGTGGCATTGCACGCCACAGCGCCGCCGAAGCGCGACAAGGCATCCACGCCGATCTCGCACGACGTATGCGGCTGACCCAACCGATCCAGTCCGGCGATCAGCAATCGCTCGGCAACACCCCGCAGCGCGGCTGCCTGCGGCCACACCACCTGCGCCCCATCCCAGAACGCCAGATTCCAGGTACTGCCCTCGCTCACCCTCCCAGCTTCATCGACGAACACCACATCGTCGAACCCCTCGCGCATGGCATGGCGACGGTGATGGAACAACGGAAACGTGCCGACATGCTTGATATGCGCCAGCTCACGCTGATAGCGCAGCGACATCACCGCGCGCGCCGTCGCCGGCGGCGCGACCGGTGCAGCGATGCCGACCAGCACATCCACCGGCACCGCATGCAGCGGCTGGCGGAAATCAAACGCGCGCGAAAAAACCGTGATGCGCACCGAAGCATCGCGCATGTCGCATTGCGCCAGCGCATCGTTCAACCACACGCACAACTGCGCGCCGTCCAGCGTCGTGTCGAACAACTCATGCGTGGCCTGCTGCAGACGCTGCAGGTGCAACGCCCATCCCTGCGCCGCGCCATTGCGCACCTGCAAGGAAGTGAAATGCCCGTAGTTGACCAGAGCCGCTCCCAGCGCGGCAGCATCGGCCGGCTGTCCGTTGCAGAACAAGCGGCTCATGACAACGCCTGCGCCTGCGCCCACATCGACCGCATGATTTCAGCGGCAGGGGCGCGACGCGCCAGCCATGCCGACTGCCCAGCCCACGCCTGCATCGCATCCAGATGATCGGCAGCATTTGCGTCGCGGCGCATGCCGGCGGTAAGCCCCCGCTGCACGGGATACGGGCGCGGTTGCGGCGCATCAGCGGCTTCGGCCGCACGCACATACGGCGTATCCAGCGCCCGCCCCAGACGACCACTGAAAACCCGCGTGGCGCGCGTTCCTTCCGGTTCGGCATCGGCCAATGCGTGCCGCCAGACCTGCGGGATATCGGATTCATCCGCGGCAAGAAATGCGGTACCCACCTGCACTGCACTGGCGCCGAGCAACAGCGCCGCCGCAACGCCGCGGCCATCGGCAATGCCACCGGCGGCAATCACCGGCACCTGCAGCTTGTCGGCCAGGCGCGGCAGCAGCGCGAACAACCCACTCATCTGCAGTTCGGCCTTCGCTGCGTCGAACGCACCACGATGACCGCCGGCCTCCATGCCCTGCGCAACCACAGCATCCGCTCCGGCAGCCTGTGCCTGCAGCGCTTCATCCAGCGTGGTGGCGCAGGCAAACCAGGCAATGCCCGCGGCTTTCAAGCGCTGCACCTGTGCTGCGGAAAACACCCCCATGATGGTCGAGGCCACGGCGGGCCGCGCGTGGATCAGCGCATCGAGCTGGGCATCGAAATCGGCCGGACCGGCATCACCGGCAGTGGCCGGCACCTGCGGCCCCCACTGTCCGAGGAACTCACGGGTAGCCGCCTCGGCGGCGGCATCGCGCAGCGGTGGCGGATCGGGCACCCACAGGTTTATCTGAGCAGGGCCATGCGACTGCGCCCTGAAAGCCTCCATCCACTGCCCGATCTGCTCCGCCGTGGACAGCACTGCCCCCATCGCGCCCATGCTGCCGGCATTGGCAAGCGCGGCTGACAACGGCACCGGGCAGGCGCCCGCCATCGGCGCCAGCAGGATGGGGAGCTCAACGCCAAAGCGTTCGCAGAACGCCTTGGCCCGAGAGGAAATGGCAGGGGTATGCATGGCGGTCGGATTGCCGCCGGGGCTTGCCCTGCTCAGCGAAGCGAGAGGGCGTAGGAACGCACCAGCTGGCTGTCCATCTCTTCGTTGAAAGTGAAGTTCACATACTGGGCGCCATCGGCTGCGAAATCCACATCCACCCGCGAGCGCCCGATCTCGGTGCCCGCCTCATCCAGCGCACGCGCCATGAAGGCGCCTTTGTAGGGTTTGGTGGCGACCACGTAGACCGACGCATCCTTTGACCCCATGCCGCGACTCTTGCCCAGCGTCACGGTCATGCCATTGCCCGCGACCGACGGGTCAACGTCCAGCTTCAGCGACATGCGCTTGTCCACGCCCTCGCCCAGGCCGGCGACGAAGTCCGTGGCCGTGCCGCTGATCGCGCTGCCCGCCTTCTGCGACAGTGAGCGATCTTCGCCACATGCGGTGAGAGCCAACATCACGGCTACCAGGCAAATTCCTTTCTTCATGCGCATTTTTCCATCCACTGGTTTGAGTTCAATTGCCTGATCAACGGAACGGCAGACCACCCTTGCCACCCATGGCGCCGAGCATGCCCTTCATGTTGCGCATCATGCCCTTCATGCCACCGCCGGCAAGCTTGCTCATCATCTTCTCCATCTGCATGTACTGCTTCATCAGCTTGTTGACGTCAGCCGGCTGAGTGCCGGAGCCGCGGGCGATGCGGGCGCGGCGCGAACCATTGAGCAGGCCCGGGTTGCGACGCTCCTTCTTGGTCATCGAGCCGATGATGGCAATCATGCGCGGCACTTCCTTGCTCTGCGTGGCCTGCTGCTTGAGGTGCTCGGGGATCTGCCCCAGCCCCGGCAGCTTGTCCATCAGGCCGCCAATGCCACCCATGTTCTGCATCTGCTCAAGCTGGTCACGCATGTCGTTCAAGTCGAACTTCTTGCCCTTGGCGACCTTCTCGGCCAGCTTCTGCGCCTTGTCCTTGTCGACCTGCTGCTCGACCTGCTCCACCAGCGACAGCACGTCGCCCATGTCGAGGATGCGGCTGGCCACACGCTCGGGGTGGAACACATCCAGCCCGTCGACCTTTTCACCGGTACCGGTGAACTTGATCGGCTTGCCGGTGATGTAGCGCACGCTCAGCGCGGCACCGCCACGGGCGTCACCGTCGGTCTTGGTCAGCACCACGCCGGTCAGCGGCAGCGCTTCGCCGAAGGCCTTGGCGGTGTTGGCGGCGTCCTGGCCGGTCATCGCATCGACCACGAACAACGTCTCGGCCGGGTTGACCGCTGCGTGCAGGGCCTTGATCTCGGCCATCATCGCTTCGTCGATGGCCAGTCGGCCTGCCGTATCGACCAGCAGCACGTCGACAAAGGACTTGCGCGCGTCATCAATGGCAGCACGGACGATGTCCACCGGCTTCTGCTCGGCGGTCGACGGGAAGAACAGCACGCCGACCTGATCGGCCAGGGTCTTCAGCTGTTCGATGGCGGCCGGGCGATAGACGTCGGCCGACACCACCATCACCTTCTTCTTGCGCTTTTCCTTCAGGTGCTTGGCCAGCTTGCCGACCGTGGTCGTCTTGCCCGCACCCTGCAGGCCTGCCATCAGGATGATGGCCGGTGCCGGCACATTGAGGTTCAGGTCGGTGGCCTGCGAACCCATCACCGCGGTCAGCTCATCGCGCACGACCTTGATCAGCGCCTGGCCCGGGGTCAGCGACTTGAGCACTTCCTGGCCAACGGCGCGGATCTTGATCTTCTCCACCAGCGCCTGCACCACCGGCAGGGCCACATCGGCCTCAAGCAGGGCGATGCGGACTTCGCGGGTTGCCTCGCGGATGTTTTCCTCGGTCAGGCGGCCGCGCCCACGCAGACGCTCGATGGTGCCGGAAAGGCGCTGGGTCAGTGACTCAAACATGCGATGGGACCTGCGGAAATCGTGGAAACAGAGAAGGCAAGTATAACGGGCGGCCCCGCTGCCCGCCGGTTCACATCGCCAGCGGCAGGCCCGTGTGCGAAACTCACGCGATGACAATCGTTCTCATCGCCGCATTCCTGTATCTGCTGGCCACCGCCCTGCTGGTGCGCGCCCTGACGGCTGACCGCTCGCCGCCGCCGCGCCTCTGGCTGTTGCCCGCAGTGGCTGCGGCACTGTTGCACGGCGGTTACCACCTGCTGGTGGCAATGCGGACCGAAGGCGGCCCGGACATGCACTTCTTCGCCGCGCTGTCTCTGGTCGGCCTCGGCATGAGCGTGCTGACCGCACTGGTAGGCGCGCGCGGACGCATGGCGGCGCTGGGCGTGGTGGTGTTCCCGATGGCCGCCATCCTGCTGTTGACCTACCACGGCTACGGCCATGAGCCGAGCAAGCTGCTGGGCTGGCGGCTGGCCACCCACGCATGGCTGGCGCTGCTGGCCTACGCCACGCTGAGCATCGCCGCACTGCTGGCGATCATGCTGTGGCTGCAGGAGCGCGCATTGCGCCAGCGTGATTTCCGCCCTTGGCTACGAGCACTGCCGCCGCTGAGCGATCTGGAAACACTGCTGTTCCGCACCATCGCCGTCGGCTTCAGCCTGCTGACGCTGACCCTGCTGACCGGCGTGCTGTTCGTTGATGACCTGCTGGCGCAGAAGCTGGTGCACAAGACCGTCCTCAGCGTGCTGTCGTGGATCGTGTTCGGCACGCTGCTGATCGGCCGCCGCCGGTATGGCTGGCGTGGCAGCAAAGCCGTGCACTGGACCTTGAGCGCAATGGCGCTGTTGCTGCTGGCGTTCTTCGGCAGCCGATTCGTGATTGAGCTGGTACTGGGCAGCAACTAAGCCATGGCCTCGTCGTGCCGAGCCATGCTCGGCACGAAACATTCCCGGCAAAGTCCCCGGCTGAGTGTGGCTCCGCTCCACCGCCTATTCGGCGGCCGCCTCCAGCGCCTCGGACAACCGCTCCACCGCGATCACTTCCATACCCTTCACCGAGCCGGTCTTGGGCGCATTGGCCTTGGGCACGATGGCGCGCTTGAAACCATGCGTGGCCGCCTCGCGCAAGCGGTCCTCACCATTGGGCACCGGGCGGATCTCGCCGGACAGGCCGACCTCACCGAAGGCGATCGTCTTCTCGGCCAGCGGCCGGTCCTGCAGCGAGGACAGCACCGCCAGCAGCACCGGCAGATCCACCGCCGTCTCCTGCACGCGGATGCCGCCGACCACATTGACGAACACGTCCTGGTCGCCGACCACCACGCCGCCGTGACGGTGCAGCACCGCCAGCAACATCGCCAGGCGATTCTGCTCCAGCCCCACCGCAACCCGACGCGGGTTGGACAACGGTGATGAATCCACCAGCGCCTGCACTTCCACCAACAGCGGACGGGTTCCTTCGCGGGTGACCATCACACAGCTGCCGGGCTGCCGCGTACTACCGCCGGACAGAAAGATCGCCGACGGGTTGGGAACTTCCTTCAGGCCCTTGTCGCCCATGGCGAACACGCCCAGTTCGTTGACCGCACCAAAGCGGTTCTTGAACGCACGCAGCACCCGGAAACGGCTGCCGCTCTCACCTTCGAAGTACAGCACCGCATCGACCATGTGCTCCAGCACGCGCGGACCGGCAATGCCCCCCTCCTTGGTGACGTGGCCCACCAGGAACACGGCGGTGCCGGTCTCCTTGGCAAAGCGCACCAGGCGTGCAGCACTCTCGCGCACCTGGCTCACCGAGCCCGGCGCGGCGGTGACGGATTCGGTCCACAGCGTCTGCACCGAATCGGCCACGATCAACTTCGGCCGCGCACTGGCGGCATGCTGCAGGATGTTTTCAACCCCGGTTTCGGCCAGGCCATTGAGGCCCTCCAACGGCAGATCCAGGCGCACCGCGCGGCCGGCCACCTGCGCCAGCGACTCCTCACCGGTCACATACAACACCGGCAAGGTGCTGGCCATCTTTGCCACCGCCTGCAGCAGCAGCGTGGATTTGCCAATGCCCGGATCGCCACCGACCAGCACCACCGCACCTTCCACCAGGCCGCCACCCAGCACACGGTCGAACTCGCCGATGCCGGTCGATACGCGCAGGTGTTCGGTCTGCTGTACATCCTTCAACGCGGTGATCTTGGGTGCATCGACCTTGCCTGCCCAACCACTGCGACGCGAGGCCGGCGACTTCGCGGCGGCAGCACTTTCCAGCACGATTTCACTGAGCACGTTCCAGGCGCCGCATTCGGTGCACTGGCCCTGCCACTTGCTGTATTCGGCACCACATTCCGTGCAGACGTAAGCGCTGCTTCGGGTCTTGGCCATGGAGGTTCCTGCCTGCGGGGAACCGCAGGATAGCCGAGCGCGGTCGCAACGGCTGCGACCGTGCGCCGGCGATTCAGCCCTGTGCGGCGCGGGCGGCGATCATCGCCCGGTACTGGCGCGGCGCCATGCCCACTTCGGCCTTGAACTTGCGGGTGAACGCACTCTGGTCACTGAAACCACATGCCTGACCGATACTGGCCACGCTTTCATCGCCATGCAGCAGATGCAGCGCGATCTGGATGCGCAGCCGGGTAAGCACCTGCTGCGGGGTCATCTGGAACACCTTGCGGAACGAACGCTCCAGCTTGGACAGCGAGAATCCGGTGATGTCCAGCAGCGTCTGCATGCGCACGTTTTCAGCGTAATGCGTGTTGAGATAATCCAATGCCAGCCGCAACGGTTCGTACTGCGATTCCAGTCCACCGCGCTGGCCAAGGTCACGGGAAATACCGATCAGTCCGACCACGCTGCCATCTTCGATGATCGGACGCTTGCAGGTCAGGCACCAGCCGGGCTGCTGGTTGGCGAGCAACTGCAGCTCCATGACGTTCTCGATCACTTCACCGGCCAGCACCCGTGCGTCCTGCTCGACATAGGCCTCACTCATGCCAGCCGGGTACAGCTCATCGGCACGCTTGCCGATGACTTCGCCGCGTGACTTCACCCCCAGCCGGTGCATCATCGTCAGATTGACGTGCGTATAGCGCCCCTGCATGTCCTTGGCGAAGAACAGCACGCTGGGAATGGCATTGAACAGGGCTTCGATTTCGGCGGGGTCGATTCGCATCAGGTCAATCAGGCTGGCGGCAGGATGAAACGCCGGCCCATTCTAGCCAGCACCGGGGTCTCCCTGCCCCGGCCATTGGTCTGGGTGCGCCCGTGGCTGCTCGTGACAACCCGAACCACTCGGCCAGCCTTGAATCACGCGCGGAGTCTATCGCCCGCACCCCGCCCCCCGGGCAACGGGCAACGTGCTCTACATCGGGACATGATTCTGCTCGACAGCCGACCCGACAAAGCAAAGCCCCGCCGAAGCGGGGCCTTGTTTCAATCATTGATTGCAGCAACGGCTGCGATCAGCCCCACGGATCCTGCAGGACCATGGTGTGGTCGCGGTCCGGACCGGTCGACACGATCGAGATCGGGCAGCCTGCCAGTTCTTCCAGCGCGCGCAGGTAAGCACGGGCGGCCGGCGGCAGCTTGTCCCACTCGGTGACGCCGTGGGTGTTCTCGCTCCAGCCCGGGAACTCCAGGTACACGGGGGTGCACTCTTCCCAGCCCTGCGCATCCAGCGGTGCGTACTCGGTACGCTTGCCGCGGTATTCGTAGGCGATGCAGATCTTGAGCTTTTCCATGCCATCGAGCACGTCGAGCTTGGTGATGCACAGGCCGGAAATACCGTTGATGGCGACAGCGCGCTTCAGCGCGACGATATCCATCCAGCCGCAGCGACGCGGACGGCCGGTCGAAGCACCGTACTCGGCGCCACGGTCACGGATGCCCTGGCCGACTTCGTCGTCCAGCTCGGTCGGGAACGGACCACCGCCAACGCGGGTGGCGTAGGCCTTGGCGATACCCAGCACGTAGTCGATCGCGTCGGCGCCGACACCGGCACCGGCCAGCGCGCCGCCGACGGTGGTGTTGGAGCTGGTGACGTACGGATAGGTGCCGTGGTCGATGTCCAGCAGCGCGCCCTGCGCACCTTCGAACAGCACGCGCTTGCCCTGCTTGCGCAGGTCATGGCAGATGCCGGCAACGTCGGACTTCATCGGCTCGACGTACTCGCCGAAGGCCAGCGCTTCCTTGTAAACGGTGTCGAAATCCACCGCTTCCACGCCCAGGTACTTGGTCAGCACGAAGTTGTGGTAATCCAGCGCGGCACGCAGCTTTTCAGCCAGCTGTTCCGGGTAATGCAGGTCGGCCACGCGGATGCCGCGACGCGCCACCTTGTCTTCATAGGCCGGGCCGATGCCGCGACCGGTGGTGCCGATGGCCTTGCCGCCGGCGGCCTTCTCGCGGGCCTGATCCAGCGCGATGTGGTACGGCATGATCAGCGGCGCGGCCGGGGAGATCTTCAGGCGCGAACGCACTTCAACGCCAGCCGTTTCCAGCTCTTCGATTTCCTTGCACAGGGCGGCCGGGGAAATCACCACGCCATTGCCGATCAGGCACAGCGCGTCATCGCGCAGGATGCCGGACGGAATCAGGTGCAGGACGGTCTTCTTGCCGTTGATGACCAGCGTATGGCCCGCGTTGTGGCCCCCCTGGAAACGGACCACTGCGCCGATTTCTTCGGTCAGCAGATCGACGATCTTGCCCTTGCCTTCATCGCCCCACTGGGCGCCGAGAACAACAACTGATTGACCCATGACGGGTAACTCCTGATTTTTTTGCTGCGGCCATCGGGGCCGCGGACGGGGCCGTGCACTGCCCCTGCTCCGCCATCATGGATGCCCCATCGGGGAGCGTCCGGCAAACGTCAGGGCCATACACGGAAAAAGCCGAACGGGACGCTCTGCTAGGAGCTCACCCGACCGGCTTTTGTGGATTATCCGGGTTTTGCCTGACGGCTACCACCCCTTGGGGTTCAGCCCCCCGGAGCCGGTGGCCGCGCGTTCAGTGGCGTGACCACCACAGCGCCGCCAGCCCGGCAGCCAGCACCAGCGCGCCCATTTTCCGCAGCGACGATGCGGGCAGCTCCAGCATCTGCGACGCCATCCGCTTCCAGGCCAGTGGCGTGGCGAACAGGAACAGACCTTCAAGTACGGCGGCGAGGCAGAGCGCGGAAAGGAAATCTTTCATCGGAGAAAAGCAACGTAGAGGACGGGAAGTAATGGACGTTGACTCTCCCCTCCTGTGTCTGCGGGCCAACAGCCCGGCGGGACCTGCGGGCTGCACGGTGCAGCCACGTAGAGGGGGAGACACATGGATCTGGTGGGCCGAGGGAGCACACGGAACTTTGCGACCCGCTCAAAAACAAAACCCCTCCCCCGGTTGCGGGAGAGGGGCTTTGAGCAACAGCCGAGCAACGATCAGACAACCGGTAACCGGATGATCAACGATCGCTCTTCATGTACTGCAGGAACGGGTCATTCTTGTCGAGCACGATCACGCCGTTGCCATCGGTCATCGAGCCACGGTAGGCCTCAAGGCTGCGATAGAACGAATAGAACGCCGGGTCGGCCGAACCGGCCTTGCCGTAGATCGCAGCCGCCTGGGCATCGCCTTCACCGCGCAGCTGCTGGGCATCACGCTCGGCCTCGGCCACGATGACCGTGCTTTCGCGGTCAGCCTGGGCACGAATGGTCAACGATTGCTCCTCGCCTTCGGCACGCAGCTTGGCGGCCTCCTGCTTACGCTGGGCGCGCATGCGCTCGTAGACATCGGTGATCACCTGACTGTCGGTCGGCAGGTCGATCTGCTTGATGCGCAGGTCGACGATCTGCATGCCCAGCGTCTGGATGGCCTCGTTGATGCTCTTCAGCTGCCCGGCGATCAGCTCGCCACGGTCACCGGACACCAGCGCCTGCAAGGTGCGCGAGTTGATCTGGTTACGCAGCGAGTCGGTGATGATCGGCGCCAGGCGGGCGTTGACCACCTTGCTGTCACCACCGGTGGCACGGTAGTACGCACGCACATCGGAGATGTACCCGATGGCGAAGAAGTCAACGCTGACGTCCTTCTGCTCGGCGGTGAAGTAACGCGCCGGGGCAGTGTCCAGTACCTGCAGGCGACGGTCGAACACACGCACCGATTCCACCAGCGGCACCTTGAAGTGCAGACCCGGCTTGATATCCGCGCGCACCACCTTGCCCAGGTTCAGCACCATCGCTGTCTGGTCTTCACGCACCACGTAGACCGAGCCCAGCAGGCCCAGCAGCACCACGACCAGCAGGCCGATTCCAAGAGAATTTTTCATCGGCCAGCCTCCTCACGATTTGCCGAGCGCGAGACCGAACGGTCCGGGTTGCGGATGCTGTCGGTGGTTGCGGGCAATGCCGGCACCACCATGTCGGGGGTCAGCTGCGGAGCGTTGCCGGTGGACTTCGCATCGGCCGGCATCGGCACGTAGATCAACTGGCGACCATCGCCACCGATGACCTTGCGGTTTTCCGACAGCACCTGCTGCACGGTTTCCAGCCACAGACGCTTGCGGGTGACTTCCGGCGCGTTCTTGTATTCGGCCTGCAACAGGCTGAAGCGGCGCGCATCACCCTCGGAGCGGGCGACGATGGCCTGCTTGTAACCTTCCGCGGTGGTACGGGCACGCGAGGCCTGGCCGCGCGCTTCCGGCACCACCTTGGCGGCATAAGCCTGGGCTTCGTTGATCAGGCGCTCCTTGACCTGCTGGGCACCGTTGACCTCGTCGAAGGCCGGCTTCACTTCTTCCGGCGGACGCGCGTCGGGCAGGGTCAGGCCGGTCACGCTCAAACCGGTGTTGTAGGCCTTCAGCGAGGCCTGCAGACGCTGCTCGGCAACCACGGCCAGCGGGCCACGATTGTTGAGCACGGTGTTCAGATCGGCACGGCCCACCTGCTCACGCACGGCGCTCTGCGCGGACTGCTCGAGCATCTGGTCACCATCAACCGTACCGAACAGGTACAGACGCGGATCATCGACCCGGTACTGCACGTTCAGTGCGACGTTGACGATGTTCTCGTCACGCGTCAGCACCGGCACGTTGCTGCTGAAGGTCTTGATCTGGGTAGCGTTGACCTTGATCACCGATTCCAGCGGCCACGGCAGCTTGAAGTTCGGGCCCGGCTGCAGGATCCGCGAGTACTCGCCGAAGCGCAGCACCACACCACGCTGCTGTTCGCCGATCAGCTGGAAGCTGGAGAACAACACCAGCAGGGCCAGTGCAACCAGCACCCAACGCCAGATGCCGCCATCAAACAGGTCGCGCAACGGCCCGGGCAGACCACCGCCCCAACCACCACCATTGCCGCCGCGTGGCTTGCGGGGCGCACGATTGTCGTCCCCACTGTTGCCGCCGGGTGTATTCCAGGCCATGCATGCTCCATCTGTAAGGGCCGGTGTGCGGGTCGCTCCCCGCCCTGTCCGGCCATCAATCGAATCCCGATTCTAACAAGGGAGTCTCTGAACAAGTTCAGAGGTTCCGCAATCGGCGGGAGTTTCCCGCTGATCGGTTAAGCCTGCGTGTGATCCACCCAGGCCGGTCCGGTGCGCGCCGGGCCAGCGGAATCCCGACAAGTCCCATCATGGCCCTGTCCACACTAGTAATAGGGGCAGACCTGCCGTTTCCCAACCGTTATCGTTGGATGTCCCCGTTCCAATGCAGGTTGCCGCATGTCCACTTCCCCCTCGTTCTCCGCTTTCCGCATCCACAATGACGACGCCGGCTACCGCAGCGGGCTGGAGCAGGTGACGCTGGACCAGCTCAGCCCCGGCGAAGTGGTGATCCGCGCCAGCTGGTCCTCGGTCAACTACAAGGACGCGCTGGCCGGCACCGGCAAGGGCAAGATCCTGCGCCGCTTCCCACTGATCGGCGGCATCGATGTGGCCGGTGAAGTGGTCGCCTCCAGCGATCCGGCCTTCCATGAGGGAGACAAGGTACTGACCACCGGCTGCGGGCTGAGCGAAACCCGTGACGGCGGCTACAGCCAGTATGTCCGGCTGGAGTCGAAGTGGGTCATTCCCCTGCCCGCCGGCCTGTCCCTGCGCGAAGCCATGATCCTGGGCACCGCCGGCTTCACCGCCGCCCTGGCCCTGTTCCGCATGAAGGAGAACCGCCAGACACCCGCGCACGGCCCCTTGGCGGTGACCGGTGCCACCGGCGGCGTCGGCTCACTGGCGGTGGACATCTTCAGCCGTGCCGGATTCGAGGTGCATGCCATCAGTGGCAAGGCCGAAGCCGCGGACTACCTGACCACCATCGGCGCCAGCCAGGTGCTGGGCCGCGATGCGCTTGGCACCACCCGGCCGATGGAGTCGGCCCGTTTCGGCGGCGGACTGGACAACGTCGGCGGGCCGATGCTGACCAGCCTGCTGGCGCAGACCTCGCCCTACGGCAACGTCGCTTCGGCCGGCCTTGCCGCCGCTGCCGAACTGGACATGACCGTGATGCCGTTCATCATCCGCGGCGTGTCGCTGCTGGGCGTGGCCTCGGCCGGCACCGCACGCGATGTGCGCGAACAGGTCTGGCAGCTGCTGGGCAGCGACTGGAAGCCGCGCCACCTGGACACCATCTGTACCCGCGAAGTCAGCCTGGGCGAGCTGCCCGGAGTTTTTGAAACCATGCTGAGCGGCAGATCCTTCGGCCGCACTGTCGTAAGAGTTGATTGACGTCGATCACGCCGCGCCATGGACGTGACGCACAACGCTTCACGTTCAGGGCGGGCCGGCACTACACTCGCCAGCATCTTGGGGAAACAGGATATTGGGGAAACAACATGGCACGCATCCTGATCGTCGACGATTCGCCCTCGCAGTTGATGGGCATCCTGCGCATCGTTGAAAAACTGGGGCACGAAACCTTTACCGCCACCGATGGCGCCTCCGGGGTGGAGGCCGCCAAATCGGTGTTGCCGGATCTGATCCTGATGGATGTGGTGATGCCCAACCTCAACGGCTTCCAGGCCACGCGTACGCTCAAGCGCGAGGCCACCACCCAGCACATTCCGGTGATCCTGGTGACCACCAAGGATCAGGACACCGACCGCCTGTGGGGCATGCGCCAGGGCGCCAAGGCCTACATCACCAAGCCGTTCACCGAGGACGACTTGTCCGAAGTCATCGCACAGGTATTCAGCGCAGAAGCGCCACCGGCCGCCTGATCGGCCGACGGCGTGCATACCGGGCAACACCGCCGGCACAAACGACAACCACAAAAAAAGCGGCGCAAGCGCCGCTTTTTTCGTACCACGCCTGGCTGGGATCAGCCGGCCTTGGCAACTGCCTTCTTCGCCACAGCCTTCTTGGCCGGCGCCTTGGCGACAGTCTTCTTGGCGACCGGCGCAGCTGCGCCCACGGCCACCTTGCTCACCGTATGCGAACGCGAATTGCCGTAGCTGGCGTTGTAACGCTTGCCCTTGGCGGTCTTACGGTCACCCTTACCCATGTCGTCAACTCCTTAGTTTGAAATCAGATTGCCCCGTGCTGACACGGGTTTGGCGAGGCCGCGATGAGCGCCCCCGCGCATGAAGTGGTACAGCCTAGCATGCGCCCTCAATGCGCGCAGCTGGCGTCGTGAACGTGGCGGTGATTCAAGCGCAGATTCAGCACATGCGCGAGCCCGACCAGCACCCCGCCCAAGGTCATCACCACCGCGTGCGGTACCTGTGAATGGTGCAATTCGGCATGCAGCAGCCCGGCCCACAGCAGCACCAATCCCGGCACCAGCAAGGCCAGCGCCAGCAGTGCGCGGTGCCGGTAATAGCCCCAGATCAGGCTTGCCAGACCCAGCAATGTCACAAAGATCACCACGCCCGCCTCGACGCTGTCGCTCAGCCAGAACGACAACCCCAGCGACGGGGCAATGGCAAGCAGCGCCGGCAACACCGCGCAATGCACGGCACACAGCAGGGAACCCGTGGCTCCGAAACGGTCGAGGAACTGGCGTAGTGAGGTCGGCAGGGGCATGACTTCCAGCAGGGTCGGCGAATCGTTATGGAATAATATAACATAATCACCGATCCGAGCCGAACCACCTGCTGCCTCCCCCACTTCGCCTCCGGTTCAGCACGCCCACCAAGTGATACACAGTAACAACGAGGACACTCTTCAATGCATGCACTCCCCCGTCGTTTCAATCGTCATCTCCTTTTCGTCGCGCTGACCGCCGCCCTGCCTGGCATCGCCATTGCAGCGGACAACGACGATGCCGCAAAGAGCCACCACCTGACCGAGCTGTCGGCGGTCAAGGTCACCGCCTCGCCGTTGCAGGGTCCAGCCGAATCGCTGGCGCGCCCGGTCGACGTGCTGGCCGGTGAACGCCTGGACGAGCAGAAGTCCGGCACGCTCGGCGATACCGTAGCCAAGCTGCCCGGCGTGCAGAGCACCTTCTTCGGCCCCGGCGTGGGTCGCCCGATCATCCGGGGCCAGGAAGGCCCGCGCGTGCAGGTGCTGTCCAACGGCGTCGGCAACATGGATGCCTCCACCGTCAGCGCCGACCATGCCACCAGCATCGAGCCGTTCCTGGCCGACCAAATCGAAGTGCTGAAGGGCCCCGCGACGCTGCTGTTCGGCAGCGGCGCCATCGGAGGCGCGGTGAACGTGGTCGATGGCCGCATCGCCAGCGAGATTCCGGACCGTCCGCTCAGCGGCCGTGCCGAACTGCGTGGCAACTCGGTCAACGACGAGCGCAGCGGCATGTTCCGTCTGGATGGCGTCAATGGAAACTGGGTGTTGCATGTGGATGGCCTGGTGCGCAATGGCGATGACTACCGCATTCCCGGCTACGCGGTGATCGACGGCCTGGAAGATCACGATGGACACGACCATGGCGACGCTGATGCCGACGAGCCGCGCCGCGGCCGACTGGACAACAGCTCGGTGCGCACTCGCGCGGGTGGCTTGGGCGCCACCTGGCTGGGTGAAGGTGGCTACTTCGGGGTTTCCGCCGGCACCTATCGCACCAACTACGGCATTCCCAATGGCGCGCATGTGCATGCCGATGACGACCATGGTCATGACCACGATCATGATCACGGCGATGAGGAGGAAGGTGGCGAGCACGATGTCCGCATCGACATGGTGCAGAACCGCTTCGACATGAAGGCCGGTATCTACAACCCGACCGCGTTCCTGAAGAACATCAATCTGCGCGCCGGCTACACCGATTACGAACACACCGAGCTGGAAGGCGGCACACCGTCCACGCGCTTCACCAATCGCGGCATCGAAACCCGCCTGGAAGCCGTGCAGCAGCAGATCGGCGGCTGGGATGGTGCATTCGGCCTGCAGATCAGCAACGGTGATTTCGGTGCCAAGGGCGAGGAAGCCTTCGTGCCCGACACCGGTACCCGCAGCGCGGGCCTGTTCGTGCTGCAGGAAAAGCAGTTCGGCCCGTTCAAACTTGAACTCGGCGCGCGTCACGAACAGATCAAGCTCGACCCGGTCGGCGACTACCGCGCACGCACGTTCGATGCCACCAACCTGTCCGCAGCCGGTATCTGGAAGCTCAACGAGTCGGTTGACCTGCGCTTCGGCATCGACAGCTCCGAGCGCGCTCCGACCAACGAAGAGCTGTACGCAGCCGGCGCGCATATCGCCACACGCTCACTGGAGATCGGCGATGCGAACCTGAAAACCGAACGCGGGCAGCGTGCGGAACTCGGCATCCACACCCACAGCGACCGCCTGGACTTCACCGCTGCGATCTACCAGACCAAGTTCAAGGACTTCATCTACCTGGCCGACACCGGCGTGGTCGAGTCGCTGCCGGTACGACTGTGGACGCAGCAGGACGCCACCTTCAAGGGCGCCGAGGCCGAGGCCACCGTGCACCTGTTTGAAGGTGCAGCGGGCGACTGGGATCTGCGCGTGTTTGGCGACTACGTGAAGGCCGAACTCGATGGCAGCGGCAGCCGCGCCGCCGACATCGCGGTGCCGCATGGTGATCACAACCACAACTACACGGTGGAGCTGGCCAACGGGGGATACCTGCCGCGCATCTCGCCGGCGCGTGCAGGCGCGGACCTGCGCTGGTCACGGGATGGTTGGCGCGCCTCGGTGGGCGCGGTGCGTTACAGCAGCCAGAAGGATGTCGCACAGAACGAGGAGCCCAGCAGTGGCTACACGCTGGTCGACGCGCACATGGCCTACCGCTGGGATCGCAATGGCAGCAACAGCTACGAAGTGTTCCTGGACGGCAGCAACCTGACCAACCGTGAGGCCCGCCCGCATACCTCGCTGCTGCGTGATTACTCGCCACTGCCGGGCCGTGGCGTGGCGTTTGGTATTCGCGCCTGGTTCTGATCGGCTCCGGGTGACTGTCTGAAAACCGCCCCTCTCCCCGCTGGGAAGAGGGGCGGTTGCGTATCCGTACTCCTGGCCCGCCACCCAGCACTTGCGCACTTCCCTCGGCAGTCAGCGTTCCATTTACGGCGCCCTAAATGAGTGCATATACACATAAAATCGGCAGCGTCATTTACCGGAAGCTCCGATGGACACGCTCAGCCCCTGCACCTGCTTCCAGTTACGCCGCGCTTCCCGCCTGACATCGCAGGTTTACGACCGCCACCTCGCAGCCGCCGAGCTCAGCCTCAATGCCTATTCGATCCTGCGCCGGGCACGCGAGCCACGCCCACTTGGTGCGTTGGCCGAGGCGCTGGGCATGGATCGCACAACCCTTACCCGCAACCTGAAGCCGCTGGTCGCCGCCGGCCTGCTGTCATCGCAACCCGGCGAGGATCCACGCCAGCGCCAGGTGCATCTCACCGCGCTGGGAAAGCGCCGCCTGCAGAAGGCGCGACCGCTGTGGCAGCAGGCACAGGATGAGATCGAAACGATCTTCGGCGGTGCGGACGTCGCAGCGCTCAACCAGCAACTCGAAGCGCTGAGCCTCGCGCTGGAAGCGGAGAGCCGCGCATGAGCACGACGCCCTTGGCGCGCACACCCTGGGGCCTGCTGCTGGCCGCATCAGCCATCCTGATGGTCACGATGGGCGTACGCCAGACCAGTGGCCTGTTGATCGATCCCATCAATGCCTCCACCGGATTGAGCATCGCCCAGATCAGCTTTTCGCTGGCGATCGGCCAGTTCGTCTGGGGTGCCGTGCAGCCGTTGTTCGGTGCGCTGGCAGATCAACGCGGGCCATTGCCTGTGCTGGTAAGTGGCGGTGTGCTGCTTGCCGTCGGCCTTGTCGCCGCGACGATGATGCCAAGCACCTGGGGGCTCAATCTCAGCTTCGGCCTGTTGATGGCTGCCGGTGCCGGCGCTGGCAGTTTTTCGGTATTGATCGGTGCCAGCAGCTGGCGCATTCCCGCGCACAAGCGTTCGATGGCGGCGGGCATCATCAACGCGGGTGGCTCGCTGGGCCAGTTCCTGTTCGCGCCGCTGGTACAGCTGCTGCTTACCGCGTTCGGCTGGGTGCGCACGCTGTATGCGCTGGCGGTGATCGTGCTGCTGTCGTTGCCATTGGCATGGCCGCTGCGCAAACGCGCCCCGCGCGCGGAAGCCGGGCTGGGCGAGGAAAGCCTCAGGCTGCAGCTGCGCAAAGCGCTGCGCGAGCGCAGCTACTGGTGCCTGCACCTGGGCTTTTTCACCTGCGGCGTGCATATCGCTTTTCTGGTGACGCACCTGCCCAGTGAGATCGCCATGTGCGGCCTTTCACCGACGGTGTCGTCGATTTCCATCGCACTGATTGGCCTGTTCAACGTTGCCGGCAGCCTGACCATCGGCGCGTTGGGCGAGCGCTTCCGCATGAAGTGGCTGCTGTTCTGGATGTACCTGAGCCGCGCGGTGCTGATTGCGGTGTACCTGGTTTCGCCGCCAACACCGACTACGTTCTATGTCTTTGCAGCGGCCCTGGGTTTCACCTGGTTGGCGACCGTGCCGCCCACGGCGGGCCTGGTCGGCAAGCTGTTCGGGCCGCGCCACATGGGCACGCTGTTCGGCCTGACCCTGCTCTCGCACCAAATCGGTGGCTTCTTCGGTGCGTGGTTGGGCGGCGTGGCGCTGGAATATGGCGGCGATTACAGCTGGATGTGGTACGGCGACATGGCATTGGCGGTTGTCGCAGCCCTGGTCAACCTGCCCATCCGCGAGGCGCCGGTAACGCGCGCGGCAGCCGTCAACAACTGAACCGTACAGAAGTCTCAACGGCTGTTTCAGAACGCGCTGGTTGAAATCGGACATTTTTGTCCGGATCATGTTGGCATGACTTCAACCCGCTCCGACGCCGCCGCGCGCCGCGCCCTGCTGCTGGACGCGGCCGATGCCGTGTTCGGCGAACACGGCATCACCGCCCCACTGGATCTGGTGGTCGAGCGTGCCGGTGTCGGCCGCGCCACGCTGTACCGCAACTTCCCGGATCGGGCCTCGCTGGTCGGCGCCATGCTGGAACGCACCGTCAAACGACTGGAGGACCACCTGGTCGAACTGGGTGATCGTGACGACGCCTTTTTCGAGGTCATCGATGGCATGGCCGCGCGTATCGTCGAATCCCCTGCCCTGGCTGACTATTGGCGTGCAGTGGACCAGGACAGCCCGGCCATCAGCACCGCGCGTCAACACATCCTGCAGTTGATGGAGCCGGCCCTGTTGCGCGCCAAGGCCGCCGGCCTGTGCCGACAGGACATGCAATTGGTTGATGTGTCGCTGATCTCCAGCATGCTGGGGGCAGCATTGCGCGGGCGCACCCGCGCCGAGCGTGCCGTACTCGCCCGCCGCGCATTGCAGCTGCTGCGTCCGGGCCTGGCCGAACCGGCGGCCGGGCAATGACCATGAAGCCGCTCAAGCCCATTCCGGATTGGGAAGACCACGAAAAACCCACCCTCCCTGGTGGCGCATCCATGCCCTGGCATCCGCCGCATCGGCGTGCCGCCTACGCGCTGATCGCGATACTGGTAGCGCTCACCGGTGGGCTGGGCAATGCGCTCATCAGCGCCAATCTGCCATTGATCACCGGGCAGATGGGGCTGCAGGCCACCGAGGCCAGTTGGCTGGTCGCGGCGTACTTGATGGTCAATGTCAGCGCCAACTTGCTGGTATTCAAATTCCGCCAGGAATATGGCCTGTTGCTGTTCGCCGAAATCGGGCTGGGCGTATACGCGGCATTGGCGGTGCTGCATCTGTTCGTCGGCAGCCTTGCCACCACCTTGCTGGTACGCGCCGGCAGCGGCTTTGCCGGCGCCGCCTGCACCACGCTGGGCGTGCTGTACATGCTACAGGCACTACCGCGCAAATACGTGGGGCAGATGCTGGTAGTAGGCATGAGTCTGTCGATGCTGGCCACGCCGGTTGCCTGGCTGATTTCCTCCGGCCTGCTGGACCGCGGTGAATGGCAGAACCTGTATCTGTTCGAGGCCGGTCTGGCGCTGTGCGCGTTTGCTGCCGTGGTGCTGCTGAAGTTGCCTCCGGGCATCCAGATCAAGGCCTTTGAACGCACCGACTTCCTCACCTTCGCCCTGCTCGCGCCGGGCTTGGCGCTGATCGTCGTGGTGCTCAACCAGGGCTTCCTGCGCTGGTGGTTCGACACACCGTGGCTGGGCTGGGCGCTTGCCGGCGCGGTGGTGCTGCTGGCCACCGGGCTGTGCATCGAACAACAGCGGCGCAACCCGCTACTGCAGGTGCGCTGGCTGCTGGGCCCGACGATGCTGCGTTTCATCGTTGGCGCGTTCCTGATCCGCTTCCTGACCAACGAGCAGAACTACGGCATGGTCACCATGATGCGCACGCTCGGCATGGGGCCTGACCAGATGGCGCCGCTGTTCGGCGTGATTCTGTGCGGCGTGCTGGTGGGCATCACCATCAGTGCGCTGACCTTCGGGCCAAAGGCACTGATCCCGCAGCTGTTGGCTTCGATCATCCTGCTTGGCAGCGCGGCATTCCTGGATCAGCACCGCACCAGCATGGACAGGCCGATGGACTTTGCCCTGAGCCAGTTTCTGGCTGCCGTTGGCAGTGGCATGTTCATGGGCCCGCTGATGTTGATCGGCATACAGCAGGCACTGGCACGCGGGCTGGATCACATCGTGTCGTTCGTCGTGATCCTGTCACTGACCCAGAACTTCGCCAGTCTCACCGGCTCTGCGCTGCTGGGCAGCTACCAGCTGCACCGTGAGCATGTGTATTCAACCGGGCTGGTCAGCCATGTCAACGCGGCCGACCCGCAGGTCGCGCAACGTCTGCAACAACAGCAGCAAAGTTACTCGCGCCTGATCACCGACCCGGTGCAACTCAAGGCGCAGGGCAACGCCGCACTCGCCGCGACAGCCAAGCGTGAAGCCAATGTCCGCGCGTTCAATGACGTGTTCGCGCTCAGCGGCTGGATCGCCATCGGCTTTCTCAGCTGGCTGCTGCTGGAAGTGATGTCCCGCGATCCACGCGTCAAACAATTCCTCCGGCCCCGGAAGGCCGCTACATCCTCGAACCGAGGCTCCCCATGAGCGACAACACCGACACCCCCACCACCGAAACTCCGGTAGCCGTGTCCAAGTACAACCGCCCCAGCCGCGTCAGCGTGGTGGTGATGATCGTGATCGCGCTGATCGGGCTGACCCTGATCCTGCGCGCGTGGCAGCTGTGGCCGTTCAACAGCAGCACCATGCACACCGACAACGCCTATGTGCGCGGCCAGGTCACCGTGCTGGCGCCACAGGTCAACGGCTATGTCACCGACGTGCTGGTCAAGGATTTCGACTACGTCAAGCAAGGCCAACCGCTGCTGCAGATCGATCAGCGCATCTACCGGCAGCACGTGCAGCAGGCCGAAGCCGCGCTGGCTGATGCCCGGGCGCAACTGGCCAACTCCGACCAGAGCCAGGCGCAGAACCGTGCGCAGATCGCGTCGGCCCAGGCCAATCTCTCCGCTGGCCGTGCGCAGCAGCAACAGAGCCAGACCGAACTGCACCGCTACGAGCAACTGGCTGCCCAGCAACTGGTGTCCAACAGTGATCGCGACAAGCTGCGCGCCAGCGTGCAGTCCTCCAACGCCAGCGTGGCGCAATCGCAGGCCTCCATCCAGATCGCCAAGGAAAACCTCACCGCCACGCAGGTGTCACGCCGCGGGCTGGAAGCCAAGGTCGCCAACGCCGAAGCGGCGCTGAAGCTGGCGCAGATCGACCTGGACAACACGGTGATCAAGGCGCCTCGTGATGGCCAGGTTTCCGAGGCTTCGGTGCGCCTGGGCCAGTACGTCACCGCCGGCAGTCAATTGCTGTTCCTGGTGCCGGACAACCTGTGGGTTGTCGCCAACTTCAAGGAGGGCCAGACCTGGAACATGGAGATCGGCCAACCGGCAACCTTCACTGTTGATGCGTTCAAGGGCAGGAAACTGCACGGACGGATCCAACAGATCGCGCCGGCCACCGGCTCGGAGTTCTCGGTGCTCAAGCCCGACAATGCCAGCGGCAACTTCACCAAGGTGGTGCAGCGCCTGCCGATCCGGATCGCCATCGATCCGGGCCAGGCATTGGCCTCTCGCCTGCGTCCCGGCATGTCGGTCATCGTGCAGGTGGATACCGCCGCCACGCCGCAGCCAGTCGCATCGAACTGAGCCTGCACAGGCCTGGATATCCCGCCAGAGCAAGCATGGCGCATCCCGAGCGTTCCGTAGACGGTGGCGCCTCGTCACCGCCATCTCGGCGAATTTCCGGCAGGTTGCGCCATTCACGGATGCGCTGCGCCAACCGGGAAAGCGCAGCGCGAATGCCACTGCCGGTGCCGCCCCTGCGTACTGCGACGATCTTTCCACGTCCGCTTCGCCGTGGTTAGGCTAGGCTCTCCGGATCGCTTATGGTTCCGGAGAATCCCGATGAGATTGCAGCTGACCGTTTCGGTCCTGGCCGCATTGATGGTCAACGCAGCCGCACACGCCGATACGCTGTATGCCGGCGGCCCGATCATCACCATGAACGACCGTCAGCCACAGGCTGAAGCCGTGGTGGTCCGCGACGGCAGCATCGCCTTCGTCGGTACCCGCAAAGCCGCGCGTGCCTTCAGCCCGGATGCGCGACTGGTAGATCTGCAAGGACAGACCCTGACCCCCGGCTTCATCGATGCCCATGGGCATGTGTCCGGCGTGGGCCTGCAGGCACTGTCGGCCAACCTGCTGCCGGCGCCCGATGGCGAGGGCAATTCCATTCCGGCGCTGCAGAAGATCATGCGTGAGTTCCGCGCACATCCGACCACGCCCGAGGGCTACAAGGTGCTGATCGGCTTCGGCTACGACGATTCGCAACTGGCCGAACAGCGTCATCCCACCCGCCAGGACCTGGATGCAATCGCCACCGACATCCCGATCATCCTGATGCACCAGTCGGGTCATCTCGGCGCCTACAACAGCAAGGCACTGGAACTGGCCGGCATCAACGCCGACACACCCAATCCTCCCGGCGGCGTGATCCGCCGCGAACCGGGCAGCAATATTCCCGATGGTGTGCTTGAAGAAAGCGCGCACAACCTCGCGCTGGCCAAGCTGATGCCGGCGATGACCCTGGAACAATCGCTGGCCATGCTCGAAGCCGGGCAGGCGCTGTACATGAAGTACGGCTACACCACCGCGCAGGATGGCAAGACCGACGCTGGCACCCTGCAACTGCTACCGCTGGCAGCCAAGGCCGGCAAGCTGAAGATCGATGTGGTGGCCTATCCCGATATCGAAGTTGCCCTTCACAACCCGGCAATGCAGGGCCCCCTGTATGGCCTGAACTACACCGATCACTTCCGCATCGGCGGAGTGAAAATCAGTCTGGACGGCTCACCGCAGGGCAAGACCGCATGGCTGAGCAAGCCGTACTACAAGGTTCCGGAAGGTGAGAAGCCGGACTATGCCGGCTACCCGGCGTTCCCCGATGCCAAGGTCAACGACCTGATCAGCCAGGCCTGGGGCCACGGCTGGCAGGTGCTGGCCCATGCCAACGGTGACGCCGCGATTGACCAGCTCATCCACGCGGTTGCCGCTGCCGAAGCCGCGCATCCTGACAAGCACCTGATGCCGGTGCTGATTCACGGGCAGACCCTGCGCAGGGATCAGGTGGCTGAAATCCGCAAGCTCGGCATCTTCCCGTCGCTGTTCCCGATGCACACCTATTACTGGGGCGATTGGCACCGCGAGTCGGTGCTGGGCCCGGAGCGCGCCGAGAACATCTCACCCACGCGTTGGGTGCTGGATGCCGGCATGAAGTTCACCTCGCATCACGATGCACCGGTGGTGTTCCCGGATTCGATGCGTGTGCTGGACGCCACCGTCAACCGCACCACGCGCAGCGGCTACATCCTCGGCCCGGATCAGCGGGTGACGCCGGAACAGGCCATGAAGTCGATCACCTTGTGGGCAGCCGAGCAGTACTCGGAACAGGCCAGCAAAGGCTCGATTGAAGTGGGCAAGCGTGCGGACCTGGTGGTGCTGTCGGACAACCCGCTGACCATCGCCCGCCTGCAGCTGCATACGATCAAGGTGCTGCAGACCATCAAGGATGGCGAAGTGGTTTACAGCTCTGAACCATCGCCGTAGCGGCCTGCGTTTACAGGAACGGCCTCGACCGCGAAGCTGACGGTTCTCCCAGCGCAGGAACAACCGCCATCCAACATTGTCAGATGGCAAGCTGCATACATCGTAAGCGGCAGCGGCTTCGCGGCTGATGCCGCTCCTGCAAAAGCCTGACGTCCTGGCATTGGGCACAAAAAAGCCGCGCTATGCGCGGCTTTTCTTCGTGCAGCGAATCAAACCCTCACCCGGCGCAGTTCGCACACAACCCGTGCACTTCCAGCGTCTGCGCCTGCGGTTTGAAACCCAGCTCCTTGGCGCGGGTTTCCAGCTGTCGGACGATGTCACGGTCTTCCAGCTCCACCGCGCTGTGGCACCGGTCGCAGATCAGGAACGGCACCGAGTGCTGGTTGCTGCTGGGATGGTGGCAGGCGACGAACGAGTTGACCGATGACAGCTTGTGCACGAAGCCGTTGGCCATCAGGAAATCCAGCGCGCGGTAAACCGTCGGCGGGGCGTCGGCACCGACGCCCTTGCCTTCACGCACCCACTCCAGCAGCTCGTAGGCTTTGACCGGCTTGCCCGCCTCGGCGATCAGGCGCAGCACGTTGGCGCGGATCGGGGTCAGCCGCAGTCCGCGCTCACGGCACACCCGTTCGACCACCGCGACAAAGTCCGCCGCGTCCTGGACGTGGTGGTGCGGGGCGGTACAGGAGTGTGTGTCGGTCATGTCTACCTCGGGATCAGGCCGTTGGGATCTTGATGAGTGCGGCGTCGATGCGTTTCAAGGCCTCGTCGCGGCCCGCCAGATATACGGTATGGGAAATGTCAGGACTGACCTGGGTACCGGTGATGGCCACGCGCAGCGGCTGCGCCACCTTGCCCATGCCCATTTCCAGCTGTGTGGCGGTGTCATGCAACGCAGCCGACACGCTTTCGGCGGTCCATTCCGGCAGCGCAGCCAGCAGCTCGCGGGCCTTGGCCAGCGGCGCATCGGTACCGGGCTTGAAATGCTTGGCCACGGCAGCCTCGTCGTATTCGGTCAGCGGCGTGTACCAGACCACCGCCTTCTCGGCCATTTCCTTCAGCGTCTGCACGCGCTCGCGCAGGGCGATGACCACGTCCACCGGCGCCGGGCCCGCAGCAACCTCCAGGCCCAGCTTTTCCAGCTGGTAAACCAACTGCGGGGCGATGGCCGCCGGATCTTCGCTCTTCAGGAAGTGCTGGTTCACCCAGCCCAGCTTGGCCATGTCCAGGCGCGCGGCCTTGGAGTTGCAGTTGGTCACGTCGAACAGGTCGATCAGCTCCTGGCGGGTGAAGATCTCCTGGTCACCGTGCGACCAGCCCAGGCGGGCCAGGTAGCTCAGCAGCGCTTCGGGCAGGTAGCCGGCGTCCTTGTACTGCATGACATCGGCCGCGCCGGTGCGCTTGGACAGCTTGGCGCCCTGCTCGTCCAGGATCATCGGCATGTGGCCGAACTTCGGCACCGGGGCGCCGATGGCTTCGTACAGGTTGATCTGGCGCGGAGTGTTGTTGATGTGGTCATCGCCGCGGATGACCTCATTGATCTTCATGTCCCAATCGTCCACCACCACCGCGAAGTTGTAGGTGGGGTAACCGTCCGGACGGAAGATGACCATGTCATCCAGCTCGCTGTTGGCGATTTCGATCTTGCCCTTGATCAGGTCGTCGAACACCACGGTGCCGTCGAGCGGATTCTTGAAGCGGATGACGCGGTTCGGGTCGTCCCTGTAAGCCAGCTTCAGCTCGCGGGCAGCGCCGTTGTAGCGCGGCTTTTCCTGCTTGGCCATCGCCGCTTCGCGCATCGCGTCCAGCTCTTCCCGGGTCTCATAGGCGTAGTAGGCCTTGCCGTCGGCGATCAGCTGCTCGGCCACTTCCTTGTAGCGGGCGACGCGCTCGGTCTGGTAGATCGGGCCTTCGTCATAGCCCAGGCCCAGCCATTCCATCGCCTCCAGGATGGCATCGATGGCCGCCTGGGTGCTGCGCTCACGGTCGGTGTCTTCGATGCGCAGCACGAACTCGCCGCCACGGTGACGGGCCTCCAGCCAGCAGTAAAGCGCAGTGCGGGCGCCACCAATGTGCAGGTAGCCGGTGGGACTGGGGGCAAAACGAGTGCGAACGGTCATGACAGGCGCAGAAGTGGGAATCGCGGCATTTTACCCCTTCGCCCGCATTGACGCCGTGGCAAGGCCTGAAGCCCCTCTCCCGCTTGCGGGAGAGGGCTTGGGGTGAGGGCAGCTTTGGCTCTGGCTTTGGCCTTCGCCTCACCGGGCCCCTTCCGCAGCGACGGAGCCCGCAGATAAGCCCCCACGGGGCGGCACACACGGATGTGCGTCGTTTCTCGACGAGACCAGGTAGCTCGCTCCCCGAAGGGAAGCGAAGGCCTGTGATTTTGATCTTGTTGTTGCAACTGCTGCTCATGAGAGACCAAGGCGCCAGCAACAACAAAAGCCAAAGCCCCCCTTCGGCCCTTCGGGCACCTTCCCCCAGCACGCGGGAGAAGGGACTCATCAAGCATCTACTTGCTCTGCCCCAAAAGCAGAAGGGCCGCAACGCGGCCCTTCCTTCAAGCAAATGCAGCTAACTCATTTCTCCAACAACGGCTTGCGCGGGAAATTACCCTCACGCATCGCCGCGTTGTAGACGAACGAGGCCACGATCGCCGCCGCCTGCTTCAGATCCTCGGCTTCAGCGTGATCCCAGGTATCCAGGTGGCTGTGGTGGACATTGCTGAAGTAGTCCAGACGGTCCTGGATGAACTGGAAGCCCGGCAGGCCCACGCGGTCATAGCTGATGTGGTCGGTGCTGCCGGTGTTGCGGGTGGCCACCGTGGTGGCGCCCACATCGTTGAACGGCTTCAACCATGCCTCGAAGATCGGCATCGCCGCCATGTTTTCCTGCGCGTAGATGCCACGGAAGCGGCCCGAGCCGTTGTCCATGTTGAAGTACACCTGGAACTTGTCGTAATCACGCAGCTTCTGCAGCGCACCGGTCGGTTCGCGCAGCGATGCCGGCAGCGCCTTCTGCGCCGCGTCGGTCGGTTCCGGGTAATGTGCGAAGTGCTGGGCCACGTAGGCCTGCGAGCCGATCAGGCCCTGCTCCTCGCCACTCCACAGCGCCACGCGGATGGTGCGCTTGGGCTTGGCACCCACCGCCTTGAGGATGCGCATGGCTTCCATCATCACCGCCACGCCGGCGGCGTTGTCGGCCGCACCGGTGCCGGTGTGCCAGGAGTCCATGTGCGCGCCCAGCATCACGATCTCGTCGGCCTTGCTGCTGCCACGGATCTCGGCCAACGTGTTGTGACCGGGCTGATTGGTGTCGTCGGTGAAGCGTGCATCCACGTTCACGCGCAGGCGTACGGCCTGCTTGTCCTTCAGCGCGCGCACCAGTGGGTTGAAGTGCTCGGCGATCATCGCCAGTTCCGGGATGCCCACCGATTCACCGGCCTTGCGCGAGCCACCGCCGGCCACGCGGATGATGCCGTTGTCCCAGCCACTGATGCTGATCGCGGCCAAGGCACCTTCCTCGATGAAGAAGGCATTGGTGGCGCGGGCCAGTTCCTGACGCTCGTTGAATTCCTTGACCCGCTTGGCGCGATCTTCTTCGGCGGTCTTGGGAATGGCGAATTCCTGCAGGCCTTCCAGCGAAGTGGCGTCGTGACGGTGCGAATCAGCCTCGGTGCCACGCTTGTATTCGCGCGCGTCGCCCAGCAGCAGGATCTTGCCGCGCAGCTTGCCCTTGTACTGCTCCATGTCGGCCAGCTTCTTGATCTCGACCTGGATCAGCTCACCTTCGACCGGACCATTGGTACCCGGTGTCCACGCCTTGGGCAGCGCATGCAGCGGCTGCACGCGCTCGGACAGCATCTCGACACTGGACGAAGAGAATTCCCAACCGCGGCCGAAGTCCTCGAACGCTTCGTCGTGCACATTGGTCAGGCCCCAGGCGTTGAAGCGCTCGCGGCTCCAGCGGTTGGCCTTGGCCATCGCCGGGGAGTTGCTCAGGCGCGGCCCGATGTTCTCGGTGAGATGGCTGAAGGTATCCATCACCTGCGAACGGTGGAAGGCCTCCTGACGGATCTTGCCCACCATGTCCAGATCCACCTGCTCGGCGGCGTAGGCCGGAGCACCCACGGCCAAGCCCATGCACAAGGCCAACAAACCACGCTTGATCACCAGTATTCCCCCGGGCACTCGGCCGACAACGACAAAGGCCCGAGTCTAGCCAGACGCACCCATCATCCGAGTCGGCCAATGGTCATGGTTGGGCCGAATCAGCCTCAGTCTGTGCACTGCTGCCCTATCCGCTCCGCTCAATTCAACCACCCATAAACCACCAACCGCTCCACCGGTAGCACCGCCAACCACGCACGCCGATCCCGCGAGCCGGCGAAGTACGCCGAGCCGTTCCAATCCGTCCCCGCATCGCGCGGAACCCCCTGTTCCGCTGGATGGTCACGAACTCCCTCCAGCACCACACGTTGCCACTGCCCGTAATGTGCAGGCAGCGCCCGCTGCAATCCCGCACGCGCCACATGCGCCTGTTCGAAAAACGCCAATCCCTGCCGCTGGATCGCGACCGCCGTCTGCCCGGCCAATCGCAACACGATGACGCCCTGCGTGTCGCAGTCAAACACGCTGCCCAGCAACACACCTTCCACCTGCCCCGGCGACGTGCCGAAATGCAACAAGCCACTGGTTTGGATCTGCGCGGGCAGCAGCCGTTGTGCCCGGCGGTGGATCGATACCCGATTCATATCCTGGTTCCTCCCGAAGCAGCGGGGTGGCCTGGGCCACCCCGCATCGGTTACGGCAATGTCGGGGGCGCGGCCGGCTTGGCGGCGGAGCGGCTGCTCAGCTCGTACCAATCCACCTTGCGGGTGATCCACATGATCACGGCCAGGATGCCGAACAGCAGCAGCGAGCCCATCAGCAACGCGTTGTTCTCCGAAGCCAGCAACATGTACAGCACGCCGTAAAGCAGGGTCAGCATGGTCGAGAAACCCAAGCCGTACTTCCAGCTGCGCAGCACACCGCTCAGGTAGAAGCCCTGCAGGCCGATACATGCCGCCGCCGATATCAGATACGCCTGCCAGAACGCGATCTGCTCGGACAGACTCACCAGCAGCAGGAAGAAGATCGCCAGCGCCAATCCGACCAGCAGGTACTGCAACGGGTGGATCTTGAGCTGCTTGATCAGCTCGAACAGCGCGAAGCCCACAAAGGTCAGCAGCACGAACAGGATGCCGTACTTGGTGGCGCGGTCGGCCTGGGTATAGACGTCCACCGGATCCACCAGCGCGACATTCAACGACTCGACACTGCCGCCGACGCCACGAATGTTCTTGAGCAGCTGCGCCTGTGCTGCCGATGCCAGCGAGGACACCGCCCATTGGGCCTTGAAGCCACTGTCATCGATGGTCCGTTCATTGGGCAGGAAACTGCCGCCGAACAAGGGGTGCGGCCACGGCGAATCCAGCGACACGCGGGTGTCGTCGCCCACCGGCACCACCGACAACGAACGGGTGCCATCGAGCACGAACTCCAGCTCGACCTTGCTGCCCTCACGCAACACGCCCTGGCTGATGTCCACCAACTGCGTCAATGGCGCATGCAGGCCCTTGGAGGTTTCTTCCAGCACGCCTGAGCCGGACTGCAGCGGTACCGCACGGCCATCGACACGCAGATTGGGCGTACCCACCAGCCCGCGCACGTCGGCGATACCCAACGCCAGGTAGGGGCGCTCGTAGGTACGTCCGGGCACCGCGGCGTAGTTGGTGCCGGCAAACTCGGCCTGCAGCTTGGCCTGCCAGCTGTAGACCGGGACCTTGAACAGGCCGACATGGCGTTCGTCCGGGCGCATCTTGCCCTGTACGCTCAGGCGCGTCGGCATCTGCAGGTCATAGCCGTGCTCGGTACGCAGTTCGGTCTTGCGCTGCGTGCTGCCCTCCACTTCCACTTCGACTTCGCGCGTCTGCTTCCACGGCAGCACGCGTACCGGCCCGATCAGCGTCTGCTCACCGGCCCGGCTCTGCGCGACCCGCTCGACGGCCTGGTCACGATAGCGCTCGCGCTCGTTGATGGTGCTGCGGATCAGCAACAGGGGAATCAACAACAACAGCGCCAGCCCGCCGACGATGGCGAAGCGCAACAGCAGTTTCAGGGAAGTCATGTCACGTCCTCGTGTGGTAACCGAGGCACAGCTTCCCCCCGCCCGGTGAGCAGGGTTTGTGGCGAATTTGAAGCGAATGTGAAGTCAGGCCAGCGGCAGCACCAGGCTTGCCTCGGCGCCCCCGTCGGGATGGTTGCGCAACTGCGCGCGGCCGCCGTGCAGGCGCGCGACCTCCGCCACGAACGGCAGCCCCAGGCCGCTGCTGCGCTGCCCACTGCGCGGCCGTGACAACGAATAGAAACGCTCGAAAACCCGCTCCTGCGCGTACTCCGGCACGCCGGGGCCGGCATCACGCAGACTTACCGTCCAGCCTTCGCCATCGTGTTGCAGGTTCAACACGATGCGCCCGCCTTCGGGCGAGAACGCGATGGCGTTGTCCAGCAGGTTGGACAACGCCTGCCGCAGCAGGAACGCATCGCCCTGCAGCAAGGCACGCTCGGGCATGCGGCTCTCCAACTGCAGACGCGCAGCCTGCAGGCTCGGGCCGGCGTCATCGGCCAGCGCGCGGCACAGCGCGACCAGATCCACCTCGCCGCGCTTCTGCAGCCAACCGTGCTGCTCCACTTCGGCCAGCCGCAACAGCTGATCGATGGTTTCGGTCAGGCGCCGCTCCTGCTGCACGATGTTGCCGGCGAAGCGTTGCCGCTCGGCCTCGGGCAGCGGCTCCTGCAGCAGCTCGGCGGCGCCACGGATGGCAGCCAGCGGGCTCTTCATTTCGTGCGTCAGTGATTGCACGTACTGCTCGACATACGCCTTGCCTTCCAGCTTGCGGCGCATGGTTTCCAGCGCCTGGCCGAGGTCACCGATCTCATCACGGCGACGTGGCGGTGGTGGCACCGGCTCGCCCGCACTCACTGCCTTGGCATAGCGGCTCAGGCTGCCAATGCCGCGCGACAGCCACCAGGTCATCAACAGGCCGATCAACGCCGACAGGCCGATCAGCCACGTACCACGCGCGATGATGGCGCGCTGGCTGGCAGCGATGAATGGATCGATGGTGTCGTTGGGCTGCGACAGGGTCAACACGCCGATCAAGGTGCGGCCGTCGGCCGGATCGTAGACCGGTGCGGCGACGTGCATCACGGTGGAGGTTTCATCGCCGGGCTTTTCCGCGCTGGAGCGTGCCCCATACTCGCCGCGCAGTGTCTTGTAGACATCGTTCCAGCGTGAGTTGTCGCGCCCCACATCCTGCCCGCGCGAGTCGTAGATCACGATGCCCTTGGCATCGGTGATGGTCACCCGGTACTCGACACTGCGCTTGGGGAAGCGCCATACCATCGCCTTGGGGTCGCGCCGCTGCGCGGTGGCCATCTGCGCGGCGAAGGTACCTTCGGCGATGCGCCCGGCCTTCAGGTCCGGCGCGGCGATCACCGCCAGCACGTTGGCCGCATCCACCAGCGTGGATTCCATGGCCTGGCGCACACCGGGCTTCACCTCGTTGACGAACACACGCATCACGAAGAACGCGGCGATGCCAACGATCAGGAAGAACCCCAGAAAGATCTTGAGCCCCAGCCGCATTACAGCTCCAGCGCGTAGCCCACACCGCGATGGGTGCGGATGGGGTCCTCCTGCGCACCGGCCGCACGCAGCTTGGCCCGCAGGGTTTTGACGTGGGTATCGACGGTACGGTCGGTACTGTCGCTGGCATGGTCCCAGCCACGCTCCATCAACTGCGCCCGGCTCAGGATCGCCCCCGGCCGTTGCAGCAGCGCGGCAAGCAGCGCGTACTCGTAGCGGGTGAGGTCCAGCAGCGCGTCCTGGTAACGGATACGCCTGCCCTCTTCATCAATGGCGAAGCGACCGCACGAGCGCCAGCCGACGGCAGCCACCGTTGGCGGCGAAGCCGCGGTACCGGCCCCACGACGCAGCCGGGCGCGTACCCGGGCGACCATTTCACGCGGCGAGAACGGCTTGGTCACATAGTCGTCGGCGCCCAGCTCCAGCCCCAGCACCCGGTCGAACTCGTCATTGCGGGCGGTCAGGAAGATCACCGGTACCTGGCTGAAGGTGCGCAGTTGCCGGCACACCTCGAACCCGCCCAGGTCGGGCAGGCCCACATCCAGCACCACCACGTCGGCCCCCTCGTCGCGCAGGCGCTCCAGGGCTTCGCGGCCCAGCCCACAGTGGCTGGCGGCGTAGCCTTCGCTGCGCAGGGCGTACAGGAGGGTATCGGCAATGGCGGTCTCGTCTTCGACGACGAGCACCCGGGCTGGCTGGTCTGACATGCCGCCAGCATAGCCGCCGCCCGGGCACCCCCGTACACTTCGCCGATGAACTATCGCCACGCCTTCCACGCCGGTAACCACGCCGACGTGCTCAAGCATGTCGTCATGCTCGCCATGATCGACGCGCTCAAGCGCAAAGAATCCCCCTTCTTCGTCCTGGATACCCATGCAGGACGCGGCCGTTACCTGCTCTCGGCCGAGGAAAGCCGCAAGACCGCCGAGGCCGACCTGGGCATCCTGCAGCTGATGTCCACGCCTGCGCTGCCAGAGGTGGTCGAGCAGTACCTGCGCGCCGTGCAGGCCGACAACCCGGTCGGCGCCCTGGTGTCCTATCCGGGCTCGCCGCTGCTGGCCGCGCGCGCCCTGCGCGAGCAGGACCGCATGGCCGCCTGCGAGCTGCAGAAGGACGAAGCCGCCGCGCTCAAGGAACTGTTCGCCCACGACCGCCGCGTGCAGGTATTCGCCGGCAATGGCTATGACAGCATCCGGGCCCTGCTCCCGCCCAAGTCCGGCGCCGACAAGATCGGCCGGGCGCTGGTGCTGATCGACCCGCCCTACGAGTCGCAGGACGCCGAGTACCCGCAGATCATCGCCACGCTGCGTGAAATCCTCACCCGCATGCCGCAGGCCCAGGTCGCGGTCTGGTATCCCATCAAGCAGCGTCGCAGCCTGCAGCAGTTCTTCCGCAAGGCCACCCACCTGCCGGCCAAATCCGTGCTGGTAGCTGAACTGCTGGTCAGGCCCGATGACTCGCCCCTGCGTCTGAATGGCAGCGGCATGTTATTGGTCAACACCCCCTGGCAATTCGACAAGATCTTGTCCCCGGCGCTGCCCACCCTGAAGAAGCATCTGGGCGAAGCAGGCGCTTCCACCCGCCTGGAATGGCTGAAGATGCCCGAGTGACGCCCGCCGCCAGCGGTCATGACTCCGCGTTGAAGAACGTTCACAGTATTTAGGCGGGCGGATGACAGAATCCGGTGACTTTGGAGGAACCGTAGTCATGGCTACCCGTAATCGCATGCCGCCCTGGCATGAACATTTCAAGGCACCCAGCGGCCGCGAACTGCTTATCCGCCCCATCCGTCCGGAGGACGGGCCTCCGTTGCAGGGCGCATTTGCCCTGTTCGGGCCGGAAGAGGTGCGTGACAAGTTCCTGCAGTCGGTGGAAGCACTGTCGGATGAGACCGCGCAGCGGCTCACCCACCCCAACCCCAAGACCGAGATCGCCCTGGTAGCCGCCGAACCGCTGCCACCGGGTGAAGCCGTGGTCGGCGCGGTCGCCCGCGCCTCCATCATTCCGGGCACCCGTGACGCCGAATACGCCATCCTGGTCAGTCGCTTCCTGGCCGGACAGGGCCTGGGCCGGCAGTTGATGCGCAAGCTGGTGAAGTGGGCGCGCGGCAAGTACCTGGACCGTCTGTACGGCGACATTGCCGAGCAGAACGAGCCGATGCTGCAACTGGCCGCTTCGCTGGGCTTCAAGCAGGTGCCACATCCCAGTGGCACGCCGGGTCTGGTGCGGATGGTGCTGGAACTCGCGTCCTGAGGCGGAAGCAAGTGGACAGGCATGCGTGGTGACCGGAAGCGTCGGTTTCGGCATTGTTCCTGACAACGCCGCCTCCCCACGCCGCCACACCCGCCATCATCAAGAGCAGAAGCAGGGACACCTGCTTCTGCTCTTGTCGTTTGTGCCCTTCCGCTGCCCGGGCTGAACGCAGAGGAGTGCGAGGCGGGAGAAAGCGCTGACTTCGGTGCTGTTCGGGGCAGTTTCCACTCCCGTCTCCCATACACACCGCACGACAATGCAACCAAGCCCTCCTTCGCTCCTGGCGCCGGTCATCCCTCACTCCTCCCCGCCCGCCCCTGCCCCAAAAGCCGCATCTGGTAAAATTGGCGGCTAATGTCTGCCTACCACTACCCCTCTCCGCCGCTGCCCCGTTCGGGCCAGCTTCGCGCCTGGTGGCGCGCCCCGGCTTCCACGACCGCGCTGGCGTGGCATGTGGCGCAGGCTGCGCAGGCACATGGCAAGCCGCTGTTGCTGGTCACCCGTGACAACCAGAGCGCGCACCAGACCGTTGCCGATCTGCAGACACTGCTTGGCACCGACGCCAATGCACTGCCGGTGGTGCCGTTCCCGGATTGGGAAACACTGCCCTACGACCAGTTCAGCCCGCACCCGGACATCATTTCGCAGCGCCTGGCTGCCCTGCACCGCCTGCCCACGCTGACGCGTGGCATCGTCGTGGTGCCGGTGCAGACGCTGCTGCAGCGGTTGGCACCGCTGAGTTTCATCGTCGGTGGCAGCTTCGACCTGAAGGTCGGCCAGCGCCTGGACATGGACGCGGAAAAGCGCCGACTGGAAAGCGCCGGCTACCGCAATGTGGCGCAGGTGCTGGACCCGGGTGACTTCGCGGTGCGTGGTGGCCTGCTCGACGTCTACCCGATGGGTGCCGACGCGCCGCTGCGCATCGAGCTGCTGGACGAGGACATCGACTCGATCCGCGCGTTCGACCCCGAATCGCAGCGTTCGCTGGACAAAGTATCGGCCGTGAAAATGCTGCCCGGCCGCGAGGTACCGGTGGACGATGCCAGCCTGGCCAAGGTACTGACCACGCTGCGCGAACGGTTCGATGTGGACACGCGCCGCAGCCCGCTCTATCAGGATCTGAAAGCCGGCGTGCTGCCTTCGGGCATCGAGTACTTCCTGCCGTTGTTCTTCGACAGGACCGCGACGCTGTTCGACTACCTGCCCGAAGGCTTCCTGACGGTGGTCGGCACCGGTGTGGCCGAGGCATCCGATGCGTTCTGGCTGCAGACCAGCAGCCGCTACGAACAACGCCGCCATGACATCGAACGGCCGCTGCTGCCGCCGGATGAGATCTACCAGTCACCGGACAGCCTGCGCGAGCAGTTCAACAAGCAGCCGCGCGTGGAAGTGTGGCCGGCCGATCATCCGCGCATCGACGAAGCGCAGCCGCTGGGCGACCAGCCGCTGCCACCGCTGCCGGTCGCGGCCAAGGACGCGCCGGCCGGACAGGCGCTGAAATCCTTCCTGGAACACTACCCCGGCCGCGTGCTGATCGCCGCCGATTCGCCGGGCCGCCGCGAGGCGCTGCTGGAAGTGCTGCAGGCAGCGGATCTGCGGCCGCCGGTGATTGCGGATTTCAATGCATTCATCCCTTCCCCCCTCAGGGCAAAGGGACCCGACGGGTCGGATGGGGCCAAGCGCACCCCAGCCCCTCTGCCCGACGGAGAGGGACTCGTCAAATTCGCCATCACCGTGGCACCGCTGGACGATGGCTTTGCCATCACCGAGCCGCCGATGGCGGTGCTTACCGAGCGCCAGCTGTTCCCCGAGCGCGCGGGTCATGCGCGGCGCACGCGCCGGGCCGGTCGTGAACCGGAAGCCATCATCCGTGACCTGGGCGAGTTGACCGAAGGCGCGCCCATCGTCCACGAAGATCACGGTGTCGGTCGCTACCGGGGTCTGATCGCGATGGACGTCGGCGGCATGCCCGGCGAGTTCCTGGAGATCGAATACGCCAAGGGCGACCGCCTGTATGTGCCGGTCGCGCAGCTGCACCTGATCAGCCGCTACTCCGGCGCGTCGCCGGAAACCGCGCCGCTGCATTCGCTCGGTGGCGAGCAATGGACCAAGGCCAAGCGCAAGGCCGCCGAGAAGGTCCGCGACGTTGCAGCCGAGTTGCTGGAAATCCAGGCGCGACGCCAGGCCCGCGCCGGTCTGGCGCTGGACATCGACCGCGCCATGTACGAACCCTTTGCCGCCGGCTTCCCGTTCGAGGAAACCACCGACCAGCTGGCCGCGATCGAAGCGACGCTGCGTGACCTGCAGTCCAGCCAGCCGATGGACCGCGTGGTCTGCGGCGATGTGGGCTTCGGCAAGACCGAAGTCGCCGTGCGTGCGGCCTTTGCCGCTGCCAGCGGCGGCAAGCAGGTGGCGGTGCTGGTGCCGACCACGCTGCTGGCCGAACAGCATTACCGCAACTTCCGCGACCGTTTCGCCGATTACCCGCTCAAGGTGGAAGTGCTGTCGCGCTTCAAGAGCACCAAGGAAATCAAAGCCGAGCTGGAAAAGGTGGCCGAAGGCACGATCGATGTGATCATCGGTACGCACCGCTTGCTGCAGCCGGACGTGAAGTTCAAGGATCTGGGCCTGGTCATCGTCGATGAGGAACAACGTTTCGGTGTGCGCCAGAAGGAAGCGTTGAAGGCGATGCGTGCCAATGTGCATCTGCTCACGCTCACCGCCACGCCCATTCCGCGCACGCTCAACATGGCCATGGCCGGGCTGCGTGACCTGTCGATCATCGCCACCCCGCCGCCGAACCGGCTGGCGGTCAAGACCTTCATCACCGCCTGGGACAACGCCCAGCTGCGTGAGGCGTTCCAGCGTGAGTTGTCGCGCGGTGGCCAGCTGTACTTCCTGCACAACGATGTGGAAAGCATGGGCCGCATGCAGCGCGAGCTGTCCGAGCTGGTGCCTGAAGCACGCATCGGCGTGGCGCACGGGCAGATGCCCGAACGCGAGCTGGAAAAGGTGATGCTGGATTTCCAGAAGCAGCGTTTCAACGTGCTGCTGGCCAGTACGATCATCGAATCGGGCATCGACATCCCCAACGCCAACACCATCATCATCAACCGGGCCGACAAGTTCGGCCTGGCCCAGCTGCATCAGCTGCGTGGCCGCGTGGGGCGCTCGCACCACCGTGCCTACGCCTACCTGGTGGTGCCGCCGGACAAGCGTTCGATCAGCGCAGACGCGCACAAACGCCTGGAAGCCATCGCCTCGATGGACGAGCTGGGCGCCGGTTTCACCCTGGCCACGCACGATCTTGAAATCCGTGGCGCGGGCGAACTGCTGGGCGAAGACCAGAGCGGGCAGATGGCCGAGGTCGGCTTCAGCCTGTACACCGAGTTGCTGGAACGCGCGGTACGGTCGATCAAGGCCGGCAGGCTGCCGGACCTGGACGCCGGCGACGAACCGCGCGGTGCCGAGGTGGAACTGCATGTGCCGGCATTGATTCCGAACGACTACCTGCCCGATGTACACACGCGACTGACGCTGTACAAGCGCATTTCCAGCGCCCGCGACAGCATCGCGCTGCGTGAGCTGCAGGTGGAGATGATCGACCGCTTCGGCCTGTTGCCGGATCCGGTGAAGCACCTGTTCGCGATTGCCGAACTCAAGCTGCAGGCCAACGAGCTGGGCATCCGCAAACTGGAGCTGGGTGAAAATGGTGGCCGCATCGTGTTCGAGAGCAAGCCCAACATCGATCCGATGGCGGTGATCCAGCTCATCCAGAAGCAGCCCAAGCTCTACCAGATGGACGGCCCGGACAAGCTGCGCATCAAGCATCCATTGCCGGAAAGCGCAGACCGCTTCAATGCGGCACGCGCGTTGCTGACCACCTTGCGCCCTTGAGTAGCTGAACGAAAGATTTCGTGACGTTTGCGTGAAAACGAGGGCGCGCCGAGAATGCGCGCCCTCGCCTATCATCAGCGAGCCTCTTCAAGGCAGTACCTCTCATGTCACCCATTTCCACGCCCACCGGGTTGTCCATTCCTCCCCGGGACGATTCCTGCACGATTACGGTCCTGGCCGCCGCGCTCGACCAGCGCGACAGCTACACCGATCACCACTGCGACCGTGTTTCGCAGCTGGCCCGTGCCATGGGTCAGCGCTGTGGCCTGCCGGAAGAACGCCTGGAGCACCTGGTACTGGCCGCACGCTTCCACGACGTCGGCAAGATCGGCATCCGCGATGACGTGCTGCTGTATCCGGGCAAGCTGGACGAAGACAAGCGTTCGGTCATGCGTACCCACCCGGATCGCGGTGCCGCCCTGTTCAATGCCACCGGCCGCGAGGATGCGCAGCAGGTGGCCACGCTGATCCGTCATCACCACGAAGCCTGGGATGGCAGCGGTTATCCGCACGGCCTGCAGGGCGAGGAAATTCCGATGGGTGCGCGCATCCTCACCATCGTCGACGGGTATGACGCGATGACCTCGCTGCGCCCCTACCGTGCACCGATGTCGAGCGAAGCCACCCTCGACATTCTTGGCAAGCAGCGCGGACGCCTGATCGACCCGCGTCTGTTCGACGAATTCCTGGGGCTGCTGCACACGGGTGGAAGCGCCATCTGAGGCTGTCAGCGATTGCCGAGGCTCCCAACCTGAGCGCTCACGTCCAACTGCGGATATACGATTGATATATGATTCGTATATTCCTTGATCTGGACCAGCCATGGGCATCGTGAACATCGACGACGAGCTGCACGACAACATCCGCAAGGCCAGTTCGGTTTCTGGTCGTTCCATCAATGCCCAGGCCGGCTTCTGGATCAAGATCGGCATGCTGTGCGAGTTGAATCCGCAGCTCAGCTTCCACGAGATCGTTGTCCGCGAACTCACCGCTGCAGGCGTGCGCCCGGCAGCATTGGCGGCCGCCGAATCATGATCAAGCAGCCCCACGAACTGGCACTCATGGCCGAATCCGGTCGCTTGCTCGCCTCGGTGTTCGAGGCGCTGGACCAACTGCCACTGGAAGGCATGACCACGCTGCAGGTCAACGACTGGGTCGAGCGCTTCATCGTGCATGAGCTGAAGGCCCGTCCTGCCAGCAAGGGCCAGTACGGTTTCGAATATGTGCTCAACAGCTCCATCGACAACGTCGTTTGCCACGGCGTGCCGTCCGCCTCGGACACCCTGCGCAACGGGAGCATCGTCAATCTCGACATCACCCTGGAGAAGAATGGCTACATCGCAGACTCCAGCAAGATGTACCCGATCGGCGAGGTCAGCCATCAAGCCAAGCGTCTGGTGAACAGCACCCGCGACGCCATGTGGAAAGGCATCGCGACGGTGCGACCCGGAGCAACGCTCGGTGACATCGGCTTCGCCATCCAGCGCCACGCCAAGGACTGCGGCTATACGGTGGTCAAGGAATACTGCGGGCACGGCATCGGCCGTGAGATGCACGAGGATCCGCAGGTGCTGCACTACGGCCGACGCGGCACCGGGCTGGTGCTGCAGGCGGGCATGACATTCACCATCGAGCCGATGATCAACCAGGGCCGCGCCGCCATCGACAGCAGCGACGACGGCTGGACGGTCACCACCCGCGACGGAAAGCTATCCGCGCAATGCGAGCACACGGTGGAAGTGACCGAGGATGGCGTGCGGGTTCTGACGTTGCGGCAAGAAGAGCGGGCATTGCTGGCAACGCTTCCGGGGAGCGTCCAGTAATCAGTCGCCGCGCCTTCGCGGGGATCGTGGTCGCGCACTGTTGATCGGCACTGGGTGAAGCGCTATTGCACCACCCGGAACCGAACGCGCGTCCACGCGCCGTCTTCGGCCAAGGCAGTGAGCGTGTGTTCACCGGCTTCATCGAAGTCACGCGTGAACACGCGCGAGCCGCGCGTCTGCGCTATCCAGCGCCCATCCAGCAACCACTCGATCGACGACTCGCTGCCCAGCGCGCGCAGCTGCAGACGCGGCCCGTGTGTCGCGCCAGGTGGACGCGCCAGCGTCGCCTTGTCGTTGAGCCCCTGGATATGCAGCACACCGTCGGACTGATGCCCGTCGGCGGCGCAGTCCGGCGCCAACGATGGCAGTTGCTGCGCCTGCCGCTGCGCGACCGACAACCACGGTGATGCCAGCGCCGGCCAGCGTGCGATCTCGCGGTCTTCGCGCTGTTCGTGCCCTTCGCAGCCAGCCGAAATCCGCTGCCCACTCTTTGCATCCACCTGGAAACGCACCCTGCCCGCCTGCCACAGACGCGCGTCGCGTTCCGGAAACGTTGGCGGTATCACGCCATCCAGCACCATTGCCGGGAAGCGCCGCTGGCACATGGCCGGCGGCGTCTGCTCGGCAGCGATGCCCAGCGGCCAACAGATATCCACTTCCGTGACGCTGGCCGGCACGGTTTGTGCGGTGCTGTCGTTGCCCTGTCGCGGCAGACTGTCGATCACTTCGAACATCAGCGGCAATGCGGTCACCGCGCCGTACTGGCCCGGCAACGGTGTGCCATCCGGCCGGCCGACCCACACGCCCACGGTGTAGTGGCGCGTGCTGCCGATCGCCCAGGCGTCGCGGTAGCCATAGCTGGTGCCGGTCTTCCAGGCGACGTGGGGACGACTGCCGGTGTCGAACGTACCCACGCCGTAGCCCGGACGGGGATTGGACTGGAGGATCTCACGCACGATCCACGCCGCGCCGTCGGACATCATCCGCCGCTCGATGCGCGGGTCCTGCGGCGTATAACGCACGCGGCCGGCGATGCCGCCACGGTTGAGCGAGGCGAACGCACCTACCAGCCCTTCAAGCCGGGCGCCGGTGCCGCCAAGGATCACCGCCAGATTGGGTTGCGCGCCATGTGGGAACTTCAGGGTGACACCGGCATTGGCAAGCCGCGCGGTGAAACGCGCCGGCCCGACGCGGTCCAGCAGGTCCACTACCGGGACGTTCAACGACAGGCGCAACGCACTGGCTGCCCCCACCGGGCCATTGAACGCCGCATCGAAGTTGCCCGGGCGATAACCACCGAAGCTCTGCGGTGCATCCATCAACAGGCTTTCCGAATGGATCAGCCCATCCTCCAGCGCCATGCCGTAGAGGAACGGTTTGAGCGTGGAACCGGGTGAACGCCAGGCCTGCACCATGTCCACATGGCCCAGCCGCGCCTTGTCGCCGAACGCCACCGAGCCGACATAGGCGCGGGCTTCCAGCGTGGTGTTGTCCATCACCAGCAACGCCGCGGAGGTGCGCTCGGGAAGCTGCGAAAAATACGAGGAAACACGTTCTTCCAGCGTGCGCTGCAGACCACTGTCGATGGTGGTCTGGATATGCGCCACCCTGGGCTGCTGGCTGCGCAGGCGCTGCGCAAGCAAGGCCGCATACAGCGGCTGCTTCAGCGACCGCGCCACCACCGGTTCGATGCGCGCGTCGGCGACCTCGTCTGCCGGCCATGCTCCCAGCTCGGCCATGCGTGCCAGCACCTTGTCGCGGGCACGTTGCGCCGCTTCGGGATGGCGGTCCGGGCGCAGCCGGCTCGGCGACTGCGGCAGCACCGCCAACAAGGCGGCTTCGGCCTGCGACAGATGCGCGGCGGATTTGCCCAGATACGCCCAGCTGGCCGCTTCCACGCCTTCGATGGTGCCGCCGTACGGGGCACGTTCCAGGTACAGATCCAGAATCTCGCGCTTGCTCAGGTGCACTTCCAGCTGCACCGCACGCAGCAGCTGCTTGAGCTTTCCCCACGGGGTCCGCGTGTGCGGATCAAGAATGCGTGCCACCTGCATGGTGAGCGTGGAGCCCCCGGACACGATGCGTCGCTCCAGCAGCCATTGTTTTCCCGCACGCAGCAGCGCCCATGGGTTGACCCCCGGATGTCGCCAGAACCAGCGGTCTTCGTAGGTAAGCAACGCCTGCAGATACAACGGCGACACCGTCTTGGCGTCGGCCGGATAGCGCCACACACCCTCGGCATCGGCGAAGGCACGCAGCGGCGTGCCATCGCTGGCAACCACCAGCGTACTGGTATCACGCCACTTGGGCAGTGGTGGCGGGAACGACAGGTCGAGGACGAGCAACAGGGTGAGGAGTGCGGCAGCTCCCCAGCGCAGGTGGCGAAGCGTGAGAGCGGCGCGCAGGCGGATGCCTGCGTTCTTCAGCCATTGGACGCGCGTGTTCACTGCTGTCTGCTCTTCAATCGTCGTCTTCAATCGCCGTCTTCAATCGTCGTTCAATCCGCTTCGCTGCTGAAGTCACTGCTACGCAGCGCACACGTCATCTGCGGATTAGTGTGGGAGCGACCTCGATCACGAAGTCGGCCGGGGTCACAGCAACGGCAGTGAAAGCAATGCATGCATTCCGGTTGCGGAAGCAAGGCCCGCTTCGCGGCTGAAGCCGCTCCTGCGCAGCGCCCACAAACCCTTCCCTACGTCTTCAACGCAAGGAAGGGGCCAGAGGCACGCCTCCGGTCAGGGCTGCACCACCGTGATGGTTGTGGGATTGGAACGCCCCACACCGCGCAGGTCGGGGCGGTACATGTCCTCGACCAGCGGCGGCGGCACGGTGTAGGTGCCCGGCGTTACCGCGCGCACCAGGTAGAACACGTGCGCCTGGTTGCCGCGCGACAGATTCAACGCCGCCACGTAACGATCATCACGGAACTCCTCATGCTTGACGTCGGCCGCGCGTGAGCGATCGCTGATCTCCACGCCATCCACCACCACGTCGGCCCACTGCTTGGCATCGCCCAGGTTGAAGTTCTCGATCTCCAGGCCAGCCGGCAACAGATCGGTCACCAGTGCATCGGGCATCCTGGTGCCGGCGGTGATGCTCAGCCGCACGATCAGGGCTTCGCCTTCCTTCAATGGACGCGGCGACCACGGCTTGCCATCGGTGCCGTACCAGCTACGTTCGATGCCGATATGGGTGCTGTCCGGTGCCGGTGCCTGACGCGGAACACCTGCCACTTCCAGGCTGGCAAACATCGGCGCCTCGCCCTGTGGCGAGAAACGCACGCCCTGCGCCAACTGCGCCATGTCGAACACGCGTGCGAACACCTTGCGTGCCTCGATGCTCTCAACCTTCTCACCGACCGCCAGTTCACCAGACACCAGCTTCTTCTGGTTGGCCATCAACGCCTTGCCCAGACGGGCCAGCGCAACCTGCTCCTGGGTACTCAACCACAGCCAACCGCGGTTGCGACGCGCATCCATCTCGCGCCCCAGGGTGATCACGCGCGCGTCGTACTCCGGCTTGGCCAGGCCGCGCTCGTGCAGCAACGCGATCATCAACGCATCGTCACGCAGCGGACTGCCGTAGTCACCGAAGTACTCCGGGCGATCCGTCATGGGTTTGGCAAAGCCGGCCGCAATCGCTGCCTGGCCGCGCTTGCTGTCGCCCTGCAGCGACAACGCCACGCCCAGATGCACCAGCGACAGGCCCGTCAGCGCCTTGCTGCGCTCGTTGTCCCACAACGTGCGCAGCGTACCCAGGGGCGCCCGGTTGACCCGCGCCAACACATAGCCGGAGTACGCCTGGTTGGCGAACTTCAGCGAGTCACGGCGGTCCTGGCCATAGAACTGGTTGCCGCCGCTGAGCAGGTCTTCACTGATGCGGTTCAACGACTTCTGCAGCACGTTGTCCGGGACAGCGAAACCGGCGTCCTTGGCATCCAGCAGGAACTCGGCGATGTACGGCGTCAGTGCCGGGTTGATGTAGTCGTCGTCGCCCCACATCGAGAAGTTGCCGTTGGCCACCTGCATCGATGCCAGCCGCCCGAACGCGCCTTCCATGCGTTCGTTGCGCGCCTTGGCATCCAGGCCGTCGGCACCGAGCATGGTCGAGGTGGCCTGGTCGAGCATCAGCGCGGCATAGCCCTTGCTGGTGGTCTGTTCGGCGCAGCCATACGGATAGTTCAACGCACCCTGCAGCGCCGAGGCGAATGGAATCGGTGGCAAGGCACTGACCAGCATGCGTGCATTGACCGAGCCGGCCATCAGGCCACTGGCAAAGTTGCTGTCCAGTGTGACCGGCGCCAACGGGTCCAGCGTGCGCGTCTGTGAACGCAGTACCTGCGGCCACGCCGCGCGCACCGGCAGGTCGTAACGGCGGTCCACCTTGAAGCCGTTGCCATCCACCCGCACCCGCACCTTGGCCACGCTGTAGCCTTCCTGCGCACTCAACGGGAAGCTCAGGGTGCTCTTGGCGTCGGCGGCCAACTGCACCTTGCGCGTGGATTCACCGATACCCAGCGGGCCTTCGCCGTCCACCCGCACCGCGAACTCGCCGGGTTTACCGGTGAAGTTCTGTACGTCCAGGGTGACGGTGCTGCGGTCGCCCGGGGCCATCACCCGCGGCATGCTGGCCTCGGCCAGGATCGGCGCGCGCACCAGCGTTTCCACGTCGCGGTTGCCGTAGCGGTCGTCGGTGTAAACCATCGCCGATACGCGCAGCGTGCCGTTGAAGTCCGGCACCTGCAGGTTGACCCGCGCATTGCCCTTGGCATCCAGCGCCACCGGCCCGGAGAACAGATCAACGGTCTGCACCCGCGCGGTCGGGCGCTTGGCCTGCGGCAGCGCCGCCAATGCCATGTCGCCGCCGAACTTCAGCTTGCCGTTGTTGCCCTCGAAGCTCTCGATCACCCGCCCATAGATGTCATACGCGTCCACGCCCAGACGCCGCTGGGCGAAGAAGTGCGCCGGCGCATCCGGCACCGCGAAACGGGTGATGTTGAGAATGCCAACATCCACCGCGGACACGGTGACATGCGCCTGCTTGCCGGCCAGTTCAGGCGCGCTGACCGTCACCGCCATCGGCTGTTCCGGTCGCATCTGCTTGGGCGCGATCAGGCCCACCGCGATGCGGCGGTCACTGCGGTCCATCGGTACATGCACCACACCTACCGCGCGTGCCGGGGTGATCTTGCTCGGCGCACTGCCACCACGGAACACAAGTGCAGTGACATAGACGTCATGCCGCTCCCAATCGGCGGTGACCGGGATTTCAAAGGTGCTGCCCGGCTTGGCGTCGATGTCCTGCACATAGAGCATGCGGTCGCTTTCGACCATCAGCAGGCCACGGCCGGCATGCGGCGGTGTCACCGTCACCTTGAGCGTGTCACCGGCACGGTAGGCGGTCTTGTCCAACGCCACCTTGACCTTGTCCGGGCGTGCATCCAGGCCGCGGTTGTCGTCATCCCAGCTCCAGCCAGCGCGGAACGGATACCGCGTGGTCAGGCCGGTGCCCGGATCGAACACGTCCACACGGTACTCGCCCCACTCGACCGGAAAATCAAACTTGGCCGAGGTGGTACCGGCGTCGAGCGTGCGGGTTTCCTTGTTCTCGAAACGGCGGGTGAAGTCGTAGTCCCAGCTGTTGTCGGTATAGGTCCAGTGGTAGTCGCGCAGCTCACGCACCAGGGTGATCTTCAAACCCTTGGCCGGCTGCGGCCTGCCCTCGGCATCCACGCGCATCAACTCGAAACGCGCATTGGCGTTGGCATCGGCACCATCGGCATCATTGAACAACGGACGCACCGCCACCAGTGCCTGGGCCGGCCACACCACGCGCTTGAGCGTGCGGGTGACGGTTCGCCCACCGGTTTCGTACACGCTGCCGGACACCAGCGCCGACACCGTCGTGCCCTTGCCCGTGTCGGCCGGCAGGGCCACATCCTCACGCAGCTTGCCGTCGGCCGGCAGTTTGGTGTCGATCACGTCGTTGGCTTCGCGCGGCAGCTGTACCGTCGGGTCGCCGAAGAACCAGCCCGGCATCGATTCGACCGGGTGCTGCTCCACCGCCAACGCCAGACGTGCGGTGAAACGGTTGCCGTCGGCCGGCGCGCCATACAGGTAAGCCGCATCGGCCTGCAGCTTGAACGGCTCCCCCGGCTTGATCGTCTTCTGGGCGCTGTCCAGGTCCAGCTTCATGCGCTCGGGCAGGAACTCCTCGATCCGCAGGGTCATGCCCTGCACGGCCTCCTTGCTGCCCGGGTCGGTGCGGAACTCCACCTGCCAGCGGCCGGTCGGCGCTTCCACCGGAATGGTCTGCTCGAACGAGAAATAGCCCTGTTCGCCCGGCTGCAGGCGCGTTTCGCGGAAGGTCTTGCCATCCGGTTGCTTGAGCCGCAGGAACACCGGCTGCCCGCCCGTCGCCGGCCCCGGAAGCTTCTTGCCATCGTTGTCGCGCAGCACCGCAGACACACGCACGGTTTCACCCGGGCGGTACAGATCACGACCGGACCAGGCAAACACATCGAAATTGGCATTCTGGCGCCCGGCCACCGCGAACTCGCTCAGGTCCAGGGCCGGCTGGTTGAACGGCAGCATCGTGGTGTCGCTGCCGTTGGATGCCACCAGCACATGCGCCGCATCGAGCGTGTAGTTCAGCAGCGCGTTGCCGTTGGCGTCGGTCTGCCCGCGCAGCACCACTTCGCCCTTGCCGTCGATGACCTTCAGCTCCACCTTCTTGGCAGGCGCGCCATTGGCCAGCGAGGCGGTGTGCACGAACAGCTTGTCCTTGTAGGCACGCGTGTGCAGTCCGATATCACTGACGGTGAAGAATGCGGTGTCGAACTCGCCCTCGAAGCTGCCGGTGCGCTTCATCACCGCGAAGTACAGCCCGGGCTGCTGCAGCTCCTTCACTTCCTGGATCGGCAGGTACGTCAACACGCGCTCGTTCTGCTTGCCACCGAGCACAAAGCGGTTCACGTACACCGGCTCGGCAAGCTTGGACAGGGGCGTGCGTTCGCTGTACTCGCTGTCCAGTTCCCAGCTGCCACGGCGACCGCCGCGCTGGTACTGGCTGAAGAAGGTGGGCAGGTCTTTCTCGCGCACGCGCAGGAACTCGACATCCACCTCCGGCACGTTCACCGACACCACCGGCAGGCCGCGGCTGTCCTTGGACGGCAGCACGCTGCCCTGCGAGGCAAAGCCCACCGCAGGATCCAGCTCACCGGTGAACACCTTCTGCCGCACCTCGGTGCCCAGCCGGTTGCCGTCAGCGGCAAGCAGGTCGGGTGAGATGATCAGCGTGTATTCCTTGGCCGCCTCCACATAGGGATAGCGCAGGGTCTTGCCGTCGTCGGACAGTGACCAGCTGCTTTGATCGGTGCCGACCTTTTCCTCGAAGCGCAGCAGCTTGTCGAAGTCCTGCGTACCTACCAGTGGCCGCGAGAACTCGACGGCCAATGCCAGGCCATCACCGCGCTGCTGATCGGGCCAGGCGCGCAACATGGCGAAGCCCTTGACCTCCTCCTGCTTGGCCACGATGGCCTCGCCCGTGGCGCCGGGCAGCTGACCGGTTTCATTCCGTTTGCATCCTGCAACCAGGGCCAACGCCGCAAAAGCGACCGCCGCCCACCGCATACGCACCGACTTCCTGTATTCCATGGTGTCCTCCAGCAGATGGCGCGGAGTATACCCAGCCATCGGTAAACACCTTGCGCACACCTCGACATTCCAGGGGATGCTGCGTCCTCCAGGGCCGCACGAGGCATGTCATTGGCGATCCGTCGCCTGCTGACGCCGTCTGCGTCCAAACCGCAGCGCATCAGCGGAAGCCGCGCACAAAAAAACGCCGGTGCAAGCACCGGCGTTTTTCTTCAACTCAACTGATGCGCGTGAATTACTTGACGCTGACCAGCTTGATCTCGAACTGCACAGCCACGTTCGGCGGGAACGGGGTACGCGGGTCGGCACCGTAAGCCTTGTCCGGCGGCAGGGTGACTTCCCACTTGGCGCCTGCCGGCATCTGCAGCAGGGTTTCGCGCATGGCAGCCATCTCGACTTCGCTCAACTTGATCGACGGAATCGACTGGGCCGGACGCGCTTCGGTCGGACGCTGGCCGTACGGGAACGGACCGGCAACTTCCAGGGCAACGTTGCTGGCCTGGGTCGGCTTGGCGCCGCTGCCGGCTTCGATCACGCGGTACTGCACGCCACCGGCCAGGCTCTGCACGCCCGGCTTGGCCTTGTTGGCGGCCAGGAACTGGTCGCTACGGGTTTTGTTATCAGCAGCCGCCTTGTCGTACTCGGCCTTGGCAGCCTGGGCACGGCCCTGCTCACGGCGCTGGAAGGCTTCGACGGCGGGCTTGAGCTGGTCGGCGGTGATGGCCGGCTGCTTCTTGGCGTAGGCGTCCTGCAGGCCCTTCACTACCGAAGCAATGTCCAACTGTTCGCCACGACCGGTGAGCTCGGCAAGGTTGTTGCCGTAGTCGTAACCAAAGTAATAGCTCAGCTTGCCCTTCTCGGACGAGACGTCCTGGGCGAATGCGGTGCCGGTCAGGGCCAGAGCGGCCACGGCGACCGCGATAGAACGCAACTTCATCAAACAGTTCTCCAGGAAGGGTGTCTCAGGGGCAACCATGCCGCATGAGGCGACGGGTTAGGATAGCCGTCACAAAGGCTGTCCGCCACTGACGACGCAAGCTCAGACACGCATGGTCAGACAATAGTTCCAGCATCACTTTTTTTTAACTTTTCCAGGAGTTCCACTGCATGTCCGAGGCACCGGTTTCAATCAGCACCCGTGATGGCATCCGCACTCTTACGGTGCAGCGCCCGGAAAAGCTCAACGCCTTGAATCGACAGACATTGGAGTCGCTGGACGCGGCCTTTGCCGATGCCGCCCAGGCCGATGAGGTACGGGTGGTGGTGCTGACCGGAGCCGGCCCCAAGGCCTTCGTGGCCGGTGCCGACATTGCCGAGATGAACGGATTGACCCCGGTTCAGGGGCGTGACTTTTCGCTGATCGGCCAACGCCTGATGCGCCGGATCGAACGCCTGAACAAGCCGGTGATCGCCATGGTCAACGGTTTTGCGCTGGGCGGCGGCATGGAACTGGCCATGGCCTGCCACCTGCGCATCGCCGCCGACAGTGCCAAGGTCGGCCAGCCGGAGATCAACCTGGGCCTGCTGCCGGGCTTCGGTGGTACCCAGCGCCTGCTGCGCCTGGCCGGCCGTGCCGCCGCGCTGGAACTGTGCCTGCTGGGCGCACCGATTGACGCGGCGCGTGCCCAGCAACTGGGGCTGCTCAACCGCGTGGTGCCGGCCGCTGAACTGGAAGCGGAAACCCTGAAGGTCGCCACGCAACTGGCGAATGCCGCACCGCTGGCGCTGCGCGGCATCCTCGACGCGATCAACGTCGGTGGCGAATGCGGCATCGAAGAAGGCCTGGAATACGAAAGCGCGCAGTTCGGCCTGGCCTTCTCCACCGAGGACATGCGCGAAGGCACCCGCGCTTTCCTCGAACGCCGCACGCCGGAATTCAAGAACCGCTGAGTCACGACCCTGATGTCTGCCGTTTCCGTTTCAGCGCAACAGTTGTTGCAGTTCGTGCTTGATGACGACTTGGACGCCGCCGTGCGTGCAGGATTGATGGACTTCATCGCCTCGCCGGCCGAAACCACGTTGTCGCCCGCACAGTCGCAGCAACTGCTCGCTGCCCAGCAGCATCTGCGCAGCGCTTGGGCCGCACGCGAGCGCCACCGCGCACGCGATGCGCGACTGGCGCGGCGTGCCGCCGAGCGCGAAGCGCGTCGTGCACCGCCACCGGTGGCCGACAGCAAACCTGCCCTGCCCTCGGCGGCGGCGGCCATCCTTGCCCGTGCCAAGGCACGCGCCGCGGAGAAGCCGTCGTCATGAGTGCCGCCGCCGTCAGCAAAGCCGCGACCAAGAAGGCCGCGGTGAAGAAAGCTGCAGTGAAGAAAACCACTGCAAAGAAAGCCACGGGCGTCGTGAAGAAGCCGGCGGCCACACGCGCCAGTACGCGCATGAGCCGCGAGGAAGTGCGTGAGATGTTCACGCGCCTGCGCGAACTCAATCCACACCCGAAGACCGAACTGGAGTACAGCTCGCCATTCGAGTTGCTGGTCGCGGTCGCGTTGTCTGCACAGGCCACCGACGTGGGCGTCAACAAGGCCACGCGCAAGCTGTTCCCGGTGGCCAACACCGCCCAGGCCATTCTTGCCCTGGGCGAAGAAGGACTGAAGCGTTACATCGCGACCATTGGCCTGTTCAATGCCAAGGCCAAGAACGTAATCGCCGCGTGCGCGATCCTGGTGGAGAAGTACGGCGGCGAGGTTCCCGCCGACCGCGCGGCACTGGAAGCCCTGCCCGGCGTTGGCCGCAAGACCGCCAACGTGGTGCTCAACACCGCCTTCGGCCAGCCAACGATGGCGGTGGACACGCATATCTTCCGCGTCGGCAACCGTACCGGGCTGGCCCCGGGCAAGGATGTGCGTGCGGTGGAGGATGGCCTGCTCAAGGTGATTCCCGATGAATTCCTGCTCGACGCCCATCATTGGCTGATCCTGCACGGCCGCTATGTGTGCAAGGCACGCAAACCGGATTGTCCTCAGTGCGTGATCCGCGATCTGTGTCATTTCAGGGACAAGACAGTCGCCTGACGCGGCAACATCGCCGCCCCCAAATAAAGCGGCACAGTCCCCGGTTGCGGGCCGGTTGATCCTGCACGGCCACCATCCGTGCACGGCGCGCAAACCGGATCGTCCTACGTGTGTGACCCGTGATCGGCGGTCACATTTCGAAGTCAGGACAACAGACGTCCGAGCGCCACCGACTGCCATCTCTACGACACCTGCCGGTAACAGCCCACGTGTTCACTACGTGGGCATGGGTGTACCGGGGGAAAAGTTAGTCGCCGGACTGTCACATTTACGCAATCTTTACGCCCTAGCCTTCGCAGCATCCTCAACCTGCCTGCAAGGCCATCCACCCATGAAACTGCATCGCCAACTTCTTACTGCAGCCGTTGCGGCGGCGCTGTTTGTGCCGGCCGCCCACGCTGAAGTCGCCATCGACGTCATCGGCGGTTCCGAAATCACCTTCGAAGGCCTGGTGCAGGCTGACGGCAACTGGTTCGACAACGACAAGGCCGACCTCAACGGTGTCGCCAAGAACGGCAAGGACAGCGAGTTCGAGCTGCGTCGCGCCGAGCTGGTGCTCAAGGGCAAGGGCCCGGGCAACGTGGAATGGGTGGTCGGTTATGACGCCAAGGCCGACAAGTTCCTGGACACCAACGTCAAGTACAAGCTGGGTGGCAACGCCAACCACTTCTTCCAGGCCGGCCAGTACAAGCAGCCCAACAGCCTGGAAGAACTGTCCAGCACCAAGAACAACGATTTCATCTCCAAGGCCACGGTCACCAACACCTATGCGGTGGCCCGCCGCCTCGGTGTGGGCTATGGCTTCGGTGACAGCAACTGGTCGGTCAACGCCTCGGCCTTCGGCCGCGAGCTGACCCGCGACCTGGCCCATGGCAGCGGCTACGGCGTGCGCGGCACGTTCGCCCCGATCAATGAGAAGGGCAACATCCTGCATCTCGGCCTGAGCTACGTCGATTACGACACCGACGCGGACCTGCTGCGTCTGCGCGCACGCCCGAACGCCGACCTGGCCACCGTGCGCCTGGTCGACAGCGGCGACCTGAAGGACACCGACCGCCTCAGCACCGTCGGTGCCGAAGCCATGTACGTGCGCGGCCCGTTCAAGGCCCAGGGCGAGTACTACAGCTCCAAGGCCAAGCGTTACGACCACAGCAACTACACCACCGATGGCTTCTATGTCAGCGGCGTGTGGAATGTCACCGGCGAGACCTGGGGTTACAAGGGCGGCACCCCGAGCCTGGGCCTGCCGGATGAGCCGGGCCGTGGCATGTGGCAGCTGGCCGCGCGTTTCGACCACATCGATCTGAACGATGGCGGCCTCGCGGCCAACCCGGTCGCCGGACGTCCGCCGATCGTGGACGGCGTGCTGGGCGGCAAGATGGACATCTGGACCGTCGGCGCCAACTGGTACTGGCGTTCGAACTTCAAGGCCTCGATGAACTACGTGATGGTCGACAGCAAGAAGTACAGCTCCAGCGCGCGCACCTTCGTGAGCGACAAGCCGAACATCCTGGAAGCGCGTCTGCAGTTCTTCTGGTAAGCCTTGGTTGCATGCAACAGCACGGACGCCCCGCAAGGGGCGTTCTTTGTTTGTGCCTTCAGCGGCACGGGCAGCAGCGCGAAATGGGCAGCACCTCGGTGCTTCCAATCCGCCTCCCTGCGCCAACGGCGCAATGGCCTGCACGGAGATCAGGCTATGCAGCACGATGGCTGACACGGGCGATCCGTGCATGCGGCACCGGCATACAGGCGAATGGATCGAGCAGCACGCTATCCTCACCTCCGCTATTCAAAGGATTGACCCATGCGCCTCGCCCTGTTGATGCTGCTCGCCCTTCCCATCACCGCCCTGGCCCAGGACTGCGGCGCCGACAGTGCCGAACGCATCCGCCAGGCCTATGCACAACGGCCGGCGGGCGCACTACCGCTCCCGGCAGGCACACCGCTCAATGCCGAGCGGGGCAGCTGCCGTGTGTGGCCGGCGGACACGACACTGACCTTGATGGCCGTGCCCGTACTTGGCCCGGAAGAGGAAAACGGCGCCTACCAGGACGGCGATCTGGATCTGCTGGTGGTGGATACCGCCACGCTGCGCCCGCGTGCCACCCTGCGCCTTCCCGGCATGATGAGCAGCGACGCCATCCGCAGCGAGGAGGTGAGCCTGGATACCGCGCGCTACCGACTTTCGGCCGACGTGCGCGCGTTCGGCGTGCGTATCGGCCGCAGCGGCTCCTCGCAACCCAACCCGTTCAACGACACCCGCCTGCAGCTGTTCGTGCTGGACAAGGACCGGATAGAGCCGGTGACCGGGCAGATCGTGGTCGCCCGTTTTGGCGGCGAATGGGATACCCGCTGTGCGGGTGAGTTCCATCAGCTCAGCCGCACCGTGGAGATCGGCCCCACGCCTGCGCAGGGCTTCGCCGAGCTGCGCGTGCACGAACGCAGCGCCGCCATCCTCAATCATGAGGATGCCGCGGGCGAATGCGTCGAGGAGCGCCGCAACCTGCCCGAGCAACGCTACCTGCTGCGTCCGCAGGGCCGTCATTACCCGCTGCCGAAGACGATCGAAGCCACCTTCTGAGTGGATTTCAGCTGTCATCGCAACGTCATATGACAGACGCTGCATTGTCATCAAATGGTTATGGAATAGGCGCCGGGCGGACCTACCGCACCTCTACCTCCAGGAGCCATTCGTGATCCACGCCATCAAATCGCGCGCCGTCGTTGCCATCCTCGCCGCGTCGTCCGTGTTTGCTGCCAACGCCTCCGACGTTACCGGCGCCGGCGCTTCCTTCATCTACCCGGTCATGTCCAAGTGGTCGGCCGACTACAGCACCGCGACCGGCAAGCGGGTGAACTACCAGTCGATCGGTTCGGGCGGCGGTATTGCCCAGATCAAGGCCAACACCGTGGATTTCGGCTCGTCCGACGCGCCGCTGCGCCCGGAAGAACTGGCCTCGGCCGGCCTGGTGCAGTTCCCGTCGGTGATCGGCGGCGTGGTGCCGGTGCTCAACGTTGCCGGCGTCGAAGCCGGTGCGATGAAGCTGGACGGCCCGACCCTGGCCAACATCTTCCTGGGCAAGATCACCAAGTGGAATGACCCGGCCATCGTCGCGCTCAACGCCGGCCTGGCACTGCCCGACGCCAAGATCACCGTCGTGCATCGTTCCGATGGCTCGGGCACCACCTTCAACTTCGTCAACTACCTGTCCAAGGTCAACAACGACTGGAAGACCAGCGTAGGTGAAGGCACCAGCGTCCAGTGGCCGGTAGGCATCGGCGGCAAGGGCAATGAAGGCGTGGCCGCTTACGTCAAGCAGATCAAGGGCTCGATCGGTTACGTCGAGTTCTCCTACGCCCTGCAGAACCGCCTGACCTTCTCGCGCATGAAGAATGCCGCCGGCAACTTCGTGCAGCCGCGCGACGAGAGCTTCTCGGCCGCTGCCGCCAGCGCCGACTGGGCCAACGCCCGCGACTTCTACCTGGTGATGACCAATGCGCCGGGCGAGCAGTCCTGGCCGATCACCGCCACCAACTTCATCCTGATGCGCAAGCAGCCCAAGACCGCTGAAGGTGCCAAGGCGGCGGTCGAGTACTTCCGCTGGATCTACGCCAACGGCGATGCCCAGGCCCGTCAGCTGGACTACGTGCCGCTGCCCGATCCGCTGGTCCGCCAGATCGAAACCTACTGGCAGCAGAACCTGGCTTACTGAGTGTAGAGACGCCGAGTCCCTCTCCCTCGTCGCCTCAGGCGCGGATCAAGTGATCCGCGCCATTTTTTTGATCGGGGCCGTGCGCCACGGCAGCTGCGCCAGCGAACGCCCTGGTCGGGACACCCCGGCACGGCCAGCCCCTCGCTTCCGCATTGATTCCGTTGGCCTTTTCAGATTCTTTTAACGATGTAATCAGGTTGTAACAAAAACATCATTTCATAGCCTCATCCGCTGGCCCTGCCGGCATTTTCCCCGCTATGGAGTGACCCATGAAGTTGCACACGACCGGTCTTGCCGCCCTTTCCCTGGCCATTGCCCTGGGCCTGTCGGCCTGCGGTGGCGCTGGCAACCAGGCTGCTTCGACCCCGGAAAATGCCGCTGCCGGCGCACCGGGCGCCGCTGACAAGCTGACCGCAGAAATCTCCGGCGCCGGCGCTTCGTTCATCTTCCCGCTGGTGTCCAAGTGGTCGGCTGACTACAACGCCGCCACCGGCGCCAAGATCAATTACCAGTCCATCGGCTCGGGTGGCGGCATCGCCCAGATCAAGGCAGGCACCGTTGACTTTGGTTCCTCGGACAAGCCGCTCTCCTCCGAAGAGCTGGCGCAGGCCGGTCTCGGCCAGTTCCCGTCGGCCATCGGCGGCGTGGTGCCGGTGGTGAACCTTGAAGGTCTGCAGCCGGGCCAGCTGCGTCTGAGCGGCACCCTGCTGGCGGACATCTTCCTGGGCAAGATCAAGCAGTGGAATGACAAGGCCATCGCCGAAGCCAATCCGGGCGTGGCCCTGCCCGATGCCAAGATCACCCTGGTGCACCGCTCCGACGGTTCCGGCACCACCTTCAACTTCTCCAACTACCTGTCCAAGGTGAGCGGCGAGTGGAAGGACAAGGTCGGCGAAGGCACCTCGGTGCAGTGGCCCGACGGCGTCGGCGGCAAGGGCAATGAAGGCGTCGCCTCGTACGTGCAGCAGATCAAGGGCTCGATCGGCTACGTCGAACTGGCCTACGCACTGCAGAACAACATGCCGTACGCCTCGATGCAGAACGCCGCCGGCACCTGGGTGCAGCCGACCGCCGAGACCTTCGCCGCCGCTGCCGCCAGCGCCGACTGGGCCAATGCCAAGGACTTCAACCTGGTCATCACCAATGCCCCGGGCGCCAATGCATGGCCGATCACCGCCACCAACTTCATGCTGATGCACAAGCAGCCGAAGGATGCCAAGCGCAGCGCCGACACCCGCGCGTTCTTCAAGTGGGCATTCGAGAACGGCCAGACGCAGGCCAACGAACTGCACTACGTGCCGCTGCCGGCGGAACTGGTAACGCAGATCGAAAGCTACTGGGCTGCCGAGTTCAAGTGACGCGATGAGGCGGGTGTGCCGCTGGCGCACCCGCCTCTGTCATCACATCCCCCGCGCAGGCGGGGATCGGACCTGCTTCTTCCGCGCTTGCTGTTGACGTTGAAGCCACAAGCAACCGCAACCGTGATGTACCGGCACTCGCCGGTTGAAATCCCCCGCTTCGGCGGGAATGACGGTTCTCCCCTCTTCAACGAGGGACTGATGTTTCCCCGCTTCCCCCTTGGGCCCACGCCGCTGCCATGAATGCCATCGCACCGCCTCTCTCTACGCCCTCATCGCGTGACCTGCGCGACGCCCGCAACGACCGACTGTTCCGCTGGTTCCTTATCGCCACCGTGATCTTCGTGCTGGTCGCCCTGGCCAGCGCCGCGCTGTCGATGCTGTGGGGTGGTCGTCATGCCCTGCAGCAACAGGGGCTCAGCTTCTTCTATTCCTCCGACTGGAATCCGGTCGAGAACAAGTTCGGCGCGCTGGCGCCGATCTACGGCACCATCGTCACCGCCGTCATCGCCATGCTGATCGCCGTGCCGGTCAGTTTCGGCATCGCCTTCTTCCTGACCGAGGTTGCACCGCGCTGGCTGCGTGGCCCGGTCGGCACCGCCATCGAACTGCTGGCCGGCATTCCTTCGATCATCTACGGCATGTGGGGCCTGTTCGTACTGGTGCCGGTGATGACGGAATACGTCACACCGTTCCTCAACGAAACGCTCGGCCAATGGCCGGTGATCGGCATCTTCTTCCAGGGCCCGCCGCTGGGCATCGGCATGCTCACGGCCGGCTTCGTGTTGGCCATCATGGTCATCCCGTTCATCTCCTCGGTGATGCGCGAAGTGTTCCTCACGGTACCTACCCGCCTGAAGGAATCGGCCTACGCGCTGGGCTCGACCAAGTGGGAAGTTAGCTGGGACATCGTGCTGCCCTACACGCGCTCGGCCGTCATCGGCGGCGTGTTCCTGGGCCTGGGCCGTGCACTGGGCGAGACGATGGCGGTGGCCTTCGTGATCGGCAACAGCGTGCGCCTGTCGCCCTCGCTGCTGGAACCGGGCACCACCATCGCCGCGCTGATCGCCAATGATTTCGGTGAAGCCACGGAAACCTATCGCTCGGCATTGCTGCTGCTTGGCTTCGTGCTGTTCATCGTCACCTTCGTGGTGCTGGCCATCGCCCGCCTGATGTTGATGCGTCTGTCCCGCAAGGAGGGCAACTGATGTCCACCACATCCGATTCGCTGTACCTGCGTCGCCGCATAGGCAACGTGGTGGCACTGGTCCTGTCCTGCGCCACCGCGCTGTTCGGCCTGTTCTTCCTCGGCTGGATCCTGTGGACGCTGCTGTCCAAGGGCCTGCCCGGCATCAACCTCAACCTGTTCACCAAGATGACGCCGCCACCGATGCAGGAAGGCGGCCTGCTCAACGCCTTCTTCGGCAGTGCGGTGATGTGCGCCCTGGCAATCGGCATCGGCACGCCGCTGGGCGTGGCAGCCGGCACCTGGCTGGCCGAGTATGGCAATGCCCGCAAGGCCGGCACGGTGGTGCGCTTCGTCAACGACATCCTGCTCTCGGCACCCTCGATCGTGCTCGGCCTGTTCGTCTACACCCTGTATGTGATGCAGACCGGCGGCCAGTTCTCCGCGTTCGCCGGTGCGCTGTCGCTGGCCTTCATCGTGCTGCCGGTGGTGATCCGCACCACCGATGAAATGCTGCGGCTGGTACCGGTGCAGATGCGCGAAGCAGCACTGGCACTGGGCGTACCGCAGTGGAAGGTGATCATGCAGGTGCTCTATCGCAGCGCGATGGCCGGCATCGTCACCGGCATCCTGCTTGCCCTGGCCCGCATCTCCGGCGAAACCGCACCGCTGCTGTTCACCGCTTTCGGCAACCAGTACTGGAACTCCAACGTGTTCCAGCCGATGGCCTCGGTGCCGGTGGTGATGAACCAGTTCGCCGGCAGCCCTTACGAATCGTGGCAGGTACTGGCCTGGGCCGGCGCACTCGTGCTGACCGTGTTCGTGCTGCTGGTAAGCCTCTCCGCGCGCGGCCTGCTGCTGCGCAACCGCATTTCGAACGACTGACCTCAAACGATTGATTGCCATGGACCTTGCCATGAACGACCTCACCAATGCCGTGCCGATGCAGCGCATCAATGTGCCCTCTTCCGCGCAGGAACTGCTGACGCCGGCGCCGGTCAAGCTCGCTGCCCGCGGACTGGATTTCTACTACGACAAGTACCACGCGTTGAAGAGCATCAACCTGGAAATCCCCGAAAAACGCGTCACCGCGTTGATCGGCCCTTCCGGTTGCGGCAAGTCCACGCTGCTGCGCATCTTCAACCGCATCTACGCGCTGTATCCCAAGCTGGAAGCGCGCGGTGAAGTGCTGCTGGACGGCGAGAACATCCTGTCGCCGAAGTACCCGATGAACCGCCTGCGCAGCAAGGTCGGCATGGTGTTCCAGAAGCCGGTGCCGTTCCCGATGACCATCTTCGAGAACGTCGCCTACGGCATCCGCCACCACGAGAAACTGTCCAAGGTCGACATGCGCGACCGCGTCGAGCAGGCCCTGCGCCAGGGTGCGCTGTGGGACGAGGTGAAGGACAAGCTCAACCAGAGCGCGCTGGGCCTGTCCGGTGGCCAGCAGCAGCGCCTGTGCATCGCCCGCGCCGTGGCACTGCGCCCGGACGTGCTGCTGCTCGATGAACCGACCTCGGCGCTGGACCCCATCTCCACCAGCCGTATCGAACAGCTGATCGAAGAGCTGAAGAACGACTACACCATCGCCATCGTCACCCACAACATGCAGCAGGCCGCGCGCGTATCCGACTACACCGCCTTCATGTACCTGGGCGACCTGATCGAACACGACCGCACCGAAGTGATCTTCTCCAACCCTTCCAAACAGCAGACCGAGGATTACATCACCGGCCGCTTCGGTTGATGTGCGGCGGCGCAGCGCCGAGCCCATGCGGCGCGCCGTGGTTCTGCTTCAAACCTTGTCTCCACCACACCTTCCAGTGAGCATTCCATGAATCTCCCCAACGACCACATCGTCAAGAGCTATGACGAAGAGCAGCAGCGTCTGGTGGCCGAAATCCTGCGCATGGGCGAAATGTCCGTGGCCCAGCTGGAAGCGGCGCTGGATGTGATCGAGCGACGCGACGAGAAGGCCGCACAGCGCATCGTCGCCAACGACGACGCCATCGACCAGCTCGAACAGCAGATCAGCCATGACGTGATGCGCCTGGCGCTGCGCGGGCCGATGGCCCGCGATCTGCGCGAGATCCTCGCCGGCCTGCGCATCCCCGCCGATATCGAGCGTATTGGTGACTACGCCGCCAACGTCGCCAAGCGTTCGATCGCGCTGGTGTCGGTGCCGCCGCTGCCGCAGATCCAGGGCCTGCGCGCACTGGGCCGTCTGGCCGCCATCCAGGTGCGCGGCGCGATGGAGGCTTACCGCAACAACGATGTGGAAGCCGCGCTCAAGCTGCGCCAGGACGATGCCCGCCTGGACGCGCAGTACACCGCGCTGTTCCGCGAGCTGCTCACCTACATGATGGAAGACCCGCGCAACATCACCCCGTGCACGCACCTGTTGTTCATGGCCAAGAACCTGGAGCGCATCGGCGACCATGCCACCAACATCGCCGAGAACGTGTGGTTCCTGGTCAAGGGCGAAGAGCCGCTGCCGCCGCGTGAAAAGCGCGATGAAACCAGCAGCCTGGATCACGCCTGACGGGCGTCATCGCAGCCACAATTCCCGGCATGCCGGAGTTAGGTAACAGAACAGGCCCGCAAGGGCCTGTTCCTGTTTGGGTGACGCGCTGAAAGCTCCCCTTCCCCAACCCCCATTACC